>NZ_CP150668.1:0-1272500 GCF_038024095.1 Polaribacter tangerinus | reverse complement strand
GATAGAAGTTTACATATTATTTCTGATATTGTTATAGATACCAAAGGCAACTTGTTTATTGCAGAACCATATAAAAGTATAATTAGTAAGCTAACTCCTTCTGGAGTGGTAAGTGTTTTTGTGGGAGACGAGACTAAAAAAGGAAATACAGATGGTGAAGGAAATGCTGCAAGTTTTGATTTTCCTGTGGGTCTTACCATAGATGCCTCAGATAATTTATTTTTAGTTGATTCTGATAAAGAACAAATAAGAAAAATCACACCCAATAGAGTAGTAAGTACCTTTGCATCAGATTTTGGTACAAATTTTCCGAGCGGAGGTGCCATTGATGTAGCTAATGATGGTACTTTATTTGTTGATATTTTTGGAATATCAATTTTAGAAATAAATCCTCAAGGAGAAGGAGGAATGCTTATAGGAAATCCTGAGAGTTTAGGTTATAAAGATGGTCCTGCATCAGAGGCTCTTTTTGGAGGTATTGGAGATATTTACCTAGACAATGAACAGAATATTATTATTGTAGATAACCAAAATAGCGCCATCCGGAAATTAAATTTAAAAACCAATACAGTTTCCACTCTTTCAGATCCACCTGCTCCAGGTGTACTCTCATTATTTAATAGACCCTCAAAAATTGCAAGAAGTACTTCTGGTAACTATTATATTTTAGATGGTGATTTTATCTTCCAAATGGGCGGTAGAAAAAGTTCTAACAGAGTTGCAGTTACAGTAATAGAAGCCACAGAACCACCAAAAGGATTGTCAGCTCAAATTTTTATTGGAGAAAAAACACTTGAAAGTTTAACAGTAACAGGTCAAGATATAAAATGGTATCGTCAATCTGCAGAAGGAGAAGTATTGCCATTAAGTACAGTTTTAGAAAGTGGTACTGTGTATTTTGCCAGTCAAACGATAAATGGAGTAGAAAGTTTGCAGAGATTACCTGTTATGGTTCAAAAAATTAGTGAAGAAACACAAAATATTAATATAAAAAAGAGTGCAACAATTGCCGCTATTCAAGCACAGTCAACTACTGGATATACCCTTAAATGGTATGAGAATTCAACAACTAATACTGTATTAGAAACCGATACTAACCTTACAAATGGTAGTACTTATTATGTAGATCAATCTATACATGAGTTTACGACAATTCCGTTTGCAGGAATGTTAATGGCAGGTTCAGAGAACGATACCAAACTAAATGCTACTTTTGATACTCCTAAAGATATGGTGTTTGATAAATTTGGTAATATGTTTATTGCCGATGCCGGAAATCATTTGATTAGAAAAATATTACTTTCAGGCGAAGTAACAACTTTTGCAGGTTCAGGATCGGAAGGAAATGTAGACGGAAATGGTACAGATGCCAGTTTTAATAGACCCAACGGATTGGTAATTGATTCTGCTGGAAATATTTTTATAGCAGATGCAGGTAATTATTTAATTCGAAAAATTACACCAGAAGGAGAAGTAACTACTTTTGCAGGTTCAGGAACTCCCGCTAGTACAAATGGTTCAGGTACAGGTGCCTCTTTTGATTATATAGAAGGAATTGCTGTAGATGATAAAGACAATTTGTATGTAAGTAGTAGAGATAATTTAATTCGAAAAATTACACCAGAAGCTGTTGTTACTACTTTTGCAGGATCTGGCTCTAATGCTTTTACAGACGGAGTAGGAGTTTCTGCAAGCTTTAATCATCCAAGCGGAATGATTTTTGACAGCCAAGGGAATTTGTTAGTTGCAGATACAGATAACCATGCAATTCGCAAAGTTTCTAAAACAGGTGTTGTTACAACCCTTGCTGGAAACGGAGAAATTGGTGTAGACGATGGCAACGTAAATACGGCAAGTTTTAATAAGCCTACAAGTATTAGTATCGATGCAGAAAACAATATATATGTATCAGACGAAGGAAACTTTCGTGTTCGTAAAATTGATACAAACCAAATGGTTACTACAGTTCTAGGGAATGATTCTGAAGAAAGTACCGATGGAGTAGGAACGGCTGCTAGTTTTAAAAATTTAGGAACGCTTATTTACAATGGTTTTATGCATATGTATCTTATTGATGAAAATCATATTAGAAAGGTAAATATTGCTGATGAAACCTCAAACCGTGTGGGAATTACAGTTAATTTTGTAGTTCCACAACCAACAGGGCAACCGTTACAAGTGTATGCAGGTGATAAAGATATCTCTACCTTGTTTGTTCAAGGAAATTCAATACAATGGTACGCAAGCGAAACAGCTACAACAAAGTTACCACCAACAACACTTTTAGAAGATGAAACTGTTTATTACGCTAGTCAAACTATTAATAATGTAGAGAGTAGTAATCGTTTTGCTGTTTCGGTAAAAAAAATAAGTGAAGCCACACAAGTATTTAGCTCGCCAACCACAACAACCGTGGCAAATTTAATAAGTACACCAAGGACAGGTTATAATGCAAAATGGTTCGAAAATGCAACAACCAATCAAGTAATAGCATCCACAGAGCCTATTAATACTGGTACTTATTATGTGGCGCAAGAGAAGAGAAATCCATTTACAATACCATTTGTAGGAAGTTTTGAAATTAAAAATAAGTCAGACTTGTATCAAAATGCTACTTTATACGCGAGTGCAATTGCAGTAGATGCGCAAGGTTATTTGTATGTGGCAGGAAAATTTTTAGAGGCAGATGAGTTTGTTATTGTAAAAGTATCTTCCACTGGTATTGGTTCACTTTTAGTTGGACTAGGAACGGGAAGTTTTGTAAATGAACATTCAAACTCACAAAATTTTAACCAAGTTTCTGATATGGTTATAGATAGTTTAGGAAATTTATTTTTATTGGAGAGCGGTGCAAATAGAATAAGAAAGGTTACTCCCGAAGGAGTAGTATCTGTATTTGCAGGTAGTGAAACTAACGGAGCTCAAGATGGAAACGGTGTTTTAGCTAGTTTCGATTTTCCTAGCGGACTCTCAATAGATAGCTCGAATAATTTGTATGTAACAGATTTAAATAATGATGTGTTACGAAAAATAACACCAGAGGGCCAAGTTTCTACTCTTTTTAAATCAATAGTTCCAAACATACCAGCAGAAACTTCTATAGTTATCGATGATGAAGGGTTTATATATTTAGATATTGATGGAAGTGCCATTTATAAAATAAGTCCGTCTGGTAATTTTAATATAGTTGCCGGTAATTTTTCAAAAACAATAGCTGCAGACGGAATTGGTGAAAATGCAAGTTTCAAAAAAATAAAAAGTATCTCTTTTGATCCCTCTGGAAATCTGTTGGTACTAGATGACAATAAAATAAGAAAAGTTGATGTAGGAACAAATGCGGTAACCACATTAGCAGGAAATGAAGGTTTATTTGCTTCGAACGGATTTGGTGTTTTAGCAGGTTTTGATGCAGCCACAAAAATCACTCAAAATTCTTTCAATAAACATTATATAATAGATGATGGTAAAATACGAACCTTTTCTTACACAGATATTTCTAATAGAGTAGCAGTTTCTGTAGTAGTAAAAGAAGCACCAACGCTTACTTTCGATACTATTTCTAAAACTTTTGGAGATGCAGATTTTAACTTAACTGCAACAACTAATTCTAGTTCCGAAATAACATACAGTATTGTTTCTGGCGGAACAGGAGAAGTAACTTTAACTGGCAATACGGTATCAATAGTAAAAGCAGGAACAGTGCAAATAAAAGCCTCTGTTGCAGCGGATACAAATTATAAGGCAGCAGAAAAAATAGTAAATTTAAACATTGCAAAAGCAAACCAAACCATTACTTTTAACTCAATTTCTTTGCCTACAAATTCCGATACCTTTACATTACTAGCAACTGCAAGTTCTGGTTTGCCTGTTAGTTACCAAAGTTCCAACACATCGGTAGTTACAATTTCAGACACCACTGCTACTTTAATGGGTATAGGTACTGCTACAATTACTGCTAGTCAGCAAGGTAATGAAAACTACAATGCAGCAGTTGCAGTAGTACAACCTGTTGTAATTACAACATTAGGTATAGAAAATGAAGATTTAGAGGCAGTGATTAAAATATATCCAAATCCTGCTAAAGATTACCTAACAATAGCCTCAACCAAATACTCAGAGTTACAAGTAGTTATTTATGATGTAACTGGACGTAAAGTAAAAACAGTAAAGCAATATCAAGTGAATAAACGTTTAGAAGTGAGTAGTTTAAGTAAAGGAACTTATTTGATAAAAATAGAGAATGCACAAGGAAACATAATGATGCAACGCTTTATAAAACGCTAAGAATAGAAATGAAAAAATAGCACTATTTTTTAAAATAATATTACAATAATACTTGCAAAAGTTAAAAACTATCGTATATTTGCATTCCAATTATTCGGCGACATTATGAATCGCGTTGTTAAAAGCAAAAGAGTAATAATTGGCGCATACAACGCGGGATAGAGCAGTAGGTAGCTCGTCGGGCTCATAACCCGAAGGTCACTGGTTCGAGTCCAGTTCCCGCTACTAAAACAATAAAACGGTTATACTTTTATAAAGTGTAGCCGTTTTTTTATATTTGACCATGTCAAAAAGAATTTTTTATCCTCTTTTTTTGTTATTAATTCCTTTAATTGGGATGACTATCACTGATGAAATTAACTGGAGTCCATTTGATTTCATTATTATGGGATCTCTACTAATCTTCTTTAGTATAGGAATTAATTTTGTGAGTAATCGTGCAAAGAATTTAAAAAATCGAGTCCTATACATTGGAATATTGGTTATAATATTTATGTTAATATGGGCAGAGTTGGCAGTAGGTCTTTTTGGAACTCCTTTTGCAGGTAGTTAAGTAAACAATCTCTTCAGTTTTGCAGCAGCTTTGAATTAATAGGGTGAAGGGAAATCAATATCATATTAGTTCAACTTCTCATAATAAGAGTCATTATGTGATGAGTGTCGATTAAGTCTTTTGGAGCTAGACTTATGTTCGATATTTCGAGTGAGTTATCTACTAGTAACCCTTTCAGAAATGAGAGGGTTTTTTTTGCTTTAAACTCAAGTGTACAGAGGGTTTAAGGCAAACTTAACAACATTAAAAGCACTATAAATAGTTAATTATTTACAATAATTACTACCAAGGTTAAGTCTCAAATATACATAAAACTGGCAGTAAAATCTTAAAAACTGGCAGTAAACTGGCAGTAAAACTGGCAGTGATTTCTATTTTATTGTGGTCTAATAGGTCTTAAAACTTTACAATAAATTGATTACATTAGAGCTTTGTTACTATATAAAAACACATTCTAAAATAATTGATGATTAAAGGTTTTATTTTAAATTACTTTATGATTTTGGCAAAGAATTGCCACACATTTGCCACATTTTATTTATCAATTAATTTGAATCCTCCTCAAACACTTCTTTTAAACAACTTTGCATAAGTTGTTCTATTTGGGATTGACTATTGTCTACTTGTTGGTCTAGCTCATCACATAAAGACATGAGGGAGTTTACTTTTTCTACTATGGCTTGTTGTTCTTTTATAGGAGGAAGAGGAAGCATTATAGTCTTGCTTTTGGTAACTGATATATTATCCTGACCAGCAGTTCCTATTAGTTCAATGTGTTGCAAAAATGAACCTGAACATAAGAAAGTGTAAAGCCAAGTACTTAGGGCTCTATCTAGAGGTCTAAAAAGGGATATAGCTTGGTTGCAATTCCACTCTTTGTAATTATCAGGAATGATAGCAACCTTACCAAGAGGTGGGCCAACAATATTCATAATTACATCTCCTGGCTTAAGAATAGATCTTTTTAATTTTGTAGAATGGTAGTCGTTATCTATGAACTGCTCTTTATAAGAGAAATCAATTTTCTGATTCCTAATATTATAAACTTTTAAATAAGGTATTCCTTCTTCTTTAAAAAATGGTTTAGGTGGTGTTGAGCCTGAAGTTATATTTGGGCAAACATCTTGCATCCTACACCATGTCCAAGTAGAGGGTAAATTGAAAGGAATTTCTTTATCCTCAAATGGGGTAATCATTTTTCAGCTTTTATCTTCTTCTCTGCAATAAGCTGTTGCTTTTCTGCTTCAATACGTTTTAGGAGCTCTGAAGCTGGTTCTGTGTTGGGGTTGTCTGCTCTCCATTGAGCAGTGAGTTTTCCTTGAACGGCTAACTGCAATATTGTTTCCCTTAAACTTTTAATGTTTTTCTTTTCTGTAAAAAAACTTGAAAAGTGTTGTTGCAGATAATTCCACTCTTGTTTGGTATTGTCTGTTTCTG
The DNA here is from genome assembly GCF_038024095.1 of Polaribacter tangerinus. Taxonomy (NCBI): domain Bacteria; kingdom Pseudomonadati; phylum Bacteroidota; class Flavobacteriia; order Flavobacteriales; family Flavobacteriaceae; genus Polaribacter; species Polaribacter tangerinus. Next base: position 1,266,226 of record NZ_CP150668.1, on the reverse strand, counting down.
TTAGCCTTCTTAATGCAGAAGTAACAAAGTCTTCTTTAAGGGAAATAAGGTCTTTGGTGAGATTTTCTAAAGCTTCTACTTCTTTAAATAAAGCATTGACAACTTCCACTATTACTTTTTGTTCTTCTAGAGGGGGAATAGGGATATTAAACCCTTTAATATCAGACATTGAAATATTGTCATTAGTAGAGTTTTTAGCTTCCTCAATTACATCTTGTATAAGCTTAGTAGGTATAACACAATTCACATAAGCTTCAAAAATTGGTTGAATAATTTTAATGGTAGCAACACGTTGATTCACAACCATTGTTTCATTAACATGATTCACAAAAAGGCTTTTACCAACAGTTTCGCCAGTCATAGCAATTAAAATGTTCCTGTCCTCTAAAACATATGGTAACAAATCATCAGTATAATTATGTCTAACAACTTTATGATTTTTAAATCCAAGTTCATCAAAATCTGAAATCCTTATGACTCTTGCGCCCTCATCAACATAGTTCCCAATTTTTAGATAGTTACCAAAGAGATTCATTGCTTGAATTGAAAAAGAATCTAAATCATTATCATTCCCAAAAGACCTAAGTTCCTTTTCATCTTTTCCTGTAAAATCAAGTTGATTTCCGAAACCTATGGAGATACAATTATTTTCTATACAATACTCGTAAATCTCATTGTCACTTTCATCCTGTGTGTTACCCAATGACATTTTATAAAAATGAGCTTTTTCATACTCTTCTGTAGAAAGTGAAATTAAAGACTCTGTATCAACTGCAACTGCATTTAAACTATCGGCAGCCAAACGACAGATCTTTTTAAATACACCCTCTTGAATTTCGTATTTCAAGAACGCATCACCTTCTTTTGGTTCATTGGGTTTAATCCCTTCAATAAAATCCTCATAACTAAACGATTGATGGAATGTAGTAAAACCTATTTGACCTACAGATTCGTTATCGTTGTTGAGCGATAACAACTTAAAACGAGCTTTTAATTGCTCTCTGTCGTTTTTATTAATTTCATAAAATTTTGGATCGACTATTTTAATAGCTTCGTTTATGGTGTGAAAAGTTTTTCCAGTCCCGGGTGGGCCAAAAAATATTTGATTTAAATCAATAGAGTCTTGTGTATTCATGTTTGATTGATTTGTCTTTGTATTGAATGCCTTAGTAAATAGTTCGTCTCTATAGTTTGGGTCTAAAATAGAACGCTCCAACACCTTAGATGAGTGTTTTTTGTAACCAGATTTTGATGTTTTGGAATATTCTTCAATTGCAGAATCTATAATTATGGATTTTGCATCTAAAAGATCTTGAATAGAATTAACTTCTATCCACCAGTTATCTGATGGATTTATAGTATCGAAATGACCAAAAGAAAGCTGCCTTTTTTTAATCTCGATCATAACACCATACTTTTGACCGAAAGTTAGGCCAAAGCGTTTTTTGTTCTCTCTGAATGTGTAGTGTACTTTATTGTCTCCTAAATTGATGCCTAATTTGTTTATTACCTCTGACAAAAGAATATAATATTTGATGGAAATATCCTTACCTAATAGCCGTAGTAAATTGATTAGTGCTTGTTATATTGAAAAAATGATTTTTATTAATTTTCTATAAAATTAAGAAGTTTTAAAATCTTTATTTCTACCAAACAGTACAAACAAGATACCTTCAACTTTATTTCCAATAGATTTTCTTAAAATACCATAAGCTTTTGTAATATGGGCCTCAACGGATTTTATTGAAACATTTAAATATTCAGCAATTTCAATATTGGTAAGACCTTCTTCTTTGCTTAGTAAAAACGTTTGTTTGCATTTTGGCGGTAATTTCTCTATTTCTTTTTTTACAATTTTCAATAATCGATCTAAAGATTTTTCGTCATCATCTTCTAAAATATACGTTAAAGCATCAATATATTTTTTTTCTAGAGTTAGTACTTTTTTTTGTTTTCGATATTGATCTATAAATTCGTTGTAAACCGACTTGTATAAATAGCTTTTAACGACAAAATTTTCTTTAAGCTTAAATCGATTTTTCCAAACGCTGATAAAAACATTCTGAACAATATCTTCTGCCAAATCACGATCATTGGTCAAACTTAAAGCGTAAACACACAGTTTTTTATGATAAAATGTAACCAAAAAAGAGTGTAAGCTTCCCCTATAAGCGAACTGTTTAAAAGTGGATTCCAGCGGATATTTTATAAGCAAACAAAATAATTTAGAGAAGAATATTTTTAGTTAAATGCTCTATGGTTTAGTACCGTATTATTTTTCAAAGACTAAATTGCTATTGTTATTTTTAAAAATAAGTTCGTGTTCTTTTGAGAGATCATTAGTACTTCTCATAAACTTATTCCCCTTAATGATAGTTTTGTTTGAGCATTCTATTGATAAGGCTCTTTTGTTATAAGAAAATATATTATTCGTTATTTTAATATGTTCTAAACCCTGCCAATCAGTCGTTGCAACACCATTCCATTTGGTTTTAGCATTCAGGTTTTTTAGTTTAACTACCCTCATTTGAATGGTGGCAAAGTCTTTTTCATTTAAGTAGGTTTCATCATAGCCACAATTTTTAAAAATATTCTGATTTATTTTTATGTTGTGCGCTATGAACCCTTCTCCCCAGTCAACACCATTAATAAGAGTAATAGCGCTTTGAGACAAATTCTCGAAGTAATTTCTTTCAATTAAACCATTAGAGGCTTGTATTAAAATTCCATACCTCCTTGCATTTCGAAAGGTATTGTTTCTAATTACAAAAGATTCATTAGATTGATTGTCTAAGTAGGCAATATCGTTCTTCTTGGTGTCGCCCACATTTAATTCTAATGGCACAGGTTTATCTAACGTAATTCGCATTTCTCCGTCTCCTAAAAACTTGTTTTCAATTACATTAAAAGTTCCTATTAATTTACCCTCTCTTGGATTGTAAATTCGTAGTATGTCTCCTTTTACCACTTGATATTTCATGATTAACTCTGTTGGTGAAATCTGTTTAAGAATATGACGCATTGTAGCTTTTAGATTAACAGCGTCATCACTATATCCTTCAAAAAGAGAATTTTCTATCCAAGGACCAAATTTTCCGCCATTTACATGCATACAATCGGCATTGGCACTGTGAATTCTATCTTCTTTAAGTTTAACCTTACAGCCTAAAATATTCCACTCTTCCATATTGATAGCGGCATAGCTACCAGCAGGACTAGAAAAATTGGTGTTATTTAAATAAGTGATATTTTTGCTCAAGTTTGTTTTAAATATAGAACTGCCATTGGTTCTTGCTACGTGAACATACAAATCTCCTACTTGCATAAATTCTAACATTCTAGGGCCAGGCATTTTTACTCGGAAAGTACCAGGTTCTACTTCTTTAAAATTTTTAGAGGCATAATAATTAGGAGCACCATCTTTTAACTTTCCAGGAATTTCAGGATCCATTAACATTCCCCATACTCTGCTAGCATCTTGAAACATGGCCATATTAAGACTCGGAAAACCTGCATCAATTTTAAAATCAAAAGTACTGTTTTTAAGATCTACCCCTACTATTTTTCCCTGAGTAAAGGGTAGAGGATCATAATCGATCGTTAAGTTTTTAACAATAACATTATTACTTTTCCAAATTGATAAAAAACCCTTTAAAGGATCATGAATAATAATTTCAGAATCATTGCCATCAATAATAATGTTGTTACCTTCTTTCAGTTCAATTAAATGAAACTTGTTTTTTCCTTCAAACAAATCATATTGTCCTTTAAAAAATGTAAGCTTAACACCAACTCCAGTTTTCGCCCATTTTTTACAAAACTCTAAGGCTTTTCTGAAGGCAGGTCCATCATCTTTGCCATCATTAGGAAGAGCACCAAAATCTGTGATTTTAACTTCTATAGATGTTGGAAAATCCAAAAGTGGCAAGTTTCTTTTGGTTCTAAAATACTCAGGAAGTGTAAAATCATACTGACCATAAATGGTAGAACATGCCATAAAAACTAGCATTAAAAAGAGTTTGAATATTCTCATAATTTAATTTTTATAAATTTTTATAGTTTTTGTATTATTTATTCTTAAAATATACAAACCAGAGGTTAAGCGAGCTAAATTCAATTTTGATAAACGAGATCTTTTTTTAGAAATCAATGTTTTTCCTAATACATTAATTACTTGTATCGATGTAATAGATTTGCTGAAATGAACAAAATCAGAGACAATAGTTGGATAGACTTTTAATTCGTTGAGTCCACTAGTTAAATCATCATTTGATAAAGTAACTTGTCGGTCATTATAAATACGCTCTACTTCTGAGCCGCATAATTTGTAATCTACATAACGAATATCACTAGCTATACCTTTAAATCGAGGAAAGAATTGCACCATATTACTCGCGGTATTTATAAGGGCATTATTTCCCATCTTAGTTTCATTTGATGGAATTCCGTTTTTATATAATTGAATGCTAAATAATGAATTGTTTTCGGGCACTGTTACTGCAATGTGGTTCCATTGGCCAATATCGAGAAGCATGTCTTGCATCCAAATAAAATTACCATTATTGTCGGTAACTCTGAGCATTCCGTTAGCCTCCATTTGAATTGCAAAAACTTCACCATCAGCTGGTCCACCACTATACAATATGGTTTGAAAAATTGATTTTTCAGGCTTCACCCAAAAAGCGTAGCTTCTAGCAGCACCGCCAGAAGCACCAGGAAATGAGTTGGCATCGCTTGCATTGATTAACATTAAATTACCATTACCTTCTGTATCAAATTTGATTGTATATCCTACTTCATTATCGAAAAATCCTTGTGTAATTGCACCGCCATTAGATTGTTTTATAAGTTCTATGCCTTGATTAACACCAGTATTAGTAATTTGAGCTGTATTAGAACTTTCGTTTAATAAAAATTGCAAATCAGCGTCTGGAGTATCATAATTATAATTCGTAATATTTTGACCACCAGTATTAAAAATTACCTGTTCAACCGGGTTTTGATTGTTGATAAGTGTAATATCTTCATCTCTGTGGCAAAGGAAATTGTTTGCTAAAGTTAATCCTTGAATGTTTTTAAGGTACAGCCCTCTTTTATTGTAAAGTATGGTATTGTCTATAATACGAATATTACTGTGTGCTCTAAATGCAGAAGTTTCAGTGCCACAAAATCCTCCACTAGATGAGCAGGGTGTTTTTACTTTTGAAAAATCTACTGAGATCGCTGCAGAATTAGGTTCCTCGATATAGGTTTTATCGTAACCACAGTTTTCAATTCTGTTATTTCTAATTTCGATATGATCGGCTCTAAAACCCTCACCCCAATCTACTCCATTTTCAATTCTTATGGCGGCCCCACTTAAATTTTGGAAAGTGTTATTTTCTATTAAGGCATATTTACTTTGAATCAAAATTCCATATCTCCTGGAGTTACGAACTACATTATTTCTGAAAATCATAGATTCGTTAGATCTACTTTCTATATATGCTTTATCTGCCAATTGATTATCATCATTATTGATGGTAGTAATATTGATGGCGTTAGACAGTGTAATCTTGTATAAGTTACTACCTAGATTTTGAACATTATTAATTACAGCAGCACCTAAAAATTCTCCTTCTCTTGGATTGTAGAACTCTATGTTTTCTCCGACTGCGACTTCAAATTCAACGGTAATTTCTGTGGAGCTATGTATATTCTTTATACCTCTTCTTGTATACTTAATGTTCATAAAATCATCAGAGAAACCCTCGAAAAGACTGTTTTCTACCCAAGGACCAATTTTGCCACCATTAACATGCATTGCATCTGCATTGGTAGTATGAACCCGATTGTCTTTGAGTTTTAGTTGGCAATTAATAACATTCCATTCTTCGCTATCTCTGGCGTTAAATCCACCTGCAGGACTTGTATACCCAGTTATATTTAAATAGGTTAGATTTTTTCCAGCCGTATTTCTAATAATGGTTGCACCATTATATCTGGCAATATGAACAAAGTAATCTCCAACTTCTATATTTGTAAGATTATTGGCATTTTGATTGCCATACAAATAAGTTCGTGTTCCAACAGATTCAAAGTAACGATTGTGAGAAATTAAATTAGGAGTGCCCTCTTTGATACCACCTTTACTATTTTTTATCATACCCCATCTTTGCGGTGCATTTACAAAATGGCTTTCTATGGGTAAAGGATAACCATCGTCTAGCTTGAATTGGAAGTTTCCATTTGCCACATCAACCTTTGTAATTTTACCTTGCGTAAAAGGTAGCGTTGCATAATCTACAGAGAAATCTTTTAAAATTGTATTTGTACAACGGAATAAACTTAGAAAGCCTATTGTGGGATTGTGAACAATAAATTCTGCATTTTGACCATCCCATAAGACTCCTTTTGCATTTGCCATACTGATTGCGTGAGAGCCACTTGTTGGCATTAAATCGTAGGTACCGCTCTCAAAAACTAAACGCACTGGATTTTCTAGAGTAGAAAGATTTACAGCAGCAGTAATAGCTGCTGTAATTCCAGGTATGTCGTTAGTTCCATCATTCACATTAGCTCCATAATCTGAAACTAATATGGTTTGAGTTGTGTTTAATTCAATAAGAGGAACTTCTCTTTGAGTTCTAAAAAAAGAGGGTACAGGATCAAATTGTGAGTACGCCATTGAACTTATAAAAAGTAAAAACAAAAAATATCTACAACTGCGCCTCATCTGTATTTTAGTGTTATTGTTTTATAATTTTTTCAATTTTCTTATTGTCAAAAACAATGAAATATATACCATTATTTAATGAGTTAATCGTAATATCCGATTGATTTTCTGCTTGATTTTTCAGGACCATTCTACCATTTAAATCAAACACTTTTACATTAGATTGTGGTTTTGTAAAATAGATTGTAGTTGAGGCTAATGTTGGGTACGCTATTGGTTTTAATTGATCTAACGCTTCGCTATCAATAGACAATGAGGTTGCATTTACCAAATACCCTGTACTGTTTAAGGCAACTTCGCCTCCATTTCCATCAACAGTTATTTGTGCTAATTGAGCTGCTGTTAATCCGTTATTGTCCGTTCCAAAACGGATAACGCCTTCTTTATAGCCTGTAATGTTTACGGTTCCTGTTTTCCAATCTCCTTCTGAATTATCTCCGAAGAAAAGCTCGGTTACGCTGTCATCTACATCAATATTTAGTGTTCCAGCACCTGCACCAGTGAATTGAATATTCTCCATACTGTTTTGGTTGGCATTTACATCGAAAGTGAGTATTCGACTTCCATCCACGCCAATGCTACCTTGATACACATTAGCTCCATTAATTACAATACTACAGTTATCTGCATTACTTTGAATTTTTTGGCCACTAGGTATAAATACGCCATTATCTGCTGTGTTTACAGTAACTATGGAATTTGCTCCAACCCAAACAAAATCTCCTGTTCTACCTGAGTTATCAGAGGTGCTTCCAAATGTTATATTAGTATCAGCACTAAATCTTAATGCACCAGCACCAGCTATAACACCATTAAAACTATAAATACTACTTCCTCCTCCTGATCTAGCTTCGAGAGGAGTATTGATGGTTAAAGTAGATCCATCAGCAAATGTAAATTCATTTAAGTCACTATTACCAAAGGTCATTAAAGTGTTCCCAAAGCCACCAGCTGTATTATTAATAACAACGCCTCCTTTAAATATTAAATTTATACCATTTCCGGATACGTTGGCAATTCCCTTATTTACATTAGCCTGAAGTTGTGTGTCTATGGTTAAAATACCAGCTCCTCCAATTGTTGTTTCTGTGCCACCTGCAGTACCTGTACCAAATACAGTTTGCACTCGGCTTAATGTAAGATTGATATCAAGGTCAGACTCAATTGTTCCTGCAAGTCTCACGTTATTAGTAATATCTGGCACTCCAGAAGGAGTCCAATTGTTAGCATCTGACCAAATCACGCCATTTGTAGGTACAAAATCTTTATTTTGTCCAACCATTAAAGTGGTTAGAAATAAAAAGGTAATAAAAATGTAAATTTTCTTCATGATTAATTGTTTTTAAGTTAAAATCCTTGATTTTGAATTAAGTTTTTGTTTAAGTCTATTTGAATGGTTGGTATGGGAAACCATACGCGTTCGGGTTTCCAGTTGTTTTGAACAATAGGAGCAACCCGTATATTGTAAAAACCATCTGTCGTTGAAAGATTATTGATAGTTTCTGTATATTTATTAAATCTGGCTAAGTCTATTCGTCTCCAATTTTCAAAGCACAATTCTCTTGAACGCTCATCCAATAGCTCTTCAACAAAATCTGCTTTTCGATAGGCATTGTTTAAGTCTGCTAACAAAAAACCATTGGTTACCGAACGCTGTCTTACTGTTGATAAGAAGTTTCTTGCGGAAGGCTCATCACCTGTGAAATACAAGGCTTCTGCATGAAGCAACAAAATATCTGCATACCTTAAGAGGGGCAAATTGATATTTGATGCCCAGTTTGGAATGGATTTTAATGCTGGGTCAACCATTCTGTATTTTCCAATACACAAGAAACCGTTATTGAGGCTTGGGATATCTCTTGGTACAAAATATTTAACTCCTTCAATGAATTCAAATCTATTTACCGAGTTTAGGTTTCCGGTAACATTGTGGTCTCTCCTAAAATCTCCTTCGATGTATTTATTATATAATTCACTCATAGGTCTAAACCAACCATAACCTCCGCCCACTCTGTTAGCGTTTCCTTGTGGAACAAAAGCGTTTACCACAATATTTACAACATTTGTAGAAGGATCGTTACTTGCCTCTACAGCAAAAAGATTTTCGGAATATTGTTGTTGTTTGGTGGTTTCTCTAAATAAATAATCGTAGTTAGATGCCAATTGATAGCCACTATTGGCAATGATATCTTGCGTGTAGGTAAGGGCAGAAATGTAATGCTGATTGCTATCTACCCAACTAAAATCATTAATTGAAATAAATCCATTTAATCCTGAGTTTTTAGCACTTGCAAGGTAGGTATGTACTTTTGCTAATAAACCGGCTGCAGACCACTTGTTTACTCTTCCCAAAGTTTCTGCTCTATTGCCTAAGGTTTGGTAGGCAAACTCATAATCATCAATCACCAAATCATAGACCTCTTGAATGCTATTTCTTGCTTTTAGTGGATCTTCTGTAGTAGATGCATAAACGGGTATGCCACCATGCATCATGGAAAGCATCATATGGTAAAAGCCTCTTAATAATCTGGCTTCCGCAATAATTTCTTCTTTTCTATTTGCTTCGAAACCATCTACAAGTTGAATTCTTTCTATTAACGTATTTGCTCTATTGATTCCAGCATATAGGAATACCCAAGATTCATTTACAAAATTGCTTTGAGCCGTAAAACTTGCATCACCCCAATCTACATAGTTAGGATTGATGTTTAAATCTCTTACTACGGCTTCGTCTGTTGCACCATTAAGCATTACCATCATGTTTCTTGAGAAGGTGGAATTATTTCCGAAATTCTGAACTTGACTTGCAGATAAAACATTGTATACACCAGCTAGCGCAATCTCGATTTGATCTGGCGTTTGGTAATAAGTATCTGTTGTTAAGAATGAAAGTGGTTCTGTATTCAGGTAATCATCACTGCAAGATGATGCAATAACCAACAAACTAAGTATTAAAAATTTTAACTTCTTCATTATATTAAAAATTTAAATTTAATCCTATTATTATACTTCTTGCTCTTGGATAAGAGAATCGTTCAAAGCCACGAATAAGCGGGTTCCAATGACTTACCTCTGGGTCAAAACCAGAGTATTTGGTAAAGGTTAGCAGGTTATTGGCAGAAACAAAAAGGCGTAAACTTTTTATCTGACTATTTGCGAACAGTTTTCTAGGTAAATCATAAGAAAGATTAATTGTTTTTAATCTTAAAAACGAAGCGTCTTCGACATAATAACTTGATGCCACTGGTTCTATTTTGCCAAATGCAGGGGCTACGTTTGACATATTTTCTGGTGTCCATGCACTTTCATAATAATCTCTTGTGATGTTCATAAAAGGTTGAAAACCATTAGACCTTAGCCTGGCTGCGTTAAAAACATCGTTTCCGTAACTCCATTGCCAAAACATTGATAATGTAAAATTTTTGTAGCTAAATGTATTGTTTAGACCACCAATATGTTTTGGGTTAGAATCGCCTATAACAGTTCGATCATTGGCGTCATCTATAATTCCGTCTCCATTCAAATCTCTATATTTCATGCTTCCAGGAACTGCTCCTTCAGGGTTTCCTTCCTGATGAATTCCATCAAAAACATACCCATACATTACACCAATTGGTTTCCCTACCATAACTCTACCTGGATTTGTAATCCAACCTCCTGGAACGAGTGTAGGAATAAACTCAATATCTCCTAAATCTTTTATTTCATTAAGGTTGGTACTGATATTAAAATCTGAACTCCATTTAAAGTTTGGTGTATTGATATTAACTGTACTTAAACTGAACTCATATCCTCTATTCTGTACGGATCCTAAATTTCCCCACTGAGAATTAAAGCCTGACTGCCCTGGCACAGGAGCATCGATTAACATGTCTGTTGTTAGTTTGTTATAATAATCAAACGTAAGGTTTATACGATCTTTAAAAAGCCCCATATCAAAGCCAATGTTAAATTGTGTAGTTGTTTCCCATTTTAAATCTGGATTACCGAAGGTACCTGGTGATAGGCCAAAATTCAAGGCATCATTACTTGAATACCAAGTATTATCTACCCTTGCTAAATAGGTAAAAGGAGGAATTCTTTCATTACCCGTTTGCCCATAACTAACTCGAAATTTTAAGTCATTTATTTCTTTAATGTCTTTCATGAAGTTTTCTCGATTCACTCTCCAAGCAAAGGCTCCTCCTGTAAAGTATCCCCATCGATTATTTGGGCCAAATTTATCAGACCCATCTGCACGTGCATTAAAAGTAAATAGGTATTTTCCTTTATAAGTATAATTAATTCTTGAAAAATAAGACATTCTTTTTGAGATTAATCGATCAGAACTATACTCTCTAAATGTTTGTCCGATGGCAATATTGTTAAACCCTAACTCTTGGTTCTCGAATCCAATAATATCATTAAAAAAGCTCTCTCTGCTATATCTAAAGCGTTCAATTCCGCCTAAAACATTTAACCAGTGACCGCCTTTAAAGGTTTTCATATACCTTAACGTACTGTAAAAATTATAGGAAGATGTTTCTGTTTGCCTGATGACAGCTCTACCATTCCATCTCCAACCAAAAAGACTGTTTGAACTGTGAAACTCCTGCATTTTTGATCCTGAAAAGTTAGCTCCTATGTGGGATCGCCAAGTAAGATGATCTGTTAATTTATATTGTGCATAAAAACTCCCAATGGTTCTAGAAAACCTAAGAATTTTTTCACCTTCTTCAATTAAAGAAAGAGGAGATAAGAAATCTTGAGAGGCTTCTTCTTGTTGGGTTAAATCAAGCAGTTCCCAAGGATTAGCGATTACCATTAATTGTACAACCCCATTAAACTCATCACCACCACTACCTTGATTGGCAACACCAGAAGTTTCGGTAAAAGATGTATTTAAATTAAATCCAAACTCTAGTTTGTCACTTTGCTTGTGGGTTGCATTGATTCGAAAATTGTACTTGCTGTATTCATTTTCAATTACAAGCCCCTGTTGGTCTAAAAAGCCAGCACTTGCTGAATATTTTGTATTCTCAGAACCACCAGAAGCAGAAATAAAATGGTTTTGAACTTCTGCTGTTCTCAAAACTTGATCTTGCCAGTTTTGACTTGGAATGTTCGAAAAATCTCTTGGGCCACCATTTACATTAGTGAATCCATTTCCTGGATCCCTAACTTCTCGATAAAGCAAGTACTCTTCTGGAGTGATTACGTCAATTCTATTTGCTGCGGTCTGAAAACCAATGGAACTCGTGTAGTTAAAAGAAACATCTCCATTTTTACCGCCTTTTGTGGTAATTATAACAACTCCATTAGCTCCTCTCGAACCATAAATAGCGGTTGCAGAAGCATCTTTAAGCACTTCAATCGATTCAATGTCTAAAGGATTAATCGTTGCTAAGGGATCTAAATTTGCAACCGAGCCAACACCAGAATTAGCAACTTCACTAGGATCTATATCTATTTGAACGCCGTCAATTACAAATAATGGAGATCCAGAACCATAAACAGAGTTTGATCCTCGTATATTAAAATTAACAGCGGCTCCTGGCTCACCTGAACTTGAAGTAATATTAACACCTGCTATTCTACCTTGAATAGCATCAAATAGGTTAGGAGATTTAGAAACTTCAATAAGGCTGTCTTTTACAGAACTTATGGTACCCGTTAGATCTCCTTTTTTTACAGCTCCATAACCAATAACTACAATTTCATTAAGTCTATTAGCTTCATCTTCTAACATAACATTAAGAACAGTTTGGCCTGTATAGATAATTTCTTTGGTTTTCATTCCTAAATAACTAAAGACTAGTGTAATATCATTTTTAGTGATTTTTAGTGTATATTTTCCGTCGAAATCTGTTACTTCCCCTGAATTTGTGCCCTTAATTTGAATCGTTACTCCAGGAAGAACATCTCCATTGGAATCTGTAACTTTTCCGGTTACACTTTTTTGAGCAAATGAAAATTGAAAGAAACATAGACAAATTAAAGTAAGTATTAATTGTTTTTTCATCTTTATGATTTTTATTTTGTACTTGATTTAAATGACTCTTTTTTGGATACCTTTATATTTGTTGATTTTTTATCGATACTTAAAGTTCCTTTTTTACCATCTAATCTCTTGTAAGTATTTCCCTTTATTGTAACATCATTACAATTTATAATTTGAATATTATCTACATCTGGAAATATCGGTTTGTATTTATCTGTCTGAATAATTGTATTATTTTCAAAGACTAAACCATCGACAGACATGGCTACTAAAATAGAGTTGTCAAACGTTTTTATGGTATTGTTTCTAATTGTAATATCTCTGCTGTACATTCCTTTAAAGTTATTTTTATCAACATACTGAGGATCAATTAAAAAGATAGATTGTGGTCCATTACCGCCATAAACTGCATTTTCAATAACATTGTTTTCAATTAAAAGTCCATCATTAGGACCAGACTCATTCCATAAACCTAAATCGCCTGTTAATCGAAAACTTGCCATTTGAGAAGATAAGTGATTATTTCTAACCACAACTTTTCTTGGAGTTGAAATTAAAAAACTACGAGCCCTATTATTTCTGACTACATTATTTTCTAAAACAGCCGAAGCATGCCATGAAATATTTTCTACGCCATCATAAATTTGTACTTTATTGGTTATCGGTTTATTAAAAGTGATGTAAGATATTTTTTCATTAACTCTTTCTACTTTTTTTAAAACCATTGGCACTGTTGTAGGCTGAAGATTTACTTGATCGATGATTTGAACTTCATCTCCTTCTTCGCCAAATAAATATCCGTTTTGATGAGGATGATAGGTTTCTACTGCCAGAGTGTAGTCATCAATAATTTTATTAACCCTTACATAGGTGCCATGAATATTGGTAGCATCATCTAACATGTTTTCAAACGTACAGTTTTTAATGGTTACCATTCCTTTTACATTACAAAAATGTGTAGCATCTGCCGTTGTTGTTACCATTCTGCCAGAACCTTCTCGTAATACTACATTAAAACTATCTAGTGTAATATTTTCTGATCTTTCAGCAATTAATCCCATAGCACCTGCATGGTATACATTTACATTTTTAAATTCTAAATCTTTAGACTTAAATACTCTAAAAGCAGGGCTAGTTCTATTTTCTAAATACTCGCCTTTAGAAACCATAACAGAACCAATTGGCGGAAGCTTTGTCATTTCTGTTGATATTCTTATTAATCCTTTTTTTAACTCAACTGCATGAATTCCTTTTTCAGGCATATTATAGAGTTTTGTATTATATAAAGGTGCCATTGTTTTAGGGTCCCAAAAAATATTTTGACCTACTTCTAGGTTGTCATGTTCCCAATAGGCAAATCTTTTTCCATATTTTCTTTCATAAGGTGTATCTGGTCTTTCTAATTTTAAGTATAAACGCCCAAACTGAACTTCGTAAGGTGAGTTAACTTCAATATCAAAAGTTTTGGTTTCAGTATTGTTGGCGACAACTAAACCTTCTAAAGCGAAAGGAACTTCCCAGTCTATACTTAAATTTGTAATTTTAATATTAGAACTTTCTTCAATAATAAAAGGAATCATTTTGCCATGAAAGATAAAATCAGAATCTCCTCCATCTACCACGAAATTGTGAAAATCAATTAATGGGAACGCAGTTCTTTTCAAACCATTATCGTTATTGGTAATTTCACAATACCTTTCTGGTGCAAAAGTTGGATAAAAGTGATAGGTTCCTTTTGGGAAAATTAACTTGCTAAACCCTTCTTCTTTGCATTTCTTTAATGCTTTTACTATAATAGGTGTAGCATCTTCAGCTGCTTGAATATTATATTCTGATAGATTTAAAACTTTTTGACCATAGCTAGTTAAAACAATTAGCGCCACAAAAAATGCTAAATTCTTTTTTAAAATATCTTTAATTATCTTCATATGCGGATTTTATATTTAGGTTATTAAAAGTTCTACCTATGCTATTTGTGTTAGCATAGATAGCACAAAATTGTTACTGTTTACGCTTAAAAACCTACACCTGGATTAGAAGGAACTGAACTTGCCTGAGCTTTTTGTGGGTTTAAAATCATATAGGTTCCTAAAGCAGTGAGTGCTGCATATTTTCCATAGTTACCTATTTTTTTAATTGCTTCTTTACGAGTAATATCTTGAGTTTTATTTTCTTTTGATTCCATTATCTTAAATGTCTTAGGTTGATAGATTTATTCTAATATAATTTTCTTGTTTAGTTTACTCGATTCAGTTAATAACTGAACAATATAAACGCCACTTGCTAATCTTGGTAAAGTAATTTCTTTTGCTCCATTAGCCTTAAATGATGTATTTAAAACTTGTTTGCCTAAAATATTGTACATTTTTAAGTCTGCATTTCCTGAAGGTAAGCCTACAATTCTTAAGGTATTGTTGCTAGTTGCATATACATTGGTGTTTTGTAAAAGAACTTCATCAGTACTTAATACTCCAGATGCTTTTGTGTGTAAAAAGAAACGTCCTGTTCCGTTTAAAGCATCATTTAAAGTTACTTTATATGATGTATTTGCTTCGTCTAAACGAGTAATAGTATTTGTAAATCTGTCTTCTAAAAAAACTTTAGTATCTCTAGGTAAATTCATCGCTTCAGCAGTAAAGGTGATTTCTTTTCCAGCATCAGCTTTAACACCTACAGGAACAATTATGGTCTCCATTTCAGCAATTGGTAATGATTGAACTTGGAATTTTTTACCATCATTATTTTCAATTAAATTAGTAAATACATCTACGGTATTTTCAATCCCGCCAAAAGTTTCACCGTCAAAACCATTGTCAAAACCTTTGGTTGCATTGTCTAAATAATACATTTTCACAAATCTATTATTTGAGCCATCGTTCATTATCAATTTCACTTCTGTTTTTGATGATTTTTGGAAAGTTCCACCTGTTGAAGCTTGATAAGATTCTGCAATGTTGATGTTTGTTCCGTTTGATGATCTTACAAAAAATCCTTGAGCTGGTGCCAACACAAATGAGTCTCCAGTTACTTTTGTCTCATAAATACTTCCATTCCAAACCCAAAGCGTTTGTGAAACTAAATTCGCAGAATTATCTGTTAAAAAAGTAGCACTTGTTAAGTGTGAAGTATATGGATTTCCAATCAAGTTAAAACCTGTTCCTGCATTGGAAACAGCTACTGAAACATCAGTAGTATTGATTGTTCCTGTGAATGAAATATCGCCAGCAGATGCTAATTTTGCAGAATAACCTTTTCCGTTAGCTAATGCATCATTTGAGGTATTTGTAAAATATGTCCATTTAGAACCCAAAGCTTGAGAATCATCATAAGGAGCAAAACCAATTCTTCCGTCTCCAGATCCATCAGCAAGTGTGTTATTTGCTCTGATAGATGTCATAGTTTCTCCTGCAAATGGTGAAGAAACCAAATACCAGTTTGTTGTTGCAAGGTTTCTGTTGTAGGTTACATTTCCTGTTGATGTGCCATTTACAATTAAACTACCTCCTGAGTTAATAGTCAATGAACTTGATCCATCTATAGATAAATTGTTAATTGTTGCATTTGTAGAGCCACCTATTACCAATGCTGGCGAATCTGATAACAAGGTTACATTTTCTAAAGAAGTAGGAGCAGCAGTTGATGACCAGTTTGTACCTGTTGCCCAATCTGAACCTGCTTTAAATAAATTGATTTTTGAATCCCAAGCACCTACATCGCTTTTGTCTGAACCAAAATCTATTGGAGTATCGTCATTAATAGAAGATGGAGCCCCGTATGTTAAGTTTGGACTGGTAAAAGTAAAGGTAGTGTTAGAAAAATCTGCGCTTAAATCTGAACTTAAATGGGTACCAACATTACTTGTATATTGAGCCAACGAGTTGTTAATATCTATTGTTGAACCTGGTAGAGAATTTATATCTGAATTAGATCCATTTCCCGAGGTATTATCATAAAACAAACTATTATTGATTGTTAAATTAACGCTTGTATTACTGACTCTGATTGCCGCACCATTAAAATTTCCTGATGCAGCAACTGAATTTTGATAAAAAGTACTATTTGTAACTGTTACTGTAGCGCTTCCTTGATTATGCAGAGCCCCACCCTGAGCGGATGCATTTGTATTAGAATTTTTATAAAAGTTACAATTAGTAAACGTCGCAGTTGCATTTTGAACATAAACGGCACCTCCTCCTGCTGAAGCAGATGTACTGTTATTCAAAAAATTACAGCCTGTGAATGAAACAGTTAGATTAGCATTAAAGGCGTTAAAAACTGAACCTTGGGCACCAGAACTAATATTTTGGAATGTGATATCCTCAAAAGACCAAGTTTGAGTGTTAGTTTGAGTTACTGCTATTAATCGATTAGAGCCATCACCAGTAATAGTGGCGTTGTTTTGTCCTCTAATTGTCAAACTTTTGGAGTTTGCATCATTGATAAACGTTTGTGCGGTTTGATTAACAGAACCATCTATTATTATAGTATCATTATTACTAGCTCGAGAAATAGTATACCCTAATGAGGCCCAAGCCTCACCTAAAGATTGACCATCTCGGTCAGCATCATTGTTTACGCCGTCAGAGGCAACATAATAAGTTGTTTGTCCTAAAATGCTAAAAGTAAAAAAGAAGCAAAATAAAGTTGCTAAAAAGTTTTTTTGTTTCATGCTGTTTGGTTTTTAAGTTTAAAATTTTTTGAATTTTTCATCTAATATTATGTTTTTTAGAAATGGTTACATTCTTACGATTCAAATGTAGAAAAAGGACTAATTTTTAATGTTTTGTTATGTAACAATCGTTTTTGCTATTGTAACAAAATGAATATTTAATAGTATTTTGATGGTTTATTTTAATTTTTATTTATTTTCTTTGATAAATATTAACAAATATTCAATTTATATAAATGAATAGGTATTTTGTATATTTATTTTTAACTTTTTGTTTTTTTGGCGCTGCTAGTGCCCAAAGATTACAATTAAACTCTTTAACTGTAAAAGATGGCTTATCTCAACACGATGTAAGTAGTATTATACAAGATTCAGAGGGTTTTATTTGGTTAGCTACATATGATGGCCTTAATAAATTTGATGGTTATCAAATAGAAAATTATCTGCACGATAATAACGACATTTCTAGTTTATCAAGTAACAGAATCCGTTGCTTATTTGAAGATGATAACAAACAGATTTGGATAGGCACTGATGGATATGGGTTAAACTACTATTCGTTAGAAAAAGGAAATATAACAAGAGTAACTGTACCTGATAACTATGAGATTATAAATGATATTTCGCAAAATTCTGATGGAGATATCTTAGCCGCAACAACTCAAGGCTTACTTAAAATCACCGAAAATAATACCGATTTTTTAGTCGAAATATTACAAACACCAATTACTGGGTTTGATATAAAAAAAATTAAAATATTACAGAACGGTCACATACTTTTTGCAACAGGTAGAGGACTTTGGTTGTATAAAAATGATAAATACACGTTAATTAAAAATTCTAATTATATAGCATTCAATACAATTGTAGAATCTGCCAATCATGAAATATGGGTTGGAGGTAAAAGTGGTTTATATCAAGTTGTTGATAATAGCCTAATTTCTAGGAAAGATAAAGTAAATAATGATGTTTTATCTATGGTTGAAGGAATAAATAATGATTTATGGATTACCACTTTCAAAAATGGGTTATTGCATTTTTCTTTAAATACTTTAGATGTTTATACAGTGGCCTCTGTAAATAATTCAATTGATTCTTATTTAGAAAACAACCAACTAAAATATATTTTTAAAGACGCCACAAACACCTTGTGGATTGCAAATAATAATGGCACAGTATATACAAATTTAGATAGTAGAAAATTTAAAAGTGTTCCTCTTAAAAAAAAGGGAAATGTAAGGACGTTATTTTCTAAAGGCGACAAAATTTACTACGGATTACAAGCAGGTAGATTTTATGTGTACTCCTTAAAGACAAATTTAAATGAGGCCATTGATATCCCTGAAAATGCGATAGCTTTTAGAGTTGACACCTTAAATGGTAAAATTCATTTAGCCACGACAAATGGTTTATTTAGAGAGGTTTCATCTAAAGAAGATAAATTTAAACTGGTTTCAGTTTTTGAAGATTCACCTGAAAAAAACAATTTATTAGTTACAAGTTTTTGCAAAGATGGTTTTGGAAATCAATATTTTGGAACCTTTCGAGGACTGTTGTTAAAAACAAAAAACAAAACAATCTGGGTACACCAAAAGTTTAAGAATTTAGATTATTTAAGAAACGTAAGAATCTTTTCTTTAAAAATGGATTATTCAAAAAACTGTATTTGGGTAGGAACCGTTTCTAAAGGTTTGTTTAAGATAAATTTAGACAAATCGGGTAACATTTTATCTGCAGAAAGCTACAGTGAACAAATGACCGGTTCTTACAAAATACCCAACAATTCTATCTGGTGTTTTTATCAAGATAAAGATAACTCCCTATATGTTGGCACAGACACAGGGCTTTTACATAAAAAGGCAAATGAAAGCCAGTTTTATACAGTAGAAGCCGAAGATATCTTGAATAAAAAAATAATGGGAATTATTAGCGATGAGTTTTCTAATTTATGGTTAAACAATTCTCAAGGTATTATTAAGTACAATTTAACAACAAAATCAACCAACACGTTTAATTATTTTGATGGCTTGTTAACAAATACCTTTACAGAAGCTATTTCCAAAAATAATAAAGGAGAACTTTTCTTTGGAAACATTTCTGGAATCAATTATTTTAAATCTGGAGAACTTTATAACAATCCGTTTCCCTCAAAAATATCCTTCACGAATCTTTGGGTAAACAATAATAAAGTTGCAGTAGATCAAGAAATATTAGGTTCTACAATACTCAGTAAAACACTTAATAATTCTAATAACTTAGTGTTTAATCATCAACAAAATGATTTTTCGCTAGAATTTACGAGTACCAATTATGCAAATGTTAAAGTAAATAAATACAGATACAAGTTAGAAAACTATGATGAAAAATGGAAGGTTGTAGATAATAAAAAGCGTTTTGCAAGCTACTCTAACATAGCTAGTGGAAATTATAAACTTATTGTAGAGGCCACAAATCCAGATGGCAATTGGTCTAATATAACCAGAAGTATCTCAATAAATATACAACCAGCTCCTTGGAATACTTGGTGGGCTTATGTACTGTATGTAGCTGTAATTTTATCAGTTTTATTTGTATTAATTTACTTTTGGCAAAATAAAGAAAAGCTAAGAAATCAAATAGAGCTTTCAAAATTTAAAAATGAACAAGAAAAAAAGGTAAACGAAATGAAATTAACCTTTTTTACTGATGTTGCTCACGAGTTTAAAACACCATTATCACTAATTATCGGCCCTTTAAACGATTTAATAAAAGGAAACATTTCTAAAGAGCATAAGGAGTTCTGTTATAACATTGTCTCTAGAAATACGAATAGAATGATGAACCTTGTAAATCAGCTATTAGATTTTAGGAAAGTAAATTCTGGGTTAAACATTTTAAAAGTTTCTAGAAAAGATATGTGTTCGTTTGTAAAAGAAATTGCCAAGTCTTTTTTGTGGCAAGCAAAAGCTCGAGAAATAGAATTAAAAATAGTATCACCAGAAAGTTATTTTTGTCATTTTGATAAAGATATTGTGGAAAAAGTAATTTACAATTTATTGTCAAATGCCTTTAAATATACCCCAAATAAAGGCATCATAGAAATAGAAATTAAACCTACTTGGAAACAAGAATTAGAATATTTTGTAATCTTAATAAAAGATAGTGGTAAAGGCATTGCACAACAAGATAAAAAGAAAATATTTCAAAGACATTTTCACGGTAAAGACAGATCTTCATCTGGTATTGGGCTGCATTTAACAGCAACGTTAATAGAAGCTCATAAAGGAGAAATTAATGTACTTAATAGCGCTTTGGGTGGTACAGAGTTTATGATTACGCTGCCTGTTTCATCTAAAGCATTTACAGAAGAAGAATATTTGACGAAAGATGATATTCCTATAAATTTACCTCCAGATTATGTTTCTGGAGATATTATTGAAAAAGCGGAAGAAGATTTTGACGAAGAAAGAGAAAAAATATTAATTGTTGAGGATGATTATGATTTAAGAAAATACCTTAAAAACATTTTAATTACAAAGTATATCGTTCTCGAAGCAAACAATGGTAATGAAGGATTTCAAATTACGTTAAAAGAAATACCTGACATAATTATAACTGATGTGATGATGCCAGAGTTAGATGGAATCGAAATGTGTGAACAAATCAAAAAAAATATTTTAGTTTCTCATATTCCTGTGTTAATGCTAACCGCAAAAACGGGTGATGAATTTTATAATAAAGGACTAAAAGTTGGTGCTTGGGATTATATAGCAAAACCATTTAATAGCGCCCAATTACTGCAAAAAGTTAATAATATTGTAAAAACTAGAAATAATTTCAGGCAATTTATAGCCTCAGGACCATCAAAAGAAATTGAAAATCACTACGTTTCTTACGATCAACAATTTGTAAAAAATGCGATTGAAATCATAAAATTAAAAATGTCTGAACCTGGTTTTTCTGCTAAAGAATTATCTCAAGAACTTGGGTTAAGTAGAATGCAATTGCATAGAAAATTAAAAGCCTTAAATGGTGTAAGTACCACTGCTTTTATAAATTCTATTCGTATTGAAAAGGCAATTAGTATGTTTGATGAAGGTTGCGATCGGGTACAAGAAGCTATGGATGCTGTTGGTATTAATAGCTATGCACATTTTATCAGTCTATTTAAGAAAGAAAAAGGAATGACACCTAGCAAATATATAGAACAAAAACCACAAAAAACAAAAGAGTTAAATAACTAGAAAAAATCAATTAAAATGAAAAAATATTTTATAAGTCTTTTATTTCTATCATTTGTTGCTTGTAATCCAACTCCAAAAAAAACTGCTATCGATAATAGTAAAGTTCAAGAAAAACCAAACATTGTGATCATCTATTTAGATGATTTAGGGTATGGAGATTTAAGTTCTTACGGAGCAACAGCATTGCAAACACCAAATATAGATGCTTTAGCAAACGAAGGTATTAAGTTTACTAATGGTTATGCATCATCAGCTACTTGTACACCAAGTAGATATGCACTATTAACAGGTATGTACCCTTGGCGAAATAAAGATGCTAAAATTTTGCCAGGAACTGCACCGTTGTTAATTAGTACAACACAGCAAACTTTACCAAAAATGCTAAAAAAGCAAGGCTATCAAACTGCGATTGTTGGTAAGTGGCATTTAGGTTTAGGAACGGGTATTGTAAACTGGAATGATAAAGTAACTCCAGGGCCTAATGAAGTTGGTTTTGACGAATCTTATATTTTAGCAGCTACCCAAGATAGAGTGCCAACGGTTTATATTAAAGATGGTAATGTGGTTGGTTTAGATAAAAATGATCCAATTGAAGTAAATTATAAAGAAAATTTTGAAGGCGAACCTACCGCAATTTCAAATCCAGAAATGTTAACCATGAAATGGCATCATGGACACAATAGTAGTATTGTAAACGGAATTCCTAGAATTGGTTATATGAAAGGAGGAGAGGATGCAAAATGGACAGATACAGATATGGCTGATCATTTTTTAGCTAAAGCCCAGAATTATATAAAAACGCACAAAGAGAAACCGTTCTTTTTATATTATGCAATGCAACAGCCACATGTGCCAAGAACACCACACCCAAGATTTGTAGGAAAATCACGAATGGGACCAAGAGGTGATGTCATTTTAGAAGCAGATTGGGCAATTGGCGAATTTATGAAAACCCTAAAAGAAGAGGGAATTTTAGAAAATACATTAATTGTTTTTTCAAGTGATAATGGTCCTGTTTTAAATGATGGTTATTACGATGGTGCAGTTGAAAAAGCAGGGAACCACGATCCAAAAGGAGGTTTAAGAGGGGGTAAATACAGCATTTTTGAAGCAGGTACTAGAGTTCCGTTTATTACGTATTGGAAAGGAAAAATTCAACCCAAAGTTTCAGATGCTATTGTTTGTCAAATGGACTTATTGGCATCAATTGCTGATTTAGTTGGTGCTAAAGAAACATCCACAGATAGTAAAAATTTACGCAATACATTTTTAGGAAACGCTGATAAAGGCAGAGAGCACTTAATTATAGAAGCTACAGGAAAAACTGCTTTAAGAAGTGGAGATTGGTTGTATATACCTACTTACAGTGGTAAGAATTTTAGAAAAGCAGTTGGTATAGAAGTAGGTAACTTTCCATACGAGCAATTATATAATTTAAAAGAAGATAAAGCACAACAAAAAAATTTAGCCGAAACCGATACTCAAAAGCTGGTAGAAATGAAACAAACCTTTATCAATTTAAGGGGAGAAAATCACCGAAAAGGAGTAAAAGAGGTGGTTTTTGAATAAAGTATTAATTTTTTAATCCTAATAAACATTTCATAAGATGTTTTTATTTGAGAAGATTTCAAGTGTAATTGAATTTTTAAAATGACGTATAAAAAAATCACAAAAATACAAATTAAGTATGCGCTTATTCTTTTAGGTATTGGGTTTTTATATTCTTGTAATGCTCAAAATAAAGAAGATAAAAAGCCTAACATTTTATGGATAGTTGCCGAAGATTTATCTCCTTTTATGGAAGCTTATGGAGATACCATCAATAAAAATCATACTCTTGTTATTGACAAAATGGCTTCAGAAGGCGTTTTGTTTAAAAGAGCCTATACAACAGCACCTGTTTGTTCTGCTAGTAGATCTGCATTAATTACAGGGGTAATGCAAACAACTACAGGAACACATCAACATAGATCTAGTAGATTTACAGACGGCGAAATAGTTCCTGAAGAACTTAGAATTTATTTACCAAAAGAAATGAAAACGATTCCTGAATTGATGAAAGATGCAGGATATTTTACATTTAATAATGGCAAAGACGATTATAATTTTCATTACAATCGACTAGATTTATACGATGTAAGTACTAAAGAAGACTATAAACCTGGAATGAATGGCTGGCAAGGAAATAAAGCAAAACATATGTCATCTATAACTAAAGATGCTTGGAATGCAAGACCTAATAAAAGTCAGCCTTGGTTTGGACAAATTCAAATTGATGGAGGAAAAGCAAAATCAAAATTTGTTAGAAAGGGAGAAAAACTAAACGATAACGAAGTGCCATTACCCCCTTACTATCCAGGAGTAGCGTCATTTCAAAATGCTTGGACAGTTCATTACAATGCAAATCGAGGTGCAGATGCTAACATCGAGGATATTTTAAACCAATTAGAGGCAGATAATGAATTAGAAAACACCATTATTTTCTTTTTTTCAGACCATGGAAGTAATACATCTTATCGTCATAAACAGTTTTGTTATGAAGGTGGAATGCTAGTGCCTTTAATTATTAAAGGAGATAATATCAGATTTAAAAAAGGACAGGTTAGAGATGATTTGGTTTCTTTATTAGATATTTCAGCAACTACTTTAGCTTTAGCAAATGCAAAACTACCTAATTATTTAGATGGTCAAAATCTTTTTTCTGATCAGTATCAAAAACAAAATTATGTAATAGGAGCAAGAGATCGATGCGATTTTACAATAGATAAAATTAGAACCGTTGTCTCAGAAAAATTTAGATATATTAAAAATTATTTTCCAAACAGACCCATGTTACAGGCTGGTTATAGAGACCGTTCGCCTGTGGTTAAAGATTTTAAAAGGTTATATAAAGAAGGTAAATTAACACCCTATCAAGAAGAACATTGGTTTGGAGTAAGACCTGTTGAAGAATTGTATAATCTTGAGGAAGACCCTCATCAAATGAATAACTTGGCAAATAATAAAAGTTATCAAACTATTCTAAAAGAGCACAGAAATGTTTTAGAAAACTGGATTAAAGAAACCAGTGATCAAGGTCAAAAACCCGAAGATGTAAAACAATTAAAGGCAACTTATGACTTGTGGAAGGACAGACCACTTTTTAAATCTGCTAAAATTAATCCAGAATATAATGTTTTCAAATAAAAACTATTTTTAGTATGAGGTTAAACTATACTAAAATAGTATCTATAGGATTGTTAGTAATTACCAGTTTGGTTGGTTGTGAATCAAAAAGTAATCCTAAGCAAACAAAAAATAAGCCGAATATCGTTTTATTCTTTGTAGATGATTTAGGCTGGTCAGATCTTGGTTTTCGTAATCCTATTTTCGAGTCTCCGAATATTAATAGTTTGGCAAAATCTGGACTAAGTTTTGAACAAGCCTATATCCCTACACCAACTTGTAGCCCAAGTCGAGCAACATTATTAACGGGTAAGCATCCTGTGCGTTTAGAGATGGTTCGTCATATTCCTGGAGGTAAAAAAAATGGTTTTGATCAGTTTGGCAGAGGTTCTATAGAATATCATTTATTACCAAGAGATCCAGCACAATTTCCATCAAGGAATTGGTTGCCTTTAGAACATAAAACCTATGCAGAGGCTTTAAAAACCCAAGGATATTATAATATGTTTTTAGGAAAATGGCATTTAGGTCATGAATCATATCACCCAAATAAACAAGGTTTTGATAAACAAATTGGTACTTCAAATTTCGGACATCCAAAATCATATTACCCACCTTATTTTAGGCAAGACAGTATTTTTGAGGATACAAAAAACACCTATTTAACAGATAAATTGACTAATGAAGCAGTTTGTTTTATTCGTAATTATAAAAAAGAAAATCCTTTTTTGCTCACATTTTCCTATTATTCTGCGCACTCACCACATGAAGGCCGTAAAGATTTAGTAGCGTATTTTGAAGCAAAAGGATTGAAAGGTAAATTTGCTCATTATGCTGCAATGGTGAAAGCTACTGATGAATCAGTAGGAAGAGTTATGCAAGCCATTAAAGATGCTGGTAAAGAAAAGGAAACCATTTTTATTTTTTTATCTGACCAAGGAGGCTATTTTGAAAATGCACCTTTTAGAGGAGGTAAAATGACCGAGACCCTTTTTGAAGGAGGTGCTCGCATACCTTTTTTCTTTTATTGGGATGGTGTTACAAGTCCTAATAGTAAAAATGACACACCAGTTCAATCTACAGATTTATTTCCAACTTTAGTAGAAATAGCAGGTGGAGATACTTCTATATATCAGAATTTAGATGGGGTTTCATTGCTTTCGACCATCAAAGAAAATAAGCTATTAAAAGAAAGAACGCTCTTTGGATATAGAGCTTATGAAGACTTATACGCATCAGTAAGAGATGGAGATTGGAAACTATTAACCTACAGAAGTGGAAAAACTGAGCTCTTTAACATTTCTAAAGATGTTAAAGAGGAATATGATTTAAATACTAAAATGCCTGATATTGTTGATAAACTGAAGGATAAATTGATAAAATGGGAGAAAGAAATGAATGTTGAAAAATATTCAGGAATGAGTTTGAAATAAGATTTTCATCTTTCTTTAACAACTAATAAAATTAATAACCAATACTATATATTTTTATAAATTATGACATCAAGTTTTGAAATTTTAGATTACATCATATTTATCGCCTATGCGATTCTAATTTTAGGAGTCGGATTATGGGTTTCTAGAGACAAAAAAGGACATCAAAAAAATGCAGAAGATTACTTTTTAGCCAGTAAATCTTTGCCTTGGTGGGCAATTGGTGCTTCTTTAATTGCCGCAAACATTTCTGCGGAACAATTTATTGGGATGTCTGGTTCTGGTTTTGCTTCGGGATTAGCTATTGCTTCTTACGAGTGGATGGCAGCCATCACTTTAATCATTGTAGGAAAGTATTTCTTACCGATCTTTATTGAAAAAGGCTTGTACACCATTCCTGAATTTGTTGAAAAACGATACTCTACCAATTTAAAAACCATTTTAGCGGTATTTTGGATTGCTTTATACGTGTTTGTAAACTTGACTACTGTCTTGTATTTAGGTTCTCTAGCCTTAGAAACGATTATGGGAATTCCTATGATGTATGGGGTTGCTGGTTTAGCGCTTTTTGCAGCAGCCTATTCTTTATATGGAGGACTTTCTGCAGTGGCTTGGACCGATGTAATTCAAGTTGTATTTCTAGTAATTGGTGGTTTGGTTACCACTTATTTGGCTTTAAATACGGTTTCAGACGGACAAGGGATGTTTGCAGGCTTAACTACCATATACGAAGC
This sequence comes from Polaribacter tangerinus, assembly GCF_038024095.1. Taxonomy (NCBI): domain Bacteria; kingdom Pseudomonadati; phylum Bacteroidota; class Flavobacteriia; order Flavobacteriales; family Flavobacteriaceae; genus Polaribacter; species Polaribacter tangerinus. The sequence goes on along the minus strand of NZ_CP150668.1, from coordinate 1,239,307 downwards.
GGTTCCTGAACGTTTTGCGATGATTTTAGATGAATCGAATCCTGAATATAAAAACTTACCTGGTATTGCAGTTCTTGTGGGTGGAATGTGGGTTGCGAATTTGTATTACTGGGGATTTAATCAATACATCATCCAAAGAACCTTGGCTGCTAAATCTTTAAAAGAAGCACAAAAAGGGATTTTATTTGCAGCTGGTTTAAAATTAGTGATTCCGTTAATTGTGGTAATTCCTGGAATTGCAGCCTATGTAATGGTCAATGATCCTGAAATTATGGCAAGATTAGGAGCAGCCGGATTAGAAAATTTACCAACTGCCGAACAAGCAGATAAGGCCTATCCTTGGTTGTTACAGTTTTTACCAACAGGCTTAAAAGGTGTGGCGTTTGCAGCGTTAGCAGCAGCTATTGTTTCCTCATTAGCCTCGATGTTAAACTCAACCTCTACTATTTTTACGATGGATATCTACAAACAATACATCAATAAAAATGCATCTGATAAAGCAACCGTAAATATGGGTAGAATTTCTGCGGCAGTTGCCTTAGTAATCGCTTGTATTATGGCGCCTTTGTTAGGGAATTTAGATCAAGCTTTTCAATTTATCCAAGAATATACAGGAGTAGTAAGTCCAGGAATTTTAGCCGTATTTATGTTAGGGTTATTCTGGAAAAAAACCACCAACAAAGGAGCAATTGTTGGTGCGTTAGTATCAATACCTATTGCGATGTACTTTAAAGTAGGACCAAAGGGATGGTCTACAAGTTCATTCTTTGTAGATGTACCATTTATGGATCAAATGGGCTATACTGTTGTGTTAACAATGATTGTGATAGCAATTTATAGTTACGTGCAACACAAAGGTGCTGATGATGAAAAAGGAATTGATATTTCTAAAGCAATGTTTAAAACGAGTCCGTTATTTAATATTGGTTCGTTTGCAGTAATGCTAATCTTAGTGGTATTGTATAGTGTGTTCTGGAATTAACTACAAGGTGTAATAAATTAGAATTGAGTATTTGTCTTTTGGCTTAATTTTCAAGTAATAATTACAGTAATGAAATTCATCATTTTTTGAGTATCTTGCACTTAATATTATAATAATCAGAAAACTAAAATCTGCATACGTTTTTGCATACGATTTTATATTTTGAGGGGGTGTGAGCCAAGTAAATGCGTTTAGAATTTGATAGGCGCAGAGCTCATAACCCGAAGGTCACTGGTTCGAGTCCAGTTCCCGTACTATAACAATAAAACGGTTATACTTTTATAAAGTGTAGCCGTTTTTTTATTTTTACAGCATGTTAAAAAATATTATTTACATCTTTTCCGCGCTTCTGTTTGCCTCATGTACCAAATCAACAAACACTTCTTCTATTAAGGTTGTTGGTGAAATGAGAGATGTGATGTGGAAAGGAGATTTGAAAGGTAAGATTGCAACAGATTCATTAAATAACAAAGAAACCTATGGATTAGGACCTATTGAGTTTTTAAAAGGAGAAATAGTAGTGTTTGATGGACAAACATTTGTCTCGAAGGTTATTGATAGTATTTCTCATCAGGTAACTAAAATCCCTTCAGTCAGGGCTCCCTTTTTTGTATACAGCACAAATAGTGATTTAAAAGTTGTTGAATTCAATCGTGAAAATTTTACGTTAAAGGAGCTTGAGGAATATATTAATTCAGTGTACAAAGATTATGACCAACCAATATTAATACGTATCGATGGTTTATTTGATAACATAAAAGTTCACAGTGTGAATCTACCTGAGGGTAAGAAAGTATCATCCCCAGATGAAGCGCACCAAGGATTGACTCAATATGATTTCAAAAATATTAGTGGATCTTTGATAGGCTTTTTTTCTCGAAATCATAAGGCCGTTTTTACGCACCACGACAGTTTCTTTCATGCACACTTTATTTCCGATGATCTTGAAGTGTTAGGTCATATCGATGAAACCGATTTTAACTCTTCAAAAGTAACCATGAAAGTTTCAAAGTAATTTTATCTTGGGTGAAGAGGAGTTAAAATTCAAACACCTGAACCTTTCATAACAAGAGTCATCAAATTATGAGTATCAATTAAATCTCTTGTTGTAAAACTAATGTTCGATATTTCGAATGTGTTATCTACTAAACAAGACGGACTAGTATTTTTACTAGTCCGTTTTTTATTGGAATCATCCTTAATACATGTAAATTAACGGATTAATCTAAATATTGGTTTCAAATTTGAGGTTCGACAAAAAGAGTATTCTGTTGTAATAATACCTCCCATTTTCAGTTATTATTTCTCATTAGATTTGCATCACTGAGGTAGGTTAGAATAATTGGATTCTATTATATTTAAAATTTGTATATCATTAGATGTAAGTGCTTCTTCAATTCTCAAATTGTTAGAATTTTTTAATTTTCAAAGGAAAATTCTATAATTTTGTGTTACTTTTAGAAAATAATTAGTGTTAAAATTTAAGTATGCTAAAAAATAACCTTTGTATTTCTCTCTTATTTTTTTCTTTTTTAGTGAATGCCCAATTCACTGTAAGAGTTGATGGTATTAAAGAGAATGATTCTATAACAGTTATTGTTCAAAAAGGGGCTGAACAACTCATAAAAAAATATGCAAAATACAATGATGGTAATACAGCTTCGGTTGACTTTACTTTAGATAGTGGTGAATGGGCAGTGAAACTTGATGCAACAGGGTACACCTATCCTTCTCAAAAAGTTGTTAAAATTCCCACTGTAAGTTCTGTTTTGTTTACTTTAACTGAAGCTACAGAAGGAGATTTTACTTATAACTGGGTAGATGATGGTTCAGCAGCAGGGCATTCCACACAATCTTACGTTGCAGAACCAAGTGAAATTGTAGTTCTTAACGATACAGTAAGTGTACCTTCAGATTTTTCCTCTATAAAGTTAAGAACAGCATACGGAGTAGTATTGTCAGACTCTATTAAACCTTGGAGTAAAGAAGACAGTTATCGCTTGTACAAAATGTTTTCAAATTTACCTTATAATCCGTTTGGAGAAGGAAGTACTATAGATTTTAGTTCTGGAGAAAACGTTAGAGGTGTATTTATGTTAACTGATAACGAACTTCCTGATGATATTACTATAAATAATGATGGAGAAGTTCCTTATGCTACTGTAAGCCAAAGTGCTTTTACTTATGCAAATCCTCAAATTGTAAAATTAGATGGTATACGTGGTAAATTTTATTCAAAAAGATTATACCACACAGTTGTTAATTTTATTACAGATTTTGGGAACAAAGAGGAGGTTTTAAATTGGTTAGCAGAAGAAAGTTTTGGAATACAATTTGTAAAACCTAGTCAATTTGCTCAAGTTTTTAAAGAAGATAATGGCACTTATATGGGAGATGATAATTCTAATTTTCAAGATTTTTATAAAACAGAAAAATTAGAAATATTAAGTATGTTCGAAGAATTACCCGAAGGTTTTCATAAACAAGAAGGATTAAAATATATAGTTCGTAGAATAGACGGACAAGATCATCCAGATCCTGCATACAAGCAAGCAGCCGCAATAGCTTGGACGGGTTTAAAAACTATAGAATTTATGTCTAAAGCTTTTATTGGGAGTAATTTAAGTGATGTAAGACGTTTAATTTTACATGAAAAAGCACATTTTTTATGGGAATATACTTTTGATGATACCACTAAAAAAGATTGGACTGAGCTTGGTGGTTGGTTTGAAGATCCAACTTCTGCTAGTGGTTGGTCTACTTATAACACTACAGAATTTGTATCAGCCTATGCGCACTTAAAAAATCCGAATGAGGATATGGCAGAGTCGATTGCTATTTATTTAACCAATCCAGATCGTTTAATAAATGTATCTCAAAAAAAGTATGAGTTTATAAGAGACCGTATTATGCATGGTACACGTTATGTATCTATCATAAGAGAAGACTTAACCTTTACAGTGTATAATTTATACCCTGACTATACTTTTCCGGGTAAAATTGTAGAGCTAGATTTAAAAGTAGAAGGAGCACCAGAAGAAGATAAAACAATAACTATGGAAGTTCGTTTAGCTTCAGAAAATCCTGCAATAGATGGTGCTACAGAGGTGTATACAAGATTTTCTTCTTCTATAGGAACTATATTTGATATACGATTAACACCAAAAAATGGGTATCTAGACTCTGTACTTGTTGGTTCAGCTACGTTGAGTAAATATGCAAAAAATGGTTATTGGAACCTGAGTTCTGCAAAAATTTATGATCAAGTTCGAAATGCCAGATACGAAAACACTTCTACAGTAGGAGCAAAACTATTTATCTCAAGCCCATTAGAAGATCTTATTCCTCCTAAATTTTTGGACTACAATCTATCAGTTATAGATAGTACTTTTAATGCGAATGGAGAGATAGATCCGAATGGAGAGCCAGGGCAAGCTATAAAAATTGTATCAAAATGGGAGGAAATAAACACTCCACTTAAGTATAATGGAGATTATTCAAGGATAGATTTCCCAAACCCAGACCAAGCAGAAACTTATTACAAGGAAGTTAATTCTCAAACTATTAACCCTCAAGACACTATTAAAGTGAATGTGGGTTATATGTATATCCCAGAATATTACCCTTCAGGATATTATGCAACAACGGCACTTATAACTGCAGACCCAGCAGGTAATAATAGTTGGGTTCAATTTTCTAATAATCCAGATAACAATGGTTGGATTAATAATTTTAATAATTTTGGTGCTGTTAAAGACTCTGTTTATGTCGAGACAAAATATCCAGATATTGTAAAGCCAGAGATAGATTTAAACAATATAACTGTTGTTGCAGAACCTACCAATCCTCAAGCTCCAAACGGTGAAACCAGAGTAGATATTAATTTTAACGCTAGAGATTTATCTGATTTTCCCGGATATGAAGCGGGTGTTTATTCAGTTTCTTTACTACTTAGAGACCCTCAAGGGAAAAAGTATGGTTTCCAAACAGGTAATACCACTATGAATCATCCAGACTTAGATTTGGCAGATACTGAGCCTGTTTTAGATAATAAATGGCGTAATTATAGATTTGACTTAGTACTACCACAAGGTTCCGCACCAGGTGTTTGGGGTATTTCAGACATTGTAATATTAGATAAAGTTGGAAATACGAGAAGTTATAATTTTGAAGAATATGTTCGTTTCGATATTATAGAATCTGATATTCAATTAGAGGAAGCCTTAGAAATTGAAATAACTGATAAGGTAATTAACGCAGGTAATGTAAATGCTATTAAAGCAAAAATGTCTTGTAAACCCTGTACAGGTTTAAATTATGTAGCTACTATTTATTCTAGATTTGGTGGTGGAGCTGTTGTAAGAAGTGAAGGCACATTAAGTGCTGATGAACAAATTATAGAAAATTTAAACACAACAGGTATTCTAGACGGTGAAGTAAATCTTACGGTTCAGCTTACTGATTCTGAAGATAAATTAATTGCAACAAAAACAACTGCATACACTAAAGATGTAGTATATCCTTCTGCTTATTATACCAGAACAAACCTGCAAAACGATGGCACAAGCTCTTTAGATGAGTTTACGGTAGATGTTGTTATTGAGACTCAAGATGTTGGGGGTTCTTATAATTTAAATATTAATTTAGATGGGGTGTCCTCTAAAACTAGCAATATAACTACCTTAAGTTTTACAGGAAATTTAAATGCTGAAGAGACTAGGTTAACTGATTTGGATATTTCTTCTTTATCGAATGGAGTATACAAATTTAACTTATCCATTACCGATCCTAATGGAAATAAAGGAGCGCCTGAAACCTTATATTATTTAATTGAAAATGAAAATATTACATTGTTAGGAACAACAAATACCTTAAGTTCTACAGATAATACTCTACCTAATTTAACCATGTATCCAAATCCAGTAGAACACTTTTATTACATCAATTTTAATGAAGAACTTCTTCTAGAAGTTTTTGATATGTATGGGAAAATGATTATGAAAAAGAAAATAGATATAGGCACAAATAAGATTAATACTACTACATTATCTGCAGGGCATTACTTCTTTAAAGTAACAACTAAAGATAAACATTTAGTAAAAAGAATAATAAAAAAGTAATTTTTCACAAAAAGAAGAGCCTTCAACAAATATTGAAGGTTTTTTTTTGATTTGTATCATTCTTTAATTCATACATTATTTGTGCTTATTAAATTCTCGGTAAAAAACTAATCTAAATAGTTGATTAAATATTGTTTATCAAAACGCTTGAATTTAGAAGTTTTAGCAAAGTTACAATATGCTAACTGGTGTTGCTTTTTATCTTCACTTTCTTTAGAAATATGATAACCCATAATGTGATAGAAAACAAGGTAATAATCCCAATGAGAGCCAAAACTAATTTTTTCTTTGTTAAGGTTTATAAATAGGCGTTTTGCTATTCTATAATTATCACTTTTTAAGTTGTAAATTATTTCATTGATATTTATAATAAAAAGATCTAAATTAGAATGTGTATAGTATTCATCTGTTATTATGTCGTAAAATTCTTTTATAATTTCATCTAACATATCAAATCTTTTAGCTAACAATAAATGATGAATAAATTCATGTAAATAATTACGAATGTAGGTTTGTGGAGTAATTTTACTTTTAAACAATTTTAGATAATGAGCAGCTCTTTTTTTATCATTATGTTCTTGAGAACATAAAATCTGGAAACCATAATAACGCCCTTTAAGAACATCTGGCATGCAACTTAGTTGTGTATCTGGAATTTCAAATATTTCTGGTTTATTCCCGTTTAAAAAAGTTCTTAAATTGAGTATTAATCGTAAGAAAAGTTTTTCTTGAGTTTCATTTGTGTGCGATTTAATAATCTCTAAAATTTTACCATACCTATAGTTAATATTTATAATATCTATATAAATGTATATAGCGTTAATTTTAAAGTTTTTAATTTTTAACAGTTTCGTAATAATTTTTTCAAACAGAGGAGTAGGTATCGAATTTAAATAGATGGAAACTTGATAAGCAAAACCTACTATAAAAGTATTTCGATGGTCTTTAAGTTGCAATAATTTATTTTGAGAATCATCAAATAACTGTTCAATATAATTCCACTTTTCTAATAGAATAGCATGTTCAAATAATGACATGATAAAGTTGATTTGCCCATATTTATAGTATAAAGATTCTATAAATTTAAAATCATTAGCACTCAAAGAGTCTTTATGCTTTAATTGTTGAATTTTAATATCTGTATACAAATGGTCAAATCTATTTTTATGTTTTATATAATCATAAAAAGATTTATAGCCTAGAAAAATAGAGAGTGTGTTAACGGTATTTTTACTAGCTTTTCTTTTTGGTATAAGTCCCCAGAATCTTCTTATAGTGCTTAAACTTACAGTTGTAATATCAGTTTCTAATAGCAAACTTAAAAGTGCTCTAGCTTCTGTAGTTGATACTATTCTAAACCCAATAGTTTTTTCAATGTCGTTTCGTAATAGTTCTTCAAATTGTTTCATACTATTATGGTATTATAGTTAAAAGTAAAACCATATTAAACCACTAAGCATGGTTAAGATTCCTATTACAGCATCTGCTTTAAGTGTTTCTTTATTAATTATAACATCCAATAATACTGTTATTACGGGTGTTAGTAAACCTATTAAGGTGTAATGAAAAGGGTGTGTAGATTTTAAACCCTCTAAACCTAATATAACAGCTAAACTTATTGGTAAAGCAAAAAGGGCGTACTCCCATTTTTTTATATAATTAGGTCGTTTTTTTTTATTGGGTTTATATAAATGAATAGTGCTAGCTAAAATTAACACTGTTAACTCTTGAGAAAATGCAATTACTACATTGGGTGTATTTTCTAATAATAGCCATTGTAAATACAACAAACAACCAAAGCAAATATGAGCTATTAAAAAATAAATATGAGCAACAAAAATGTTTTTATTTTTTTTGATTTTGAATTTTTTGTAAATGAAATAGAAATACCCAAAAAAAACCAATATAATTGGCCATGGCCTAGACAAAACAACTAAAGTATTTGTTTTCTCTCCAATAATTCCAATTATTAATACTAGAAGCAGGCTATATACAGAAAACTCTATAATACTTCCGTTTTTGAAACCCTTTACCAAACAAACCAAACCTATAAAACCAAGAATACTAATTGGCAATAGATTTAAAAGGTTTTTTTGAAGCTCAAAATCAGTATTAAAAAATACATACACCAAAATGATCCCCGTAAAAGTAGTGGTAAAAAAAGCTCTTTTACGAATCAATTTAAAAAGACTTTCTTTTTTTACATAGTTCGACCAAAGTAGGTTGTTTAAAGAAAATAATAATACGCTACCTAAAAGATAAATCATACGTAAATTTAATAAAAACAAATGAACATTTAATGAACATATTTATAAGTTTAAAAATAATAAATTTGATGTATTAAGCAAACTCAATCAGGTACAGATATACATATAAATAAACAACTGAAAAAGAAGAAGTAGTAGAATTGAACTAGAGATATGTTTGGCTTTTGGATTCATTACCTAAAACGAAATAAGGTTTAAAAAAAAGCATTAAACATCTGTTAAACTCAATTCATTTTTATGATGTGGGTTTGTAATTCTACAAATATTTTAAGTTAGATAATACTGTGGAATGTTATCTGTAAATAAGAAGCTCTTTGATGTGTCAAAGAGCTTCTGTTTTTTATCAGCAAAAACTACTTACAGCCACTTTCTTCTTTTTTTATAACTTTAAAAACGGTGGGAATAATGGTGTTTTTCCAGCCCTCTACTTCGGGGTTTTTAGAAACATTATAACCTTCTAACTCTATATAAATTGGTGTTCCGGGTTCTTTTACGTTGGTACTGTAATACTTTTCTAATGCTAAATAGCCTTCCGTATTTTCATAAGTTCCTTCTTTTGGTTTTACAGCATGTTTTACGCCAGTTTCACAGTCTTCAAAAACAGCCGCATCTGCAAAATAGATAAACTTGCCAGTTCTGTAGTTTCGCATATTTTCGTAACTATCTATAATAACTTTTGGTATACTTGTTTTTTGAATAGTAGTTTTAGCACAAGCTATAAAAATGACATTTAAAGCTAATAAACGTATCGTTAATGTATATTTTCTCATAGATGTTAGGATTAAGAAATTATTTTATTTAAAAAACGTATTTTTAAGGTTGATTATTTTGCAAGTAAGCTTTTAGCTCTTTGTATTCATTTATTTGAATAGCTACTTTTTCTTTGTGTAGTATTTTTTTTATTTGAGGCGGAATAGGCACTTTTATGGGAAGTGTTTTCTCTACAATATCTAAAAATTTTACTGGATGTGCAGTCTCTAGAAATACACCAAATTCAGTGTCCTTTAATTGGTGTTTCTTTAAACCTAAATAGCCAACAGCACCATGAGGTTCTGCAATATAACCTGTTTTTTTATAAACAGTTTCCATGGTTTTAGTTGTCTCTTCATCCGAGAAACTAAAAGAAGAAAAAACTTTTTTAAGTGTTTCTATATTATTTTGAAACAATTCTTCAATTCTAATAAAATTACTTGGATTTCCAACATCCATAGCATTAGAAATGGTTGCTTTAGATGGTTTGGGTTGGTATTGCCCTTTCTGCAAGTAGTTCGGTACGGTGTCATTTATATTTGTAGCTGCAATAAAATGTTTAATTGGTAGCCCTAATTTTTGGGCAAGCACTCCCGCACATATATTTCCAAAATTACCACTAGGAACAGAAAATACGAGTTCTTTATTTTTTTTCTTTAGTGTTTTATAAGCAAAGAAAAAGTAGAACATTTGTGGCAGCCAACGCGCAATATTTATGGAGTTTGCAGAAGTTAATTTTCTGGAAATGTCCTCATCTAAAAAGGCAGTTTTTACCATTTCTTGGCAATCATCAAAAACTCCATTTACTTCAATTGCGGTAATGTTTTTACCCAAAGTAGTCAGTTGTTTTTCTTGAATATTACTTACTTTTCCCGAGGGATAAAGAATAACTACTTTAATGCCTTTTGCTTCTAAAAACCCATTAGCAACTGCACCACCGGTATCACCAGATGTTGCCACAAGCACAGTTATTTCCGTTTCCTTATCGTTGTTAAAATATGCCAAACATTCTGCCATAAATTTAGCTCCTACATCTTTAAAAGCCATGGTAGGGCCATGAAAAAGTTCTAAAGAGGCGATGTTGTTTTCTATTTCTACTATCGGAAAATCAAAAGAGAGGGTTTTAGAAATTATCTCTTTTAAAGCCGTAGGCGGAATTTCGTCTCCTACAAACTGTTTAATTACTTCAAAAGCAATTTCATGATTGGAATAATTGGTAATATTATCGATAAAATTTTTAGGCAAAGGGGTAATTTTTTCAGGAAAATAAATACCTCTGTCTTTTGCCAGCCCTTCAATTACGGCATTTTTAAAGTTAGTTTTTGGCGATTTATGATGCAAACTATAGTAGTTCATTTTTTTATTTTTTCTGGTTGATATGTTTTAAAGCGCTATTAGTTATTCGATTATTTTAATTCCGGCAGCATTTATTTTTGAATTAAAAACACGAAAATCGATTTTAGTTTTCGAATACGTTTCGGTAATTACTTTTTGGACCTTAGATGCTATTTCATCACCTTCGCACAAGGCAAAAATTGTAGGGCCAGAACCACTAATTCCCGCACCTAGGGCACCTGCTTTTAAAGCGTTTTTCTTAACCGAATCAAAAAAAGGAATTAAAGCTTTTCTTGCTGGTTCGGCAACCACATCAACCAAAGAATTGCTAATTAGTTGGTAATTGTCTGTATAGAGTCCGCTTACCAAACCGCCCACATTTGCCCACTGTGTAATTCCGTCTTTTAACGCAATATTTTTTGGCAAAACCTCTCTAGCATCCTGTGTTTTTATTTCTATTTGTGGGTGTATGGCAACAACACGAAGTTTTTTAGGAACAGGTAATTTTATAATTTCTAATGGATGATAGCTCCTAACCAATACAAAACCACCAAAAATAGCTGCGGCAACATTGTCTGCTATTTCAGTTCCGCATGCAACTTTTTCGCCAAACATTGCCAATTTGGTAAGTTCTAAATTAGTATATTTTTTTTGTAAAAATTGATTAGTTCCGAAGGCTGCGCCTGCAGCACTTGCCGCAGAGCTTCCTAAACCACTACCAGGTGTAAAACCTTTATGAATGGTAAGTGCTATACCAAAAGGAGCTTTTGTTTCTTGCAGCATTTTTTGTACCACTGCACCAGCAGCATTTTCTTGAACATTATAGGGTAATTTTGCTCCAGAAATTTGCGTTATTGTAACTCCTTTTTTTTGGGTTTTTGTAAATGTCATTTCGTCTCCAATAGTATCTAATGCAAAGCCCATAGAGTCGAATCCGCAGGAAACATTTGCCACAGTAGCAGGAGAAAATATTTTTAAATAATTCATTTTTTTATTTTTAGTACCTCTTATAATTGGCAAAAATTAATCGTTTCCAATTCTTATAACATCTGCAAAAATACCAGAAGCTGTAACTTCTGCACCAGCACCAGCACCTTTTATTATTAAAGGGTTTTTAGGATACCTATCCGTATAAAAAAGAACAATATTATCACTTCCCTCTAAATTATAAAAAGGATGCGTTACCGAAATATGTTGCAAGCCAACTTTTGCTTTTCCATTAGAAAATTCTGCCACATATTTTAGTCGAGAATTTTCTTTTTTAGCATTAGCAAATAATTGTTGAAAATGATTTTCATGCTTCTCTAAAGATTTATAAAACGCATCGTTAGAGCTAGTTTTTAGACTTTCATTGGGTAAAAAAGAATTGTTTTCTATTTCTTCTAATTCTAATTGATAGCCACTTTCTCTTGCTAAAATTAATATTTTTCTGGCAACATCAATTCCACTTAAATCAATTTTAGGATCAGGTTCTGTATACCCTTCTTTTTGAGCCTCTGCCACTATTTTGCTAAAAGTAGTAGTTTCCTCAAAGTGGTTAAATACAAAATTTAAACTACCCGACAGTACCGCTTGAATTTTATGTATTCTATCTCCAGAATTTATAAGGTTTTTTAAGGTATCTATAATAGGTAAACCTGCTCCTACATTAGTTTCAAACAAAAAAGAGGCATTGTATTTTCTAGAAATTTCCTTTAAATTTTTATAGTTATTGTATTCCGATGCACATGCAATTTTGTTGCAAGTAACCACAGAGATACTTTCTTTAAGGTATTTATGGTAAATTTCCGAAACTTGTTTATTTGCAGTATTGTCTACAAAAACACTATTTCGATGGTTCCTTTTTTTTACTTGATTAAAAAAGTCATCTAAGCTAGCTTTGGTTCCATTATTTAATACTTCTTTCCAGTTTTTTAGTGAAATTCCGTCATCATCAAAAACCATTTTTTTAGAATTAGACAAGCCAATCACTCGAATATTAAGTTTTAAATTTTCTTTTAAATATTTTTTTTGTTGAGCAATTTGGGCTAAAAATTTTTCGCCAACATTTCCTACACCGGTAATAAAAAGATTAAGTTGTTTTGTTTTTTCTTCAAAAAACTGCTCGTGTAACGTGTTTAATGCTTTCTTGGCATTATTTTTATGTATCACCGCAGAAATATTTTTTTCTGATGATCCTTGAGCTATCGCCCTAATATTTACGTTATTTCTTCCTAAGGCACTAAACATTTGTCCGCTTAAGCCTTGATGATTTTTCATACTTTCTCCTACCACTGCTATAATAGCCAACTCTTTTTCTATGATGATCGGTTTAATTTTTTTTCGTGTTATTTCAATTGAAAAAGTATCGTCTAAAAGTTGTTTTGCTTTATGAGCGTCTTGTTCGTAAATACCAACGCATATAGAGTGTTCAGAAGATGCTTGAGTTATAAAAGCAACGTTTATGGCAGCTCCAGAAAGTGTTTCGAACAAGCGTTTAGAAAAGCCAGGCACACCTACCATACCTCCTCCTTCTAAGGTAATTAGGCAAATGTTTTCTATGTAAGAAATGCCTTTAACGCCATTTTTTGTCTGTAAATTCTTACGAATTAGTGTCCCTTTTTTTTCGGGTTTAAAGGTGTTTTTTATTCGAATAGGAATTTCTTTTCTTAAGGCTGGTTGTATTGTTGGCGGATAAAGAACTTTAGCACCAAAATGAGATAACTCCATAGCTTCCTCGTACGAAATTTCTGAAATAGGATACGCTTGTTTAACAATACGAGGGTTTGCAGTATACATTCCCGAAACGTCTGTCCATATTTGAAGCTCACTAGCAGCTAGCGCGGCAGCATAAATAGCTGCAGTATAATCTGAACCACCTCTACCAAGTGTGGTAATTTCATGCGCGTTATTGGTTGCAATAAAACCACCTAAAATTGTAACCTGAAAAGAGTTTTTGCTTAAGTAGTCGCGTATTTTTTCATTGGTTTTTTTAAAGTTTACTTGAGCATTTAAATAATCATTATTTGTGTATATCAGTTCAGTACTTTTTTTGTGCGATGCATTCATTATCTCATTTGCGGCATTGGCAATAATTAATGAAGATAAACGCTCACCAAAACTAACTACTTTGGCAGTTGTTTTGTCAGATAATTCTTGCAATAAAAAAATACCATCATAAATTGCATAAAGTCTATCAAATAAAGCAGTTATATGATCTTGAACTTCTTTTTTATTGGTTGATAATAATGTATCGATAATTTCAAAATGATGAACTTTTATAGCCGATACTCTTTTTTTTGCTGCCTCTAGGTTTGTTAATGCATCCTTAGAAGCCTCTAAAAGAGCATCGGTGGTTTTGCCAAAGGCAGAAACCACTACTACAATTTTTTCTTTTTCTGATGCTTCTTTAACAATGTGTAAAACTTTTTTGATGTTTTCTGAGTTGGCTACAGAAGAGCCTCCAAACTTTAATACTTTCATTTTTTTATTTTAATGAAAATTAATATATAATTTTTGTATTCGATGAATTCGAAAATATGTGTACCCTAAATTTTATATGCAAATAAACAACCCCTAAAGGGTAATTGTTGTAGTAGTGCGAGTAGTTGTTTGCATAGACATACCAACCAAAGAGATGGTTTTGAAGAAATTTGTATGTTGCTTATTTATACTCACAAAGCAAAAGTATTGTAATTATTTAATTTAGCAACAGCAATTAGTAATTTTTTTTAAAAACTCCTTAATTTATGTTGTTTTGTAAAAATAACTACTCGTAAAAAACGAATTTACTATTATTTAGTAATTAATTTTGATTTTTCTTTAATGATAACTGCTATTGGTTTGTTTTCAATTTTACTTTCTAACCACGACAAAATATCTAAGTATAAAAAGGCTCTTTTTTCGTAGGGATGATTCTCAAATTTTTTAAGTTTTGAATAAATTTTCTTGAATTCATTTTTTATTTCATGCGGAAAAACATCACTTAAATCTCTTATAGAAGTAAGAAATACTTTTTGTACTTCTTGTAAATTTTCCATTTTTAATAGAAATTTATAAGTATCTAAAAACTGCCTTTCTAAGTCATAATCTAAGCCACACTCATAATGAGCAATAAGGTTTAAAATTCTGGCAAAACACTGTAAGTCTTCTGCAGAGCCGATATCTTTAGAGCTAATAATTTTTTGTAAATAAGTAATGCAAAGCTCATTTTTTCCCATTCCAAAATACAAACAAGCAATTTTATAATAAAGCATCACCACATAATGATTGTCCAATCTGTTTTTATATGTCTCAATTTTTTCGTTGATGTTAGCTACCAAATATTCCCCTTCAGAAAAAGTGCCTTCTAAAAAATGTAAATGGAGTTTATTGGCATATAAATATTCGAAAATAAGTAGTTCGGTATTTGTGTTTAGTGGAATGTTTTTCGAAGCAATATCTTTTTCAAACAATGCCAATTCCTCTTTAAAAGTAGATGTTTTTTTCACAAAGAAACATGCTTCTAATAAATAGTTAATACCTTTTAAATAAAAAACAGGATGCAGGTTTATAAGTTTGGTGTTTTTTCGAAACAAGCTTACCCATTTGCTAGCATACTTATAGCTTTGCAAAAAATCTTGTGTTAAAAAACTATGCCATAAATGTGCTTTATATAACCATAATTTTTCTCTAAAACCTAGGTTTTTATACTTGTATTTTGGTAATCTTTCTTCAAAATAAGTATTTACAAACGCAAGTTCCTTTTCATTTTTTACATAACCACTTTGCAATAAATAGCTGTATAATTGTAAAGATAAATTAGATAATTTACTTGCAATTACGTTGTGCTGACTCAGTTCTTTTGCCTGTATAGAAAGTTGGTCTGCACGGTTGCTTAAACTTCGAGTAATGTATTGAGTTTCTATAACTTTTTCTAATTCTACAATTTCATAAGCAATATTTTTTTCTTCATTTTCTAGTGCTAAATTCTTCGCTTTGTCTAAAAGTTTTAAGCTCTGTTTGTAAAGCCCTTTTTGGTACAATACGGTAGCAAAATCTAATTGCTCTCTAATTTGAATTCTAATATTTTTATGCGCTGGGTTTAAACGTAAACTAATTAAAATTTGTTTGTATAAATGTGCTTTTAAATTAGAAAGTTGTTGTTTAGAAACAATGCCACTACCAATAATTACCTTTTCATCATACACTTTTAGCTTTTCTAAAAACTTAAATAAAGAGAAAAATTTTGCATCAATATTACCACCAAGTCGACCAACATATAAATTAAATTGTCTTTTTTCTGACTTAGTTAAAGACTTTATTAATACAAAAAGAGCATCATTTTGCTGATTGGCGGATGTAATGATTTTGCTCATAAGTAATTGTTTATTAGTTTTTTATCATTTATTTAGTCGTGCTAGAAATCGTATATACTTCCTTTTTTTTTGCACAAATTTAGTGCACAAGATATACATTTGATTTAACTATAAAGATAATCTTTAAAAAATTATGCAAGACAATCAAGTACAAATTTTCGATACTACATTAAGAGATGGAGAACAAGTTCCGGGATGTAAATTAGACACTAAACAAAAATTGGTAATTGCAGAAAGATTAGATTTATTAGGGGTAAATGTAATTGAAGCTGGTTTCCCAGTATCTAGTCCTGGAGATTTTACTTCTGTTTCTGAAATTGCTAAAATTGTAAAAAATGCTACAGTTTGTGGATTAACACGCGCGGTAGAAAATGATATTAAAGTAGCAGCAGAAGCACTTAATTATGCAAAATACCCAAGAATACACACTGGTATTGGTACTAGTGATTCTCATATAAAATTTAAATTTAACTCTACAAGAGATAAGGTGATAGAACGGGCTGTAAGGGCAGTAAAATATGCCAAATCTTTTGTAGAAGATGTAGAGTTTTATGCAGAAGATGCAGGTAGAACCGATAATGAGTTTCTAGCAAAAGTATGCGAAGAAGTTATTAAAGCTGGTGCAACTGTTTTAAATATACCAGATACTACAGGTTATTGTTTGCCAGAAGAGTATGGCGCAAAAATTAAGTATTTAAAAGAGCATGTTAAAGGGGTAGATAATGTCATTTTATCGTGTCATTGTCATAACGATTTAGGTTTAGCAACTGCCAATTCAATTTCAGGAGTTATTAATGGTGCACGTCAAATTGAGTGCACAATAAACGGTATTGGTGAGCGTGCAGGAAACACCGCTTTAGAAGAAGTTGTAATGGTGCTTAAGCAACACCCTTACTTAAATTTAGAAACTTCTATCAATACAAAATTATTATACGATACTAGTATTTTGGTTAGGGAAAGTATGGGAATGCCAGTACAACCAAATAAAGCTATTGTAGGTGCCAACGCTTTTGCACATAGTTCTGGAATACATCAAGACGGAGTTATAAAAAACCGTGAAACCTATGAAATTATGAATCCCGAAGATGTTGGTGTTACAGAAAGTGCTATAGTTTTAACAGCCAGAAGTGGTAGAGCTGCATTGGCATACAGAGCCAAAAAAATTGGCTACGAATTAACCAAAGTACAATTAGACAGTGCATATACATCTTTCTTAAAAACGGCCGATGTTCAAAAAGAAGTAAAAGATGACGATATTCATCAAATAATGAAACAAGTAAATAAAATTTCTAAAATAGCAATGGTGTAAACCATTAAAAATTTGTCTTCAATGGTGGCTGTATCACTTTAATAATTTTTATTATTAGAAATGCAGCTACCTTTGTTAACAACTAACATACAGTAATAAAGATGAAATATACAATTGCAGTAATTCCTGGAGATGGTATTGGCCCAGAGGTTACCAATCAAGCAAAAAAAGCATTAGATGCTGTTGCTTACGCTTACAACCACGTGTTTTTATATAAAGAAGCACAAATGGGTGCTTGTGCCATAGAAGCTACTGGAAACCCTTTACCAGACAAGACAATTGATATTTGTAAAGCAGCAGATGCTATTTTATTTGGTGCTATTGGCGATTTAAAATATGACAATAATCCAGAAGCAAAAGTAAGGCCAGAACAAGGATTGCTTAAGCTAAGAAAAGAATTAGGACTTTTTTGTAATGTTCGCCCTATAAAAGCCTACAATCAATTAATTGAAAATTCACCGCTTAAAAAAGAAGTTATTCAAGGAACTGATATTGTAATTTATAGAGAACTAACTGGCGGTATTTACTTCGGTAAAAAAGAGGTAAGTAAAGATGGTTTATCTGCCTATGACGCATGCTTGTATTCGGTAGACGAAATTTCTAGAATTACACATTTAGCTTTTAAAGCAGCGCAAAACAGAAGGAAAAAAGTAACATTGGTAGACAAAGCAAATGTTTTAGAAACATCGCGTTTATGGCGAAAAACTGTTTCTGAAATTGCAAAACAATACAAAGATGTAACTTTAGATTTTCTTTTTGTAGATAATGCTGCAATGCAACTAATTTTAAATCCAAAACAATTTGATGTTATTTTAACAGAAAATCTTTTCGGAGATATTATTTCAGACGAAGCAAGTGTAATTGGTGGTTCAATAGGGTTGTTAGCCTCTAGTTCTGTTGGAGAAAAGAATGCTTTATTCGAGCCAATTCATGGGTCTTTTCCGCAAGCAAAAGGCAAAGACACCGCAAATCCATTAGCTTCTATTTTATCAGCAGCACTATTATTAGAACATTTGGGCTTACACGATGAGGCAGAAGCAATAGAAAGAGCTGTAGAAAAATCATTAGTTCTAGGAATTACCACAGAAGATATAAAAGGCAAAAAAGATTTTTTTACAGAAACCTCTAAAGTTGGAGATTTTATTGCAGATTATATAATTAATCAAGAAGATAGTAATATGAATTTTATGAATATTCATGCTGGGCAAAGCACAATAATTTAAATAAATCTACATTTTATGTGTTTTATTAATTTCAGTTTTCTTACATTTGTAACTCAAATGCACAAACAAATAGTAAATATCATTTCTATTATTATCATCGTATTTATTACGACATGATAAGGAAGTGATATTTATATACATAATAACAGACCTTCCAGATATTTTGGAAGGTTTTTTTTTGAATTTATTTCAATGATTGAGTATCATAATAAATAAGTGTTAAAAAATTGATAATAAGCGTTTTATGTGTTTTTTTAAATACCTGAGTGTAACTATTTGTATTGCGAAATATGTAATAAAAAAAGTGAAATAGTATAATTTAGTCATTAAATTGAAGTAATAAGTAAATGGAATTAAATAAGCATAGTAAAAGATTAACACAAGACGAGTCTCAGCCAGCCTCACAAGCAATGTTGTATGCTGTTGGTTTAACAGATGAAGATATGAGCAAGGCCCAAATAGGAATTGCTAGTACTGGGTACGATGGAAATCCTTGTAATATGCATTTAAATCGTTTAAAAGACGAGGTTAAAGTAGAATGTAATATTGCAGGAATGGTAGGTTTGGGTTTTAATACTATTGGAGTTTCCGATGGTATTTCTATGGGAACTTCTGGAATGAATTATTCGTTGGTTTCTAGAGATATTATTGCAGATTCTATTGAAACTGTTGTAAATGCTCAAAGTTATGATGGTGTAGTAGCAATTGTTGGTTGCGATAAAAATATGCCAGGTGCGGTAATTGCTATGTTACGTTTAAATAGACCTTCTATTATGATGTATGGTGGCTCGATAGCTTCTGGAAATTATAAGGGGAGAAAATTAAATATTGTATCTGCTTTTGAAGCCCTTGGGCAGAAAGTTGCAGGTGAAATAGATGAACAAGAATATAAAGAAATTATAAAAAGAGCCATACCTGGCGCAGGTGCTTGTGGTGGTATGTATACTGCAAATACTATGGCTTCAGCAATTGAATGTATGGGATTTGCACTCCCTTTTAACTCCTCAATTCCTGCTGAAAATCCTAATAAATTATCAGAATCTGAGAGAACAGCAAGAGCTTTAAAAAATTTATTAGAGTTAGATTTAAAACCGTTAGATATTATTTCTAAAAAATCGTTAGAAAATGCTGTTGCTTTGGTTAATGCTTTGGGTGGTTCTACCAATGCAGTTTTACACTTTTTGGCAATAGCACATGCAGCAGGCATCGACTTTACTTTAGAAGATTTTCAGAGAGTTTCAGACAGAACTCCGTTAATTGCAGATTTAAAACCTTCTGGAAAATATTTAATGGAAGATGTTCATAGTGTTGGTGGTACGCCAGCCATCATGAAGTATTTATTAGAAAATGGGTTTTTACATGGCGATTGTCTTACTGTAACCGGAAAAACATTGGCAGAGAATTTAGCCGATGTAGAAGCAATGGAGTTTGAAAAACAAGATGTGATTTTCCCTAAAAGCAAAGCGCTAAAATCATCTGGAAATATTCAAATTATTTACGGAAACTTAGCAACGGAAGGAGCTGTAGCAAAAATTTCGGGAAATGAAGGCTTGTTATTCGAAGGAAAAGCAGTGGTTTATGATGGTGAACAAGCTGCTAATAACGGAATTTCTAATGGAGAGGTTTCTAAAGGAGATGTTGTTGTTATAAGATATGTAGGGCCGAAAGGAGGTCCAGGAATGCCAGAAATGTTAAAGCCTACTTCTTTAATTATGGGAGCAGGGCTTGGTAAATCTGTAGCATTAATTACTGATGGTCGTTTTTCTGGTGGAACACACGGTTTTGTAGTAGGTCATATTACACCAGAGGCGCAATCTGGAGGCGCAATTGCTTTGTTGCAAACAGGAGATAAAATAAGAATTAGCGCCATAGATAACTCTATAAATGTTTTAATTTCTGATGAAGAATTGGCAGCAAGACGCGCTAATTGGGTTGCACCAACTTTAAAGCACAAAAAAGGAATTTTATATAAATATTCGAAAATTGTAGCATCAGCATCTAAAGGGTGTGTTACAGATGCGTAATGTTTTCAGTTTAAAATAAATATCAAGTAAAAAATCACCAAAACAGTAGAAAGGAAATAAGCAGTTTTTAGAAATGATCTATAATTCCCTTTTTTCTTCTTTATCAAATAAATAACATATGGCAACAGAAACCATAAAAAGTAAACAAACTACACCAAAAATTACAGAAAGAATTTCTGGTAGTGAGGCAATTGTTAGATCATTAATTGCAGAAGATGTTAACATTATTTACGGATATCCTGGTGGTGCTATCATGCCAGTTTATGATGAGTTGTATAAATATCAAGATAAAATACACCATGTGTTAACACGTCATGAGCAAGGGGCAACTCATGCTGCACAGGGTTTTGCTAGAATTTCAGGAAAAGTAGGTGTAGCAATTGCTACTTCAGGACCAGGAGCTACAAACTTAATAACTGGTATTGCAGATGCACAAATAGATTCTACACCAATGGTATGCATTACTGGGCAAGTTCCTTCACATTTGTTGGGTAGCGATGCTTTTCAAGAGACAGATATTGTGGGTATTTCTACACCTGTTACTAAATGGAACTGTCAAGTAACAAAAGCGGCAGATATTCCTGCTGCTCTAGCAAAAGCTTTTTATATAGCAAGAAGTGGAAGACCAGGGCCAGTATTAGTAGATATTACAAAAGATGCTCAATTTGAAGAGTTTGATTTTTCTTACGAAAAATGTTTAAAAGTTAGAAGCTATGTACCAGTTCCAAAAACTGTTGAAGGTAGCCTAGAAGCAGCAGCAACATTAATTAACAGTGCTAAAAAACCCTTTATTGTTTGGGGGCAAGGAGTAATTTTAAGTGAAGCAGAAGAACAGTTTAAAGCTTTAGTAGAAAAGGCAGGTATCCCTGCAGCATGGACCATTTTAGGCGCGTCTGCACTACCAACTTCTCACCCTTTAAATGTAGGTATGTTAGGAATGCATGGAAATTATGCACCTAATAAACTTACGAATGAGTGTGATGTTTTAATTGCAATAGGAATGCGTTTCGATGATAGGGTTACTGGAGATTTAAGTAAGTATGCAAAACAAGCAAAAGTAATTCATTTTGAGATTGATCCGGCAGAGATAAACAAAAATGTAAAAGCAGACATTGCGGTTTTAGGAGATGCTAAAGACACCTTGTCTCTAATTTTACCACTCATACAAAAAAACGCTCACACTGAATGGCATCAGAAGTTTAAAGATTTATATGCTATCGAATACGAAAAAGTAATTAAAAACGACTTACATCCCACAAAACAAGGATTAACAATGGGAGAAGTTATAAATGAAATAAATGTTCAAAGTAAAGGAGAAGCAGCCATTGTTACAGATGTAGGGCAGCATCAAATGATTGCATGTAGATACGCCGATTTTAATAAAACAAAAAGTAACATTACTTCAGGTGGTTTAGGAACTATGGGTTTTGGGTTGCCAGCAGCCATTGGTGCTAAAATGGCAGCGCCAGAAAGAGAAGTAGTTTCTATTTCTGGTGATGGAGGCTATCAAATGACAATTCAAGAATTAGGAACCATTTTTCAGCAAAAAGCAGCAGTAAAAATTGTGGTTTTAAATAATGAATTTTTAGGAATGGTAAGACAATGGCAACAATTGTTTTTTGATAAAAGATATGCTTCCACAGAAATGACCAATCCTAATTTTGTAGCTATTGCAGAAGGGTATTATTTAAAAGCTAGAAAAGTAACTAAAAGAGAAGAATTGGCAGCTGCCGTAAAAGAAATGATGGAAAGTAAAGAAGCTTATTTTTTAGAGGTTTGTGTAGAAAAGGAAGACAATGTTTTTCCAATGGTTCCATCAGGAGCAAGTGTTTCTGAAGTTAGATTGGCCTAAGAATTATATCAGTAGATGAAAAAAAATGAAAGTAAAGTAACGATTGGTATTCTTTACAAAAGAGCTACCATCATTTATGGCTTTTAAAAATTATAATAAATGAATACAGAAAAGCAATTATTTACCGTGTCTGTGTACACCGAAAATAATATTGGATTATTAAATAGAGTGTCTGCAATTTTTCAAAGAAGAGGCATTAACATAGAAAGTTTAAATATTTCATCTTCAGAAATAGAGGGGGTTTCTAGATTTACTATTGTTGTAAATGTAGAGGAAGAAAATATTAAAAAAATTATTGGTCAGATAGAAAAACAAGTAGAAGTTATAAAGGCGTATTATCATGACGATGATGAAACAATTTATCAAATTTCTGGGTTGTTTAAAATTAAGTCAGATTTATTATTTGAAGAACGCCAAATTCAAAATATTATTAAAGAGAGTAGTGCAAGAATAGTTACTGTAAATAAAGAATTTTTTGTACTTGAGAAATCTGGTAAAAAAGAAGAAATAGATTTATTACACAGAGAACTAAAACCTTTTGGTATTATGCAATACACCCGTTCGGGAAGAATTGCAGTAACCAAAGACGAAATGAAAATTTCAACATTATTAGAAACATACAACAACTAAAATAAATACAATGTCAAATTATTTTAACACATTAACATTAAGGGAAAAATTAGAGCAATTAGGAAAATGCCGTTTTATGGATTCTTCAGAGTTTGAAGAAGGAGTAAACGCATTAAAAGGAAAGAAAATTGTTATTGTGGGCTGTGGAGCACAAGGATTAAACCAGGGTTTAAATATGAGAGACTCTGGGTTAGATATTTCTTATGCTTTAAGACAAGAAGCAATAGATCAACAAAGACAATCTTATTTAAACGCTACTTCAAATAATTTTAAAGTAGGTGCTTATGAAGAGCTATTGCCAACAGCAGATTTGGTAATTAATTTAACACCAGATAAGCAGCATACAAGCGTAGTAAATGCTGTAATGCCTCTAATGAAAAAAGGGGCTACATTGTCTTATTCACATGGTTTTAATATTGTTGAAGAGGGAATGAAAATTCGAAAGGATTTAACTGTAATTATGGTTGCTCCAAAATGCCCAGGTACAGAGGTTCGAGAGGAGTATAAAAGAGGTTTTGGGGTGCCTACTCTTATTGCTGTGCATCCAGAAAACGATCCAGAAAATAAAGGATGGGAGCAAGCAAAGGCTTATGCAGCAGGAACAGGTGGTCACAGAGCCGGAGTTTTAGCGTCTTCTTTTGTAGCAGAAGTAAAGTCAGATTTAATGGGAGAGCAAACTATTTTATGTGGTTTGTTGCAAACCGGGGCCATTTTATCTTTTGATAAAATGGTAGCAGAGGGAATAGATGCTGGCTATGCTGCAAAATTAATTCAGTATGGTTGGGAAACCGTTACAGAGGCTCTAAAACATGGCGGAATTACCAATATGATGGATCGACTTTCTAATCCGTCAAAAATAGAGGCTTTCAGAATTTCTGAGGAGTTAAAAGAGATTATGCGTCCGTTGTTTCAAAAACATATGGATGATATTATGACAGGTCATTTCTCGAAAACAATGATGGAAGATTGGGCAAATGACGATGTAAATTTACTAAAATGGAGAGCCGAAACAGGAGAAACTGCCTTCGAGAAACAACAAATTACACAAAAAGAAATTTCAGAACAAGAATATTTCGACCATGGTACATTGCTAGTTGCTTTTGTTAGGGCTGGTGTAGAACTGGCTTTCGAAGCAATGACAGAGTCGGGTATAATAGACGCATCTGCATATTATGAGTCTTTGCATGAAACGCCGTTAATTGCCAATACTATAGCAAGAAAAAAACTATTTGAAATGAACCGTGTAATTTCAGATACTGCAGAATATGGATGTTATTTGTTTGACCACGCTTGTAAACCATTATTAGCAGACTTTATGAAATCGGTTTCTACAAATGTTATCGGTAAAAAATTCTCAGATTCTAATGAAGTTGATAATCAGGAGTTGATTAGAATTAATAATATTATTAGAAATCACCCAGTAGAAAAAGTAGGTGCAAAACTAAGGGCATCTATGACTGCAATGAAAGTGATAAAATCTGAGGCGTAAAAATAGAGTTTAATACATTTTTTTAACCCTTCAGTACAAAAAACTGAAGGGTTTTTTATAGGTTTACATATGCAAAATAATCAACTATATTACCCAACATTACAAGACATAAAAGTTGCTGCAAAAAATTTAGAAACGGTTGCTTACAAAACACCATTGCAACAAAATAAAACTCTATCTAAGCAGTTTAGTGCAAATGTTTTTTTTAAAAGAGAAGACTTGCAAGTAGTGAGATCTTATAAAATTAGAGGTGCTTACAATAAAATGTCTTCCTTAACCATAGATGAGAAACAAAGAGGTATTGTTTGTGCGTCTGCAGGAAATCATGCACAAGGAGTTGCGTTGTCTTGCAGATTATTAAAAATTAAAGGAACTATTTTTATGCCTTCTCCTACACCAAATCAGAAAATAAGTCAGGTTAAAATGTTTGGAGAAAATTATATTGATGTTGTTATTGAAGGCGATACTTTTGACGATGCCTCTAATGCGGCAAAATTAGAATGTGACCAAAAAAACAAGACCTTTATTCATCCATTCGACGATGAGAAAGTTATAGAAGGACAAGCAACGGTAGGACTAGAAATTTTAGATCAATCTAAAAAAGACATTGACTATGTATTTGTTGCAATTGGTGGAGGTGGTTTATCTGCAGGATTATCGAGTGTTTTTAAATATTTATCTCCAAAAACCAAAATTATAGGAGTTGAACCACTCGGTGCGCCGTCTATGCAGAAATCTATTAAATTTAAAAAAAATACCGCTTTAAAGACCATTGATTCTTTTGTAGATGGTGCTGCTGTTAAAAGAGTTGGAGATTTAAACTTTGCTATTTGTCAACAAAATTTAACACAAGTAATTACAGTTCCAGAAGGCAAGGTTTGCCAAACTATTTTAGACCTGTACAATAAAGATGCTATTGTAGTTGAACCCGCAGGTGCGCTAAGTATTGCTGCGCTAGATTATTTTAAAGAAGATGTAATTGGTAAAAATATTGTATGCATTGTTAGTGGTAGTAATAATGATATTACAAGAACAGCAGAAATTAAAGAACGAGCATTGCTATTTGCGAATCTAAAGCATTATTTTATTGTAAAGTTTCCTCAAAGAGCCGGAGCTTTAAAAGAATTTGTTGCAAATATTTTAGGTCCGAATGACGATATTACTCACTTTGAATACACTAAAAAAACCAATAGAGAAAATGGTGCCGCTGTAGTTGGGTTAGAGTTAAAAAATTCTGAAGACCTACAACCTCTAATTTCACGAATGAAAGCGCGTAATTTTTTTGGTGAATATTTAAACGATAAACCAGATTTGTTTCAGTTTTTGGTATAAAGTTAAAGTAGTTAAGTTGGTTTAAAAATGAAGTTGCAATAAGAAATTTACTTTTTTATGTATTCTTTTTTTTGATAGTAAGACAACTTTATTTTAACAATTTTCACCTTTACTTGTAAGTGAAATTTTAATTAATTTTGACAAAAATTACATTGCTTTTAAATCCAATTAAAATCTAACAATTTAGTAAGATGAATACCACTTTTAAAGAAGTGCCCAAAAAGTACCAGATAACCTCTTTAATCCATCAGAACACTTATTTGGTGAACGGTCAATTAAAAGAGTGGAAAGGAGATGTAAGCTCGGTGTATTCTTCTATCTCATCCACAAAAAAATACCAACCTACATTGTTAGGAACTATTCCTAATTTAACTGCTTTTGAAGGTTTAGAAGCTTTAAAATCAGCTGAAAAAAGTTATGATAGCGGTCGCGGTTTGTGGCCAACAATACCATTAGAAGATAGAATTTTAGCTCTAGAAAAATTTGTTTCTTTGGTTAAAATAAAGAGAGCAGAAGTTGTAAAGTTACTGATGTGGGAAGTAGGAAAAACTCTACAAGAGTCTGAAAAAGAATTCGATAGAACAATTGCGTATGTGTACGACACCATCGAATCTTGTAAACAATTAAATAAAGAGGTATCAAATTTTAAAAAAGAAGAGGGCATATACGCCCATATAAAAAGAGGTCCTTTGGGAGTTGTGCTGTGCTTAGGACCATATAATTTTCCGCTAAATGAAACATTTGCCCTATTAATACCTGCATTAATTATGGGAAATACCGTTGTTTTTAAACCAGCAAAACATGGTGTTCTGTTATTTACGCCTTTGTTAGAAGCTTTTCAGAAAAGTTTTCCAGCAGGAGTTGTAAATATTATTTATGGGAGCGGAAAAACCTTAGTAACTCCTATTATGAAAACGGGTTTGGTAACAGTTTTGGCGTTTATAGGCAACAGTAAATCGGCAAATGCAATATCGGCAAATCATCCTTACAAAAATCGGTTGCGATTAGTGCTTGGTTTGGAGGCAAAAAATCCGGCAATTATTTTGCCAGAGGCAGACATCGGGTTAGCTGTTAAAGAGTGTGTATCTGGAGCACTGTCTTTTAACGGTCAGCGTTGTACTGCTTTAAAAGTTATTTATGTTCATGAATCTATCATCCATCAATTTAACAAGCTTTTTTCTGAAAAAGTAGCTAAATTAAGGTTTGGAAATCCTTGGGAAAGTAATGTGTCTCTAACACCACTACCAGAGCCTAATAAACCCATTTATATTAAAGAACTTATAGATGATGCCATAATAAAAGGAGCTAAAATTATCAATAAAAAAGGAGGTATTATTTCTGAAAATTACATTACTCCTGCAGTATTATATCCTGTTTCTAAAGATGCTAGGGTTTTTAAGGAAGAGCAATTTGGTCCTGTAGTCCCAATTTTATCATTTAAAGATTCTCAAGAACCATTAAACGATATGGCTGCATCAAACTATGGGCAACAGGTAAGTATTTTTGGTAGTGATGTAAGCACATTGGCTCCTTTAGTAGATAGTTTGGTAAATTTAGTATGCAGGGTAAATATAAATAGTGCTGCCCAACGTGGTCCTGACTTTTTTCCGTTTACAGGTAGAAAAGATTCTGCAGTTGCAACTTTAAGTGTAACTGAGGCTTTACGTTCTTTTTCTATTACCACCCTTGTAGCAACCAAAGAAACAGCTCATAATTATACTATTTTACAAGAACTGGCAACTTCGAAAGCATCAAATTTTATGAGTACAGATTTTACTTTATAGCGAACTATTTTGAGTCTTATTACCTCGAAAAATCACTTTTAAAAATCATTTTTACAGATGAAAAAGGGTAGTTTTTATAATTTTGAAAAAATATTGATTTACAGTAGGTTTGGTAAATCATAAACAATTTGTATATTTGCATCGAAATTTATAGTAAATGAAGAAAGAAGGGGACTTAAAAGTCCCCTCTTTTTATACTTTATTTTAAAAGTTTATATGAATCACACAACGGTAAAATCTTTAGTAGAAGAAGCTTTAGCAGAGAATGAGTCGCTGTTTCTAATAGATTTTTCTGTCTCTACAAATGAGAAAATTCAAGTTGTTGTAGACGGAGATCAAGGCGTTCCGTTGAACGAGTGTATACGCATAAGTAAGCATGTTAATGGTAATATAGACAGAGAAACGTATGATTTTTCTCTTGAGGTTACCACCCCAGATATTTCGCATCCATTAAAAGTAAAGCGTCAATATCGAAAAAATTTAAATAGAATACTAAAAGTGACCACTGCAGAAGATGAGTTTGAAGGTACTTTAACATCTGCAGATGATCATGAAATTATTTTACAATGGAAAGCGCGAGAGCCAAAGCCTATTGGAAAAGGAAAAGTTACTGTAGAAAAAACAGCAACAATAGCATATAATAATATTAAAGAAGCAAAAGTTAAAATTGTATTTTAAGCAAAAATGTAATGGAAAATATAGCATTAATTGATTCGTTTTCAGAATTTAAAGATAATAAAAGTATAGACAGAGTAACATTAATGTCTATTTTAGAAGAGGTTTTTAGAGCTGCATTGAAGCGTAAGTTTGGTTCAGATGATAATTTTGATATTATTATAAATCCGGATAAAGGAGATTTAGAAATTTGGAGAAATAGAGTGGTAGTAGCAGATGGGTTTTCTGAAGATGATAATGAAGAGATTGAACTTTCTGAAGCAAGGTTAATTGAGCCAGATTTTGAAATTGGAGAAGATGTATCTGAAGAGGTGAAGTTAATTGATTTAGGAAGAAGAGCAATTTTAGCACTGCGTCAAAATCTAATTTCTAAAATATATGAGCACGATAGCACAAATATATTTAAGCAATTTAAAGAATTAGAAGGCGAGTTGTATAGTGCAGAGGTTCACCATATTCGACATAATGCTATAATTTTATTAGATGATGAAGGTAATGAAATTGTACTGCCAAAAAGTGAACAAATAAAATCAGACTTTTTTAGAAAAGGAGACAATGTAAGAGGAGTAATTAAAACAGTAGAGTTAAGAGGAAACAAGCCTGCTATTATTCTTTCTAGAACAGCACCTGCATTTTTAAATAAGTTATTTGAGCAAGAAATTCCTGAAGTATTCGATGGTTTAATCACTGTAGAAGGAGTTGCCAGAATTCCGGGAGAAAAAGCAAAAGTAGCTGTAGATTCTTATGATGATAGAATTGATCCTGTAGGAGCTTGTGTTGGTGTAAAAGGATCTAGAATTCACGGAATTGTACGTGAGTTAGGAAACGAAAATATAGATGTAATTAATTACACAAAAAACGAGCAACTATTTATAGCTAGAGCATTAAGTCCTGCCAAAGTAACTTCAATGGAAATTGAAATGTATGAAGAGGAGAAAAATGGTAAAAAAGGACGTGTAAATGTTCTTTTAAGACCAGAAGAAGTTTCTAAAGCTATTGGTAGAGGTGGTGTAAATATCCGTTTGGCAAGTGAGTTAACCGGTTACGAAATAGATGTTAAAAGAGAAGGTTTAGAGGAAGAAGACGTAGAGTTAACAGAATTTAGTGACGAGATAGAAGCTTGGATAATAAAAGAATTTAAAAACATTGGTTTAGATACCGCTAGAAGTGTCTTAGAAAGCAGTGTAGAAGAATTGGTAAAAAGAACCGATTTAGAAGAAGAAACTATTTTAGATGTTCATAGAATATTGAAAGAAGAATTCGAAGAATAGGCTATTGAAAATAGTTTGTAATGAAAGAGTAACCGTAAAAATGTATATTTTTACAAAATTAAAGGCTAAAAAATAATATATGTCTGAAGGCAAAACAACGAGACTTAACAAGGTTTTAAGAGAATTAAACATCTCTCTAGATAGAGCGGTAGAATATTTAGCGGATAAAGGTCACGAAATAGAATCGAGACCAACCACTAAAATATCTGGTGAAGTCTATCAAGTACTGCTAGATGGTTTCCAAACAGATGCAAGCAAAAAAGCAGCATCTAAGGAAGTTGGAGAAGAAAAGCGAAAAGAAAAAGAAGCTATTCGAGCAGAACTAGAAGCAAAACAAGAACAGAAAAGAGCAGAAGATGCCAAAAAAGAAGAAGTTCTTAAAGCTAAAGCAGAGAAATTATCTTTTAAAACTGTAGGAAAGATTGATATTGATAATGCCGGAAAGCCTACTTCAAAAAAGGAAGATGCTGTTCAGGAAGTTGCTTCAGAAAAAAAAGAAGAGGAAGTTGTTAAAGAGCCAAAAGTAGAAAAGCCAACTACAGATGCAGTGGTAAAAGACACTACGGAAAATAAAACTGAAGAAAACACTGTAAAAGAAGTTGTGCCTCCAGTTAGCAAGTCTGTTTCTCAGGTAGAAAAAGAAGCTTCTAAAACAGCTAAGAAAGTAGAGGTAAAAAAAGAAACTCCAGTACAAGAAAAATCAACGGAAGAAGTAACTGCAGAAAATGCAGAAGCAATCAAAACACAATATAAAAAACTAGACGGTCCGAACTTTACAGGTAAGAAAATTGATTTAAAACAATTTGAAAAGCCAAAAAAGAAAAAACCAGAGGTTAAAAAAGATGCAGCTTCAGATCCGAAGAAGAAACGTAAGCGTATTTCTAAACCTACTAGTAATTCTGTTGGTGTAGGAAGACCAATACCAGGTGGTGGAAGAGGACAAGGAAGTAGAGGTCCAGGAAACAGAGGAGGTTTTAAATCTAGAGGAGGTCAAAGACCGTCTACAGTAAAGAAAGAGGAACCTACAGAAGCTGATATTCAGAAGCAAGTAAGAGAAACCTTAGAAAAACTTCAAGGAAAATCATCGAAAGGTAAAGGAGCTAAGTATAGAAGAAACAAGAGAGATGCCAGAAGAGAGCAATCTGAGGCAGAACAAGAAGCACAAGCATTAGATAACAAAATTCTAAAAGTAACAGAATTTGTTACAGTAAGTGAGGTAGCTACAATGATGGATGTTCCAGTAACAGATATTATTTCTTCATGTATGATGTTAGGAATGATGGTTACAATGAACCAGCGTTTAGATGCTGAAACATTAGTAATAGTTGCAGAAGAATTTAATTATCAAGTAGAGTTTATTGGTGCAGAAGTAGAAGAATCTATTGAAGAAGTTGTAGATAAGCCAGAAGACTTAATAACACGTGCACCAATTATTACAGTAATGGGACATGTAGATCATGGTAAAACTTCATTACTGGATTATATAAGAAAAGCAAATGTTATAGAAGGAGAAAGTGGTGGAATTACCCAGCACATCGGAGCTTATGCTGTAAATGTAGGAGATCAAAAAATAGCATTCTTAGATACTCCAGGTCACGAAGCATTTACTGCCATGAGAGCTCGTGGTGCCCAAGTTACAGATTTAGTAATTATTGTAGTTGCTGCAGATGATGATGTTATGCCGCAAACTAAAGAAGCTATATCTCACGCACAAGCAGCAGGAGTACCAATTATTTTTGCCATTAATAAAATTGACAAGCCAAATGCCAATCCAGATAATGTAAAAACCCAATTATCTTCAATGAATTTACTAATTGAAGAATGGGGAGGTACTATTCAGTCTCAAGATATTTCTGCCAAAACAGGAGAAGGGATTCCAGAGTTATTGGAAAAAGTATTGTTAGAAGCTGAGATTTTAGAACTGAAATCAAATCCGAATAAAAATGCAGTAGGAGCAGTTGTAGAAGCTTTATTAGATAAAGGAAGAGGTTATGTTTCTACCATTTTAGTACAAGCAGGAACATTAAAAATTGGAGATTATTTATTGGCCGGAAAACATAGCGGTAAAGTAAGAGCAATGTTCGATGATAAAGGAAATAATCTTAAAGAAGCAGGTCCTTCTACACCAGTATCCATTTTAGGTTTAGATGGCGCACCTCAGGCAGGAGATAAATTTAATGTTTTTGATGATGAAAGAGAGGCAAAACAAATAGCCTCTAAACGATCTCAACTACAAAGAGAACAATCTGTTAGAACTCAAAAAACCTTAACTTTAGATGAAATTGGAAGAAGAATTGCGTTAGGAGACTTTAAAGAGCTTAATATCATTCTAAAAGGAGATGTAGATGGTTCTGTAGAAGCCTTGACAGATTCGTTCCAAAAATTATCAACAGAAGAAATTCAAGTAAATATTTTACATAAAGGAGTTGGTGCCATTACAGAGAGTGATGTTTTATTAGCCACTGCTTCAGATGCAATTATTGTTGGATTTAATGTAAGACCTCAAGGAAATGCCAGAATGGTTGCAGATAGAGAAGAAGTAGATATTAGAACATATTCTATTATTTATGACGCTATTAACGATCTTAAAGATGCAATGGAAGGTTTATTATCTCCAGAGATGAAGGAAGAAATTACGGGTAACGTAGAAATTAGAGAAGTCTATAAAATTTCTAAAGTTGGTAATATTGCCGGATGTATGGTAATGTCTGGTAAAATATTTAGAGATTCTCAAGTTAGAATAATTAGGGATGGAATTGTGGTTCATGATGGATTGTTAACTTCGTTAAAACGTTTTAAAGACGATGTAAAAGAAGTTGCAAAAGGATATGATTGTGGTTTACAAATAAAAAATTACAATGATATTGCTGAAGGAGATATAATAGAAGCATACAAAGAAGTAGCCGTAAAAAAGAGATTGAAATAAGCTATTTTAAGTTGATAAAAAAAAGCCGAAATTAGAAATAATTTCGGCTTTTCATTTGAATAAACTATTTGTTTAGTTTTTTAGAGGTACAACAATAATATTTGAAAATTCTTTTTTAAATATTAAAATGGCCCTGTCTGCATCTAGTTTTGTTTTGTAATTACCTGCCTGAACTTTCCATTCTGGATCGTCGTAAACAAGTTTAGATTGTATATTTGGGTATAGTAATTTAAAGTTTTCTAGTTTGTTTTTTGCAACAGTTTCCGTACCATTATAAATTTGAACAGTATATCCATATCCATTTAACTTGTTATAGCTTCTTTTCTTCGCTATTAGTTTTTTTATACTTTTTACGCTGGCTGTGTCATTTTGGGCATTCATTGATTGAAACGAACCAAGTAAAGTAAGTGTAAAAAGTGTTAAAATTAAGGTGTTTTTCATTCTTAAAATAGTTTCCACAAAAATAACAACTTGTTTAGTAATAAATTGGCAAAATAGGTTATTTAGAACTGTTATAAATTGTTGTTTAACTTTCTATTCTTTTTTTAGAATTTAGCAATATGTAGTACTTTTGTATGACTGTTCAAAAATGATATTTGAACGAATTTAGACACGGTACTAAAATTATAGTTTATAAATATGAAAAGTGTAGCATCGCACAGTAGACTAACTTCGGTATTCTTAAGAAGTTTTACATTATTTTTATTTTTTGCTTTCAGTGTATCCTCTTTCTCTCAAGAGATTGATGAGGCACGTCACAAAGAAGGAAGAAAATTATATAAATCTCTTTGTGCTTCTTGTCATAAATTAGATAAGAAGTTAGTTGGGCCAGCTTTAGGTGGTGTAGAGGAGAGAAGGGAAAATTCATGGTTAAAAGCTTGGATTAAGAACAATGCTGAGTTTCAAAAAGTAAATGCAGAAGCCGCAGAGGCTGCGCAGTACAGTGCTACAGCAATGAATGCTTTTCCTCAATTAACTGACAAAAATATAGATGATATTTTATATTACACCACCGTTGGTGAAATAAAAAAGGTTGCTGCTGCGCCAGCAAATGCGGTTGCTGGAGAAAGAACCTACGCGCCTCAAGGAGCTCCAGAATGGTTGGTGTACTTATTGGCTGCTGCAATTGTGGTTGCTTTTTTAATGATAGCAAGTTTGTTAAAGCAA
The DNA here is from genome assembly GCF_038024095.1 of Polaribacter tangerinus. NCBI lineage: Bacteria > Pseudomonadati > Bacteroidota > Flavobacteriia > Flavobacteriales > Flavobacteriaceae > Polaribacter > Polaribacter tangerinus. The sequence goes on along the minus strand of NZ_CP150668.1, from coordinate 1,205,835 downwards.
GTAGCAGAATTAAAAGGCGGTGCAAAAAAAGGTGTAGAGTCTAATTTAAAAAGAGATTTACAAGAGTTGTGGATCGGTGTTAAAAACAATACCTTTCTTAAGGCTTTAACAACTATACTATTACTTTTAATTGGTGCTTATGTTGTTTTTGGAACCTTGTTTAAGGTAGGAGTAGATCAAAAGTATCAACCAATACAGCCGATCGCTTTTTCACATAAAGTTCACTCTGGAGAAAATAAAATAGACTGTCAGTATTGTCACTCTTCAGCAAAACACAGTAAACATTCTGGTATACCATCTGTAAATGTTTGTATGAACTGTCATATGTCTATATCTGAAGTTTCTGAAGAAACAGAAATCCAATGGAATGGTATGACATACGGAAAAGAGCAGTTAGATAAAGAAATTCAGAAAATTTACGATGCTGCAGGTTGGGATCCTGAAAACTTAGTGTATTCAGGTGAAGAAAAACCAGTGGAGTGGATTCGAATTCATAATTTACCAGATTTTGCATACTACAACCATGCGCAACACGTAACAGTTGCGGGTGTTAAATGTCAGAAATGTCATGGTCCGGTAGAAGAAATGGATGAGATGTATCAATACTCTCCATTAACCATGGGATGGTGTATCGATTGTCATAGAGAGACAAATGTAGACTTAAAGTCAAATGATTACTACGATAAAATTCATGATCAACTAGCTAAGAAGTATGGAGTAGAAAAAGTTACTATTTCTCAGTTAGGTGGTTTAGAGTGTGGTAAGTGTCATTATTAATCAAAGAAGAAAGATAGATTCTTGAGAAAGATATTCTTTGTAGAGAATCAAAAACTAATAACTATAGATAAATGGCTTCAAACAAAAAATACTGGAAAAGTGTTGAAGAACTTAAAGGAAGTTCTGTTGTTGAAACGTTAAGTAAAAATGAGTTTGTAGAAAATATTGCTACAGATGATTTTTTAGGAGATAAAGAAACACTAGAAACTTCTTCAACATCTCGTAGAGATTTCTTAAAATATGTTGGTTTTACAACTGCAGCAGCTTCTTTAGCTGCATGTGAAGGTCCGGTTGTTAAATCGATACCATATGTAGTAAAACCAGACGATATTATTGCTGGTGTTGCAGATTGGTATGCTACGTCTATTTCAGATGGTTTTGACTTTGCAAATGTTTTAGTAAAAACAAGAGAAGGAAGACCTATTCAGATAATGCCAAATAAAGAGGCAAACGGAACAACAAGCGCAAGAGTTCAGGCATCTGTTCTTTCTTTATATGACGAAAAATTACGTTTAAAAGAGCCAACTAAAAACGGTGAAACAATAGAATGGTCTGTTGCTGATGCCGAGATTGGTGCAAAATTAAATGCCTTAAAGGACGCTAATAAACCAGTTGTTTTAGTTACAGGTACCCTAGCAAGTCCATCAACAGAAGAAATTATAGGTTCATTTATAAAAGCATATCCAAATATTACGCATGTAGTATATGATGCCGTTTCAGAATCTGCTGCGGCAGATGCTTTTGAAAAAGTTTATGGTAAGAGAGCTTTACCTAATTATCAATTAGAGAATGCGAAAACCATAGTTTCTTTCGGAGCAGATTTCTTAGGAGATTTTCACGGAGGATTTGAAAAAGCATACGTTTCAGGTAGAAAACCAGAAACAGGAGCAATGTCTTACCATATTCAGGTAGAGAGTAATATGTCTTTAACTGGTGCTAATGCCGATAAAAGAGTAGTTGCTAAACCTTCTGATGTTGTTTTTGCATTAACAAATTTATACAATGCAATTACCAATAAAAATGTTGCTTCAAAAGCAACACCGATAGATGCCGATATAAAGAAAATTGCACAGGTTTTAAAGAAATCTGGTTCTAAGGGTGTGGTGATGACTGGTGTTAATGATGTGAACGCTCAACTAATTTCTTTAGCAATTAACAAGGCTTTAAACAGTGAAATTTTAGATACAAAAAACACCTTAAATATTCGCCAAGGTAACTTTGCTGCAGTACAGCAATTAGTCTCAGACATGAAAGCTGGTAAAATAGGCGGTGTTTTAACTCATAATATAGACCCTATTTATTCTTTGCCAAATGGAAATGATTTTTCTGAAGGTTTAAAGAAGGTTGATTTAAAAGTTGCTTTTTCTGTAGAGAATAACGAAACAGTAAATGCCATGCAGTTCGCCCTACCAACGTCTCACTTTTTAGAGTCTTGGGGAGATACTCATTTTAAAGAAGGTAGTTTTGGTTTGATTCAACCTACCATTCAACCATTATTTAACACCCGTCAGTTACAAGATAATTTGTTAAAATGGTCGGGTAGTTCAGTTTCTTATTATGACTTTTTAAAAGAATTTTGGTCAAAAAATATTTTAGACGGAAGTTCATGGAACAAAGCGTTGCATAATGGTTTTTACAGTTCAAATAACACAAGTGTAAATACATCTGCAAATGATATAGCTGTAGATGAAGTTGCCGCAGCTTTAAAGAAAAGTACTAAAGCTTCTAGTTTAGAGCTTAATTTATATACAAAAACTGGTTTAGGAGACGGAAAACAAGCAAACAATCCTTGGTTGCAAGAATTCCCAGACCCTATAACAAGAGCTTCATGGGACAACTACCTAACAATGTCTATGGCAGATGCCAAAGAATTAGGTTTTTCAAATCCAGTAAAAGACAATGGAGCCATTAATGGAGATTATGCAAAAGTTACTGTAAATGGAACTTCTGTTACTGTTCCAGTAATGATTCAGCCAGGACAAGCAAAAGGTTCTTTAGGACTATCTTTAGGATATGGTAGAACATTTGGCTTTAAGGAAGAAATGAAAGTTGGAGTGAATGCGTATCCGTTTTACAAAGACGGTAATAATATTCAGTACAATGTTTCTATAGAAAAAGTATCAGGCACCCATAAATTTGCTTGTACACAAGTGCAAAAAACGATTGCTGGTCGTCATGATATTTTAAAAGTAGCTTCATTAAAAGAGTACAAAACGGTAGACCCAAAAGATCATAAAAATGGTTGGAATAAACCAGCATATGTTTCTTATGATCACCAAGAAGTAGAAGCTAACACTATCGACTTATGGGATGAACACAATAGAGAAATTGGTCATCACTTTAATTTATCAATAGATTTAACCTCTTGTACCGGTTGTGGGGCTTGTGTTGTAGCTTGTCATGCAGAAAACAATGTACCTGTGGTAGGTAAAAACGAGGTGAGAGTTGGTAGAGATATGCATTGGTTGCGTATAGATAGATACTATTCTTCTGAAGTTGAAACAAGAGAAGATGCTAAGGCGCAAGGTTTAAGTAGAGGAAATACATATAGAGGGTTAGAGCAAGAAGCAGAAAACCCAGAGGTAACTTTTCAACCTATGATGTGTCAGCACTGTAACCACGCACCATGTGAAACAGTTTGTCCTGTTGCAGCAACATCACACGGTAGACAAGGCCAAAATCAAATGGCATATAATCGATGTGTAGGAACAAGATATTGTGCAAACAACTGTCCTTACAGAGTTCGTAGGTTTAACTGGTTCAATTATTCAAACAATAAAGAGTTTGATTTTAATATGAACAACGAATATGGTAAAATGGTATTAAACCCAGATGTTACCGTACGTTCTCGAGGAGTTATGGAAAAATGTTCTATGTGTATACAAATGACACAAGCAACAATTTTAAAAGCCAAAAAGGAAGGTAGAAAAGTTGCCGTAGATGAGTTCGAAACAGCTTGTTCATCTGCATGTACTACCGGATCACTAGTTTTTGGTGATGTAAATAATAAAGAAGACAAAGTGGCTGCATTAGCCGAAGATAAAAGAGCTTACAATGTACTAGATTACCTTCAAACGAAGCCAAATGTAGTATATCAAGTAAAAGTAAGAAATACAAACGAAGCGTAATTAAATTTAAGATATTAGCATATGTCTCATTACGAAGCACCCATAAGGGAACCTCTAGTTTTAGGTGATAAAAGTTATCATGATATTACGGAAGATATTGCAAAACCTATAGAAGGTAAAGCAAATAAAAATTGGTATATGGCATTTTATATTTCTTTAGCAGCAATGTTATGGGGATTTGGATGTATCTTTTATACCGTAGGAACTGGTATTGGAGTTTGGGGATTAAACAAGAACATTGGTTGGGCTTGGGATATTACCAACTTTGTTTGGTGGGTTGGTATTGGTCATGCAGGAACATTAATTTCTGCAGTACTTTTATTATTCCGTCAAAAATGGAGAATGGCAATTAACCGTTCTGCAGAAGCCATGACAATTTTTGCTGTTTTCCAAGCAGGATTATTTCCAATTATTCACATGGGACGTCCATGGAATGCATATTGGGTATTACCTATACCTAACCAATTTGGTTCGTTGTGGGTAAACTTTAATTCTCCGTTATTATGGGATGTATTTGCAATTTCTACCTACTTATCGGTATCTTTAGTTTTTTGGTGGACCGGTTTGTTACCAGATTTTGCCATGATTAGAGACAGAGCAGTAAAACCTTTTCAGAAAAAAATATATGCTTTACTATCTTTTGGATGGTCTGGTAGAGCAAAAGATTGGCAGCGTTTTGAAGAAGTGTCTTTAGTGTTAGCTGGTTTAGCAACACCATTAGTACTTTCTGTACATACTATTGTATCGATGGACTTTGCTACCTCTATAAATCCGGGTTGGCACTCTACAATTTTTCCTCCTTATTTCGTAGCAGGAGCAATTTTCTCTGGTTTTGCCATGGTACAAACACTATTAGGTATCATGAGAAAAGTAACCAATTTAGAAGATTACATTACACGTTTACACATCGAGTATATGAACATTGTAATTATTTTAACGGGTGGTATAGTAGCAGTAGCTTATGCAACAGAATTTTTTATTGCATGGTATACTGGTTCTCCTTACGAAAACTACACTTATTTATCTGTAGGAGCTGCAACAGGTCCTTATGCTTGGGCATTTTACTCGTTATTATTCTTTAATATTTTAACTCCACAATTGTTATGGTTTAAAAAAATAAGAAGAAGTTTTATTTGGACTTTCATTATATCAATTTTTATCAATATTGGTATGTGGTTCGAGCGTTTCGACATTATTGCAATTGTATTAAGTAAAGGTCATTTACCATCTACTTGGTGGCGTTTTGAGCCAACATTTGTAGATGTAGGTATCTTTATTGGAACTATCGGATTCTTCTTTGTATTATTTTTATTATACGCAAGAACATTTCCTGTAATAGCACAAGCAGAGGTTAAAACGATATTAAAATCTTCTGGAGAATTTTATAAGAAAAGAAGCGAACAAGGAATTCCTACTAAGCCAGCTATTGCAAAGCCAAAAGCTGCAAAAGGAAATTCAGATAACACTATAAACGAATAATTATGGAAGCATCAAAAGTTATTCACGCGTTTTACACAGATGACGAAGTATTGTTAGATGCAGTTAAAACTGTTAAAGCAGCACATCATCATGTAGAAGAAGTTTTTTGTCCTTTTCCGGTTCATGGATTAGACAAAGCAATGGGTTTAGCACCAACAAGACTAGCAATTACTGCATTTATGTACGGTATTACTGGTTTAGCAGTAGCTATCTGGCTAACAAATTATATCATGATAGAAGATTGGCCACAAGATATTGGAGGGAAACCAAGTTTTTCCTGGATGGAAAATATGCCAGCTTTTGTTCCAATTATGTTTGAACTAACAGTTTTCTTTGCAGCTCACTTAATGGTTATCACTTTTTATATGAGAAGTAGAATTTGGCCATTTAAAGATGCAGAAAATCCTGACCCACGAACTACAGATGATCATTTTTTAATGGAAATACCTGTAAATAACAATGAAGAAGAACTTACTTTTTTGCTTGCAAATACAGGAGCTGTAGAAATTAATATCGTAGATAAGCACTAATAATCAGACAATGAAGAATTTTAAATTAATTATTGCCTTAGTAGTTTTTGCAAGTTTTATTTCTTGTAATGATAATAAAAAAAGACAGCTGCAATATATGCCAGATATGTATGAGTCTGTGCCTTATAATGCCGATGCAGCTAATGGTCTTAAAGGAAACCCTGTAAATAGTAAGCCTGTTGCAGGAACAATTGCTAGAGGAGGAACACCAAATTATGATATACCAAATACTATTGAAGGTTATGAATTAGCAAAAGCTAATCTTGTATCTCCATTAGAAAATGATGAGGAAAATTTAGAAAATGGAAAAAAAATGTATACCATTTATTGTATTTCATGTCACGGTAAAAAAGGTGATGGTAATGGATATTTATCAGAAACTGAAAAATTTTCTGGAATCCCGAATTATAAAGACAGAGACATTACTCAAGGTTCTATATACCACGTATTAATGCATGGTAAAGGCTTAATGGGTTCACACTCATCTCAATTAACATACAAAGAGCGTTGGCAGATAGTACAATATGTAGAAGTATTGCGTAACGATTTGTTAAAATAGACTATTAAAAGATAGAATAGGAAAGATATGTATCAATTCTCAGGTAAATTAAAAACTTTTTCAATAGCACTAATTATTCTTGGTGTTATAGGAACTGCATTCAGTTTTTACAGCGGTTCTAAACTGACTTTAACAGACGCTAAACATGCTATTGAAGCATCTAATAATGATGGTCATGGAGGTTCACATGATGATTCTCATGAGACAAAAAATCATCATCAAACCGAAAGCACACATCAAAATAGTACAACTCATTCTGCAGATGCACATGAGTTAGATACACATGCTGCTCATGAAGAACATGTTTTGCATCAAATGCAAAACAGACCTTGGTCTGCATTTTATGTAGCCTTATTTTTCTCTTTAGGATTAACGCTATTAGTATTGGCATTTTATGCAATTCAAAGAGTTGCTCAAGTTGGTTGGTCGGTTGTAATTTTAAGAGTTATGGAGGCTATTACAGCAAATTTACTTCCTGTTTCTATCATTATGGCATTGGTAATTATAGCTTCAGTAATGCACTTAAATCACTTATTTCCTTGGATGAAAGAAGGAACTTTTGATCCTACTAGTCCGAATTATGATGCAATTGTTGATGGAAAATCTTGGTGGATTAATGCTACTGGATTTTTAATTAGAAGTTTAGTGTATTTACTTTTATGGAATGTTTATCGTTTTTATATTAGGAAAAACTCAATTAAAGAAGATACAGCAAATGATGGTAATAAAACTTACAAGAAAAATTATAATGCGTCTGTAATATTTTTATTTGTTTTCATGATTACCGAAACAATGATGTCTTGGGATTGGATTATGGGATTAGACCCACATTGGTTTTCAACATTATTTGGTTGGTATGTATTGTCTACATTATTGGTAACTGCATTAACTGTTATCGCCTTTTTTACTATTTATTTTAAAGGAAAGGGAGTTTTACCGAATGTTAATGAGAGTCATATTCATGACTTAGCAAAATTTATGTTTGGTTTCTCTGTTTTTTGGTCATATTTATGGTTTTCTCAGTTTATGCTTATTTGGTATGCAGACATTCCAGAAGAAACAACTTATTTTGTTGCTAGATTTACAGACTATAAAACGCCTTTCTTAGCAATGATTGTTATGAACTTTGTTTTTCCAGTATTACTTCTTATAAATAGCGACTTTAAAAGTAAGCCATGGTTTGTTTTTATTGGTGGTTTCGTAATATTAGCGGGTCATTATATAGATGTTTTTATTATGATAATGCCAGGAACAGTAGGTGCTCAGTGGGCATTTGGTATTCCGGAATTAAGTGCAATTTTCTTCTTTATTGGATTGTTAATATATACAACTTTACATGCTTTTTCTAAAGCGAACCCAATACCTGAAGGAAATCCATTTTTAGAGGAAAGTAAACATTTCCAATATTTCAATGTAGAAAATACAGGAGAAGGATCAACAGATCATCATTAACAAATAATTAATTAAAAAATTAAGACAAGATAAATATGCTAGCTCTATTTTATATTTTTATAGGTGTTGCAATCGGTGTAAGTTTTTGGCAAATTACAAGAATAATGAACTTTAGAAGTTCTATTGCTGATGATAATGATAATGCCGCACAAGGTAAATACGCCATGGCTTTTTTAGCTTTTTTGTATGCAATGATGATTTATTGTTTAATATTTATGAATGTAATTCTGTTACCAGAATCTGCATCAATAGAGGGAGAACATGACGATAATCTTTTTAACATTACATTTTGGCTAATTGGTATTGTTCAATTTATAATGCAGTTTTTAATTTTTTATTTTACTTTTAAATACAAAGGGAATAAATCAAGAAAAGCTAAATTTTATGCGGATAGCCACAAATTAGAGTTTATATGGACTATTACTCCAGCCGTTGTAATGGTAGGTTTAATTGGTTATGGTTTATGGCAATGGAACAATGTAATGGATTTGTCGGATGAAGATGCTATTGTTATAGAGGTATATTCTCAACAGTTTAGGTGGGATGCTCGTTATGCAGGTGCAGACAATACATTAGGTTACGGAAACGTAAATTACATTAAAGGTATCAATACAATGGGTGTTGATATGTCTGACAAAAATGCAGCTGATGACAAACAAGTAACAGAACTTTACTTACCAAAAGGAAAGAAAGTACATTTTAAATTTCGCTCACAAGACGTTTTACACTCGGCATACATGCCTCATTTTAGAGCACAAATGAATTGTGTACCTGGTATGGTTACAGAGTTCGGCTTTACACCGAAGTACACTACCGAAGAAATGAGACAACAACCAGAGGTTATTGAAAAGGTAATAGGTATTAATAAGATTAGACGTGCTAAGGGAGAAGAACCTTATCAGTTCGATTATTTACTATTATGTAACAAAATTTGTGGTGCTTCTCATTACAACATGCAAATGAAAATTACTGTTGTAGAGCAAGATGAATACGAAAAATGGTTGTCTGAACAACCAACATTAACAGAAGTTATTAAGTAATTATAAATTTTATACAAATAAATAGATTATGTCAGATCATCATCATAAAGAAACATTTGTAACAAAATACATTTTTTCACACGATCATAAAATGATTTCTAAGCAGTTTTTAATAACTGGGATGTTTATGGGAATCATTGCAGTTATGATGTCTATGTTGTTTCGTTTGCAATTGGCATGGCCAGAAAAATCGTTTACAATTATAGAAGCATTTTTAGGTCACCACCAAAGTGATGGTATTATGAGTCCGGATATATATTTGGCTCTAGTTACTATTCACGGAACAATAATGGTGTTTTTTGTACTAACAGCAGGGTTAAGTGGAACTTTTTCTAACCTGTTAATTCCATTGCAAATTGGTGCCAGAGATATGGCTTCCGGATTTTTAAACATGATATCTTATTGGTTGTTTTTCTTGTCGAGTATTATTATGGTCATTTCTCTTTTCGTAGAAGCGGGGCCAGCATCTGCAGGATGGACAATTTATCCACCACTTAGTGCATTGCCACAAGCAATACCAGGTTCAGGTGCAGGTATGACACTTTGGTTAGTTTCTATGGCTATTTTTATTGCTTCTTCTTTAATCGGTGCACTAAATTATATAGTTACTGTTTTAAATTTAAGAACAAAAGGAATGAAAATGACAAGATTGCCTCTAACTATTTGGGCTTTCTTTATTACAGCTATTATTGGGGTAGTATCTTTCCCTGTTTTATTATCGGCTGCCCTATTATTGGTTTTCGATAGAAGTTTTGGAACTTCTTTCTTTTTATCAGATATATTTATTTCTGGAGAAGTTTTACATTATCAAGGTGGTTCACCGGTTTTATTTGAACACTTATTTTGGTTTTTAGGGCACCCAGAGGTTTATATTGTTTTGTTACCTGCCCTAGGAATTACCTCAGAAGTTATATCTACAAATTCTAGAAAACCTATATTTGGTTACAGAGCCATGATCGGTTCTATTATTGCAATTGCATTTTTATCAACTATTGTTTGGGGACACCATATGTTCATTTCAGGGATGAATCCTTTTTTAGGTTCTGTATTTACCTTTACAACCTTATTAATTGCAATTCCTTCTGCTGTGAAAGCATTTAATTATGTAACTACCTTATGGAAAGGGAACTTACAGTTAAACCCAGCTATGTTATTTTCTATAGGTTTAGTATCTACCTTTGTTACTGGTGGTTTAACAGGATTGGTTTTAGGAGATTCTGCCTTAGACATTAATGTTCACGATACTTATTTTGTGGTTGCACACTTTCACTTAGTAATGGGAGTTTCGGCTATATTTGGTATGTATGCTGGTGTTTATCACTGGTTTCCAAAAATGTACGGTAGGTTGATGAACAAAACATTAGGATATTGGCATTTTTGGGTTACAATTATCTGTGCATACGGTGTATTTTGGCCAATGCATTTTATTGGATTAGCAGGTTTACCAAGAAGATATTATACCAATACAAACTTTCCAATGTTCGATGATTTAGCAGATATTAATGTTGTTATTACAATTTTTGCTTTGGTAGGTGGAGTCGCACAAATAATTTTCTTTGCTAATTTCTTTATATCGATGTATAGAGGGGAAAAAGCAACACAAAACCCATGGAGGTCTAACACTTTAGAATGGACAACCCCTGTTGAGCATGTTCATGGTAATTGGCCAGGTAAATTACCAGAGGTACACAGATGGGCTTATGATTACAGTAAACGTGTAGATGCAAATGATGATGACAGTGATTACTTACATGGAGAAGATTTCGTTTTACAAACAACTCCATTACTAGAAGGCGAAGAACCATCATAAAATATTATATATTTCAATTATAAAAACCTTTCCGAATTTGGAAAGGTTTTTTGCTTTGTAACAAAACTTACAAAATGATACTTTAAATAATATTATCTTTGTTATATGAACGAAAACTTAAATCCAGAAAACACTAATTTTTCGAATGAAGAGCTAGACTTAGAAAAAAAACTTCGTCCGCTTTCTTTTGATGATTTTACGGGTCAAGATCAAGCAATTGATAATTTAAAGGTTTTTGTTGAGGCTGCTAATCAACGAAACGAAGCTTTAGACCATACTCTTTTTCATGGTCCTCCGGGTTTGGGAAAAACTACACTTGCGCATATATTAGCCAATGAATTGCAAGTAGGAATTAAAGTTACTTCTGGGCCTGTTCTAGATAAACCAGGAGATTTGGCAGGCTTACTTACAAATTTAGATGAGCGAGATGTACTATTTATAGATGAAATACATCGACTTAGTCCTATTGTAGAAGAGTATTTATACTCTGCAATGGAAGATTATAAAATTGATATTATGATTGAATCTGGCCCAAATGCCAGAACAGTTCAGATTAATTTAGAACCTTTTACACTAATAGGAGCAACTACACGTTCAGGTTTATTAACGGCACCAATGCGTGCAAGATTTGGTATTAGCAGTCGATTACATTATTACAAAACAGAATTGTTAACTTCTATTATACAGCGAAGTGCACATATTTTGGGAGTTCCTATAGCTATGGAAGCGGCAATAGAAATAGCTGGTAGAAGTAGAGGAACACCTAGAATTGCAAATGCATTATTGAGGCGTGTTAGAGATTTTGCCCAAATAAAAGGAACAGGAACAATTACTATAGAAATTGCTAAATATGCTTTATCTGCTTTAAATGTAGATGCACATGGATTGGATGAAATGGATAATAAAATTTTAGCAACTATTATTGATAAGTTTAAAGGTGGGCCTGTTGGTCTCTCTACAATTGCAACTGCAGTAAGTGAAAATACAGAAACTATAGAAGAAGTATATGAACCTTTTTTAATACAGCAAGGTTTTATTATGCGAACACCTCGTGGTAGGGAAGTTACAGAATTAGCATATACTCATTTAGGAAGAGAGAGAGGTACAACTCAAGGAGAATTGTTTTAAAAAATATGATTTTTAAAGACTACTTTTTATAAGAACAAGATGAAGCTAAAAAAATTACTACCAATTTTAGAATGGTTGCCAAATTATGATGCTTCTTATTTTAAAGGAGATTTAATTGCAGGTATTACTGTTGGTATTATTTTAATTCCTCAAGGAATAGCATATGCATTAATTGCAGGATTACCACCAATTTACGGACTCTATTGTGCGTTAATGCCACAAGTAATGTATGCAATTTTTGGTTCTTCGAGGCAAGTAGCTATTGGTCCTGTTGCCATGGATTCACTGATTGTAGCTACTGGAGTTTCTATGTTAGCACTTGCAGGATCTGAAAGTTATATTTCTATTGCTATTTTACTAGCACTCTTAGTGGGCGCTATTCAATTTTTAATGGGAGTTTTTAGCTTAGGTTTTATAGTAAATTTTTTATCAAAGCCTGTTATCACAGGGTTTACATCTGCATTAGCACTTATTATTGGTCTTAATCAGTTTAGAAATTTATTAGGTGTTCCGTTTGTTCAGAGTGATCAAATACATATTTTATTAAAAGATATTATAACAGAATTTTTAAGTTTCGATATTCAAACAACAATTATTGGACTCTCTGCAATAACCCTTATTATTTTTTTACGAAAAATTCATGCTAAAATTCCGAGTGCACTTATTGTGGTTGTTTTAGGAATTGTAACTATGAAGTTTTTGAGCCCGTATTTTTCTGAAGTAGCTATAGTTAAAGACATTCCATCTGGTTTGCCTACTTTTAGTTTACCAACATTAGATTTTGAACTCTTAAGAGAATTATTACCAATTGCTTTTACATTAGTAATGGTTGGTTATTTAGAAACAATTTCTATTGGTAAATCTTTAGAAGCCAAACAAAATGAGTATAGAGTAAGACCAAATCAAGAACTAATAGCGCTTGGTATAGCCAATATGGTTGGTTCTTTGTTCAAAGCCTATCCATCTACATCTAGTTTTTCACGATCAGCAATAAACCAAGAAAGTGGTGCAAAAACGGGTATGTCGGCACTAATTTCTGTAATTATGGTAGTTATTACACTCTTGTTTTTAACGCCTTTATTTTATTTTTTGCCAAAAGCAGTTTTAGCAGCAATTATTATAGTAGCTGTCTTTAGATTGATAAATATTAAAGAAGCAAAATTTTTATGGAAAGCTAACAATTTAGATTTTTGGTTAATGATTGCCACTTTTTTAGCTACGTTATCACTAGGAATTGAATACGGAATTGCAGTTGGTGTTGGCTTGTCTATAGTTGTTTTAATTTATAGAACTTCAAGACCTTACACTGCAGAATTAGGGAAAGTTCCGGATGCAGATTTTTACAGAAATAAAGACCGTTTTAAAGAGGTCTTGTTAGAAGAAGATGTATTGGTTTTTAGATTTGATGCACAATTATTTTATGCAAATGCAGCTTATTTTAGAGACAGTTTAGAGAAGATGGTTACAGAAAAAGGAGCCAATTTAAAACTGATTGTATTAGATGCAGAAAGTATAAACAGAATAGACAGCACAGGAGTTGAAATGCTAAAGGAGCGTGTGAGTTATTATAAAAAGAAAAACATTAATTTTTATTTTGCAGGAGTAAAAGGTCCGGTAAGAGATGTTTTATTTAAAGGAGGTTTATTACAAATTATAGATATCAATCACTTTTTTATGAGAGATAATGATGCGGTAATATATTATAAAACAGGAGACAAAACAGCACAAAAAAAATATGCAAAATATATACATCAGGCATATGACTAATTGTTAGATTATTAAATTGTTACTATTATGATTATACATCAAATTTATACAGGTTGTTTAGCTCAAGGAGCTTATTATATAGAGAGTAATGGAGAAGTAGCTATTATAGACCCATTGAGAGAGGTACAAGATTATATAGATACTGCAGAAAAAAACAATGCAAAAATTAAGTATATTTTTGAAACCCATTTTCATGCAGATTTTGTAAGCGGACATGTAACTTTAGCAGAAAAAACAGGAGCAAAAATTGTGTATGGCCCTTCGGCAGAGACAAATTTTAACGCAATAATAGCAAAAGATAACCAAGTATTTACGCTTGGCGATATTACCATTACAGCACTTCATACACCTGGTCATACCATGGAAAGTACTTGTTATTTATTAAAAGATGCCAATGGTAAAGAGTACGCTTTGTTTAGTGGAGATACGTTATTTTTAGGCGATGTAGGTAGACCAGATTTAGCTCAAAAAGGAACAATTACAGAAAAAGATTTGGCAGGTTTTTTGTTTGATAGTTTAAGAAACAAAGTAATGACACTTGCAGATGATGTTATTGTATACCCTGCACACGGTGCAGGTTCTGCTTGTGGTAAAAATTTAAGTAAAGAAACGGTAGGAACTATAGGGCAGCAAAAAGCTACTAATTATGCTTTAAGACCAGACATGACCAAAGAAGAATTTATACACGAAGTTACCGATGGCTTATTGCCACCACCAGCTTACTTTCCTTTAAACGTAAAATTGAATAAAGAAGGATATGAATCTGTAGACGATATTATTAAGAAAAGTGCCAAACCTTTGTCTGTTAATGATTTTGAAAATATAGCCAATAAAACGGGAGCCTTAATTTTAGACGTTAGACATCAGAATGAGTTTATAAAAGGTTTTATACCGCAATCAATTTTTATTGGTTTAAATGGTACTTTTGCTCCTTGGGTTGGAGCATTGATAAAAGACATTATACAACCCATTTTATTAGTTACAGAAATAGGTGATGAAGAAACTGCAATTACTCGCTTGTCTCGAGTTGGTTTTGATAATGTTTTAGGGTATTTAGAAGGTGGTTTTAATTCTTGGAGAGAAGCCTCTAAAGAAATTGATACTATAGTTAGCGTTTTACCTAAAACTTTAGAGCAAAACAATCAAGATAATTTACTTATTTTTGATGTTAGAAAACCGGGTGAGTTTTTGAGCGAACATATTGTTTTTGCTAAAAATACTCCCCTAGATTTTTTGAACAATCACATTGATGAGTTTCCAACAAATACTCCTTTTTATGTGCATTGTGCCGGAGGTTATCGTTCTGTGATAGCAGCATCAATTTTAAAAGCTAGAGGATTTCATAAAATTATTGATATTTCTGGCGGATTTGATGCTATAAAAAACACTAATTTACCGTTATCAGAAGCGGTTTGTCCATCAACATTAAAATAAGTTTATGAGATATTTTTTCGGAGTTTTATGTAGTATATTTTTATTTGTAAATTGCCATAAAAGCAACTCACAAGAAATACAACAAGTAACTACTAAAGAGCTTAAGGTTTTATTAGAAAAAGGTAAAATTCAGTTATTAGATGTTAGAACCCCCGAAGAAATTTCTGAAGGATATATAGAAACTGCAATTTTTGCTAATTATTTTGATGACAATTTTGCTGAAATAGCAAGTAAAAAACTATCAAAAGAGTTCCCAGTTTATTTAATTTGTAGGTCGGGTAATAGAAGTGGCAAATCTGCAAAAATTCTAAAAGAGAAAGGGTATAATGTCTACAATGTTGTAGGCGGATTTAATCAATGGAAAAAAGAAAATTAATTATATGAAAACAACAACGATACAAATAGAAAATTTAAAATGTGGTGGATGTGCTTCTACTATAAAAAAAGGCGTTTTAAGTGTAAACAATATAACTGATGTAACTGTAGATTTAGAGAATTCTGCAGTTATTGTTTCTCACGAAAATGCAAATTTAGAACAAATAAAAGATAAACTTTCTGCATTAGGATATCCAGAAGTTGGAGACAAAAATACAATAGTACACAAAGCAAAGTCTTTTGTAAGTTGTGCAGTCGGTAGAATTGATTCTTAAATAAAAAAAACGAGCTTTTTGCTCGTTTTTTTTTGTACTTAACCTAAGTATGTTCTTAGCATTTGAGTTTTAGATTTTGTTTGTAACCTTTTAAGAGCTCTTTGTTTTACTTGCCTTACACGCTCTCTTGTTAAGTCGAACTTTTCTCCAATTTCTGTTAAGCTACTTTGAGTTTCATCACCAATACCATAAAACATTTTAATAACTTTTGCTTCTTTGCTCGTAAGTGTGTCTAGTACTCTGTCTATTTCAATTTTTAAAGATTGGGCTATCAATTCTTTATCAGGTTTTGGCGATTCATCAAAACGAAGAACATTATACAAGTTAGCATCCTCACCTTCTCTAAAGGGAGCATCCATAGAAACATGTTTTCCTGAATTTTTCATGGCTTGTTCTACATCATTTTCAGACATGTCTAATTGTTCTGAAATTTCTTTATTTGTTGGTCTTCTTTGTCCGTCTTGCTCTAAGCGAGCATATATTTTATTTATTTTACTAATACTTCCAATTTTGTTTAAAGGAAGTCTAACAATTCGAGACTGTTCTGCCAAAGCTTGCATAATCGATTGGCGAATCCACCAAACGGCATAAGAAATAAATTTAAAACCCCTCGTTTCGTCAAAACGTTTTGCTGCTTTAACCAATCCTAAATTTCCTTCATTTATTAGGTCGGATAGTTTTAAACCTTGTCCTTGATATTGTTTTGCAACCGAAACCACAAACCTTAAGTTAGCACTTACCAATTGGTCTAATGCCCTATTATCTCCTTTTTTAATTTTTAAGGCTAATTCGACTTCTTCATCACTTGTAATAAGACCTATTTTACTAATTTCTTGAAAATATTTTTCTAGTGATTTTGCATCACGATTGGTTACTTGTTTTACAATTTTAAGTTGTCTCATGTGTAAATATAAATTTAATGGGAGGTTATAAGTTGAAAATGATATGTGAGATAATCACAATAAAAAAGTACTTTATAAAGCGAAAGAATTATTGCTTTTTAGAGTACTTCGAATGGTATTTGAAATACGATAGTTGTGTATTTGAACAAACCGAATGTAAAATTTAACGTATTTCATTGTTTTTCCAATATACGAAAAAATGCCTCATTTTTAATCAAAAATGAGGCATTTCTTTTGTTTTTTAGACAATTTTAACTAAAAAATACGGTTTTTTACAATTTTTAGTTTTTTTCAAAATGATTTTAAAAAGCTAAAATCGAATAGTTACACCTAGTAAAAAGTTTCTGGTAGCTTGCGGATAATATCCAGCGCCATCTAAAGTTGTAGTTTGCCCTGGTGTAGACCAAGTATCATCAAATGTATAGTAGTAGCCTCTATCTACAAATTCTTTGTTAAATACGTTATTTATGAGAGCTGTAAATGTAACGGATTCTGCAATTTTGGTAGTTTTTATGTGGTAAACAATATTTATATCACTTGTAAAAAAGTCGTCTAAAACATCACTAGTTGAAATTGCACTACTAAAATTACTCATAAATTGTTTTCCTACATATTTAGATAAGAATGTAAATTGTAAATTTTCTGAAGGCATGTAACTAAATAAATTACCTAAAATTATATTCGGAGAAAATGAAATATTGGTGTTTCCTAAAGCTTCAGGAGTAGTGTTTCCGTTTCTAGTGATGTAAAAATCTCTGTTTTTATTGCTACTAAATGCAGCATTTGGTCGTATAGAAAACTGTTTGTTTAATCGGATATCTGCATCAATTTCTAACCCCAAACGGTAACTGCTGCCAGAGGTTGCTCTAATTTGCTGACCAACATCATCTAAAGCACCGGTTAGCACCAATTGATTTCTATAATCCATGTAGTAAATATTGGTATTTAATTTAATTGATTCTTTATCTAATCTCCAACCAAATTCGAAATCATTTAAACTTTCTGGACTAGAAACACCATTTTCAAAATCGTTTCTATTTGGCTCTCTGTTTGCAACTGCAAACGAGGTATACAAATTATTTTGTGAATTAATTTTATAAGTAAAACCTAATTTCGGATTGAAAAAATTGAAATTTCTATGTACATCAATTGGCACAATATCATTAGTTATGCCCTCGGTTTGGTATCCAATAAAACGACCTTGCAAATCTATATAGCCAGACAGTTTGTCGGCAATTTTAAAGGTAGCTTTTGCAAATGCAGAAAAGTCTGTTTTTTTTGCATCAGAAAAATAATAACGGTCTCTAATTTTTACGTCATCAGCTAAATCAGAACCCCAAATAACCTCTCCAAAGTGATCTCCGGTATAATTTGAATACGAAATTCCAGAAATAAAATTTAATTTTTCTGTTTTGTAATTTGTGTTAAAATTTACTACATAAAAATCGTTATCTAACCAGCGTCTAACTATTAAATCGCTACCATCTTTAATAAGATTAGCAAAGTCGGTGGCGCTTTCACCTTCTTTAAACTGCTCAAAATATCCACGACCTTTGGTGTAGTTTAGTCCTAAGTTTGTTGTCCAATTATCATTTATTTTTTCATTCCAATGCAACTGATAATGATCTTGTTGATAGTTGTCTATTTCATTATCGTAGGTATACGGATTTTGCCTTCTATCCTCTGCCAATTCATCTGCAGTTAACCCAAACCAAGCTTGGTATGTTTTTTCTTTACCACCAAAAGTAATTGCTTTAATTAGGGTATTTTCATCTGAGTAACTTCCTTGTAAAAAATATGATTTTAAATCTGCAAAAGCTCTGTCTACATATCCGTCGGAAGAAATATTAGACAATCTACCAGAAATTTCTATGTGATTGTTTATTTTACCCGAACTAAATTTAACTGTATGTTTTTTGGTGTTAAAAGAACCAAAAGAATTTGATATTTCTCCGAAGGCATCCTCAGAAATTGCGTCTGTTAAAATATTTATGCTTGCACCAAAAGCCCCAGAACCATTGGTAGAAGTACCAACACCACGCTGCAATTGAAGGTTTTCTGTAGAGGAGGCAAAGTCACCAAGATTTACCCAAAAAGTACCATGACTTTCTGCATCATTATAAGGAATTCCATTTACGGTAACATTAATTCTCTCTGAGTTAGAACCTCGAACACTCATATATGTGTACCCAATTCCTGCTCCTGCATCAGATGAAGAAACCACCGAAGGCATGTAATTTAATAAAATTGGAATGTCTTGACCCAAATTACGCTTAGCAATTTCTTTTTTTGACAAGTTAGAGTAGGTTACCGGAATATTTGTGTTTGCCCTTACGGCTGCTACTAAAACTTCTTCCAAAACATTGGCATCTGGCTGTAGTTGAATAGTACGGATTTCATTTTTATAAAGCGTTACTTTTTGAACAATCGTTTTGTATCCTAAAAAAGAAAACGCTAGTGTATAGCTTCCTTTTTTTAGTGAAATACTATAGTTTCCTGCCGTATTGGAAACGGCACCTTTGTTAATTTCTTTAACTAAAATTGTAGCTTCAGATAAAGGTTTGTTGTTTTCATCTACAATTTTTCCAGAAATTGTAAAAGATTGTGCGTTTGCAAGTGTACTTACAAACAAGAATAAAAAAATAGATATTTTTTTCATTTTAAATAAAAATTAAAACGAATAAAAAGAGGTAATTATTCTTGTGATTAATATTGAATAATAATTTTTTGTAGTTACATCAATAATTAAAAAGCTACACAATTTGTATCTTTTTTTATTGTTGTAAATACTTTTTTCCTAAACAGCATTACCTGTTCTAGGTTCAATGGGTATGATCTCAGCCGATGTAGGCACCCCTTTATGAGAACGATGCAAATTTACGTTGTAAAATTTAAATGTGAAACAGAAAGTTTATTTATTTTTAGTAGCTATTTCCTGCTTTCCATTAAATCTTTTTTTTGAGAAAAACAAAAAAAGGATACCATTTCAATCAGGGCTAAACGTATTTGCTAACTTTTAGTTTTAATCTAACTTCGGTTTTTTTCTAAGGGCTTTTTTTAACTCAATTTATTAATAATTTGTGAAAAAAGCAATTTTATAAAAGTAAAAGATTGATAAGGCTTTCGATTTTATTTCTATTTGAACTATATTTTTTTAAAATTATCTCATTATTTTTAAACAAATTAATAATACATATTTGTATAGGAAACATGTTCAGTAAGAATAATGAGTTAAAAGCTAAATTCTAATTTAGAAGAATTTATTACAAGTTTTACTATTATAGTGAATTTGGAAAAAAAATATTTCAGTTATATTAAGAATTAATTATCTTCATCATTATTTTTTTTGATAAATTTTCTTTTTCCTCAGTACTTAGTAATTGGTAAATAGAAATGTCTAAACAAATACTAATTTCGAAAAAACGTTCTAAAGTTAATTTTGTTTTGCCTGTTTCTAATTTTTGATAAGAATTTTGAGAAATACCTAAAATTTCTCCTAAGTTTTCTTGTGAATATCCTTTTTTTAACCGAGATTCTCTTATGTAATTTTTAATTTTGCATATTCTTCTCTCTGATTCTCTCTGATTCTCTCTGATTCTCTCTGATTTTTTCTTTCATTTTTTATTCTTTAGGGATTGGCTATAAATTATAGCTTACAGCTATTGTAGTGATAAATAATTAAATTTAGTTTTGATAAATTAAATAACTTTCACTCATTTTAACATTTAAAAATACAGAATTATGATTAAAAGAATAAAAATTTTAACAGTTTTAACAATAAGTTTAGTCACTTTAAGTGCGTTTACATATAAAGATAATTCCACAATAGAAAAAGCAATTCTTCTCAATTGTGGAGAGGGTTACACTGAAGTAAATTGGTCTGTAACTTGCCCTAATGGTATTACTTATACTGGTGAGAGATGTTTTAGATCCGAACATGCTCCACAAATAGCAGTTGCAATAATGAATGCTCCTTGCCCACAATAGAATTTTAATAAATAAATAATAACTACATTTGAGTGAAAGTTTTAAAAAAAATAAAATGATAAAAAAGATATTTATAATAAAAATCTTATTTTTTTCTACAATAATAAACTCTCAAACTAATTTATTAGTAAAATATACAGAAGTTATAAGTCTAGGTGCACCAAGTGTTAATTTAAAGACATACAATGCCTCACTTTTTGTTAGTAATGATTTTGGTTTATATGTTACTAAAATTGATTCTTTAGAAAACGGTGGAAAAACAATTACAAAAACCTATAAAGATAAAAATGGTAAATTATTTGGCATAAGAGACTTTAGTTCAAAAGATGGATTGTATCAAATAACTAATAGATCTAATGATACTTTATACAGTAATGCTAGGTTTAATAATAAGTTTATGTATAAAGAAGTAGTACCCAAAATAGATTGGGAAATTACAAATGAGATAAAAAAAATTGAGGGTATTGAGGTGCAAAAAGCCAAAGCACTTTTTAGAGGAAGATATTATATAGCTTGGTTTACAAAAGAAATACCGGTAGCTTTAGGACCATGGAAGTTAAACGGTTTACCAGGTTTGATAATAGAAGCTTATGATAGTAATAATGAAGTCTTATTTTTATTTAAAAAAATTGAATATCCCTATAAAAAAACTTTTATTACCCCAAATTTAAAAAGAGAATGGTATAATTATGAGGAGTTTATAAAGGAGAAAGAAAATCAAATTCAAAGAAATTTAAAATATTCTAGAGCAATTGGGCAACATTTAGATTCTAAAGGTTCTGAAACAGCTATTATAAAATTAAGAAAAAAGAGTTTTATTGAATATGTCGATTAAAGTTTTATGAAAAGAGTATTCTTCATTTTTCTACTCATAAATTTTTCTTTGTTTAGTCAGAAAAAAAGTATAGAGGGTTTTGTAACAGATAGTTTACAAAACCCTTTGTTAAATGCTACAATATTAATTAAAGATAATAATGGTAATTATAGCTATGGTATTACCAATAAATTAGGTAAGTATAACATTGAGTTCAAAACTAAAAATGATACAATTTCCATTGAAATTAGAAGTATAGGTTACCAAAAATTTTATAAACAAATAGCTGTAAAAAATGAAATTGAACTAAATGTTATATTGCCTTTAAAAACAGAAAAATTAAAAGAAATAATAGTTGAGTCTAAAAGAAAAATTAAGGTAGATAAAGATACGATTACTTACAATTTACCAAATTTTATTAATAAAACCGAAGAATCATTAGAAGATGTTATAAAAAAATTACCAGGTTTAGATGTTTCTAATGAAGGTACTATAACTTTTAATGGTAAATCAATAGAAAAAATACTAATTGAAGGTGAAGATTTAGTCTCTAAAAATTATAAGATTTTAAGTAAAAATTTAGATGCAAATCTACTTAAGAATGTCCAGATTTTAAGAAATCATAATGATAATCCACTTAAAAAAAAATTTACTAAATCAGAAAAAATAGCAATAAATATATCCATAAAAGACAACAAAAAAAACATCTTGTTTGGTACTGTAAAAGCTGGTGCAGGAACAAGTAAAAGATACAACACTACTGTAAATATTGGGTTTTTAAAAAAGCAGATTAAACTTTTACAACTGAGCAAGTTAAACAACAATGGTTACTTAAGTAACTTAACAAACACCAATGTAACTAGTGATGAAATTTCATTGCATATAGATGAAAATAAAAGCCCTTTAATTAATATTGAAACAAATAAAAATTTTTCTACAAAAAAAGGTTTTTTAAATGATGAGGAAGCTGTACTAAACAAATCCAATAGTAACTCTTTAACATTGTCTAAAAAATTGTCACCATCAACAACTTTAAGGTTTTTAACATTTTATAATAAAGATGATATTGATTTTGAAAAAAATAGTAGTAGTTTATTTAATATTAAAGAGAACCCTGTTTTAATTCAAGAAAATATATTAGGTGCAAATACATTAAAAGATTTTACAACTAATATGGAAGTTAAGTTTTATAATGAAGGAAATTGGTACCTAACTTTTGAAAATGAAATTAAAAAACAAAAAAATAATTGGTTAGAAAATTTATCGACAGATAATAATTTTAATACACTATTTAAAAATAAAAATAACAACGAAAAACTATATGTTTTCAATCATTTTAGAGCAACATATCGTCCATCAAAATATTTTATTTTAGAAAACTATTTATACCAAACAACTTCTAATTTAAATGAAACATACTTTACAACAGCATCTAGATTTAATTTTGATAATGGCCAGCCAATACATCAAACCTTAAATAAAAATAATAACTTTTTAGGATGGAAAAGTAAAGTCAGTTTTAAAAAAAGTAAACAAATATATAGTTTAAATACGTTAATCGAAAAAGAAAATTACTTTTTTAATAACCATATTAAAAACACCCAAAATAATACTAACTTAATTACAAATAATGTAAAACAGAATATTTTTAATATTGGATTACAACTTAATTTTGAGCATAATTTTAACAACTATAAAAAAATAAAGTTAGAAGCTACAACTATTTATAAAACTATTAATGATGCGGATACTGTAATTAATAGATATGTGTTTCCAAATGTTAAAATAAATTATAATTTTAGATTAGGTAAATTAGGTAGCTTTAATTTTAGTTATAATTATAAATACGATTTACTAAATCTAAATTACTTTTTTAATGGTTTCGTTTTAAAAGATTATAGAACTTTAAATGAGCAAATAAGGCAATTAGAAGTTGCTAATATTAATACTTTGGGTTTTTCTCATAACATTCAAAAATTAGATAAAGGTTTTCTTACATTTACCATAAGTTCTCTTTCAATATTTGATAAAAGTTTAGGGTCAAATTCTATAATTAATACCAATTCCTCTATCAATAACTTTATTTTTTTTACAAAATGAAACAACACAGTATTTTACAAAACTTAACACAAGCTTAAAACTAAAAAATAACTTTACAGCTTTTTCTAATTTTTTACTTGTTAATAATAGCAAATTAGAAAAATTGATAAGCTATAGTTATGTTTCTAGAATTTCTGGAACAACATATTTTAAAAAACCAATTAATTTTCAATTTTATTTAAAATACCAGCGAGATTGGACATTTTTTCAAAACAGACAATCTTCTGTAAACAATTATTTTGCGAATATAACCGCCACATATAAAATCAACGAAAATTGGTTAGCGTCTGCAACAGCAAATAGTTTTAATTTAAATAATAATTTTCAAAACTTTATAAATGGAAGTTTAAATTATAACCCAGTTAAAGGAAAGTTCAATTACAAACTTCAATTTATAAATTTAGCCAACCAAAGTACATTCGATATTTTACAAATAAATGATTTTCAAAGTTATAGTAGTAAAACTCGTATTATTCCAAGGTATATAATGTTAAGTGCAACCATGCGTTTTTAATCTAACCTCGGTTTTTTTCTAAGGGCTTTTTTAAGAGAAGTTCTTTTATTTTTTTCAATTCCTTTTTTAATAGATGCTTTTGTCGGTTTTGTAGCTTTTCTTTTTTTAGGGATAATCAAATTCTTTTTGAGAACTGTAATAAGTTTTTTAATAGCAATTTCTTTATTTTTATGTTGAGAACGGGTTTCTTCACAAAATAAAATAAGCAAATTTTCTTTCGTTAATTTCGAAGAGAGTTTTGTTTTTAAAAGCTCTTTTTCTTTATCAGAAAGCGATTCAGAATTCTCTAAATCGAAAGTCAGTTCAATTTTAGATGATGTTTTATTTACATGTTGTCCTCCGGCACCAGAACTTCTAATAGCTTTAAACTCCAATTCTTTTATAAGTTGTGTGGTATCCATTTTATGAAAGGTTATTTCATGTAATTTTTTTTACTTTTAAGAGAAGCAGAAAAAGAATGTAAATTTTCTTTTTCTTGTAAAATTTTATCAATGGCATTAGTGGCTATTTTAAGCCGAGTTTCTTTATCTCCTTTTAAAAGAATATAATTTTTATGATATTTTTTTAGTGCCTTCTCAAAAGCCATAAACATTTCTAAACGCTGTTCGGGCCTGTCTCTTAAGTCGTCCTCTTCCCACGGGGTATCTATGTAGGTTAATAAGTATAAATCGTAAGTGTTCACTTTTGCAGCTTCGTTTAGTTTTTCATCTACAAAACCCCCGTAAAACTCTTCCGAATAGACTTTGGTTTCTAATAAATCGGTGTCGCAAATTAAAAGTTTATCAGCTTTTTTAGACAATTCATTTTCTAGTTTCATTTGTCCTATTGCAATGGGTAGTAAATCTTTTTTTTGGCAAGTTTTACGTTCGTTGTTCCATTTATCTTGTAAATATTCACGAGCAAATTCTGGTGCCCAAACAGTATTATAGTGCCTAGCTAATTGTCTAGATAGGGTTGTTTTACCAGTAGACTCTGGCCCAAATAATACTACTTTTACTAGGTTAATTGAGTTTTGTTGAAGTTCTTTTTCCATGCGAAATAGCCAAAAATGGCAATAAATGTAAATCCTATGTATTGAAAGCTTGTAAAAGCAAAGCCTTTGTAAAGGTATAAAGGTACAGAAATGATATTACCGAGAATCCAAAATAGCCAATTTTCTATTTTTCTTTTAGCCATTAGCCACATTCCTACAAAGAAAACAGCGGTAGTAAAAGTATCTGCATAAGCAATCCAAGAAGTCCATTTATTAAATATTTTATAAATGACAAAAACAACAATTAAGGTTGATAAGAAAATGCCAATTGACATTTTTACTTCAAAAAACGTCATTTTAGAAATTTTTACAATGGGTTCATTATTTTTGGTTCTAGACCACAAGTACCAGCCATAAACACTCATAATAAAATAATAGGCATTAATCATCATATCTCCCAAAAGTTCCCATTTTAAAAGGAGATATACAAATATGGCAGTGCTTATCATTCCTGTAGGAAATACCCAAATTTTATTTTGCTTGGAGTACCAAACAGACAAAAACCCAAAAAATACAGCTGTAATTTCTAGCGTAATATCTATTGTTTCATAGGTTTTATATTGCTCGAAAAGAAAATTAAAAATTTCTGACATTTCTTTATTTGAAGTTGTAAAAATAGTTAAATTGTTGCTTAGATAGTGATGTGTATTTACCAATTTTATAGGTCATCTAGAATCTAGGAATAGCTAAATGAAGAGTCTTACTTTTTTAAATCGTTAAAAAAATCATCATTTTTTTCGAAAGCAGTACCAATAACGACAATATCTGCACCTGCATTAAAAACTTTTTCTATTGTTTTTTTTGAACGAATTCCGCCTCCAACAATCAAAGGAACTGAAATATTGCTTTTAATAAGGTTAATAATTTTTGTGCTTACAGGTATTTTGGCACCTGATCCAGCCTCTAGGTAAATGAGCTTTTTACCTAAAAATTCTCCTGCTAAAGCAGTATCTAAAATTAAATTTGTGTTTTCTTGAGGAATAGGTTTCGTATTACTTACTTTTTGAGTAGCTGTTTCTTTTTGCCCATCAACTAAAATGTAACCAGTCGGTAAAATTTCTAATCCGCTATTTTTTAATAAAGGAACACTTTTTATTTGCTGATTGATAAGATACTCTGGGTTTTTACCAGATAATAAACTTAAAAACAAAATACCATCTGCACCATTTGTAATCTGAGAAACATCTCCTGGGAATAATATAATAGGTAATTTAGTTACTCTTTTTATGGCGTTTACAACACTTTCTGTTAGATTATTTGCATCTGTGCTACCACCAACAAAAATATGTGTAGCAATAGATAGATGTACTTTTTCGAAAAAAAGAGCACTATTTTTGAGATCAAATTTTTCTGGATCTATTAAAACGGCCAACAGTTTGTTGCCTGCTTTTTTTGCTGTTAAAATGTTATTGTAAATATTCACAATTGCGAAAGTAATCTTTTTTCGTTTTCTAGCAAGTAGTTTATTTAATTGTCAATAATTAGTCCTTTTTTAGAAAATGCATCATTAAAAGGCACATTTTATATATGTATTTATACAAAATTTCGCTAAAAAAAATCAATATTTTTTAAAAGGCAAATACACATGTAAATCCTTCAAACTCTAAAAATTTAATAGTATATCTATTTACTTTTCCATCATATCGAATTTCACCAGTAGTTTTTTTATCAGAAAACTTAAAATCATTAATAAAAATATGGTGTAAAAATAGTAGTTTTTTCTTTCCATAAATTTTATACAAACTTTCTTTTGCACCCCAAACAATAGTAAGTTTACTTATTAATGCGGCATCATTTGCAATGGTGTTATACTCTTGTATTGGAGTAAATTTATGAGCTATTTTTAAAATTTTATCTCGTTGTTTCTCAATATCTATTCCTACAGCCAAATCATCAGAAATAATAATAGCGGTAAAATTAAAAGAATGTGTAATAGAAATTTGTTTGTTGTCTTTTAGGTAAGGTTTACCAAACTCATCGTATATTAAATCTGCATCTGTATACCCAATTTCTTTTAGTAAATGTCGTATACTTAAGAAGCCTTTTTGATGTAAAACCGACTTCATAGATTCTAAACGCATTTTACTATTGTAAGAAAGAAGTATATTTTTTTGTAATATTTCTATCGATTCTTCAATCTTCCAAATCAGTACTTTAGTCGTTGTGTTTACCGTTAATGTTTTATAAAGAGGCATGTATTTTAAAATGTATGTTGTACCTTTGCAAAGGCAAAAAAATAGAATATAAATATACAAAATATGAGCACAAACACAGCATACGTTCCATTTAAAGTTAAAGATATTTCTTTAGCAGATTGGGGTAGAAAAGAAATAGAATTAGCAGAATCTGAAATGCCTGGTTTAATGGCGTTAAGAGAGGAGTATAAAGACAGTCAGCCATTAAAAGGGGCAAGAATTGCAGGTTGTTTACACATGACTATTCAAACGGCTGTTCTAATTGAAACATTAAAGGCTTTAGGAGCCGAAGTTACTTGGAGCTCTTGTAATATATTTTCTACGCAAGATCAAGCTGCTGCTGCAATTGCTGCTGCAGGAATACCTGTATACGCTTGGAAAGGTATGAATGAAGAGGAATTTGATTGGTGTATAGAACAAACATTATTTTTTGGCGAAGATAAAAAGCCATTAAATATGATTTTAGATGATGGAGGAGATTTAACGAACATGGTATTAGATCGTTACCCAGAATTAGCTGCTGGAATAAACGGACTTTCAGAAGAGACAACCACAGGAGTTCATAGATTGTATGAAAGAATGAAAAATGGTACCTTACCAATGCCAGCAATTAATGTAAATGATTCGGTAACAAAATCGAAATTCGACAATAAATACGGTTGTAAAGAATCTGCAGTAGATGCAGTTCGTAGAGCTACCGACATTATGTTGGCAGGTAAAAGAGTGGTTGTTTGTGGTTACGGAGACGTTGGTAAAGGTACCGCAGCTTCTTTTAAAGGAGCCGGTTCTATTGTAACAGTAACAGAGGTAGACCCAATTTGTGCTTTGCAAGCTGCCATGGACGGTTTTGAGGTAAAGCGTTTAGAAACAGTAGTAGCAAATGCCGATATTGTAATTACAACTACTGGTAATAAAGATATTGTTAGAGGAGAACATTTCGAAGCAATGAAAGACAAAGTTATTGTTTGTAACATAGGTCATTTCGACAATGAAATTGATGTTCCTTACCTTAATAAAAATAGCGAGAAAGTAGAAATTAAGCCTCAAGTAGACAAATACAATATTAACGGAAAAGATATTATTTTACTAGCAGAAGGTCGTTTGGTAAACTTAGGTTGTGCTACAGGGCACCCTAGTTTTGTAATGTCTAACTCATTTACAAATCAAACATTGGCACAAATAGAACTTTGGACAAACAAAGATGCTTATAAAAATGAAGTGTATATGTTGCCAAAGCATTTAGATGAAAAAGTAGCAAAATTACACCTAGAAAAAATCGGTGTAGAACTAACAGAATTACGCCAAGACCAAGCCGAATATATTGGTGTTGCACAACAAGGGCCTTTTAAACCAGAGTATTACAGATACTAAAATAGTGTATTTGTGGGTGTTTTAAAATGCTACCTCACAAAAAATCCTTACAATTTTAATTGTAAGGATTTTTTTTATGATACGCCTAATTTAAATTTGGGTGTTTTTACAGGCTATACACTATATCTTTTTTAAAAAAAATAAAAAAGGATGTCGTTTCTATCCTTAACGCAGGTTTAGAATTAGTAGCCAACTTGTAAAAAACAATTATATTATTCGTTTTTTTGTTTTTTCATAGCACCACTTTCATGGTCTAACACAATTTTACTATCTCTATATTTACAACAAGCGTGTACAGAATTGTAGGCTTCATCACTGGCAATAAAACCCTCAATATCGTGTCCAACATTTGCAATGTTTTGTTTTATAGTGTTTAATGTTGTTTTACGTTCATCCATTATAAGATTCATTTGGTGTGTTTTTACATCCCAAATAGCAAATTTTACTCCTTTAGTCTTAAGAGCTGCCGTTTCTATACGTTTTTTACACATTCCGCAAATGCCATTTACTTCAAAAGAAACTTTGGCATTTTTATTCTTTTTAACTTTTTGCTCCTTCTTATCTTTTTTAACTTCTTGAGCTTGAAAAGAAAATCCTAAAAAAAGGATACTCATTACCAATACTATTTTTTTCATTTTTATTGTTTTTTAAATTATTAGTTATTTTATTTTATATCGTAATCCTGCATAAAAAGCGCGTCCAAAAATAGGAGAATATACTATTGTAGTATCAAAATTTGCACCAAACGGATTGTCATTTGCTAAAATAGGATTTGCTTGCTGAACATTTGTAATATTTTCTCCACCTAAATATACCTCAAATTTTTTAGAGAAAACTTTTGTTATTTGACTATTTAAAAGTTGAAAAGGATTTGCATATTTTGGCAATTGGTATTGAACCGAATTTGTGCTAGTGTTTGGCAAACGCTGCTTGCCAATATTGTTAAAAGTGAGGTCGAATTTCCATTGATTTCCATTTTCTTTAGCAAGCGTTTCGTAAGAAACATTTGCAAAAAATCTATTTCTTGGCTGAATAGGTTTTTGCAAATTACCTACTTTATAATCTGTATTTACATCAAAATACTTGTAAGCTGTTCTTAGGTTAAAATGCGTGGCAAAATTATAATTTATTTCAACCTGAAAACTGTCTGCTATACTTTTACCGTTTAAATTATAGAAAGAAATTTCTTGAGGATTTTCCCAATCTACTACTACTTGGTTAGTAAAATCGGTTCTATAATAATCAAAAGTAATATCTGCTTTTCTATTAAATAACATAAACTTTTGTAAGTAAGAAACACCATAATTCCATGCAATTTCTGGGTTTAAACCATAAATATTACCTCCTACATCATCAATATTAATTTGTCTAGAACTAGCAAATAACTGTTGATTTTCTGCAAAAATATTGGCACTTCTCCTGCCACGACCAATTGATGCTCTAAAGGCACTTTTTACCCACGGAGCATATCTTACATGTAATCTCGGAGTTAAAAAAGTACCTAATAAATTATGCGTATCTAATCGCATGCCAGCTGTTAAACTAAAGTTTTCTAAATTATCGAAACTATATTCAAAAAATGCACCTAAAGAATTTTCTATTCTTTGATAATTTGTAGTGTTTATTTGTTCATTATAAGCATCGTGACTGTAATTAATTCCGGTTTTAAATTTGCTTCTAGTATCGCCAATAATTGAATTAAAAAGTAAATTAGAATAAAAACTATTATGAGTAATAGCATAGTTTCTGAGTCCGAAATAAGAATCTTGTTGATGGTTACTATAGGCTATCTGAAGGCCGAAACTTTGATATGGCAATTCTGGAAAAACATACCCTAGTTTACCAGAAGTTTCAAAACGTTTGGTGTCTATTTCACTTCCCCAAAAAGCCGTAGTTCCTTGGTGTAATTTTGGGTTGTAGTTTAGTTCTCCTGTTTGTTTGGTGTCATTTAAAAAGCGAGCATTTAAAAAACCAATCCACCCGTTTTGTGCATCGGTATATTGCCAACGGTTCATAACATTTATTTGATTTGCCAACGGAGCGTCTAAAAAGTTATCGTTATTATTATCAAATTTTTCACCTCTATAGTTTCCATGAATATACAAACCAGTTTGCCATTTATCAGATACTTTTTCATTAAAATGAGTATTTAACTCTAACCTTCCATTTAAAGAACTATAGGCATTAAAAAAGAACTTATTGTCGGAAAATGGTTTTACTAATTCTGCATTTATTTGTCCAGAAATACTTTCAAAACCATTCACTACCGAACCAGCACCTTTGGTAATTTGTATACTTTCTACCCAAGTACCAGGCGTAAAAGTTAACCCGAAAGCTTGAGCAGCACCTCTTATAGAAGGAACATTTTCTTGCGTAATTAATAAGTACGGACTCTTTAAGCCCAGCATTTGTATTTGTCTAGTGCCTGTTAAAGCGTCTGAAAAACTTACGTCTATAGACGGGTTTGTTTCAAAACTTTCTGCCAAGTTACAACAAGCCGCCTTTAATAATTCGTCATTATTTACTGTAAAAGTATTTGCTGTTGCAAATAACGATTTTTGTACAGCATCTCTTTTACTTGTAATAGTAATTTCTTCTAAACCTTTTTCGGGTGTAATAAAATGATGAATTGGTTTTAAACTTGTTATTGTTAAAGTATCTGTTTTATAACCAATATAACTTACTACTAATTGAGTATACTCTTTTTTGTAAGGAATTGTAAACCATCCCTTTTCATTGGTTATAGCACCAATATTTGTGTTCAACCAATTTACGGTTGCACCTGATACCCCTAAATTATTTTTAGGATTTTCTTTGTCCATAATCATACCTTTTAGGTTTGTTTGACCAAGAACAAAAAGCGGAAATAGTAGTAAAAAACTACTAAAAAAATATTTTTTCATGAATTGTGATTTATTTTAAAATAATACGATGATTGCTTGTTTGTAAAAAACAGTCTTGTAGTTATCTTAAAAAAATCAAATTAAAAAAGATTGGTATAATACCTGAAAATCAGATTGATTATCGGGTGGATAAAAATGTTGATATAATTTTTCGCCTTCACTTTTAGGAACAAATAAAGATGTGTAACTAATTGTAAAAGCAACAACAAATTGTTGTTTCGAGAAATCTAATTCGTAAAAACTTAATTTTTGTAATTCTTTCTGACCTTCAATTTTTAAAACTTCGTCCGAACAACAATCTTTCATTTGTTTAGAGCTCGTAGTTTTTACATCATTTTTGCAAACTTCTGCATCTCCAGTAAAAGAAATATCAATTAAATAATCTCCACAATAATGACTTTCTACCGTAAAAGAAAAGGTAGAAATTAGCACTAATAGGGCTAAAAATAAAGACGTTATTTTGGTAATTACATTTTTCATTATCAATTGCAAATTTACAATTTGTTCTCTTAAATTAATTGTTAAATTCTATGTTATTTTTATGTTGGAAATAAAAAGCAGGAATTAATATCAATAAAAACAAAGGATGTATAATAAACCTTCTAATGTAAAAAGGTAACAAATAACCATTTTCAAATTTATTGTTAAGTAAAATGGCAAAAACTACTATAAGTATTACAAATGCTATTGCTAAAAATAATGCTGTAAATTTTATAAGCTCTTTTTTTCGAAAAAGTAAGCCAATAATAAGTAGGGTTACAAAACTGTTTAAAACAAATCTATAAAATAGATTTCTTAAAAGTTGCCAAAAATCTATTGTTGGTAACTTGGCATACAAATAATCGTTTTTAAAATAGGTAATTAAAGGATCGTAAAATAGCTTATTGGCAAAAGCTCTAATTAAAAAAAGGAGGCAAAAAGCAACAATAATAAGTAATATCCTTATGTTTTTTTTCATTTTTTAAGAGTCGAAAACTTGTTTACCCATAGCACCCAAAGCAAAAATATAGTGCCGTAAATAATGGCTGGAAAAACTAAATTATGTAAAAATTCTTGGTGCTCGGGATATCTGTAAATCATCACCGATAAAAAAGCAATTCTAAGTAAATTTATAAAATAAATTATCAACGAGCCAAATAAGATGTACAAGAGTGTTTTTTTTAATGGGCCAGAAAAGGCAATAATAAAAGCAATAAACAAAATAATTAAACTAATTGCATTGCACCCCTCTATAACTCTGGCAGTATAATTTCCGTCGATTAGTAACTTTACAGACAATTCTTTGTTGTGTTGTTCTGCTTTTGCTGTAACACCAAAAAAATCTAAAATTTTTACCGTTTGGTTGGCAACTTCTGTAGTAATAGTAGCTGTTTTAAAAGCAGGTGTGGTTTTTTGTGAATTCTGTAAGTACCAGGAATAAAGAGAAAATAAGACAAAATAACTAACAAAAAATTTTGCCAAGAAAATGAGTACTTTTTTATTTTTTTTCACAGTAGAATTTGCTTTAATTTTGCAACTTTAAATACCCAACGAAGATACAAAAATGGAATTAGAATTATTAAAAAGTAAAATAGACTCCTTGGTAGATAAAAATAATAGTAAAGAATTCACTTTACAAGCAATATGCGACCTCTTAGAAAATGAAATTCCTTATTACGATTGGGTTGGGTTTTACTTTAAAAACGGAGATAAAGAAGAATTGAAATTAGCACAGTTTACTGGAGAAGAAACGGAGCATACTATTATTCCTTTCGGGAAAGGTATTTGTGGTCAGGTCGCAGTTTCTAATCAGAATTTTGTTGTACAAGACGTTTCTGAGCAAGATAATTACATTTCTTGTGGTTGGAAGGTAAAATCGGAAATTGTAATTCCTATTTTTGTGAAGGGAGAAAATATCGGACAAATAGACATCGATTCTCACACGGCAAATATTTTTACAGAAAATGATACGCTGTTGTTAGAGCATGTTTGCAAAAAAGTAGCTACTATTTTATAATATTTTTACGGTAGCATACTGTTTTAAATATAGCTTGTTAATTACTTCTGTTTTTTGTTACTATCTTTTATTGTCTTAGAAAATTCATTTAACTAATTTTGTGTGCTTAACAACACACAACTAAATGAGCACTTCAAAAACAATTAAATCCGCATTAATTTCGGTATTTCACAAAGATGGTTTAGGTCCCATAGTAAAAAAATTACATGAGTTAGAGGTTACTATCTATTCTACAGGAGGAACAGAAAAATTTATTAAAGAACTTGGTGTTCCTGTGGTGCCTGTAGATGAGGTTACATCTTATCCTTCTATTTTAGGAGGAAGAGTAAAAACATTACACCCCAAAATTTTCGGTGGAATTTTAAACAGACAAGACAATGAAAGTGATGTTGCCGAAATGTCTGAGTTTCAAATACCACAAATAGATTTGGTTATTGTAGACTTATATCCTTTTGAAAAAACGGTAGCTTCTGGTGCATCAGAGCAAGACATTGTCGAGAAAATTGATATTGGTGGTATTTCTCTAATAAGAGCAGCAGCAAAAAATTTTAAAGACACATTTATAGTTTCCTCTATGGATCAATACGATGAGTTTTTAGATATTTTATCTACAAATAATGGAGAAACTACCATTGCACAACGTAAAAGTTTTGCGGCAAAATCTTTTAATATATCTTCTCATTACGATACTGCAATTTTTAATTATTTTAATGCAGATCAAGAGCCAGCTTTAAAAATAAGTGAAACCAATGCTACTGTTTTGCGTTATGGAGAAAACCCACATCAAAAAGGCTATTTTTATGGAGATTTAGAAGCTATTTTCGATAAATTACATGGTAAAGAATTAAGCTATAACAATTTATTGGATGTAGATGCTGCTGTGAATTTAATGGAAGAATTTAAAGGAGAAGCCCCAACTTTTGCAATTTTAAAGCATAACAATGCTTGTGGTTTTGCGCAAAGGGAAACTTTAAAGCAAGCATATTTAGATGCTTTAGCCGGAGACCCAGTTTCGGCATTTGGTGGTGTTTTAATAGCAAATACTAAAATAGATGAAGCTACTGCTACAGAAATTCATACATTATTTTGCGAAGTAGTAATTGCTCCTAGTTATTCTGAGGAAGCTTTAGCTATTTTAAAAGGAAAGAAAAACAGAATTATTTTAGTTAAAAAAGAAGTTGCATTGCCAACCAATACTATTAGAACCTGTTTAAATGGTAACTTAGTTCAAGATAAAGACTATATTACAGATACTGTAAAAGATTTAAAATATGTAACCAACATTAAACCTACACAAGCAGAGATAGACGACTTGTTGTTTGCTTCGAAGTTGTGTAAAAACACCAAATCGAATACAATTATTTTAGTAAAAAACAAGCAACTTCTTGCTGGCGGAACCGGTCAAACTAGTAGAGTAGATGCTTTAAATCAGGCAATTGAAAAAGCTAAGTCTTTTAATTTTGATTTGCATGGAAGCGTGATGGCGAGTGATGCTTTTTTTCCATTTCCAGACTGTGTAGAAATTGCGGGTAAAGCAGGTATAAAAAGTGTTATTCAACCAGGAGGTTCAATAAAAGATCAGTTAAGTATCGATTATTGTAATGCAAATAATTTAGCAATGGTTATGACTGGAACTAGGCATTTTAAACATTAATAATATAATAGTTATTTGCACTTATAAATTTAGTAAGTTTGTAAGAAGCACAAGAATTTAATAATAAAAAGATTTTTTATGGGTTTTTTTGATTTTATGACCGAAGATATTGCGATTGATTTAGGAACCGCAAATACGTTAATAATCCACAACGGAAAAGTGGTTATCGACAGTCCCTCTATTGTTGCAAGAGATAGAATTTCGGGTAAAATTATTGCTATTGGTAAAGAAGCCAATTTAATGCAAGGAAAAACCCATGAAAATATCAAAACAATTCGACCGTTAAAAGACGGTGTAATTGCAGACTTTCAGGCATCCGAAGAAATGATTAAGGAGTTTGTAAAACAGATTCCCTCTATCAAGAAAAAGTTGTTTCCACCTGCATTAAGAATGGTTATTTGTATACCTTCTGGTATTACAGAAGTTGAAAAACGAGCCGTTAGAGATTCTGCAAAACACATGAATGCCAAAGAAATTTATTTAATTTATGAGCCAATGGCTGCTGCAATTGGTGTTGGTATCGATATTATGGAACCAAAAGGAAACATGATTATAGATATTGGTGGTGGAACAACAGAAATTGCCGTAATTGCACTTGCAGGTATTGTTTGCGACCAGTCTGTAAAAGTTGCTGGAGATTTATTTACCAATGATATTATGTATTATATGAGAACTCAGCATAATTTACACGTTGGAGAAACTACAGCCGAAAAAATTAAAATTCAAATTGGTGCTGCTACCGAAGATTTAGAAACACCACCAGATGATATGTTGGTACAAGGTAGAGATTTACTAAGCGGAAAACCTAAACAAGTGCAAGTTTCATACAGAGAAATAGCAAAAGCATTAGATAAATCTATTCTTAGAATTGAAGATGCTGTAATGGAAACGTTATCTAAAACACCACCAGAATTAGCCGCAGACATTTACAATACTGGTATTTATTTAGCCGGTGGAGGTTCTATGTTACGAGGCTTAGACAAAAGATTGTCTCGAAAAACAGATTTGCCCGTATACGTGGCAGAAGACCCTTTAAGAGCAGTAGTGAGAGGAACAGGAATTGCTTTAAAAGAGTTAGATAAATACAAGAATGTATTAATGAAATAATTTTTGATACGCTTTTAAATAATGCAACAACTTATTTACTTTTTTCAAAAGAATAAATATTTACTTTTCTTTCTGATGTTGCAGTTTATAGCGCTTGTAATTACATTTAATAATCTTAACTTTCATAAAAGTAAATTTGTAAATTCTGCAAATACGATTACCGGAGGTTTTTATGATAAAATGGCTAATTTATCAACCTATTTTAAACTAAAAACTTACAACGAACAACTTGTAGAAGAAAATACCCGATTAAGAAATTTACTTTCTAATAATACATATAACAATATTACTACAGATTCTGTTCAGATAGATACTACTAATTATCTTCAAAAATTTACCTACACCAATGCAAAAGTTATAAATAATAACTATACAAAACCTTTTAATTTTTTGACAATCAATAAAGGGGAAAACCAGGGTATTAGAAAAGAAATGGCCGTAATAAATGGTCGAGGAATAGTAGGAATTACAGACAATACAACAGCTTTGTACTCGAGAGTTCAGTCTGTTTTAAACAGAAATAGTAAAATAAATGCACGATTAAAAAATACTAGATATTTTGGTACATTAATATGGAATGGAGATAGTTATAAAACAGTTCAGTTAACAGATATTCCTAGACAAGCACCAGTAAAAATTGGAGATACAATTGTAACAGATGGAAAATCTACTATTTTTCCAGAAGGAATTTTAATAGGGAAAGTAATCCGTTTACGAAAAGAAAACACAGTTGGAAATACCTTAGACATAGCATTATTTAATGATATGAGTAACATTGGACCTGTTTATGTTATTAAAAATTTACACAAACAAGAACTTAAATCATTAGAAAATACCGAAAATGAATAAGACACTTTACTTTTTGGGATTGTTTATTTTTTTAGTGCTTTTACAAGTATTAGTTCTTAATAATGTGCTATTTTTAGGATATGTAAATCCTTATTTGTACATCATTTTTGTTTTTTTATACCCTTTAAAAAAAGATCGTTTTTTATTTTTATTATCAAGTTTTATACTTGGCTTATTAATAGATTTTTTCTCAGATTCAGGAGCAATACATGCCTCTGCAACCCTAACTATAGCATATTTTAGGTTGTTTTTTGTTAAAGTGTTTTTTAAAAAATATGAAGCAGATTATTCTTTTTTTAATCTTACTTCAGAACCATTTGGTAAAATTTTTAACTACACAGTAACTTTAACACTTTTGCATCATCTTATGTTGTTTTCTTTTATTAACTTTAGTTTTCAAAATTTAGGGAAAGTACTCTTGAATACACTTTTTTCAAGTACTTTTACGTTACTTTTATATTTCTTAGGATCATATATATTTTCTAAAAAGCAATAATGCAAAGAAATTTTTTACTGTATTTTCTTATTACTGTTGTTGGATCATTGTTTATTGGGCGCTTGTTTTACCTTCAAGTTTTAAAAGAAGACAACTACAATCCAACAAACAACGGTGCTGTTAAGGTAGAGTTTGACTACCCAGAGCGCGGCTATATTTATGATAGAAATGGCGTTTTACTTGTGGCAAACCAACTATCTTACGACGTAATGATTGAACCTGAAAAAGTAAAACCCTTAGATACCTTAGAATTTTGTAAACTATTAAAAATCGATAAAAAAGATTTTATAAAGCGTTATAACAGAGCCGCCAGATATGCAACGTATTTACCTTCTGTATTTTTAAAACAGTTGGCAAAAGAAGATTTTGCTTTTTTACAAGAAAAGTTACACAAATATCAAGGTTTTTTTATTCAGAAGAGAGTTATTAGAGAATATCCTATAAATGCTGCAGCCAATGTTTTAGGATACATTGGTGAAGTTAATGAATCTCTTGCAAGAGAGAGTGACTATTATCAAGCAGGAGAATTAATAGGGAAAGATGGTATCGAAAAACAGTACGAAGAGTACTTAAGAGGTCGAAAAGGAGTAAAATATTTAACTAAAAATAGTTTAAATAAAGTTACAGGTTCTTATAACAATGGAGCAAATGATAGTTTAGCAGAAAATGGTAAAGATTTAATGTTAACTTTAGATATTGAGTTGCAGCAATATGCGCAAAAACTAATGACCGGAAAAAGAGGTGGTATTGTGGCTTTAGAACCGTCTACAGGAGAAATTTTAGCGCTAGTTACCGCTCCTTCCTACGACCCTAATATGTTAGTAGGTAGAAAAAGATCTAAAAATTCATTAATTTTAATGAATCCGAATAATCCAGATAAACCTACTTACGACAGAGGGTTAAAAGCCACCTATCCGCCAGGTTCTCCATTTAAAATGATGAACGCACTTATTGGGTTACAAGAAGGTGTTATTTCAGAAAAAAGTTATTTTTATTGTAATGGTGGATATCGTTACGGAAACAGACCCAACGAATTTATGGGTTGCCATTGCAACATTTATGGCAAACCTATCCATTTAAAAACAGCGATAGCTAAATCTTGTAACAGTTATTTTTCAAATACTTATAAGTTAATTGTCGAGAAAAATAACAACCCTTCTAAAGGTTTAGACAATTGGAGTACACATGTAAAAAGCTTCGGTTTAGGTAATTATTTAGGATATGATTTACCACAAGGAAGTCCTGGTTTAATACCAACTGGTGCATACTACGAAAATGCCTATACGTATTCTTGGAACGCTTCTACAAATATTTCTAACGCTATTGGTCAGGGAGAAATTTTAACCACTCCAATTCAGTTGGCTAATTTTACTGCAGCTATTGCAAATAAAGGCTTTTTTTATACACCTCATATATTAAAAGAAGTAGATAAAAGTCCTATTAAAAACGTAAATTATACTGTAAAGAAGCAAACCACTATCGACACAAAACATTTTACTCCAGTAATTGAAGCCATGCACGAAGTTTTTAAAACTGGAACAGGAAAATACAGTCAAGTAAAAGGTATAGATATTTGTGGAAAAACAGGTACATCAGAAAATTATGCAATTGTAAATGGTAAAAGAGTAAAGCTAGAAGATCACTCTATTTTGGTTGCATTTGCGCCAAAAGAGAACCCAAAAATAGCCATTGCAATTTTTGTAGAAAATGGAGGTTACGGCTCTACAATTGCAGCGCCAATTACAAGTTTGCTGATTGAAAAATATTTAAATGGTCACATTTCTAAAGAAACAAAATATAGAGAAAAGGCAATGCTAAATTTAAGTTTGCAATCAGAATATGATAAATTAATACCAAAAATTCCAAAAGTTGCGTCAGGAACGAAATAATATATTTGAAAACTTAGATTGGTTACTAATCTTCTTGTACGCTATTTTGGTAGTTTTCGGTTGGTTAAATATTTATGCGGCTTCCAAAACAGACGATACGCAAGAGTTATTATCATTTTCTACAAAATACGGAAAACAGCTTATTTTTATCTTGCTTTCTGTTCCGTTAATAATTGTTGTGTTGTTTTTTAATGCAAAATTCTATGAACGTTTTGCTAGTATATTATATCTTATTTCATTAGTCTCATTACTACTATTATTTCCTTTCGGAAAAGAAATTAATGGAGCTAAATCTTGGTTTAATTTTGGTTTTTTAGGCTTACAGCCTTCCGAGTTTGTTAAGGCTTTTACTGCTTTGGCAGTAGCCAAGTTGTTAAGTGATAGACACTATAATTTTAAGTTGATAAAAAATCAAATAAAAGCCTTTATTATTATATTTATTCCTGCATTTTTAATTCTTTTTCAGCCAGACGCCGGTTCTGCTCTTATATACCTCGCTTTCTTTTTTGTATTAAATAGAGAAGGATTAACCCTACATTATATAACACTAGGAGTCTTGGCTATAACATTATTTTTACTAACCATTTTATTTGGTGCAACGGTAGTTTTAAGTAGTCTTTTTGTTTTAATTACCCTTTTTACAGCATACATTACTTACAGAGATGGTAAAAGATTTTTACGATTTAATTGGTATAAAGTAATAGGAGTTTACATTATAGTTGCTGCTTTTATATTAGGCGTTGGATATACTTACAACAATGTTTTTAAGCAACATCACAGAGATCGTTTCGAGATTTTATTGGGTAAAAAAACAGATGATAAAGGAATTGGATATAATTCTCATCAATCTGAACTAACAATTAAATCTGGTGGTTTTAGTGGTAAAGGTTTTTTAAAAGGCGATTTAACGAAAGGCGATTTTGTGCCAGAGCAGCATACCGATTATATTTTTAGTGTTGTTGGAGAAGAATGGGGTTTTATAGGAAGCGCTCTCGTAATTATACTATTTTCTGTAATGATGTTTCGCATTATTTATTTATCGGAAACTCACACCAATAAGTTTGGTAGAATTTATGGGTACGGATTGGCATCTATTTTATTTTTTCATGTATCGGTAAATATAGGGATGGTAATTGGTTTGTTTCCAACCGTAGGAATCCCACTTCCATTTTTTAGTTATGGAGGTTCTTCTTTGTGGGGTTTTACTATTTTACTATTTATTTTCTTACGATTAGATGCACACAAACATTACGATTGGTAAATAAGAAAAGTTTATTGTGTAACAAAAAAAGCACTGAATAGAATTCAGTGCTTTTAATTTTTTTTAAAAGAATACTTTTACAAAGAAGCTACATGCTTAGTTAACTTAGATTTTAAGTTAGCGGCTTTGTTTTTGTGTATAACATTTTTCTTTGCCAACTTGTCTAACATAGAAATAACAGTATTTAATTTAGCTTCTGCGTCTTTCTTGTCTTCAATAGAACGTAAATCTCTAACAGCATTACGCGTAGTTTTGTGCTGATATTTGTTACGCAATCTTTTAGCTTCGTTGCTTCTAATTCTTTTTAATGCTGACTTATGATTTGCCATAATTTCTTTATTCGTTTTTTAATTAAAACTTTTGTAGTCCGTACGGGAATCGAACCCGTGTTACATGGATGAAAACCATGCGTCCTAACCCCTAGACGAACGGACCATAACAATCAATTTATATCTCAATTGCGGGTGCAAATATACAACGTTTTTTAAATTGTGCAATAGTTTTTTAAAAAAAGTTTATTTTTTTTTCGAAAAAAAATAATAGCACTATTAATGAGTTGTTTTGTCACTATTTATAACGAATTCTTAACTAGTTTTTTTATCAA
Organism: Polaribacter tangerinus; assembly: GCF_038024095.1. Lineage (NCBI taxonomy): Bacteria > Pseudomonadati > Bacteroidota > Flavobacteriia > Flavobacteriales > Flavobacteriaceae > Polaribacter > Polaribacter tangerinus. The sequence continues at coordinate 1,164,406 of NZ_CP150668.1, read as the reverse complement.
TATAAAACCTTACTACACAATTATTAGTACTTAATAAGCTTTCGCAAAAAGTACTTTTTTGGTTGATGGTTTTCCACTAAATACACAAACTCCATTTTCTTCTATTGCATCATTGGGAATACATCTTATTGTTGCTTTGGTAATTTCTTTAATTTTGTTTTCTGTTTCTTCGGTTCCATCCCAATGTGCAGCTACAAAACCTCCTTTGGTTTTTATGGTGTTTTTAAAATCTTCAAAATTATCTACTTCTGTGGTGTGAGCTGCTCTATAATTTTTTGCTTTCTGAAAAAGACTTTCCTGTATTTCATTTAAAAGTTTTGTAACCATCTCTACAACATCATCTTGAGAAACTGTTTGTTTCTCGAAGTTATCTCTTCTTGCAATTTCTACAGTTCCGTTCTCTAAATCTCTTTTGCCCATTGCTATTCTTAAAGGAACTCCCTTTAGCTCATATTCTGCAAATTTAGCTCCAGGTCTAAAAGTATCTCTAGTATCAAATTTAACAGAAATATTTTTAGCTCTTAATTCTTTTACTATTGATGATACTTTTTCAGATATCTCTGCAAGTTGTTCTTCGTTTTTATAAATAGGTACAATTACCACCTGAATAGGAGCTAACTTTGGAGGTAGAACAAGTCCGTTGTCATCAGAGTGAGTCATTATTAATCCACCAATTAAACGTGTAGATACTCCCCAAGAAGTTGCCCAAACATGTTCTTGTTTTCCTTCTTTTGAAGTAAATTTTACGTCAAAAGCTTCAGCAAAATTCTGACCAAGAAAGTGGCTCGTACCTGCTTGAAGTGCTTTTCCGTCTTGCATCAAAGCCTCTATAGTGTAGGTATCTTCTGCTCCAGCAAAACGCTCACTATCAGATTTTATACCTTTTACAACTGGCATTGCCATAAAATCTTCTGCAAAAGTGGCATATACATTTTGCATTTGTTTTGCCTCAGCAATAGCTTCTGCTTTTGTTGCATGTGCCGTATGCCCTTCTTGCCATAAAAATTCTGCAGTTCGTAAAAATAGCCTTGTTCGCATTTCCCATCTTACAACATTTGCCCATTGATTTATTAGTAATGGTAAGTCTCTGTAAGACTGTATCCATCCTTTGTAAGTGTTCCATATAATGGCCTCAGAAGTTGGTCTTACAACTAATTCTTCTTCTAATTTCGCTGCAGGATCTACTCTTAATTTACCAGGTTTATCAGGGTCGTTTTGAAGTCTGTAGTGAGTAACCACAGCACATTCTTTTGCAAAACCTTCTGCATTCTTTTCTTCAGCTTCAAATAAACTTTTTGGCACAAATAGTGGAAAATAGGCATTTTCATGACCGGTTTCTTTAAACATTCTATCTAACTCTGCTTGCATTTTTTCCCAAATAGCATATCCGTAGGGTTTTATAACCATACAACCTCTTACGGCAGAGTTTTCTGCCAAGTCGGCTTTTACAACTAATTCGTTATACCACTTAGAATAATCGTCGGATCGTTTTGTTAAATGTTTACTCATAATCAAAAGTTTGGCACAAAAATTGTTACCTTTAAAGTGAAATAAGTTCTAAAGTTATTTTGTTTTTTTATAGAACAATACAAAACTACTATAAAAAGCTAAGAGACCAAGTAAAGTTTTCTACTTTTTGCCGAACAATTTTTCATTCAAAAGAATACTCATCCTTAAAACAAGTATTATGAAACAGTCCTTCTCAAATAAAGTATTTAATAACATCTTCATAGTAGCTGCAGTTAATTTTTTATTGATTTCTTGTGGTACGTATCAGAGTGTATATAGAACTGCAGATGGTATTTATGGCGATGAATATGAAATAAAGCAACCTGAAAATAAAGTTATTATTGCAGATGATACTCAGTATAAAGATTACAACAATAACTATTTTACTAAAGAGTTAGAACGTTTAGAAAATTTAGGGGATAATGAAATTTTTACTGATGTAGATACTTATGTTTCTGGTGATGATGTGTATGCAGAAGATGACTTAAATTATAATACCAATCCTTCTTGGGGCCGAAATCCAAACAACGATGTTGTTGTGAATGTAAATTTAATGAATGATCCTTTTTGGAATAATGGCTTTCATAATTGGGGCTGGAATAACTGGGGTTTCAACAATTGGGGTTTTAATAACTGGGGCTGGAATCGTTGGGGCTGGAACAACGGATTTAATCGTTGGGGTTGGAATAACGGATTTAATAATTGGGGTTGGGGTTTCAATCGTTTCAATAGATTCGGCTTTATGGGACACCCGTATTATCTAGGCCCATTTCATAATCCATATTTTTCTAACCGATTTAATAATAGGTTTACAAATAATAGGTATTACAGAAATTCTCGTTATAATGGAAGAATTGCAGATAGAAGCAGAAGAGGAGTTGTAACTTCTAGAGGTACTTCTGTAAACTCTAGAAGAGGTAGCAATAGAAGTTCTGTAGCATATTCTACAAGAAGAAATTCCACAACTAGAAGTGCTACATCAACAAGAAGAAGTGCTGCAACTGTTAGAAGAGGTGTTGTAAATAATAATTCATCTAGAAGTGTAGGTAGACGTTCTAGTGTTCGAAGAAACACCAGCACTGTTAATAGAAGTTCTGGTACATCAAATGCAAGAAGAAGTTCTTCTAATAGTGCAGTTAGACGTTCTTCTAGTACAAGAAGTACGGGGTCGTCATCTACAATGAGAAGAAGTAGCAGTAGTAGCAGTTCTCGAGCAAGTAGCAGTAGAAGTTCAGGTTCTAGTAGATCTTCTGGTAGATCTTCATCTTCTAGAAGAGGAAATTAAGAGAGATATTAAGTTAAAAAACACACATGAAAAAATATATAATAGTAGCAGTAATTTTTGCAGTAAGCTTTACCGCGCGTGCACAGTCTTTGGGGTATCAAGATTTAGCCTTGTTGTTTTCTGAAAACGATAAAAACGGAACAGCACGTTTTACTGCAATGGCAGGAGCTTTCGGAGCATTAGGAGGTGATGTTTCTGCAATGAATATAAATCCGGCAGGTATTTCGGTATATAATAGTAGTGCTTTTGCAGGTTCTTTTAATGTGAGAAGTACCGACATAAACGCCAATTATTATGGTAGTGATAGAAATACACAAGACCAATTCTTTAACCTATCACAAGCAGGTGCCGTGTTAGTATTTAACACTTCTCATTCTTCTGATTGGAGTAAACTTGCCATCGGATTTAATTATCGTAAGCAAAAAGATTTTAATTCTAATTTTGGCTTTGTTGGTAATAGTAATATTCCAACCTTTAGAGAATTTCCTTTAGATCAAAATAATCCTGCAATTGCTTATGATTTTTCTGAAGAACAACGTTTTCAGAATAATTATACAGGAGAGATCAATGAAATTAACTTGGCTTTTTCATCAGTACATTTAAATAAGTTGCATTTGGGAGCATCTTTAAATTTTTATAACTTAAATTTTAGCCAAATGGCTACTTTAGAAGAGTTTAATAATGATGGAGCTGGTAATACCTTAGAAGCTAATTTTTATCAAGAAAACTTTACCACAGGAACAGGTGTTTCTTTAAATTTAGGGTTTATTTATAAATTGAACAAAGTGTTTAGATTCGGTATGTCTTATCAAACACCAACTTGGTATACCGAAGTAATTGAAAATACAAACATTGTAGATAACGAAGGTTTCTTTGGCGATACTGAAATAGCTGTTAGCAACGACCCTGTAATATATGACAATACAACTGGCGGTGTTTTTCCATCAGAAAGTTTTATATATCAATTTAGAACTCCCAGTAAATTAACAACAAGTGGTGCTATTGTTTTTGGTAAAAAAGGATTGTTGAGTATAGATTATACTCGAAAGAATTATCAAAATATGAAATTATCTAGCACCGATTTTATGCAAGAAAATGCTTTTTTTCAGAATGAATTAAGAAATACAAATGCTATAAATATAGGTACCGAATGGCGTTTGAATAGATTTAGTGTAAGAGGTGGTTATATGTACGAAGAAGCTCCTTTAAAAGAGGCAATTTCTACCGACAACCTACAAGGATATTCTTTTGGTGGTGGTTACGATTTCGGTAACTTTAAAATTGATTTTTCATACGGTAACAATAACCGAACATCGTTTTACAATGCTTATGCAGAGTTTTCAAATATAAATGCTGCAGAACTTCAAATAGATAATAGCGTGTTTACTGCAACAGCAACTATAAACTTGTAGTAGATGTTTAAAACTTAAAAGTTATTTGAGCCCTAAAAAGAAATCATCAATTTTTTCTTTTTAGGGCTTTCGCTTTTGTACCCTTAAAATTAAACTATTTGCCTTTTTTCCCTTAATTTTGCAATTCAATATTTAGAACATGTCAGAAATTAAAATTACCATACAAGAAACTACGAATAATACCATTCTTAAATTTAACAGTACAAGTGTTTTAATTAACGGAGGGAGTTATGAATTTAATAATGTTGATGAGGCAAAAAACGCGCCTCTTGTGCAACAATTATTTTATTTACCTTTTGTAAAAAAGGTTTTTGTAACGGCAAGTTTTATTGCTATACAACGTTTCGATATTGTAGAATGGCAAGATGTTCAAGAAGAGGTAAAAGAACAGATAGAAGCTTATTTAAATGACGGGAATGTTGTAGTAAATGAGCAAAAATCATCTACAAAAAAAGAGCCAATAGAAGTTTATGCCGAGGCAACACCAAATCCATCGGTAATGAAATTTGGAACTAATAAGGCATTAACTCAGGTAGATGTAGAGTTTAAGAATATAGATGAAGCAAGTAAATCGTCTCCACTAGCAGTGGCTATTTTTCAGTTTTCATTTGTAAAAGAGGTATTTATCTCAGATAATTATATTTCTGTAACCAAGTACGATATGGTAGAATGGAATGATGTGTACGGAGAACTTCGCTCTTTTATTAGAGAGTATTTGGCAGACGGTAAAACTATTATTAAAGAATTACCAAAGGTAACAATTGCTAGTGAAGAAGGAGAAAAAGCAGTGGTGCCAGAAGTTCAATTAGAAGGAGTTGCCGGGCAAATAGTAGATATTTTAGATGAATATATAAAACCAGCTGTTGCAGGAGACGGTGGTAATATAGCCTTTCGTTCTTACGACGAGCAAAATAAAGTTGTAAGTGTGGTATTGCAAGGTGCTTGTAGTGGATGCCCTTCTTCTACTGCTACTTTAAAAAACGGAATAGAAAATTTATTAAAAGAAATGCTACCAAATCAAATTAATGAAGTGGTAGCTATTAAGGGGTAAATTTAGGTATATATTTTGATAAAATTAATTTCTAAATTTGACTCTTTTACTATAGTATTTAAATAAAAAAAGCAGTTTCCACCCTGTACTCTCTTCCTTATAAGAAGAAAAAGGTGGGCTTATTTATGTCAGCAGAAAAAATAAATCCTTATAAAGATTCTAGTTTAGGCAAGAAAGAGCAAGTTGCACAGATGTTTGATAATATTTCTAAAAATTACGATGGATTAAACAGAGTAATTTCTTTAGGAATTGATGTTAAATGGCGAAAGAAAGTGGTGCAAATTGTGGGGGAGAATAATCCGAAACAAATTTTAGATATTGCTACTGGAACAGGAGATTTAGCCCTAATGATGGCAAGTTTAAACCCAGATAGAATTGTAGGGTTAGACATATCTGCAGGAATGTTAGAAGTTGGGAAACAAAAAATTGCGAAAGCCAATCTTTCCAATAAAATAGAAATGATGGTAGCAGACTCCGAAGAAATGCCATTTAAAGACAATACCTTCGATGCAATTACTGTTTCTTTTGGTGTGCGTAATTTTGCTAATTTAGCTAAAGGGATAAAAGAGATTGCTAGAGTGCTAAAACCAACAGGAGTATTAGTAATTTTAGAAACTTCAAACCCAACCAAATTTCCCTTTAAACAAGGGTATAAATTGTACACTAATTACATTTTGCCTTTAATTGGTAAGTTGTTTTCTAAAGATAAAGTAGCGTATTCTTATTTATCGGAATCGGCAAATTCTTTTCCTTTTGGAGAGGCATTTAACAATATTTTACAAAAAAATGGGTTTACTTATACAAATGATAAACCCGTAACTTTTGGTGTTGCCACAATTTACACAGCCCGAAAATAATATATGAATAAAAGATTCCTAATTTTAGGGTTTTTTCTACTGTCTGCCCTTTCCTTTTTTTCACAAACCGAACGTGTAGAATATTTACCAACGTTCGACAATAAATTGATGCATTACGGTTTTTATTTAGGTTTAAATCAGAACGATTTCAAGTTAAATTTAAAAGAAAGCGTAGTAACAAATGCAAATATTACTGTAGCGCCAACTGCTGGTTTTAATGTAGGTTTAATTGCCGATTTACGATTACATAAAAATTTAAATTTACGGTTAGAGCCCGGTTTAGTAAGTAATTCGAAAAGAATTTTATTCAACCATTTAACCACAACAGGAAAGCCACAAGATAGTATTAGAGAGATTGGTTCTACATATTTACATTTGCCGTTGGTTCTTAAATTTAGTACCGACAGATATAAAAATATAAGGCCTTATATCTTAGGAGGAATCTCTTACGACTATAATTTTTCTAGCAACGAATCTAATCAAGATGATAATTCTGCGGGTCAGTTTAGAATGAAAACACACAATTTTATGTATGAAGTTGGTATAGGAGTAGATTTTTACTTGTATTTTTTTAAGTTTTCTCCATCAATACGCGGTGTTTTTGCTTTGAATAATGAAATTAAATACGACGATGATGCTAATAGTCAATGGACGGCGCCTGTTAATTTTATGGGAACTCGTGGTATTTTTTTAAACTTTGCTTTCGAATAATCAGATTTTTTATCTGTTAAATTCACTTAATAATATAGCTGTTGCTGTAGCTACATTTAAACTTTCTGTAACTTTGTTTTCACCAAATCTAGGAATAGATAGTGTGTTGGAAACTACTTTCTTTATTTTTGAAGAAACTCCATTTGCTTCGTTCCCCATTATTAAAACCCCTTCTTTTGGTAAAGATATTTTATATACATTTTCTCCATCCATATCAGCTATAAAAGAAGGTAAAGAGGTGTTTTTTACATAGGTTTCTATGTCGAGGTAAGTGATCGATATTCTTGTTAATGAACCCATCGAGGCTTGTACTACTTTTTGGTTGTAACAATCTACAGTATCATTAGAACACACAAGTTGTTTTACACCAAACCAGTCGCATAAACGAATAATTGTGCCTAAATTTCCCGGGTCGTTAATAGCATCTAAAGCAATAATTAAACCCGTATCTATTATTTTATTTTGTTCAGGAATTTTAAAAATTCCTAATACCTTATTGGGTGTTTTTAGGCTGCTTATTTTTTTTAAGTCTGTTTCACTAATAAAGGTAATTTTATCTTTTCTTACGGTTGTTTCAAAATTTTCAGTAGCAAAAAGTATTTCTAATTCTAGCGATGATTCTAGCAATTCATTAACCACTTTTGTGCCTTCGGCAATAAATAATTGATGCTTTTGGCGATACTTTTTTTGTGATAAACTAGTTATTAGTTTAAGTTGACTTTTAGTGATACTCATTAATTGATTGTAATTGAAAATAAACCGTTGAAAAATAGTATTTTTGAAATTGATTTCTATGGCTAAAGTAATGAAAAAACTTTCTTTTTACTTTTTACTACTACTATTTTTAGCAGCATGTAATGCAACAAAGCATGTAGCTAAAAAACAGTTTATGCTTTCAGAAAATACGGTATTTTTAGACAGTGTAAAAACCAAAGATATAACCCTGCAAAAGTACTTATTACAAAAACCAAATGCAAGTTTGTTAGGCATGCCAATAGGATTGTTTTTTCATAATTTAGGGAACCATGAAAAGCCAAAAACACCTTTTGAATGGGCACAAGAACATCCAAAGAAATATCAATTTATTAAAAATATTTTTTCAGAAAAGCAAAGTATCGCATATGCAAATTCATTTATTAAACTAAATAATTGGTTTTTAAATTATGACAAACCAGTTTTGTTAAGCCCTTCTAAAATTAAAAGAACAGAAGATAATTTGTGGGCTTACTACAAAACACAAGGGTACTTTAAAACCACTGTAAATTCTGAAATTGTAAAAGATACATTACGTAAAAAAGCGCAGGTACATTATTATGTAAATAGAGGAAAGCCTACTCTTTTAGATACTATAAAAATAAAAATTGAATCTCCTGTTTTAGATAGTATTTATAAAAATTCTGGAGCAGTTTCATTATTAAAATCTGGAGACCAGTACAACGATAAAACATTTAGAAATGAGGCTAACAATGTAGTAAAGTTATTTAAAAACAACGGAGTTTATCATTTTTCTGAGGCAGCATTAGGTTTTTATGTAGATTCTACGAGGGCAGATAATAAAACCAACGTAACTTTTTTAATTGCAAAAGATCGTTTTAAAGAAGAAAGAGGTAGTTACATTAAAAAAGATTACAAAGTTCACAAAATAAGAAATATAAATGTGCACACAGATTATACGTTTACTTTAAAAGATAAAAAGCCAACAGATACAGTTCTATACAAAGGGATTCGTTTTTTATCTCATGGAAAATTAAAGTACAATCCGAAATATTTAGCACAATCTATATTTTTTAAATCAGGAGATATCTACAAAGATACTTTAACAAATCTTACTAGAAATCATTTAAAATCACTTAAAAATTTTAAAACAACAAATATTACTTTTTCACCAACTACCGGTTTTGATGATGCTTTAGAAATGAATTTATTTTTGTCTCCGATAGAAAAATATACAACAGGTTTAGAATTAGAGTTTTCTCAATCTAACATAAGAAGTAGCGATATTGCTGCAAAATATTCTATTATTAATAGAAATGCTTTTCGAGGAGCAGAACTATTAAAATTGTCTTTTTCGGGTTCTTATTTTAATGCTCAGAATGGTCCGGGTTGGGAAATAGGAGCAGATGCTTCCATAGAAATTCCTAGATTTGTTGCTCCTTTTGGACTCAGCAAATTAGTACCAAAAAGAATGAATCCAAGAACCTTATTTTCTGTAGGTTCAAGTTTTCAGAAAAATATAGGTTTAGACCGACAAACATTTACTATTCAATCCGATTATAAATGGCAGTATAATTCCACAAAAACAATTCAATTAGAGCTTTTTAATACGCAATACATTCAGAATTTAAACGTAAATAGGTTTTTTAACATTTATAGATCAGAATATGCCAATTTAAATAATGTGGCACAAACCTATTACAACAACGTTAATAAAACGTTGAGCTTACCAAATGAGGCTGTAAGTTTTATGGATTTAGTAGCAGCAGACACTAATTTTAGAAGTTCAAATCCTACAGAATACAATACGGCTTTAAATATATTGAACAGGTATAATATTGTAACTTCAGATTTCTTAATACCAATTCTAGCCTATTCTTACACCTACAATAATCAGATAGATTTTAAAGATAATAATTTCTCTTTTTTTAAACTGCGTCTTGCAAATTCTGGTAATATTCTAGGACTTTTATCAAAAGAGTACAATACAAATAATAAGAAAACTTTGTTTAAAATACCATTGGCTCAATACTTTAAGGCTGATGTAGAATACAAGAAATTTTGGAATATTGGCTACAACTCAGTTTTTGGTATTCGGTCTTTTTTGGGAGCAATTTTAACTTACGATGGCTCAGATATTCCTTTTACTCGAAGTTATTTTGCAGGAGGATCTAATGATATTAGAGCTTGGCAAACCTATCAATTAGGTCCAGGAAGTAGAAATAGCGGTCTCGAATTTAATGTTGGAAGTTTAAAGTTTTTAACAAGTGCAGAGTATCGTTTCGATTTAACAGGAAGTTTAAAAGGAGCACTTTTTATAGATGCTGGTAATATTTGGGACATTTCTGGTTCTGAATTTGTAGACAAAGATGCTCGTTTCAGTAACATATCTTCACTAGAAAATATTGCAATTGGCTCGGGCGTTGGGGTACGTTATGATTTAAGCTTTTTTGTATTGCGTTTAGATGTTGGTTTTAAAACTTATGAACCTTATTTAGCAAGAAATAAGTGGTTTAAAAATTATAATTTTGGAAGTGCTGTGTACAATATAGGTATTAACTACCCTTTTTAATAGTTGTATAAACCTATAACGTTTTCGTTATTTTAAAGCTTCATCAACACAAAAAACAGCTAATTTTAGTACATTTGAACAGTTAAATTAATTATTTTAAAAAACAATACATGAGTCACAATATAAAGCCTGGAGTTGCAACAGGAAAAGAAGTTCAAGAAATTTTTAAACTTGCAAAAGAAAAAGGATTTGCACTGCCAGCTGTAAATGTTGTTGGTTCTAGTACAATAAATGGTGTTTTAGAAACAGCAAGAGATTTAAATGCACCAGTAATTATTCAGTTTTCTAATGGCGGTGCTCAGTTTAACGCTGGTAAAGGATTGTCTAACGAAAATGAAAAAGCAGCCATAGCTGGTGGTATTGCAGGAGCAAAGCATGTGCATGAATTAGCTCTTGCTTACGGGGTGCCTGTAATTTTACATACAGACCATTGTGCAAAAAAATTATTGCCTTGGATAGATGGTTTGTTAGATGCCTCTGAAAAGCATTTTAAAGAAACAGGAAAGCCTTTGTATAGTTCTCATATGATAGATTTATCTGAAGAGCCTCTAGAAGAAAACATCGAAATTTGTAAAACTTATTTATCTAGAATGAGTAAAATGGGAATGACTTTAGAAATAGAATTAGGTATTACCGGTGGTGAAGAGGATGGAGTAGATAATTCTGATGTAGATGTTTCTAAATTATATACCCAGCCAGAAGAAGTAGCCTACGCATATGAAGAATTATTAAAAGTATCTCCACAATTTACAATTGCAGCTGCTTTCGGTAATGTTCACGGTGTTTACAAGCCTGGAAATGTAAAGTTAACTCCTAAAATTTTAAAGAATTCACAAGAGTTTATAACAAAAAAATATGGTGTTGGTGAAAATCATATCGATTTTGTTTTTCATGGTGGATCTGGTTCTACACTTGAAGAAATTAGAGAATCTATAGGTTATGGAGTTGTAAAAATGAATATTGATACCGATTTACAGTTCGCGTTTTCTGAGGGAATTAGAGACTATATGCAAGAAAAAGCACTTTATTTAGCTACACAAATAGGAAATCCAGAAGGAGCAGAGTTGCCTAACAAAAAATATTACGACCCACGAAAGTGGTTGCGTTTAGGTGAACAAACTTTTACTGCGCGATTAAAAAAGGCTTTTGAAGATTTAAATAACGTAAACACCTTGTAGTATTTTAGTTAAATAAACTATGACTAAGCATCCTTGCGTTTGTAAGGATGCTTTTTTTGTAAAATGATAAATTTTTTAGTTTTTTTTGATGATTTATATATAATTATGGCCGATTTTATCGGTAATATTAATAGTATGATTATCACTTTTTTTACAATTACTTACTTTTTTTAGAATAATCACACAAATAACAAAGTATTTTTTATAAAAATTCTTTTACATTTGTAGCTCATTTTTTTATCAAATAAAATATATTTGATGCCCTAAATTATAAAAGAAACTAACAATATGGCTTGGTTTAAAAGAACAGATAAAGGAATACATACTTCTACAGAAGATAAGAAAGATACTCCCAAAGGATTGTGGTATAAAACTCCAAGTGGTAAAATTATAGACACAGAAGAGTTAAAGAGAAACTTATATGTGAGTCCGGAAGACGGTTATCATGTAAGAATTGGAAGTAAGGAGTACTTTGAATTATTTTTTGACGATAATAAGTTTACCGAGCTAAACGAAAAATTAACATCGAAAGACCCGTTGAACTTCGAGGATACAAAAAAATATCCAGATCGTTTAAAAGCAGCTCAAGAAAAAACAAAACTAAACGATGCTGTTAGAACAGCCGTTGGAAAATCTCTAGGGAAAGATATTGTTATAGCTGCAATGGATTTTGCATTTATTGGTGGCTCTATGGGTTCTGTAGTTGGAGAAAAAATTGCAAGAGCTATTGATTACGCTATCACCAACAAACTTCCTTTTTTAATGATTTCTAAATCTGGAGGCGCAAGAATGATGGAAGCTTCATTATCTTTAATGCAATTGGTAAAAACGTCTGCAAAATTAGCACAATTGGCAGAGGCTAAATTACCCTATATTTCTTTATGTACAGATCCTACAACTGGAGGTACAACTGCATCTTATGCAATGTTAGGAGATATTAATATTGCCGAGCCAAATGCTTTAATTGCTTTTGCAGGACCAAGAGTAGTAAAAGATACTACCGGAAAAGAATTGCCAGAAGGTTTTCAGAAATCTGAATTCGTTTTAGAACATGGTTTTCTAGATGCAATTTACGAACGTAAAGATTTAAAAAAGCAAGTAAATTTATACATCGATTTAATTGAGAATATTCCTGTAAGAGCTGTAGAAACAGCTTCTTCATAAAAAAAAGAAATAGATAAACATAGAAAAAGCCAGCATATGCTGGCTTTTTTATTTTTTGTAAAAAATGTATTTAAAATCTCCAACCAACATTTAAACCTATACGAGGAACTAAAACAGGAGAGTCGCTACCAAATAAATTTCTACCAACTCCAATATAAGCATCTATAACAAGACCACTTTCTGAGCTATATTTAGATCCCACAGCAACGCCCAAAGCGCCGTCGGTGTATTCTTTATAAGTATTTTCTGTTAAATTACTTGTTATTTCTTTTTTACCACTATTAATGCCTACAAAGCCTTCACCAAAAAAGTTCCATTGTGCTTCTGTTGTAAAATAATGACGAAAATATGGAGTAATCATCATGTTTTCGTTGTACCTAAAATCAACCTCTTGATTTGCTAAATTAAATAGTGCAGAAATACCGAAAGAATTTTCTGCTGTAATATAGTTTTCATATGAAAACTCTAAACTTCTAATAGCTAAAGCATCTGCAATATCAATTTTTATTTCTTGCTGAGAATAGCTAAAAGAACTAAGAAGTAAACAGCTTAAAAAGATTATTTTTTTCATTTTTTTATTTTTTAAAATCGATATCCAAGAGAAATTCCACCTCTGGTAATAATTCCGGTATCTAAAATTCTATTGTCGGAGTTATGGAATAAATTTCTACCTACACCAAGAAAAATTTCTGCAGTAAAACCAGATTTAATAATAAATTTTCCACCCACCGATATACCTAATGCAAAATCTGTTTCAGATTCAGTTTTTGTTGGGCCAGAATAGTAGTAGTACCTTTCTTTGTAGTGATTTAGCATTCCGAAACCTTCAACAAAATAACCTCTTGCATATCTTTTTTCTGAAAAAAACCATCGATAATAAGGTGTTAATGAGAATTTTTTAGGGAAATAAAGCTCGCTTTCAATATCTGCAAAATTGTAAAAAATGGCAATTCCGTATGAAGAGTCTTTATTTAAGAGTTTTTCGTAACTAACATCTATCGAAGAAAAAACTATTAAACTAAAAGCGTTTAGTTTAAGTTCATAATCTTTATCAATATCTTGTGGATATATTTTTTTTGTTTCTTTTTCTTGTGCAATCAACTGTAAACTACTTAATAAGAGTGCAATTGAGATGAGTAATTTTTTCATAAACTTAGAGATATTTACAAACATATCAAAAAAAAATAACCTACACTTAAAAAGTTGCTCTTAATTGAACACTACCCGTATGTATTGCTTTCGAAAGTTCACTTTTTCTACCTAAATAGCTAATATTTAAATGGAGAAAATCATTTAATTTTCTGTTAAACAGTAAGTTCCAAGTGTAATTATTACCTGCTTGTAAACCCTCTAACATTTGGTAAGCCACTGGTGTATTGGTATTGCCCTTAAAGCTATTTACAAATAAATTGAAATTTGCAGAAACTTGATTTTTTTTTCGGCCCATATAAAAATATTCAAGTCCTACTTTTTGTTGTTGTAGCTTTTCGAAATTAATTAATGTATTTACTTTATTCTTAAAGTGATAAAAGGCAGAAAAACGATTATTTTTATTGTATAAGAAACTTATTTTTGGTGTTATTTCTTCAGTTTTTATCCTGTAGTTTCTATTATTAAAGTTTTCGGTATCTAAATTATTTCGACCTTTTTTTACCATTGCTTCGAACAACCAAAAGTTAGCGAATTTATGAGCAAAATCTATTTGATGATTTTCTAATTTATTTTCTTGAGTTCCTATGATAAATTGTTGCTTATTTCTTAGTTTTCCATAGCTATATGTTAGGCTATATTTTTGAAGATTTCTATTTATAAATAAGCTATTTTTAATATTTAAATTTAAGCCAAGTAAGTTGTTTTCGTTAAAATTAAAAGGATTAAACTTAAAGGAATCTCCTATTCTTCTTTGTTCATTTTCGATGCTTAAAAAATGATCACTACTAAAATGAGATATTAATTTTTTTATTCCTTTTTTCTTTTTCCAAGGATAAAAATTAAAATTTAAAATTTGTTTATAAGTAGCTTTTTGAGTGGCAATAAATCGAATATTTGGTTTTGGAACTCTTAAATAGTTTGCTTGATCTTGAAATTCTGCTACCTCAAACTCATCAAAATCTTGCACTCCATCATTGTTATAATCTAACCAAGTATAAAAGCCTAAACCAGGAGCCGTTTTTATATAAATATATTCTTGCCGTGCAACATTGCCAGAAGATGTTTCATACACTGTCGAAGAGTTTACCAAATTGTTAAACAATTTTTGGTTGAAAGTTATCTTTGAGTTTAGTGATTTTTCATCTTCAGAAAAACTATTTTCTGTAGTTCTATAATTAGCAAAAATAGAAAGATTGGAATTTTTATTCTGTACTATCTTACTTGTTAAATACACTGTTTTACGGGTATTAATTTTTGTGAAAGATTCTTGTTTAATACTATCATTATCTCGATAATTATACCCTAATTTTGCAAAAACTCCTGCGGTATTTCCTACTCCGAAATAGCCTTCATATTCTTGAAACTGGTGACTCGTATTCACAAATTTTTTAGTAAGATTGTCTACTCTGCTATTGCGCTCTATGTTGGTAAATGCTCCAAACCAACCACCATCAAATTGCTGTTCTATATTGGTTTTTGCTACCAAAAAAGAATTTTTTTCGGTGCTTGAATTGTTGTTTAAATAAGATACATCTGCAGTTAAGAGCGTTTTCGAAAATTCCATTTTAGCAGTTACTTCATGCTTATTTCCGTTGTATGTATCTAAATAATTTAAATGATTAAACCGATACATTAAAAAATTATTCTGTGTGTCTTTTACTGTAAATGATGATTGAAAATAGTTTTTTGTAGCGTTGTTGGTTAATAAATTCCAATCTCTATTAAACTCTATAGATTCCCAGCGTTGTAGCGTTTTAAAATTTTTATGAGCATACTCGTGGTTAATATTGGTGGTGAACTGCCACTTTTTGTTAGTAATATGTTGTTCCCAGCCAACTTTTGCTGCGATAGCAGCATTTTCTTGATTATCAATACTAGAAAATAAATTTGCATCGTTATTACTAATTGCTATTTCAGATGATATTTTTGTGTTTTTATGTGGATTAAAGTCAGATTTTACAACAAAAATTTCTGCTTTGGTAGGTGCAATTAACCGAATTATCGGACTGTAATTTCCTAGGTTTACTCCAGCATATTTGTAAATGTTTCCTATGGCAGTATTTCTCTCTAAAATATAATTACCATTATTATTACCAACATTTGTAAAAGTAACAAAATACAAGATATCACTCGGATTTTTACTGTACTCGAAAATTTCTACAGCCCCATTTAGCGTTTTTTTATACAGTATTTTATTTTCATCAAAACTATCTAAAAAGGCACTTTCAAAAACCATTAAGTCTTTATTGTTTCCGGCATTTTTAAGGTTCTCTATTTGTTTTTCCGTTAATACTTGTTGTAAAGGTTGGTTTTTGGCATCTTTTTCACTGTAAAAAAAGCTACTAACTTTTAGTTTTTCACTTTCGTACTTTGCTTCTTCGTAGGTTACAAAACGCGTATAATTTCTATCGGAATACTGAAACTCTATAGTAATTCTCATATCGTTTGTAATGGGGTAAGTGGTGTTAAAAGTAATTTCACCCAAATTATAATCTATTAGATAGTCTTTGTTTTCGCCTCTATTAATTTTTAGTCCGTTTACATATACTTGTTCGCTTCCGGCAATAATTAAAATTGCGGGCTCATTATTTGCACCAAAAATTTTGTAAGGACCCTGATTTCCTTCTACACCCACAATTCTAAAATTGTTAAATTTACCTCGAACTACTGCTCCAGAGGCGCTTAATTGTAGCTTTTTATTAATTTTTGCTTGTACTTGTAAACCTGCGGCTTGCTTTTTAAAAGGAGCAAAAAAACTTGTGTTGTTTTCTAGTGATATGTCTCCAGCTTTTACCCGCCAATTTTCGGTATACATCTCTATAAATATTCTATCAAAGTCGGTAATGTTTTGTGAATATCCGTTCTCTTGAATAGGAATATTTGTATCCCAAATGCTCGCTTTTAAAGAAACTTTATCCGAAAGTTTTCCCTCTATTTCTAAATCTAGTGCAGCATTTGTTACAGCATTTTGATTGTTTCCAGAGGTAATTCCTCTAGAAATAAAACCTTTCGTTTTTAATCCTTCAAACAGTGCTATATTTTCACTTTTTTTATTGGTGGTAAGGCTATAAAGTTGACTGGTATAATTTCCATTTGGTACAATTAATTTCTTATCTAAACCTTTATAGGTCTTTGTTAAAAATTCTGGAAGTCTGAAGTACTTTATGGTAATTTCTGCATATTTTTTTGCAGAAATATACAGCGTTGCGTTGTTGTAATCTACTTGATATTCTTTGGAAGGAATGAGCTTACCTGAAGTATCAAAAATTTCAATTTTTTTTGGATTTATAGCTACAAAGTCAAATTTTAGCGTGTCGTTTTTTACCAGCATTTTTTTTGTTCTAAAATCTGATGAAAAGTTTTGAGAGTATACCGTTAATCCAATCAAAAAAAACAAGCTAAAAAGAATTTTATTTATCATATAAACTGTTATAAGATAAACGCAAAAAATATATTTTTAATATAATGGCATACATTAAAAAAGCGACTGTTGTTTAACAGGGTTTTCTAGTTCAAGTAACCATTTTTTTCGCCAAATACCTCCTGCATAACCTGTTAAAGAACCATCGGAACCAATAATTCTGTGACATGGAATAATAATCCATAACGGATTTTTACCATTGGCACTTGCAACTGCTCTAATTGCTTTTGGGTTTCCTAACTTTTTACTTTGTGCCAAATAGGTACATGTTTCACCAAATTTTATGGTTAATAAAGACTTCCAGACCTTTAGTTGAAACGCTGTTCCCTTCGGGTTTACAGTAAGGTTAAACTGTGTTCTTTTGCCACTAAAATACTCCTCTAACTGAATTACACACTCTTGCAAACAATTCGGCACCGATTGTTTTAGAAGAGAGTTGTCTACTTCATTTTCATCTAAAACAGCTACTTGTTGAATTCCGTTTTTATCACCAACAATTTTGGCTATTCCTATGGGTGTTTTGTAAAAAGTAGTAGCAGTTTTCAATGTGTTTTTAATTTTTAAATGCCAAATACGTCTTTAGAATTTTGAGTTGTTATTTTGGCAATTTCATCAACTGGAAGTTGGTAAATATCCGATAATTTTTCGATAACATACGTAATGTAACTACTCTCATTTCTTTTACCTCTAAAAGGTTTGGGCGCTAAATATGGTGCGTCTGTTTCTACAACAATATTTTGTAAAGATATTTCATTTAAAAATGTGTCTATTTTTCCATTTTTAAAAGTTACAACACCACCTATGCCAAGTTTCATGTTGTAAGAAATTGCTTTTAATGCTTGTTCTTTAGTACCAGTAAAACAGTGAAATATACCTTTCAAATTATCTCCTTTTTCTGCTTCTAGTATTTCAAAAATTTCATCAAAGGCATCTCTACAATGAATTACAATAGGTAGTTTTTTTTCTTTAGCCCATTTTATTTGAGTACTAAATGCTTCTTGTTGTTGTGTTAAAAAGCTTTTATCCCAATATAAATCGATACCAATTTCGCCAATGGCAAAAAAGTCTTTTTGATCAATCCACTTTTTTACGTGTGCCAGTTCATCAAGGTAATTTTCCTTTACATAAGTTGGGTGAAGCCCCATCATTAAAAAAACATCTCCAGGATAATTTTTTTCTAAAGAGAGCATTTTTTCTGTGTAAGAAGAATCTATTGCAGGTACAAAAAAACGAGATACACCTGCGTCTTTTGCACGTTGCATCATTAAATCTTGATCTTCATTATATTGGCTAGAGTATAAATGTGTGTGCGTATCTGTAATCATTTTAATCAAAAAATTTTAGCAAAACTACAAATAAATAGAGTCTTTATGTGCAGTTGTAAAACATTTTATAAAACGTACCTTTGCATAAAATTTTAGAAATGACTTTTAAAGATTTAGATTTATCAAATCAACTACAATATGGTATCGAAGATTTAGGTTTCGAGACACCAACGCCAATTCAAGAGCAGGCATTTTCTGTAGTAAGATCGGGTAAAGATGTTGTTGGAATAGCGCAAACCGGAACCGGAAAAACATTTGCCTACATGATGCCAATTTTAAGAGACTTAAAATTTTCTAAACAAAAGCATCCTAGAGTTTTAGTATTAGTTCCAACTAGAGAGTTGGTTTTACAAGTAGTAGATGAAATTGAAAAATTAGCCAAATATATAAATGTGCGAGTGTTAGGTGTTTATGGAGGCACTAATATAAACACGCAGAAACAAGCTATTTTACAAGGTCAAGATATTATAGTGGCAACGCCTGGTAGGCTCTATGACCTCGGTTTGAGTAATGCTTTAAAGTTAAAATCGATTCAGAAATTAGTAATTGATGAGGTAGATGTAATGTTAGATTTAGGATTTCGTTTTCAGTTGATGAATATTTTTGACATTTTACCAGAGCGCAGACAAAATGTATTGTTTTCTGCTACCATGACGGAAGATGTAAACGCTTTAATTTATGATTTCTTTAAAAATCCAGAAAAAATTTCAATTGCGGTAAGCGGAACTCCATTAGAAAATATTGCCCAAGTTTCGTATAACGTACCTAATTTTTTTACTAAAGTTAATTTGCTCAACTATCTTTTAAAAGACAAAGAAACATTTAGTAAAGTGCTCATATTTGTTGGTTTTAAAAGAACTGCAGATTTGTTGTTTAAGCATTTAGAAGAGGTTTATAATGATGAAATGTGTATTATTCACTCAAATAAAACTCAAAACTACAGAATCCGTTCTATTAGACAGTTCGACGAGGGTAAAAATAGAATTTTGTTAGCAACAGATGTAATGGCCCGTGGTTTAGATTTCGACAATGTATCTCATGTAATAAATTTTGATACGCCAGATTTTCCCGAAAACTATATGCATCGAATTGGTAGAACAGGAAGAGCAGAAAAAGAAGGAAAAACGATATTATTTTCTACGCCAAAAGAGCAAGAAAGTAAGATGGCAATTGAAGCATTAATGCAGTATGAAATTCCTGTTTTAGAACTTCCAGAAGCTATAGAAATCGCTACAATATTAACCGAAGATGAAAGGCCAAAGGAAGACCAAGGAATTTCTAAAAATAGAACCTCATTAGAGTACGTTCCAGGGCCAGCATTTCATGAAAAAAGTGAAAAAAATAGTAAGGTAAATAAAGGAGGTTCGTACAGAAGAGAAATTGCGGCTAAATATAAAAAGCCAAAAACTAGAGGAGATAAAAACTATAACAAACGCAATAAGAAAAAGAAGTAATAATGCAGATTTTAACAGCGCAAGAATTGCATAATTTAGGAATGAACATAGTCGGTAAAAAGTTAGAAGAAATGGGCTATGAATTTCAGGCAATAAATAGTCAATTAAAAAGGCATCCACAATTTGTTTTATTTAAAAAAGGGGAACCAACAATTTTTGTTTTGGTTAAAGTTTCAAATAACATTCAAAACCCAGATAGTTATGATACCGTTTGGATGGAAACTTTTAAAAATCACGCCATCAAACAAAATGCAAAAGTATGGTTTGCAGGAATAGGAATTGCCAATGCAGAGAGTGTAGAGAGTCCGGTTTTTAAAGACCAACCGTACTATGTTGCGTTTAACGACTTTATAAAGATAATAGCTTAATTAGTAATTATTTAAAAAGGTGCTGGAATTGTAAATGTTACTTTTTTGTGAGTTGTTGGGTGTGTAAATGAAATAAATTCGGCATGTAAATGAAGTCTTTGCTCTTTTTTTCCATATAAATCATCGCCTATGATAGGACAATTAAGGCCTAATTTATGAGCTGCATGAACTCTTAATTGATGAGTTCTACCAGTTATCGGAAAGAAGTGAATTCTAGTTTTATTTTTCTCCAACTGTACTACTTTCCATTTTGTTTTAGCTTCTTTACCATATTTAAAATCGACTAATTGTTTTGGTCTATCGTCTAAATCTACCCTCAAAGGCAACTCTATAACGCCCTCTTTTTTTGGTAAAGTTCCATTTAATAAGGCTACATAACGTTTCTTTACACTTCTATTAATAAACTGACTTTGTAGTATTTTATTAGCCTCTTTTGTTTTTGTAAGTATTAAAATACCAGAGGTAGACATGTCTAATCGATGCACAATTAATGGGCCTGTAGCTGTAGGGTATTTTTCTTTGATTCTTGTGTAAACAGCATCTTTAATTTCTTTGCCAGGAACCGTTAAAAATTCACTAGGTTTGTTTACTACAATAATTGCATCATCCTCATAAAGAATCTCTAAATTAACTGGTTTTTTTAAATTTTCTACCAATAAATTTGCATCCATTTTTATTCCTTTTAGCATGTGTGTAAGAATAGGCTTACATCTACTTTGGCATGCAGGATAAAAGTTTTTGTGTTTTCTTACAGCTTCATTAGGCGATTTTCCCCACCAAAACTCTGCCATACTTATTGGTTTTAAATTATTAGCAAAAGCATATTGTAAAAGCTTAGGCGCTGCACATTCTCCTGAGCCAGCAGGAGGCTTTACTGTAGGTTCATTAAAAATATCTAATAAGCTTTTTAGTTCTTTTTGTTGATTTAAAAAGGCATATTTACTAAATAAGGTTTGTTGTAAGTAAACAGATTTTTCTTTTCTAACTTTTTTTAGTCTCTCTATCTCTAATTGTGTGGATGTTATTTTTGATGTAAGATCTTCTATTTTTTGTTGATAGTATTCTTGTAGCTCTTTATACAAAAATTGATCGTTGTAACTTTCTTGTTTTAAGGTTTCTAATAAGTTATTAAAATCTTTAGGTTGTAAATTTTTTTCACCCTCTTTTTTTTTTTTTTTTCTGGCTATTTTTGCAAGTTTCATTTTTTTGCGTTGTAGCTCAAGTTGCGTATTACTTTTTTTGGTTTCCTTTTTAATAATTTTTTTTTGAGAGCAATAATATTCATCGTTTTTAAGCAACCACAATTGCCTATTTATTTCATCTATTTCTTGTTCGCCTTTTATATAAAAACTTCCTGTAGTTCTCATGTTAAAAACTGGAGGAACAAATTTTTCTGGGAGACTTTTATCAGCTAATTTTCCAGAAAAAGCAGCTAAATAGCCAATTTCTTTTTGCTGATTTTCTACTACTAAAACACCAAACATTTTACCAATAGCAGTATTTTTTTCTGCTTCTTTTTGTAAACCAAAATTGTGTTTAAAGTCTTTTTGAGAAATTAAATACTCTTGAAGTTCTTTAGCAGCAATTCTAGCAATACTACTGGGCTCGTAGTAAAACGGAAAAGTAAATTTTTCTGGCAGCGTTTCGTTTGCAATGTTTGTTTTAAATGTTAGAAAGTGCTTCACAGAATTAAGACTATTTTTTGGCAAAAATAGCTGATTTAAGATTAAAAAAAACCACTCTATAAAGAGTGGTTGTATAAATTTTCGATTTAAAATTATTTAGCATCTTGCTCTAATAAATCGAAAAACTGATTTAACTTAGGCATGATAATAATTTTAGTTCTTCTGTTTTTTGCTTTGTTTGCAGGAGAATCATTTGCAACCAAAGGAACATATTGGCTTCTTGCTGCTGCAATTAATCTAGCTGGCTGAACACCATATTTATATTGTAAAATTCGAGTAATAGAAGTTGCTCTTAAAGCAGATAAGTCCCAGTTGTCTTGAATAATAGTTCGTTTTATTGGCGTAGAATCTGTGTGTCCTTCTATCATCACTTCCATAGTTGGTTGGTCATTAATAACCTTAGCTATTTTTTCTAAAACAGTGTAGGCACCATCAGTTACATTGTAGCTACCACTTTTAAATAATAACTTGTCGGAAATAGAAATAAAAACAACTGTTTTTTCTACATTAACTTCTATATCTTTATCCTGAATACCATCGGTAAGATTTTTAGTTAAATGGTATTTAATAGCTAAATTCAAAGAATCTTTTTGAGTCATTGCTTCTCTTATACCATTAATATATTTGTCTTTCTCGCTCAATTGAGAAATTACATTTTTAATATTATCAGAAGAAGATTGAGTTAAAACAGTTAAGTTTTCTACTTGTTTTAAAGCTGTTTTTTTATCTTCTTGTAAGTATTTAACCTGCTCTGTTAATGCAAATACTTTTGCATCTTCTTTTTCTTTTTCAATTAAACATTTCTGTAAATTCGTTTTAACGGCTAGTAACTCTTCTTCAGTTTTTTCTTTAGCTGTTTGAAGTGCTACAAATTCTTTTTTAGAAACACATGAACTAAGCAAAACTGCTGATAATAAGATAAATGATATTTTCTTCATTATTTATAAACTTAATAATTAAATGGTTGATACAAATTTAACAAAAACGATTTATAAAAAGAATGAATTATCATTTTTTGTGAAAATTTTATACACTATTTTTGTTTTTAATAACTTTTATCTATGAAACTACTCAGAATCACCTCATTATTAACCATTTGTCTTATTTTTTTTTCATGTTCTTCACAGATAGCAACAAAAGATTATGTGTTAGAAGGAACTGTTTTTGGTACTACTTATAAAATTGTATATCTAGAGGGAAAAAAGAATTATCAGCCAGAAATAAACCAACTTTTTAACGCTATAAATGCCTCTTTGTCTACCTATATTCCAACGTCAGATATTAGTAAAATTAATCAAGGAGATACTAGTATTTCAGTAGATAGTTACTTTGAGGAAGTTTTTTATAAATCAAAAAAAATTTACAAAGAAACCGATGGTTACTTCGATCCTACAGTAGGTAATTTAGTAAATGCTTGGGGTTTCGGACCTAAAAACACTAAAGTAGATTTAACCAAACAGCAAGTAGCAGATCAAATGAGATTTGTAGGTTTGAATAAAGTTTCTTTGGTAGAGGGTAAAATAAAAAAACAATTTCCAGAAATATATTTCGATTTTAATTCTATTGCAAAAGGATATGGAATTGATGTAATTGCACGTTTTTTAGAACAAGAAAAGATTGCCAATTATTTAGTTGAAATTGGCGGTGAAATTAGAGTAAAAGGGAATAAAAAAGATGGGAGCTTATGGGCAATTAAAGTGGTAGATCCTGTAAAAAGTGATACAAATTCAGGATTTAAAAATATTACTTTAAAAAATAAATCGATGGCAACATCTGGCAATTATAGAAAATACCGATACTCTAAAACTGGAGAAAAATATGTACATACTATAAATCCTAAAACGGGTTTTGCATATGAAAGTAATTTACTTAGTGTGTCGGTAATTGCTAGTTTAGATTGTGCAGATGTAGATGCTTATGCAACTGCGTTTATGGCCATGGGTTTAGAAAAAACAAAAAATTTTGTTCTTAAAAACCCACATTTAGATGTTATTTTAATTTATGCTGATACTAATGGTGCTATTAATGAATACACTACATATACCCACTTTTAGGTATGTGCTATTATTGCAATAAATAATATTTTTGCTATATTGCAATTTAAGGGGTAAAAAAAAATAACATGAAAAAACTACTAACATTTTTATGCATTATTGCATACAGCTCATTCTATGCGCAATCTAACAAAGATATTGCAGCAGTTTATATAAATCGTTCAGAGGCCAAGGCAGGTAATTTAGAATGGGAGCAGGCCTTTACAGATTTTCAAAAGGCGTTGAGTTTTATGGATACCATAACCTCTCCTAGAGTTGCTAAACTTGGTGCAAGTATCGCTTTCGAAAGAGACGATTTAGAGGAAGCTCACCGTTATTTAAAGCAGTATTTTTTAGTTGTTAAGAATAAAAAAACAGAACAGTATTTAGAACAAGTAGAGTTTCTAGTAACAGTTAGAGATGAAATTGAGGCAAGAAGACTAGCTAAAGAAGAAGAAGAAAGACTACGAATAGCTAAAGAAAATGAGCTAAAACGAATTGATTCTTTAAAAACTATTTGGACAAATAAAGCAAGAAAACTTGGTGTTAATGCCGATAGTATTTATGCATTTAACAAAAAAGGATATGCATTATTTTCTAAGGACACCTATTTCGGAATAGTAAATGATAAAGCTGAAGTTGAAGCGGTTGCAGATGAATACAAAGCAGGTATAAGTTTTGAAGGTTTTATATTATTGTTAGACAAAAAAGTTACTCCAACCAAAATTTTCTATTTCGATACTAGCACAGGTAAAGGAGCTTTAATGCCGAGTCCAAATGATTTTAATACACTGTCTACGAATTACGGTTATGTTTCACTACCAAGAGAAAACGGCCGCCTGGTAACCTACCCAAACAATTCTTTTAAACCAATGGTTTATGATTTAAAACAACATAAAATAGTAAAGATTGGAAATTTAGAAGAAGTCTTAAGAGATTTAAAAAAGAACGACAGAATTAGAAAATATAACAAAGATGACGAGGTAAAGATTGATAAAGATTGGTATAAATTTGGCGGACATTTAGGGGGCGGAATTCACCCATTATATTTAGAAAACGACTACAAAGTATTTGCCTATTTATGTGCCATTGATGGTAAGGTTTTGTACACTGCAACTAATTTCGATTATATAGGAGCTTTTCATGGCAACAAATACCAAGCAATTAAAGCAGGTAAAGTTTCTTGGATTAATCAAAACGGAACAAAAGTTTCAAAAGCCAAAGACGCTTTTAAAGATTATAAAGGATCTTCTAAAATTTTAAAGTTAGAGGAAGGTGTTTTTCAAGTTTTAAAAGAAGGTAAATTTGTTAAAGGAAATGAGACACTAGAAAAATTACCAGATTTTTTAAATATTATCAAAAAATAAATTAGTAATCAATTTTTAGATAATATTTAAAAAATCATATGCATACATATGATTTTTTTTGGTTATTACACTTCTAAACTCATTCAAAAAACTAAGCTTTAGCATCAATATTTGTCCTTTTTACAAATTTCGGTTTTATACTTTGGTATTTTAAAAAGTAATTTAAGTATTATTTATTTACTTTTGTTAAGAACAATCCCCTTACCTAATACTAATGAAATGTAGATTATATTCTATTTTTATTACTTTTTTATTCTTGCTTTTTAGTAATAGTGTGTTGTCTAATACTTCAGACACCATTTATTACAAGCAGAAACTTATTGACCTAAAAATTCCTAATGCAGAGTATCGTTATACAAAATCATCTGCAGAAAAACTTATTGTTTATTGGAACTCTTTATATCCCGACGATAAGACAAATATGTACAATTATTTAAGCCACTTTAGATGGGCAAAAATATTAAAAGTACAATTTTTAGGAGCTAAAAAAACTACTCAAAAAAAGCTTACTACTCAATTGGCATTAGCGCTTGCAATTATATATCATAGGCAAACAAAGTTTGAGTTGGCAATACCTTATTTAAATTTTGTTTTAACAAACAAACAATTTATTTCTTCAGAACAATACGCCAACGTATTGCAACGATTAGAGCTGTCTTACCGATCTATTGGTAGTTTTGGAGAAGCAGTTGAAGTTAGAAAATTAAGAGTAAATAACGAAAATTCAAACAACTTTTGGGAACTATATAGTGTAGTTGGTATGCATGCCGAGGCCATAAACGACTTTAAGTTATTTGAAAAATTTCCTATAGAAAACGACTTTAATAAAATTACCTACTACAATAAATTAGGAATGCTTTTTTTAAATAATAAACAGATAGATAGTGCTCGTTATTATTTTAAAAAAATGGAAAGTCAGGCAGACTTTATAATTAAAAATGAAAACTATAAAGGCAAAAACTCCTACACAGAATATGTTAAAAGTTATTTTAAAAATTTGGCAATTTCTCAGCAAGGAGAGTGTTTGTTTTTAGATAAAAAATACAAGGAAGCAATACCAGTTTTAAAAACAGTGTTACCAGATTGCGATGAAATTAAAGAAGTAGATCAGAAAATTTTTAAATGGATGACTATTGCCAAGTCCTATAATGCCTTAAAAAGTAGTACTTTTTCTTTAGCATATTTAGATTCGATAAAACAGGCTAGTCAAAAAAAGCGAATTTTAGATTTAGAGCTAGATTGGTTTAAACAATATGCAATTGCCAATAAAATTGCTGGAAATGTTGCCGCTTACAATACCAATATGGAGCATTATTTTCAGTTTAAAGATTCCATAGATTTTATAAACCAGAAGAATCGCTCTTTATTAATGTTGGCCAAGTTTGATGTAACTCAGAAAAAGGAACTGCTACAAATAGAAAAAGCAAAATCTTTAAATTTAGAGTTAGAGGCTGTAAATAAGAAAAAAATTATCTTTTTTACTTCTTTAGCTATTGTTGCATTATTATTTGTTGTTTTTTTAGTTTACACCAATTTAAGATTACAAAAAAACGCAAAAGAAAAATTAAAGTTAAGTAATCAAAAGTTACTCAATTCATCAAAAAGAATAGAGAGCGAAAGTAAGAAAAACGAATTTTTACTGAAGGAAATACATCATCGAGTAAAAAATAATTTACAAATGATATCTAGTTTGTTATCACTGCAAAATAATAGCATACAGGTACCTGAATTAAATGAGGTTTTTAACGACAGTAAAAGAAGAATAAAAACGATGTCTTTGGTGCATCAACAATTGTATGAAAATGAAGATTATAGTACAATTTCATTACAAATATACCTTACAGAAATTGTTAGAAATACAATTGAGAGTTTTACTCGTCTAGAAAATGTAAAGCATCAAATAGCAACCCCTTTTTTAATGCCTATAGACAACGCAATGTTGGTGGGCTTAATAGTAAATGAAATTCTAACAAATGCTATAAAGCATAACAAAGAAAATGCTTTTTCTTTTAGTATTTATGGAGAGGAAGATAAAGGTAGTTACACTCTTAAAATAAAAGATACAGGTATTGGTTTTAATAAAAATGAAGAAAAAAACCAAGGGTTAGGCCTTCGATTAATTGAAATTTTAACACAACAGTTAGGAGCAAAACTAAGGTTAGAAACAGCATTAAATGAAGGAGTTTTATATACAATAACAAAAAATAATTAAACGCTTTTTATGAAAAAAAATGTACTAGTTGTAGAAGATAATTTAATTATTGCAGAAGATATAAAAATCTGTCTAGAAAATAACAATTACAACGTAGTTGCTTTGGTTGACAATGCCGAGCATGCATTGCTAGAAATAAAAAATAACACAGTAGATATAGTAATTATAGACATTGTTATAAAAGGAGTTTTAAACGGCATAGATTTGGCAGAGATTATAAGTGTAAATTATCAAATTCCATTTTTATTTTTAACCTCTAATTCCGATAAAAAAACTATAGAAAAAGCCATAAAAGTTGCCCCTAAAGCATACATTACCAAACCATTTACAGAGGCAGATTTATTTAGTAGCTTGGCATTGGCTTTTAGAGTAGAGAAGAGTCAGAAATCTGAACTAAGAGAGAAAGATTTTTTTATTATTAAAGTAGCTGGTGATTTTAAAAAGATATATATTAAAGATTTATTGTATGTAAAATCTGACGGGAACTATTTATCGATTGTTACTAAAACTAACGAGTATTTAACACGAATGAGCTTTAAAGAGTTGTTGCATATTGTAAATAGCAATACTATTTTTCAGGTACAAAAGTCGTATTTAGTAAATACACTTAATGTAGAAAAATACAACTCTAATCATGTGTTTTTAGACACTCAAAAAGTGCCAATTGGTAGGTCTTACAAAGATCGTTTTTTTAAAGTTATGGAAAGTGCTTAGAAATGTAATAGCTATTTTTTTATTATTTTTTTTACAATAATTCCGTGCTCCTCTGTATGTATTTTAAGTAAATAAACGCCATTTTTAAGAGTACCTATTTCAATATTATTCGAGTTTTTAGATTGAATATTTACTTTCAACCCCAAACTATTATACATCTCAATAGCATGTATTTTTATGGAGCTACTTTTTAGTGTAAAACTATTTTTTGTTGGGTTAGGGTAGACGTTTATTTTGGTGGAGTACTCACTGTCATTAATAGATAAACTGTTCTCATTAACCACTACATTAATAGTTTTTTTAGTTGTATTACCAACACTATCCGTAGCAGTTACTAACACGCTATTAGTTCCTGAATCTGCTATTGTAAATGTAGTTTTATCGATAATAATCGAAGCTATTTCTAGATTATCAAAAGAGCCTTTGTCTATATCATTAAAAGAAATTGTTTTGCTTTCATTGGTTTTTATTTCTAAGTAAATATCTTGTAATAAAAGGGTAGGAGGCGTCATATCTAAATAATACATATCTGTATGTTGCTTTAAAAGCAAGTTGTTACTTACATCAGAAATAGAGGTATTTTCATTTACTGTTAGATTAATTGTGCCTTTTTTATCGGAAGTAGTTTCTACAATTAAGTTGAACTTTTTGTCTGTAATTGGTATCAGTTCTAGCATGCTGTAGTTACTAGCTAAAGTTCCTGTTAATTTAAAATCGGTTATTTTAACATTCCTTACCTCTTCATTAAATTCAATTTCAAAATACTCTTTATTTGTATCTTTTTTAAGAGTTATATTTTTAATGATAGGAGCTGTTGTGTCTATATGATGTCTAAAAGTATTAGAAATTACAGGGTAATCTGGAAGTTCTAAATCAGGCTTGCTTTCAGATAAATAAAGGCTAATTTCTGGTACAGACTCTAAATATGGAAGTACCTCAATGATAAATTCTGTGTCTGTTATTTTATGAAACTTATATAGTAGCCAATTTGAACCTAGTATATTTTCTTTTGTAAAATTTGTAGGCGGACTGTCGAATACCGCAGAAATTACAACAGGAATTTTATTTTTTTCTTTCGGGTTCTCTAAACTCAATGTTGCTTTTATGTTTGAGGTAAAAGAAATAAACTCTATGGTTATTAAATATTCTGATACGGTTTTTTGACTTTGAGATACCACTTCAAAAACAACAGGCTGTTCAAAATTATGCTGTGTTCTCCCAGAAAATTGCTTTTCTTTATTTACAAATACATTAGCACCCTCCGATACAGAAAAAACAGGTGTTAAAGCACTAACATCTGTATTATATGGTACAGAAATAAATAACTGATTGTCTACTTTTCGAACTTTTGTGTTGAGGCTTTTAAAATCAAAATTCAATAATTTTGCGGTAGCACTCAACGATGAATTTGCAATACAATACGATTGAAAAACAGTTCCTAACGAAACATCAATATCGAAAATCTCTGTATGTAAGGCATTTACAATTCTATCTTTCGAACTATCATATATTTTAAATTGGATGATTTCACCGTTTTTGTTTCCAAATATGGTTAAATATACAAGGTGTTTATCGCTAGTTTTATTATAGCTTACATTACCAATCCCTCTAATCTCTCCATCTACAAATGCCGCAACCTTATCATTCGTATTTGTTAAATTTTCTCCATCAATATTTAAAAAAGCAGTAATTGTCATGCTATATTGAAAGTCAGACGGATTTACAGACCAACTTGGTTCCTGAGCAAAACTATTGCTGCAGTGAATATGTAGGAATAGTAAAAAGAACAATGGCGCTATCGATATTTTCATTGTTAGTTTTTAAAATTTGTGACTCTTACTTTATTGCCTGCCCAGTCTGTAATATTATTTTCTTTTTTCAAATTTAAAGTGGCCAAACCAGTAAAGTTAGAAATGTTATTTAGTCGAATAATAAATGTTGTATTGTTTACTTTTTGCAATACAATATTTGTAGTGCACGAACTTTCAAAATCATTTGCACTAATATTGGTAACCTCTTCGTTAAAAATTACCTCAAACTCTAGTACGTTAGAATTGTTAATTTCTTCTAAAGGATATTTTCTAGCAATACTTTTTATATAAGGCGACTTAGAATCAAATATAAAATTCAACTTCAGTGTTTTTGTGTTTTTTTTATTTTTAACAGAGGTTATTTTGCCAGCAGGAATTTCTATTGAAATTTCACCCTCATTTATTGCCGTAAGTATAAGTGTATGATGTTTAGGGTGTATAACATCAATTATTTCTAAGAACGCATTTTCTATGATTATCTCATCTTTATCAAGTTGTTGTATTTCCTCACTTGGTAATAAATGAACTCCAAAGTTTCTAAATTTGGTTGTGCTTTTAGAAAAACTAACATCAATATTTACAAATAACTCTTCATTATTTTCCACTTCTTCTTTTAAAACCGTTACCTCGTAGTCTTTTAATAATGTTTCATCTTCAGACAATATCTGCCAAATCACTGGTTCCGAATAATTTAAAGGAGTTGAATTGTTGCCTTTTTTTACATTGTTTACAAAACTAGTTGCTCCACTACTTAATGAAAAGTTAGCAGTTAAACTTGTAATATCTGTATTGTTCGGCACTAATACTGTAATTGTATGATCTAAAATAGTAGTTTCAATTTCATTGATTCCTACAAAATCAAAAATCAAAAAATCTGCAGCATTGTGTAGGTAATAATTTGAAATTCCATACGATTTAAAAGCACTCCCAATGTTTGAGTCAGCTTTAAAACTCTCAATATTTAAGGCTTCTATTACTTTATCATTAGTACTATCGTATATTTTAAACGTAATGGTTTTTCCATTTGTATTACCATAAACGGTTAAGTAAGCAACATGTTTTTGAAGATTTTCTATAAATTTTAAGCTTGCAACGCCACAAATTTTATTATCTACAAAAGCAGCAACCCTATCTTTTTCAGAAGATAGAGTACTGCCGTCAATTTTTAAAAAACTTGTAAAAGTCATGCTATATTGGTAATCATTGGGGTTTACAGACCAATCTGGGTTTTGTCCATATACCCCTGTGAATACCATAAAAAAATAGAAATAACACAAGAAATTTTTCATAAATCTGTATTTATCTTTTCACTATTTTTCTGCTAGTAGCTGTTCCGTTCGCATCAGTAATTCGAAGTAAATAAACCCCTTTAGCTAAATTTTGAGTATTAATAACTGTTCTTTTAGTTGTGATGGTATCTAAATTAAACACTTTAGCTCCGAGAGTATTATAAATTTCTATTGATAACAATTCTAAACTAGTATTGTCTCTGCTTATAATAATTTCATCAGAAAAAGGATTTGGATAAATGCCAAGACTAGGTAAATTTTCGTCATTTAAAGCCAACGTACTAGTGCTAAGTAATATTGGTTGCCTCATATTACCAAGTATTCCGTCGTTTTTAAACTGGAAACTAATAGCTAGCGGAGTAATTTCTGAATTATTAGCAAGTACATAATTTAATGTATCATTGCTGTTGCTAAATACCGTTATAAAACTCATTTTTTTACCTTGAATTTCTACAATATCCGAAATTCCTCTGAGTACTTTGTTTTCATCAAAAACCATTACACTAGTATAGTTTTTGTCAGTTACAATTTCTGAAACAATACTCATTGTGTTGCTGTACATAGCAAAGTTATTGTTTGCAGAGGTATTAGATTTTCTACTTGTTTCTTTACTGTTTTTGTTTGTATCTGTTTTAAAAGCTACATTATTATTTGGGTAGTTAAATACTTGTTCTTTGCCAGATTTTATCATATATCCTGTACCTGTTTCTAAGTATTTAAGTGTGCCACTCCAACCAGAAGAATTGTCATAGATTGCAAATTGATATTGATTTTTTAATAAATCTCCATCTGTTGGCTCATAAAAAGCCATAGCATCTTCAATACTCATATTTCTATGAACAGGAAAAGGCAACCAGTTCCAGTTTTTGTTAATGCTAATCTTAGTGTCTTCAACAGCTACTTTTTCTCCCGTTAATTGAATGTCTTTTGCCTCATTTAGTTTTATTTTATAGGCAACAGATGAAGATATTTCTGTTAAAGAACCATTCCAATTGTTAAATTCGTACATCGAAAATTGGGTTTGACTTTTAATATAATCTCCATATGTTGGGTTAATTTGAGAAAATAACGAGTTTAGGTTGGTAAAGCGTGAGTCTTTAGTGTAAAAAGAAACCCATGTCCAACCTTTATTAAGAGATACGTTTTGTTCTGCAAATAGTGTATTTCCAAAAATTACAGGATTTGTTTTTGTACCTAAAACTTCGTTGTTCATAAAAGAAATAGAATCTACACCGTTAGCATTCGCTACAATTACCTTTCCATTTACAGCGTCCCAAATTTTAAAAGTTACGGTTTCGTCGTTTACTTTATTGCTGTAAATAGTTAAATAGGCAAAATAAGAATCATAAATTTCATCATAAGTTAAGTAGGCTTCGCCTCTTGCTTGTCCATCTACAAAAGCTCCTACTTTTGTGTATTCATCTCTTATAAAAGTAGTGTTGATTTTTATTTTACTTATAATGTTCATTCCGTAATCGTACTGATTTGCATCTACAGACCAGTCGGGTGCATCCTCTAAAACACGTAAGTTAAAAGAAAGCCTGTCGTTATAACCACTGTTTGTTTGTAAATATACATCTGCAGAATAATTGCCCATTGCCAATTTAGAGTCTACAGTAAAGGTTATTTTTTTATTAGAATTAGGAAAAACAGTTCCAGACTTTACAGATGCTTTTAACCAAGTTGGTAAGCTAGAAATTGTAAACGGTTGATTGCTTCCTCCAATATTTACAACATCCATTGTAAATTGATAGGTTTCTCCAACCTTTTTTTCTGCCACAATTTCCTTCGATTGGTTTTCTGTATACCATTCTATCTCTTGTCTATCTACAAATGCAGACCAAGTAACTGGAGATAGTTGTGGATTAAAATGAGTGTCCGATAATCTGGTTACAGAAAAGTCTATAATTTCCCCTTCAAATAAAGACCATTCTTCGGCAGTTAAATCGGGTTTAATAATCATTTCATCTCCATTAATTGTGGTGCTAAAAGGAATATTTGTAAATTTAAGTTTTGGCTTTAATGTAGGAGAATCTAATGAATATTTTTGAAATGTACTCGTTAGTAATGCGTATGTTGTACCAATTGTTTGGTTTACTGCCAAATGATGATACTCAGGACCATTACTTAAATTAGTTGCATTTCTATTAAAATCGGAATATAGTATTAAGCCAGAAGTTTTTTTATCTATTTCGAAGTATCGGTCTCTTTTAATTTGCGTAATACTCCTTGCAGTATTCCAAAATCGAAGTTCATCTAAAATACCTGTAAAGTAGTTGTCTACAGAATCTTCTTCTCCTATTTTTTGCGTTAATCTACCACCTATAATAATTTTACTTCCAAAAAAGCCACCAATTTTTGCTGCAGAGAAAGACGCATTTTCGTTTCCATCTACATACGCATTTAAGGTTCCGCCTCTTCTAACAACAAGTGCAATATGATGCCACTTATTATCTGTTATTTTCGATGTAGATAGTAAGTAGTTATTGTTTTCTGTAACGAGCTCTATAAGACCATCTGTTTTTAAATTAACAGCCCATTTATTTCTAAATCCGTTGTTCTGAATTGGCTCTGAGTCATCTCCATTACCATTAGAAAAAATGGTTCCTGAATTTCCGTTATCTGCTTTTACCCAAAAAGATAGTGTTAGATTTTCTTGCTCGGTAGGTTGTACAAAGCCAACTTTATTGAATGTTAAATACTCATTGTTTTCAAATTTATAGGCTGTTCCTTTCGGAAAAATTGCCCAATCGAAATTTACTTTTGCATTTTTTCTTCTAGCCTTATCCAAGCCAATATTACCATGCCCTTCATCTAGTTTCCAATAACCAAGTAAATCTAACTCTCTACCAGTTAATGTAACATCTTTTGCTACGGTAGCCATTGCAGGAGTAAATGCTTTTTTCCAGAGTCTTATATCGTGTATGTTTCCATAGATATATCTGCCTCCAATAAAAATAGACGCTTTGGTATTAAAGTTTAAGTCTTTCTCTAATTCTTTATCAACAAGTACCTTTCCGTTTTCTAAAATTTGCATTTTAGCACCATTATTAGTAGTTGCCTCTTTGTAAACAAACGAGTAAAAGTTGTATTGCGAAGCATCTATAGCACCATTAGAATCTGTGGTAGAAATTTTTTCTCCACCAATTTCAAAATCTAAGTGATTATTGTGTAATCGAACATTAATTCCGTTCTCTTGACTTACTAGCTTTCCATCTCCTGAATTCTCATCTTTAAACCAAAATTGAAGTGAAAAAGAACCTGATTTAAGCGTTTGATTTGGCAGTTCAATTGCATCGTTAAATCCAGATAAATAAACAGACACATTATGGTCTATTTCTTGTTGATTTTTTAAACCAGTAACTGTAATATCTGTAGTAATTCTCTTGAAAATATTTTCATTAAAACGAACTGTAACATCTTCTCCAGCGTTTAAAATACCGTCTGTTGGTTTTGGTGTTCCAAATACCATAGGAGCATTTAAATTTACAGTACCTGAACTAATATTAGAAACTGTTGTAATATTGTCTGTACAATAAGAAATAGCTCTAAATTCGTATTCTCCATCAGGAATATTGTTTCGTACCACGTTCCAATTATAGGTAAATGAAGCATCTGAACTATTAATTATCAATCCTTCGGTATCTCCAGCTTCTTGTTTTAATTGCTCAGAACCATAATAGCTTTGTAGTTTGGTCCAATTAGAAGAACTAGCGCTTCTGTATTGTAAATCTATCTTTTTAAAGCCATTAAAATCAGCATTAAAATCGGTAAATGTTATTGGAAGTACATTAAAGGTTGTGTTTCCATTAATATCTTTAGAAAACGCTGCATTAGCGTTAAAAATCCAGTTGTTTTCTGGAGCAGATATGGTTACTTTAGAACACGATTTTTTAAATTCTGCCGTAAGCTCAATAGAAGTTTTATCTTTTTCATTAGCAGAAGCACAAGGGTTGTAAAGCATTACCTTTATGTTTTCATACTTATACCTGCTCGAAGAAGAGGTTTTAGATATTTCTAAAGGAAACTCTACAGTTTCATTAAATGGTAAGAAAACAGAAACACCATTGGTTTCGATATTTGTTTCTGCGCCATTTAAAGTTAGTTGGTCTATATCTAAAATAAACTCTAAGTCTGTTTGTGTTTCACTGGTGTTTTTTAGTTGTAACATAAAAATAGCAGCATCAGACTCGGGTACATTGGTAATTAAATTCTTTTGTACACTAAGTTCAGAATTGTAAACTCTATTTGTAGGTGTCGAAAGTTTTTCGCCACCATTACCTACTTGTAACGGGTTGTACAATTTATGGTTGTAAAAGTTCGACACTATTTCACCCTCATAAGGGCAAGAAGTAGCTCCACCTTTTGTTACAAAAACAGGTCCGTTTCCATCAAATAAATTTACAACATCTACACTAAGTACGTTAGATTTGTCGTTGTCTTTTAAGGTATATGAAATAGTAGTACTATTTTCTTTTAAAGAGTTTGATGTATTGGTATTTACATCTGAACTTGATGCATAAACATTAACGATAGCTCCATTTCCGTCTAATAGAAAACCAGCTTCTCGTAAAAAATCGTCACTTACATCAATCGTTCTTTCATATGTTTTTTCGTTTACTTTTAGGGTACTAACGCTATTTGTTAATTCTCCTACACCCGCATCAAATGATTTATTGGATAAAAAATTAGAAGAAATTAAGTTTTTAAGGTCCAGCTCAAAATCACCATATTTTCCAGAAACATTTGCAAGTATTTCATTTCTAAGGTTTTCTTTATTGTGCAACGCTTCATATTTTGATTTTTCATTGTCTTGCACTACTTTTTTCCAAAGCTCTATTTGCTTTGTATAATAGCTGGCAGACTGGTACTCTTTTGTTTCGTCTGGTACGGTACCACTATCTATTCTTGCTGCCAGATTTTCTAAATCAGGAATAAGCGTTTCTAAAATATATTTTTGCGAATAAGTAAAAAAGGTGTTGGTAGGTTGCTCAACTATAACGTAGTCTTTAGAGCTAGAAATGTATAAGGTTTTTTCGCCCTCTTCTGTGTTTACTGTAACAGTAATATGTTCTATTGTTTCGCCATTGTTATCTTTTGGTATAACGCTAGTAACAAACATATTATTTACAATACCGTAGTAAATATTTGTAGCATTTCCAATATATAAATCTCCATCTGCACCTACATAGTCAACATCGTTACTTGTAGTTATTTCTTGATTAAACGTATAAGAAATTAATGTTTTAGAATCGTCAATTTTTTGCATGCCCATAGAAATACTTCTAGAACTATTATTTACAACTTCAGTGGTAAAACTTTTCATAAGGCCAGGACTACCCATGAGAATTTCTTGCGACGGGCCTGAAATCATAGTAACTCCAATACCTATTTTGTTGTTTAATTCATTTTTATTATTTCGTTGAAAGCTAATGGTTGTACCTGCTTCTATTTTGGTAAAACTGTTAGAACCAGGCGGGTCTCTTAGTATAATATCTGGTACTTGAGGGGCAATGGTAGAAAAAGCGGTTCCACCAGCATCAGAGAGTCCTCTTATAATTCCTGTATTTTTAAATTCGTTGTTATTGGCAATTGTTATAGGATTTTGTCCTTCTATAACATACTCTATGGTCATTCCTTTCTTAAAACCATCAGAAATAGAGGTGTTAGGATCTCCACCTTTAAACGAATATTTGTATCTGTTTTTAGCTTTGTCATACACAACGGTATCAGAATTAGCAGCAGCTAAGTTGTTGGTAATATTAAACGCACCTTCTGTGTAATATTCTTTTGTTAATATTTCTTCAGAGGAGTCTTTGTTAACATAGTTTTGAGAAACTTCAAATACTATTTCGTAGTCTTTAGATTGATTGTATAGTGGGGTATCTAAACTAGAAATATCATATGCTACATTTTCGATAGTAATACTTTTTTCAAATGTCTGACTTATTAGTTTTAAAGATACTTTAGAATTGTATCTAAAACTTTTTTCATAATGGTATTCATCAGAAGTAAAAACGGTACCATCTATTGCTGTGGCTTCAGATGTTTCTAATACAGGTATTTCTCTTAGGTCTAGCGTTTCTGCAGCGTCTAAAATATTTATTTCTGTATTTGACGGAATGGTTATACCTGTTTTTAAAATTTGATATTGATACGGAATAAGTGCTACTTTGTACTCTCCGGTATCGGTATTTGTAGTAATAATTTTATCTAAGTCGCTAGAGTTTACATCTCCTTTAAATGTTATTTGTGCAACACCAATATTGTTGTTAGAAGATATTAATTCTGTTGCTTGGTTTTCGGTATTTTCGAAGTTTGTATGGGTAAATTTACCGTTATAACCAAAACCTGTGGGCTTTTCAAATTCTTTTTTACCACCTACTACCTTCCCTACTAAAGTAACTCTGGTATTGTCTATAAAATAGCGTGTTTCTATCTGGTCTTCAAAAAAAGTATAAGTATCTTTTGCAGGAAAACGCCCAGCCAATTCAAAGGTATGTCCTTCTTTTTGTACTTCTATTTTATGGTTTCCTATAGGCACTTGAATGCTAAAATTACCCTCTTCATCAGAAAGTACAGGTTGGTTGTCTGCATCTAAAACGATGTTTCCATCAATTAAAATGGTAGCGCCATTAACCGGAATAACAGGGTATTTTTTTAATTCACCACCTATATATAACCCTGATGTAGTATCTAAGCTTCCGCCCTCGTAGTAATATTGCCCTTTGTTTATAAGTGCGTCGCCTAATACATATTGATTGTAATTTTCAGATTCTTTTAAGTCAACTGGCGTGGTAATTTCTAACGGCTTAAAAACACCTTGTACATTATATACTACTCTACCATTAAAGTTAAAAGAAGAAACATCTTTAAAGTTTACCTGATTTACCACTGGCTCATCTTTTCCTAAAAATAATGTTTGACTAGCAGGTTCAAATTTATGAACACCTAACGAGGGAGTAATTTGAAAGCTTTCTCCTACACCCGCATAAGGTATGGCAGCTATAATGTAACTACCGTTTTTATCGGTAACACCAAAAACCCCTAACTGATCGCTTTCTGGTGTTTTGTTAGAAAAACGGGCGTCATTATTGGTAACTCTAAGTATTTTAGCATGATTTTCATTTTGAGAATACCCTAATTTAGAGAGGTCGTATAAAAACTCTCCTGCTTTTTCGTCGGCTCTTAAATAGAGTTTTAATCCCGATTCACCACCATTTAAATACCGCCTGTAATCTCTTCTTATTTGGTTGTCGTTTAAAATTCGTTCCCAAACTCTTATTTCATCAAAATAGGTATCTGTTGCTTCTAAACCAATATATATTTGTTGTAGTTTTTCTTCGCTAGACACACTGTATACCGTATTTTTTTCTTCTGTAACAACAGGGGTTTCTGTACCTTCTTGCGCAATCATATTATCTGTAGTTTGCGCGTTAATTTCTACAGAATTAATATATATTTTTGGATGATGACTATCTTCTAACGCTATCGAGATGTGGTAAAAATCGTTGGATGTAAAGGCACTTATATTTTGGTAAATATCGTTTCCTTGTGGGTCTATTTTTCCTGTGGGTATCGCACCCGCTACAGAAACACCATACAACTTTTTACCGTTTAAGAGCACCACTATGTCTAATGTATTGGCGGTGTTTATAGAAGATTGAATGCTATATTTGTCTCCAGAATTTGTGAGAAACGAAAAAAGTTTATCAGGTACAGCTTCTCCTTTTTTAAAAGTTACCCATGTTTGTAAAGTAACTTCTTGCGCTTTTATGAGCTTATTTAAGTTCTCGGTAGACACATAACCACCGTTTAGATAAATACTACTGCCAACAGCATTGGTGGCATCTTGGGCATCTGCAAATACAGTTACATCTTTTACAGGGGTGCCTCCCTCGAAACTAATATTACCAGAAACTGTAGCAGTTGGGTTTCGAAACCCAATTCCTTCTACAAAATTAAAAAACTCTTCCTCTTTTATATCAGAAACACCTTGGGCTTTAATTTTATATTTATAAAGCTGACCACTTTGTGCTTCATAATCATTGTATTCAAAAACATCTTTTGCGACAGAAGCTATTAATTGTTCGGGATAATTACTGCCCAATTCAGTTCTAAATATTTGAATATTGGTAATTTCATCTTTATTAGCGCCAATTTCCCAACTTAACCGAATTCTATCGGAATAATATCCCTTAGAAATTTCATATTTATCATTTACAAAAGTGTTGGGTACATATAAAATAGAATAAGGGTAGCTAAAAGAAGTTTTTTCTGCTACTGTGTTTGAGTAAAATAAAAGGGGACTACCAACTTGAATGTTGAGCTCTAAATTATTTGAATGTTGTACATTTTGTACAGCACCTGTACCCGTAAAAATTATATTTTCGCTTTGTTGGTTTTGTGCGTTTATATAGTAGCCTATTAAACACACCACCACGAGTAGTATTTTTTTCATCAGAAAAAGTGTTTAATGGTTTATAACTTAATAATGTAGTTGACAATTACAGTCCATGGCTTGTTTTCATTAGAGCCATTATTATGTGTAGATCCTTCTATCAAATGATCATGATTACCTTCTCTTGATGTAGCTTCTCTTGGGCTTCCTTCAAAATACGCCCAACCATCATTAGTTCCTGGAGACCCAACAAGTGACCCCATAAACACATTACCTTTTCTATCTTGAGGCAAGTGTGTAATTCTGTGAGCATGTTCACCATTAAATTTACTCCAAAAACGAATATAATGGTTATGAAGTAACACTGTTTGGTCTTGGGTGTCACCAATAGGAGTACTATCATCTATTTGGCCTTCTGGTACAGTACCTCTACCATCACCCTTTAAAAATCGGCCTCGTAAATCTGGTAGTTTACTACCTACAATGGCTCTTAAAGCTTCGTATTGTTTGCCGCTAGAAATATCTTGTCCTGTACATTTTACCCAACCCTCTGGTATTTTAGAGTCATTGCCAATAAAAGCTACAATAGTACCTGGTGGTACACCGTTTGAGGCAATTTCTGAGCTTTCAGATTTTTTAGCAAAATGTGCATAAGGTACATACTGTAATTCTTGGTTGTACACCTCTACATTGGTACTGTTATAGTTAATCCAAACTACCAATTTTAGTCCTTTTTTGCTAAAATCGACATTGTTAAAAATAGTATTGTCTGCTGCGGTTCCAGAACTTAGCACATGAGAAAACAGACCAAAATTGTCTGTTCTTATTTGTTGTGTTTCTCTGTATTGTACTTGGTTTTCGCTGTCTAGTATTCTAAAATCGAAATTTAAATTTTCATTGGTAATAGCAGATTTGTCTGCATCTCTGGCAATACCTTGTACGGCAATACCTTGAGAGAATAATGTAATGCTTATAAATAGTACGGTTAGGGTAATGTAAACTCTTTTCATTAGATTGTTTATTATTTGTTGGGGATTAAACTTAATTTTCTAGTAAATTGTATTAATTTTGAATGTCCCTACAAATAAAATAGAAATTGATGGTTATTTTTAATTGTATAACTATCAAAAACAGTTTTTGATAGCAAATGATAGTAGATATTATATACTTTACGGGAATACTTTTTATGACTTTAACAGCAGTAAACTTGTGTTTTTCCTCAAAGTCTGGCTCTAAATTTTACTTAAGAATTCTTGCCCTCTTTTTTATATTGATAGTACTGTCTAATGGTTTTTTCTTTGTGGTAAAGTATGGCCTTATTTCTTATGTGCCTCACCTTTTTAAAACACTCATGCCCATTTCTTTTGTAATTCCTGTTCTAGGGTATTTTTATATTTATAAAACCATAAAAAAGGAAGATTATTGGTTGCGCAAAGACTTTCTTCACTTTATACCAGCGCTTTTTATTACTATTAATTATCTACCCTTCTTTTTAACTGGTACCCAAGAGAAGCAAGAAATAATTAATGCTGTAACCAGTAATTTACAAAATATTGTATCTATAGACTACAATGGTTTTTTAGAAGAATGGATGGTTTTTACTTTAAGAATAATACAATCTTGGATATATGTTTTTCTTTCTTGGCAAATTTTTAGAAAAAAAGGTAGTGAATTAGCAGATGAGAGTAGAAACGCTCTTAAAATTTATAATTGGCTCAAGGTTTTTCTTACCCTTAAAACAGTTTATTACATTTTATTACCACTTATATATATAGGTGTTTATTTGATAGGGAAAAATAATTTTTTTTCAAACTACCAAAGAGAAATTGTTTTTCTAATAACGTCTCTAATTTTCTTTATCCTTTCTATTTATTTATTATTAAGGCCTAAACTATTTATAACAGTTCTGCAGCATATGCCAACAGAGGTAAAAGAGCCAGTATTAGATATTTCTATTATTAAAACGAGCATTAATGACAGTAAAATTTATAAAGATGCCAATTTAACATTGGCTGATTTAGCAGATGCATTAAACGTTAAAGCCCAAGATATTACCGAAGCAATTAATACTTCTTCTCACAATAATTTTAGAGATTTTATAAATACTATTAGAATTAATAATATGATTGCCGAAGTAAATAAAGAGGCTTATGAGAAAAAATCGATTACAGGATTGTCTAAGGAGTATGGCTTTAAGTCTGAAAGTACTTTTTTTAGAGTATTTAAAAGTCGTTTAAAAGTGACTCCACAACAATTTTTTACTCAGAAATTTTCTAAGAAATAAGTGTTTTTATTGTAGATGTTTTTTTCGCTTTCAAAAGTTAGTATCTATGTTTTTAAAGTAGTTTTTTTGTTTTTTACTGAAAGTTATTTACTCGTTAAAAAAAGCTTTTATCACAATTTAATATTGTCTATAGAATGTAAATTAGAATTTGAAAAATAAAAAGTTCGAACCGCAGATACCATTCCGATATTACTTGAAATTTCCAGTATTAATAAGGGTTTTAGAGGAAATAAAAAA
This sequence comes from Polaribacter tangerinus, assembly GCF_038024095.1. NCBI lineage: Bacteria > Pseudomonadati > Bacteroidota > Flavobacteriia > Flavobacteriales > Flavobacteriaceae > Polaribacter > Polaribacter tangerinus. The sequence goes on along the minus strand of NZ_CP150668.1, from coordinate 1,122,200 downwards.
CGGGATATATCAAAAAATAATGATATATCCCGTTTAGTACTGAAGATGGGACTTGAACCCATACGAGCATTACTGCTCACTGGATTTTAAGTCCAGCGTGTCTACCAATTCCACCACTTCAGCATTGGTATCGTTTCATAATAGAGCGAAAGACGGGATTTGAACCCGCGACCCTCACCTTGGCAAGGTGATGCTCTACCCCTGAGCTACTTTCGCAGTCAATGTATTATGAACTTGCTCCTCTTCAAGGACTCGAACCTTGGACCCTCTGATTAACAGTCAGATGCTCTAACCAACTGAGCTAAAGAGGAGTTTGCAACACCTTTTGTGTTTAGCGAGTGCAAATATATATCTTTTTTAGATATCCGCAAATAAAAATTAAAAAAAAATATTTTTTTTTCACTCTTTTTATAACACAAATATGTTTTTGATTAATTTCAAATATTGTATTTTTGCTTAAATAATACGCTTATCTTAAAAAGCACAAACTATTATATGGACAAATTCTCGTTCTTAAACGCAGCACATACCGGTTTTATAGCCGATTTATACGATCAATATTTAATCAATCCAGATTCTGTAGAGCCAAGTTGGCGAAGCTTTTTTCAAGGATACGATTTGGCAAATCAAAATTATTCCTTAACCGATGATGAGGTTTCTATAGAGGTGCCTGTAGAAGTGCAAAAAGAGTTTTTAGTAGTAGACCTTATTAACGGCTACAGAACTCGAGGACACTTATTTACAAAAACAAACCCTGTTAGAGAAAGAAGACAGTATCAACCAACCCTAGCGTTAGATAATTTTGGTTTATCAGAAAACGATTTAGAAACAGAGTTTTCGGCTGGTGATGTTCTAGGTATCGGAAAAGTAACCTTAGCAACTATCATATCTCATTTACAAAATATTTACTGTGATTCTATCGGAGTAGAATATATGTATATGAGAAATCCAGAGAAGCTAAAATGGTGGCAAAATCGATTAAATGACAACGACAATCATCCTAAATATTCGGTAGAAGCAAAAAAATATATTCTTGGTAAATTGAACCAAGCAGTAACTTTCGAAAGTTTTTTACAAACTAAATATGTAGGTCAGAAACGTTTTTCTTTAGAAGGTGGTGAAACACTAATACCAGGTATGGCGGTTATTTTAAGAGAAGCTGCAGAAAACTTTGGTGTTAAAGAATGTGTGTTAGGAATGGCGCATAGAGGTCGTTTAAATACCTTAGTTAATATTTTTAAAAAGCCAGTAAGAGATTTATTTAGTGAGTTTGAGGGCAAAGATTTTGAGGATGAAGATATAGATGGTGATGTAAAATACCACTTGGGTTTAACATTAAGTAAAACGTACAGAGATGGTAACGAAATAAAGATGAATTTGGTTCCCAATCCATCTCACCTAGAAACTGTTGCTGCTGTTGCCGTAGGAATTACAAGAGCTAAAATTGATAGAAAATATAATGGCGATGCTAGTAAGATATTGCCAATAGTTATTCATGGTGATGCCGCTATTGCCGGACAAGGAATTGCTTACGAAGTAGTTCAAATGGCAAAGTTAAATGGCTACAAAACAGGCGGAACCATACATATAGTAGTAAACAATCAGGTTGGTTTTACAACCAATTATTTAGATGCACGTTCTAGTACCTATTGTACAGATGTTGGTAAAGTAACTTTGTCTCCTGTACTACACGTAAATGCAGATGACACTGAGGCGGTTTGCCATGCAATGCAAATGGCTTTGGAGTTTAGAATGCGTTTCCATACCGATATTTTTATAGATCTCTTAGGGTATAGAAAATATGGGCATAACGAAGGTGATGAGCCACGTTTTACTCAACCAAAATTATACAAAACAATCTCGAAACATAAAAATGTAAAAGATTTATATGCAGAGAAGTTGTTAAATGAAGGAAGTATTGATAAAAATTACTTAACTCAAATAACAACGGAGTTTAAAGAAATGCTAGAGCATGAGTTTGATGAATCTAAAAAAGTAGAAAAGTCGAAAGTAAAAGAGTTTATGGAGTCTACATGGGAAGGTTTTGAACGTGAAGATTTAGAAACAATGTTAGAGCCTGTAAACACAAGTTATGATGCAAATCATTTAAAAAACATTGCAAAAGTAGTTTCTACAGTTCCTGAGGGTGTTAAATTCTTAAGGAAAGCAGAACGTATTTTACAAGGTAGAGCAAAAATGGCATTCGAAACCAATGAGTTAGATTGGGGAATGGCAGAAAATCTTGCTTATGGCTCATTAATGGAAGAAGGTTTTAATGTTCGTATATCTGGGCAAGATGTAGAAAGAGGTACGTTCTCTCACCGACATGCCATTCTTAGAGATGAATTAACCGAAGAAAGAATTAACTTATTAAATACCAATCCTGCCAATAAAGGGCAAATGTATATTTACAACTCTTTATTGTCTGAATATGGTGTTTTAGGTTTCGACTATGGTTATGCTATGGCAAACCCAAATACATTAACTATTTGGGAAGCCCAATTTGGAGATTTTTCTAACGGTGCACAAATTATGTTCGACCAATATATTTCTGCAGCCGAAGATAAATGGAAATTGCAAAACGGTATAGTAGTTTTACTTCCTCATGGATATGAAGGACAAGGCTCGGAGCATTCATCTGCAAGAATTGAACGTTATTTACAATTATGTGCTGTAGATAATATGACAGTTGCCAATTGTACAACACCAGCTAATTTTTATCATTTGTTACGTAGACAAATGAAAAGAGATTATAGAAAACCATTAATAGTATTTACACCAAAAAGTTTGTTGCGTCACCCAAAAGTTGTTAGCTCTATCGAAGATTTGGCAACAGGAGAGTTCCAAGAAGTAATAGACGACACTCTAGCACCAGAAAATGTTAAGAAACTAGTTTTCTGTATGGGGAAATTCTATTATGATTTATTAGAAGAGAGAGAACAATTAGAAAGAGACGATGTTGCCTTGGTGCGTATAGAGCAATTATTTCCATTGCATCTAGACAAAATACAACAAGTTATAGACAGGTATCCGAATGTAGAGAATTATATTTGGGCACAAGAAGAACCAAGAAATATGGGTGCGTGGAGTTTTATGCTTGAGCGATTAGATTTGGTAAAATTAAATGTACGTTCTCGTAAATATTATGCAGTACCAGCAGCAGGTTCTAGCACTCGATTTAAAAAACGTCATAAAGCAGTAATAGATAGTGTTTTTAACGATAATGAATAATGCGTTAAGGATTGAAACGACATCCTTTTAATGTGTGTTTAAACACCATTAAAAGATACAGTGAAAAGCCTGTTTAAACGCCCAAATAATAAAAAAGTAAACTAATAAACAAGAGATGTTATATTTGTATAGCATTTAAAAAATAAGAAACCATGAGTGTTTTAGAAATGAAAGTTCCTTCTCCAGGAGAATCAATTACAGAAGTAGAAATTGCAACTTGGTTAGTTGAAGATGGAGATTATGTAGAAAAAGATCAACCAATTGCAGAGGTAGATTCAGACAAAGCTACCCTAGAATTGCCTGCAGAAGAAAGCGGAATTATTACCTTAAAAGCAGAAGAAGGCGATGCGGTAGAGGTTGGTGCAGTGGTCTGTTTGATAGATACAAGTGCTGCAAAACCAGCTGGAGATTCTCAAGAAAAAACTGCTGCAGCGCCTGTTGAACAGAAAAAGGAAGAAACTCCTAAACAAGCACCAGCTGCAACGTATGCAACTGGAGCAGCTTCTCCAGCAGCTAAAAAAGTATTAGCAGAAAAGGGGATAGATGCTTCTTCTGTTAAAGGAACAGGAAAAGATGGTAGAATTACAAAAGAAGATGCTGTAAAAGCAGTACCTTCTATGGGGTCTCAACCAGCAAATGGTACTCGTGGCACAGAACGTAAGAAAATGTCTATGTTGCGTAGAAAGGTTGCCGAGCGACTAGTAAGTGTAAAAAATGAAACGGCTATGTTAACTACTTTTAACGAAGTAAATATGCAGCCAATTTTCGATTTACGAAATGAGTATAAAGAGGCTTTTAAAGCTAAACATGGTGTAGGATTAGGCTTTATGTCGTTCTTTACCTTGGCAGTTGTAAGGGCTTTAAAAATGTACCCTGACGTAAATTCTATGATAGATGGAGATTTTCAAGTAAAACACGATTTTCAAGACATTTCAATTGCTGTTTCTGGTCCGAAAGGTTTGATGGTTCCAGTAATTAGAAATGCAGAAAATTTGTCTTTTAGAGGAGTAGAAAGTGAAGTAAAACGTTTGGCAATTAGAGCAAGAGATGGCCAAATTACGGTAGACGAAATGACAGGAGGAACTTTTACCATTACCAACGGTGGTGTTTTTGGCTCAATGTTATCGACTCCAATAATAAATCCACCTCAAAGTGGAATTTTAGGAATGCACAATATTGTAAACCGACCAATGGCGGTGAACGGGCAAGTTGTTATACAGCCTATTATGTATGTTGCACTTTCTTATGACCATAGAATTATTGATGGTAGAGAATCTGTAGGTTTTTTAGTAGCGGTTAAAGAAGCTTTAGAAAACCCGGTAGCTTTATTAATGGATAACAACCCAGCTAAAGCATTAGAAATGTAATTAAAAAGTAGCGATATAAATTGTTTTTACTTTTAAAACATCAAAAAAACCTTTCTAATACCAGAAAGGTTTTTTTGGTAATATAGCTTTCATATAGTTACAGATTTGTATAAAAATAGGTAATTTTTCTTTTTGAAATTCATCTATTGTTTATCTTGCAATAAAAAGCAGAAATGTCGAAAAATCCTGAACTTACATTAGCCTTAAATTTTATTGAAAAAACCGATAGAAACCTTTTTATAACAGGAAAGGCAGGAACAGGTAAAACTACTTTTTTACACCAAATTAAAAGAGAATCGAAAAAAAGAATGGTAATTGTAGCCCCAACTGGTGTTGCAGCCATCAATGCAAAAGGAGTTACAATTCACTCTTTTTTTCAAATGCCATTCGGCCCAATACTTCCCAATCAGCCTCAGAATAACCAACAACGTAGGTTTTCAAAAACAAAAATAGATATTATAAAGTCGTTAGATTTAATAATTATAGACGAAATTTCTATGGTGAGAGCAGACTTGTTAGATGGCATAGACCAAGTAATGCGGAGGTATAAAAATAGAGATAAAGTTTTTGGTGGTGCTCAGGTATTAATGATTGGAGATTTACAACAGTTGGCACCTGTTGTGAAACCAAATGAATGGAGTTTGTTGCAGCAATATTACAATACCGTATATTTTTTTAGTGCTTCGTCCTATAAATCTGCAAATGTAGTTTCTATTGAATTAAAACATATTTATAGACAGAAAAATGAAGATTTTATTAAAATATTAAACGAAGTTAGAACCGACACTTTAAGTAAAGAATCTGCAGCAATTTTAAATCAAAAATACAACCCTAGTTTTTCACCTTCAAAAGAGGACGGTTATATTACTTTAACGACTCATAATAATAGAGCCAACTTAATTAATAATTCTGAATTACATAAGTTAACTACTAAGAGTGTTTTTTTTAAAGCAGATATTTCAGGTAAATTTAGTGAGAGTGCATACCCAAATGCAGAAAATTTAGAATTAAAAATTGGAGCACAAGTACTTTTTGTTAAAAATGATTCTTCTCAAGAGAAAAGATATTATAATGGTAAAATTGGAATAATTACAGGTTTTACCAAAAGTTCGGTAATGGTAAAATGTACCGGTGATGTGGAAGAAATTGAGGTAGAAAAAGAAATATGGTCCAATATAAGTTACGCTATAAATGAAGAAACAAAAGCTATTAAAGAAAATTTAATTGGTGCTTTTTCTCAAATTCCACTTCGTTTAGCTTGGGCTATAACCATCCATAAAAGTCAGGGTTTAACGTTCGAAAAAGCAATAATAGATGCAGAAGCTTCTTTTGCTCACGGCCAAACTTATGTGGCCTTAAGTAGATGTACTTCTTTAGAAGGGTTGGTTTTGAAAACAAAAATTTCTAACGATGCAATTATTAATGATGCAACTGTTAAAACTTTTAATGAAAGTGTAGAAGAAAATCATCCAGATGAAGCAATCTTAATTGCTTCTGAGCAACAATTTCAATTAAACTTGATAACAGAACTTTTAGATTATCAGCCTTTTTTATATCCAATTACTAGACTCATAGATATTTATTACAAAAATAGAAATAGTATTAAAGGAGATGTAATTGATCATTTAGAAACTACAAAAAATGATGGAATTGTTGCATTAATGAAAGTTTCTAATGCTTTTAAAAAACAATTAGAAGTCTTGGCACAAGACAATGTATTACCTGAAAATAGTTCAATTGTTCAAGAACGTTTTAAAAAAGCAATGGATTATTTTTTAGTAAATACAAAAAGTAATATTCAAAAGCCGTTAGATGCAATTCAGTTTTCTACAGACAATAAAACAGTAAAAACAGACTTTGTAAAACATTTTGATGCTTTACAAGAGAAGTTAGAAGAAAAGTTATTTGTCTTAGAAAAAATGAGTACTGGCTTTGCTACAAAATTGTATTTAGAGGTAAGAGCAAAGGCTGTTTTACAAAACCAAGTTCCAACAAAAAAGAAAAAAGTTATTTCTAAAAGAGATCCTATTTTAGCTTTAAAATTACGAGAGTTAAGAGATAATATTTCTATAGAATTGGCAATTCCGCATTTTCAAATATTTACGCAAGAAACGTTATATGCCATTTGCGATGCTTTACCAAGATCTACATCTGCACTATTAAAAATTGCAGGAATGGGTAAAACAAGAGTTTCTAAATATGGTGATGAAATTTTAGGAGTAATAGAAAATTATTGCAAAGAAAATGGAATAAATAAATTTAATGAACAAAAAAAAGAGGATAAAAAACCAACAAAACAAATAACTTTCGAGTTGTTTACAGCAGGTTTATCTATTAAAGAAATTGCAAAAGAAAGAAAATTGACTCCTGCAACAATAGAAAATCATTTGGCAAATTATATAGTTACTGGAGATATAGATGTACTAGAAATAATAGATATTAAAAGATATAAAAAAGTGCGAAATGAAATTGAGCAAGCAGGCAAAGTAAAAGGATTAACTGCATTAAAAGAAAAAGTATCTTCAGATATTACGTATATGGAGTTAAAAATGGTTTTATTGTCTATGGAAAATTAATTATTAGCTTTTTATTCTAATAGATTTATTATTTACCGGTAGATTTTAAATCTTTTAATAATAACTGTATAGATTTTACGCCATTCCATTCGTTTTCATCTAATGCATAAATAATATCGAAGCTATCTTTAATTAAAGCTATTTTGTCGCCGAGATTAAAACCAATACTATTAAAAGTAACCTTGTTATCGCCCTGAAAAATATGCAACTTTAAATGTGTTTTTTCTGCTCCTACTTGTTTTCCATAACCATTATCTCTAACACAGGTAGATTTAAAAATGGGTTTTAAGTTACCCGGACCAAATGGTGCCATTTGTTGAATAATTCTGAAAAATTTTGGGGTTATCTCTGTTAATTCTAATTCAGAATCAATTACTATTTCTGGAGTTAAGGATTCTTTTTCTAGAGTTTTAGAGACTACCTCTTCAAACTTATTTTTAAATTTTTTATAATTTTCTGGAAGTAAAGTGAGTCCGGCAGCATATTTATGTCCCCCAAACTGCTCTATATATTCGCTGCAAGCTTCTAAAGCATTATAAACATCAAAATTATTTACAGAACGTGCAGAAGCTGCTAGTTTATCTCCACTTTTTGTAAATACTAAAGTAGGTTTGTAATATTTTTCTATCAAACGAGAAGCAACAATACCAATTACACCTTTATGCCAATCTTCTTTATATACAACAGTTGAAAATCGTTCTTCTTCGTTATTTTCTTTGATTTGAAGAAGTGCTTCTGCGGTTATTTTTTTATCTAAATTTTTTCTATCAGCATTAAAAACTTCAATAGCACTAGCAAACTCTTTTGCTGCTTCTAGTTCCATTTCAGTTAGCAATTCGACGGCATAATTACCATGCTTTATTCTACCAGCAGCGTTAATTCTTGGAGCAATTATAAACACCACATCTGTTATGGTTAGAAACTCTTTTTTAACTTGTTCTATAATCGCTTTAATACCATTTCTTGGTTTTTTATTTATTACTTGCAAACCAAAATACGCAAGTGCCCTGTTTTCTCCTGTTAAAGGTACAATGTCAGCCGCAATGGCGGTGGCTACTAAATCTAAATACGGTACAAAATATTCTATTGTTTGGTTTCTAGAAACACCTAAAGCTTGTATTAATTTAAAACCAACACCACAGCCACAAAGTTCATCGAAAGGGTAATTGCAATCTTCTCTTTTAGCATTTAAAACAGCTACTGCTCTTGGTAATTCTTTTCCTGGTTTATGATGGTCGCAAATAATAAAATCAATATTTTTTTCTTTAGCATAGGCTACTTTTTCAAGGGCTTTTATACCGCAGTCTAGCGCAATAATTAAAGAGAAATTGTTGTCTTCTGCAAAGTCAATTCCTTTAAAAGAGATGCCATAACCTTCGGCATATCTGTCTGGAATATAGGTTGCAATATTGTTATAAATTGTTTTTAAATAAGAGGCAACTAACGAAACAGCTGTAGTTCCATCTACATCATAATCTCCATAAATTAATATGTTTTCTTGGTTTGCGATTGCAGTTTCTATTCTTTGAACTGCAAGATCCATGTCTTTTAGTAAAAACGGATTGTGAATATCCTTTAAGCTGGGTCTAAAATATTTTTTAGCTTCATTAAAAGTAGTGATGTTTCGCTGATATAAAATTTTGGCAATGGTAGTATCTACTTGAAGTTCACTGGCAAGTATTGCTACTTTTTCTTTTTCTGGTGCATTTTTTAGCGTCCATCTCATAGTATTTTCTTTTAACTAGTATGGTGATGAATTTCTGTAGTTACCGTTGCAAATTGTCTAAACATTTCCATAACTCCGCAATATTTGGTAACAGATAAGTTTACTGCTTTTTCAATTTTATCTAATTGTAAATCATTTCCATAAAAATGATAATCTACTTTTACGTTTTTATAATATCTTGGATGTTCATCTGTTAATTCTCCCGTAACCTCTATTTTTAAATCTTTAGGTTTTGCTCTCATTTTCTCTAATAAAGAGATAACATCTAATGCAGAACAACCAGCCAAAGAAGATAGCATAAGTGCTTTTGGACCATAACCGACGGTATCTTTATTTTCCTCATTTGCTGTTGCATACATGGTTAATTTATGTCCGCTTGGGTTGTCCGATTCAAATTGTTCTTTTTGAGTCCAAACGGTAGTCGTTTTATTTTTGTCCATATTTGATGTTTTTTAAGAATGATGTATTAAATTGTGCATTCTTACAAAAATAAGAAAACCCTATTAAGTTAAAGGTTAAAATGAGTAAATATAGATCAGTCTTTTTTAGCGTTATATTCTTTTGCTGTTTATTTAATAGTAATATTTTTTTGTCGCAAGAAGCACCAGTCGTAATATCAGCCAGTGGAAATCAACCCTTTTGTCCAGGAAGTTCCATAAAAATAGTAACTGACTTTTCAATTTCAGATGCTGATGATGTTGGAGTTCCTCAATTATTTATTCAAATATCTAAAGGGTATCAAAATGGTTTCGATAGTTTAGAATTGGTGGGCAATTTCCCTAATATCAATCAATCTTGGAATGCCAATGAAGGTAAGTTAACACTTTCTGCTATAGTTTCGGGTTCAGAAATTCCTTTTTTAACGTTAGAAAACGCTGTTAAGGAAGTTGTTTTTAAAACCACTGCAACCGAAAATATAGCAGATAAAACTTTTTCAATTACAATAAACGATAAAAATTACTTGCCCGAAACAGATCACTTTTATGAGTTTGTAGCAGCAGAGGGTATTTCTTGGAAACAAGCAAAAGTAGCTGCTGAGGCAAGAACATATTTTGGAAGAACAGGTTATTTAGCTACTTTAACAAGTGAAGTAGAAGCCGATTTTGCAGGAAAGCAAGCACCTTCCCCTGGCTGGATTGGTGGTTCTGATGAAGAAACAGAAGGTGTTTGGAAATGGGTAACTGGCCCTGAAGCTGGTACTATTTTCTGGATAGGACAAGTAAGTGGAACCACACCAAATTTTGCCAAATGGAACGATAATGAGCCTAATAATTTTGGAAATGTAGAAGAAGATTATGCACATATTACCGATCCGTCTATTGGTGTAAGAGGTGCTTGGAACGATTTGCCAAATGCAGGTTCTGAAGGGTTATATAAGCCAAAAGGATATATTGTAGAATATGGTGCTCCTGGAGACCCTACATTAAATATTGCTGCAACTACAAGTATATACATACCAAAAGTAACCAATACTACAGCTGCTACTATATGCCAAAATGGTGCGGCAACCCTTTCGGCAACTTCTAGTGAGGGAGATATTATTTGGTACGATGCAGCTACCGGAGGAAATGAACTAGCAAAAGGAAATAATTTTACAACACCAGTTTTGTCTGTTTCACAAACTTATTTTGTGGCAACTTCGGTTAATGGTTGTGTAAAAAGTACAAGAATTCCTGTAGAGGTAGAAGTTATTACCAAACCAACTATTACCAATACAATGAATGATATTGTTTGTTCTGGTGCTGCAACCTTAAAAGCGTTTGCTTCTTCTGGAAGTGTTTTTTGGTACACTTCTTTGAGTAGTACAACACCTTTTTTTACAGGAACTACGTTAGAAATTCCAAACTTAACTGCTACCACTACTTATTATGTTGCAGCAAGTTCTTTTAATTGTGTTTCTGATAATAGAACTGCTGTTACAGCAACGTTAGATACTGATATACCTCGTTTTACTATCGAAGAACCTAGAGTAGTTTTATGTAAAGACAAAGGAGAGGTAACTTTAAAAATTAACAATCCTTCTGGAAAGTTCAATTACTATTGGTATAGAGAAAATGCACTATTGCCAGGTACAGAAACAGAAATTACAGTTAATGAAACCGGACTTTACAAAGTTAAAGCTATTTCTTTGGCAGGATGCGAGTCGGATTTTCAAGAAATTACTGTATCTGGTTCTGAGATAGCAACCATAACGAAAGACGATTTTTTAATAACAAGTAATCAGCTAAATAATTCTATTAAATTGTTGAACACCAATTTAGGAGTTGGTTCTTATGAGTTTTCATTAGATGACGAATTTGGAGTTTATAAAAATGATGGTTTTTTCGAAAATATTTCTCCTGGAACTCATACATTTTACATAAGAGATAAAGGTGGTTGTGGTATTGTTTCATATCGTTTTTCTATCATTGATTATCCGCTATTTTTTACTCCAAATAATGATGGTTTAAATGATTTTTGGAAAATTAATGGTTTCGATACTTCTTTTTATACAGAGGCAATAATTCAGATTTTTAATAGATTTGGTGTTTTATTGCATGTAGTACAGATAGATAGCGAAGGTTGGAATGGAACTTATGAAGGGAAAAAAATGCCGTCAAATACCTATTGGTACAAGGTAAAATTAACCGATATCAATGGAAATACTACAGAGGAAATAGGAAGTTTTAGTTTAATAAGAAAATAATAATATGCCATTAGTAAACCCTTTAGATGCATCACACGATTTAGAAACAAAAGAATTAGCTACTTTTTTTAATGAAACTTTGGGTTTTTGTCCGAATTCGGTTTTAACCATGCAGCATCGACCTGCAATATCAAAAGCATTTATAAATTTAAACAAAGCTGTAATGGCAAATGAAGGTCGTGTAACGGCTGCATTAAAAAGGATGATTGCATGGGTTTCTAGTAATGCCGCTGGTTGTAGATATTGTCAGGCACACGCCATAAGAGCTGCAGAACGATATGGTGCAAACGAAGCACAATTAAACCATATTTGGGAGTACAAAACACATCCTGCTTTTTCTGAGGCCGAGAGAGCTGCTTTAGATTTTTCATTGGCAGCATCTGTAGTTCCAAATGCAGTAGACAAGAAAATAAAGGATACACTATACACGTATTGGGATGAAGGAGAAATTGTAGAGATGTTAGGAGTAATTTCGTTATTTGGTTATTTAAATAGGTGGAACGATTCTATGGGAACTACCTTAGAAACCCCAGCTATTGATAGTGGAGATCAGTTTTTAGGCAAGCATGGTTTTGAAGTTGGCAAGCATAATGGTACTAAATATTAGAGCTTATAATACGATTATGACATTTTTTAAAAACACAAATTATTTTAATTAGTATGGTAGGAATTTCCTCCAAACTAAGTATTGGTGTTTACTTACTTTTTAAAAGCATCACACACTCTCTAAAAAACAATTTTTTTCTGTGTTATAAGCCATTTCTGTTAGCACGATACAAGAGTTTCTTTTTGAAATACAGTTCGTAAAAATTCAACAGAATAGCCTTATTTCAAAGCTAAAGCTTCATTGTCAAATGACAATCCGTAAAAACCAGTTTTCATAAAATTTCTTATGTTTTGATGAGAATCTCCATTTTCATCCTCTAAAACGCTTTTATAATGTTCTCCAAAACAAGCTAAGGTTTCTTCTTTTGTTAGTTTTTGAAGTTTTGCAAAAGCGAATAACTTACAAGATCCAGCATTTTCTCCAACACTGTTTTTTATTTTTCCGTTAGTAAAGCCTGTAGGAGTGAAGTGGTAATTAGTTTCAATAACTTGCATTGTTTCTGAAAAGGTAACCATTTGTGGAGTTGCTTTAACTTTTTTAATAAATTTATGAATAGTCATTTTTTAGCTTTTTAAGGGTTTATTTTTTACCTTCAACAATAATTACAATTTCGCCTTTTGGAGGCTTAGCCGTATAGTGTGCTAGCACTTCTGTTGTAGTACCACGTATTGTTTCTTCAAACATTTTTGTAAGCTCTCTAGAAACAGAAATTTGTCTTTTTTCTCCAAAATATGCTTCAAAATGGCCTAAAGTTTTTACCAACTTATGTGGCGACTCATAAAAAATCATGGTTCTTTTTTCTTCAGATAAAAGTAAAAGTCTTGTTTGTCTTCCTTTTTTAACAGGTAAAAAACCTTCAAATACAAACTTATCATTTGGTAAGCCAGAGTTTACCAACGCAGGTACAAATGCAGTTGCCCCAGGAAGGCAGTCTACATTTATATTGTTTTCTACACAAGCTCTGGTTAATAAAAAACCAGGGTCTGATATTGCTGGGGTTCCGGCATCGGAAATTAATGCGCATGTTTCTCCATTTTTAATTCTTTGCACAATTCCGTTCACAGACTTATGTTCGTTGTGCATATGATGGCTGTGCATTTGGGTTTCAATATCGAAGTGTTTTAACAACTTTCCGCTAGTTCTAGTATCTTCTGCTAAAATAAAATCTACTTCTTTTAAAACTTTAATTGCTCTTAAAGTAATGTCTTCTAAATTGCCAATAGGCGTTGGAACAATATATAATTTACTCATTAATTTTTGTGTTGTGTATAGATCAATAGTTTTTTTGTGAAGTAAAAATTACTACTTATTTTTAAATGGATTCGTATTCATTTACTGTAATATCTGCCATAATATTGCCAGTGTGTTTTGTTGAAAGTGGTTCAAATAATAAAATATGCACTTCTTCTTTGGCAACTGGTTTATGTTCTACTTTTTTAGGAACAATATAAAATTCGCCTTCTTTAATAGTAACTACTTTATCTCTCAAGTGCATTTCTAAAGTCCCTTTTTTTACCATAAAAAGTTCGTCTTCATCATCGTGTTTATGAAAAACAAATTCACCTTTTATTTTGGCTAAAAGTATTTGTTGCCCGTTTAATTCTCCTATTTTCTTTGGAGACCAATAGTCTGAAAATAAATTGAATTTTTCTTGAATGTTAATTACGCTCATAAATACAAATTTACAAAACTATTTTGCGTTACCGATTGTAGTGACATCCTTTTTAATGGCTTGTTCGAGTAATGCTGCTTTTTTGCAGCATTATATCGAGAACAAAATTAAAAAGATATAGCGAAAAGCGGGACATTTCTATTTCAGAAATGAACGCCCAAAACATTATTATTTAAATGAAATTGACTAATTTTGCGACTTAAAATTTCTAAATTCCTGCCTCTGTGGGAACAATTGTAGATAGAATTAAATTATAGAAAAATGTATAGAAGTCATTCTTGTGGCGAGTTAAGAAGTTCGCATGTAAATACAGAAGTAACATTGGCAGGTTGGGTGCAAAAATCTCGAGATAAAGGGTTTATTATTTGGGTAGATTTGAGAGATAGATACGGCGTTACCCAGTTGATGTTTGATGAAGAGAGAACACCAAAAGAGATGATGGACAAAGCAAAATCTTTAGGAAGGGAATTTGTAATTCAAGTTACGGGAACTGTTATAGAGCGTGAGTCTAAAAATGACAAATTACCCACTGGAAATGTAGAGGTTTTGGTATCTAAACTAGAAATTTTAAATGCTTCTGTAACGCCTCCTTTTACCATTGAAGATAACACCGATGGTGGAGATGATATTCGTATGAAATACCGATACTTAGATATTCGAAGAAACCCGGTTAAGAATAGCCTTATTTTTCGTCATAAAGTAGCTATGGAAGTACGAAAATATTTGTCTGATCAAGATTTTATAGAAGTAGAAACACCTTATTTAATAAAATCTACACCAGAAGGAGCAAGAGACTTTGTGGTGCCTTCTCGTATGAATGAAGGTCAGTTTTACGCTTTGCCACAGTCACCTCAAACATTTAAGCAACTATTAATGGTAGGTGGAATGGATAAGTATTTTCAGATTGTTAAATGTTTTAGAGATGAAGATTTACGAGCAGATAGACAACCAGAATTTACACAGATAGATTGTGAAATGGCTTTTGTAGAGCAAGAAGATATTTTAAATATTTTTGAGGGCTTAACACGTCATTTACTAAAAGAAGTAAACAATGTAGAGGTAGAAAAGTTTCCAAGAATGTTGTATGATGATGCCATGCGTTTGTACGGAAATGACAAACCAGATATTCGTTTCGGAATGGAGTTTGCCGAGTTAAATGAGGTAACCCAGCATAAAGATTTTGGAGTATTTAATTCGGCAGAATTAGTGATTGGAATTGCAGTTCCTGGTGGAAATGCATACACTAGAAAAGAGATAGATAATTTAATAAAATGGGTTAAGAGACCACAAGTTGGAGCACTTGGTATGATATATTGTCGTGTGCAAGAAGATGGTTCTTTTAAATCTTCTGTAGATAAATTTTACGATCAAGAAGATTTGGCTAAATGGGCTGCAAAAACTGGTGCAAAAACGGGCGATTTAATTTGTGTGTTATCTGGCGAAACTAATAAAGTTCGTGCGCAATTGTCTGCTTTAAGAATGGAATTAGCAGAACGTTTAGGATTGCGAGACCCAAAAGTATTTGCACCGTTGTGGGTAATTGATTTTCCGTTATTAGAGCTCGACGAAGAAACAGGAAATTACCATGCTATGCATCATCCGTTTACATCACCTAAGCCAGGTCAAATAGAATTGTTAGATACAAATCCAGGAGCAGTAAAGGCTAATGCTTATGATTTGGTTTTAAATGGAAATGAAATTGGCGGAGGTTCTATTAGAATTCATGACAAGAAAACACAAGCAACCATGCTGAAGCACCTTGGTTTTTCTGAAGAAGAAGCCAAAGCACAATTTGGTTTTTTAATGGATGCTTTTGAATACGGAGCACCACCTCATGGAGGCTTGGCTTTCGGATTAGATAGATTAGTAGCCATTTTAGGAGGTCATGAAACGATTAGAGATTTTATTGCTTTTCCAAAAAACAACTCGGGTAGAGATGTGATGATAGATGCACCGGCTTATATACATAATGAGCAGCTACAAGAGTTGCATCTAAAATTAAATGTTAAAGAACCTACATAAAAATATTTTAATTTATTTAGACACCTTCATAGTTTATAATCTTTTAAATATCAGTAAAATACTATTGAGGTTTTAGGTTTTTTTTAAGTACTTTTATGCATAAATTTAATATTTAAAATTTATTTAGACTCTTCATTTAATAGAATGCCAAACAACTACAAGTTATTAAAGAAACTGTTAATTTGGAGATATAAACATATTTCTGAAAGACAATTTGTTTATGTATTAAGTGTTTTAGTAGGTTTTTTAGCAGGTGTTGGTACCTTTATTTTAAAAGATTTAACTTTTTTAATTGAGGCATTATTAGAGGGAAAGTTTATAAAGCAATACCATTATAGCCTTTACTTTATTTTTCCTATTATTGGATTAATTCTGGTATTTTCTATAAAAAAATTTATTATTAAAAAAGAAATAGGACATGGAATTTCAACCACCTTACATGCTATTTCTAGAAGAAACGGAATTATAAAAAGGTATAAAATTATTACCTCTTTAATTACAGCACCAATTACAGTTGGTTTTGGTGGCTCTGCAGGTTTGCAAGGTCCGGCTGTAAGTACTGGAGCAGCATTGGGTTCTAACGTTGCTCAGTTATTTCATATGAATGCCAAAACTAGAATGCTACTAATAGGCTGTGCAACAGCAGGTGCAATGTCTTCTATGTTTCAAGCGCCAATTGCGGCTATTATTTTTGCAGTAGAAATTTTTAGTTTAGACTTAGCATTTGCAAGCTTAGTTCCGTTACTTTTAGCATCGGTTTCTGCAGTAATAACCTCTTATTTTTTTACAGGAACCGATGTATTGTTTGGTTTTAAGTTAGTAGATGTTTTTCAGGTAGAAGATATTCCGTTTTATATATTTTTGGCTTTCTTAACAGGTGTTGCATCTGTTTATTTTTCTAAAATGTATTTTGCAATTACTACTTTTTTTGAACGTTTCGAAAGTCCGTTTAAAAGGTTGGTAATTGGTGGTTTTGCCATCGGCATTATGTTGTATTTAATTCCTCCCTTGTATGGAGAAGGATACGGGTTAATTAATAACTTATTAAATGGAAACACTGCATTAGCTTTAAAAGATATACCGTATAATATTGACTTTAATAATGCTTATTTGGTAGTTTTAATGTTGTTAATAATTGCTATTTTTAAAGCTATTGCTATGACTACTACTTTTGCAGCAGGTGGAGTTGGTGGTATTTTTATACCCACTATTTTTATGGGTGCAGCTTTAGGAAATGCCACTTCAAAAATTATAAATCAGTTAGGCTTTTCTGTTTCAGAATCTAACTTCACTTTAATAGGAATGACCGGTTTAATGGCAGGAGTATTACATGCACCTTTAACTGCTATTTTCTTGATTGCAGAAATTACAGGAGGTTACGAATTATTTGTACCTCTTATGTTGGTAGCGGCTATATCATTCGCCTTTACTAAATATTTTGTCTCTAATTCTATTTATACCGTTGAATTAGCAAAAAAAGGACAATTAATTACTCATAACAAAGATAAAAATGTACTGATGTTAATGCGAATAGATGCATTAATTGAAACAAATTTTAAAATTATACAACCAGAAATGACTTTTGGTGAAATGTTAAAAAAAGCAGTTGCTAAGTCTAAAAGAAATATTTTTCCGGTACTTGATGCAGATAAAAATTTTTTAGGAATTGTTTTGTTAGATGATATTCGGCCAATGATGTTCGACCAATCTCAATACAACGAAACGTATGTTTCTAATTTTATGAAGTCTGCACCAGCTATTATTTTTGATGATGATTCTGTAGAAATGGTTATGAAAAAATTTAAAGAGAGTGATGCATGGAATTTACCCGTTGTAAAAGAAGGTGTATATTTAGGATTTATTTCTAAGTCTAAATTACTAACAGCTTACAGGAACAAATTAATAGAAGTAACACATTAATCTGTTTTTTTTAAGAACTGAACTACTAAGTCAGGAAAATCTGTAAACACTCCATCTACATTTGCAGTTATAAGAAGCGTTTCCATCATTTCATTAAAACTTTTAAAATCACCAAAATCATCTGCTCTTAAAGTATACGGATGCACTTTTAAACCCAATTCGTGAGCAGCTGCTACTAATGAAGTCGGTTCCCATTTTTGTTGTTTGTTTTTTAAAACAACTTGTTTGTACCATGGGCCTATACCATCTGCATATGTTGCAAAATGAGTTAATTTTTTTGTCTCTTCTGGGTGCTCAATTAGTTGTACAAGAAATAAATTTGATGTAAATTCTTTACGAATTCTCTCTAGTTCTTTGGCGTTAAAGCATTGTAAAATACAATTATCTGCTTTAGAAGTATAACCGTATTTAGAGAGTATGTTAAGCACAATTTTACTGATATCTTTTCCTTCTTTTTGATGAAATTTTGGCGCTTTAATCTCTGGATATATTCCTATATTTTTTCCAGTGCTTTTGTTTAACCCTTTAATAAGTTCAATCTCTTCAGACAAAGAATGCAATCTAAAAGTTCCTTTATTTTTTGGAAAGCGATTCGGATAGACTTGTTCTCCCGTTATAGGATTAAATCTTTCAACAACTTTTAGCTCTTTTAACTCGTTGTATGTAAAATCGATTACATAAAAACGATTATCTACTCTTTTTCGTTCCGGGTATTTTTCGGCTACATTAGTTACATCATCTAAATAAATATCGTGTATTACAATGGGTATATTATCTTTACTTAAAACCAAATCTTGTTCTATATAATTTACATTCATCCCAAATGCCATTGCTTTAGATTCTAAAGTGTGTTCTGGTAAATAACCAGAAGCACCTCTATGTGCAATTACTATTTTTTTTGTCATAGTGGTGGTTTTATTTACTGGTTTGCATGATATTATTATGAGAGATAATAACCATAAAAATAAAGGATAGTTTTTACAACTCATTGCTATTTTTTAAATGAAATTACTATTTGTATATTCTATAAAGATATACTTTTTGTAATTTTGTTTTATGAAGATATTATTAAAAATTTTATTTGCTATTTTTTTTATTTGGATTGCTATGGGTATTTATTTTGTAAATACTACTAAAGAAAATGCAGAAGTTATTATGGGACTCTGTATTTTATATTTTTCGTTTATATGTATGCCTTTATTTATTTATTACAGGTATAAAGATGGAAAGTATAAAAAGTATATTTTAAATGACGAAAAAATAAGAAAAGCTTTTAAACAACAAGATAAAGATTAATTATTTTTTTTAAGATAAGCATATACAGGAAAGTGATCTGAAAATCCGCCCTGATACCAAGGTCCAATATAGGTTCTAAACGGGCTGCCCTTTAGTTTTCCTTTGTACACTTTTAGCCATTTTTTATTAAATACTTCGGCGTGCTTAAAATAGAATTTTCCATAATCTTTCTCTAAAAAATTATTAGAGAATAATATTTGGTCAAATAAATTCCATTTTCCCTCGTACGTTACACTTCCTTTTTTATTTTTATCTAACAAAGATTTCATAGGGTTAAAAAAACCTTCTTTTATTAATAACTGTATACTTTTACTCTCAGGATTATCATTAAAATCGCCCATAATAATTATTTTGGCGTTATAATGTTTGTCTCTAATATTTTCTACTATTTTATTTACAGTTACTGCTGCTATACCTCTTTTAGGAGCACTTTCTTTCACTCCTTCTCTTCTAGAGGGCCAATGGTTTACTAATACATGAACTAATTCTCCTTGTAACTTCCCAGTAACTTTTAAAATATCTCTTGTGTAATCTCTATCTCCTTTTTCATTTTCTAAAAGTACTGGGTGCGTTTCTGAGCTTATTAATTCAAAAAGTTGCTTATTATAAAGCAAAGCAACATCAATACCTCTTTCGTCTGGAGAATCGTAATGAACAATTCCTAGATGATGTCTTCTCAACGCTTTTGAGTTCGTTAAATCTCGCATAACTTTAATGTTTTCAACTTCTACCAGGCCAATAATGGCAGGCATTTTTTTACTGTGTTTAATTCCCAATTGAGAAATAACACTTCCTAATTTTTTTATTTTTAGCGAGTAACGTTGTAAGTTCCACTTGTTCTTTCCATGAGTGGTAAAATGATCATCAAAAGTAGTAGGGTCATCTTTGGTGTCGAAAAGATTTTCTACATTATAAAAGGCAATAGTTACGATTGAGTTTGCCTTTTTAGTTGAATTAAAGAAAGAAAACATATGTTCATTTTTAGTAAAAATACACAATTATTTATCAGTAATGTTTTCTCTAAAGGTTTTGTTAATTTTTAATAAAAATACGTTAAAAATTTGTTTTACACTCATTAATAAAAGTATTACTATTATATTTGCATGAGAAACATTGAGTTTTTTCATTAAGTTAATTTGGTTGATTGATTTTTTTGGTGTCAAATTCGTTTGGCACCAATTTTTTTAAAACAAAAAAAATAGTAAATTACTTAAAAAAAAACCTTTTTTCACACTCCCCAACTAAATGATTTGATTATTAATAATACCTAAGTAATGTTTACAAATAAATAAACATTAGAAACTTTAAAATTATTTATATGAAACATCAATTAGCAGCTTTAATTTTTTTAATGGGTTCATTTCACATTTTTTCTCAGGTAGATGAGAACAAACTGGGTGCTTGGTATATGTATTTTTATAATCATCAATTTAACAATTCTCAATGGGGTATTCAAGGTGATTTTCAATACAGAGATTGGCAAGTTCTCGGAGACAAAGAGCAGTTGTTATTGCGTTCGGGAATTACCTATAGGCCCACAAATACAAACATACTATTTACGGCTGGTTTTGCAAATATTACTTCAGGTGTTTTTGGGAGTTCAGATGATTCTACTAATGAAAATAGAATTTATCAAGAAGCACTTATTCCTCAAAAAATAGGAAGACAAATTTTTATTTCACATCGTTTTCGATTTGAGCAAAGATTTGTAGAAAATCAAGATTTTAGAACCCGTTATCGTTATAACCTCTTTTTAAATATACCATTTAATAGTAAAAATTTAAGTGCAAAAACAATTTATGGCGCATTTTATAATGAGCTATTTATAAATGGTCAAAAACAAGTATCTAAAACCAATTCTGTAGAAATATTTGATAGGAATAGAAGTTATTTTGGTCTTGGTTACGCACTACGAAAACAGCTTAGATTTCAGGTTGGTTATATGATTCAAACCACCAATAATTGGTCTAAAGGTCAGTTGCAGTTTAGTATGCATCATAATTTTTAATTTTAATTTTAACCCTAATATATCATGACAAACATTTACAAGTATGTATCAATTTTAGCGATGTCTATTTCTTTGATAGCATGTAACGGCAATCAAAAATCATCATCCGAAAGTAAATCACCAATTAGTGTGAAACAAACACCAGTAAAAAGTATTTTAACTGCTGAAGAACAAAAGAATATGACACCCGATGAGATTATCGGCAGATTAAAAAAAGGGAATGAAAATTTTGTAAGTAATAATCTTACACAAAGAGATCATTCTTCTCAACGACGAATGGCTACTATTGGTCAGTACCCTAAGGCAATTGTACTCTCATGTGTAGATAGTAGAGTTCCTGTAGAAGATGTTTTTGACTTAGGAATTGGAGATATTTTTGTAGCAAGGGTAGCTGGTAATATAGAAAATGCAGATATTGTTGGCTCAATGGAATTTGCAACTGCAGTAGCAGGTTCTAAAGTAGTTATTATAATGGGCCATACTGCTTGTGGTGCAGTAAAACATGCTATAGATAATACAGATGCAGCATCTATGGAAATGAACTCTCTACAAAATTTATTAAATGAAATACAGCCATCTGTAGCAATGACAGAAAAAAATGGCGAAGTTTCTTCTAAAAATGTTGCTTTTACAAACAGTGTTATTCATAATAATGCCTTAAAAACTGTCGAAGATATTAGACTAGCATCACCTAAAATGGCAAGTTTAGAAAAAGAAGGTAAAATAAAAATAGTTGCTGCAGTTTATGATATGGAAACAGGAAAAGTAAATTTCAAATAAATTTTAGCTGTTTAATTTAATTTTTTAAAGAGTATTAATGCAAATTAGTACTCTTTTTTTTGTTTTCAATTTGTAACCAATTTAAATTTAATTTTACTGAATTAAGTAGATTTTTATATTACAATTTTTAAAATTTGTTCCTGTTCTATATGCTATTTACAATTCAAAACTTTGTATTTTTGTAGTCTATGATAGACGCAATAGAAGCCATTTCAGAGAAAGCTGTATTAATAGGAATTATTACTCAGCAGCAAGACGAAGCTAAGTCTGAAGAATATTTAGATGAGCTAGAATTTTTAACTGCTACTGCGGGAGGTGTTCCTGTAAAACGTTTTGTGCAAAAAATGGAAAGGCCAAATCCTAAAACTTTTTTAGGAACTGGTAAGCTAGAAGAGGTAAAAGCATTTATAGCCACTAACCATATTGGAACAGCTATTTTTGATGATGAACTTTCTCCGGCTCAGTTAAGAAACATAGAGAAAATTTTAGATTGTAAAATTTTAGATAGAACAAATTTAATTCTAGATATTTTTGCTCAAAGAGCTCAAACTAGTTCTGCGAAAACTCAGGTAGAATTGGCACAATGTCAATATTTACTTCCGAGATTAACTAGACTTTGGACGCACCTCGATAAGCAAAAAGGAGGTATAGGAATGCGTGGTCCTGGAGAAACGGAAATTGAAACAGATAGACGTATTATTCGAGACAAAATAGATGTTTTAAAAAAGAAGCTTGTAACCATAGACAAGCAAATGGCGGTTCAGCGAAAAAACCGTGGCAAAATGGTTCGAGTGGCATTGGTTGGATACACAAATGTGGGAAAGTCTACATTGATGAATGTAATTAGTAAGAGTGATGTTTTTGCTGAAAATAAACTTTTTGCAACCTTAGATACTACCGTTAGAAAGGTAGTTATTAAAAACATCCCTTTTTTAATGACCGATACAGTTGGTTTTATTAGAAAACTACCTACACAATTGGTAGAATCGTTTAAATCGACATTAGATGAAGTAAGAGAAGCCGATTTGTTATTGCATGTAGTGGATATTTCACATCCAAATTTTGAAGACCATATTGCTTCTGTGAACACTATTTTAACAGATATAAAATGTGTAGACAAGCCAACTTTAATGGTTTTTAATAAGATTGATGCTTACAAGCACGAGACAATTTCTGATGATGATGTGCTTACAGAAAAAACAAAAGCACATTACACCTTACAAGATTGGAAAAAAACATGGATGAATGACAAAGATCAAAACGCAATTTTTATATCGGCCTTAAATAAAGAGAACTTAGAAGATTTTAAAGAAACTACTTATCAAGAGGTTAAGAAAATTCATATTCAGCGTTTTCCTTATAACGACTTTTTGTATTATGAATATACCCCAGAAGAATAATAAAAAGGCTAAAGTTGTAAAACTTTAGCCTTTTTAGAATATAAACTTAAAAAAGTTTAATACTAATTACTCTTCCTTTTTATCGTCTATTACGCCCATTTTCTCGGCTCTTTTTTTCCAAGATTTTCTTGCCAATGCCTGCAAGTCTGCAACAGTATCACTTTCATCCATTATTTCTAATCCTAATAGCGTTTCAATTACGTCTTCTTGAGAAACAATACCACTCACCGAACCGTATTCATCTACCACCAAAGCAATGTGTTCTTTTTCTTGAATAAGTTTGTCAAACAAATCGGGTATCGATAATTCTCTATCAGTTACTACTATATTTCTTTTTATGGTAGCAAGGCATTCTTCTCCTTTACCATTTATAATCGCTTCTAATAAATTAGCTTTTAAAAAATAACCGGTAATATTATCAGGATTGTCTGCAAATACAGGAATTCTTGAGTATCTGAGGTTTTTATGATTGTTATAAAAGTTGGTAATTGTTTCTTGTTCATTTGCAATTTCTAATACAGACCGAGGTGTCATTACATCAATAACTTTTACTTCTTTAAAGCCTAGTAAATTTCTAATAACCTTACTTTCATTTTTTTGAAATACGCCTTCTTTTTCAGCCATATCTGCCATTACTAAAAAACTTTCTCTACTTAAAATACTTCCATGACCTTTGCCACCAATAAGTTTAGTGGTTAACTGTAAAAGCCATAAAATACCAGAGTATTTTAAAGGGAAAATCATAATTTTTAATGCTTTTGCTGTAAAATGAGCTAATTGTTTCCAATAAGTAGCACCAATGGTTTTTGGAATAATTTCTGAGGCTACCAATATTAAAACAGTCATAATTGTAGAAACCAACCCAACCATTACATCTTCGGTAATTCGAAAACCAAATATGGTTTGTTCTGTACTACCATACATTTCTGCATAGGCAACTTTTGCTTGTACACCCACAAGAATTGCACCTACGGTGTGTGCAATTGTATTAATTGTTAAAATAGCAATAAGTGGTTTGTCTACATCTTTTTTAAAAGTTTCTAACTGATGCGCATACTCTAAACCCTCACTTTTTTTTAGGTTGATAAAAGTTGGAGAAATGCTTAAAAGAACAGCTTCTAAAATAGAGCATAGAAAGGAAAAAAATATTGATACAGTAGCAAAAATTACTAGAAGTGTCATGAAGTATGATTTAGTTTACAAAAATAGGTAAAATTTGAATATGATAATTTTATCATTGTAATATTGATTTCTTATAATTAAGAGTTCGTAAAAACAGTTTAAATATACAAAAAAAAGCCTCAAGAATTGGTACTTGAGGCTTTCTATATTAGTTACCTAATTCTTACAGGTTATAGTTTAAACCAAATACCCAGTATGTTTGTAATTTATTATCTACGGTATCAAATGTTGGTGCTGCAGGTGCAGGGAATACTGTGCTAGAGTCAAAATTTACAAGCGCATTGTTTAGCGCCTCTTGTTTGTTGTTTCTTAAGCCAAACTCAAAACCAACACCTATTCCTTTCCAAATTGTGTATCCGAAAGAATTTGTCCAAGTCCAGTTAGATAGGTTACTGTCTTCGTAACTTTGAAAAATAGAAAGGTTCGATTTTACACTTAGTTTGTGATAGCTAGCAGTGTAATCTGCTACTATTTTTGCACCTACAGAAGAGTTAAAAGCTGTGCTATTGTTACTAAAAACAAAGTTGTAGTTTCCAGGATGCATCACAACAACTAGCCTTTCTGTTGGTGTCCAAGTTAAACCGGCACCTAAATCTAAATAACCAGGGTCATTAAAATTATCTAAAATGGTGGTTCTATATTCTCCCAAAGCAGAAAGTGCCCATTTTTTATTTAACCTTTTACCATATAAAGAGGTTATAGAAAATACATCGGTTGCAGATTCAAATTTATCGCTGTCTGTAGCAATATCTTTATTGTCTATTTTTACCCAACCTAAATTTACTGTTCCAGAGTTTCTCCAGAAATAATCTTCTTTAATTAAGTTTGCATAGGCATTTACTGTAATTCCAATATTACCGGCAGAAGTATTTGGAGCCGTTCTTGCATACCAATTGTTAAAACCAGATAAACTTGCCCCAATAGTACCAAAAGCACCAATTCTCCATCCTGGTAATGCATCTATTTTAGATTGAAGCGCATCTACTTCACTTTGTAATTTTGCTATTTGAGCTTTTTTAGGCGCTTGTTCTTTTTTTAATTCTTCTTCAGTTTGTGCGTTTACAGTTAAACCGATAAACATACATACGAATAGTATTGATATTTTTTTCATTTTTAAATTTTAATAATTTGTTATTACGTCTTTTTTAGACAATTTATTTTTAATAAGTCACTTTTTCGTGAAAACTATAGTTTAGACCTAACCCAAAAAGTTGTCTAAACTGAATTCTTGTAGAGGTATCATCATCCATAATGGTATGAAATGTCATGTGCATTTTTATATTTTCGTTTACTTTAAACCGAATATTTGTTTGATAATCTGTATCTATGTTTCCAACATTTGCTAGGTAATCGGTATACATGGTTAAAATATTTTCCATTTCTACATTTTCCATGATGGTAAATTTAAAGTATCCAGAAAGGTTAAAACCTAAACTGAATGCTGTATTTCTACCTTCTTTGACACCGAATTTACCTGAAAAAAAATCGCTAACAAAAGTATATCTTGCGGTAGAAGGTGCAATGTTTAAGCTTAAATCATCCGACTTTTTCCATAACATTCCGGGTCCTAAACTTAAAAATGCGGGAGAAAGAAAGTCTGATACCAAAATTTTTGGTTCTGCTTTATAATTATAACCTTCGGTATATTGTGTTCTAAAGTTTCCAATAAAAGAAAAGAACCAATTTCCTTTTGTTTTTAATCCGAATAAGGTGTTTAGCTCAAAACGGTCGTCGGTTTTACGATATCCTTTTTCGCTAATGTAACTTAAACCATATCCAGTAATAATACGAGTATCCCAGTTTACATTTTTCTTTTTGTAGTTAAAGTCATAATTAACATTAATGTTACCAGCTACAGTATTTTGTCCACCAGAGGCCCAATTTGTAAATGAAGATTGGTTAAAGATAAAAGCGAACCGTCCATGAATTTTCCATTTAGGTGTTTTTTTAATTTCTTTTGTTTTCTCTTGACTAAAAGTTAGTGTAGTTGTAATTAATACAAATAAAAAAAGTAACAGTCTCATTATTAATTTTTTAAAAGGCAAAAATACTATTATCTCACAAAGGGCAAAATTATTTTTTCCTTTTATAAATAGGTACTGTAGAACAGGCCTCGCCAAACATAATAGATTTTGCTATTGGTGCTAGCTTTTCAATTAACAAAGAGTATGCCGAAGTAGGAATTGGTTTTTCTGCGCATCCTTTAATAATAACAGGTTTTTCTGTAAAATTACTAAAATCTATAAAGTTTAAAAGTTCTTGGTATATAACTGTTTCTAATAGTTCTAAATTTCCAATAACTACCTTATTAGCAAAAGCATTTAGTTCTGCTGCAACAAGCATATAAGCCCAAGAAGGTATAATGGCGTCTACGGAACAAGTTACCGCTACAAAAGTATTTTTGTACTGAGACCAATCATGATTTTTTACATGAGCTCTAAAGTCTTTTTCTTTTAATATAATTTCTTGAAAAAGCCATTCTTTAATATCAAACAACACTCTTTTTCCTTCTGGATATATCTCTTCGAGATCGAAGGTTTTTAGATTGCTATTGGCTACTCTATTTATAATTTCATCTGCCATTTTAGTACTCTTTTCTTTAAAAAAGTTGAATTGTTACAGGATTTATTTTAAAGCATTCCTAACTCTAATTTTGCTTCTTCACTCATCATTTCAGAAGTCCAGGTAGGATCGAATGTAATTTCTACTTCACAATCGTTTATTTCTTTTAGAGATTTTACTTTTTCCTCTACATCTCTTGGTAAACTTTCTGCAACTGGGCAGTTAGGAGAGGTAAGAGTCATCAATATTTTAGCATTATTTTCTTCAGAAACAAAAACATCATAAATTAACCCTAATTCATAAATATCAACCGGAATTTCTGGGTCATAGATAGTTTTTAAAACTCTTACAATTTTATCTCCAATTTCTTCAAGTTCTTTGTCTGTCATGTTGTTGTTTTAGTTTGTTAGTTTAGATTGTTGCGCAATTGCATACATTTTTATCTGTTTAATCATAGAAACTAATCCGTTTGCTCTGGTTGGACTTAAATGTTCTTTAAGGCCAATTTCATCAATAAAGTCAGTTTCTGCTGCTAAAATATCAGCAGGTTTTTGTCCAGAAAATACACGAAGTAAAAGAGCGACAATTCCTTTGGTTAAAATGGCATCACTATCTGCAGTAAAAGTTACTTTATCTTCATTAAGTTCAGAATATAACCAAACTTTAGACTGACATCCTTTTATTAAATTTTCATCTAATTTATAAGAATCTGCTATAATAGGTAATGATTTTCCTAATTCTATGATGTATTCATAGCGCTCCATCCAATCATCAAACATAGAAAACTCATCAATAATTTCTTCTTGTATTTCTTTGATAGTCATTTTTAAAACTTATTTTTGCACCTTCAAAAAAGGTAATTTTATAAAATACAAAATTACGTATAAAATATAAGAAATGAGCAAATTATTGGCAGTAGGTACGGTAGCTTTTGATGCTATTGAAACTCCATTTGGTAAAACAGATAAAATATTAGGAGGTTCTGGAACTTATGTAGGTTTGGCAGCTTCTCAGTTTGGTGTTCAAACAGGAGTAGTTTCTGTAGTAGGAGCAGATTTTCCAGCATCATATTTAGAAATGATGAATTCTAAAGGAATTAATACCGATGGAATTGAAATAGATAAAAACGGAAAAACTTTTTTTTGGAGTGGAAAATATCATAACGATATGAACTCTAGAGATACCTTGGTTACAGAGCTAAATGTATTGGAAACTTTTACGCCAGTAGTGCCAGCAAATTTTAAAGACGCAAGCATTGTAATTTTAGGTAATTTACATCCTTTAACACAAGCTTCTGTTCTCGACCAAATGGAAGTAACGCCGAAATTAGTCGTTTTAGATACCATGAATTTTTGGATGGATATTGCGTTGGCAGACTTACACGCAGTCCTTAAAAGAGTAGATGTAATTACTATAAATGATGAAGAAGCACGACAACTTTCTGGAGAATACTCTTTGGTAAACGCCGCAAAGAAAATTCATCAAATGGGCCCAAAATACGTTGTTATAAAAAAGGGAGAGCACGGTGCCTTACTTTTTAATGATGGAAACATGTTTTTTGCACCTGCATTGCCATTGGCAGAGGTTTTTGACCCAACAGGGGCTGGTGATACTTTTGCAGGAGGTTTCTGTGGATATTTAACAAAAACACAAGATGTCTCTTTCGAAAACATGAAAAATGCTATTATTTACGGTTCTAATTTAGCCTCATTTTGCGTAGAAAAATTTGGTACAGAACGCATGCAAAATTTAACTAAAAATGATGTAAATAATCGTTTACAAGCGTTTAAAGATTTAACACAATTCGACATAAATATATCTTAATTTAAATCCGTGGTTTTTAACTGCGGATTTTTTATTACTTTTAGATAGTAAAACAACAAACAAAACCAACAACTAAAGAACTAAAATACAACTAAAATGAGTGACGCTATTAAGCATGAATGTGGAATTGCACTTGTTCGACTAAAGAAACCCCTACAATTTTACAAAGACAAATATGGTTCTGCATTTTATGGCATTAATAAAATGTACTTATTAATGGAAAAGCAGCACAACCGTGGTCAGGATGGAGCTGGTTTTGCTAGTGTAAAATTTAACGTATCGCCAGGAACAAGATATGTAAGTAGAGTTCGCTCTAACAAATCACAGCCAATTCAAGATATTTTTGCCCAAATAAACGACCGTTTAAATGGTGTTTTAGAGCAACATCCTGATAAAAAAGACGATGTAGATTGGCAAGAAGAAAACATGCCATACATTGGTAACTTATTTTTAGGACACGTTCGTTACGGAACTTTTGGAAAAAATAGTATTGAGAGTGTGCATCCATTTTTGCGTCAGAGTAATTGGCGTCATCAAAATTTAATTGTTGCAGGTAATTTTAATATGACCAATTCTAAACAGCTTTTAGAAGAATTGATAGAGCTGGGGCAGCATCCTAAAGAGTTTACCGATACGGTTACTGTAATGGAAAAAATAGGGCACTTTTTAGAAGATGAAGTTGCCAATTTATACTTAAAAGCAAAAGAAGCAGGTTTTAACAAAAAAGACGCCTCACCATACATAGAAGAAAATTTAAACCTTACTAAAATACTCAAAAGATCTGCAAAAAACTGGGACGGAGGCTATGCCATGGCAGGTTTGGTAGGTCATGGAGATGCGTTTGTTTTACGCGATCCGAACGGGATAAGGCCTACTTATTTTTATGAAGATGAAGAAGTAGTCGTGGTGGCTTCAGAAAGGCCAGTAATTCAAACTGTATTTAATGTAAACATAAATCAAGTAAAAGAATTAGAACGCGGTCATGCTTTAATCATAAAGAAAAACGGATTAACTTCTATAGAGTCTGTATTAGAACAAAAAGAAAAAAAGTCTTGTTCTTTTGAGCGTATTTATTTTTCTAGAGGAAGTGATGCCGGAATTTACGAAGAAAGAAAAAATTTAGGGAAACTAGTATTTCCTCAAATACTAACGGCAATAAATTCTGATATTTCAAATACTGTTTTTTCATACATTCCAAACACTGCAGAAACTTCTTTCTACGGAATGACGGAGGCTGCAGAAGATTTATTAAATCAGCAGAAAACTGCAAAAATACTTGCAGGCGGAACAAAGTTATCTGCCAAAAAAGTAACAGAAATACTATCTGAAAGAGCACGTTTCGAAAAAATTGCTATCAAAGATGCAAAATTAAGAACCTTTATTGCAGATGATAGCAGTAGAGACGACTTGGTAGAGCATGTTTATGACATAACATATGGTGTGGTAAAACCAACCGACAACCTAGTTATTATAGACGACAGTATCGTTAGAGGAACAACGCTTAAGAAAAGTATTATTAAAATTTTAGATAGACTAAGCCCTAAAAAAATTATTGTAGTATCATCGGCGCCACAAATTCGTTATCCAGATTGTTATGGTATTGATATGGCTAGAATTGGAGATTTTATTGCTTTTAAAGCTGCAATAGAATTATTAAAAGAAAACGGACTTTCTCATATAATTGACCAAGTGTACAAAAAGTCCATTGCTCAAAGAGGAAAGGAAGATGTGTCTATTACAAATTTTGTGAAAGAAATTTATGCGCCATTTACCCGCGTAGAAATTTCTGAGAAGATTGCAAAAATGTTAAAAACAGAAGAAATTAAAGCAGAGGTTGAGGTAATTTATCAATCTGTAGAAAATCTACATGTTGCTTGTCCGGATAATTTAGGAGATTGGTATTTCACCGGAGATTATCCTACGCCAGGCGGACATAGAGTTGTAAATGAGGCGTTTATAAATTATTATGAAGGAAACAATAAAAGAGCGTATTAGATATAGTTTATATGTATATTAAAAAAGCATCCAATAATTTGGATGCTTTTTTTTGGTACAAAATTTATGTTTATACTTTATTTTGAAGCTGCATAACGTCTTTCTACCTCGTTCCAGTTAATTACTTTAAAGAAAGCATCTATATAGTCTGGTCTTCTGTTTTGGTAGTTTAAATAATAAGCATGTTCCCAAACATCTAATCCTAAAATTGGAGTTCCTCCGCAAGAAACACCTGGCATTAGTGGATTGTCTTGGTTAGGTGTAGAACATACTTCTACTTTACCACCTGGGTGAACACACAACCAAGCCCAACCAGAACCAAACTGAGTTGCAGCGGCGTTTGAGAAAGCTTCTATAAATGCCTCTTTAGAGCCAAAAGCATCTTCTATTGCGTCTTTTAATTCTCCAGACAAATACCCTCTATC
The DNA here is from genome assembly GCF_038024095.1 of Polaribacter tangerinus. Classification (NCBI taxonomy): domain Bacteria; kingdom Pseudomonadati; phylum Bacteroidota; class Flavobacteriia; order Flavobacteriales; family Flavobacteriaceae; genus Polaribacter; species Polaribacter tangerinus. Next base: position 1,090,921 of record NZ_CP150668.1, on the reverse strand, counting down.
TTCCGGGTTTAAAACAGTCCAGAATAATGAATGATTGTAAAAACCACCACCATTATTTCTAACAGCACCGTTACTCATATCTAAATTTGTTAAAATATCTTCAATAGATTTTCCTTCTAAAGAAGTGCCTTCAATAGCGGCATTTAATTTAGTTGTATATCCGTTATGATGTTTAGTATGGTGAATTTCCATAGTTCTTGCATCTATATTTGGTTCTAATGCATCATATGCATAACCTAACTCTGGTAATTTAAAAGCCATTTTTATCTTTTTTAAAGTTCGTATTATTTTATTAATGTAAAACTAAACAATATGTTATAAATTCCCAAAACATTATACTTTTGTTAACTTATAACAGTATAGACATCATTTATTCGCCATATTTTTGCATAAATTCTTCTACCTTTTCTACCATTTTTTTGCTTCCACAAATAAAAGGAACTCTTTGATGAAGTTCGGTTGGTTGAACATCCATAGTTCTGGTGTAACCATCTGAACATTTGCCATTTGCCTGTTCTGCAATAAAAGCCATAGGATTACATTCGTATAGCAAACGAAGTTTTCCTTGCGGATTTCTAGAGCCTTTTGGATACATGTAAATTCCGCCTTTAATCATATTTCTGTGAAAATCGGAAACCAAAGATCCAATATATCTGCTAGTATATGGTCTATCGTCTTTTTCTTCTTGGCAATATTTGATGTATTTTTTTATCCCTTCAGGAAAATCGAAATAATTGCCTTCATTTACAGAGTAAATATTTCCGGTTTCTGGAAACGTCATGTTTGGGTGAGATAGGTAAAAAGAGCCAATTGCAGGGTTTAAGGTAAAACCATTTACGCCGTCTCCGGTTGTATAAACCAACATTGTAGAGGTGCCGTATACAACATAACCAGCTGCTACTTGCTCACTTCCTTTTTGCAAAAAATCTTTTAACTCCACAGGTTTTCCAATAGGAGTAATTCTTCTGTAAATAGAAAAAATTGTGCCAACAGAAACATTTACATCAATATTAGAAGAACCATCTAACGGATCAATTAAAACTACATATTTATTTTGATGATTTTCATCAATACTATTAATGCTTATAAAACTATCTTCCTCTTCACTGGCAATACCACATACAATGTTTCTTTTTGTGAGTGTTTGAATAAACTTTTCATTTGCATAAATATCTAATTTTTGTTGATCTTCGCCTTGCACATTTGTATCTCCAAAAGCACCAATAATATCTACCAAACCCGCTTTATTAACTTCGTGATTTACCACTTTTGCAGCCAATCGTATAGAGTGTAGTAAGCTAGAAAGTTCCCCCGAACTATATTTAAAAGCGTGTTGGTTTTCTATAATAAATTCTCCTAAAGTTTGTTTTTTAGATACCATAGTTTGTGTTGTGTTTGTGCTACAAAGATGCCATTTATTTTTGTATTATTCTATCCTTTACTGTCCTTTAAAAAGGTATTATTAGCTATTTGATTAAAATTTTTAAACAAATCGTAAAGAAGTGTGTAAAATAGCTAAATATTTTTCGAGCTTTTCAAAAAAGCTATCTTTGCCCAAAAATTTACAAAAAATGAGTTTTAATATTCGATTAGGAGAAGCAAAAGACATGCAATCGGTTTTCGATTTAATAACAGAGTTAGCTGTTTTCGAAAAAGAGCCAGATGCTGTCGAAATAACAGTTGATGATTTGGTGAGAGATGGCTTTTCTGATGTTCCGAAGTTTAAAGTTTATGTAGCAGAACAAGATAATGTAATTATAGGTATAGCTTTATTTTACGAACGTTTTTCTACATGGAAAGGTAGAACAATTCATTTAGAAGATTTAATAGTTACAAAATCGAAACAGAAAATTGGAGCAGGAAAAGCTTTGTATACAGCAGTTTTAAAATATGCTTATGAGCATAATTTTAACAGAGTTGCTTGGGAAGTTATAGATTGGAATACAAATGCTATAAATTTTTATAAGAGTACTGGCGCCACCTATTTAGATGGTTGGTCTGTGGTTCAAATGAATAAAGAGAATTTAGCAAAATTTGTTAATAATAAGTAATTATAATGAAGATTTTTAAGTTTGGTGGAGCTTCTGTAAAAGATGCAGAGAGTGTAAAAAATATTACACAAATATTAAAAAATGAGGGTACCGAAAATACTGTTGTAGTTATATCTGCAATGGGAAAAATTACCAATGCCTTTGAAGAAGTAATTGATGCTTATTACAATAAAACCGATTTATTATCAGAAAAATTAGGTGTTATAGAAGATTTTCATAAAAATTTAATGAATGCTCTTTTTGATGCTGATGATTCAATATACAAAGAGATAGATATTCTTTTAGGAGAACTTAGTTGGTTTCTTGCCAGAAATACCTCTCAGAGATTTAATTATGTGTACGATCAAATAATTTGTTTTGGAGAACTCTTATCAACAAAAATAGTAAGTGCGTATTTAACAAAAATTGGTGTAGAAAACAATTGGTTCGATGTGCGTAATTTTATAAAGACAGATAGTAGTTACAGAGATGCCAAAGTGGATTGGGAGCTAACGCAAAAAATTATTTCTAATAAATTAGATACCTCTAAATTAAACATTACACAAGGTTTTATTGCTGCAAATGATACCGAAAACACCACTACACTAGGTAGAGAAGGTTCCGATTATACTGCAGGAATTTTTGCATATTGTTTAAATGCAGAAAATGTAACTATCTGGAAAGATGTTCCTGGGGTTTTAAATGCAGATCCGAGAGTGTTCGATGAAACGACGCTTTTATCTCAAATTTCATACGAAGAAGCTATTGAAATGGCATTTTATGGTGCTTCTGTAATTCACCCAAAAACATTACAACCACTTCAAAATAAGGAAATTCCGTTACTAGTTCGTTCTTTTGTAAACCCACAAGAACCAGGAACAAAAATTTCTAAAGGTGTAGATTTAGAGCCTTTAATTCCTTGCTTTATTGTAAAAAAGGCTCAAATATTAGTTTCAATATCTGCCTTAGATTTCTCTTTTATGGTAGAGGATAATATCAGTTTTATCTTTAAAAAACTTCACGATTATCAGCTGAAAGTAAATTTAATTCAGAACTCAGCTATTAGTTTCTCTGTGTGTATTGATAATAAATTTAATAATTTCGACGCATTTTATAACGATTTAAAAACTGAGTTTAGAATTGAAGTCCAAAAAAATGTTGATTTATTTACAGTAAGGCACTTTAACGATGCTGCAGTAAAAAGTATCGAAGAAAAAGGAAATTCTTTGCTAAGACAAGTAAATAAAGAAACTTTACAAATTGTATTGGAAAGTAATTAGTAGCTTGTTTTAAAGATAAAAAATAATCATCTAAATATCTTTTTTACTATTTTTGCCCTTACGCAAAACCTTAAATTAAATGTCGTTAGTTACCTCTAGGGAAATTTCAGAAGTACTTGGTTTAAAAAAATTTAGATTTCTAGGAACTTTTATAGGATGGATTTTATTAAAAATATTGCGCATTTCTGCTATCAATAAAATCTATGAAAAAAATAAAAATAAAACAGATTTAGATTTTTTAAATGGTGTTTTAGAAGATTGTAAAATTAAGTTCGAAATTCCGAATGAAGATTTAAAGAGAATTCCAAAAGAAGGCCCTTTTATTACTGTTTCAAATCATCCGTTAGGAGGTATAGATGGTGTTTTGTTGTTAAAACTACTCATAGAAAAAAGAGCTGATTATAAAATTATTGCCAATTTTTTACTTCATAGGGTTGCCCCTTTAAAACCGTATGTAATGCCTGTAAATCCTTTCGAAAACAGAAAGGATGCAAAATCTAGTGTTGCAGGTATAAAAAATGCGTTATTGCATTTACGAGAAGGGAAACCGTTGGGTATTTTTCCAGCAGGTGAAGTTTCTACTTATAAAGATGGAAAATTAAAAATAGACAAACCATGGGAAGATGGAGCAGTTCGTCTAATAAAAAAGGCAAATGTACCAGTTATTCCCATATATTTTCACGCAAAAAATAGTCGTTTATTTTACTTTTTATCAAAAATATCTGGAACGCTAAGAACTGCAAAATTGCCTTCAGAAGTTATCTCTCAAGGAGGTAGAGTAATTCGAGTGCGTGTAGGTAAACCAATTTCTGTGGCAGATCAAAATGAGTTTACAGACATGCCAGCTTTTGCAGATTTTATCAGAAAAAAAACATATATGTTGGCCAATCCATTTGAAAAAGCCCATAAGTTTATTTATGCTCAAAATTTAAAAATAAAAAAAGCACCTAAAAAAATTACATCTCAAAGAAATACCGATTTATTTGTAAAAGAAGTAAACGCGTTAAGAGAAAAAGAGGGTAAGTTGTTAGAAAGTAAAAATTATGAGGTGTTTTTTGCACACGCCAAAGAAATTCCGAATTTACTTCATGAAATAGGAAGACTGCGAGAAATTACTTTTAGAGGAGTTGGTGAAGGAACCAATAAAGCTATAGATTTAGATAATTACGATAAATATTATTATCATTTATTTCTTTGGGATAACGATGCAAATTGTTTGGTAGGTGCTTACAGAATGGGATTGGGTAAAGAAATATTTAAGAAATACGGTATTAATGGTTTCTACGTGCAAACATTGTTTCGAATAGAACCAGAGTTGCATCAAATGATGAATAATACCATAGAAATGGGAAGGGCTTTTATAATTGATGATTACCAACAAAAACCCATGCCTTTATTTCTTCTTTGGAAAGGTATTGTTCATGTTACTTTGCGCTACCCAGATTACAAATATTTAATGGGAGGAGTTTCAATTAGTAATCAGTTTTCCGATTTTTCGAAGTCTTTAATGATTGAGTTTATGCGTTCACATTATTACGATCCGTATGTTGCTCAATACATACATCCCAAAAAAGAGTATAAAGTCATGCTAAAAGATGCAGATAAAGATTTTGTTTTTGATGCCACAAAAGCTGATATGCAAAAATTCGATAAAATTATAGATGAAATTGAACCAGGAGCTTTAAGAATACCTGTTTTATTAAAAAAATATGTAAAACAAAATGCGCGTTTGGTGGCTTTTAATGTAGATCCTAAATTTAATAATGCTGTAGATGGCCTCATGTATATTAAGGTTTCAGATATTCCCGAAAGTACTGTAAAGCCAGTAATGGAAGAGTTTCAGGCAGCTTTAGAATTAAAAATGTTAGACTCCAAACAATAGTGTGGTTTGTTTCATAACGCTGCTGCAAACTTGGTGAGAGTATGTATAGTTAAGCATAATGACTGACAAATATGCAGTAAATCTATTTTGGTATAATTTTGGTGCTTTCATAACGAAAATAATAACAATGAAAACTTTTTTAAAAATATTACTAACAGCATTAGCTGTTGTTGTTTTAGCTACAATTTTACCGGGTGTAGAGGTTTCGGGGTATTTATCTGCTATAATTGTTGCAGCAGTAATAGCTCTTTTAAATATGGTGGTAAGACCGTTACTTATCTTTTTTACACTTCCTGCTACTTTGGTAACTTTTGGTCTTTTTATTTTTGTAATTAATGCAATAATTATAATGTTAGCAGATAATTTAGTAGATGGTTTTGCTGTAAGTGGTTTTTTTGCGGCTTTATTGTTTAGTATTCTACTATCTATCTTTAGATCTGCCTTGTTTTCTCTCTTAAAAGAAGAGAATCAAACAAATAAATAGCATTTTACTAGTTAAGCAATTGTAATATAGATACTTACAAATAAAAATATATATTCAGTTACTTTTAGATATTAGGTGTAACTACCGCTTTGTTAATTCATATAATAAAACAGGCAATTTTTAGACTTACAAAATTTAAAGATATTACTGAAATTGAACTGTTTAAACATTTGTGCAATCAATTAAAAAGCTTAATTTTGCACTCGATTTTTTAAGATTAATATACAAAGAAATGAATATTACAAAAGAGAACATAGATGCGTTAAACGCAGTGGTAAAAGTTGATATTGTTGCAGAAGACTATCAAGAAAAAGTAGATAAGTTACTTACAGATTACCATAAAAAAGCAGATATTCCTGGTTTTAGAAAAGGGCATGTTCCAATGGGAATGATAAAAAAGCAATACGGAAAATCAATTATGATAGACGAAGTAAATAAGCTTTTACAAGAATCTTTAAATAAGTTTTTAACAGAAGAAAAGTTAGATATCTTAGGAAATCCGTTACCAAGAATTAAAGACGATTTTAACTGGGATGCCGATAAATTTTCTTTTGAATTTGAATTAGGTCTTGCTCCAGAATTTACCGTAGATTTAAAGTCTAAGAAAAAAGTTACAGCATACAATATTATTGCAACCGACGATTTACTCGAGGAAGAGGTAAAAAATATTCAGAAGCGTTACGGTAAAATGTCTAGTTTAGATGAAGCAACTAGAGAGGCAAATATTACAGGAACTTTTGTAAATGAAGAAAAAGAAATTAATAAAAAAGGTACTTTTTTAGTAAGCGATTTAAAAGGTAAAAAGAACGAGAAGTTAGTATTAGGTGCAAAAGTTGGCGATGTATTAACTTTAGAAACAAAAAAACTTTTTGAAGACGAAAATAAGTTGCAACACCTTTTAGGAGTTTCTGAAGAAGATGTAAAAGGGTTAGACATTAAAGTTACTTTTACAATCGAAGAAATTACCAAAACAGACCCTGCAGATTTAGACCAGGAACTGTTCGATAAATTATTTTCTGATGGAAGTGTAAAATCAGTTTCTGAGTTAAAAGAAAAGATTAAAGAAGATGCAGAAAAGCAATTTAATCAGCAAGGAGATCAGCAATTATTAAACGCTGTTACAGAACATTTGGTAGAAAATACAAAGTTTGATTTACCGGCAGATTTTTTAAAAAAATGGTTACAAACAGCAGGAGAAAAACCATTAACAGCAGAAGAGGCAGCTGCAGAATTTGAAAGATCAGAAAAAGGATTGCGTTATCAACTTATAGAAGGTAAGATTATGAAAGATAACGACATCAAAATAGATTATAAAGAATTGGTAGATTATGCCAAAGGATTTATTAGAACTCAAATGGCACAATTTGGTAATATGAATCCAGAAGAAAAAGAGTTGGATGATATTGCTGGCAGAATTTTACAAAATCAAGACGAAGCACAAAAATTACAATCTCAATTAATTAGTCAAAAATTATTGACTTTTTATAAGGAAAATATGACTTTTAAGTCGAAAGAAGTTTCTTATGAAGATTTTGTAAAAGAAGTATATAAATAAGATTTAGTAACAAGCAATCGTTTAATATTTGTTAAATGTTGCCTTGTTTACATCTTATAAATTTTAAAAACCTGAATTAACAGTTCAGGTTTTTTTAGCCAACAAACCGAACTATTTCATAAAGAAATAGTTCTTATCTTTACAGTACAAATATTAAAAGATTTATACAATGGATTACGGAAAAGAATTCGAAAAATATGCTACAAAACACCACGGAATAAGTAGCACCAATTATACAAAAATAACAAGTAGTTTAACGCCTTACATAATGGAAGAGCGTCAAATGAACATTACTCAAATGGATGTTTTTTCTCGTTTAATGATGGATAGAATTATCTTTTTAGGAACCGGAATTAACGATCAAGTAGCAAATATTATACAAGCACAATTACTGTTTTTAGAGAGTGTAGATGCCAATAAAGACATTTCTATTTATATAAATTCGCCAGGTGGCGGAGTGTATGCAGGTTTGGGAATTTACGATACTATGCAATTTATAAAGCCAGATGTTGCTACTATTTGTACTGGTATGGCAGCCTCTATGGGAGCTGTTTTAATGTGTGCAGGAGAAAAAGGAAAACGTTCTGCATTGCCACACTCTAGAATCATGATTCATCAACCTTTAGGAGGTGCACAAGGTCAGGCTTCAGATATAGAAATTACTGCAAGAGAAATTTTAAAATTAAAAGACGAATTGTATGCAATTATTGCTAACCATTCTGGGCAAACTATAGAAAAAGTTCATAACGATTCTGATAGAGATTATTGGATGAAAGCCAATGAAGCTTTAGAATATGGTATGATTGACGAAATTTTATCAAGAAAGAAATAACACGTATTTAGTTTCTAATTTATGTTTGTTTGTACACACTACCAATAAGCATCAATTATAAACCAAAAACAATATAGAATGTCAAAAGAAGAAAACTTAGAGTGTTCGTTTTGCGGACGTAAAAAGGCAGAAACAGATTTGTTAATTGCAGGAATGGATGCTCATATATGTGATAAATGTATAGAACAAGCGCATGGTATTGTAGAGGAAGAAGTTTCTGAGGCAAAATCGAGTAGTTTATCAAAAGACTTAACGCTAAAAAAACCGAAAGAAATAAAAGAGTTTTTAGACCAATATATTATTGGTCAGTACGAAACCAAAAGAGCTATGTCGGTTGCTGTTTACAATCACTACAAAAGGTTGTTACAAACTAAAGATGATGATGATGAAGTAGAAATTGAAAAATCTAATATTGTTTTAGTGGGAGAAACAGGTACTGGAAAAACATTGGTAGCAAAAACCATTGCAAAAATGTTAAATGTTCCTTTTTCTATTGTAGATGCAACTGTGTTAACACAGGCTGGTTATGTTGGTGAAGATGTAGAAAGTATATTAAGCCGACTTTTACAAGCAGCAGATTATGATGTAGAAAAAGCACAAAGAGGTATTGTTTTTATTGATGAAATTGATAAAATTGCCCGAAAAGGCGATAATCCTTCTATTACAAGAGATGTTTCTGGTGAAGGAGTACAACAAGCCTTATTAAAATTATTAGAAGGAACTGTAGTAAACGTTGCGCCAAAAGGAGGTAGAAAACATCCAGAACAAAAGTTTGTAGAGGTAGATACCAAAGAAATTTTATTTATTGCCGGTGGTGCATTTTCTGGTATCGACAGAATAATAAGCAAGCGTTTAAATATGCAAGCTGTTGGTTACAGCGCCTCATTAGATGAAGATAAGGTAGATGAAGAGAATTTATTACAATATATTATTCCTTCAGACTTAAAATCTTTTGGTTTGATACCAGAAATTATAGGTCGTTTACCAGTTTTAAGCTACATGAATCCGTTAGATGCTAAAACATTAAGAGCAATTTTAACTGAACCTAAAAACTCGATTATAAAACAATATTCTAAATTGTTTACCATGGATGATGTTGCTTTTACTATTGAAGAAGAAGCTTTAAACTATATTGTAGAAAAGGCAGTAGAATACAAGCTTGGCGCCAGAGGATTACGTTCTTTATGTGAAGCGATTTTTACAGATGCCATGTTCGATTTACCAAGTTTAGACGAAAAAACATTTAATGTAACTAAAGAATATGCAGAGGCAAAACTTTCCAATTCGACTTTAAAGAAGTTACGCGCTGCATCGTAATTTTTAGAATCTTATAATTAGAAAGACCTTTTAGACATTTAAGTTTAAAAGGTTTTTTAATTTCGGAACAAAAAGAGATAGATTTCTAATTACTATCTTTGTCTGAGAAAATAATCTGAATAAAAATGATATCTAGAAGTACTATAGACCGAGTTTTCGAAACTGCAAGAGTAGAGGAAGTTATTGGCGAATTTGTACAACTTAAAAAAGCGGGTAGTAACTTTAAAGGATTAAGTCCGTTTGTAGATGAGAAATCACCCTCGTTTATGGTGTCTCCAGTAAAACAAATCTGGAAAGATTTTTCTACAGGAAAAGGAGGAAACGCCATCTCTTTTTTAATGGAACATGAGCATTACTCTTATCCAGAGGCAATAAAATGGCTGGCCAAAAAGTACAATATAGAAATTGAAGAAACCGAACAATCTAGCGAAGAAAAAGCGCAGATGAATGAACGTGAAAGCATGTTTTTGGTATCTAAATTTGCAAAAGATTATTTTCAGGACACAATGCTTAATTCTAGTAAAGGCAAAGCAATAGGACTTTCTTATTTTAAAGAAAGAGGCTTTACAGAAGCTACAATAAAAACTTTCGAACTTGGTTATTGTTTAGATGAATGGGATGCTTTTACCAAGCGAGCACTAGAAAAAGGATACGATTTAAAATATTTATCGGCAACAGGTTTAACGATTGTAAAAGAAAACAGACAGTTCGATCGTTTTAAAGGTCGTGTTATGTTTCCGATACATTCTATGTCGGGTAGAATTTTAGGGTTTGGTGGTAGAATTTTAACTGCAGATAAGAAAGCGGCAAAGTATTTAAACTCGCCAGAGAGCGATATTTACCATAAAGGTAAAATATTATACGGGTTATACCAAGCTAAAAAAGAAATAGCAAAACAAGATAATTGCTACTTGGTAGAAGGCTATACAGATGTAATTTCTTTTCATCAATCTGGAATAGAAAATGTTGTTGCATCCTCTGGAACTGCACTTACTTCAGACCAAATTAGATTGGTAAATAGGCTTACTAAAAATATTACTGTTCTGTTTGATGGTGATGCTGCAGGTATTAGAGCCTCTATCAGAGGAATCGATTTAATTTTAGAGCAAGGTATGAATGTTAAAGTTGTTCAATTTCCCGATGGGGAAGATCCGGATAGCTTTGCAAAATCTCATTCTCAAACAGCTTTAAAAGAATATTTAGAAGATTCTGCACAAGATTTTATCAACTTTAAGGTTTCTCTTTTATTACAAGAATCTAAAAATGATCCTGTAAAAAAGGCGGGTGTAATTAGAGATATTGTAAGTAGTATTTCTAAGATTCCTGATGGCATTCAGCGAGAAATTTACGTGCAAGAATGTGCTCGAATCATGGACATATCTGAACGTGTTCTGTTTAGTGAATTGGCACAATTATTAAAAAAAGGTTTGCAAGAAAAGAGCAAAGCAAACAAACAACAAAGCGCCAGAACACAAGATCCAAACGAGCCGCCACCAGAATATTTTTTAGAGCAAGAACAAGCACAAATGGGCTTGGTAAAAGGTGGTGTAACTGCAGGAAAAGTAGATCAGCTATCGATTTTAGAAAAAGAAATTATAAGAATTTTATTGGTTTTTGGTAATGAAGATGCAGATTTTATAGAAGAGGTAGAAAGTGAGGACGAAGATGGTAAAATTACTATTTCACAAAGAAAATATAGTAACAATGTTTCTGCTGAAATATATGTGCATTTACAAGAAGATGAAATTGAATTTACAAATCCTGTTTTTCAAGAAATATATACCGAAATTATACATCAATTAAATCAGTCTGAGCAACTAGAAGTAGACGCTTTAGTTAATCATTCTAATTCAGAAATATCTGCAACTGTTACTTCTATTATTATGGATGAAGAAAAGCATCAATTAAGCAATTGGCAGAGTAAAAATATAGAAGTAAAATCCTCTTTAGAGGTATTGCCAAAATTAGTTACAGATGCTATTTTTAATTTACGCAGAGTTTTAATAGCAAAAAAAATAGAGGCGTTAGTAGCAGAAGCAGCAGAAAATAATACAGTAGATTTGGATGCTATCAAAAACTATACGGGTTTAAGAATCAGGCTTTTTGGTAAATTAAATAGAGTTGTATAATAAGGTTATTTAAAAAGGGGGGATTTTCCCCAAACCAATTTTAGTAACCAAAAATTCTTTTTTTGTATATTGCGAGTGCTAAAAGAAAATACCACAAAAATGAAAAGAACGTTACAAATACTAAAAATTGTACAATTGTTTATTTTTCTCCCATTTGAAATATCTAAAGGTTCTAAAAAAAGAGCTTATTTAAGAATAAAAAAAATGATGATTGCTGCAAATCTGCTTTAAAGTAGAGAAGAAAAAGAAGAAAAAAGCCGTAAAACATAAAGTTTTACGGCTTTTTTGTTGATATTATTTTAAGTTTTCGGGTATTTTACATACTGGTATTGGGTTCATTTTATGCTGATTTATTTTATGTAATCGGTCATAAATTTTAAATACTTCTTTTTTTCTATCGGTAAAGTTATCAGCATTTTTACCAGCATCATGAACTTTCATGGCCCATTCTAATTCATCATATGAAGCACCTATTTGGTCTTCATCGGTTCTGCTATCTCCAAATAAACCATCTGTTGGTGCTGCTTTTTGTATAGATATAGGTACTTTTAAAAAACTTGCCAGTTCATATACTTCAGATTTTAATAAATCTGCAATCGGACTCAAATCAACACCGCCATCTCCATATTTAGTGTAGAATCCAACGCCAAAATCTTCAATTTTATTCCCTGTTCCAGCAACTAAATATCCGTGCAAACCTGCAAAATAGTACAAGGTAGTCATCCGTAATCTGGCTCTTGTATTTGCCAACGTTAAATTTAATGTATCAGAATTTTCTGAACTTGGTACTACCGTTTTAAAATTTTCAAAAGTACTAGTAAGATTTGTGCGAATTTCGCTAACATTAGCAAACCGATTTTTTAACTGTTTAATATGTTCTTCTGCACGTGATACCTGACTTTCTGCTTGATGAATTGGCATTTCTACACACAAAGTAGGAAAGCCAGTTTGGGCACATAAAGTAGAGGTTACAGCAGAGTCAATACCACCAGAAATTCCAATAACAAAACCTTTAACGCCTGCATTTTCTGCATATGTTTTTAACCAGTTAACTATATAAGTTGTTACTTTTTCTGCATTCATTTTACAAACTATTTTAGTATTTTTAACGCTTAAATATTCTACAAGCAAGATACAAAGTTTATGAGATTTTTTCTATTGATTTTAATGGTTTTATTTAGTTTTTTTGGATGTAATAATTCAAACAAACATTTGGTAGATGTTTCTGAAGTATCTGTAAATTTTGATATAAAAAGATTCGATATTGACTTTTACACATCATCTAAAAATAAATTTCCGGCTTTAAAGCAGAAATATCAATATTTGTTTCCTGTTTCAATGACAGATAGTATATCGTTATTAAAAATAAATGATAAAGATGAGCAAGAATTATTTAACGAAACTCAAAAAGTATTTAAAGATTTTTCTGAATCAAAAAAACAGTTGACCAAGCTTTTTAAGCACGTTAAATATTATAATAGTAATTTTAATTCACCAGATGTAGTTACGTTACTTACTAACATAGACTACGATAGTCGTGTAATTTATGCCGATAGTTTGTTGCTAATATCATTAGATGTTTTTCTAGGAAAAGAACATCCTTTTTATGCTGATTACCCAAAATATATAAAAGAAAATAATTCAAAAGAACACCTAATAGTTGCAGTAGCAAACGCTATTATAGATAAGCAAATGCCGCCTTCTATCGATAGAAGCTTTCTAGGTAAAATAATTTATGAAGGAAAAAAAATGTATTTATTAGATAGGTATTTGCCAACTATTTCTGACAAAGAAAAAATGGGTTATGAGCAACAAAAATTAGCTTGGGCTCAATTTAATGAAGAAGATATTTGGCGTTATTTTGTAGATAGAGAATTGCTTTTTAGTACAGATACAAAATTGTACAAACGTTTTATAGAAGTAGCTCCTTTTTCTAAATTCTATTTAGAGCATGATACTCTTTCACCTGGAAGAATTGGGGTTTGGATTGGTTGGCAAATTGTACGTTCGTATATGAGTCATAATACTGTATCTTTGCAAGAGTTATTAAAAATAAATAGCATCGAATTATTAAATAAATCGAAATACAAACCTAAAAAATAATGGCAATAAAACATACCTCAAAAATTGAATTTAATGTTGGTTTAGATGAAAATAAAGTTCCTGAAGAAATTTCTTGGTCTGCTCAAGATGGCGGTATCGACAATGAGGCATCCAAGGCAATAATGCTATCTGTTTGGGATTATAAAAAGAAAGATACTTTGCGAATGGATTTATGGACTAAAGATATGCCAGTTGATGAAATGAAACAGTTTTATCATCAAACATTGGTTTCTATGGCAGATAGTTTCGAGCGCGCTACCGATGATCTTAAAATGAGCGCCACTATGAGAGATTTTTGTGACTATTTTGCTGAAAAGTTAGAGTTAAAAAAGTAGCTCCTAAATCATACCATCAAACCGATTGTTATATGAAAGCAACAATCGGTTTGGTTGCTTTTTATTAACTTTTTACGAAAATAATTTCTGCAAATTGCTTTAAAAAATATCAGTTACTAATTTATTTTAGTAATAACACATATAAAGAAATGGATTTGGAGAAATTTATTACTTCTAGTCTACATCCATTAATTAAAAAACACAAAATTTAGTTTTTTTTACACAGTTTTATCTTGATGAAACAGCTAGAATCTGTTGGGGAGATAACGAATTTGATATTAGTACCAAAGGTATAATTAAAGGTGATTTCGATGTTGTTTAAGGTGTAGAGTGATGCTCATCTTCTTCCGGTATTTTATCAACTTTAAATATAGTGTAGAGCATTTTTGTGAAGCAAGTTTTTATGTAAATAAAAAAAAATCTTCAATTTCTTAAAAAATAAAGAAACTAAAGATTTTTGTAGTGACCATGCTAGGATTCAAACCTAGAACCTCTTGAGCCGTAATCAAGTGCGCTATTCAGTTGCGCCACATGGCCATTTTGAGGGTGCAAATATAAAGTATTTTTTTAATCTAAGAAATCTATAATCAACTTTTTAAGAATTAATTTCTTTTTCATACTCTTTAGTTATTGCTGCTGCTTTTTCTCGATCGCTCTCTAAAATTAATAATTCTACAGCTGTTCTGTGCTCACCAAAACCGCCAAGTCGAGCCGATTCTACTCTGTCTTTTATAATGCTAGTAATGTTACTTTCTTCAAGACGAATTTGCAAACCTTTTACAATGATAGATGAACCAGAAAAAATGGTAAAATGTTTATTTTCCATAAAAATTATTTAAGTGAGTTAAGGGTTACAAAAGCTCTCCAGCCAATAATGGCAAGCTGAAACTTAGAGGCTTTACTAATATCTATACCTTTTTTTGTAAAAGAAGGCAAAATCACCTTATTTACTCTTGCTAAGAATATAAAAAAAGTTTGTTTCATTTTTTTGTTTCTATTTCAAATTTACTAAAAATTAACCAGATGAGTTGTTTTTAGTTTTTACTAAATTAAACGACCTTTTATAAAGGAATATATCTGCAAAATCTTATAAAAATGTATCTTCGTAAAAAAATAAGATACATGAATTTTTTATTTATAATCGGAGGGTTAGCTTTATTGGTTTTAGGAGGTAATTGGCTTTTAAAGTCGGCAGTTGCGTTGTCTTTAAAGTTGCATATTCCAAAAATAGTTATTGGAATGACTGTGGTGTCTTTTGCAACCTCAGCACCTGAGTTAATTGTAAGTATAAATGCAGCGTTAAGTGGCGCATCAGATTTAGCATTGGGCAATGTAATTGGCTCTAATATTGCTAACCTTGGTTTGGTATTGGGTATTACATTGCTTTTTGGGTCAATGCAAATTCAAGAAAGTTTTTATAAAATAGATTGGCCTGTAATGATGTTGGCGTCTGTATTGTTATTTGTTTTTATGCAAGGTGATACAGTTATTAATAGATACGAAGGCATTATAATGGTTTCTTTTTTAATTGTTTTTTTAATTTTCCTTTTACGTTTTCAAAAGGCACCAGTTATAGATGAGTTGCCAGAAGAAGACGCTATATTACCAATATATAAAGTAGCTCTTTTTCTTATTTTAGGTGGGCTAGGTTTGTGGGGTGGTTCTGAGTTGTTAATAAAAGGGGCAACTTCTTTAGCGTTAGAGTTTGGTGTAAGCGAACGTGTTATTGGAGTAACTGTAGTATCTATTGGTACAAGTATACCTGAATTGGCTGCTTCTATAATTGCAGTTTTAAAGAAAGAGAAAGCAATATCACTTGGTAATTTAATAGGTTCTAATGTATTTAATATTTTAGCTGTTTTAGGAATAACTTCTATAATAACCCCTGTTGCAGTTAAAGATATGGAGTTGCTAACAAATGATATTTTTTGGATGTTAGGAGTTTCATTTTTACTATTACCGTTGGTTTTTATGCCTAAAAAAATGCGACTGAATTGGAAATCAGGAATCTTGCTCTTAACTTTATACGTAACTTTTGTTTTTATAACTATATAGATTCTGTTGTATTTGAAGCAAAAAAAAATCCCGAAACATTGTTTCGGGATTATATATTAATATTAAAATTCTAGTTGATATTAGCCGACTTTACAGTTTTAATAATTCTACCAGCAATTTTGTAAGGATCTCCGTTTGAAGCAGGTCTTCTGTCTTCTAGCCATCCTTTCCATCCTTTTTCTACAGTAATAATTGGTATTCTAATAGAAGCACCTCTGTCTGAAACTCCGTATGAAAAATCGTGAATAGAGGCAGTTTCATGATCACCAGTTAAACGTTGGTCATTAAATTCTCCATAAACTTCTATATGCTCTTTAACTACAGGTCTAAAAGCTTCACATATTTTTTCATAGGTTTCTTTAGAACCACAATTTCTTAAAACACTGTTAGAAAAGTTTGCATGCATACCAGAACCATTCCAGTCCATATCTTTTCCTAATGGTTTTGGGTGATACTCTATATAGTAGCCATGTCTTTCTGTTAATCTATCTAGAAGGTATCTTGCAATCCAAATTTCATCACCAGCTTTTTTTGCACCTTTGGCAAACAATTGGAACTCCCATTGACCAGAAGCTACTTCTTGGTTAATACCTTCAAAGTTTAATCCTGCATCTATACATAAATCTGCATGTTCTTCAACTAAAAGTCTACCGTGTGTATTTTTACCACCTACAGAACAATAATACATACCTTGCGGAGCAGGATAACCACCAATAGGAAATCCTAGCGGAAGTTGAGTTTTTGTGTCCATAATAAAGTATTCTTGCTCAAAACCGAACCAAAAATCATCATCTTCGTCTTCTATAGTAGCTCTACCATTAGATACATGAGGTGTTCCATCTGCATTTAATACCTCCGTCATTACCAAATATCCATTTCTCCTTGCAGGATCTGGGTAAATTGCTACTGGTTTTAATAAGCAATCCGAAGCTCCTCCAGATGCTTGTCTAGTCGAAGAACCATCAAAAGACCAATTGCCAATCTCTTCTAAAGTACCCTGAAAATTTTCATGTTCCTCTACTTTAGTTTTACTTCTCATGTTTTGAGTAGGGTAGTAACCGTCTAACCAAATGTATTCTAATTTAATTTTTGCCATAATAGATAATTGTGTTTATGATAATAACAATGCAAAAATGTAATTTTTTAATGACCTACCCAAAAAATAGGGGTAAAAAAATTAAAAATGTTATAAAAATAATTTAATCCCTAAATTTTAAAGGGTATATTTGTAAAATTAAAATTATATCTATTAAAATTTAGTAATATGTCAAAGATTCGTTTTAATGCTTTAAATGAAGCGCTTCATAGAAAATCTATCAATATTAAAGAGACAGAAAAAAGGTCTACCATATTTGGAAAAAATGTATTTAACAGAAATGCCATGCAGCAGTATTTAACAAGTGCTGCATATGAAAGTGTAATGGACGCCATTTTGCATGGTAAAAAGATTGATAGAAAAATAGCAGATCAAGTAGCGGTTAGTATGAAAGATTGGGCCATGTCTAAGGGGGCAACTCATTATACGCATTGGTTTCAACCACTAACTGGTGCTACAGCCGAAAAGCATGATGCGTTTTTTGAATCGATTAACGGTGGTATTGCGGTAGAAAAATTTGACGGAGAGCAACTTGTGCAGCAAGAGCCAGATGCTTCTAGTTTTCCAAACGGAGGTATTAGAAATACTTTTGAAGCTAGAGGTTATACAGCTTGGGATCCAACATCGCCAGCTTTTGTATATGAAACAACACTCTGTATTCCAACAATTTTTGTGTCTTACACAGGAGAAGCTTTAGACAATAAAACACCTTTGTTAAGAGCATTACAAGCTGTAGATACGCATGCAACGGCTGTTTGTAAATATTTTGATAAAAATGCCAGTAAAGTAAGTGCAACACTTGGCTGGGAACAAGAATATTTCTTGATTGATGAGGCTTTGGCAATTTCTAGACCAGATATATTAATGACGGGTAGAACCTTGCTTGGGCATTCTCCAGCAAAAGGACAACAGTTAGACGATCATTATTTTGGAACCATACCTAAAAGAGCTATGAGTTTTATGCAAGATTTAGAGCAAGAATGTATGTTGCTTGGGATTCCTGTAAAAACAAGGCATAACGAAGTGGCACCAAATCAATTTGAGTTAGCACCTATTTTTGAAGAGGCAAATTTGGCAGTAGACCACAACTCTTTATTAATGGATGTAATGGAAAAAGTATCTAAAAGGCATAAATTTAAAGTACTCTTTCATGAAAAGCCTTTTGAGGGAATTAATGGTTCTGGAAAACATAACAACTGGTCTTTAGAAACTGCTTCGGGCACCAATTTATTAAGTCCTGGAAAAACCCCTATGAAGAACTTACAATTTTTAACTTTTTTTGTAAATACTATTAAAGCAGTATTTGAAAATGAAGAGTTATTAAGAGCTGCAATAGCTTCTGCTAGTAACGATCATAGGTTAGGAGCTAATGAAGCACCGCCTGCAATTATGTCTGTTTTTATTGGTAGCCAACTTTCTGCAGTTTTAGATGAATTAGAGAATGTTACTAAGGGGAAATTATCGCCACAAGAAAAAACAGATTTAAAGCTAAATATTATTGGTAAAATACCAGAAATATTATTGGATAATACCGATAGAAATAGAACATCTCCTTTTGCTTTTACAGGAAATAAATTCGAGTTCAGAGCCGTAGGTTCTTGGTCTAATTGTGCAACTCCTATGACTGTTTTAAATACTATAGTTGCCAAACAATTAAAAGAGTTTAAAATTGAGGTTGATAAGCTTATTGATATTAAAAACCTTAAGAAAGATGAAGCCATTTTTAATGTTTTAAGAGAATATATCAAAGCCTCAAAAAAAATTCGATTCGAAGGAGATGGGTATGGAATTGCATGGGAAAAGGAGGCTAAAAAGCGCGGTCTTTCAAATAATAAAACAACTCCAGCGGCTTTAAAGATAAAAGTTGCCAAATCTGTAGTTTCTCTTTTTGAAGAAATGGAAGTAATGAGTGAGGTAGAAATTAACGCTCGCTACGAAATTGAATTAGAGGCATATACCAAAAAAATACAAATTGAAAGTAGGGTTTTAGCCGATATTGCAAGAAATCATGTAGTGCCAACAGCTATTATTTATCAAAATACACTTCTAGAAAATACTAAAAATTTAAAAGAAATTTTTGGAGAAGAGTATAAAAATATAGCCAAAGAACAAATAGAGTTAATTATGACTATTTCTAAGCATATAACAGAAATTAATGCACTTGTATCTCAAATGACAGAAGCACGTAAAATAGCAAACACAAAAGTTATCGAAAAATCTGCTGCTGACTATGATTCTAAGGTGAAACCTTTCTTAAAACAAATAAGATATCATTGTGATAAATTAGAAACTATGGTAGATGATAATTTATGGCCTTTAACCAAATACAGAGAGCTTTTATTTACTAGATAAGTTCTAAAAAAAAAGCCATACATTTAAATGTATGGCTTTTCGTTATTAGTTTTTCACAAATAATTCAGTTGAGTTAATAGCGCTTTCAGTAGCGTATTTTTTCATGAAAGCTCTTACAAATTTTGTAACATCGCAACCGGTATGTTTAATGGCAATAATTTGTGGGTGTAACCTTGTTTTAGTATCATAAATCTTACCTTTTACTACGCCAATAGCTTGTAAAAAAACCTGATTTAATGATGAAGTAATTTCTGAATTTATGGGTAGTATTGCAGTTATCTCTTTAGATTCTATACCAATAACTTCATAGCCGACAGTCCCAGAAATAATACCTTTCTTTGCTGCATTACCAATTGCTACAAGACTGCTAATATCTATATTGTTTTTTAAAGCATTTATGTTGGCAACAATTCTTAGGCCAACACCTATTTTAGCATATCCTAAACATCCCTCTTCAGAGAAATTTTCTGTATTTTGAATTATATATTTGTTGTAATCTACTGTAAGTCGATAGGTTCCTTTTTTTACAGACCGACCAGAGTAAAAATAGGCCACATTACCATCATCTGTTAATTGCTGAATAGTAGTTTGCATAGATTCGTTTGGCATAAAATTAATAACCGCTTTTTTATCTAAAGACATTTCTGTAGTAGATATTTTTATTATTTTATTATCGGAAGATGTAGACACAATATCCGACTTTAATTGAACAGGAGGAATAGGAATAAAATCGATAAATTTTTCTGCAGTTACTTGAGCATTTAAGCTAAAAATTGAAATCAAAAAGAGTGTTAAAAAAGAGATGTTACTTTTCATATTTAGGGATTTAAAAGTTTGAAAAAAACCAAATATAAAGAATTAACTTTAAATTTATAAAATAATTATTGGTAATTACAATGGTATTTTTTTTATTATAAATATCTTTGCTTGCAATAAAAAACCATCATTCACAGCCAAAATGAGTCAAGAAGTTTCCAAAAGATACGCACAAAGAGGTGTTTCTGCATCTAAAGAAGATGTGCACAATGCTATTAAAAATATAGATAAAGGATTATTTCCTAAAGCGTTTTGTAAAATTGTACCAGACTATCTAACCAATGATGCCAATTATTGTTTGGTAATGCATGCAGATGGCGCAGGTACAAAATCTTCATTGGCCTATATGTATTGGAAAGAAACTGGAGATATTTCTGTTTGGAAAGGTATTGCACAAGATGCTTTAATAATGAATATTGATGATTTATTATGTGTGGGTGCTACAGATAATATTATGCTGTCTTCTACAATAGGTCGTAATAAAAGTAAAATACCAGGCGAAGTTTTATCAGCAATTATTAACGGAACAGAAGAACTTATAAAAGATTTAAAAAAGTTTGGTGTAACAATACATTCTACAGGTGGAGAAACTGCTGATGTTGGAGATTTGGTAAGAACTATAATTGTAGACTCTACTGTCACAGCCAGAATAAAGCGAGAAGATGTTATTGATAATGCCAACATAAAAGCTGGTGATGTAATTGTTGGTTTAGAATCTTTCGGACAAGCTACCTACGAAACCGAGTATAACGGTGGTATGGGTTCTAATGGGCTAACATCTGCTCGACACGATGTTTTTCATAATTACTTAGCTACAAAATATCCAGAGAGTTTCGATGCATCTGTGCCTTCAAATTTGGTATATGCAGGCAATGTAAAACTAACTGATACTGTAGAAGAATCTCCTTTAGATGCAGGTAAATTAGTACTTTCTCCAACCAGAACTTATGCACCAATTGTTAAAGAAATACTCTCCAAATACAATGCTGAAAATATTCATGGAATGATTCATTGCTCTGGAGGCGCGCAAACTAAAATTTTACATTTTGTAGATAATTTACATATTGTAAAAGATAATATGTTTTCGGTGCCGCCTTTGTTTAAGCTAATTCAAGAACAATCTAATACAGATTGGAAAGAAATGTATCAGGTTTTTAATTGCGGACACAGAATGGAGCTATATGTTTCACCAGAAGTTGCAAATGATATGATAGCTATTGCTAAATCTTACAACGTAAATGCACAAATTGTAGGTCGTGTAGAGGCATCATCAAAGAAAAAATTAACTATAAAAAGTGAGTTTGGTGTTTTTGAATACTAGCCTATTTTTTACAGTTCCCAAAAAATAAAACCATATTAATTTCATAGAAAACTCTGTTTATTACAAATATAGTTAATCGAAAATAAAAACTTTTTTCGATAAAAAATTGTAAATTCGCAGTCCAAGAACAGCGTAGCAAATGATAGATAAATTAAGAATTGTAAAACAACGTTATGATGAGGTTTCTGATTTGATTATTCAGCCAGAAATTATCATGGATCAAAAACGGTACGCACAATTAAGTAAAGAATACAAAGATTTAGGGAGTGTTGTAAAAAAAGGAGATGAATACCAATCTCTATTGAGCAATATAGAAGAGGCAAAAGAAATAATTTCGGACGGGTCTGATGCAGAAATGACTGAAATGGCAAAGTTAGAAATAGAAGAAGCCAATGCCAGAATACCACAATTAGAAGATGAAATTAAATTTCTTCTTATTCCTAAAGATCCAGAAGATAGTAAAAATGCAGTAGTAGAATTACGAGCGGGTGCTGGTGGAGATGAGGCAAGTATTTTTGCTGGAGATTTGTTTAGAATGTACTCTAAATATTGTGAAAGTAAAGGTTGGAAAGTATCTACAGTAGATTATTCCGAAGGAACCAACGGAGGTTTTAAAGAAATTCAATTTGAGGTTAACGGAGATGATGTTTATGGAATATTAAAGTTTGAGGCTGGCGTACACCGAGTACAAAGAGTACCTCAAACCGAAACCCAAGGTAGAGTTCATACTTCTGCAGCAACATGTATGGTTTTTCCTGAGGCAGAAGAATTTGATGTAGAAATAAACCCGAAAGATGTAAGGATAGATTTTTTCTGTTCTTCGGGTCCTGGTGGTCAATCGGTAAACACCACTTATTCTGCAGTTCGTTTAACTCACATTCCAACTGGTTTGGTGGCTCAATGTCAAGATCAAAAGTCGCAGCATAAAAATAAAGAGAAAGCATTTAAAGTGTTAAGATCTCGTTTGTATGACATGGAATTAGCAAAGAAACAAGCAGAAGATGCGCTAAAAAGAGGTTCAATGGTTTCTTCTGGAGACAGAAGTGCAAAAATTAGAACGTACAATTATGCACAAGGTAGGGTTACAGATCACAGAATTGGCTTGTCTTTGTATGACTTACCAAATATTATGAATGGTGATATTCAAAAAATTATTGATGAATTAATGTTGGCAGAAAACACTGAAAAGTTAAAAAGCTTAGGAGACGGTATTTAAATAGTACAAACATTTTAATATATAAAAGCCATTAATGAAATTTCGTTAATGGCTTTTTAAATTTTCTTTATGCTCCTATTAAGTGTAGTTCTGTAAAATCTTTATTAATAGTTATAGCATTATTATTACTGTTAAAGTTATCTAAATCGATGTTAACATTGTCTAACTGAACAGTGTGTACCTTAAAAGGTAAGTTATGAAAAATAAGAGTAACATTTTTATAGTGTGCGTTAAAATCTCCTCTTTTGTGTTGCTGAATTATAAGTTCAT
Source organism: Polaribacter tangerinus (assembly GCF_038024095.1). Taxonomy (NCBI): domain Bacteria; kingdom Pseudomonadati; phylum Bacteroidota; class Flavobacteriia; order Flavobacteriales; family Flavobacteriaceae; genus Polaribacter; species Polaribacter tangerinus. The sequence goes on along the minus strand of NZ_CP150668.1, from coordinate 1,067,848 downwards.
TTTGTTTACCTGTTAACTTAAAAGTTCTAAGGCTAAACCTTCCTTTTTTGTAGTCATACCCATCATGGGCATCGTCATATAGTTTAGATGTTTCTTTTCCTTCTTTGAAATATACATCCAACGTTATTTCATCAAAATCCTTTTCGCCCACATATTGCTGAATAGGATATTTAGGTATTATGGCACCTTCTTTTACAAATATTGGCATGCTATCTAATGCTGCAGCTACCCAAATTTCTTTTCCACCTTCTAATAATTCATCTGTCCAGAAATTATACCATTTCCCTCTAGGAATATACATCCGTCTTCCTCTAGCGTTTGGCTCTGTTATTGGACAAATTAATAATTGTTCACCGTATACAAATTCATCACTTCTATAATGAGTTTGGTGGTCTTCTTGATCAAAAAGAACTAACGATTTTAAAATTGGAGTTCCTTCTGTTAAATATTTCCAGAATGCCGTGTATAAGTAGGGCAGTAACTGGTACCTTAAATTCACAAACTTTCGAACAATATCGGTAATTTCATCGCCAAACACCCATGGTTCTTGGTCTCCATGATCTCCGGAAGAGTGTACTCTACAGAAAGCATGGAATACACCTAATTGAATCCACCTTGCAAATAATTCTCCCTGTGGTTGCTCGGCAAAGCCACCAATATCAGATCCTGCAAAAGAAAAACCAGACATTGCCATTCTTTGTGCTTGGTTGTTGGCTATCGCCAAATGTTCCCAACTTGCAATATTGTCTCCCATCCAAGTTGAGGTATATCTTTGTGCTCCCGAATAGGCAGATCTTGTAATTACAAAAGGTCTTTTAGGATAAGCATATTTTTTTAATCCATGATATGTGGCTCTAGCCATTTGAGTACCATAAATATTATGTGCTTTTCTGTGAGAGCAAGGGTTTCCATCAAAATCGTGACGAACGTCATCAGGAAACGATTTATTTGGTACATCCATAACGGCAGGTTCGTTCATGTCATTCCAAACACCTTTTACACCAATTTCTTCAATCAATTCTTTAAATAAACCAGACCACCATTCTCTTACTTCTGGTTTGGTATAGTCCGGAAAGTAACATTCTCCAGGCCAAACTTTTCCTTTCATATAAGGCCCATCTGCACGTTTACAGAAATAATCTTTGTCTAATGCTTCTTTAAAAACTTCATAATCCAAATCTATTTTAATACCAGGATCTATAATTACAACGGTTTTAAAACCATCTCCTTCCAATTCTTTTACCATTCTCTTAGGGTCTGGAAAATGATTTTTATCCCAAGTAAAACATCGAAAACCATCCATATAATCGATGTCTAAGTAAATAGCATCACATGGTATTTGAAGGTCTCTAAATGTTTTAGTTATTTTTTTAACATTACTTTCTGGGTAATAACTCCATTTACATTGGTGAAAACCTAAAGCCCAAAGAGGAGGTAGGGCGTGAGGTTTACCCGTTAAATCTGTGTAATTTGCTACAACATCTTCCATTTTTGGACCATAGATAAAGTAATAATTCATTTCACCACCTTGTGCCCAAAAACTTGTTACATTTCGTCTTTCTTGCCCGAAATCGAAATGAGTTTTAAAAGTATTGTCAAAAAATATTCCGTAAGAAATATCGTCTTGTATTGCAGTGTAAAACGGAATAGCTTTGTAAATAGGATCTGTATTTTTACCAAAGGCATAAGAGTCTGTAGCCCAGTTTTCGAAACGTTTTCCTTTTAAATTTACATCTACTGGTTTATCTCCCAAGCCATAAAAACTTTCTGCTTTTTGGCAAGTTTTACTCATTTTTACAATATCGCCACCATATTCGTAGCTTTCTTCCCAATGAAAACCAATTTCATCTTCATTAATCAACTTGTTACTAATTGCATCAAAAATAGAAATATGTAAGTTTTCTTTGTTTACTTTACAAATTAATTTAGAAGTGGTTACAATGTAGTAATTGTCTTGTTCGGATATGTTTAAAAAATTATACCCTCTGCTTGCGTGCATGGTAATACCGTAAGAAAAATCTTTTTCGAACTTTCCGCTTGTTGCATATCTAAACCGTAAAACACTGTCTCTTACTACAGTTAGTTGTAAAATAACGTTATTTTTTGTTGTAAAATATAACGTATCTACATCTTTTTTATAGGCTGTTATTTCAGCAGGAAAAAGATTTCCTTTTTGTTCTAATTCTGTATTTACAATCATGATTTATGTTAGATTTATGAGGTAAAAATCGTTAAATTATATAAAAAAAGTAGTTAAATAATCTCTTTTCTACTACAACGAATTCGTATAAATAGTTACAAAAAAAACAATAACGCCATTCTGTTAGGTAGTTGTTACTTAAATATTTTTAATCTTTTTTATACTTTAGAGCAATCATAGCCAGAGGAGGTAAGTTTAGTACAACAGATTGTGCTTTTGAGTTCCAAGGAGTATTTTCTGAAGAAATACTAGCATTTACAAAGTTTTCTGTGCCATTATATTTGGATAGGTCGCTATTAAAAATTTCTTTTAGATTTCCTTTTTTTGGGATACCAATTCTATAATTTTCTCTTGGTATTTGTGTTAAATTTAAAATGATTATGATATTATCTTTTGTAGATTTTCCTTTTCGGATATAAGACAATACAGAGTTTTCATGGTCATTATGATGTATCCACTCAAAACCATCTTCTGAAAACTGTTTTTCAAACAAGGCTTTTTCGGTCTTGTAAAACATATTTAGATCTTTTACAAAGTTTTTTGCTCCTTTGTGAACATCATATTTTAAGACAAACCAGTCTAAACTTTTTTGAAAATTCCATTCAGATATTTGCCCGAATTCACAACCTTGAAAAAGTAATTTTGCGCCAGGATGCGTATACATATAACTGTAAAGTAATCTTATGTTTGCAAATTTTTGCCACTCATCTCCAGGCATTTTATCTACTATAGATTTTTTTCCGTATACAACTTCATCATGAGATAAAGGAAGCATAAAATTTTCTGTAAATGCGTAGTTTAAACTAAATGTCACTTCATTTTGATGGTATTTTCTATAGATTGTTTCTTTAGAAAAATATCCCAGACTGTCGTGCATCCAGCCCATCATCCATTTCATTCCAAAGCCTAAGCCACCGGCAAAAACAGGACTTGAAACTTTTGGAAAAGAAGTAGATTCTTCTGCAATAGTTTGAACATCAGGAAAGTTTTCATAAACAGCTATGTTCATTTCTTGTAAAAATGAGATAGCTTCTAGGTTTTCTCTTCCGCCATATACATTTGGTTCCCATTCGCCATCTTTTCTTGAATAGTCTAAAAATAGCATAGAGGCTACAGCATCTACACGTAAACCGTCTGCATGATACTGGTCTAGCCAAAAAAGGGCATTACTAATCAAGAAAGATTTTACTTCATTTCTACCATAATTAAAAATAAGGCTTTTCCAATCTTGATGGTATCCTTTTCTAGGATCTGGGTGTTCATAAAGACAAGAGCCATCAAAATTTCCTAGTCCATGAGCATCCGACGGAAAATGAGATGGAACCCAATCTAATAGAACCCCAATATTATTTTCGTGAAATTTATCTATTAAAAATTTCAATTCATCTGGGTAGCCAAATCTTGAGGTTGGTGCAAAATAACCCGTAATTTGATAACCCCAACTTGGGTCGTAAGGGAATTCCATAATAGGCATCAATTCAACATGTGTAAAGTTCATATCTACCACATAATTAACCAATTCATCGGCTAGTTCTGTGTAGCTCATAAAACGATTTTCTGCTGTCTTTTGTTTCCAAGAACTCAAGTGAACTTCATACACTGAAAAAGGGGCATTTAGGGCATTGTGTTTTTTCCTATTCTTCATCCAGCTACTATCTTTCCAATTGTAGTTATCTTCCCATATTATAGAACCAGTTTTTGGAGGATGTTCGCATCTTTTGGCATAAGGATCTGCTTTTTCCTGAACCATATCATCTGATCCTAGAATGTGATATTTGTAAACATTTCCTTTTTGTACATATGGTATAAAACCTTCCCAAATTCCGCTAGAGTCCCAACGAACATGAAGTTGATGCTCGTTTGAGTTCCAATAATTAAAGTCACCTATAACAGCAACTTTTTTTGCGCTTGGAGCCCAAACAGCAAAGTAAGTTCCTTCTATGCCATCTTTAACAAGAAGGTGAGCTCCCATTTTTTCATACAATTTGTAATGCTTACCAGCTTTAAATAGGCTGATGTCAAAATCTGAAAATAAACTATGTGCTATTACTTTAGACATTTAGTAGTTTTATGTGGTGAAACTGTTTTAAATAACTGTTCCTTTCGGAATAACGGCGCCTTTTTTAAGAACTACAATTCCGTCTTTTACCAAATAAGTAGCTGTTTCTGTATTTTTTAAATGTAGGCCTCCATTAATTGTTGTGTCGTCTCCGATTCGACAATTTTTATCGATAATGCAATTGTTTATTATGCACCTATCTCCCACACCTATTTGGTTAATAATTTTTTCTGCTTTAATTTTCTCTAAAGATTCATAATAGTCACTACCCATCATATATGTATTAGTAATAATAGTGTCTTTACCTATTCTAGAGCGAATACCAATAACAGATTTTTCTATTTTTTTAGCATTAATAATACAACCATCTGCTATTACGGCTTTGTTTAAAACGGTGTTCGAAAACTTAGAAGTGGGTAAAATACGTGCCCTAGTATATACCCTGTTTTCGTCGTATAAATTAAATTTAGGTAAATCGTCTGTAAGTCCAATGTTTGCCTCAAAGAAAGAGTCTATATTTCCAATATCTGTCCAATATCCTTCATAAGGATAACTAACTGTTTTGTGTTCTTTAATTGCTTGCGGAATTATCTCTTTTCCAAAATCAATAGTATTAGGGTTAGCCATTAGCTCTTCCAATAAGTCTCTATTAAAAATATAGATTCCCATGGATGCAAGGTATTTTCTATCTTCTTTTTTCATTTCTTCACTTACATCAGAAATCCATTTTGGTAACAATTCTGCTGCAGGTTTTTCTATAAATGAAGTTATTTTATGTGTATGATCTGTTTTTAAAATACCAAAAGAAGTTGCATCTTTCGCATTAACGGGGTAGGTTGCAATAGAAATTTTAGCACCACTTTCTTTGTGTTTCTCTATCATATCTTTAAAATCCATGTTATAGAGTTGGTCTCCAGAAAGTATCAATGCGTATTCAAAGTCATTTTGTAAAAAATGATGCATACTTTGTCTTACTGCATCTGCAGTTCCTTGAAACCATTTATCGCTATTAATAGTTTGCTCAGCTGCTAATACATCTACAAAGGCATCACTAAAAAAACTAAAATGATAAGTATTTTTTATGTGAGCATTTAAAGAGGCAGAATTAAACTGCGTTAATACATACATTCTTTTTATGTTAGAATTGATACAGTTTGAGATAGGAATATCTACCAATCTGTATTTTCCTGCAATTGGTACTGCTGGTTTAGACCTGTCTTTTGTTAATGGATAAAGCCTAGAGCCTTGTCCACCACCTAAAATAATACCGAGTACTTTGTCGTTTATCATGTTTAGTTAATTAGAGATTTATATAAACTCAAGTATTCTTTTGCAGAATTTGTCCATGAGTTATTTATTGTCATTATTTGCTTTTGGTTTTTTCTAAACTTATCTGTATCCTTATAAAAGATTGAGGCTCTTTTTATGGCATCAACAACTTTATGAATAGTAACTCCTTTATGTGTAATGCCAAAACCATTATTTTTATCAATATCAGTAACAGTATCTTTTAATCCGCCAATTTCGTTAACTATTGGAACAGTTCCATATCGTAAAGCATACATTTGATTGAGACCACAAGGTTCAACTCTAGAGGGCATTAAAATAAAATCGGCTCCAGCATACATTGTGTGCGCTAGGTTCTCACTGTAGCCAATGTAATTATTGTAGTTATTATTTGTAATTTTTGATAATGCAATTTCAATTTCTTTATGTCCAGAACCTAATAAAAGTATTGAAATATCATTTTCTTCAAGGGCTTTTGTAAATATTTCAGGAAATAAATCTGCTCCTTTTTCACCTACTAGTCTTCCAATAAATACAAATAGTGGCTTTTTTGTATTCAGTTTAAACTGATTGCAAAGTATTTTTTTATGTACTTTTTTACCTGAGATTACGGTGTTCTTAGTATAATTCTTTTCAAGTTTTATGTCGGTTTCTGTGTTCCAAACACTCCAATCTATTCCATTAAGTATGCCAACACATTTTTTGCTTTCACTGCTAAGTAATTGTTCTAATCCGTTTGCATTTTTTTTCAACTCGTTCATATATGAAGGTGATACTGTAGTAACTTTCCAAGCACATTTTATAGCTGTAGCAAGCGGGTTTATAGATCCATCCCAATCTAAAAGACCAACATTATCATAATTGAAAGGTGGTATTAAATGTGATTTTTCATGAGAAAACCATCCTTGATATTGAGCATTATGAATGGTTAAAATAGTGGGTATGTTTTTAAGTTTACTATACTTAAAACTCTGTGTAATCATAAAAGGAGTAAGTCCTGTATGATGATCGTGTATATGAATAATAGTAGGCTTTTCTTTTAATGTTATTATCCAGTCTAGAGTAGCTATTTGAAATGCTAAAAATCTTTCGGTATCATTTTCTGAGTAAACATATTCTTTGTCTAATAAACCTGGTATGTCTACACAAAATAACTCGAAACCTAATGTGCTGTTTTTTAATTTTAAAATTCTAAATTGATGGTAGTTGTGACCAAGTGCAAGGGTGTCTTTTAAAATAACATCAAATTCTTGATTATCTGAAAATGGAACTTTGTAAAAGGGCATGATAACAGCGCTATTAGCACCTAATTCATTTTGATACTTTGGCAGCGATCCTACAACATCCGCCAAACCACCTATTTTTGCAATCGGAAAACATTCTGCACTTATATGAACTATTTTCAAAAGTTTAAAATTAGAAGATTAGTTTCTAAATTTACAAAATTTATTCTTAGTTACACTTCCAATTTTTATTATTACAAGATGTTTATTGATACAATAGATTCTGTTGTTTTACTTTTAAGAAAACAATTAATTTACCACAAAATTTTACGAATTTCGTTGCTTGTTGATTTCGTCTTGTAGCTGTCTCCTTAATTTTTGCTCTCTTTCTAGTGCTTTTTTTCTGTGGATATCAAACTCTCTTTCTACACTAATTAAGTTTTTCTCTGCTTTTTTTGTTAAAATATTACTTCTATAAAATTTAAATATAAAAAATGACAACGCAAGTAACAGTATAATAATAATGCTCCATATAACTATTTTGTATACTAGCTTACTCAAATTTTTACCAAAAAAAGAGATGGTGTTTTCTTGTTCTTTAAGTTTGTTTAAAGTGGTTTCTGTTTCAGATAATTTTTTTAGAGTATTTGAATGTTTTTCCTTTTCTTCTGCTATTGTTTTTTTCTGATCTGCAATATTCTTGGCAGATTCTAAAATCGTATCTAAAACGTTTGCTTTTAAGGTTAAATACTTTTCTTTACTAATTACTTTATAAACCTGGTAAGTAGAGGAGCTTTTATAAATAGCATCGAACTGATTTTCTATAGTATTGTTTTCAGTTTGTTTTTTTTGTGCATGAATAAAAAAACTACAAAATAGGGCAATTAATATTAGGGTATTTTTTTTCATTATTATGTTTTTTGTATTTGAAGTATAAAAATACTAAAAAAACCCAAACGAAAACGTTTGGGTTTTTTATTATAAGCAAGTAATTTATAATTATTTTATTTTTGCTACAACTGCCTTAAAAGCTTCTGGGTTGTTTACCGCTAAATCTGCTAAAACCTTACGGTTTAATTCGATATTGTTGGCTTTAACTTTTCCCATAAACTGAGAGTAAGACATTCCGTGTAAACGAGCTGCAGCATTAATACGTACAATCCATAAAGAACGAAAGTTTCTCTTGTTATTTTTACGGTCGCGGTATGCATAAAGCATTCCTTTTTCAACCGCATTTTTTGCTACTGTGTAAACGTTTTTTCTACGTCCAAAGTAACCTTTTGCTGCCTTCAAGATTTTTTTTCTTCTTTTTCTTGAGGCTACTGAATTTACTGATCTTGGCATAATTTCAATGTTTTTTGTAGTAGGCGATTTTGTTTTTTTACCTAATTAAGGGTAAAACAACAAAATTCTTCTTATAAATTGCCTAACTCCATGGTTAATAATTAAATTCCCTTTTTAAACTTATTTTAAGTTTAATTGTTGCATAATGTTAGCTTCATCAGATTTGTGTACCAAACCATCATGAGTTAACCTTAATTTACGTTTTTTAGACTTCTTTGTTAAGATGTGACTTTTAAACGCGTGCTTTCTTTTGATTTTGCCAGTACCTGTAACTTTAAATCGTTTTTTGGCACTAGACTTGGTTTTCATTTTAGGCATTTCCCTTCGTTTTAATCTTGCTTATAAGATTGTTAAAATGTTTTTTATTTTACTTTTTTAGGAGCAATAAACATAATCATACGTTTTCCCTCCAATTTAGGTAACTGTTCTACTTTACCATACTCTTCTAATTCTTGGGCAAGTTTTAATAACAGTATTTGTCCTTGCTCTTTAAAGATGATAGAACGCCCTTTGAAAAAAACAAATGCTTTTAGTTTTGCGCCATCTTGTAAGAATTTTATAGCATGTTTTTTCTTAAATTCATAGTCATGCTCATCTGTTTGCGGTCCAAATCTAATTTCTTTAATAGTAACTTTTGTTGCTTTAGATTTTAGGGCTTTTTCTCGCTTCTTCTGCTCATACAAGAATTTCTTGTAATCAATAATTTTACAAACAGGAGGTTTTGCTTTTGGCGAAATTTCTACCAAATCTAATTCCTGTTCAGCTGCTAATTCTTTAGCTTTTTCTAAAGAATATACACCAATTTCTACATTATCGCCTACCAGACGAACTTCATCAACATATTTAATCTTTTCATTAATTCTATGTTGATCTTCTTTGATTACTCTCAACGGTCTTCTCGACCTACTTCTACGTATTGCTATGACTAATAATTTTTAAATTTAACTTATTTGTTGGTTTATCAACGCTATTTATATTATAAAAATAATCAATATTTTTATCTTTTAGCAGATAAAATTTATATTATTTGACGATTTCTATTTTTTACCAAATGTTTTTAAGGTCTTGTTTTCTTCTTCTTTAAGCATTTTTACAAATTCACTTATTGTAAATGTTCCTAAATCTCCCTCTCCATGTTTCCTAACAGATACAGTGCCTTCTTCTGCTTCTTTCTCTCCAACAATAACCATAAATGGAATCTTGTTTACTTCTGCATCACGAATTTTGCGGCCAGTTTTCTCGCTTCGGTTATCTACCAGGGCGCGAATTTCGGAATTTTCTAACGATTCTAAAACTTTTTCTGCATATTTTTGATATTTATCACTGATTGGCAATAAGATAACTTGATCTGGAGTTAACCAAAGTGGAAAGTTTCCTCCTGTGTGTTCGAGCAATACAGCTATAAATCGCTCCATAGATCCGAATGGTGCTCTATGTATCATTACTGGTCTGTGAGATTGATTGTCTGAGCCTGTGTAAGATAAATCGAAACGTTTTGGTAGGTTGTAATCCACTTGAATAGTTCCTAATTGCCAACTTCTTCCTAAAGCATCTTTTACCATAAAGTCTAACTTAGGTCCATAAAAAGCCGCTTCTCCTTCTTCAATAACAAAATTTAAACCTTTATCTGTAGCAGCATTAATAATTGCTTGCTCTGCGATTTCCCATGTTTGTGAGTCGCCAATATATTTTTCTAAATTATTTTTGTCTCGAACAGATACTTGCGCTGTAAAATCTTCAAATCCTAAAGACCCAAAAACATACAAAACTAAATCTATAACTTCTTTAAACTCTTGGTCTAGTTGTTCTGGAGTACAAAATATATGTGCATCATCTTGTGTAAAACCTCTTACTCTTGTTAATCCGTGTAGTTCTCCACTTTGTTCATATCTGTATACTGTTCCAAATTCTGCAAATCTTTTTGGTAGGTCTTTATATGAGTAGGGTTTAAAGTTGTAAACTTCACAGTGATGAGGACAATTCATAGGTTTTAATAAAAACTCCTCATCCATTTTTGGCGTTTTAATTGCCTGAAAACTGTCTTCACCATATTTTTCATAGTGTCCAGATGTTACATACAATTCTTTTTGACCAATGTGCGGTGTCATTACCATTTCATAACCTGCTTTTTTTTGTGCAGCTTTCAAAAAGTCTTCTAAACGTGCTCTTAATGCAGCACCTTTCGGTAGCCATAATGGCAGTCCAGCACCTACTTTTTGAGAAAAAGTAAATAATTCTAGCTCTTTACCTAGCTTTCTATGGTCTCTTTTTTTTGCTTCTTCTAGTATCTCTAAATATTCAGTAAGCAATTTTTGTTTTGGAAAACTAATTCCGTAAACTCTAGTTAGTTGATTATTTTTTTCATCTCCACGCCAATATGCGCCTGCAACACTCATTATTTTTACCGCTTTTATAATTCCGGTATTTGGTATGTGGCCGCCTCGACATAAATCGGTAAAATTACTATGATCACAAAAAGTTATTTCTCCATCATTCAAATTTTCAATCAATTCAACCTTATATTCGTTATTTTCTTTTTTGTAGAGCGATAAAGCTTCATCTTTAGAAACTGCTCGTAAAGAAAATTCATGCTTACCTCTTGCTATTTCTAAAAATTTAGCTTCTAGTTGCTTAAAATCTTTATCAGAAATAACTGCATCACCTAAATCTACATCGTAGTAAAAGCCATTTTCAATTGCTGGTCCAATAGTTAGTTTTGCCTTCGGATAAAAGGAAAGTATGGCTTCAGCTAAAACGTGTGCCGAAGAATGCCAAAAGGCTTTTTTACCTCCCTCATCATTAAAAGTATATAAAATTAAAGAACCATCTGTGGTTAATGGAGTTTTAGTTTCTACTGTTTTTCCATTAAAATTTGCCGAAATTACATTTCTAGCAAACCCTTCACTTATACTTTTTGCTACATCCATAGGAGTGCTATTTATAGCAAAATCCTTAATAGTTCCGTCTGGTAAGGTAATTTTAATCATTTAATCTTATAATTTAAGCATGCAAAGATATTGAATTTTCAATATCTAATACAATCTTTGTAAGGAAGTATTTATTTTTAAAATGATACATTTACATTACAAAAAAAAAATAAAAATATGCTACTTATATTATTATCGTGGTTTTATATTTTTCTTGTGTGTACTTCTTTTGGATCAATAATTGATTTTTTTACTCAAAAAAAAGCTCTAAAAATTGAACATTATTTTCTAATTGGTCTTTTGTTTCAATTATTACTCATCACTTCCTACGCAATTTTTTTACCAATAAATAGTCTGTTTTATATTGTTAACAGCTTATTTACATTACTTCTTTTGCTAATAAATTATAAAAGATTACTCTTTTTAATTACACTTTTATTTAAGGAAATTGCATCGTTAAGTATAGGGTTAAAGTTATTACTCATTTTTATTTTTCTAACAGCACTAATGCAGTCTGCTACCATTCCTTTTATGCCAGATAATGAGTCTTACTATATTCAAACAATTAAGTGGTTAAATGAATATGGTTTGGTAAAAGGACTAGCTAACCTACATTTATTTCTTGGTCAAACATCCGGATGGCATATATTACAAAGTGCTTACAATTTTAGCTTTTTAACAGACTCTTTAAATGATATTAATGGTTTTTTACTTGTTGTAATTTTTTTTATGAGTGTTAAAAGTTTACATCATTTTACAGTAACTAGAAAAAAAAGCAACCTATTCTTAGGTTTGTTACCAGTTTTCTCACCCTTTCTATATCGATTTTTAAACACTCCTTCACCAGATTTACCAGTTTTTGTAATTTCTTATTTTGTATTTTTTTTATTTTTCAAACTTTACAACGCTTTTGATAAAGACTTATATTTAACTTTTATCTTAAGTATTTTTTTACTCATTCTTGTAAAAGTAACTGTGTGTGTTTTACTTATTTTGCCAGTATTTATCTTTTTAAAGCATCATAAACAAATAGGTATAAGATTAAACTTAGTAATTATCAGCTTTGCATTTATTGTTTTTATTTCTTTTTTGCTAAAAAACTACATCATATCAGGATTCCCTTTATATCCATTAACTTTCAGCTTTACAGATGTAGATTGGCAAGTACCTTTAAAAGTTCAAGAACATTATTATAGTGCTGTAAGAATGTATTCATTTTCTATTGATAATCAGTCTTTTTTCAATAGATTAAGTTTTTTCGATAAATTTATAAGGTGGCTTACTTTAGATAGTTTTCATGGATTATTTAATAAAGTTATGGTGCTATTACTTTTAACATCTCCTTTTTTTATCAAGAAAAAAGCTCTATTTCTGGTGATTTTATATGCTGCATTTCAGTTTTTTATACTTTTTATCACTTCTCCACAATACCGCTTCTTCTTCCATTTGATAATGTTGTTGTTTGGCATAATTGCAACTAGGGCAATGTATATACGTTATAGGCTTGTAAAAGCTCTACTTTATTTTTCGGTGTTTTGCTGTTTCCTTTTGATGTTATTTCCAATAAACCCAATGCAGTTCCGTAATAATGGTCAGGTAAATAATCAAGAAGAACCATTTCATTTAAAAAGTATTTTCAAGCCACCTAACAACAGTAGATATTCCTTTTCATACAAATATATAAAAGAAGGTAATTTTGGCTATTACTCTCCGCTAGGCAAAGGGGTATATTTTTGGTACACCTCAAATATACCTTTGCCAGCGCTAAATAAAGAGCAGTTGAACTTCTACAAAGAACATTTTTTTATAGTACCTCAGTTAAGGGGAGCTTCTTTAGCAGAAGGATTTGTATCGAAAACTATTCAAAAACCTGAGCAGTAATAAGAAGGTTTTCTGATTATTTTTAGTATTGAAAAAAAACAATAAACATAATAAGCTACCTACCAGCTATTTACATTTTATTTTCAAAAAAGGCTAAAAAACGCTTTAAAAATAGTTGTGAGGTTTAAAATAGGGTGTATATTTGCACCCGCTAACGTCAATTTATTTTGGTTAGTGAAGTTCATTGCTTAGTTTGTTTTTTTTGCGAAAAAAAAAGTTTTTAATTTTTCTTGTGGTATTAAGAAATAAGTTTTAAGTTTGCACCCGCTAAGAAAACGGCTATAGTTCATTAAGGGATTTTGGAATAATTTTATTTAGGTAAAGTTAGTTAGTTCGAGTCTAACATTTCTACAATTTTAGTGTTTTAGGATACTAAATAAGTTCATTGAAAATATTGAAATTGACAGCGTAAACAAAGAGTAGAATAACCGCATTATTATATAATAGTGTAAATTCTTTTGAAACTTATTCATTCATATTATAAAGATATACAATGAAGAGTTTGATCCTGGCTCAGGATGAACGCTAGCGGCAGGCTTAACACATGCAAGTCGAGGGGTAACATTGTGCTTGCACAGATGACGACCGGCGCACGGGTGCGTAACGCGTATAGAACCTACCTTTTACTAGAGAATAGCCTTTAGAAATGAAGATTAATGCTCTATAGTATTTAGTTTCGGCATCGGGATTAATTTAAAGATTTATTGGTAAGAGATGGCTATGCGTCCTATTAGTTAGATGGTAAGGTAACGGCTTACCATGACTTTGATAGGTAGGGGTCCTGAGAGGGAGATCCCCCACACTGGTACTGAGACACGGACCAGACTCCTACGGGAGGCAGCAGTGAGGAATATTGGACAATGGAGGCAACTCTGATCCAGCCATGCCGCGTGCAGGAAGACTGCCCTATGGGTTGTAAACTGCTTTTATACAGGAAGAAACACTGGTATGTATACCAGCTTGACGGTACTGTAAGAATAAGGACCGGCTAACTCCGTGCCAGCAGCCGCGGTAATACGGAGGGTCCGAGCGTTATCCGGAATCATTGGGTTTAAAGGGTCCGCAGGCGGTCGATTAAGTCAGAGGTGAAATCCCATAGCTTAACTATGGAACTGCCTTTGATACTGGTTGACTTGAGTCATATGGAAGTAGATAGAATGTGTAGTGTAGCGGTGAAATGCATAGATATTACACAGAATACCGATTGCGAAGGCAGTCTACTACGTATGTACTGACGCTCATGGACGAAAGCGTGGGGAGCGAACAGGATTAGATACCCTGGTAGTCCACGCCGTAAACGATGGATACTAGTTGTTGGGGTTTACCTCAGTGACTAAGCGAAAGTGATAAGTATCCCACCTGGGGAGTACGGTCGCAAGACTGAAACTCAAAGGAATTGACGGGGGCCCGCACAAGCGGTGGAGCATGTGGTTTAATTCGATGATACGCGAGGAACCTTACCAGGGCTTAAATGTAGTATGACAGGACTAGAGATAGTTTTTTCTTCGGACATATTACAAGGTGCTGCATGGTTGTCGTCAGCTCGTGCCGTGAGGTGTCAGGTTAAGTCCTATAACGAGCGCAACCCCTGTCGTTAGTTGCCAGCATGTAAAGATGGGGACTCTAACGAGACTGCCGGTGCAAACCGTGAGGAAGGTGGGGATGACGTCAAATCATCACGGCCCTTACGTCCTGGGCCACACACGTGCTACAATGGTATGGACAATGAGCAGCCATCTGGCAACAGAGAGCAAATCTATAAACCATATCACAGTTCGGATCGGAGTCTGCAACTCGACTCCGTGAAGCTGGAATCGCTAGTAATCGGATATCAGCCATGATCCGGTGAATACGTTCCCGGGCCTTGTACACACCGCCCGTCAAGCCATGGAAGCTGGGAGTGCCTGAAGTCGGTCACCGAGAGGAGCCGCCTAGGGTAAAACTGGTAACTAGGGCTAAGTCGTAACAAGGTAGCCGTACCGGAAGGTGCGGCTGGAACACCTCCTTTCTAGAGAAAGATGGTGAGTTACAAAAGGGGATTTTTACTCTTTGCTGTTAATTTTATACAACAAGTTACTTAATTCAAGCTATTCTAGTCTCGTAGCTCAGCTGGTTAGAGCGCTACACTGATAATGTAGAGGTCGGCAGTTCGAGTCTGCCCGGGACTACAATTTATAAAGTAATTAGTTATAGGAAATTCTAGAAGCTAGAGAATTCTACATTGTCAATTCTGAATTCGTAATTCTGAATTTCAATTAATGGGGGATTAGCTCAGTTGGCTAGAGCGCTTGCCTTGCACGCAAGAGGTCATCGGTTCGACTCCGATATTCTCCACTAGGTAATGCCAAGAGATGATGTATATTATCTTAAGGGTATTGTAAGGATCAAGATTGATATATTATTATCGGTTTTGATTTGTAACGTTCATTGACATATTGGTAAAATGATATCGTAAGAATCAAAAAGATAGAGCGTTTAGAATAGCAATATTTTAAGCGATTTTTTATAAAAATATAAAAGAGCTCGTTGTAGTAGAGATACTATAGCAAAAAGTACAATAAGTTAAGTAAGGGCGTATGGCGGATGCCTAGGCTCTCAGAGGCGATGAAGGACGTGATAAGCTGCGAAAAGCTACGGGGAGGGGCACATACCTTTTGATCCGTAGATCTCCGAATGGGGCAACCCGTCATGTTGAAGACATGACATCTCGCAAGAGAAGTGAACCCGGTGAACTGAAACATCTAAGTAACCGGAGGAAGAGAAAACAATAGTGATTCCGTTAGTAGTGGCGAGCGAACGCGGATTAGCCCAAACCAATGTTGTTACGGCAGCATTGGGGTTGTAGGACCAAGACATTTGATGCTTATTGAATTAGAACTGTTTGGAAAGACAGACCATAGCGGGTGATAGTCCCTTATAAGTAAGATAAGTTATTGATATTGGTATCCTGAGTAGTGCGGGACACGAGTAATCCTGTATGAATCCACCGGGACCATCCGGTAAGGCTAAATACTCCTGAGAGACCGATAGTGAACTAGTACCGTGAGGGAAAGGTGAAAAGAACCCTAAGTAAGGGAGTGAAATAGAACCTGAAACCGTACGCCTACAAGCGGTCGGAGCTGCATTTATGTGGTGACGGCGTGCCTTTTGCATAATGAGCCTACGAGTTACTGTTTCTAGCAAGGTTAAGATTTTAAGAATTGGAGCCGTAGCGAAAGCGAGTCTGAATAGGGCGCTTTAGTTAGTAGTAGTAGACGCGAAACCGAGTGATCTACCCATGGGCAGGTTGAAGCTGTGGTAACACATAGTGGAGGACCGAACCAGTTGACGTTGAAAAGTCTTTGGATGACCTGTGGGTAGGGGTGAAAGGCCAATCAAACTCGGAAATAGCTCGTACTCCCCGAAATGCATTTAGGTGCAGCGTTGAGTAAAAGTTTTATAGAGGTAGAGCTACTGATTGGATGCGGGGGCTTCACCGCCTACCAATTCCTGACAAACTCCGAATGCTATAAAATGTTTCTCAGCAGTGAGGGCATGGGTGCTAAGGTCCATGTCCGAGAGGGAAAGAACCCAGACCATCAGCTAAGGTCCCCAAATATATGTTAAGTTGAAAAAACGAGGTTTGTCTGCCCAGACAGCTAGGATGTTGGCTTGGAAGCAGCCATTCATTTAAAGAGTGCGTAACAGCTCACTAGTCGAGCGGACGAGCATGGATAATAATCGGGCATAAACATATTACCGAAGCTATGGATTTGTATTAATACAAGTGGTAGGGGAGCATTGTAAACTGCGTAGAAGGTGTATTGTAAGATATGCTGGAGTGTTTACAAAAGAAAATGTAGGCATAAGTAACGATAAGGGGTGTGAGAAACGCCCCCACCGAAAGACTAAGGTTTCCTCAGCGATGCTAATCAGCTGAGGGTTAGTCGGGTCCTAAGGCGAATCCGAAGGGAGTAGTCGATGGCCAACGGGTTAATATTCCCGTACTTCTTATAATTGCGATGGGGTGACGGAGTATTGAAAGCACCGCGAACTGACGGAATAGTTCGTTGAAGGCTGTATCTATAGGATCTGTAGGCAAATCCGCAGATTTTGGAGAAGGTTGATAGTACCATAAGGCTTCGGCTGCGTGGATAGTGTGCCTAAAGGCTTCCAAGAAAAACCTCTAAGCTTCAGGTTATAAGAACCCGTACCGTAAACCGACACAGGTAGTTGGGATGAGAATTCTAAGGTGCTCGAGAGATTCATGGCTAAGGAACTAGGCAAAATAGACCCGTAACTTCGGGAGAAGGGTCGCCACGCCTTTGGCGTGGCCGCAGTGAAAAGGTCCAGGCGACTGTTTATCAAAAACACAGGGCTTTGCTAAATTGAAAGATGATGTATAAGGCCTGACACCTGCCCGGTGCTGGAAGGTTAAGTGGAGTTGTTAGCATTTGCGAAGCAGTGAAATGAAGCCCCAGTAAACGGCGGCCGTAACTATAACGGTCCTAAGGTAGCGAAATTCCTTGTCGGGTAAGTTCCGACCTGCACGAATGGTGCAACGATCTGGACACTGTCTCAGCCATGAGCTCGGTGAAATTGTAGTATCGGTGAAGATGCCGATTACCCGCAGCGGGACGAAAAGACCCCGTGAACCTTTACTATAGCTTAGTATTGGCTTTGGATAAGTAATGTGTAGGATAGGTGGGAGACTATGAAGCGGCGTCGCTAGGCGTTGTGGAGTCATCCTTGAAATACCACCCTTTGCTTATCTAGAGTCTAACTCAGAGATGAGGACAGTGCTTGGTGGGTAGTTTGACTGGGGTGGTCGCCTCCAAAAGAGTAACGGAGGCTTCTAAAGGTACCCTCAGCACGCTTGGTAACCGTGCGTAGAGTGCAATGGCATAAGGGTGCTTGACTGAGAGACATACAGGTCGATCAGGTTGGAAACAAGAGCATAGTGATCCGGTGGTTCCGCATGGAAGGGCCATCGCTCAAAGGATAAAAGGTACTCCGGGGATAACAGGCTGATCTCCCCCAAGAGCTCATATCGACGGGGGGGTTTGGCACCTCGATGTCGGCTCGTCACATCCTGGGGCTGGAGAAGGTCCCAAGGGTTGGGCTGTTCGCCCATTAAAGTGGCACGCGAGCTGGGTTCAGAACGTCGTGAGACAGTTCGGTCTCTATCTGCTGTGGGCGTTAGAAATTTGCGTGGATCTGACTCTAGTACGAGAGGACCGAGTTGGACTGACCTCTAGTGTACCTGTTGTTTCGCCAGAAGCATGGCAGGGTAGCTACGTCGGGAAGGGATAAGCGCTGAAAGCATATAAGCGCGAAACCCACCACAAGATGAGATTTCTTTAAAGGGTCGTGGAAGATGACCACGTTGATAGGCTATAGGTGTAAAGGCAGTAATGTCATAGCCAAGTAGTACTAATAACCCATAGACTTATGTACGTTTCCCGCCGCAAGGCGGGAGCCACTCTTTTTTAGTTTGTTGCTTACGATCTTATTTTACCATATGTTAATTTTATACAGTTATGTGAACACGTAGCTGAAAATTTTAGGGTGGTTATAGCATTAGGGCTCACCTCTTCCCATTCCGAACAGAGAAGTTAAGCCTAATAGCGCCGATGGTACTGCATTATTGTGGGAGAGTAGGTCGCTGCCTTTCTTATATTCTTTATATAGAATATGTAAAAGCCTTGTATCAAATGATACAAGGCTTTTTTTGTTAACACTTCTCAATAACTAATGAATTTATAGAATTACTGTTTTTATATAAATACTTATGTTATTATGAATTTAATTACATCGTAGTAGTTATATCATTGTATTTAGTTAATTATTTTATTTAATCTATTTATTCATATTTATACTATCTGTACATTTTTTTAATATTATTTTATTGATTTCTATGTTTTGTAATGTATAAATTGCATTTCATAACAATTTTTTGCAGTTTATAACATTTTTGTAATTCGTATCATATAAAAGCCTATATTTGTATAGAGTTAATAGATAAGTATCTTTTTACTTAAAAATTCTCTGAAAAGGAAAATTATAATCAAATTTTTGTGCTATGTAGTTATTACTACATAGCACATTTTTTTTTAATTCATTTTTTAAAGTTTTTAAGTATTCTTAAACCTTATATATATGGTTTTTATTGTTTATTTATGACTGATGAGGAATATTTTATCCACCTTTATCAACTTTGTATCCTTTGTTTTCAAAGACCTGTTTTTCAAATAGTGAAAACCTTTATACTAGTATTTTTGATATGGGTAAAGAATACTTTTATAATATTTGAGATGTAATTTACACCATGCTTTTTTTTAGTACTGTTAGCTAGAACTTAATATGGCTATATTGGTTTTAATAAAAACATTAAGGTGTAAGCGCTAATACTATATATAGTTTTCAATGAAAGAATTGATACTATAGTCTACTTAGTTGATTTATAAAACTGAATATTATCTGTGTAAAATAGTAGTAGTTTTTATCCAACTTTAATTTTTCCTGTACTCACAAAAAAAATCCTTAATTAATTAAGGATTTTTTTCTGAATGTTTTTGAATATATCAAACATTGATAATATTATTATTTCTTCTATCTCAATCGTGCAATACCTCCAACAAATGAAGCTTCTACAACTGCTCCTTTTTTTGCAGTAGCTGTAGTTAAGTTAGTTTGATAAATATTTACAATTCCAGTATTCTCATCTTTAATAGCAGAGTATACTACTTCTCCGTCTTGAAAAGCAGCAAAGCTACGTCCGCCATTTCCCGTAAATTCTGGTGCTCCAGAAACTTTGGTTATTGATTTAGCTTTTAAGTCGACTATAGCTAAATGTAAGTTTGAATCTGTGTATACATTTCCAAAACCGTTAGATCCGTTAGGTTCTTCTAAAATTTTAGTAGATATAGCGGCAAATAATTTATCGTTTCCAATATAGAGTGCATGAATTATTTTACCTCCATTTGCTGCATTTTCTGTGTTAAAAGTATAAGAAGTATCAAAAGATTCTGTACCTGTAGCTATTTTAAGAATTCCTGCTGGCTTAGTAGCTTTAGTGTAGCCAAAGTTACTATTTGAAACGGTATAAATATCGCCATTTTCTGTTGCAAAGATTCCGCTTCTGGTATTAAAAGATCCTGCAGGACCAAAACGAGTATCACTAATTACTTTATCTAATGTAAAATCTGGATAATTATAAATAGCAACATACTGGGTATCTGTGTTATTTGTAGAAAAAGTTGTATTATCTATAGGGTAAAATGTTTGAAATATTTTATTACCTCGAACTTGCATACCCGATGTAAAAGCCCAGTCTGTGGTTTCACTATACACGTTTCTTAATGGAATCGAATTAGATTTAGTTATTGAGTTTGTTGTAATATCTACTTCATAAAAAGTAATGTTTTGACTCGTCGAAGGACTTTGAGGTTGAGAAATTCCAAGCATTTTTTTACCCGTACCATCAATATCTATAAAACCATCTATTTGAAAAGGAAAAGTAAGTCCCGATAAAATGTTTAATGCATTTCCTTCTGCTGCTGTTACTGCATTCACATCGGTAACACCCAAACCTCCAATACTATAAAAAGTATTTCCTCCAAAAGCATAATCGCGATATCCATCCTGTAGAGTTCCTCTGCCTTGTAAAGATATTGTTCCAGTCATTAAATCATCTACTTCTAATAAAAAGTTTGTTGTTTCGGTAGTTGTAGTTACACCCAAACCTAATACATAGAGTGGGGAGTTGTTAGGGTTTGTTGGGTTATCCTCATTTTTATCACTACAACTCATTATTGAAGTTAAAAGAAGCCCTAGAAATAAGTGTTTGTAAAATTTTTGGCTATTTGTCATGGTATTTAGTTTTAATTATTGTGTTGTTTTACTTATAAAATATCTTAAATTGATAAAAAGGGAACGACCTGGTTTTTGTAATAAATAGTTGTCAAACAAATTTTCATTTGTTATGTTGTCGACTTCAAATGAAATATTAAATTTTCCATTATCTATTGCATACGAAATAAGTGCATTATGAGACAATTGAGTTGGTATATTATCTTGGTTATTTGCACCTAATTGATTGGGTGTAAAAAAATATTCTTTTACATAATTTAAAGAATATCCTATTTGAAACTTGTTTTTTAAATTTATATTCGAAATATTATAATTCAAATTTAGGTTTCCGTATAAATAAGGAATATTTGGAACCCGAAAGTTATAGTTAAAGTTAGGTGAAGTAGAAGTTCCCGATAAGTTTGTGCTCGATAAGAGCTGCTGTTTGTCTATGATATTTTGATATGTTATGTTTGAAGAAATATGTAATCTTTTTTTCCAGTCATACTCTAAATTTATTTCATAACCTGTTGTATTAACTTTTCCAATATTTACAAATTGTCGGTCTACTGGTTGTGATTGAGATTGATCCAATCGAATAAAATTTTCTGACTTTCGAAGTAGATAATTTACATCTACTTTTAATTTGTTTAGGTCATTCAAATTCTTTTCATAAGACAAACCGAGATTAAAATTTAAGCTGTTTTCTGGTTTTAGGTCTATATTTCTCCTAATAAAGAGACCGTCTCCTAACAAGTCTGTAACCTCTGGAAGCCTAAAAGTTCTCTCTAAAGAAGTTTTTATTTGAATTTTAGAACCCAAAAAGTAAGACATAGCAACTCCATGACCAAAATTATTAAGAGCAATTTCTAAGCTCTCTACATTTGTTGAACCTAAAACTTGCTTGAATGTGTTTGCTTTTAGATGATAGTATTTACTAAAAAGAGTTCCGTTAAATTGTTTTAATTTTGCTTGATATGCCAATCCATAAGTTTGTTTTTGTAAACCTTGTGGAAACTTTAGAGAAATATTATTCGGGTTTTCTATGTCTTTTGATTCTCTGTTAAAATTAGAGAATTGATAGTTTAGTGATATTTGATGTTGTTTAGTAAGTTCGTAGGCTATATTTGAAGTTACAATAGTTTCACTTTCCTTATTTTCCAATTGAGTTCTATATGCTTCCGCGCTTGTGGTGTTAATTTTATCTTTTAGCCAATTATACTTAACTTTTGTGGTGTCTATAAACTTATTTTTTGAGGTATTATAAGCTACATTTAATTTAATATCTAATCCGTCTGTAAAAATATCTTTTTTATAATATTTTATAGTAGGAATTAGAGAAGTTGAGTTGGTGGTACGTGCTCCAAAAACCTGATCCATAATAACTCCAGTTTGAATTTCTTTATCATTTTTAGAAGCTATTAAACCCACAATTAATTTATCTGCATAAGGTTTGTTTACCACACCCATTTCTAGGTTTGCAGTAGTAGATTGATATTTGTCATGAAAACGTTCTACATATTGAATCGGTAATCTTTGATTAGTTTGTAAATCTATCGGAGCCACTTTAACTTTAAAGTTGTTATCTGAATAATTATAAAAAACTTTAGCTCTAGTGGTAAATCCAGTTTTTGGTGAAGTGAATGCATAATTTATGTTTGTTTTGTGAGTATTAAAAGATCCATACCCGTATGAGGCATCTAAATAATTAGCATCTTTTCGAGTAATAATATTAACTGCGCCACCTAAAGCATCAGAACCAAGAGTTATCGGTATTACACCTTTATATATTTCTATGTTTTCTGCTAAATTTATTGGAAAATTATTAAGAGTTAAAGAAGAACCAAAATTATCCATAGGAATACCATCTAGAAAAAATTTTACTTGTTTTCCAGAAAAACCATTTAAAGAAAATGAAAAACTAGAACCCAAACCACCGTCTTGCCTAACTCTAACCCCGGCAGTGCTGTTTAATACTTCATTTAAGTTTGATCCCGTATTGTATAAGTCTTCTGCTTTAATAACAGTTACAGCATATGCCTGTTCTCTTGCTTTTCTAAGAGCACCTTTTGTAACAATTTTTATGTTATTTAAATCAGAGGCTAATTCTAATAGAGTAGTGTTTAACAATATCTGGTTTACTGATGAGAAATCTATTTTTTTTATCTCTTTTTTATAGCCTAGGTAAGAAAATTCGATAGTATATTTTCCCTTAAAATCGCCTTTAATTTCATATTTACCAGAAATATCTGAGGCAACACCAGTATTTACTTCTCTTATAACAATATTTACTCCAAAAAGAGGGTTCCCATAAGTATCAGTTACAGATCCAGTTATTTTTTTTTGTGCTATTGTATGAAAACACCCAATAATAAAAATTAATAAAATGGTAAATATCTCTCTCAAATCTTATTGTAATTATTATCTTCTATTTATTAAGACTAATTATAAATAATATGCAAATCTACAAACCAATGTTAGTTTGTGCAAGATTAATATGAGATTTTTTTGTTTTTATTTTTACGTTTTCTACCCCACCAAATAAGTGTACCCGTTACTGGCAAAGAAGCAATAAATAAGCTGGTTAAAAAAGCCATTATTTTACCAAATAGATTTAAATATTGACCTGTGTGTATGCCATAATTCATTTCTTGTAGGCGAGTTCCTGGGCTTTTATCATTATAATATTGAGTAGCTATTAAACGTCCGTTTTCTGGGTGAAAATAAAAATTTGATTGATGGTCGAATTCTAGTGCATCAGGATATGAACCTGTTACGATTGGTTCTCCGTTTCCTCGATTCCAAACAAAAAGCATTCCGCTTTCGGGAATTAAATTTTGTGTTTCAATTAAAGAGGTATCTAGCGCAATATCTGAAGCACTTTTAATATTTTTAAAGCTAGATGGTTCTTTAAAAGTAGGCTTGTTATTTGTAATATTACCGATTTTAAATAAACCTTCATTTACCCATTCGTAGGTAAAAGCTAGCCCTGTTATTGCAATAACTGTAGAAGGTAAAATTAGATAAAACCCAATTATACGATGCCAATCATAATTTTTTCTTCGCCATTTGGCGTTCATCTTAATTTTAAAGTGTTTAGCGGCACCTTTTAGTTTTTTAGGCCACCAAAGTATCAAACCAGAAATGAGCATAACCATAAATATAAGTGTTGCAATTCCTGTAACTTGTTTGCCAATTTTTTCGGGCAGTAATAAAAAGCGATGTAATCTTTCTACCACTAAAAAAAAGTCTGTTTCTAAATTTTGTTCATGAATTATTTTTCCAGTAAATGGATTTAGATGAATATTAAAGGGTGTGTTATCAATTTGAATTTCCACCACTGCTGGCCTTGTTTTGTTATGATATACCACCATTGTTGGTTTACTATTGGGGTGTTTTTTTTTAATAGTATCGAAAATAGTTGCAGGGCCAACAAATATCTTTTCTTGTGGTTCGATAAACCTCCAATCATAAATATTGTCTTTAATTTCATCTTGAAAAACAAAAATACAGCCAGTGATGGCAATGATAAATACAATAATTCCAGAAGAAAATCCGAGCCATAAATGAGCAATTCTTACAAAATTTTTAAGGCTATGTTTTGTTTTTTTTATCAATGATTCTTTCGTTTTTACAGAAAAAAAATAGAATAATTTTTTTCATGCAAATATATTATTTATAATAATTATAAATAACTAAATCATCATTTTCTTTTCAAGTTTAACACTTTTTAAAACCAATAATTAGTCTTTTAATGAAAAGAGATAGTTTTTTACTATAAACTTTTTTGAACTATTATTTATATTCAGAAGTTAATTCATCTACAATTAAATTGTCTTCTAAAGTACCTATTACTCCCATTGCTGCTCTTTCTCCTGAAATCATTGCGGCATTTAATGATCCGTTTAATAATTGATCACCTGCTAAAAATATGGTCGATTTTAGTTTGGTTTCAGTGCTTGCAATTTCATATTGTAAGTTAGTTAACTTCGGCAATGCTTTTTTAATTTGATATCTTTTTAGGAATGCAACATCGTTAATAGCACAATGTTTTTTTAATTCATCAGAAACTTTTAAAACAAGTTCTTCTTCAGTCAGGTGATGTTCTTTAACAATAGTAACAGATAATAGTTCTTTTTTAGCATCTTTATTTTTAGAAACACTTGTAGGAAAAAAAATGTTGTTAATCAGTGCACTTTTATCTGCTATTAAACCTATAAGTGGTTTACCAATAGCATTTACAGATGTTTCAAAATATAAAGTATCACAACTTTTCCATACTATATCTTGATTTTTCAAATTAGAAACCAACTGAGTAGCTTCGGTAGCAATAATTGTTATATGAGTTTTTAGACTAGTATTGTCTGACAAAACAATTTCGTTGTCCTTTATTTCTTTTGCTAATGTATTAAATTTAAAAGAAGTGTTTTTTAAGTTTTTTTTCAGTTGGTTAGGTATTTCTTGAATTCCTTCTTTTGGTATCATCGCATAACCTTTACCAAACATTTTGTAAACAAATTCGAACATCCTACTAGAAGTATCCAAGTCAGATTCTAAGAATATACCTGTAAAAAAGGGTTTGAAGAAACTTTGAATGATAGATTCTGAGAATCCAAAGTCTTTAAGATACTGTAATGTTGTTTTTTCTGGGGTAGAAAATATTGCAGAAATTTCCTTTTTCTTAAGAGTATTGTTGAGCTTAAGAATTTTTAATTTGTCTGAAAAAGTTCCAATTGATGATTTTAAAGTAGGCATCAATAAAGATAAATTTCTTAGTGGATCTCCAATAATTGTTTTATGACCATTTTTATAAATGATTGCACCTGGCAAAAGGTGTTGTAAATTTAACGAATTGAAGTTTAGGTATTTTTTTGCTGCTGGATATTCACTTAATAATACTTGAAAACCATGATCTAGAAAATATCCTTTAACTAAGTCGGATTTTACACGACCTCCAACAGAGTAAGAAGCTTCGATAACTGTTGGCTTGTAGCCATTATCTTCTAAAACTTTTGCAGCTATTAAACCACTAATACCTGCACCAATAATATGTATTTTATAGTCCGATTTCTTCATTTTCTAACTTGTTACGTTGTTCTTTTTTCTTAAGTATGCATTTAAAATTCGTTGAATATCTCTATTATCTTTTTTGGGAGTTGTAAATAAAATATAGTCTTCAGGATTTTTTAGTGTTGTTGCTCTTGTTTTGTCTATATAACCAAAACCTTTGTAAATACTATCTATAATAAGTGCAAATCCAATTTCATTTTTATTTCTCCCAGTTTCTTCAATTACCAGATTTTCTGCTCCAATACCTATAGAATTAATAGCTTCTTTAACACGCAAATTATATTCTTCTACAGATTCTTTTTCACAACAAATACCTTTACATTCTTTAATTTGATAATGAAAGCAACTAGAAACATTGGTTTGTAGGTGGCAATATTTCGGGCATAAATTAAAACTAGCGCATAATTTTTCTAGATGATTTCTAGCCTCTGATACACTATAATATTTAAGTAATGGGTTAGAAATTAGCTTTAGTCTGTTGTATGCTAAATGTATAATTCCTTTTTGGTCTTCATAGGTGAAAAGACCAACAGCTTCTCCGCTTTTTCTTTGTGCTCTGTTATATTTCGGGTACTTATTTTTAATTTCTTCAGATTCGTGTAATAATGCCAAAAGCTCGCTACCTGTCTCAGTATAAGAGATATCTGCAATTTCTAAGCACATTTTTTGCTCTTTTTTCTTTTTGTCGTAAAAGTGACTTATTACTCGTTGCTTAATATTATTTGCTTTTCCTATATAAATGATTTCTTTAGCATTATTTTTAAAATAATAAACGCCATGATTTTCTGGTAAGCTATCGACTGTTTTTTTATCTAATAATGGAGGTAAAGTTGCTTGACGAGAACGAGGGTTTAAAAAAGAGTTTATGGTAAAATTTGAATCTCTTTCAATTAATCTTTTAAATAATTCTACCGTTGCTTCGGCATCTCCTTTTGCTCTATGCCTGCCATTTATAGGAATGTTTTCTCTAGAACAAATATTGCCTAAACTATAAGAAGGCAAACCGGGCATTATTTTTCTTGTAAGGCGAACGGTACACAGTTTTTTGCGTTTAAAATCGAATCCAAGGTTTTTAAATTCATCTCTTATAATATTATAGTCGAAGTTTACGTTATGGGCAACAAAAATTGTATTTTGAGTTATTTGTTCTATTTCTCTTGCAATTTCATAAAATTTAGGTGCATTTCTTACCATGGCATTGGTAATACCAGTAAGATTGGTAATAAATGCTGGAATGTTTTGCTCTGGATTTACAAGAGAGGTAAATTCGTTAACAATTTTTTCTCCATCGAAAATAAGTGCGGATATTTCTGTAATTTTCTGACCTTTATATCCGTTTCCTGTAGTTTCTATGTCTACAACAGCATACAAATTATTGAATTATATTTTTTAAATCTGCAATTGTCTCTGTCGGATTTTCTGCCCCAAAAACATAGCTACCGGCTACTAACACATTGGCTCCAGCTTCTATTAATTGATTGGCATTTTTATTGGTAACACCGCCATCTATTTCTATTTGACAATTCGAATTAGAAAACTCTATTAAATGTTTTAGTTGTGTTACTTTTTTGTAAGTATTTTCTATAAATGATTGTCCACCAAATCCTGGGTTTACACTCATAATACAAACAACATCTAAATCGATAATTATATCTTCTAATACAGCAATTGGTGTGTGTGGGTTTAGGGCAACACCGGCTTTCATACCGGCAGCTTTAATGGCTTGTATGGTTCTGTGTAAATGCGTACACGCTTCGTAATGTACAGTAAGAATATCTACACCCAATTTTGCAAATGTTTCTATGTATTGGTCTGGATTTACAATCATTAAATGCGCATCTATTGTTTTTGTAGCATGTTTGGTAATAGCTTTTAAAACCGGCATACCAAATGAAATATTTGGTACGAAAACTCCATCCATAATATCTATGTGAAACCAGTCGGCATCACTATTGTTTACCATTTCGATGTCTCTTTGTAAATTGGCAAAGTCTGCGGCTAAAATAGAGGGAGCAATTAAATTTTTCATTGTTTAGTGGTATGTTTTTTTATGTTTTACAAAGATAATTAATTTAATAAGTGTGTATCTGTTCTGCGTTAAAAAAGTTAACAAGTATTTTTAGCCCTGATTGAAACGGCATCCTTTTTGTTTTTTACAAAAAGATATAGTGAAAAGCAGGTATTGGCTTCAAAAAAAAACTCTCGAATAAATCGAGAGTTTTAAAATATTCTTATTCAGAAAAGTAAAATTACTAACCAAGGTAGGTCATTAAAATTTTAGATCTGGAGGTATGCTTTAATCTTCTAATCGCTTTTTCTTTTATTTGACGAACACGCTCACGTGTTAAATCGAAAGTTTCTCCAATTTCTTCGAGTGTCATTGGTTGATGTTCACCCAAGCCAAAGTATAATTTTACTACATCTGCTTCTCTAGGAGTAAGTGTTTCTAAAGCTCTGTTTATTTCTATTCTTAAAGATTCGTGTAAAAGTTGTTTGTCTGGATTTGGAGATTCTCCGGAGTTTAAGACATCATATAAATTTGAGTCTTCGCCTTCTATAAGAGGAGCGTCCATAGATACGTGACGGCCAGAATTTTTCATAGATTCTTTAACGTCATTAACCGTCATATCTAATTTTTTTGCAATTTCTTCTGCACTTGGCGGACGTTCATTTTCTTGCTCTAAGAAAGCATACATTTTGTTAATTTTGTTGATAGAACCAATTTTATTTAACGGTAAGCGTACAATTCTAGATTGTTCTGCTAGCGCTTGCAAAATAGATTGACGAATCCACCAAACGGCATAGGAGATAAATTTAAAACCTCTAGTTTCATCAAAACGTTTGGCTGCCTTAATTAAGCCTAAATTGCCTTCGTTTATTAAGTCTGGTAGTGTTAAGCCTTGGTTTTGATATTGTTTAGCAACAGAAACCACAAATCTTAAATTGGCTTTCGTTAATTTTTCTAGCGCTCTTTGGTCGCCAGCTTTAATTAATTGTGCCAATTCTACTTCTTCGTCTGCTGTAATTAGGTCTACTTTACCAATTTCTTGTAAATATTTGTCTAAAGAAGCAGTTTCTCTATTGGTTACTTGTTTTGTAATTTTAAGTTGTCTCATTGTATACTATGACGTTTTATTATAATTGCTTTGCTGCATATAGTTATACGTTCTATTTGAATAAAATGTTACAAAAAATAATCTTTTTTTTAAAAAAGATATTTATCTACCATTTAACGATACTATTAAGCAGTTTGACTTTTTAAAATTTTATTCTGTGACTTCTTTAGTTCTTTTGTGTCATATAAATTAAGTTATCGTGAACACAGTAGCAGTTAAAATTTCAGATGAAGAGTTGGTTTTTGAAATTGTTAAGACAAACAATACCGAGTTATTTGCAACTCTTTACGACAGGTTTTCTAAGGTAGTTTATAATAAATGTTATAGTTTTTCTAAGAGTAAGGAAGAGGCTGAAGATTTAATGCATGATGTTTTTGTAAGATTATTTTTAAAATTGAATACCTTTAAAGGAACTGCTAAATTTTCTACTTGGTTGTATTCTTTTACTTACAATTTTTGTGTAAATTATGTACAAAGAAATAGTTATAAAAAGCAAGAGAAACAAACTGTAATTACAGATGATATTAGAGAAGTAAGCACTTATAGCGATGTTGAAGATTCTTACTTTTTGGCCTTAAAAACGGCAAAACTTAAAGAGGCATTAACACTAATTTCTCCAGCTGATAAAATGATTTTATTAATGAAATATCAAGATGACAGAAGTATTAAAGATATTCAGGATATTTTAGAGATTGGAGAAAGCGCCGTAAAAATGCGAGTTAAAAGAGCTAAAGAAAAACTTGTAAAAGCATACGAGTCACTTTAATAAATTGTATATGAGTAATTCATTTAAAGACATGCTACCAAAACAAAAGGCTTCTACAAAAGTAAAGCGAAATGTTTTGTTAGATGTAAAATTTATTAAGTATACAATAGAAGTTTCGGAGTATTATTTACTTAAATACCCAAAAACAATTACTCATTTTTTTAACAAAAAATAATTTTTACTACTACTTAAATAAGGGGGAGTTAAAGTTTAAGTGATAAATTACCCCAAATTCCATACTTACCATCCATTCGTTATTTTGATTTTCTGGTACATTTGCCTGAAGGCCATCTACACTATCTGATAAGAAATATCTATGATTTAACTGAGTAATTATATCTATATTTTTAGATAATTTATATCGTGTACCAAAGCCAATATTAATAATAATAGATTGTCCTTTGCCAATATCAAGTGCATTTTCGAGCCCAAATTTATTAGGAAGTACTGTAATGTCTTCTCTCCAGTTACCTAATTCTGAATGCAAACTATTTTCGAAAATTGAATATTGAATTCCTACAGAAACAAACGGGTTAAATAAAGTAGTAGCGTACGGATAAATAAACTCTTTTAACGGACGTAAATAATATTCCAAACTCATGCCTACATTCGTTATTTTTACGTTCCCTGTCATAGCACGGATTTTTACACCACTTGGAGTTTGCTGCTCTGCCCAAAAACCATGATGCTCTAACTTAATTTTGTTAATAAACTGGAGCTCAGTTTTTAACATAATGTGATTGATAAACGCATCATTGGGGTTCCAAAGGGTGTTTTTATTAAAAAAGTGTAGGTAATGGGCAACAGTAAAAGAGCTGTTTCTATTTTTAAAGTTGCTGGCAAAATCTCCTCTTTTGCCATAATCTGTTTGTAAACTATTTGTACCAATAAACACACCAATATCATTGGTTAAATGTTGTGCGTTAAAACTAGAAATAGTAACAATCAGAAAGCTAATTGTTAATGAAATTCTCAAGACTTAGGGATCTATTGTTTATTTCACAAACATATTCAAATTTTATTTAAAAAAAAACATTTTTTATTTAATTATTTTAAATTATTGATAATGAATGTGTTTTCTAAAAAATAATTAGCTCTTACTTCTAATTCTTCTTTATAATATATTACTTTTTCAGGAAAAGTTTTTAGAAGATAATTTCCAGTATCCCATTTTTTATTATTGTTAGCATCAATAATAGCTCTAAAGGTGTATGTTTGTGGTTCTAGAAGATTAAATACTAATTTACCAGAATTGTTTACATATTTTCTGTCTACAATCTTGTCTTTGTCTTTTCCAGAAAGTAAATCAATAATTACATTTTCTGAGTTTGGATTTTCTATGTTTAATGTTATTTTACCGTAATCTTCTACTTCTTTAGTTTTTAATTTATAGTTTAAGGTATCGTTAGTTACTTTATAAATGTCTTGAAAAGCAGCTGGTAAAAACTGTAAATTATAGTTTTCGTTTTCTTGTTTGTCAAACAAAAAGGCTATTCTATTTTCTTTGTCGATTGTTATTTTTTTATAATTTATAGCAATAGAATCCTTAATACTAAAGTTAATTTTAGTAGTATCTATTTTTATAATAGGAGTATTACTTTCTATAAAAAAAGTATCCCTAAAATGAAGTACTCCACTTATGGTAGAAGAAATTTTAAGAGAATCTATTTTTTTCTTTCTAAATTTCACAGTAATTGTGTCTAAGAATTTATTATTAGAAACAACAAAGTTTAGAGAATCTCTATCTAACGGGGTATGCCAATAATTTAAGGTGTCTTTTCCTTTTTCTAATTGTGCTATACTTTTATATTCTTCAGGAACTTTAGAAAGTAATTTTACATGCAGGTTCTCTTTTTTTCCTTCAAAAGCAAAAATTATTTTTCCTTTAGAGACTTCTTTTGCTCTAATAAATCGGTAGGGTTGTTCTTCTTTAAATATAGAAATAGGAGTAGTTAATATACTATCTTTCGGTAAAGTAATGGTGTCTTTATAAAACCCAATTTTATCGAGCTTAGGATTGTAAATATAGTCGTTAAAAGATTCTTCTAAAGCTATTAATAAGTACTTACCTTCTTTTAAATTCGTAAAATCAAATTTTGTAGTATCTAATGCAGAAGTAACATAATTGGGTTTTTCTTTAAACACAATAGAGTCTGTAAAAGTACTATCAATTCTGTATAAGGCAATATTCGTTTTTTTCGGTTGTTTGTTTTTGTAGGCATCTTTAACGATTCCACTTGTTTTTAAAGAATCGATGTAATTTCCAGTAGAAAACACATATTTAAAATTTTCTAATTTATTGTTTTCATTATTATCTTCAATGGCGTTACCAAAATTAAATATATAGGTAGTATTTTTCTTTAAAGTATCTACTATTTTTATTTTAATAAACTTACTAGCTGTGCCTTGAGGAGATACTAAAAGGGGTGTTTTTAAAGGAGGAGAAACAATTAATTGTTTATTTAAATCTTTTAATTTAACAAACTCATTAAAATATAGTTTTACCTCTTTTTCTTTAAAATTAATAGATTTATAAGAAGGCTCTGAGGTAACTAGTAAAGGAGGAGTTTCATCTTTAGGGCCACCATCTGGTCTGCCAGTTTTAGCGCAACTTAATATAAAGAAACTCACTATTGTTAAAAAAATAAATGTATAATTGGTTTTCACGAAATTTAAAATTTGATACAAATTAACAATTTATTTTTCACTTTTAACCTACATTATTCGGTGTAGGCAATGGTAGCAATACTTATTTTTACGTTGGGTGTTTTTTGTAGTTCTTTGGCGCATGCCTCTAAAGTAGCACCCGTGGTAACAATGTCATCTACAATAAGAATGTGCTTGTTTTTAAAGTAACTGTTATTTGTTAGTTTAAAGGTAGTTTCTAGATTTTTAAATCGTTCGAAACGCATTTTTAAAGTTTGGGTTTTAGTTTTGTTAGCTCTCACTAGCACCTTTTTTACAAAGGGAATATTTAATTGTTTACTTATATTTATAGCTAATTTATCTACTTGATTGTAGCCTCTTTTTTTTAGTTTTTTTGTATGTAAGGGAACAGAAATAACATAGTCTATTTCTTTAAACTCATTACTTTTTTTTAGTAATTTTCCAATCCAATCCCCAAAAACTTCCCCAATTTCTTCATTTCCTTTATATTTTAACTCTTGAATTAGTTTTTTTGTAATTCCTTCTTTTCTGTATATTAGTAAAGAAAAAGCTTTTTCTATTGGAATCCTTCCCTTAAAAATTGTAAATACCTTATTATCGATTCCGTTTTTAAAATTTGCCAAAGGCATATCGTGTCTACAAAAAGTACAAATAATCAATTCATTTTCTACCAACTGCTTTTTACAACACGCACATAGTTTAGGATAAAAAAGTAATAAAAAATCGCTAATAATATTCATAGTTTTTTATCTAATATACTGAAAAAAAAACAAGCTATTTATTTTGTTTTCGAATGTTATTTGGTCTTGTATGAAATTGAAGCTGATGTTAAGTTATCAATTATCAACTACATAACTTTAAAGTAACTTTAAGAATAGCATTTTTACAACCGTGATTGTAATTTTTACGAATGATGTTTATTTATTGAATTATCGATTTTAGGCCATTTTTTTTACACATTTTTCAAGTTTTAATTTTTCTGATGATATTTGAGAAATAATACAAAAAGTCGATTATTTTTTTATTGAAAAAACTTTACAAACGTTTATATTTGTCGCTATTATGGCAAAACAAGAAGATCAATTTAAAAAAGTATTATCGCACGCAAAAGAATACGGTTATGTATTTCAATCATCTGAAATATACGATGGGTTAAGTGCGGTGTACGATTATGCACAAAATGGTGCAGAGTTAAAAAAGAATATTAGAGATTATTGGTGGAAGGCAATGGTGCAAATGCACGAAAACATTGTTGGTATAGATGCTTCTATTTTAATGCATCCAACCACATGGAAAGCATCGGGGCATGTAGATGCGTTTAATGACCCTTTAATAGATAATAAAGATTCTAAAAAGCGTTACAGAGCAGATGTTTTGGTAGAGGATTATTGTGCTAAAATTGAGTCTAAAATAGATAAAGAAGTAACAAAAGCAGCGAAACGTTTTGGAGACCGATTTAACAAACAAGAGTTTTTAGCCACAAATGAGAGAGTTTTAGGTTACCAAGAAAAAATAGATACTATTTTAAATCGTTTAGGTAAATCTTTATCTAATGAAGATTTAGCAGATGTAAAATTACTTATCGAAGAGTTAGAAATTGCCGATCCATCAACAGGTTCTAGAAATTGGACAGAAGTAAAACAGTTTAATTTAATGTTTGGCACTCAAATAGGTGCCTCTGCAGATACTTCTACTCAAGTATATTTAAGGCCAGAAACTGCACAAGGAATTTTTGTTAACTTTTTAAATGTTCAAAAAACAGGTAGAATGAAAATTCCTTTCGGAATTGCACAAACAGGAAAAGCATTTAGAAATGAAATTGTAGCCAGACAATTTATATTTAGAATGCGTGAGTTTGAACAAATGGAAATGCAGTTTTTTGTAAAGCCAGGAACCCAAAAGAAATGGTATGAATCTTGGAAAGAAACTCGTTTAAAATGGCATTTATCCCTAGGAATGGGTGCAGATAATTATCGTTTTCACGATCATGAAAAATTAGCTCATTATGCAGATGCAGCAGCAGATATTGAATTTAAATTTCCTTTCGGTTTTAAAGAACTAGAAGGAATACATTCTAGAACAGATTTCGATTTAAAAGCGCATGAGGAGTATTCTGGTAAGAAATTACAATATTTCGATCATGAAGAAAATAAGAGTTATACTCCTTATGTAGTAGAAACTTCTATAGGTTTAGATAGAATGTTTTTAGCTGTTTTTTCAAACTCTTTACAAGAAGAAGAATTAGATAATGGTACTTTTAGAACAGTCTTAAAACTACCAGCTGTTTTAGCACCTTATAAAGTTGCTATTTTTCCTTTAGTAAAGAAAGATGGACTACCAGAAGTAGCCAAAGAAATAATGGACGATTTAAAATGGGACTTTAATGTTTTTTATGATGAAAAAGACGCTGTTGGTAAGCGTTACAGAAGGCAAGATGCTGCCGGAACTCCATTTTGTGTAACCGTAGACCACGATACTTTAGAAGACCAATCTGTAACAATTAGACACAGAGATACAATGGAGCAAAAGCGAGTGTTAATATCTGATTTAAAAGCGATTATTAAAGAGGAAGTTGCAGTTCAGTCTTGGTTAAAAAGGATGTAATAATACAAGATTAAATAGTGTTTTAAATAGAATTTAAAATAATGTTTAACTTATTAAAAAATAAAAATCCGTTAGAAGTTAACTTCTAACGGATTTTTTGATTATAGTTTCGCAAAACTAAGATACTTGCAAAACCATATTTATGTTACATCATTCCTGGCATTCCACCACCCATTGGAGGCATTCCGCCAGCAGGAGCATCTTCTTTAATGTCTATTAAAGCACATTCTGTAGTAAGAATCATACCTGCTACTGAAGCTGCATTTTCTAAAGCAACACGAGTAACTTTTTTAGGGTCTATAATTCCAGCTTCTAGCATGTCTACATATACATCACTTTTTGCGTCATATCCGTAGTGTTTTTTACCTTCAAGAACTTTGTTAATTACTACAGAACCTTCTCCACCAGCATTTTCTACGATAGTTCTTAGTGGAGCTTCAATTGCTTTATTTACAATTTGAACACCTGTAGTTTCATCTAAATTTTCGGTAGTAATTTTTTCCAACACTTTTTTAGCTCTTACTAAAGCTACACCACCACCAGCTACAATACCTTCTTCTACAGCTGCTCTTGTAGCGTGTAAAGCATCGTCTACACGGTCTTTTTTCTCTTTCATTTCTACCTCAGAGGCAGCACCAACATATAAAACAGCAACACCACCAGCTAATTTAGCTAAACGTTCTTGTAGTTTTTCTTTATCGTAATCTGAAGTGGTAGTTTCTATTTGAGCTTTTATTTGATTTACTCTTGTTTTTATTGCTTCTGCATTACCGGCACCATTTACAATAGTTGTATTGTCTTTATCAACCGTAATTGTCTCTGCAGTACCTAATAAATCTAATGTAGCGTTTTCTAAAGAGAAACCTCTTTCTTCAGAAATAACTGTACCTCCTGTTAAAATTGCAATATCCTCTAACATTGCTTTTCTACGGTCTCCAAAACCAGGAGCTTTTACAGCAGCAATTTTTAAGCCACCACGTAATTTATTTACTACTAAAGTAGCCAATGCTTGTCCGTCTACATCTTCAGCAATAATTAATAAAGGTCTACCAGACTGAGATACAGGCTCTAGAATTGGTAATATTTCTTGCAGATTAGATATTTTTTTGTCGAATAACAATACATAAGGATCTTCTAAATCTGCAATCATTTTGTCGGCATCAGTTACAAAGTAAGGAGACAAGTAACCTCTGTCGAATTGCATACCTTCTACAACATCTACGTAGGTATCCATTCCTTTCGCTTCCTCTACAGTAATTACTCCCTCTTTACCAACTTTGGTAAATGCAGTTGCAATTAAATCTCCAATAACATCATCGTTATTTGCAGAAATTGCTGCTACTTGTTTTATTTTGTCTGAAGAATTTCCTACTTTTTGTGTTTGCTTTTCTAAGTCGGCAATAATTGCCGTAACTGCTTTGTCTATACCACGTTTTAAATCCATAGGATTTGCACCAGCGGCAACATTTTTTAAACCCTCTTTTACAATTGCTTGTGCAAGAACTGTTGCAGTTGTTGTTCCGTCTCCAGCTAAATCGTTTGTTTTAGAAGCTACTTCTTTTACCATTTGAGCTCCCATGTTTTCAAGCTCATTTTCTAACTCTACTTCTTTTGCTACAGAAACCCCATCTTTAGTAACAGTTGGTGCGCCAAAAGATTTAGAAATTATTACATTTCTACCTTTTGGTCCTAAAGTTACTTTTACTGCATTTGCAAGTGCATCTACACCTCTTTTTAAGCCGTCTCTTGCTTCAATATCAAATTTTATATCTTTTGCCATTTTTTTAAATTTTACTTTTAGTTAAATTTTCTGTTAAACAAAAATTTTTACTGTTATACGTTATGTTTATATGATTGCTAGAATATCAGATTCGCGCATCATTAAATAATCTTTACCTTCTAGTTTTAAATCGGTTCCGCCGTATTTACTATATAAAACAGTATCTCCAATTTTAACAGTTAAAGGCTCATCTACTTTACCGTTTCCTACAGCAACAACAGTTCCTTGCTGTGGCTTTTCTTTTGCATTGTCAGGTATTATAAGTCCAGAAGCTGTTTTTGTTTCTGCTGGAGCTGGTTCTACCAAAACTCTGTCTGCTAAAGGTTTAATGTTTAATCCCATTTTTTATGTAAATTTTGATTAATAAAATTATTTTTTTCAGTGATATTTATTCAGAAATTATGCCATTTTAAATTGACTGACAATTTTTCAATTTCTGAAAATAATTATGATATTTTAGCAAAAAAAAATGCCAACGTGTCATTTACGTTGGCATTTTTTTTACTGATATTTTGTTTATTTTAAACTATCGTTTGTAATGTTTTGCTCTACTGGTGTTGTAGTTTCTATACCATCTAGAGTGTTTTCTAGTTCAAAACCATTGTCTCCCTCTCTTGGAATTGCAAAGTTGGCTAATAAAATTAATGCGAACATTGCTATTGCCAAAGTCCAGGTAGTTCTATCTAAAAAGTTGTTTGTGTTTTGAACGCCACCTAATGATTGTGCTCCGCCGCCACCAAAAGAAGAAGAAAGACCTCCACCTTTAGGGTTTTGTACCATAACAATTAAAATTAAAGCTATGGCTACAATCAGAATTAAAATTAAAAAAGCTGTATAACTCATGATTTATTTTTTTGGATAATTTGTATTCTTTTAATTTGGTCTGCAAAGAAACCACTTTTTTCTGGATATTTCAAACTTAAAATTCGATATGCTTGAATTGCATTTTCATACTTTTTTTGCTCAAGATACACTTTCGCCAAAGTTTCTGTCATTAGCGCTTCATCTTGTTTGTTTTCTGCTACTGGAACTGCAACTTCTTTCCCTTTTTCTAAAGGGATAATCTTAGGATTATTTTTTATAAAACTTTCAATTATTGCTTCTTTTTTATTTGTTAAATGAGCGGGTTTTTCTTCTTTTCTTCTAATAGGAACTTGTGCAGAAAGCTCTAGCCATTTGTTAAAAGAATAGTTTTCTGTAGATTTAAAGTTGAGAGGTTTTCCTATTTTTAAATCTTCTATTACTGTAAGAGGTTGTTTTTTAGGACTCTCTGAACTAATTGTTGATGTTGTTATTTTTTCTGATGTTATTTTTTTATTTATTTGTTGATGAATATTTTCATTTTGTTCTTTGTTAAATGAAGTTATAAAGTCAAATAACACACTTCTGTCGGTAGTATGGCTAGCAGTAATTTTTAGTTCGTTATTGTACTTAAAGCTGTCTTGGTTTTTTAAACCTTTTAAATACAGAGCTCTAGCTGCCTGAAAATAAGGGTATTCGCTAACAACACTTTTTAACTCAGCGGTTTCTACTTGCTTAATTGTTGCGTTATTTTCTAATATATTTATAAAACTTTGTATTTTCAAATCGTACTTTTTTACAGCTTTTTTATTACCACTTACCTACAGATGCATTAAAGATGTCTTGCGTTATTCGTTCTAAAATTTCATCTAATGCAGCTTCTAATACACTTCCGGTTAATTGTGCATTGGCATCATAATCGGAATAAAACGAAAACGAATTTTCAAAATTTTTCTTTTCTTCTAAAGTATTAACATACCGAACGTTTACGGTTATGGTAAGTCTGTTTTGAGCAGAAGTTTGTTCAGCGGTTGCACTCATAGGAGCAATTCTATACCCCGTAATTTCTCCACTAAATTGTAAATCGCCATTGTTAGAAACAAGACTAAGGTTTGTTTGTCTTGTAAATAAATCTTGGAGTTCTGTAGTAAAATCCTGACTCAAATTAGGTTCTACTAATGGAGCTTGATTCGGAAAAAAATCTACTTGTATTGTTTTGGCATTACCAACATCACCTCCAGTAAAGGAGTAGAATTTGCAACCAACAAGCAAAAACATGCTTGTAGTAAATAAACATACAAATATTATTTTTTTCATATTTAATTCTGTTTTAACTATAAATTGTATTGTTTAATTTTTCTGTATAATGTTCGCTCAGAAATGCCCAACTCTTTTGCGGCTAATTTACGTTTATTATTGTTTTTTTCTAAAGATCTTTTAATCATTTCAATTTCTTTGTCTTGTAAAGATAAAGATTCATCTTCTTCTATGGTTTCAATAAAATCGTATTCTTTGTCCGAAGACGTGTTTTGAGGGATGTTTAATACTTCTATATTGTGTTCTCTTAGTTCTTTGTCGCTATAAATTTTTTCTATTAAATGGTGATTTTCTTCTTGAACATCTTCAATGTTTCCATTTTTCATCAAATCTAAAGTAAGCTTCTTTAAGTCATTAATATCATTTCTCATATCAAAGAGAATTTTATACATAATATCTCTCTCTGTAGAAAAATCATTTTCTTTTTTATCACCAACAATAGCTGGGAAATTCCCTTTATTATTAGGTAAGTATTGTTGTAGTTTTGCTGCAGTTATTGTTCTGCTTTCTTCAATTACAGATATTTGTTCAGCTAGGTTTTTTAATTGCCTAATGTTTCCAGGGAATCTATATTTTAGGAGTATTTGTATAGCATTTTCATCTAGTCTGATAGAGGGCATTCTATATTTTTGAGCAAAATCTGCTGCAAATTTTCGAAATAGCAAATGAATATCTTCGTTTCTATCTCTTAAAGCGGGTAATTGAATTTCTACAGTACTTAATCGGTAATATAAATCTTCTCTAAAGCGTTCTTTTTCGATAGCCGACTGCATGTTTATGTTTGTTGCAGCTACAATTCTTACACTTGTTTTTTGTGTTTTTGAAGAACCCACTTTAATAAATTCTCCGTTTTCTAAAACTCTCAAAAGTCGAACTTGAGTAGTGAGAGGTAGCTCTCCAACCTCATCTAAAAAAATGGTTCCACCATCTGCAACTTCAAAATAACCTTTTCGGTCTTGTGTTGCTCCTGTAAAAGAGCCTTTTTCGTGACCAAAAAGCTCACTATCTATTGTTCCTTCTGGAATTGCACCACAGTTTACAGCAATATATTTTGCATGTTTTCTGTGCGACAATGAATGTATTATTTTCGGAATACTTTCTTTACCAACACCGCTTTCTCCGGTTACCAAAACAGAAATATCTGTAGGTGCTACTCGAACTGCTTTTTCTAATGCTCGGTTTAGCTGAACATCATTACCAATTATTCCAAAACGTTGTTTTAATGCTTGTAAGTTTTCCATTTTTCTTTTCTATAATTTGTAAGAAAATCAATTTAGGTAATAGTAATTATTTGGCATTACTACTATTGGTTTTTCTTAATTATTGTCTGAATAACCAACTGCTTTACCTAATAATGTTGCAGAAGTACAATCTTCTATTTTCACCATTACAAAATCGCCTAATTTATAATTTTCTTTATCGAAAACAGCCACTGTATTTTGAGTGTTTCTAGCTTTCCATTTATTTGGGTCCTTTTTAGAAGTTCCTTCAATTAAAAATTCTTCTATTTTACCTAAATGTTGTTTTGTTCTGTATAGAGAGTGTTCTTGCTGCAGATCTATAACTTCTTGTAATCTTCTTTTTTTAGTTTCTAATGGCACATCATCTTCCATCTTTTTTCCTGCTAAAGTACCTGGTCTTTCAGAGTAAGCAAACATAAAACCAAAATCGTATTTTACATATCTCATCAATTCTAAAGTATCTTGATGATCTTGTTCTGTTTCACCACAAAAGCCCACAATCATGTCTTGAGATAACGCCATTTCTGGAATTATTTTAAAAATATTATCTACCAACTCCATATATTCTTCTCTGGTGTGTTGCCTGTTCATAGCTTTTAGCATAGCATTGCTTCCGCTTTGTACAGGAAGGTGAATGTATTTACAAATATTTTTGTGTTTTGCCATTACTCGAATTACATCTAAATGCATATCTTGTGGGTTAGAGGTAGAAAACCTAAACCTAGTTTTCGGAAACCTAGTAGCACACATATCTAATAATTCGGCAAAGCCCACAGCAGTTGCCTGTGCCATTTCAGATGCTTTTTTAAAGTCTTTTTTCAATCCACCACCATACCAAAGAAAACTGTCTACATTTTGCCCAAGCAATGTAATTTCTTTATAGTTTTTGTTAACCATTGTTTGTATTTCTTCTAAAATACTTTTAGGATCTCTACTTCTTTCTCTTCCTCGGGTAAAAGGAACCACGCAAAAAGTACACATGTTATCGCATCCTCTTGTAATAGATACAAAGGCAGAGACTCCGTTGGTGTTAAGTCTTACTGGTGCAATGTCTCCGTAAGTTTCTTCTTTTGATAACAATACATTTACAGCATTTCTACCTTCGTGAACGTCTTCTAAAAGATTTGGTAAATCTTTGTAGGCATCTGGTCCTACCACTAAGTCAACAATTTTTTCTTCTTCTAAGAACTTTTCTTTCAAACGTTCTGCCATGCAGCCTAAAACACCTACTTTCATTTTAGGATTTACACGTTTTACTTTGTTGTATTTTTGTAAACGTTTACGAACTGTAGTTTCTGCTTTTTCTCTAATAGAACAGGTATTTACCAACACCAAGTCTGCTTCTTCTAAAATTTGGGTAGTATTATAGCCTTCTTTATCTAAAATAGCAGCTACTATTTCGCTATCATTCATGTTCATTTGACAGCCATAGCTTTCTATGAACAGTTTTTTTGTGTTTTCAGGTTTGTTTTCTGTGATTAACGCTTTTCCTTGAATCTTCTCGTTAATTACTTTTTCTGTGTGTTCCATATTCAAAAAAATGAATTGCAAATATACAACCAAAATTGAAAATTAATGACAAATTGGCAGAAAAACAACTGGTTTTTTATTGTTAATTCCGTAACAAAAAACAATAAAGTTTAGGTAATTCTTGTTTTTTATGTTTTTATTTATAGATTTGGAAATCTAATATGTGCATCCATGAAAAAAATACTATCACTATCAATTTTTTACCTCCTTTTTTCTTGTAATAGTAATAGTGTTCAAAAATCTCAAAAACCAAATATCTTATTTATAGTTGTTGATGACCAAGGATATGCAGATTTTACTCCCTTTGCTATCAATGATTCAAACGTCGAAACTCCAAATATTTCTAGATTAGCAAAAAGAGGGAAAATTTATTCGAAAGCTTATGTTACAGCGCCTGTTTGTAGTCCTTCTAGAGTTGGATTTATTACTGGTAAAAATCAATTTAGATGGGATAAACCAGCAAGTTGGGGGCCTGGTCTTCCTGATACTGTTAAAACATTAGCAGAGTACTTAAAAGAAGTAGGGTATGCAACTGCCAAAATTGGAAAGAATGATTTGGGTAGAAATTTTCATAAAAATAATGTAAGAGAATATCCATTGCAGCATGGTTTCGATGAGTTTTTGGGTTTTAGTGCTCATGCACACGATTATTGGGCAAATTCTCAAAAAATAAAAGATATTACACCCGATCCATATGGTACAAGTGCTTTGCTTGGCCCACTTATGCATAATATGACTACAAAAAGTTATGATGATGGCTATTTAACTGATATTTTATCTAAAGAAGCTGTTTCTTATGTGAAATCTAGAGACACCAAAAAGCCTTTCTTTTTAATGCTTTCTTTTAGTGGTGTTCATCATTTAATTCATCAAGTTCCAAAAAAATATCTAGATAAGTATAATGTTAAAGAAATACCGAATTATCATCCAGATAGTTTGGTTGCTTTTGGAAAAAAGAAAGCAGGTACTTATGCGGCTTATTATGACAAATACTCTAGAGTTGGCGCCATTAATTCTGAAGACTTGAGAAAGTATTATTTAGCAAATCTTAATAATTTAGATGACAATATAGGGCGTGTTTTAGATGTTTTACAAGAAGAAAAAATAGAAAAAGAAACCATTATTGTTTTTATTTCAGATAATGGAGGTTCCCCATTAACAGGGGCAAATAATAGGCCATTAACAGGTGGAAAATATGCACTTTGGGAAGGCGGAATTCGAGTGCCTATGGCATTGGTGTGGGAAGAGAAAGTAGCTCCAAATTCTAAGGAAGATAATTATGTTTCGGCAACTGATATAATGCCAACATTAGCAACAGCAGCTGGAGTTAATTTAACAGATTCTACAATTGATGGTGTGAATTTATTGGATGAGATTGATAAAAATAGATTGTTAGTATGGAAATGGCAGAAAAACTGGGCTGTAAGAAAAGGGGATTGGAAGTTGACAAATGCAGTAGAAAACCATTGGAAAAGTGAGCCTACACAAATGTACATTGCTCCAATTGTTAACAATAAAGAATTGAAATTATTCAATCTTAAAGAAGATGCCGGAGAGCGAAAAGATATTGCTGCACAATACCCAGAAAAAGTAAAAGAGTTACAAGAGGCTTATGAAAATTGGTATGCCAATAATTTCGGAAAGTTTTAATACTTAAAAACTAACATTTTACATTAAAATTTAAAAATAACATTTAAAAATGAGCAAATATATTTTAGCTTTAGATCAAGGAACAACCAGCTCGAGAGCCATTGTTTTCGATAAAAAAGGAACAATTAAATCTGTTGCGCAAAAAGAGTTTACTCAAATTTTTCCAAAGCCAGGTTGGGTAGAGCACGATCCTGTAGAAATTTGGTCTACTCAAGCAGGAGTTGCTGCAGAGTCTATAGCCATGAAAGGTCTAGAAATGCAAGATATTGCTGCTATAGGAATTACAAATCAACGAGAAACAGTAGTTGTTTGGAATAAAAAGACCGGAAAACCTGTTTACAATGCAATTGTTTGGCAAGATAAAAGAACAGCCAGTTATTGTGATGCTCTAAAAGCAGCTGGAAAGTCGGAAATGATTAAAGAAAAAACAGGGCTGGTTATCGATTCTTATTTTTCTGGAACCAAAGTAAAGTGGATTCTCGATAATGTTGAAGGAGCTAGAGAAAGTGCAGAAAACGGAGAGCTTCTGTTGGGTACCATCGATTCTTGGCTAGTTTGGAATTTTTCTAAAAAACAACGTCATATTACCGATGTAAGTAATGCATCAAGAACGTTGCTATTTAATATAAATTCAATGTCTTGGGATGATGAATTGTTAGCATTATTTGATATTCCGAAATCTATGTTGCCAGAAGTTAAACAGTCTAGTGAAATATACGGACATACAAAATCAACTTTTTTTGATTGTAATATTCCTATTGCAGGTATAGCTGGCGATCAACAAGCAGCATTGTTTGGGCAAATGTGTACACAAAAAGGGATGGTAAAAAACACCTATGGAACAGGTTGTTTTATGTTAATGAATATTGGAGATACTCCTTTAAAATCTAAACACAACTTGTTAACCACTGTTGCGTGGAAAATCAACAATAAAACAACTTATGCATTTGAAGGAAGCGTTTTTA
This sequence comes from Polaribacter tangerinus, assembly GCF_038024095.1. Taxonomy (NCBI): domain Bacteria; kingdom Pseudomonadati; phylum Bacteroidota; class Flavobacteriia; order Flavobacteriales; family Flavobacteriaceae; genus Polaribacter; species Polaribacter tangerinus. Next base: position 1,023,590 of record NZ_CP150668.1, on the reverse strand, counting down.
TTGCAGGTGCAGCTGTGCAATGGTTACGAGATGGATTAAAAATAATTAGAAATTCTTCTGAAGTCGAAACATTAGCCAACACTGTTCAAGATGCAGGAGGTGTATATTTTGTCCCCTCTTTTGCAGGTTTAGGAGCGCCTCACTGGAATCAGAAAGCACAAGGTACAATTTTCGGAATTACAAGAGGAACAACAGATGCTCATATTGCAAGAGCAACATTAGATGCGATTGCTTATCAATCGATGGATATTTTAAAAGCCATGGAAGCAGATGCTAAATTTTCTATAAAAGAGCTTCGTGTAGATGGTGGCGCTACGGTAAATAATACACTAATGCAATTTCAGTCTGATGTATTAAATACTAAAACAGCCAGACCAAAAGTGGTAGAAACTACTGCGATGGGAGCAGCTTTTTTAGCTGGTTTGGCAGTTGGATTTTGGGAAAGCGAAGATGAAATTAAGCAAATTTGGGAAATAGATAAAGAATTTAGCCCGTCTTTAGAAAGAGAGAAAATTAATACAAATATTAAGGGGTGGTATAAAGCAATAGAAGCTTTGGAATACTGGACTAAATAATTAAAAAAAATAAATTTAATGACACCATTTATAGCCGAGTTTATAGGCACATTTTTATTAATACTCCTCGGTGGAGGTGTAGTTGCAAACGTAGTTTTAGAACAAACAAAATCAAACGATATAGGTTGGATGGTAATAACTACAGCGTGGGGTTTTGCTGTTTTTGTAGGGGTTTCAGTTGCGGGTCCTTACAGTGGTGCACATTTAAACCCGGCTGTGAGCATTGGTCTGGCAGTTGCAGGAAAATTTGAATGGGCACTTGTTTTACAGTATGTATTAGCACAGTTTTTAGGAGCAATGCTAGGCTCGTTTTTTGTTTGGATAGTGTACAGAGATCATTTTAAAATTACAGAAAACGGCGAGTTGAAAAGAGCTATTTTTTGCACTTCTCCAGCTATAAGAAATTATACAAATAATTTTATAAGTGAAGTTATTGGTTGTTTTGTGCTTGTTTTTGTAGTGCTTTATTTTACAGGAGCTACTTTGTCCGACACTGTTAATGGAGATGTTCCTATTGGTTTAGGGTCTTTGGGAGCAATGCCTGTAGCTGTTTTAGTTTGGGTTATCGGTTTGTCTTTAGGAGGTACAACGGGCTATGCAATAAATCCTGCTAGAGATTTAGGCCCTAGAATTGTACACGCAATTTTGCCTATAAAAAATAAAGTTTCTAGTGATTGGAGCTATTCTTGGATTCCTGTAATAGGACCTATTTTTGGTGCAGCGTTAGCGGCAATATTATATTTAATTTTAACTCCATAAGAAACTAATTATTTAATTTTAGATTAATCTAAGAATATATGTTTTTAAAGTCTTTTATTGGTTCTAAAATTTACAGTCTTTTTTTCTTTTTGTGCTGTGTTTCATCTGTTTTGCTATCGCAAGAAATTCCACCTATTATAAAATTTCAACCAGAAGATTACCACTCCGAAAACCAAAATTGGGCTGTAACACAAAGTAATGATAAGTTTATTTTTGTAGCAAATAACGAAGGGTTATTAGAGTACAATGGTGCAGATTGGAAATTGTATCCCTCACCAAATAATACTATAATTCGTTCTTTACTCTCTGATGATAAACGAATTTATAGCGGAGCTTATATGGAGTTTGGTTATTGGTTAAAAGATAAAAGCGGAGTTTTAAACTATACCTCTCTGTCAAAACTAATAGAAGATAAACTAGTTGAAGATGAAAATATTTGGAATATAAAAAAATACAATAAATGGGTTTTATTTCAATCATTTCACCGTGTTTATTTTTACAATACGGTAACAGAAGAAATAAACTTTATTACTGAAAAAGATAACTATTACAGAATTTTTGAGGTTGATAATACTATCTATATATTTAAGAAAGATGGAAATTTAGTTCAGTTAGAAAACGGACTTCAAAAAGTAATTGCATCTTTTCCTAAAGAGTATAATGTAAAGTTAGTTTTAAGTATTTTTAAGATAGAAGGCAATGTTTTTGTGCTCACAAGAGAACAAGGTTTTTTTAAAATTTCTGGACAAACTTTTGTAAAATGGGAAGTTCCAATAAATAATTGGCTTAAAGATTATCAAGTTTTTTGTGGAATTCAGCTAAGAGACGGTAATTTAATGCTGGGTACAATATCAAATGGTATTATATATGTTTCTAAAAATGGGGAGTTAATTAATAAAATTGACCAGGCAAATGGCTTAGCTAACAATACCGTTTTAAGTTTGTATGAAGATTTTCATGGCAATGTTTGGTCTGCACTAGACAACGGTATTAATTGTTTAAATGTGCAATCATCCATTCGAGAGTTTAATGATGATAATGGGCAGTTTGGAACAGCCTATGCAACTATTAGACACAAAAACACTATTTATATTGGAACAAATCAAGGATTATTTTACAAGTCTATTGATAAAAATGAATCTCTAAAGAGGGTTGTAGGAATTAAAGGACAGGTTTGGTCTTTGTTTAAAAGTGGAGACGATTTGTTTTGTGGTCATACTTCTGGTGCTTATTTGATTACTAATTTTAAAGCGTCTAAAATTACAGACTTTTCGGGAACTTGGAATTTTAGAGAAATCCCCTCTCGTCCAAATTTATTATTGTTAGGGCATTATTCAGGATTAAGTGTTCTAGAAAAGGTAAATAATAAATGGAGGTTTAAACACAAGATAGAAGGGTTTAATAATTCTGCTCGTTTTTTTGAATTTGTAAATAAAAATACACTGTATCTAAATCATGAATATAAAGGGGTTTATAGGTTAAAATTTACTAACGATTACAGTAAAATTCATAGTTCTAAATTACTTTCTAACATTCCAAAAGGAAAAGGTTCTGGCTTAACAAAATATGATAACAAATTGTTGTATAGTTATCAAGAAGGAGTATTCGCGTTAGATTCAGTTTTAGATATTTTTAAAAAAGATTCAGTAGCAAGTTTGCTCTTCTCTAAAGAGGAATATATTTCTGGTAAATTAGTTGCAGACTCAAACGGAAAATTATGGTCTTTTAATAAAAGTGCTATTGCATACTTAAATAAAGGACTTGTTAAAAATGATGTTTCGGTCAGTTTTATTCCTATTCAAAACTATCTAAGGAAATCTACTGTTAGTTTCGAAAACATATCAAATATTTCTAAAGATTTGTATTTGTTAGGTAAAACAAATGGCTACTTATTGCTAGATTTAAATAAACGTAAGGCGGTAAGCCACCGTATTTATTTAAACGAAATTCTTGTCAAAAATAATGATAGTTTATCCATTCCGATTTCAGAAAAATTAATCCTACCCTTCAAAGATAATTCGCTTATTTTTAAATTTAGTAGCCCTGTTTACAGCAAATACGAATTTGTTAATTACCAATATAAATTAAACGACAATGAATGGGTAAGCCTCGGTAATGTTTCTGAGTTAGATTTTGAAAACCTCTCTTTTGGAAATTATAAAATTGCATTTAGATCTTTAATAGGAGGTGAGTATTCAGAAAATACGTTCCCTTTTTCTTTCGAAATAAGACCACCTATTTATTTCACCAAAATGGCAGTCGCCTTGTACGTTTTAATTTTTCTATTTTTAGCTTTTTTTATTCATAAGGTGTATAAGAAGTATTACAATAAGCAAAGCCAAGAGTTAATGAAGGAAAGTCTCAGAAGATTTGAAATTCAAAAAATTCAAGCAGATAAAGAGGTTATTAAATTAAAGAATGATAAGCTGAGTCAAGAAATTGAAGCTAAAAATAGAGAATTAGCTATTTCTACAATGAGCATAGTAAAACGAAATGAGTTTTTACATAGTTTGCGAAAAGAATTGAAAAAAAACACCGATTTAAAAGAGGGTAATGAAGTGTTTAAACTGATAGAAGAGAATCTTAATAGTTCTAAAGATTGGGACTTTTTTAAGGAGGCTTTTAATAATGCTGACAAAGATTTTTTAAAGAGGGCAAAAAAATTGCATCCTAATTTAACACACAATAATTTAAAGTTCTGTGCCTATTTAAGACTAAATTTATCATCAAAAGAAATTGCACCATTGTTAAATATTTCAGTTAAAAGTGTCGAAATAAGAAGGTATCGACTGCGTAAGAAACTTAATTTATCGCATGAGACTAATCTGACCGACTATATTTTAAACATTTAAGAGGTGTTTTTTATATCTACAAACTCTACATTACCTCTACATTTTTGATTTTTATACTTTCTCTGAGTTTTTTTTTAAATTTAATTGTAGACTACAAACTCATTAAAAATAGGGTATTTAAGCTATAATGTATAGTTAATATGGTTGTAGTTTTTTTGTAAAGGTAATTTTTTGTGTACTTTACGTTTAATATACATAGATTTGACTTAAAGTTAATATTCTAATTAAGCCTTGTTTTATTGCTTGATATTAATATTGCAACATAATTCAAATTTAAAACCAAATTATAATGCTAAAACTAATTAAAAAAAGAAAACAACTGGTGGTGTCTTTTTTATTCGTTTTTGCGATTAGCCTTCAAGCTTTCGCTCAAAAAACTGTAAAAGGAACCGTGTTAGATGAAAGTGGTATGCCTTTACCAGGGGCTTCGGTATCTGTTAAAGGTACCTCTAATGGAACATCAACAGATTTTGATGGTAAATTCACTTTATCCGTATCAAATGAAGCTAAATTACTTGTAGTTTCATATGTAGGTTACAAAAGAAAAGAGGTTCAGATAACTTCTGCATCTCTAAGTATAACCCTAGAAGTTGAGGCCAATTCTTTAGATGAAATTATTGTTGTTGGGTACGGAACCCGAAAAAAAAGCGACTTAGTTGGTGCGGTAGCAAAAGCTAATTTATCTAAAGCAACTGCTACACCAACCTCTGACGTAACAGAAATGTTAAGAGGTAGAATTTCTGGTTTAAAGGTAGACGTTGGAGGTGGTTCTTTAAGACCCGGAGGAACTTCAGAAATTTTACTTAGAGGTAGAAGTTCTATCGAAGGAAATGTGAGTGGAATTTATGTGGTGGATGGAATTATTAGAGATGGTGGTATAGAAGATATTAACCCAGATGATATAGAATCTATCGAAGTGTTAAAAGACGCATCAGCTCAAGCCATTTATGGTGCTAAAGGTTCTAACGGTGTAATTTTAATTACTACTAAGAGAGGAAAAAATAATAAGGTATCTGTTTCATATCACGGATTCTTAACTACTAAAAGAATTGAAAGAAATTTTGATGTTTACAGTGGTCAGGAATTTGCACAGTTAAGAAGAGAAGCGGTAAGATCTACTAATGCAAACGATGAATATTCTGATGATTCGGATATTTTTAGTGCTATTGAACTAAACTCTATAGCAAACAATGAGTTTGTAGATTGGGAAGATGAGCTAATGGCGCCAGGTGTTGTAAATAGCCATGCCTTAAGTATAATGGGTGGAACAGAATTTACCAAAGTATACGCAGGTATTAACTATTTTAGAGAAGAGGGAATAATACCTTCTTCTACATATACAAGAAAAAACTTACGTTTAAATATTGACCAAAAGATAACAGATAAAATTTCTGCTAGGTTTGATATTAATATTTTAAATGATTTTTCTGAGAGAGCTGCTAATGTAAATGTAATTACTACTTCACCTTTAGGTAGAGCTTACGAAGATGATGGTTCTATAAGAAGATTTCCGAGTGGAGAAGACGGAACGGCAGTAAATCCATTATGGAATTTACGTGAACAGCAACACGATGAAAAAGGGAACGATTTTGTAATAAACTTTATTCCATCTTATCAAATTACAGATAACTTAAAGTATCAGTTAACAACTTCGTTAACCAGAAAAACTTCAGAGAGAGGTCAGTACCAATCTTCACTTAGTAGTGCAGGTGTAACAGATAGAGGTGTAGCAAGAATAGACAATCAGTTGAGAGAGGCTTTCTTTGTAGAGAATATTTTGAACTACGAGAAAGAAATCGATGAAAATAATATTTTTAACTTAACCTTGGCTCAAACGATAGATGAGAACAATTTTACACAAACGTTTACAGAGGGAAGAGGTTTTCCTAATGAAGATTTAGGTTACAATGGTATAACCAATGCTATTGGTAATGTGTCTGTTGTTAGAAACGAATCTACAACTAGAAGTTTATCTTATATGGCTAGAGCTCGTTATAATTTATTTGATAAATACCTTTTTACCGCAACGGTAAGGCGTGATGGTTCTTCTGTTAATGCCGAAGATTTTAAATGGACTAATAACCCAGCGGTAGCATTTGCTTGGAAAATGCAGAATGAAAGTTTTTTACAAGATGTTAAAGAAATTCAGGAATTAAAATTAAGAGTAACTTATGGTTCGTTAATCAATTCATTAAGTAGACCATATACCTCTTTATTTACAGCAACAGGTCAGAATTATATTTATGATGGTCAAACAGCTTCTGGTTATTCGCCATCTGTAGTATTGCCAAACCCAGCTTTAGATCATGAGAGAATAACAACTTTTAACGTTGGTTTAGATTTTTCTTTGTTTGATAGATTGCTAACAGGTAGTTTTGAATATTATGATGCCAGAACAACAAACTTATTATTACGAAGAGGAGTGCCTTCTATTACAGGATATCAGTACACTTTCTTTAATGCAGGAGAAGCGCAAAATAAAGGTATCGAAATAAGTTTAACAGCAAATTTAATTAATAACGATAATTTTAAATGGTCTGTTTCTACCAACTGGTCTAACAACAGAAATAAATTATTAGAACTTTATGATGACGGTAATGGAGACCCAATTTTACAAGATGATGCTTATGGGTACTTCGTAGGGCAGCCAACCAACGTTATAAGACAATATCAATTCGACGGAATATGGCAAGTTGGTGATGATTTTGCCAATGCGCCTCAAGCAAATCCAGACTCTGCTTTAACTCAAACAGATTTAAGACCTGGAGATATTAGAATAAAAGATACTAATGGTGTAGATGCAGATGGAAACCTAACAGGTGTGCCAGATGGTAAAATTACCCAAGAAGATAGAGTTTTTGTGGACCCTAATCCAGATTGGTTTGGTTCTTTCTCTTCTACAATGAGCTATAAAGGTTTCGATTTATTTGTTGATTTTTATGCCGTGGAAGGTGTTCAAAAAGTAAACCCATTTTTATCCGACTTTAATAATGGAGGAACTATTTCAGGAAAATTAAACGGTGTAAAAGTACCTTACTATACTCCAGAAAATCCATCAACAACTTTTCCAAGAGCAAACTTTGATGCAGCGCCTCAATACTTAAATTCTTTAGCATTAAAAGATGCATCATACTTAAGATTAAGAACAGTAAGTTTAGGATATACTTTGCCAGGAGTATTAACATCTTCATTAAAAGTAGATCAAATAAAAATGTATTTAACGGGTACTAATTTGTTTACAAATACAGATTATATAGGATATAGCCCTGAGGTAAATATTAGAAGTACATTTTCTAATGCAGATACTGGTTATCCAGATGCGAGAGCGGTAACGTTTGGTGTAAAAGTTAAATTTTAATAAAAAACATTATGAAAACAAATAATATGTATTCGAAAATTAAAAAAAGTATACTACTACTTGCAGTTTTGTTTCTAGTGGTTTCTTGTGAAGGTTATTTAGATGAGCAACCAGGAACCCTAATAGACTCTGGCTATGTATACAATACAGAAGAAGGTTTAAAGTCTGGTGTTGTTAGTTTGTATAAGTTCAATAGAGACAGATACGACACTAGAGTAGAAGATTTTATGGGAGCTGTTTTAATGCAGTCAAGATCAGATTTAGCATTTAGTAGAACTGGGTATACCGGTTTAATGGGAAGATATCAAAGAGGAATATCTCCGGTAGATTTTGGTGCAAACTTAGCGTCTAGATTATTTTGGAAACATTTCTATAATTTAGCAAGTAAAGCTACAGACATTATTAACGCTGCAGAAGTTGTAGAAGGAGTAGATGCTGCAACAAAAAATAAAATTATTGCAGAAGCAAAATTTTTTAGAGCACATGCATACTTCTATTTGTATAGAATGTACAACAATATTTATGTAACTACAGAGTCTGTTACTGTAGAGAATGCTTTCGATTTAATTGAAACAAAATCATCTAAAGAAGAAATTTTTAACCTTCTAAGAAATGATCTAGATTTTGCTATTGAGCATTTAGATTGGAATGTTACATTTGGAAGAGTTTCTAAAGGAACAGCTAAACACGTAAGAGCAAAAGTAGCAATGTGGGAAGGTGATTTTGAAGAAGCAAAAAATCAGGCACTTGATGTTATAGAAGATCCAATGAGTCCTCATGCTTTAGTAGATGAAACTAAAGATGTTTTTGCAGGAGATAGAAATCACTCAGAACAATTGTTTGTAATTCAATCTCAAGATGATGTTATAGGAGGCGGTAATACCACCATGATGAATGCGAATTTTGTAACACAGTATTTTCAAATTCCAGGAATAGAATCGAATATTGAGCAAGGTGGTAGAGGTTTTTCTAGAGTTTTACCAAACAGATATTTACAAGATTTATTAGCTGCAGACCCAAATGATACAAGAGATGATAATACTTATTTTAGGCTAAATTACTATTATACTTCTGGGGCAAATACAGGGCAATTAATAGATATTTATAAACCTATTACTCCTGCAAATCCATCTGGTGTTCAATATCAAAGATATTACCAAAGGTTACACCCTTCTTGTATTAAATTTGCACAAGAAGATGATGAGCCAGAGTCTTATTTACAAAGAAGCAATATTATGGTTTACAGGTTAGCTGAAACTTATTTAATTGCAGCAGAAGCAATTATGAAAACGACAGGAGATCCATTGCCATATATTAATGCCATTAGAAAAAGAGCAAAAGCTGCAGAATTAACCTCAGTAGATGAGCAAGCTATTTTAGATGAAAGAGCTAGAGAATTAGCATTTGAAGGACAAAGATGGTTTACTTTAAAAAGAATGGGGCAAGCAGTAATTAATCGTCAAATGAGAAATTATGCAGGTGATGGCAATTTCTTTCCTGCAAATTTAGGCGCTAAAGATCCAAGAACAAATTGGCAAGACCATTTTATTAACTGGCCAATTTTTCAACAAGATTTAGATTTGTTAGGTCCTAATTATCCTCAAAACGAAGGATACAACTAACCGTCTAATTTTAAACAAAAAAATAGTTCATTTTTTTGATCATAATAACCCAAAAGGTGTTTAGAACTCAATAGTAAAATTATTTTATGAAACTATTTTAAGTCAGTATCGAAATAAATAAAAATTTATTTCGATACTTTCTTTTTTTGATAACGATTTAGAAATTCTGTAATTAAAATATTTCACCGCCAATGCGAATTTATTGTATAGTATTATTATCCTCCTTATTGTTTTCGTGTTCCAACATAACGAAGTCTGAAAGGCTTCCTTTTGCAGACAATTCTGTTGTAGCACATCGTGGAGCATGGAAAGAAAAAAAACTACCTCAAAACTCTATTGCTTCATTAAAAGAAGCTATTAGATTAGGTTGTTTTGCTAGTGAGTTAGATATACGAATGACAAAAGATACTGTATTGATTGTAACACATGACAAACAGTATAATGGATTCACTATAGAGGATACTAATTACAAAGAATTGGCTAAGAAACCACTTTCTAACGGAGAGATTTTGCCAACTTTAAGAGATTATTTAATTGCTGGAATGACCAATAATAATACTACTAAACTTGTATTAGAAATTAAGCCAACCTCCAGTAAAGAGAGAAATATTTTAAAAACAGATAAAGTTTTAGCATTGGTAAATGATCTGAATGCAAGTAATTTTGTAGATTCTTATATTAGTTTTGGATTCGATATTTTACAAAGAGTTGTTGCTAAAAATCCGCAATTAAAAACTCAATATTTAGATGGCTACAAATCGCCAGAAGTTTTAAAGCAAAATGGCATTACAGGTTTAGATTACGTATTGTATAAAATTAAAAATAAACCAGAACATATAAAAAGCGCTAAAGAATTAGGAATTACTTTAAACGCATGGACAGCTAATTCTGTAGATGATATAGATTGGTTAATTGCCAATGACTTTAATTATATTACTACTAACGAACCTAGTCTGGTATTAGAAAGACTAAAAAAATCTCCTTTAAAAAATGGCTATGAGTTAGTTTGGAGTGATGAGTTTAATTATTCTGGAAAACCTGATGATACAAAATGGTCTCCAGAATATGGTTTTATAGCAAATAAAGAAGAGCAATATTACACCGATAGTATAAAGAATTCGCGTGTAGAAAAAGGCAAATTAATTATTGAAGCCCACAAAGAAACCATTAAAAACAAAGATCATGGCAATCCTGATTTTTTGAAGAAAAGTTGGAAAAAATATGCTGCAGAACGTAAAGTTGGTAAGTATACCTCTGGCAGATTAACAACAAAAAATAAAGCTGCATGGAAATATGGTAAAATAGAGGTAAGTGCAAAATTACCAAAAGGTAGAGGTATGTGGCCTGCAATTTGGATGTTGGGAGAAAATAAAAATAAAGTAGGATGGCCAGCTTCTGGCGAAATAGATATTATGGAGCATGTAGGTTTTAATAACGATTCTATTTTTGGAACCGTACATACTAAAGCATTTAACCATATGAAAAATACCCAACAAGGAAAATCTATATTTATAGACCAGCCAAACGATACATTTCATATTTTTGGACTAGAATGGACGCCAGAAAAGATGGATTTTCTTTTAGATGGTGTAGTTTATAATACATTTGTAAATCAGCATAAAACTTCTGCAGAATGGCCTTTTGATCAGAAATTTTATTTGATATTAAATGTTGCTGTAGGAGGAATGTTAGGTGGTAGAGAAGGAATTGATGACACTATTTTTCCGCAAAGAATGGAAGTAGATTATGTTAGAGTTTTTCAAAAAAAATAAATAATGATTAAAAAGTTAGTACTAGTAGCCATGCTTATTTGCATTGGTTGTAGCAAGCCATCATCAGAAAGTCTAAAAATTATGACGTACAATATTCGTTTAGATATTAAGTCTGATGGAGAAAACCAATGGTCTAATCGGAAAGATTTTTTGCTATCTCAAATAAAATTTTACGAGCCTACAATTTTTGGCACACAAGAGGGCAGGCCAAATCAAATTAAATACATTACAGAAAAACTACCAAATTATGCTTTTATTGGTCATGGGCGTGATGGTGGTAATAAAGGAGAATATTCTGCTATTTTTTACGATTCAACAAAAGTTCGTTTTAGTAATGTGCATACTTTTTGGCTTTCAGAAACTCCTAACAAAAAATCTTTAGGTTGGGATGCCTCTTACCCAAGAATTTGTACTTATGGATTAATGAATGTACTAAATTCTGAAAAAAAAATATGGGTGTTTAATACTCATTTAGATCACCAAGGGGCTTTAGCACAGCGCAATGGAATGCAATTGATTTTACAAGAAATAAAAAAAGTGAACACTAAAAATTATCCTGTAATTATTACTGGAGATTTTAATGTTACACCAGATAGTGATGTAATTAGTACGTTAAGTCTAGAGTATGATGATGCAAAAATTCTTGCTGGAGAAAATGCTTTTGGAACCGACGGAACTTTTAATGGTTTTAAGTTTCATGAACCCATTACAAGAAGAATTGATTATATTTTCTTTTCTAAGAATGCAAAATTATCAGTTAGTAAATATGCAGTTCTCACAGATTCTAAAGACTTAAAGTATCCGTCAGATCACTTTCCAGTATATGCAGAAATTAAATTAAAATAAACTAAGATGCAGAAATTAAAATTCACTATTTATTCCCTAATTGTTCTAATATTAGGATTTTCAAGTTGTATTATATCATCAGAAAAAAACACCAACTCAGCTAATTTAGATAAAGCTATAGAAAAAAAGGTAGATTCTGTTCTGGAACTTATGACAATAGACGAAAAAGTTGGTCAAATGGTTCAGTACTCAGCTGGTTGGGATTTAACAGGTCCTGCATCTTCAAAAAGTGCGCAAGACAAATTAGATAAAATAGAAAAAGGACTCGTAGGTTCTGTGCTTAACGTGGTTTCTGTAAAAGAAGTTCGTGCCGCTCAGGAATTGGCAATGAAATCTAGATTAAAAATTCCATTAATTTTTGCATACGATGTTATTCATGGTTTAAAAACAATGTTTCCAACACCCTTGGGTGAGTCTGCAAGTTGGGATTTAGAATTGATAAGACAATCTGCAGCCATTGCAGCAAAAGAGTCTGCAGCTGCAGGATTAAATTGGACTTTTGCTCCAATGGTAGATGTTTCTAGAGACGCAAGATGGGGAAGAATTATGGAAGGTGGAGGAGAAGATCCATACTTAAGTGCTGAAATTGGCGTTGCTAGAATTAAAGGTTTTCAGGGAGATGATTTAGCAGATGCCAACACTATTGCAGCGTGTGCTAAACACTTTGCAGGTTACGGATTTGCAGAAGCCGGTAGAGATTATAACACGGTAACTGCAGGCGAGTTTGAATTGCATAATATGATTTTACCACCATTCAGAGCCGCTGCTAAAGCCGGCGTAGCAACGTTTATGAACTCATTTAACGATATAGATGGTATACCAGCAACCGGACATAAAGTATTGCAAAGAGATATTTTAAAAGGAGATTGGAACTGGAATGGTTTTGTAGTATCTGACTGGGGTTCTATTGGAGAAATGAGAGCGCATGGTTACGCAAAAGATAAAAAGCATGCAGCAGAAATAGCATTAAATGCAGGTTCTGATATGGATATGGAGTCTTATGCATACGAGGCTAGCCTAAAAGAATTACTTTCAGAAAAAAAGGTTTCTGAGGCACATATTAACGATGCAGTAAAAAGAATTTTACGCTTAAAATTTCAATTGGGGTTATTTGATAATCCTTTTAAGTATTGTGATGAGGAAAAAGAAAAAAACAATATTTACACCAAAGAGCATTTAGCAGTTTCTAGAGATGCTGCAAGAAAATCTATTGTATTATTAAAGAATGAAAATAGTATTTTACCAGTATCTAAAAATGTAAAAAGTATTGCTCTAATAGGCCCTTTCGCAGATAATAAAGATATGCCAATAGGAAATTGGCGTGCAAAAGGAGTGTATAATTCTGCGGTATCACTTTTAGAAGGTGTAAAAAATAAGGTTGGTAAAAACACCAAAATTTATTATGAGAAAGGAATCGATTTATTAATTCCAACAGTAAAACCTGGTGATAATCAATTTTTACACCCTTTAAAAATCAATAAAAATAATCGAACTGGAATTTCTAAAGCAGTTGCTGCAGCAAGAAAAGCTGAGATTGTTTTTTTAGCAATCGGAGAAGATGCATATCAATCTGGCGAAGGAAGAAGTCAGGTTAATATTGGTTTTGCAGGTTTACAAAACGAACTATTAGAAGCTATTTACAAGGTAAATAAAAATATTGTTTTGATACTCTCTAATGGAAGGCCAATGGATATTTCTAGAGCTAATGAAATTGTACCTGGTATTTTAGTAACTTGGCAATTAGGTTCTGAGTCGGGTAACGGTATTGCAGATGTTGTTTTTGGAGATTACAACCCTGCTGGAAAACTGCCAGTTTCTTTTCCAAGAAATGTTGGGCAAGAGCCATTATACTACAATCAAAAAAATACTGGTAGACCTTACAATCCTAAAAATGTTACTTATTCTAGTTATACAGATGAAAAAAAATCTGCCTTATTTCCGTTTGGTTTTGGATTAAGTTACACCAATTTTTCTTATGATAACCTAAAAGTTAATAAAGAAAAAATGGAATTAAATGACGAAATTATTATCTCTGTAGAGGTTTCAAATACGGGTAAAGTTTCGGGAGAAGAGGTTGTGCAGTTGTATATTAGAGATTTGGTAGCAAGTATTGTAAGACCCGTAAAAGAATTAAAAGGATTTCAAAAAATTTATTTAAACGCCGGAGAAACAAAAACAGTTTCCTTTACAATAAATAAAGATGTTTTAGAATTTTATACAGCGAACAGAAAATGGGAAGTAGAACCAGGAGAATTCTTGCTTTTTGTAGGTGGTAATTCTACTACAAAAATGAATAAAAAAATAACTGTAAATTAAATTTTTAGATTAAAAATGTTCTAAATATTGCCTAAAAAATAATTAATAAAAAAAAACTACATACTTTTGCAAACCAAAATATTGCATTTTTATGGCAATATACGGTTCAAAAGGAAAGATATATGGCAAAGAATTTGGTAATTGTAGAGTCTCCAGCTAAAGCAAAAACGATTGAAAAATTTCTTGGAAAAGATTTTCAAGTTGAGTCTAGTTACGGACATATTGCAGATTTACCCTCTAAAGAATTAGGTATTGATGTAGATGGAGATTTTAATCCTAAGTATATTGTTTCAGATGATAAAAAAGCGATTGTAAAAAAACTTAAAACGCTATCTAAAAAAGCAGATACTGTCTGGTTGGCTAGTGATGAGGATCGTGAAGGAGAAGCAATTGCATGGCATTTAAAGGAGCAGTTAAATTTAAAAGATGCCAATACCAAACGAATTGTTTTTCATGAAATTACCAAAAATGCTATATTAAAAGCAGTCGATAATCCTAGAGATATAGACTATAATATGGTAAATGCCCAGCAAGCTCGTAGAGTTTTAGATAGGTTGGTAGGGTATGAATTGTCGCCTGTTTTATGGAGAAAAGTAAAAGGAGGATTGTCTGCAGGTAGAGTTCAGTCTGTTGCGGTGCGATTAATTGTAGAAAGAGAGCGAAGTATACAAGAGTTTAAGCCAGAAACTCACTTTAAAGTAGTTGCAGAGTTTTCTAATATTGAAGGGAAAACTTTTAAAGCGAGTATTCCTAAAAATTTCGATTCTAAGAACGCCGCAGAAAATTTTTTAAAATCGTGTGCTAGTGCAAGTTTTTCGATTGCAGATTTAACCAAAAAGCCAGCAAAAAAATCGCCAGCAGCACCATTTACTACCTCTACATTACAACAAGAGGCATCAAGAAAATTAGGCTTTCCGGTAGGGAAAACAATGCAGGTTGCACAACGTTTGTATGAGGCGGGTTTAATTACGTACATGAGAACAGATAGTGTTAATTTATCTGTAGATGCAAGAAATGCAGCTGAAGAAGAAATTACCAACTATTACGGTAAAGAATATAGTAAGCAAAGAGTATTTAAGTCTAAGGCTAAAGGAGCCCAGGAAGCGCACGAAGCTATTAGGCCTACAAATATGAAAATGCATACAATAGATACTGAATATGACCAGAATAGGTTGTATGACTTAATTTGGAAACGAACATTGGCTTCTCAGATGAGTGATGCGCTACTAGAGCGTACAAATATTAAAATAGAAAACTCAGAAAACTCTAAAATTTTTACCGCAAACGGAGAGATGATTAAGTTTGAAGGTTTTTTAAAGGTTTATTTAGAAGGAACCGATAATGAAGAGGAAGAACAAGCAGGTATGTTGCCAAATTTAAAAGAAAATGAGAATTTAGAGTACACATATATAAATGCTACACAGCGTTTTACGAGTCCGCCGTACCGTTTTACAGAAGCTTCTTTGGTGAAACAATTAGAAGAATTAGGTATAGGAAGACCTTCTACCTATGCACCAACAATTTCTACAGTTCAACGCAGAGGTTATATCGAAAAAGGACAAAATGAAGGAGTAGAACGCAGCTATGAGCAGTTAATTTTAAATGCTGGAACCATACAAAGTGAAATCTTAACAGAGAAAACAGGCTCCGACAAAAATAAGCTTGTACCTACAGATATAGGTAACATAGTAAATGATTTTTTAGTTGCAAATTTTTCAAATATTTTAGATTTTGGCTTTACAGCAAAAGTAGAGAGTTCTTTCGATGATATTTCTGAAGGTACAGAAAATTGGACAGAAATGATAAAAAGTTTCTATACAAAGTTTCATGATAATGTAGAAGATGTAAAAGAAAATGCTGAGAGAGAAAGTGGAGAGCGTATTTTAGGAAAACATCCAGAAACAGGTAAAACAGTATTGGTTCGTTTAGGTAAATTTGGTCCGATTGCACAAATTGGCGCTCCCGAGGATGAAGAAAAACTTTTTGCAAGTTTAAATAAAGATCAAAACCTGGGAACTATTACTTTAGAGGAAGCCTTAGAGTTATTTTTATTGCCAAAAACATTGGGAGTTTATGAAGGTGAAGAAGTGGTAGTATCGAATGGTCGTTATGGACCTTATATACGTTTTGGAAGTATGTTTGTATCTTTAGACAAAGGAGAAAACCCTATGGAAGTAGATATGAACAGAGCACAAGAGTTAATTGTAGCGAAGCAAAAAGCAGATGCTCCAATTTACTTTTATGAAGAGTTACCAGTTCAAAAAGGAGTTGGGAGATTTGGTCCTTTCATAAAGTGGAATTCTTTATTTATAAATGTAAATAAAAAGTACGATTTTGACAATCTATCAAATGCAGATATTGAAGAATTGATTGAACAAAAAAAGCAAAAAGAGATTGAAAAAGTTATTCATCATTGGGAAGATGAAGGTATACGAGTAGAAAAAGCACGTTGGGGAAGATTTAATGTTTTAAAAGGTAAAATAAAGGTAGAGTTGCCAAAAACGACTAATATAGAGAAGTTAACCAAAGAGGAGGCTGTAAAAATGATTGAAGCAAAAGCACCTAAGAAAAAAACATCCAAAAAGAAGCCAGCAGCTAAAAAGAAACCAGCAGTCAAAAAAACATCCAAAAAGAAATAATTTGTTAGTATCTTGCGTGTAAATTGATTAGTATTAAATGAATAGCGATTTTTTAACCCCTGTAAATGAAAAAGTTGTAGAAAATTTAGCGTTGCTGAATTTAGCATCATTGGGGCAGCATATTCAAATACATTCTAAAGATAACGGAGTTCCAGATTTAACAAATGTTCAAGTCGCTATTTTGGGGGTTCAAGAAGATAGAAATTCCGAAAATAATTTTGGTTGTGGCGAAAATTTACACTTTATAAGAGAGAAATTATATGCACTTTTTCCGGGAAATTGGCACACCAATATTGTCGATTTAGGAAATATTATTAAAGGAAACGAAGTATCGGATACTTACTTTGCAGTTTCAGAAATTATTACATCACTTTTAAAAGAAAATATCATCCCAATTATTATCGGTGGTGGTCAAGACATTACCTACGTAAATTACAGAGCATATGATTCTTTAGAACAGACAGTAAATATTACTGCTGTAGACAGTCGATTCGATTTAGGTAGCTTAGAAGATGCGTTAACATCTCAATCCTACCTAAGTAAAATCATTATGCAATCGCCAAATAACTTATTTAACTACAGCAATATCGGGTATCAAACCTATTTAAATTCGCAAGAGGAAATTACATTACTAGACACCTTATTTTTTGATGCTTACAGATTGGGAAGCGCTAAAGAGCTAGAAACTATAGAGCCTGCTTTTAGAAATGCAGACATTGTTTCTGTAGATATTGGCGCTGTTAGGCAAAGTGAGGCGCCGGCAAATAATAATGCATCACCAAACGGATTTTATGGCGAAGAAATTTGTGCTATTTCAAGATATGCTGGTATTAGTGATAAAGTAACTAGTTTTGGTATTTATGAATACAACGCTAGTTTAGATAGCAACCATCAAACAGCACATTTAATTGCGCAAATGATTTGGTATTTTATTGAAGGGGTAAATTTTAGAGTGAAAGATTATCCTTTTTCGGGAAAAGAAAATTATCAAAAATTTACAGTATTGTTAGAAGATGATGATCCTTTAAACTTTTACAAAAGTAACAAGTCTGGTAGATGGTGGTTGGAGATAAATATTTTATCAGATAATAAATATAAAAGACATGCGTTAATACCATGTACATATAAAGATTACAAAGACGCTACAAAGCAAATAATACCAGAAAGATGGTATAAGGCTATGAAGAAAATGATGTAATTT
This sequence comes from Polaribacter tangerinus, assembly GCF_038024095.1. Taxonomy (NCBI): domain Bacteria; kingdom Pseudomonadati; phylum Bacteroidota; class Flavobacteriia; order Flavobacteriales; family Flavobacteriaceae; genus Polaribacter; species Polaribacter tangerinus. Next base: position 1,005,650 of record NZ_CP150668.1, on the reverse strand, counting down.
TGAAAATTGATAAAAACAGAACGTTAAAAAGCAGTTTCAACATTGTTTTTTACCAAAAAAAATAATAGGTTTACGAACTTTTTAGTAAAGATATATTTAGCATATGAAGAAAGCAGCAATATTTGCACTTTTAATAACAGTATTATATAGTTGTGGCTCAAATGACAGGGGAGAGCTTGTAGGTGTTAAGGTAAAAAAGAAATGGTTTTCTGAGAAACCTTATGGCATGGCTTTAATTCCTGGTGGTTCTTTTACTATGGGTAAACAAGATCAAGACATTATTGGTACCATGAATGCGCCAACAAAAACCGTTACGGTAAGGCCTTATTACATGGATGAAACTGAGATAACTAATAATGAATACAAAGAATTTGTTCATTGGGTAAGAGATTCTATTGTAAGAACAAGATTAGGTTACCAGGCAGAGTTTGCACAAATGGGTGCTGGAACAGACGGAAATGGTAATGCGCCTTCTGGCGGAATTCAAGACTACGCATTCGCAACCACAAATATGAGTGATGATGCTACTCCTTATCAAAAATATATGTACGAAAATTACTGGAGTTTAGGAGAAGGAATTGATTCTATTAGACCTTTAAACTGGGAAAACGATTTAATCTGGAAAACAGAAGAATATCCAGATGTGGACTATGTAGAAGTTATGGATTCTTTATACATCAGTAGAGAAGAAGCTGTTGATGGAATAAGAACTTTTAACACAAAGTTTTTAAAATACAGATATTCTTGGTTTGATAGAGATAATGCTGCCAGAAAAGGAGGAAATAGAAAAGATTTTGTTCAAGTAGAAGTGCTTAACATTTATCCAGATACCACAGTTTGGGTAAAAGACTTCAATTATTCTTACAACGATCCTATGCACCAAGATTATTTTTATCATCAATCTTATGGAGATTATCCAGTAGTTGGTGTTACTTGGGCACAAGCAAATGCTTTTTGTAATTGGAGAACCAAAAAGAAAAATGATTATTTACGCGGTAGAAAAAACGCTACTCAAGTACCAGATTTTAGATTGCCAACAGAAGCAGAATGGGAATATGCTGCAAGAGGAGGTTTAGAGTTTGCAACCTACCCTTGGGGAACAGGAGGTACTACAAGTGATAGAGGTTGTTTTTTAGCAAATTTTAAACCCGTTAGAGGAAATTATGCTGTAGATGGAGCTTTGTATACAATGGAAGCAAAATCATTTAATGCAAACGATTACGGACTTTACAACATGGCAGGAAATGTATCTGAATGGACCAACTCTGCCTATAATCCATCTTCATATTATATGGCATCAACAATGAATCCGAATGTTGAAGATAGAAAAAATAAAAGAAAAATAACCCGAGGTGGTTCTTGGAAAGATGTAGCTTACTTTTTAGAAGTAAGTTCAAGAGACTACGAATATGCAGATACTGCAAGAAGTTATATCGGTTTTAGAACAGTACAAAATTTTATAGGAACAGACAATAAATAAAAATAATATACCCCAAACAATTAATAATTAAATTATGGCACAATCAAGAGCATACAAAAAAACAATGAATTTCGTTTACGGAATGGGAGCAGCAGTAGTAATTATTGGCGCTTTGTTTAAAATTCAACATATTTCTTTTGGTTGGTTAACCGGAGGTTTAATGTTAACTATAGGTTTGGTTGTAGAAGCAGCTGTATTTGCAATTTCGGCGTTTGATACCCCAGAAGAAGATCTAGATTGGTCTAGAGTGTATCCAGAATTAGCAGATGGCAGTTCTTCATCTTCAAAAGAAAACAATAAGTTAAGTGCAGATGGTTTACTATCTCAAAAGTTAGATAATTTATTACAAGAGGCAAAAATTGATGCAAGTTTAATGGAAAGCTTAGGCTCGAGTATGAAAAATTTTCAGAATGCAGCAGAAGGTTTGTCTGCAGCATCTGGCTCTGTAGCCTCTACGAATAAGTACAATGAAGAAATGTCTAAGGCAGCATTACAAATGGAGTCTTTAAACAACTTATACAAAGTTCAAGTAGAAAATACTTCTAAGCAAGCAGCTTTAAATACTGCTGTAGTAGAAAATACAGAAAAATTACAAGCACAAATGGAAGCGTTGGCAAATAATTTGTCTTCTTTAAACGGAGTATACGGTAATATGTTAACAGCAATGTCTAGCAAATAATAATTAGTTTCTAATCAACTTAAAAAACCCCAAAAACTAATTAGTATGGCAGGAGGAAAAATGTCTGGAAGACAGAAAATGATAAACTTAATGTACCTTGTATTTATTGCAATGTTGGCAATGAATATGAGTAAAGAAGTATTATCTGCTTTTGGTTTCATGAACGAAAAATTAGTAGAAAATAATGTTTCTACTTCAGAAAAAAATGCATTGGCATATGCTAATTTAGCTACAAAAGCCATAGAGCAACCCGCAAAATTTGCACCATTAAAAGAAAAAGCTGACAAGATAAAGCAGTATTCTTCTGAATTTTACGAATATTTAGAAGAGTTGAAGCAGCAAATGATTGCAGATGTAGAAAAAAAAGATGACTACGAGGCAATGGATAAAACCGATTGGTTAGATGCTTATTTTTTTAAAGGTGATACGTACACAGAAAATGGTCAGGAATTTTTAAACAAAATTAATGGCTATAGAAATAATGTTATAGATGCATTGGGTGAAAAAAGTAAGTTTGTTCCGGTTTTAAAAAGTAGGTTTACTACCGATGATGTTAAAGATGATGAAACCGGTAATTCTGTAGCTTGGTTACGTGCAAGATATGAAGGATTTCCTATGGTAGCGTCCCTTACAAACTTTACTCAAATTCAGGCTGATATAAAAAATACAGAAAGCGATATTATTACCGATTTATTAGGAGGTCAATTAGAAAGTGAAGTTTCTATGTCTAATTACAACGGAATTGTGCAATTAGACAAAAATGCTTTTTACCCAGGAGATAATGTTACTGGTAGTGTGGTTCTTGGAAGATACGATCCAAGTTTAAAACCAAGTAAAGTTATTTTAGATGGCAAAAACTACGATAATTTTAAAGATGGAAGCGTTGTATTAGATATGAGAGCTGGCGGTGTCGGTGAAAAAGACATAGAAGGAACTATATTTTTTATGGAAAATGGTAAAGAAGTACCTGTACCATTTAAGAGTACATATTCTGTAATTTCTAAGCCAAATGCACCCGTAGTTTCTGCAGACAAGATGAATGTTGTTTATAGAGGTTTAGACAATCCTATATCAATTTCTTTACCAGGCGTTGCAGATAAAGATATTAAAGCAAGTGCGCCAGGATTACAAAAAGTAGGTGCTGGTAAGTATTTAATGAGGCCAAAAAGTGGTAATACTGTTAAAATTTCTGTAAGTGCAAAGTTGGCAGATGGTAAAACAACTACTACAAGTACTGATTTTAGAGTAAAAGATATTCCTGCTGCCATGGGCTCTGTTAGAGGTCAGTTTGGTACTGTAAGAATGCCTAAGTCTGGTTTAGCAAATACGCCAATTGGAGCTGGATTACCAGATTTTTTATTCGATTTAGACTTGCAGGTAACTAGTTTTAAAGTAAAAGTGCCAGGACAGTTAGCAATTATTGTTAATGGAACACAGTTTAATGCCGCAGCAAAAAAAGCACTATCTAAAGCAAAAAGAGGAGATATGATTAATATTTTCGATATAAAAGCACAAATTAAAGGCAATACATACAAATTAAAACAAGTATTACCAGTTAGCATAGAGTTAACTAATTAGTAAAACAAAATAGCATTATGACTAGAAATATTGTACTATTATTTTTTACCATTTTAACCACAGGTTTTTTAAATGCACAAGCCAATTTATTAAACGCAAAATCTGTAACTGAAATTGGAGTTAAAAGCGATCAGCAGTTAGCAGCAGATAACGATGGTCCTTTACCATATGGTTATGTAGATGATAGAGATGTTTTATGGTCTAAGGTAGTTTGGGAGTTTATAGATTTAAACCAGAAAATTAATTTACCATATTATTTTCCAATTGATACAACTAATATTTCTTCAGATAGGAGGTCTTTGTTTGATGTGTTAATTAAAGGAGTAAGACAAGGAAAAATAAAAGAAGCTTATGACGATTCTTTTTTTACCTCTAAACTTACCAGAAAAGAGATAGAACAACGGTTGGTTAACATTCGTGAAGAAAATGGGTACACTGATACATTTAGAATACAAACACAAGATATTTCTGGGTATATGATTAAGGGAATGTGGTATTTTGATAAACGTCAGGGAGAATTAAAATATAGAATGTTGGCACTAGCTCCAATGGGAAAAGATGTACAAACACTTGGTGTGCAAGATATTGAAGACGAAGAATTATATGAGCTGTTTTGGATTTTTTTCCCGTCTGCAAGACAAGTTTTACACGATGCAAAAGTATTTAATCCTAAAAATGCGTCTCAGCAAATTTCTTTCGATCACTTACTAAATGCACGAAGGTTTAGTGCAACTATTGTAAGAGAAGAAAATATTTATGGAAACAGAGCCATAGAAGACTATGTTAGAGGAAACTCGTTGTTTCAGCTTTTAGAGGCAAATAAAATTAAAGAAGATATAAGAAATAGAGAAATTGATATGTGGAACTACTAGTTTCAATTCTAATCTAAACAAAAAACGTTTGCACTAGCAAACGTTTTTTGTTTTTAAATTATCGTTTTTAAAATCAATTTAAATTCAAAGTTCAATTATATGACACTCAGTTGAATCTTAGTTATTTTTGTATTATGAAGGTAGATTATATTATTGTTGGTTTAGGTTTAGCAGGTTTGGCATTTGCAGAAGAATTGCAACAAGCAAATAAAACATTTATTGTTTTCGAAGATGATTCTCAAACATCCTCTTTAGTCGCAGGAGGAGTTTATAATCCTGTAAATTTAAGAAGATTTACACCTGTTTGGAATGCAGCAAAACAGTTAGATATAGCGATGCCTTTTTATAAGAAACTAGAAGAAAAGTTGCATTTACAACTCGACAAAAAAATTGTAATAAAAAGAGCTTTTAAATCTTTAGAAGAACAAAACAATTGGTTTGAAGCTTCAGATAAGCCTTTGCTAAAAAGATTTTTAAATCTTCATTTAGATAAAACAAAAGTAGCTGGAGTTCTGGCAGATGTTGGTTTTGGTATTGTAAATGAAACAGGTAGGGTAGATACCTTACAATTAGTAACGGCTTATAGAAATTTCTTAAAAGAAAATAATCTAATTCGATTTGAACAATTTGATCATCAACAATTAGAGGTTTCGAAAAGTACAGTTAACTATAAAGATATTTCGAGTTCTAAAGTTGTTTTTTGTGAAGGATATGGAGTAAAACAAAATCCATTTTTTAAGTATTTACCTTTACAAGAAGTTAAAGGCGAGTTACTAACAATTCATGCTCCCGAATTACAGATAGATTTTCTGTTAAAATCTACGTTATTTTTAATTCCTCTAGGAGATCATTATTACAAAGTTGGAGCCACTTTTAACCATTCAGACAAAACCTCCAAGCCTTCGGATATAGGAAGGCAAGAATTAATAGAGAAATTAACTAAGGTTATAAACGTTCCGTATACAATTATCGATCAAACAGCAGGTATAAGACCAGCTACAAAAGGAAGAAAACCTTTTGTAGGTGTTCACGAAGAGTTTAACAATTTGGCAATATTAAACGGTTTAGGAACACGTGGAGTAATGATAGCACCAACTTTGGCTAAAAATTTATACTTACATTTAGAATATAATGAACCTCTAGATACGGATGCTGATATTAAAAGATTTGCAAATAAATAATAAAAAAATTATTTTTCTTTCTTCTTGTAACTCACAAACATATTTATCCAAAGAATTCTCGACAAACGAAGGTTAAGAGGAGCAAGTATTACTAATGCACCCACAATTGTTGCGAATGAAGTTAATAAATCTAAGCCAAAAAAAACTTTAGAAATTATAAAAACCGCAACAGAAAGAGCTACTGTTAAACCATAATTTACATACATAGCACCAAAAAAGAAGGAAGGTTCCATCATGTATTTTAAATTACAAGAACTGCAATTAGTATGTAGTTGAGTAATTTTTGTGGGATTGAATGTAAACTTATATTTAAAGAAGTCTCCTTCGTGGCACTTAGGGCACTTCCCTCTAACAACACTGTATATTTTTGTTCCTTTTTTAAACATATGAACCTTAAAATTTAGCTACTTTTGCAAAGGTAAATTTTTTCCAAACTTAATTCAGTAACAATTATTACATTTCATGCTAAACGTTCATAATTTAACAGTTTCTTTTATGGGAACTGACTTGTTTTCAGGAATTACTTTTAAACTTAATAAAGGAGATAGAATTGGTTTAATTGGTAAAAACGGAGCAGGAAAATCAACACTTTTAAAAGTTTTATCGAAAGATATTGAAAGCAGCGGAGGTACTATGGCTTTTGATAAAGATATTAAAATAGGATTTTTAAGACAAGATATCGATTTTGTTGAAGGAAGAACTATATTAGAAGAAGCATATCAGGCATTTGAAGAGATAAAGGCCATAGAATTAGAGTTGGAAGCTATAAATGAACAATTGGCTTCAAGAACAGATTATGAAAGTGAGGGTTACAGTCAATTAATTATAGATTTAACAGAAAAAACAGAACGATACGAGCTTTTAGGAGGTTACAATTACCAAGGAGATACCGAAAAAATTCTTCAAGGTTTAGGATTTCAAAGAGAAGATTTCGACAAGCTAACAGATACTTTTTCTGGGGGGTGGAGAATGCGAATAGAATTGGCAAAATTACTACTTCAAAATAATGATATTTTACTATTAGATGAGCCAACGAATCACTTAGATATAGAATCTATCATTTGGTTAGAAAACTTTTTGAAAAGCTATGCAGGTGCTATTGTTTTAGTATCTCACGATAAAATGTTTTTAGATAACGTTACTAATAGAACAATCGAAATATCTCTTGGTCAAATTTATGATTATAAAAAACCATATTCCGAATTTTTACTCTTACGAGGAGAAATTAAGGAAAAACAGCTACAAGCACAGAAAAATCAAGAAAAAGAGATAAAACAAAAACAACACTTAATTAATAAGTTTAAGGCAAAGGCAAGTAAGGCTTCAATGGCGCAGTCTTTGATGAAGCAATTAGATAAAGTAGAGTTAATAGAGGTAGATCAGGATGATAATCAGGCAATGAATGTTCGTTTTAATATTTCTAAAGAGCCAGGTAAAATTATTATTGAAGCACAAAACTTATCTAAAAGTTATGGAGATAAGCAAGTGTTGGAAAATGTAGACTTATTAATAGAAAGAAACAGTAAAATTGCTTTTGTTGGACAAAATGGTCAAGGAAAATCTACTTTAGCAAAAATGATGGTTGGAGAAATTCCGTTTGAGGGTTTTTTAAAACTCGGGCATAATGTAGAAGTTGGTTATTTTGCCCAAAATCAGTCGGAGCATTTACCACCAGAAAAAACAGTATTAGAAATTATGGAAGATGCTGCTTCAGATACTAATAGAATGAGAGTTAGAGATATGTTAGGATCTTTTTTATTTGGTGGCGATGCAGTAGACAAGAAAGCAAAAGTACTCTCTGGAGGCGAACGAAATAGATTGGCATTATGTAAATTATTATTATCACCTTTTAATGTTTTAATAATGGATGAGCCAACAAACCATTTAGACATAGCTTCAAAGAACGTTTTAAAGGAAGCATTAAATAATTTTAATGGGACCTTAATATTGGTTTCCCATGATCGTGATTTTTTACAAGGATTAACTACAACGGTTTACGGTTTTAAAGATAGAGAGATAAAAGAGTATTTGGGAGATATTGATTATTTCTTAGAACAACACAAATTAGAAAACCTAAGAGAAGCAGAGAAAAGAACTGTTGTTAAAGTAGCAAAAGATACCTCAAAACAAAAAGCACAAAAAGGGACTAAAGAGCAAGAAAAAGAGTTGAAAAAACTTCAAAACAAACGCTCTAACATAGAAACAAAAATTGCCGACTTAGAAACCGAAATTTCTAATATCGATTTACAATTAGCAAACAATTACGAGGAAGTTGCTGCACAGCCCAACTTTTTTGAAAAATACAAGGTACAAAAAGCGTCTTTAGACTCACTTTTCGAAGAATGGGAAAAGATAGAAACAGAAATTACTAATTTTTCATCATAATAAAAACAGCAAAAGTTTTTTTACATTATTATTTTAGGCTTTTTTCTTATGAATTTTAATCAACAAATTATTTCCAAAAATCAACAAATAATTTTACCACTTTTAAACCAAAAAAAGGTAACATTATTTATAAAAAGAGAAGATTTAATTCATCCGTATGTGTCAGGAAATAAATTTAGAAAGCTAAAATACAATATATCAGAAGCTATAAAGCTTAAAAAAAAATCAATAGTAACTTTTGGGGGTGCTTTTTCTAACCATATTGCTGCAACCGCAGTTGCAGGTAAATTAGCAGGACTAAAAACTTTTGGTATTATTCGGGGAGATGAACTTGGTAAAAATCTAGCACAAACATTATTAGAGAATGATACTTTAAGAGTAGCCTATGAAAACGGAATGAAGTTTAATTTTGTTTCTCGAGAGTTGTATCGTCAAAAAAACTCTTTTGGTTTTATCGAAAAAATGAAAAATAAGTGGGGCGATTTTTACTTAATTCCCGAAGGAGGAACAAATTGCTTAGCAGTAAATGGTTGTAAAGAAATTTTAACAGAAGAAGATGCAAATTTCGATTATATTTGTTGTGCTGTTGGTACAGGAGGAACAATTTCCGGACTTATTAATTCTCTAAAAAAGCATCAAAAAGTAATTGGTTTTCCAGCTTTAAAAGGTGCGTTTTTATCTGAAGAAGTAAAAAAATATGTCGTAAAAAGAGAGCATTGGAAACTTCAAAAAGGGTATCATTTCGGTGGATATGCAAAGTATAATGAAGCGCTTATTAATTTTATAAATAGTTTTAAAGAGCAAACTGGCATTCTATTAGATCCTATTTATACTGGTAAAATGCTATTCGGAATTTTAGATTTAATAGCGAAAGATACTTTTAAAGAAAATACCAAAATTTTAGCAATACATACAGGAGGAATTCAAGGAATAGCGGGAATAAACCAACAGTTAAAAAGTAAAAATAAAGAAATTATAAAGGTGTAATGAAAGTAAGAGTTTTTTTTAGTTGTTTGTTAATTATTGTGTTACACAGTTGTGGAGTAAAAAAGAAAGTATCACATAAAAAGAATAAAGGAACTGTAATTTCAGAAGAAAAGCCACCAAAATTACCTTCGGTTAATGAAACTGCATTTACCAAAAAACTAGCTAAAAACAACGCCAGACTTAATCCGCAAACGCTGGCCTATATTAGAAGATATGCCCCAATTGCTGTGCAAGAAATGCACGATTATAAAATTCCGGCAAGTATTACGTTAGCACAGGGAATTTTAGAGTCTGGAAGAGGAAGAAGTGAATTAGCTCTTAAGTCTAACAATCATTTTGGTATTAAATGTCATACCACATGGCAAGGAGAAAGAGTATATCATGACGATGATGAAAAAGGAGAATGTTTCAGAAAATATACGTATCCAGAAACATCTTACAAAGATCATTCACTATTTTTAACACAAAGAAGTAGGTACGCTTTTTTATTTAAGTATGATATTACAGATTATAAAAGCTGGGCGTATGGTTTGCGAAAAGCAGGATATGCAACTGATAAAAAATACCCATCTAAGTTATTAAAAATCATAAGAGATTATAAGTTGTATACGTTTGATAATCAGGCTAAAAAAAGTTTTACAACTTCAAAAAATAATAAAAATAGAAAGCAGCAAATCGAAAAAAAATACGCTCCTACTAAAAGTACTTTAAAATATCATATAGTTCAAAAAGGAGAGACTTTATACGCGCTATCTAAAAAGTATAACATAAGTGTTACAGATTTGATGAAGTTTAATAATTTGTTAGACACTACAATTTCCATTGGTCAAAAACTTATAATTAAACATCAATAATTTAATTTTTCTTTAAAGAACCTATTTTTTATGCCATTAATTAAAGCTGTTAAAAATAAATATCCTCAAATTCCAAGCGATTGTTATGTTGCAGAAAATGCCACAATTGTAGGAAATGTTTCTTTAGGTAGCCAATGCAGTGTTTGGTTTAATGCGGTAATTCGAGGCGATGTACATTTTATAAAAATTGGTAATAAAGTAAATATTCAAGATGGGGCGGTAATTCATGCCACGTATCTAAAATCACCCACTACAATTGGCAATAATGTTTCTATCGGGCACAACGCAATTGTACACGGCTGTACTATAAAAGACAATGTTTTGGTTGGTATGGGAAGTATTATTATGGACGATTGTATTGTAGAGTCTAATGTAATTATTGCAGCAGGAGCAGTAGTTACAAAGAACACACATTTAGAAAGTGGTAGTATTTATGCGGGAGTTCCAGCTAAAAAAGTAAAAGATATTTCTAAAGAATTAATTTCTGGAGAAATAGACAGAATAGCCAATAATTATGTTACATATTCTAGTTGGTTTACAGAAGATTAATTTTTGTGGCGTTCCAAAAATGGCCGCGCTTTCACTACTCGCTTTCCGCAAAAAAATGCGTAAGAGCTCAAACAAGTCGTTCTATCGCTAACGCAGTAGCGTTAAAACCCCAACTTTTATTTTTTTTATTAATTCTAGTAAAAAATAAAACCTCTATGAAACACATAATTACACAGAGGTTTATTTTAAAATAAGACAATCCAATTAATTTCTTTGCTTATTTTTTTGTCCTTTTCTAATATTTCTCATAGCACGTTCTCTTCGTGGCTTTTTCATTTTTTCAAACTTTTTAAGTTGTTCTTTATTAAGAATCTTTTTTAAAGAGTTTTTCATTGCAATTTTCCCGTCTAACATTTTGCTTTGAAAAGCATACATTTCATTGGCACTTGGTTTTTTTCTCTCTTTTCTTGCTTCTTTATTTTTTTCTAAAAAAGAAACCCTCTCCGAAACGTTTTTTTCAATAACTGGTTTAAGTTGTTCTTGTTGTTTCTCAGACAAATCTAAAGCTAAGGTCATTCTTTTAACAGTTAAATCTGTTTGTTGCGCAACACTTAAAACGGGTCTGTTTACATTTCTTTTTTGTTGTGCATTAGTGGTAGTAACTACTACAAAAGCGAATACAATAATACTTGCTATTTTTTTCATTGTTTTTATTTTTTAAGTTATATACTGTTAAGACCAAAAAAAATAAAAAGGGTTTAATTTATAGAACAAAAATTTTAAAAAACGGTGCTTATTTAAACGATAAATTTTTGTTGTGTAAATTGATTAAAAACAACTAAATGCTTTAAATTTGTAGTATTAAATAATGTTATAAATTTATAAAAAATGCGTCAACTAATTTGGTTACTTCTTTTAATCCCTTTTATAAGCAGTGCACAAAAAGACTCTACAAGAGTAGATGTTAGAAATCCGCATGCAACCATTTATACACATTTATTTTTTTTACAATCCGACAGTTATGCTCCCAAAAAGGCTGCACAAACTATGTACGGTCTTCCAGAAAAGAAGGCTGTAAGCAAAGCAATAAAAATAAAAAAGGTATTGGATGGAAAAGGACTTTTTGTAGATTTTGAAAAAATACCAAAAAATAATGACTTTAAAGATACGATTCATTATGCTGCAAAAAGTAAGTACATACTTTTTCCGTTGCGAATGCCAGAAATATCGTTAGAAAAGATAGAAGGAAATTGGTACTATTCTGAAGAAACAGTTGCAAAAATTGATGAAATTTACAACGCTGTATTTCCTTGGTATGTTCAAAAAATACAAGATATCGTTCCAGAAATTGGTCATAAACAGTTTTTTAATATAGAATACTGGCAACTTTTTATGGTTTTTGCGTTGTTGCTATTAGCTGTTATTGTTTTCTATTTATTAAAAAAACTTGTTTTTCTAATATTACATGAAATTCAGGTTTTAACCACAAAAAGAACAGATATTGCCTTAGATAATTACCTTAAAAAATTAGCAAGACCTATTACACTTTTAGTAGTTATCAATCTTATTAATAAAGTTTTTCCATCTCTACAATTCAGTTTAGAAACAAACTCTTGGTTTTTCTTGTGTATAGATATTGCAGAAGTAGTTTTTTGGACCTATGTTTTTCTTAATTTAGTACATGTAATTATGAGAGTTTATACTGTTTTTACAGAAAAAACTCATAATAAATTAGACGACCAACTGTCTCCTATTCTACACAATCTTTTTATTGGAATTGTAATTTTTATAGGAGTTTTAAGATTAATAGCTTTATTTGGTGTAGATCCAAAAACTATTTTAGCAGGAGCAACTATTGGTGGTTTGGCAGTGGCTCTAGCGTCTCAAGATACTGTTAAAAACCTTATTGGAACTATCATGATTTTTGTTGACAAACCCTTTCATATAGAAGATTGGATTGAGGCTGGTGAGGTAGTGGGAACTGTAGAAAAAGTCGGATTTAGATCTACGAGCGTTCGTGCTGCAGATACTTCTGTTTATCAAATACCAAATAGTAAATTGTCTGAAATTGTTATCAACAATAAGGGTTTACGTTTATTTAGAAGATACAACACAAATTTAGGTTTGCGATACGACACTCCTCCCGAGCTAATCGAAGCATTTGTAAAAGGTGTTCGAGAAATTGTTATTGCGCATCCAGAAACACGTTCAGATTCTTATAATGTTGAGTTTACTGGTTTTGGAGATTCTGCTTTATTAATTATGGTAAATGTATATTTTAAAAGTTTAGCGTGGGGTGTAGAGCAATCTTCTAAGCACAGACTTCATATGGCTATAGTGAAATTAGCAGCAGCTTTAGGAGTAGATTTTGCTTTCCCTTCTACAACAGTTACTATAGAGAATTTTCCTGATAAGACAAGTTTAAGTCCGAAATACAATACAGAAAAAGATAGGATAGATGCCGTTATTAGTTCAATTTTAGAGGATTTTAAAAAAGACAGTTCGCATGAAGATGTTTCTCGGGAAAGCTAATAGTGTATTTTTTTAGCGTTTTTAAAGATTTCTGAAACAGCACTAGTATATGATTTTGGGTTTTGTGCTTTTTTAATTTTTTTATAGGTTTTTTGAGGGTCTGAAAAGCTTTGAGAAAAATACTCCCAGAACCCAAGCATTTTCATCTTTATGGGTGTTGGTCCCGAAAGAGCCGCATCATATTCTTTGTAAATTCGATTGTGAAATTCATGAAAAATATCAAATCTATCTTTTGGATATTCGGTTGTGTCATTTTTTATCATACTAGGTAAAAAAGGATCGGCTATTAATCCTCTACCAATCATCCAATGGTCTATACTTGGAAATCTTTCTGCCAAATTTTTAAAAGCACTTACAGAAGTAATATCTCCATTGTAATATAATTTATGGTTGCAGTGCGCTATGCAATTTTCAAAAGCCTCTAAATCGGTACTTCCCTTATACAGCTGTTTTCCAATTCTTGCGTGTATAGCAATATTTTTTAAAGGATATTTGTGTAAAACAGGAAATGTTTTTAAAATTTCAGTTGCGTTTTCGTAACCCATTCTCATTTTCATAGAAACAATAATTGAGGTTTCTTTATGAACGCTGTTTAAAATAGTATCTATTGTTTCAATATCACTTATCAATCCAGAACCCATACCCCGTTTTGTAACCATTGGATATGGACAACCTAAATTCCAATTTAGCTCTTTATAACCTAAATCTTGTACATGTTTAGCTACAAATAAAAATTCATTTACATCATTGGTTATTATTTGTGGAATTACATTTAAGGTGTTATTATTTTCTATTAAAATATCTTTTTGATATGAGTTTTTAATAACCATTTTTCCGTTTAGTCGGATGTAAGGAGAGTAAAAAGTATCAATTCCACCAAAGTACTCGTTAAAGGCATTTCTGAACTTATAATCTGTAAAACCTTGAAGAGGAGAAGAAAGTAATGTATGCTTCATATGATAAATCTACTGCAAAGATAGCGTAGTTTTTAAATTTTGAGTAGGTAAAATGAAGGTAATTTTAGTTAGAAAAGCCAATAAAAAAACCTCGCAATATTGCGAGGTTTTTAAAAATAAGTATAAAAGTTGTATTACTTAGGATCTAAGATAAGGTCAATTCTATCAACTACATCTTGCAAGTGATATCTTGTTAGAGTATTTCCTCTATTAGAAGCAGCTTTCACATCTCTTCTTAATCGTTTTAACTCTCCTCTAGCAACAGATTTAACATCCGATTGATTAATGGTAATACCACTTCTTTTCAAATATCCATTGTTAAACCCTCTTTGGTCTTTTGCTTTATTCAATAAATAATCCAATCTATCTAAGTGAGCTCTTTGTAGGTTTCTTCTGTAAGTATCTATAGAACGACCAGTGTAAATTTCTCCCCAAACACCTTTTCGTAAATCGCTCATCATTTCTACCAAAGTATATGCTTTAGAGCCGTTTAAGGTTTCATTTTCTATCATTCTAGCCATTCTACCAGCATCTAAAATATTGTTTAAATTTCTAGCTTGCAACCCTCTAACTCTTTCTACAGAACCAGAAAATTCAGTTTTACTAAAAATATTTTCATCCAACATCCAAGTAGGAGTTTTAAACAATTCATCAATCACAAATTGTAATGATTCTTTTTGTTTTGCTTTATCTACATGAGTGTAAACGGCACCTTCTTGGTCTGTAGTTTTATAGAATTCATATACACCGCCAATGTTTGCAGAAACATGCCCCATATATCTATTAAATTGCCCGATTAATTGTCCGTACATAGTAGATAATTCTTCATAGTTTTCACCTTTTTCAGAAGTCCATTCTTCTAATTTTGGTAAAATTCTTTGTAAGTTTTTAATACCATACATCGATGCTTTTACAGCGTCGTCTCCTAAGTCTTCTGTTTGAGAACTTGGGTCTACAACACCGCCGGCTTGTTGGTGTCCAAAACGATACATTGGATCTCCTGCATGCTTTAAAATCCAACTATCTAAAATTGGCTTTTCATCTTTTGCATCAGTATCTAAAATTGGTCTGTAACCCCATGCGATTGCATATTTATCATATTCGCCAATATTTGGCATTAAGGCAACTCCTTCATCACCAGGTTGAGCAATGTAGTTAAAACGTGCATAATCCATTATAGAAGGAGCTGTTCCGTATTTTTTTGTAAAAGTAGCAGAACGTAAAGAGTCTACTGGATACGCAACTGAGCTTCCCATGTTGTGTGGTAAACCAAGTGTATGACCAAGTTCATGAGAAGATACGAAACGAATTAATCGTCCCATTGTTTCTGTTTTAAATTGATTACTTCTAGCATCTGGGTTGATAGCTGCTGTTTGAATAAAAAACCAATTATGCAATAAAGTCATTACGTTATGGTACCAGTTAATATCAGATTCTAAAATTTCTCCAGACCTAGGGTCGCTTACGTGTGGCCCATTTGCATTCGGTATAGGAGAAGCCAAATATCTAATTACAGAGTAGCGAACATCTTCTGGACTAT
The DNA here is from genome assembly GCF_038024095.1 of Polaribacter tangerinus. NCBI lineage: Bacteria > Pseudomonadati > Bacteroidota > Flavobacteriia > Flavobacteriales > Flavobacteriaceae > Polaribacter > Polaribacter tangerinus. The sequence goes on along the minus strand of NZ_CP150668.1, from coordinate 990,117 downwards.
ACTCAGGGTCTTCTTCTTTTGTAGGCGCCATTTTACCTACAATAGCGTTTTTAAAACCAGCTGCTTCAAAAGCTACTTGCCAGTCGTTTACACCTTGTATAATATAAGGAACCCATTCTTTTGGAGTAGCTCTATCTACATAATATACGATTTGTTTTTTAGGTTCTACAAGTTCACCTCTTTTAAACTTTTCGATATCTTCATCTTTAACCTCTAAACGGTATCTATCTAAATAGCTTACTGTTTTACTTTTTTGTGCATCTAATCCGTAGTCTGTTTGTGAACGAGCAAACCAACCTACACGCTCATCAAAATACCTACGTTTCATTGGTACTTTAGGTAGTAAAATCATAGAATTACTCATCTCTAAAGTTATTGAACCTACTGCACTATTAGAAGGCGCTTTGTTTGCAAAATACGTTTTTACATGTCTTACCTCTATGTTTTGTGGGTAACTGCTAACTCTGTCTATGTAAGAACGAGACTTGTCTAAACGAGATGCTTGGTAAGATTTTCTGTAAGAACTTGGAAAGCCAAGTGGAGCAACATCAGTTGCAAATAAATCGGTAGCATCGATAACAGTTGCAGTAGAATCTTTACTAATTGCTTTTATTGGAAATGCAAATAATATAGGTTCTAGGTTAGAGTTTACAACAGCTTCGTGAACGGGTAAAACAGTATCTGCAACTACACTATGAGACACAACTCGTAAAAGGATTTGTTTATTTTTTCTTTCCCAACGTAGTACTTGCGTATTTGTTTTTCCACCACCAAAACCGATTCCGCTTGCAGTTTTAGCAATTCTAGTTACCATTAACATTTCTCTTCTTAAAAGAGAGTCTGGTATTTCGAATAAGTAAGAATTATCTTTAGAGTGCACCTTAAACAATCCTTCATCTGTTTTGTGGTCTTTTGTAACCACTTTACTGTAAGGCTGCATTGCACCTTTTTTAGGTTTTGGCTTGGCTACCGCTTTGGGAGCTTCTTTCTTTTTTTTCTTCCAAAACTGAGCATCTGCCTCAGTAGAAAAACCAAATACGAAAGCAACTAGAAGTAATCTAGTTAGTATTTTTTTTGTCATGATAAAAAGTTTATATTTTAATTTTCCGAAGTTACGCAAACCTAAATTGCATAATTCTTAAAAAATTGTTAAAGCAGTTGTTTTTTTAACGTATTTTTTATGTTTAGTTCTTTGTATTAATGAATATAAAAAGTCCGATTTTTATGTATAAGAACTAGGTAAAAAAAAATGCATCTGAATAAACAGATGCATCATTAAATTACAAATTATTTGTATTAGTTATAATTGAAAAACTTCTTTTACTTTTGCAACATAATCTAGTTTTTCCCAAGTAAATGTTTCTACTTTTTCAGAAACGGTCTCTCCCATAGGGTTTGTAAAAGTTACAGTTTTTACTTCTGGTGTTCTGCCCATATGCCCATATGCAGCAGTTTCTGAGTAAATAGGTGTTCTTAGTTTTAAGCGTTTTTCGATAAAATAAGGTCTCATATCAAAAATTTGTTCTACTTTTTTACTTATTTCTCCATCAGTTAGGTTTATAGTTGCAGTTCCATAAGTATCTACATTAATACTGGTAGGTTTAGCAACACCAATTGCATATGAAACTTGAACTAATACTTCTTTACACAAACCAGCTGCTACTAAATTTTTTGCAATATGCCTAGTTGCATATGCGCCAGATCTATCAACTTTAGAGGGGTCTTTACCCGAAAAAGCACCACCTCCATGAGCGCCCTTACCACCGTAAGTGTCTACTATAATTTTACGTCCCGTTAAGCCAGTATCTCCGTGAGGACCTCCTATAACAAAAATACCTGTTGGATTAATGTGATATGTAATGTCATCTGTAAATAATTGTTGAATATGTTCAGGTAATTTGGCTACCACTCTTGGAATTAAAATACCTATAATATCTTTTTTTATTTTTTCTAACATGATAGTTTCACTTTCATTAAAATCATCATGTTGTGTAGAAATTACAATAGCATCTATTCTTTGTGGTACATTGTCATCAGAATATTCTATGGTTACCTGAGATTTTGCATCCGGACGTAAATATTGTATTTCTTTGTTTTCTCTTCTTAATGCAGCTAGCTCTATTAATAACCTATGAGATAGTTCTAGCGCTAAAGGCATATAGTTTTCTGTTTCATCGGTTGCATAGCCAAACATCATCCCTTGGTCTCCAGCACCTTGTTCTTCGGGTTTTTCTCTGTCTACACCTTGGTTAATATCTGGAGATTGTTCGTGTATTGCCGACAAAACACCACAAGAGTTGCCATCGAACATGTAAGCACTTTTAGTGTAACCGATTTTATTTATTACGTCTCTTGCAATTTTTTGCACGTCTAAATAAGTTTCAGATTTTACTTCACCAGCTAAGATCACTTGCCCTGTAGTAACAAGAGTTTCACAGGCTACTTTACTGTTTTTATCAAAAGCTAAAAAGTTGTCTATCAAAGCATCAGAAATTTGATCTGCAACTTTATCTGGGTGTCCTTCAGAAACACTTTCTGAGGTGAATAAATATGACATATTACGCTATTTTAATTTTAAAACCTTTGGTTTTGTAAAGATTTAATTTTTTAATTGAAAAAGAAAAAATGATTGCCGAATAGCTGAAAGTAGTATGCTTTTACTGCTTTAGCATTTAATTTTGATGTTTATTTTTAAATAAACGTCAAAGAGGTTGCAATCAGTTCAAATTTTTCCTCTTTAATATGCTTGCAAAGTTACATTATAAAATTAAAATGCCCTATTTTTTGTGATAATATTTTGTGATACTATCATCAATAAATAATTTAGAGTGCGTTTCGAATATAGATATTACACTATTGTAAATTTGATACCTTAATTTTTGTGATTCTAATATTTATTTAAAAAAAGATTACTTTTTACTTGCATACTAACTTTTTCTGTTGCAATATTTGCACTCACAAAGTTCAATATCTTATTGAAATGTTATCAAGAAAGGTGGAGGGATTAGACCCTACGAAACCTTAGCAACCCTTTACAAGTAAAGAAGGTGCTAAATTCTACTCAATTTTATAATTGGATAGATAACAAAAAAGAATCTTTCATATTCTGAAATTTTCTATTTTTCTTCATAACATTTTTCTTGTAGATACATTGGTTTAAAACTAATGCATTTGACTTTTGTTTTAATCATTTATTAACTCAAAAAAACAGAAAAATGAGTACATTAAAATTTGCAACTAACGCGTTGCACGCAGGACACGACGTAACTATTAACGGAGGTACAAGAGCGGTTCCTATTTATCAAACAACATCGTATGTTTTTAACAATTCCGAACATGCTGCTAATCTTTTTTCATTAAAAGAATTAGGGTTTATTTACACACGCTTAAACAACCCAACCAATCAAATTTTACAGGATAGATTGGCTGCTTTAGAAGGAGGTATTGGCGCTGTTGTATTTGCCTCTGGTACGTCTGCAATTTCTACAGGTTTGTTAACTCTTTTAAAAGCTGGAGATCACATTGTTGCTTCAAGTAGCTTGTACGGTGGAACTTATAATTTATTAAGTGTAACATTACCAAGATTTGGAATTACCACTACTTTTGTAGATGCATCAAACCCTAAAAACTTTGAGGAAGCAGTACAAGAGAATACCAGAGCTTTTTTTGTTGAATCTTTAGGGAACCCAAAGTTAGACGTTTTAGATTTGGAAGCCATTTCAAAAGAATCAAAAAAAGCGGGAGTTCCTTTTATAGTAGACAATACTGTGGCAACACCAGTGTTGTTAAATCCCATAAAGTACGGTGCAGACATAGTAATACATTCTTTAACCAAATATATTGGTGGGCAAGGAACCTCATTGGGTGGTGCCATTATCGATGCTGGAACGTTTAATTGGGCAAACGGTAAATTTCCTGAATTTACAGAGCCTTCTGCTGGGTATCACGGCTTAAAGTATTATGAGACTTTGGGTGCTGCATCCTATGCTTTTAAACTAATTCTAGAAGGGTTAAGAGATTTTGGTGGAGCATTAAGTCCAACAAATGCCTTTAATATTATACAAGGTTTAGAAACTCTACCTGTTCGTATAAAAAAACATTCAGAAAATGCAATGGCATTGGCCCAATGGTTAGAGGAGCAAGATGAGGTTGCTTGGGTAAATTATCCTGGTTTAAAGAGTAACAAATACCATAATTTGGCGAATAAATATTTACCAAAGGGACAAAGTGGAATAGTAACTTTTGGTCCTAAAAAGGGATATGAGGCAGCCAAAGCAATTGCAGATAAAACAAAGGTATTCTCTTTATTAGCAAATATTGGAGATACTAAATCTTTAATTATTCATCCGGCAAGTACCACTCATCAACAGTTAAATGATGTGGAACAAGCTTCTGCGGGTGTTGGTCAAGACTTAATTCGTTTGTCTGTAGGTATTGAAGATTTAGAAGATTTAAAGGCAGATTTAAAAGCAGCTTTTAAAGAAATATAAATAAGCATGGGAGTTAAAAATGATTTTACTCCCATGTTAAAGTTTTTTTACTGATGAAAAATGAGCTACAGCGCTTAGAGATTCATAATTTTAGAACAGAATTAGGGACCTTGCTACCGAGTTTAAACCTAAGTTACCAAGTGTTTGGAAAGCCATTAGGAAGTGCTCCAGTGGTTTTAATAAACCATGCTTTAACTGGTAATAGTAATGTTGCTGGTGTACAGGGTTGGTGGAGTAAAATTGTAGGAGAAAATAAAGTAATTGATACTCAAAAATATTCTGTTTTAGCATTTAATATTCCTGGAAATGGGTATGATGGTTTTTTAATTGAAAATTATAAAGACTTTATCGCCAGAGATGTTGCAAGAATTTTTCTTTTAGGATTAAAAGAGTTAAAAGTAACTCGATTATTTGCTGTAATCGGTGGTTCATTAGGTGGTGGTATTGCATGGGAAATGCTTGTTATAGACAATGAAATAGCAGATAATTTTTTGCCCATTGCTACCGATTGGAAGTCTACCGATTGGTTAATTGCTAATTGTCAAATTCAAGAACAGTTTTTAGTAAACTCAAAAAACCCTGTTCATGATGCAAGGATGCACGCAATGCTTTGCTATAGAACACCAGCTTCTTTTAATGAAAGATTTAAGCGTACAAAAAATAGCGAATCAGATATTTTTAATGTAGAGAGCTGGCTTTTACATCACGGAAAAAAGCTTCAAGAACGTTATCAATTGTCTTCTTATAAGCTCATGAATCAGTTATTAAAAACAATTGATATCACTAAAGGAGGAAAGACAAAAAGTGAAATTTTAGATAAAATATCTGCCAATATTCATATAATTGGTGTCGATTCTGATTTGTTTTTTACTGCTGATGAAAATCGTGAAACCTATAAAAAAGTAGCATTAACAAAAGAAAATGTCACCTATAAAGAGATTAAGTCTGTTCATGGGCATGACGCATTTTTAATGGAATATGATCAGTTGGAAAAAATAATAGCTCCTATTTTTAATAAAAATTATAGAGAAAAGAAGATGAAAATATTAAAGTTTGGAGGCACCTCTCTATCTAACGGAAAAGGAATTAAAACTACTATAGAAATAATTTCAGAATTACATGCCAAAGGCGAAAAAATTACGGTAGTTGCATCTGCAAGAGGAAACACTACAAATATTTTAGAAAATATTTTGGAAGTAGCAGCAAAAAAGAAAGACTACAAAGAGTTGTTTAGCCAACTAAAAGAATATCAAAAATTACCAGACAATTCAGTTGATTTTTCGGGAGAGTTTACAACTCTTAAAACAATATTTGGTGGGGTATTTTTATTAGGAGATTATAGCAAGAAAGTTAAAGATGAGGTGTTGGCACAAGGAGAATTAATGGCAGTAAAATTAATTGCTAGTCTACTTCAAAAAAAGGGAATTTCTGCAACTGCAACAGATGCAAGAAAATTAATTTTTACAGATAATAATTTTGGGAATGCGCAACCAATTCAGTCACTTTCTTTAGAAAATGTAACAACTCATTTTAAAAACAATTCAAGTTCATTACAAATAGTTACTGGTTTTATTTCTTCCAATAAAAAAGGTGATACCACAACATTGGGTAGAAATGGTAGCAATTACACTGCAGCATTATTGGCAAACTATTTAGATGCAGATGAGTTAAGAAATTACACTCATGTTAGTGGAATTTATACTGCAAACCCAGACTTTGTTAAAGATGCCAAAAAAATTGAGCAGCTTTCTTTTTCAGAGGCAAACGAATTAGCAAACTTTGGTACTACAGTTTTACATGCAAAAACTATCATACCGCTATTGGAGAAAAATATTAATTTAAGAATTTTAAATACGTTTGATAAAAAAGATAAAGGAACATTAATTACAGCGAAATCATCTGAAAAAGGAATTAAGTCAATTGCTACTATAGAAAATGTTTCTTTGGTAAATTTTGAAGGTAGAGGATTGCTTGGAAAAGTTGGTGTAGATGCTAGAATTTTTAAAGCCTTAAGCAATCATAATATTAGTGTAAGTATTATTTCTCAGGGTTCTTCTGAAAGAGGTATTGGTTTAATAATAGATTCAGATAAGGCATCTGATGCTGTTGTAGCGTTAGAAAAAGAATTTGAAAATGATTTTTACTCACAAGATGTAAGTCAGATTTCTATAATGGACAATGTAGCTGTAATTTCAATTATCGGTCAAGATTTAAGTGAGTTTCATCATCCATATAATGCATTGATAAAAAACCAAATAGTACCTGTGTTGTTTAATAATACAATTACTGGTAAAAATGTGAGTTTGGTTGTAAATAGAACGTCGTTACATAAAGCGGTAAATGTTATTCATGGTCAGATTTTTGGCGTTTCAAAAAAAGTGAATATCGCTATTTTTGGAAAAGGATTGGTTGGTTCTACTTTAATTGAACAAATTTTAGAAAGTAAACAAGCTATACTAGAGCGCAGAAAAATTCAATTGAATGTTTTTGCTGTCGCTAATTCAAAAAAAATACTGTTTCAAAGAGATGGAGTTTCAAAAAACTGGGAAAGTGATTTAGAAAATTACGGAGAAGAAAATACCAACTTAACTAGTTTGGTAGAATATGTAAATGAACATCATCTAGAAAATTTAATAGCCATTGATAATACAGCGAGCGAGCTTTTTGTTCAAAACTATATACCATTAGTAAAAGCAGGTTTCGATTTGGTTTCGTGTAATAAAATAGCCAATACTTTATCATTTGATTTTTACAGAGAACTAAGAAAAAATTTAAAAAAAATTAAAAAGCAGTATTTGTATGAGACTAATGTAGGTGCGGGTTTACCGCTAATAGATACCATAAGATTATTACACGAATCTGGCGAAAATATTACAAAAATACGAGGTGTGTTTTCTGGTAGTTTAAGTTATTTATTTAATACATTTTCATCAGAAAATATTCTTTTTTCAGAAGTGTTAAAAGCAGCTATTTCTAAAGGATATACAGAGCCAGATCCAAGAGAAGATTTGGGAGGTAATGATGTGGCTCGAAAATTATTAATTTTGGCAAGAGAATTAGAGTTAGAAAATGAATTGGATGATGTACAAGTTGAAAATCTAATACCAGAAAATTTAAGAGAAGGAGCCGTTCATGATTTTTTAAATAATGTAGAGGTTATGAACCATGAGTATCAACAAAAAAAGGAACAGCAATCTCCAAATCACGTGCTAAGATATATTGGGGAATTAAGTGGAGATTTATCTAAAGAAAAAGGAAATTTAGCTGTTAAATTAGTATCAGTTGCTAAAGATTCTCCATTAGGGTCCTTAAAAGGTTCAGATGCAATATTCGAAATTTATACATCTTCTTACGGAGAGCAACCACTTGTTATACAGGGAGCAGGAGCAGGAAGCGAGGTTACCGCTCGTGGTGTTTTTGGAGATGTATTAAGATTGGCGAAAAATAATAATTAGATATCAACTTTTATAACGAACAAAAAATGAGCAAACATTTCGAAACTCAAGCAATTAGAAACCAAACAGAGAGAACACAGTTTTTAGAACATTCTACTCCTTTGTATTTAACCTCTAGTTTTGTTTTTGAAGATGCAGAAGAAATGAGAGCTTCATTTGCAGAGGAAAAGCAACGTAATTTATACAGTAGGTTTACCAATCCAAATACTACCGAATTTACAGACAAAATAGTAGCTATGGAGGGCGCCGAAGCTGGGTATGCTTTTGCTACTGGTATGTCTGCTATTTTTACCACTTTTGCAGCACTTTTAAATGCGGGAGATCATGTGGTTTCTTGTCGTTCTGTTTTTGGTTCTACTCACAGCATGTTCACAAATTTTTTACCAAAGTGGAATATTACTACTTCTTACTTTAAAGTAAATGAAGTTGATAATTTAGAAAGCTTAATTACAAACAATACTAAAATTTTATATGTAGAAACACCTACAAATCCTGCAGTAGATATTTTAGACTTAGCGTTATTAGGTAAAATTGCAAAAAAGCACCAGCTTATTTTTATTGTAGATAATTGTTTTGCAACTCCTTATGTTCAAAAACCAATACAATTCGGTGCAGATTTGGTAATTCATTCAGCAACAAAACTTATAGATGGTCAAGGTAGGGTTTTAGGCGGTGTAACTGTTGGTAGTAAAGATTTAATGAGAGAGATTTACTTATTTGCGAGAAATACAGGTCCAGCCATGTCTCCATTTAATGCGTGGGTTTTATCTAAAAGTTTAGAAACCCTTGCTGTAAGAGTTGAAAAACATGCTGAAAATGCATTAAAATTAGCTGAATTTTTAGAAAAAAGCGAAGCTGTTGAGTTTGTAAAATATCCATTTTTAAAGTCGCATCCTCAATACAAAATTGCCAAAAAGCAAATGCTTTTAGGGGGAAATATTGTAGCGTTTGAAATTAAGGGAGGTATTGCCGCTGGAAGAAGATTTTTAGATGCATTAAAAATGTGTTCGTTATCTGCTAATTTGGGAGATACACGAACTATTGTTACGCATCCAGCCTCTACTACTCATGGTCGTTTATCTGAAGAAGATAGGTTGCAAGTTGGTATAACTGATGGATTGGTTAGAGTTTCTGTAGGATTAGAAAATGTTGAAGATATTATTGAAGATTTAGAACAAGCTTTGTCCTTTTAAATTGTTGGTTTTTTGTAACTTTGCAAAAAAATAATAACCTCAAAAATGCAAGACGTTAACATTAAAATTACCGACAGAAATGGTGTCGTTCACCAGGTGGTTGCACCTACAGATATGGCCATGAATTTAATGGAAGTTGTTCGTTCTTATGAGTTAGCAGAAGAAGGAACAATTGGTATTTGTGGTGGTATGGCAATGTGTGCTTCTTGCCAATGTTATGTAGTTTCTAACCACGAACTACCAGAAATTTCCGATGATGAAGATGCTATGTTGGCAGAGGCTTTTCATGTGCAAGAAAACAGCAGATTAGGATGTCAAATTCAGATAAACGATCAACTAGAAGGATTAGAGGTTGTATTGGCTCCAGAATCATAAAAAATAGCGATTATTTTATCGAAAATAATCTTACAAAAAACACTTTTTTAAGTATATTTACACCAGCGTTCATTCACTTATTAATTATATGTTATCACGAAAGGCAGAGGGATTAGACCCAATGAAGCCTTAGCAACCTCTTACCAAAGAAAGGTGCTAAATTCTACAAGTTTACAGTTAACGATGTTAATTTTTTTCTAGACAGATAACCTCAAAAAAATATTCCTTTCTTGACGACATATATTGATATAAAAAAAAGTCAAAATATGTCTACTATTACAGATGAAATAAATAAACGAATTCTTGTTTTAGATGGTGCCATGGGTACTATGCTACAAGCCTATAAATTTACTGAAGAAGATTACAGGGGAAATCGCTTTAAAGATTATCCTAGTTCTTTGCAAGGTAATAACGACTTACTTTCGTTAACACAACCAGCAGCCATAAAAACCATACACGCAAAATATTTTGAGGCTGGTGCAGATATTATAGAAACCAACACCTTTTCATCTACAAGTATTGCAATGGCAGACTATAATATGCAACATTTGGTTTATGAGTTAAACTATCAATCTGCAAAACTAGCAAAAGAAGTTGCTACAGAATTTACCAAAAAAGAACCTCACAAACCACGTTTTGTGGCTGGTTCTATAGGTCCTACAAACAGAACAGCTAGTATGTCTCCAGATGTAAATGATCCAGGTTTTAGGGCAGTAACTTTCAGCGAATTACGTGAAGCCTATAAAGAACAGGTAACCGCTTTAGTAGATGGAGGTGTAGATGTATTGTTGGTAGAAACAGTATTTGATACTTTAAATGCAAAAGCAGCTTTATTCGCAATAGAAGAAGTGAAAGAAGAAAAAAAGATATCTATTCCAATAATGTTAAGCGGAACTATAACCGATGCCTCTGGTAGAACTTTGTCTGGACAAACTGCAGAGGCTTTTTTAATATCAGTATCACACATTCCATTATTATCTATAGGATTTAACTGTGCTTTAGGGGCCAATTTATTGCAACCACACCTAGAGGCGATTGCTAATAAAACAGATTTTGCAATATCTGCCCACCCTAATGCAGGATTACCAAATGCTTTTGGTGAGTATGACGAAACACCAAAGGAAATGGGTGAGCAAATAGAAGAATATTTAAAGAAAAATTTGATTAATATAATCGGAGGATGTTGTGGTACAAGTCCAGAGCATATTAGAGAAATTGCAAATATTGCAGCAAAATATAAACCTCGTAAAGTTGTAACCTTTAGCACTGTCGAAAGGTCTAATTAAAATGTTAGCAATAAGATGAAAGTGAAGCAAAATAAATACATGAGATTGTCTGGTTTAGAACCTTTAATTTTAAACGAAAACAGCAATTTCATCAATGTAGGAGAGCGAACAAATGTTGCTGGTTCAAGGAAGTTTTTAAGACTAATAAATGAAGAGAAATACGATGAAGCTTTAGAAATAGCAAGACATCAAGTAGATGGAGGAGCTCAAATAATTGATGTGAATTTTGATGATGGACTCATAGATGGTAAAAAAGCCATGGTTCGTTTTTTAAATCTTATAGCAGCAGAGCCAGATATTTGTAGAGTGCCCATAATGATAGATAGCTCTAAGTGGGAAATTATAGAAGCAGGTCTTCAAGTTGTTCAGGGTAAGTGTGTTGTAAATTCTATTTCTCTTAAAGAAGGAGAAGAGAGTTTTATTTGGCAGGCAAAGCAAATAAAACGGTATGGAGCTGCAGTAATTGTAATGGCTTTTGATGAAATTGGACAAGCTGATAATTACCAAAGAAGAATTGAAATAGCCAAAAGGTCTTATGATATTTTAGTAAATAAAGTCGACTTTGCATCTGAAGATATTATTTTCGATTTAAATATTTTTCCTGTTGCTACTGGTATGGAAGAGCACAGAAGAAACGCAATAGATTTTATAGAAGCAACAAAATGGGTTCGAGAAAATTTGCCAAATGTTTCTGTAAGTGGCGGCGTAAGCAATGTATCCTTTTCATTTAGAGGAAACAATGGTGTTCGAGAAGCTATGCATTCGGTGTTTTTATATCATGCAATTAAAGCAGGGATGAATATTGGTATTGTAAACCCAGCAATGTTAGAGGTTTATGATGATATTCCGAAGAATTTACTAGAACACGTAGAGGATGTAATTTTAGATAGAAGAGATGATGCTACCGAAAAATTGTTAGATTTTGCAGAAACTGTAAAAGGCTCTAAAATAGCCAAAACAGTAGATTTGTCGTGGAGAAATAAATCTTTACAAGACAGAATTACGCATGCATTGGTAAAAGGAATAGACGCTTATATTATAGATGATGTAGAACAAGCAAGACAAGAAGCGTCTGCACCAATAGAAGTCATTGAAGGCCATTTAATGATTGGTATGAATGTAGTAGGCGATTTATTTGGGTCGGGAAAAATGTTTTTACCTCAGGTAGTGAAATCTGCTAGAGTAATGAAGAAAGCTGTAGGATACTTAAACCCTTTTATTGAAGCAGAAAAAGGAGATAAAAAAGAACCTGTTGGTAAAATATTAATGGCAACTGTTAAAGGAGATGTTCATGATATTGGTAAAAATATTGTGAGTGTAGTGTTGGCTTGCAACAACTACGAAATTATAGATTTAGGAGTTATGGTGCCTCCAGAAAAGATAATTAAAACAGCTATTGAAAAGCAAGTAGATGCTATTGGTTTGAGTGGTTTAATTACTCCTTCTCTAGATGAAATGGTTTATTTAGCCAAAGAAATGGAGCGTCAGAATTTTAAAATTCCTTTATTAATTGGTGGGGCAACTACTTCTAAAGCCCATACAGCTGTAAAAATAGATACACAATATAAAAATGCAGTAGTACATGTAAATGATGCCTCTAGAGCAGTTACGGTAGTTGGCGATTTATTAAATAAAAAAGTAAACAAAGAATATACTTTAAAGTTAAAAAAAGAATACGACCATTTTCGTAATAAATTTTTAAAGCGAGGTAAAGAAAAGTCTTATATTTCAATTAATGAAGCCAGAAAAAGAAAGCATAAAATTAACTGGGAAACTAGCCAAATAAAAAAGCCGAATGAGCTTGGTGTTCAAGTTTTAGCGCAACTTAGTATAAAAGAATTGGTTCCGTTTATAGACTGGAGTCCTTTTTTTAGAAGTTGGGATTTGCACGGAAAGTTCCCAAATATCTTGTCTGATACAATAGTTGGAGAACAGGCCACCACTCTTTACAAGGAAGCATTAAGTTTAATAGAACAAATAATAGCTAAGAAATTATTAAAACCAAAAGCAGTATTCGGACTTTTTGAAGCAAATTCTGTAAATGATGATGATATTTCTGTTCAGAAAAAAGGAAAAGAGATTGCTGTTTTTAGAACTTTACGACAACAACTATCAAAAAGAAAGGAAGTTCCAAATATTGCCTTGGCTGATTTTATTGCACCAAAAGAAGCAAAAAAAACAGATTATATAGGTGCTTTTTGTGTTGCCATTTTTGGTGCTCAAGAATTAGCAACAACCTACCAACAAAAAGAAGATGACTATTCGGCAATAATGGTACAAGCAATAGCAGATAGGTTTGCAGAGGCTTTGGCAGAGTATTTACATAAAAATGTACGGGTGCAACATTGGGGCTATTCTGCAGATGAAGAGTTAACGAATGAAGCACTAATAAAAGAAGAATACAAAGGAATAAGACCTGCGCCAGGATATCCGGCATGTCCAGATCATTTAGAAAAAGAAACTATCTGGAAATTGTTAGATGTAGAAGAACAAATAGGAGTTACCCTAACGGAAAGCATGGCTATGTGGCCAGCAGCAGCAGTTTCTGGATATTATTTTGCAAACAAAGAAGCAAAATATTTTGGATTGGGTAAAATAACCGAAGACCAAGTTATCGACTATGCCAATCGAAAAGGTATTACTAAAGAAAAAGCAAAAAAATGGTTACATCCTTCTTTAGCAGAAGTTTAAATAGTAGGTAGTTATAACGAAATGTGCGTTAGCGATTGAAACGGCATCCTTTTTAGTAATAAGTGCCATTAAATTTGTGAAGAATGAATAAATTTTAACAACATGATTACTAAAAAGATATAGTGAAAAGCGCGCCCTTTTTAGGGAACGCCAACAAAAAATAAATAATAAGATTCCATTATATAAAACGAAGAAATGAAAATTACAGAACACATACGTAAATCGGATGGTAAAACCTTGTTTTCTTTTGAGATTATACCACCTAAAAAAGGAAAGAATATTAAAGAATTGTATAATAATATAGATCCTTTAATGGAGTTTAAGCCACCTTTTATTGATGTGACTACTTCTAGAGAAGAATTTGTTTATGTAGAAAAGGCTGGTTTATTAGACAGAAAATTGACAAGAATGCGTCCGGGAACTTTGGGTATTTGTGCTGCAATTAAACATAAATATGAGGTTGATACAGTACCACATGTATTGTGCGGAGGTTTTACAAAAGAGGAAACAGAATATTTATTGGTAGATTGTCACTATTTAGGAATAGATAATGTAATGGCTTTAAGAGGAGATGCGATGAGTCATCAAAAATATTTTGAGCCCAGTAAAAATGGTCATTTATATGCAAAAGATTTGGTAACACAAATTCAAAATTTAAATAAAGGAAAATATTTACATGATGTTATTGAAGCAGAAAATAAAGCTGATTTTTGTATTGGCGTTGCCGGGTATCCTGAAAAACATTTAGAGGCTCCGTCTTTACAAACCGATTTAAAACGTTTGAAAGAAAAGGTAAAAGCGGGTGCAGATTATGTAGTAACACAGATGTTTTTTGATAACAAAAAGTATTTTGAGTTTGTAAAAGCTGCCAGAGCAATAGGTATTACGGTACCAATTATACCAGGTATTAAGCCGATAGCTGTAAAACGTCACTTACAAATTTTACCTCAAGTTTTTAGAATAGATTTACCAGAAGAATTAATTTTAGAAGTAGAAAAATGTTCAACAAATGCAGCAGTTCGAGAGGTAGGCGTTTCTTGGGCAATAGCTCAGTCTAAAGAACTATTAGCAGCAGGAGTACCTGTTTTACACTACTATTCTATGGGGAAGTCTTCGAACATAAAAAAAATAGCTTCTGCAATTTTTTAAGTTCTTTATACCACATAAATTTGGTTGGTTATAATAAGTACCATTGATAGATATATAGTAAAAAGCAATTTTTATAAAATATTGAATCTAAAAAAAATATGTATTTTTGGCTATCGAAAATTGAATTAACTATAAAAAATATAAAATGGCATTAGAAATTACAGATGCAAATTTCGAAGAAATTGTATTAAAATCAGACAAACCAGTATTGGTAGACTTTTGGGCAGCTTGGTGTGGACCTTGTAGAATGGTTGGACCTATTGTTGATGAAATTCATAATGATTATGAAGGGAAAGCCGTAGTTGGTAAGGTAGATGTAGACGCAAACCAAGAGTTCGCAGCTAAATATGGTGTGAGAAATATACCAACAGTACTTATATTTAAAAATGGAGAAGTAGTAGATAAGCAAGTTGGTGTTGCTCCAAAAAATACTTATACAGGAAAAATAGACGCAGCAATGTAGGTTTTTTCAAAACATAAAAAAAAGGTTAGACTTGTCTAACCTTTTTTTTATGTTTTACTTTTTTTCAACTTTCTTTGGCATTGGTCCCCGAAGATGAATGATTAGTCCGTTTAGAAAGTTTCTTAAAATTTGATCTCCACATTCTACATATTTATCATGATCTTCGCTTCTAAAAAGTGCCCCTAATTCTGCTTTAGAAACTTTAAAATCTACTAAAGCACAAATTGCTACAATGTCTGTATCACGAAGTTTGTGTGCAACTCGTAATTTTTTTAAAATGTCATTATTTGTTAGTCCCATACTGCAAATGTAAGGTATTATGTTACGACTTTAAAAATTGCCCACGCATAAATTGCGAAGCGTAAAAATCTGAATATGCCAAAAATAGCTACGTTTCTAAAAGGATATTTAATCATTCCTGCAGCAAAACATGCAATTGCAAAAGGAAGTGGAAGCAGTGCACCAACTAATATTAAAAAACCACCCCATTTTTTTGTGTTTTTTAAGTTTTCTGCGATTTTAACTTCTAAATAATTTTTTACTGATTTAATTTTTAAGGTTGTTTTTCCTAAAAAATAAGAAAGTAAGCCACCAGTATATGACAGGGTTGCTAGAATGGATAAATTTAAAATTGGATGTGCAGTTTTTTTGGTCCAAGCTATAAAAATTTCTGGAGGTATAAGGCCAAAAATAGTTTCTGATACAAAAAAAGTAATAAGAACGCCGACTCTAGAAAAAGTATTTGTAATATTTTCTAGGCCTTGGTTTATGTCAAAAACATATTTGTTAAAAAAGAAAAGCCCTATTACTACTAAGGCAATTGGTAAAAATGCTTTTTTTACACTTTCCCAAACAAATAAGTAAAAGCCTGTTCTGCCATAATAATTATGAAGCCTTTTACCAATGAAGGCTGTTTTTTTCTTTCTTTTTTTTAGCTTTTTGTTCAAGGGAATATTCTTTTAAAGTTGCAAAAATAGTGACATTTTATCAATAATTATCTATGGAATTTCAGATTAACTGTTTTTTAAGAATTCAGTAATTTTGCAACTCACTTTAATACAGTAGGGGAATGATTTGGTTAACGGATAAATTAGTATTTCCGCCATATAAAGATACATCAAAAGAAGGAATTATTGCTCTAGGAGGAGACTTATCTGTAGATAGATTAATAGTGGCTTATTCTAATGGTATTTTTCCATGGTATTGCGATGGTGAGCCAATTGTTTGGTATTGCCCTTTTAAAAGGATGGTGCTCTTTCCTAAGAATTTAAAAATTTCTAAGTCGATGCGTAAAGTTATTCGTAATAATACTTTTGAAATTACTGAAAATAAGGCTTTTGAGGAGGTTATTTACAATTGCAAAAGTGTGAATCGAAAAGATGAGTTTGGTACGTGGATAACCGATGAAATGGAACAAGCATATATAAATTTGCACAAAAAGGGTGTAGCAAAATCAATAGAAATATGGCAAGATTCTGTTTTAGTAGGTGGTTTATATGGTGTGGAAGTTGGGGCTGTTTTTTGTGGAGAAAGTATGTTCTCTAAAGTGTCTAACGCTTCTAAATTGGCTTTTATTCATTTGGTAAAAACAAAGAAATATAAGGTTATAGATTGTCAGGTTTATAACGATCATTTAGCAAGTTTGGGTGCAAAGGAGATTGATAGAGACGGTTTTTTAGCTATTTTAAAAGGTAAAAAAAATCCTGAGTAAAAACTCAGGATTTTTTTAAAACTAGTAAGTAGTTTCTTATTTTTTAGCCAAAAGGTCTCTAATTTCTGCTAATAATTCTTCTTGACTAGGTCCTTTTGGAGCCTCTGGTGCAGGTTCTTCTTTCTTCTTAGTAGCATTAACGCCCTTTACAATTAAGAACATTACAAATGCAACAATAATAAAGTCGATAACATTTGTTAAGAAATCACCGTATAAAACAGCTACTTCACCAACAACATTACCGGTTTCGTCTGCAAGACCTTCTTTTACAATCCATTTTAAATCTTTAAGATCTGTATTAAAAATTAAACCGATTAATGGAGAAACAATTCCTCCAGTAAAAGACGTAACAACTTGTTTAAAAGCTGCACCCATTACAAAACCTACTGCAATATCTACAAGGTTTCCCTTCATTGCAAAGTCTTTAAACTCTTTAAGCATTCCCATTTTTAATATATTTAATTAGTTATAAAGTAGCTAATGTAATAAAAAAATTATTGTTTTAACATTTTTTTAATTCTTGGAGAAATAGCAGTTAGTGTTTCATAAACAATAGTTTCTGAAAGATCGGCAATATTTTGCAACATTTCTTGAGTGTTAAAAATGATAACATCGTCTCCCTCTTTACAGTCAATTTTAGTTACATTTACCATAATCATATCCATACAAACGTTGCCAATAATAGGTGCTTTTTTGCCATTTATAATTACATGGCCAGCTTTGTTTCCTAGTTTTCTAGATAAGCCATCTGCATGACCAATAGGTATGGTAGCACTTTTGGTAATTCTTTTCGCAACAAAAGCTCTGTTGTAACCAACAGTTTCACCAGGTTGTATAGTATGTATTTGAGAAATAATAGATTTTAAATTGTGTGTATTTTTTAACTGTGCAGTTTCAGTATCATCGTTTCCAAAGCCGTACAACCCAATACCAATTCGTACCATATCAAATTGTGCTTTTGCATAATTTACCACGCCAGATGTATTTAAAATATGTAGCATTGGTTCATACCCTAAATGTTTATAAAACTGTTGAGCTATGTAGGCAAAATTATTAATTTGATTGACGGTAAATTCTTGCTCTTCTAAATCTTCGCTTGCAGCTAAATGAGAAAATAGAGACTGTACCTTTACATGCGTTGTTTTTTTGAGACTCGCAATTATTACAGGAATGTCTGTATGCCAAAACCCAAGTCTGTTTAAGCCTGTATTAAACTTTATATGTATGGGGTAATTTATAAGAGGTGCTTCGTCTGCAAATTCTAAAAAAGCCTCAAAAATTTTAAAATTATAAAGATTTGGTTCTAGCCTGTATGTAACAATATCTTGTAAGTTTTGAATCTGTGGATGCAACACTAATATTGGGGTTTTTACACCAGCATCTCTTAACGCAATTCCTTCATGAGTGTATGCAACAGCAAAGTAATCCACTTTATTTTCTAGATATTTTGCAACTAGCACACCATCACTTCCGTAACCAAAAGCCTTTACCACTGCCAATATTTTGGTGTTTTGCTGAAGCTTTTCTTTAAAATAGTTTAGATTATGATTTAATGCAGCGGCATCAATTTCTAAAACAGTTACGTGATTGTTCATGGCTTTATCTTACATTCTTGTATTTACTAACTTTCAATACTTTTTTTACAACTCTTTTTTAATTGTTTTTTCTGATTTTAATTGTGTTGATTGTTCCTTTTGTTGTTGCATGGCTTTGTAATATGCAGCTCTGCTTAAGGGTTCATATTCTTGCATTTCGCCTAACATTACAATCTTGTCATTTTGAGCTTTTCTAAAACTATAGTGTGCTAAGTTACCTGTATGCGTACATACAGCATGTACTTTGGTAACATATTCTGCAGTAGCCATTAAAGCGGGCATTGGTCCAAACGGATTTCCTTTAAAATCCATATCTAAACCAGCCACAATTACACGAATACCTCTATTGGCTAGATCATTACAAACCACCACTATTTCATCATCAAAAAATTGCGCTTCATCAATACCTACCACATCAACATTATTGGCAAGTAGCCTTATATTCGAAGATGCCGGAACAGGTGTAGAGCGAATTCTAGTGTCGTTATGAGAAACAACTTCATCATCGTCATAGCGGGTATCTAAGGCAGGTTTAAATATTTCTACTCGTTGTTTTGCAAACTGAGAACGCTTTAATCGTCTTATTAATTCTTCTGTTTTTCCCGAAAACATAGAGCCACAGATTACTTCTATCCAACCAAATTGTTCTGTATGATTTACTGTATTTTCAAGAAACATTTTGTAATTTTAGGCTTTAGATAATTATTTTTTTGATTTACTTTGTACATCAACAAATTTATGAATAATTACTAGGAAAAAATAACCTCAATCTACAACTTATGCACAAAAAATTACAGGCCGATTTAATGAGTTTAGCGCATAGCCTCTTACAGATGAAAAATAAAGAAGATGTCTTTGCACTTAAACTGAAAGCACAAGAAATTTATGAAAAATTATCTTTATTGGCATTTGTAGAAGAATATGTAACTACAACACCAAATTTAGAAAAAACAAAAGAAACTCTACTAAATGAGGTGAGTACAGCTTTAGATAAAAAGCAGCTTCATGATGCTAACTTACAAGATTCGTCGGATATTATTTTGAGCGAAACTCAGGTTGATAACATCAATATTGCAGATAAAGTTGAAGTGCCACAGAATGAATATTTAGAAGTTGAAAATGAAAAGTTAGATGCAGAGGCTGGAGACGATTTTTTAATGGAAGAACCACTTTTAGAAGAAGATAAAACCGCTTTGGTAAATGAGTATTTAGAGGTAGGTGATGAGGAGGCTGCAGAGGTAGAAGTAACCACAGAAATAGAACAGCCGTTTCAAGAACTAGAGAATCTTATGTTTGAAGAAAAAGTGGAGATTCTCTCTAAAGAGCACACAAATGAACAACCAGAAAAGAGTACTCCAACTTTAGAAGAAGAATTAAAAGATACGATTTCGGTAGATGTAATGGCAAATTTATTTGAAACTGTAGATCAGGTTTCTTTAAATGATTCTTTTCATAAAAACATACAGATAGGTTTGAATGATAGAATTGCTTTTGTAAAGAATCTTTTTGATGGTAGTCAGGAAGATTTTAACAGGGTAATTTCTCAACTAAATTCTTTTAAAACTTTAAAAGAAGCAAAGAAATTTATCAATAAAATGGTAAAACCAGATTACAATTGGCAGAATTACGAGGAGCTTGAAACACGTTTTATGGATATTGTTGCACGAAAATTTCTTTAAAAAATAACCTTAAAATACTAGCTCTTTTTTTTGAAACCAACTTTAATTCATACCCACTTTCATAAACGCAGAACAGGTGTTACTAGAAGTATAGAAAATGTACTGCCTTTTTTTGATGATAAATTTAATAGTTATTTGTTCGGTTATGGTGCAATTGGTAATTATATAACCAAATATCAACTAAGAAGAATATTGTTTTCAAACGCAAAAGTGATAGTGCATTGCCACAGAAATAATGAAATTATAAGAATGCTTATTTACAGAGCATTTGGTGCAAAGTTTACATTAATAGCTACAAGGCATGCAGAAACTAAACCTTCTAAGTTAACCTTTAAACTTTTAAAAAGTGCTAACAAAGTAATTACACTTATACCAAGTATGGGTAAAAAACTGGGTATAAAAAATACCGTTATTGGTCATGGTGTTCGAGTCGATAAATTTTTCTCTAAAGATGCAGTTACCATCGAACAGGTATCTCAAGAAAATATAATTTTATGCGCTGGCAGAGTAAGAGAAGCCAAGGGGCAATTAGTGCTTTTAGAGGCGGCTAAAGTACTGCAAAATAATTTAGATTGGGCGTTGGTTATTGTTGGAAAAGTAGACAAGCCAGCTTTTTTAGACCAGTTAAAAGCTATTGCTATCAAACATAAAATAGAAAAACAAGTATATTTTATAAAAGAAACTCCAGAGATTGTCTCTTTTTATCAAGCAGCAAAAATAGTTGTGTGCCCTAGTTATTCAGAGGGTTTTTCTTTAGTTACTGCAGAGGCTATGAGTTGTGAGTGCTCGGTAATTGCTACAAAAAATGTAGGAGTTCATTCTTCATTAATAAAGCACAAAGAAAACGGTTATTTATTTGAGGCAGGAAATAGCCAGCAATTAGAAACTATATTATCAAATAAATTATCAGGAAAACTCCCACTTTTAGGAACACAAGCAAGAGCAGAAATAGTTAAAAATTGGAGTGCAAAAAAAGAAGCATCTGAGTTAATAAATTTATATTTGTCTTCCTAATTAATAACAATAAAATGAAAAAACAATTCGTACTATTATTTTTGTTGGCATTTGCTTTTTTTAGTCAATTAAATGCACAACAAATAGAGATGAAAAAAGCTTTCGGAGGCTATACATTTCATCAAAATGGAGGCATGCTTTCGGTGGGTCAAATGCAAGAGCTTATGAAAGAAAATGATGCGGCTTTTAAGTTGATGAGGTCTGCAAAAGGTAATCAAATTTTAAGCATGGTTTTAGGAGGTGCAGGAGGCGCTTTAGTTGGTTTTCCTATTGGTACAGCAATTGGTGGAGGCGAACCAGAGTGGGCATTGGCAGGTGTTGGTGCCGCATTAATTGTGGCTACTATTCCTATAGCAAAAGGTTTTACTAAAAAAGCAAAAAAAGCAGTAGAACTGTATAATGCAAATCAGTCAACTGTAGGTTCTAGCTTTATACCAGAATTTAATTTAAACGTTAAAGGCATGTCTATGGGAATATCCATGACATTTTAATAGAATTTTTAAAAAGAAAAACCTCAAAAAAATATTTTTTTGAGGTTTTTTTTATGCTACAATATTAACTAATTTTATTTTTTAACTCTTCAATAACTTTCTTGCTGTTTCCAATAAATATTTCATTATCAACAATAAATACTGGGCGTTTTAGAAAAGTGTATTCTTTTAAAATATAATTTTTATAATCTTGCTCAGATAAAGATTTATCTTTTAACCCTAAAGATTTATACAAACGAGCACGTTTGTTAAACAAAGCTTCATAGCTGCCAGAAATAGCGTACATTTCTGACAATTGTTCTTCATTTACAGGAGTCGATTTTATTTCTTGTAGTTTAAAATTGCTTGTATCAATTTCTTTTAAAATCCGCTTGCAAGTATCACAAGTTTGTAAAAAGTAACCTTTCTTCATGATATTAAATTATATTTGTTACACCAAAAATAATCATAAAAGATGAAGACACAATTCGATATTTTAAGAACTTCAAGAAATTTAATTTTAAAAGAATTAGAGAACTTATCCTTAGAACAAATTCATGTTATTCCGTCCGGATTTAAAAATAATATTGCTTGGAATGTTGCCCACATTGTTGTTACTCAACAGTTGCTACATTACAAATTATCTGACCTAAACTGCCTGTGTCCAGACGATTTAATTGAGCAGCATAAAAAAGGAACGTTGCCAACAAAAACATTTACACAAGAGGAGTTTGATGAGGTTAAAGAATTACTTTTAGGTTTGCCAGATACTTTAGAAGAAGATTTTAACGCTGGTATTTTCGAGAATTTTACCAGCTATCCTACAAGCACGGGTTTTGTGTTAGATAGTATAAAAACGGCTATTAATTTTAATAATTTTCATGAAGGAATTCACTACGGAATTATAAGAGCTATTAAAAAGTTTTTATAGTTTTTGTAGCTATTTCCAGCTTTCGCTACTCGCTTCTCGCCCAAAAGCGAGAGAGATTAAACAAACCGCTCTATCTGGGCTAACATTCTTTGAAAGCTTGTTTTAAAACTTAAAAGCTCTTTGATGTTCTTAAATCAGAAAAAATAAAAAAGTATGAAATTTAACACTCAAACCATTCATGGAGGTCAGCTACCAGAGCCAACTACAGGTGCAGTTATGACACCCATTTTTCAGACCTCTACCTATGCGCAAACCAATCTTTTAGAACCACAAGAATATCAATATTCTAGAGGTAAAAACCCTACGAGAACTGCATTAGAAAATAGCTTGGCCTCTTTAGAGAATGGCTCAAATGGTTTTGCTTTTGCATCTGGTTTAGCAGCTATAGATTGTATCTTAAGATTGTTAAAGCCAGGAGATGAAATTATAGCTGGTGACGATTTGTATGGAGGAACTTACAGAATGTTTACGAAACTTTTCGAAAAATACGGACTCATATTTACGTATGTTGCAATGAGTAATACCAAAAATATTACAGCTGCCATTACTAAAAACACCAAATTAGTTTGGATAGAAACTCCTACAAATCCGTTAATGAAAATTGCCGATATAAAAGCAATTTCCACCGCAGTAAAAACGATAAATTCTAATATTTTAATTGCTGTAGATAACACTTTTGCGACTCCTTATTTACAACAGCCGCTAAATTTGGGAGCAGATATTGTAATGCATTCTGCAACAAAATACCTAGGTGGTCATTCCGATTTGGTTATGGGAGCTTTAGTTGTAAAAAATAAAAAGTTGGCAAAAGAAATTCATTTCATTCAGTTTGCTGCAGGTGCTATTGCAGGTCCAATGGATTCTTTTTTAGCTATAAGAGGAATAAAAACCTTGCATGTAAGAATGCAAAGACATTGCGAAAATGCAAACGCAATTGCAAGTTTTTTAGCACAGCACAAAAAAGTGTCTACTGTTTATTATCCGGGTTTTAAAAACAGCGAAAGTTATACTATTGCTAAAAAGCAAATGAATGATTTTGGAGGCATGGTTTCTTTTCAATTAAAAGAAAATACCAAAGAAAAAGCTTTTTTATTTTTAGAAAATACAAGCCTTTTTACATTGGCAGAATCTTTGGGTGGTGTAGAGAGTCTGGCAAGTCATCCGGTAACTATGACGCATAGTGCTATCCCTCAAAAAGAACGAGACAAATTAGGTATTACAGATGGGTTAATTCGTTTAAGTGTAGGTATAGAAGATATAGAAGATTTATTACAAGATATTAGTAAAGCACTAGAATTAGTATAAACTTAACCGAAAGCTAATTCAATTAAAAACCCTTCAAAAAAAATGAAGGGTTTTTTAATAGTATATCTACAGAATTTTAGAACAAGCCATTTATTTGAGCATCTATTCGATCTATTATATAACCTAAATCCTCTTGATTTTTAACAAAATCTAAATTATCTACATCAATTACAAGCACTTTCCCTTTTTTGTAGGTGGCAATAAAAGCTTCATATCTTTCATTTAACCTACTTAGGTAATCGATAGAAATTGAGTTTTCGTATTCTCTACCTCGCTTGTGAATTTGACTAACTAGTGTAGAAATATCCGCACGCAAGTAAATTAATAAATCTGGTGGTTTTACTAAATTTTCCATCAACTCAAATAAGGAGGAGTAATTGCTAAAATCTCTATTTGTCATTAAACCCATAGCATGTAAATTGGGTGCAAATATATGAGCGTCCTCGTAAATTGTTCTATCTTGTATAATGTTTTTACCAGACTCTCTTAGCTCTAAAATTTGTCTAAAACGACTGTTTAAAAAGTAAACTTGTAAATTAAAAGACCAACGTTCCATTTCTGTATAGAAATCATCTAAGTATGGATTTTCGTTTACAGATTCAAAGTGGGGTTTCCACTGGTAGTGTTTAGCTAATAGTTTGGTTAGCGTAGTTTTACCAGCGCCTATGTTTCCTGCAATTGCAACGTGCATAAATAAAATGTATAAAAATTTATTGGTGCATAAAGGTACACATTTTTTAGAATTGACACACCATTAACAAATCAATTTATAGCCAAAACCTCTGCTGTTTATAATTTGAACATTTTTATCATTTTGAAGTTTTTTTCGAAGTCTAGAAATAAATACATCCATGCTTCTAGCAGTAAAAAAATTGTCATTGCCCCAAAGTTTATTTAAAATAATAGTTCTTTCTACTACTTCATTTTTTTTATTAAAAAGTAACGAAAGCAATTGTGTTTCTCGGTGAGTAAGTTGTGTTTCTTTATTGTATATAGTAAGTGTTTGTTTGGTAATATTAAACTGATAATTGCCAATTTTAATAATTTTAGTAGCAGTTTGCTGAACTTCTCTTTGCAGTAAATTTTTTATTCTTACTATTAACTCTTCCATAGAAAATGGTTTTTTTAAATAATCATTTCCGCCGTTATTAAAACCTTCTAAAACATCTGCAGTTTGTGATTTTGCCGTTAAAAATATAATAGGTATTTGTTTGTTTTGCTGCCTTATTTCTTTTGCCAATGTAAAACCATCTTTTTTTGGCATCATTACATCTAAAACCAAAATATCTGGTAGCTTTGTTTTGTAAATATCTAAAGCTTTTTCGCCATTTTCTGCATGAAAAACAGTAAAATTTCTAGATTCTAGGCTTTCTTTAACAATCATGCCTAAACTTGCTTCGTCTTCTGCTAATAGTACTTTTACGTTATTCATTGGGTAAGGTTATTTTAAAAATAGTACTATTTTTTGTTGATGAAAGCGTTACACTTCCTAAATGTTTTTCTATAATTTTTTTGCAATAATACAACCCAATTCCAAATCCTTTTACATCGTGTGTGTTGCCTTTTGGTACTCTGTAAAATTTATCGAAAATCTTTTCTTGTTGCTGTTTATCAATTCCATTTCCATTATCTGCTACAGAAATTTCTGTGGTATTTAAAACAGCATTTATATGTATTTCAATTCTGTTTCCGCCATATTTTACAGCATTGTCTATTAAGTTAGAAATGGCGTTTTCTAGATGAAAAACATCAACATTTAAATAGATAGGAGTTAAGTTGGTAGAAAATGTAATTTCTTTTTCTTTAGAAATTAATTGGTGTTTGTAAACTTGCTTTTCAATAATTTCTACAACATCTATGCTTTCTTTTTTAAGAATAAGTTGTTCGCTATCTAAAGTGGCAGTTTCTAGGAGTTTCTCTACCATTTGATGTAATTTTTTTAACTGTATAGAAGACATAGAAAGGTATTTTTTTGTTTTTTCTTTATCGTCTAAAACATTAAAATTTTCTATAGCTTCTATTGCTGTAGAAACTGTTGCAATGGGTGTTTTAAATTCGTGTGTAATATTGCTAATTAAATCGTTTTTAATAGTTGCCAATTCTTTTTGTTCTCTAATTACCTTTAACAAATAAAACAAACTAGAAATTACTGCTAAAGACAATAGTAAAGAAAGAGAGATGCCAAAAAAACTACGTTTTAAAGCCTCGAAATTTGGGTTGTTGTAAACCAGTTGAAAGCTTTCATTATCTTTTAAATACGTAGATTTAGAGCTTACAGTAAAAACAGTTGCCTCTAATAACGAATCTTTTGTTTGATGAAAAAGGGTGTCGTTTTTTAAATGATGAAAACTGGTTTGTAGTTCTATTTTCTTTTGTTTTAGTTGATTATTAATTAAAGAATCTATTTTTGTATAATCTAATGAAGTATCTAAAAAAGAAATAAAAATGGGTTTTAAATTGGTTATTAATTTTAAACTATCTGCTGCTTTTTTGCCTGAATAAATTTTTGCTTTTGGTTTAGAAGATTTTTCTTGATAATTTAAATTTGTGTCAGTTTTAAATTTGGATAAAAGTGAAAGTGATTTTTTATGATGTTCTTGATTAAAACTGTTTACAAAACTTATACCAGTATTAAGTAAAGAATCAGTAGAAAGTTTGGTCATTTTTTGATTAGAAGAAAACTGTAAACTCTGTATTTTAACAGAGGCTTCACCAGGAACATTGTTTTTAATTTTTTTTAAAATTTCACCTAGCTTACTCTTGTTAAGTTCCTTTTTGTTACTATTTAATTCATTTGTATTTATAATAGTTAAAATGTTGTTTTTTGCAATGGTTGCATAGTATTCTTCTACAGCATTGTCTAAACTTAATTGAATTTCGTTAGTAACTTGTCTTTTGTTTTCTTCGTAATTTTTATAATTCCAATAAAACTGTGTAGCAATAGTTGCTAAAATTGTAAGGGCAATTAAATAGATAATCCACTGGTGTTTTTTTATAATCATGTTACAAATATAGTTTCTAAAAACATTAAATTCTATGGCTTAACAATCGTTAACATTCGTTAACTGTTCAGCTGGCAAAAAAGATGCATCTTTGTGTGCCATAGAATCACTAATATTTTTACCATGAAAAAAATACTATCATTACTTTTTTTACTTACCAGTTTTATAGTAACTGCTCAGCAAGAGCAAGCAACTGATAAAAAAGAGTTCACAACAACACAATCTTTTAAATATTCTGTAAATACTATTGAAAATTTAGAAAAGTTAAATTTTTCTGATTTAAAAAAAGTTTTTAAAGACAATAAACCTACAGATTTAATTGAGGTTTCTTTTGAAATTGATTTACCAAAATCAACAAATAAATTCAAATCTAACGTAACTGTTGGTGTAGAAACAAAAAATCTGGATAGTTTAATTATTAGGTTACATAAAATTCAGAAAAAAATAATTAATATTTCAAAAGAAGTCACCAATAAATAATAATAGCATTATCATGAAAAAATTATTCACAGCTGCTTTAATAGCAATAACCTTTTTTTTACAAGCACAAAATTTTCAAGGAAAAGCAATTTACAAATCATTTACAAAGTCTACTTTTAAAATAAAAGAAAGTAATAAAGATGCAAAAAATGACAAGTTGCAAGCACAAATTATGGAGCAACTTAAAAAGATGAATCAAAAAACTTACATTTTAACATTTACAAAAAATGAGTCAGTTTTTAAACAAGATGTTGCTCTTAAAACCCCCAATCCAAAAGCAGGTGGCATACAGATGATTTCGTTTGGAAGTGGAGAGAATAAAATTATGTATAAGAATTTAAAAAAGCAGCAATATATTCATCAAACAGAAATTATGGGGAAAGTCTTTTTAATAAAAGACGACATTAAAAATTTAGACTGGGAAGTTACCACAGAAACTAAGAATATTGGTAATTATACTTGTTACAAAGCTACTTACTCAAGAGAAGCAGAAAAAAGCACTATGAAAATGGTAAATGGTGTATTTGATAAAAAAACAGAAAAGTACATAAAAACTACTACAGCTTGGTTTACTCCGCAAATTCCGGTTAGTAATGGGCCTAAAGAGTACGGTGGTTTACCAGGTTTAATTTTAGAAATAAACGACGGACCTACAACTATCATGTGTTCAGAAATTCAAATGAAAAATGATAAAGAAATAACTATTTCAGTTCCGAAAAAAGGGAAAAAAATTTCTCAAAAGAAGTTTGATAAAATAAAAAAAGAAAAAGACCAGGAGATGCTAGAAAAAATGAAAGGGAGAAAAGGAATGGATCTGGGAAGAGGCATTAATGTTAGATTTGGCGGATAATCAGATTTTTTTTCAAATGAAATTAAACCTTTAAGATTTTTTTAAGTCATAGGTTTGTAGGATAACAGTAGTTTTGAAAAAAAAATCAGATTAAATTATTATGAAGTCAATATTATCAATCGTATTTGCATTTATTTTAAGCACCACTTTTGCGCAAAAAAACTTTCAAGGAAAAGCCACTTATATGTCTAAAACCACCATGGATATGAGTAGGTTTGGAGATCAAATGAGCGAGCAAAGGAAAAAGCAAATGATGGCTCGTATGAAAAATTTCTTAGAAAAAACATACACCCTTACATTTAACAAAACTGCCTCTTCTTTTAAAGAAAATGTTTCTTTGGAAGCACCAGGCTCCTCAGGTCCAAGTTGGGGTAGAAGTAACGGACAAGGTTCTATTTACAAGAATTCTAAAGACCAAAAAATGGTTGAGGATGTAGAACAGTTTAGTAAGCGATTTTTAGTTACCGAGAAAATGGTACCAGAGCAATGGGAGTTGGGAACTGAAACAAAAAAAATAGGTCAATATACTTGCTATAAAGCAACACTAACTAAAGAAGACACCAATATAGATTGGGGAAGTATTTTTCGAAGAAGAGGAAATAACTCTAAGAAAGACTCTACAAATTCAGCACAAAAGGAAGCAAAAAACATGTTAACTATTACGGCTTGGTATACCCCTCAAATACCTGTTAGTACTGGTCCAGATAAATATTATGGCTTACCAGGTTTAATTTTAGAGGTAAATGCTGGTAGAACTACCATGTTGTGTACAGAAGTAGCTATAAGTACCGATGGAGAGTTAGTTATTGAAGAACCAACTAAAGGAAAAGAGGTCTCTAGAGAAGAGTATAATGAAATTATTAGAGTTAAAACAGAAGAATTACGAGAGCAATTTCAACGAAGAGGTGGCCGTGGACGAGGTAGAATGTAATTATACTTCATATAAAGAGATATTAACACAATAAAAATACATGAAAAAAATAATATTCATCGCCATTTTAATGGTGGCTAGCATTACTAGTGCTCAAATAGAAATAAAGGGTGTGGTAAAAGATTCTATCGGAAATCCGTTAGAAATGGCCAATGTAATTGCATTAGATACCGTAGCAAAAAAGATTGCTTCTTATGGTTTTACAGATGCTAACGGAAACTTTAAGTTAGATGTAAATAGAAATACTGTTTACAACATAAAAATTAGTTACATAGGATTTAAAGAAATTAGCGATTTTATTAAAACTGCCTCTTCTAACGTAAACAAAAACTATACAATGTTAGAAGACAATATGTTAGATGGTATAGAAATTGTTTCTAAAATGCCAGTAACTGTAAAAGGCGATACGATTATTTATAATGCGGATTCTTTTAAAAATGGTTCTGAGCGAAAACTAAAAGATGTTTTAGAGAAATTGCCTGGAGTAGAAATAAATGATGCAGGGCAAATTGAAGTAGAAGGTAAGGCAGTAGAAAAAATAATGGTAGATGGTAAAGAATTTTTTAGTGGAGACAGTAAGTTGGCCACAGAAAACATCCCTTCTAATGCGGTAGATAAAATACAAGTTTTAAGAAACTACTCTAATGTTAGTCAATTAAGTGGTGTACAAAACAACCAAGATAGAGTTGCCATAAATATCAAGCTAAAAGAAGGAAAGAAAAACTTTTGGTTTGGAGATATCACCGCTGGTGCAGGAAATGCTCCTGATACAGGTTTGTATTTGTTTCAGCCAAAACTATTTTATTATAGTCCAAAATACACGATAAATGTTATTGGAGATGTAAACAATTTAGGAGATGTTGTTTTGAGTAGACGAGATTTGAGAAGTTTTGGTGGTAATTTTCAAAGTCAAAGTCCATCTAACGGAACAAACATAAGTATTGGAGAAGCAGGTATAGGGTTTTTAACTGCAAATGCCAACAATGCTAACAGAATAGAAACCAAGTTGTCTGCTCTTAATTTTAGTTATTCACCTAATAAAAAGTTAGATCTAAGTGGGTTTTTAATATGGTCTAGTAATAGCAACGGACAAAGAAATATTAATACAATCGACTATATTAATCCTAACACACCAGATGATGTAGTAGATAATACTACAGACCAAACGAGTAATACAGGTTTGTTTAGATTTACAACAGTGTACAAAAAAGATTTTAATAATCAATTGAATTACAACTTATCTGGTCGTTTTACAAACGAATTTAGAGTAGATAATATAAACTCTCGTGTTTTAAGCGATATCACCGAAACAGAAAACGCTACACCTTATACTATTAATCAAGATTTTAGTTATTTTTATACAGCGAGTGAAAAAAGTATATTCGCTTTAGAGGTAAAACATTTATTGCAAGATGAAGACCCTTTTTACATAGCTTCACTAGAAAATGATCCAAATAATAACAACGAATTAGATAGAAATGATAGAGATGGTTTCGACGATGCAGCAGCTAGTTTAGGATTAGATAGAAGTAATCTTTTTTACAATTTAGAACAAGATAGGCGTGTAAAAACAAATCAGTTAGATGCTAAATTAGATTATTACTATATTTTAAATTCTAAAAGTAATTTAAACTTTGTGGGAGGAACCATTTTGAGCAATCAAAATTTTAATTCTCGTTTCTTTCAAATTTTAGACAATGGTACTCAGCTAAATCCAACGCCGACTATAAACGGAATTACAGACCCTCAAACAACTAATGATACTGAATATAATTTTGCTGATTTTTATGCAGGTGTTCGGTATCGTTTAAAAGCTGGAATTTTTACATTTACCCCAGGTTTTACAGTACATTCTTATAATTCTAAAAATACACAATACGGTACAGAATTTTTTCAGGATAATTTTGTGAGGTTTTTACCAGAATTTCAGGCAATAGCTCAATTTAAAAGAAGTGAAAGTTTACGATTTAGCTACAGGCAACAAGTTAATTTTACAGATGTAAATCAAATTGCTAGAGGTATTGTAGCCAATGACTATGATTCTTTTTTTGCAGGAAATGCAAGTTTGTTAAACGCAAGTTCACATAATGTAAGTCTTAATTACAGTAGTTTTAATTTGTTTAATGGTACCAATGCTTTTGCAAGAATTAACTATAATAAAACAATAGATCAAGTGAATAGAAATACCATTTTTCAGCCTAACTCCGTTGTTTCTACAAGTACTACTTTAAACTCTCCTCTAGACAATGAAAACTTTACAGCTTTTGCTAATTTTGGAAAGCGTTTTAGAAAAATTCAAACGTCTTTAGGTGGTAATTTCTCTTATAATAAAACGTATCAATTTTTAAACTCTTTAGAAAATACCAACGAAAGTATCAGCAGAGGTATCAATACAAGAATAGGTACCAATTTTACCAAAGCACCTAATATTTCGTTACGTTATAGTGTTTCTTTTCAAGACCAAAGCAACAGCTCTAGAGCAACAGATATAAAGTCTGTTATACACAGACCTTCTATAGATTTTGATGCTTACATCTGGGATTCTGTTACACTTACTTCCGATTATTCTTTTTCTGAAGTTAGACAAAACGGTAATAGCACAAATAATTTTAGTGTTTGGAATGCTAAATTGGCCTATAGAAAAGATAGAGATGCAAAGTGGGAATATGAATTGGTAGGTAACAACTTATTAGCAACAGGTTCTCAGGCTTCTGTAAACCAAGGTATTATATCTTTTAGTATTAACGAGCGTTTTATTTTACCAAGGTTTGTAAGTTTTAGAGTACGATATTCACTTTAAGCTACATTTATTTATCAATTAAAAATGGCTCAATATATATTGAGCCATTTTTATTTTGTTTACTATTCTCGTAATAGGAGTTTATTAGCAATAAAATCTTCTTTTCTTGCAGCTGCTAAAAGTATAGTGTTATTATGGTTGTTTATAAGTATTAGTTTTTCTTATTTTTACCAGATTTAGGTACTTTGTGGTTGTATAAACAACGCTATAAGTATGCTTGGGAAAGTATAAAGAATATTAGAAAAATTAAAGCAGATTTAATAAATTTATTAAACTAAACTCTTTTTTATTTCGTTTTTAAAAACAGTATTATTGCCGATTTTGATGACACTAAACATTGAAAGTTTATATTTGTAATATGTCTATAAAAGTAACATCTGTAAGTAAATCTTATAAAACACAAAAGGCATTAAATGACGTGTCATTTTTTGCAGGTAAAGGAGAAATTATTGGTTTTTTAGGTCCAAATGGTGCTGGGAAATCTACGTTAATGAAAATTTTAACGGGTTATATTCAACCCACAAACGGACAAGTTTATATAAACGATATAGATGTTTTACAATTCCCAATTAAAGCACAAAAAAGTATTGGGTATTTACCAGAACACAATCCTTTGTACAAAGAAATGTATGTGCGTGAGTATTTGCAATTTAGGGCTGCAATTTTTAAAATAAACAAAGGTGATATAGAAACTTGTATAGAAAAAGTGGGCTTAAAAAAAGAAGTTTCCAAAAAAATTAGTCAGCTTTCTAAAGGCTATCAACAAAGGGTAGGTTTGGCTGCGGCAATTTTGCACAATCCGGATGTGTTAATTTTAGATGAGCCAACTACTGGTTTAGATCCAAATCAAATTATAGAAATTAGAACTTTAATTAAAGAGTTAGGAAAAGATAAAACAGTTCTTTTTTCAACCCATATTATGCAAGAAGTAGAAGCAGTTTGCGATCGGGTATTAATTATTAAAAAAGGTGAGATTTTGGTCGATAAAAAAATAGATGCTCTAAAAAAACACAAACATCAAGTTATAGAAGTTACGTTTGATATTACTGTTGATGTAAACTTATTTAAGAAATTACCAAATATAGTATCTCTAGAAAATACAACAGAAAATACCTGGCAGTTAGTTTTTGAATCTGACCTAGATATGCGTTCACAAATTTTTGACTTAGCGCAAGAAAACAATCTTAAAATTTTAGGATTGAATACTCAGAATAAAAATCTAGAAACTTTTTTCAGGGAAGTAACAGGATAGTTTTCTTACTGTTTAGTTATTTAGAAAGCAGCAAAAAATTTTATGAATTGTTCTACAAAATTCTTCCAAAAAGAGAGAAAAACAACTACTTTTTTAAGTACTCATAAGCTTCCAATAACGACGTAAAAACCAATTCACTACCACCTGCTTTAAGTTCCTCTTCACTATATTGAGTTGTAATTCCAACAGGAACCATTCCGGCCAACTTTGCAGCTTGTGTACCTGTTAAACTATCTTCAAAAACCCAAATATTTTTAAAGTCTTTTTGAGAAAATCCTAGTGCTGTAGCTAATTTAATGTAAGGCTCCGGAGCCGGTTTCGGGTTTTCGTAATCTTCAACACCAAAATAAGTGCTAAAATTTAAGTTTAATTGTTGTATGCTATTTTTTAAAAATTGCTTGGTAGCATTACTAGCAATTCCATAAGGAATTTCTTTTTCGGTTAAAAATGAGGTTATTTGTTCTACACCCGGCAATACGATTGGTTTGGTAAAGTACTTGTCTAAATGAGTATCTTTTAATAGATATAATTCTTCTGCTCTTTGTTCTTGGCCAATAACACTACAATAGTATTCTGCAATTAGCCGTGGCGATTTACCTGCATGACTTTTGGGAAACGGTGCAATTTCTTTGTTAAAAAGTTCGTTAAAAGCAGTTCTCCAAGCGTTGCCATGACTTTTAAAACTATGCACAACAACACCATCAAAATCAAATAAAAAACCTTTAGGCAACAACTTTTCTAACATTTGCAGTTTTCTTTTCGTTTACTAATTTAGATAAATACGGATTTAAAAATTTATTTGTCGGATCTAGTTCTTTTCTCAGAGATTTAAAATCTTCCCATTTAGGATATATTTTAGAAAGTTGACTATCTTTTGCGGTAAAACGTTTTCCCCAATGAGGTCTTCCTCCATATTTTAAAAATATTTTTTCAACGGTTTTAAAGGCTTCGTATGTATCTGCAGTAGCAGCATTTCTAGAAACACATCCCATTGTAACAATGTCTTCTTTATATGCGTAGCTAAGCCAAGCGTTATCTTTTTCTACAAAACGTACATCCATTGGAATATGGATAAAAGACTTGTTATTCCATTTGTTAATCTCTTTTTTTAGTTCTTTAAATACCTGTGGAAACTTGTTTAAACCAATAGTCCATTCGGCTAATTCTAGCGTAGAACCTCTAGATTTTGTAACAGTTGCTTGATACAATGAACCTTTGTGCTCTTTCTTTGAACTAAAAAAACCAATATATAACAACTTGTTTGCAATGGCAGTAAGCCAAGGAAATACGTGCGTATATTTATATAATATTTTAGAAGCAGTTCTTCTATGCTTTAAAAACTTAGGACCTAAGTTTTCAGTAACTTCAGTTTCAGGAGCTATCTTATCTCCTGTAATTACATATCCTTTATTAGTATGTGGCAACCATAATACTCTTAAAAAATCGTGCTTTTTCAAACGATTTTTAATTTTTGGCAACCATTCCGAATCGTTTTCTGGTCTTTCTTTAACATGGAGTGTGTAAGCTGGTTCACATTTAAATGTTATAGTAGAGAGCACTCCTAGCATGCCTAAAGATACTTTTACTGCATTCATCAATTCATCATTGCTTTTAATTTCTTTTACAGAACCGTCTGCTAATATTAGTCTGCAAGAGGTTATATATTCCGATAATAATTTGCCACTTGTACCATGTGTTCCGGTTGCTAATGCACCACCAACAGTAATAGTATTTATATCTGGTAGGCAAGGTATGCACCAACCAACAGCTTCAATAGCTTCTAACAAATCTTTTAAAATAACACCAGACTGCACTGTTATGGTTCGCTTATCATCATCATAAGAAACTATTTTATTATAGTTTTTCATGTCTATCAATGTGTCTGTACCTGCGGCAATATCTGCAGAAGATTGTTTATTACCAAAAAAACGGATTTTTTTACTATGGGCAATTACTTTTTGCAATTCGCTTTCTGAAGTAATTTTATATAAAGATTTGTAGCTGTGTTTTACATTCTCGTTCCAGCTTACCCAAATACCGTTGTTTTTTTGTTTCATTATTTTAAAAAATTATTAAACAAAAGTATATAATATAAAACAGATGCTTGTGTTTTAAAATGTTAAGAAAAACAAAAATAGGAACTATTGAATAAAAGGAGACTTACATTACAGATGTCACAAAAATATATCAATATAATTTTTAGGTTGATAGTTATTTGATAAAAAAAGACTGCTAGTTTAGTTTGTAAGTAATCTGCTGACTCTCTAATGTTGCTAATAATTCATTCGATATATGAATTTTAGTATTTCTACTTGGCAAGCTAATTTCTAACTTTTCTTGCTCATCCCAAACGGTAAAATGAAGACTTTGTTTTCCTGGAGTATTTTTTAAAATTGACTCTAGGTTTAAAATAGTATCTTCTTTAATTTCATTAAGAGGAAGTTGTATGGTTACTTTTTTGCAAAGCTCATCCATAATATCATGTAAAAGCTTCATTTCTGTAAATTTTAATCTGGGTTCACCAACAACACCCTCTTTATTTGTCCATCCTGGCTGAATAGTTGCTCTTACAAATAGAAAAGAATTGGGTACTAAAAAATGTTTCATTTTTAAGTAGTCTTCTCCAAAAATTCTAAATTCATGACTGTCGCCATAATCTTCCATTGTAAAAAGTGCCCAACCTTTACCAGCTTTAGAAACTCTATGTTGAACATCTGTAATGATAGCTGCAAAAGCTAGATTCATGTTTACAAACTTTGCCAAGTCTCCTTTAAAGTATTTTAAAGAAGCATTACAAAACTTTAGTTCATTTTTAAAGTCGTCTAAAGGATGTGCAGAAATGTAGATACCAATAACTTCTTTTTCTTGTGATAAAAGTTCCATTGTTCCCCAGGTTTCACACTCTGGAATATCCGGTTCAGGAAATTGAACTGAAGAGGTCTCTCCAAACATAGAAACCTGAGCAGAATTTTCATTTTCTTGAAATTTACTACCAAATTTCATGGCACGTTCTAAAAAAGTTATCCCTTTTTCATCTACTGCAAAATATTGAGCTCTATGGGTATCTGTAAACGAATCAAAAGCACCTGCTTTTACAAGGCTATCAAAAGATTTTTTGTTGGCAGCACGTAAGTCTACTCGTTTTGCTAGGTCGAAGATAGAGGTGTAGTTGCCATTTTTTTCACGTTCTTTAATAATAGCTCTTACAGCACCAGCACCAACACCTTTAACAGCTGCCATTCCGAAACGAACAGCTCCCTCATTATTTACAGAGAACTTTAAGAAAGATTCATTTAAATCGGGTCCTAAAACTTGTAATCCCATGCGTTTACATTCTTCCATAAAAAATGAAACAGCTTTAATATCATTCATGTTATTAGAAAGTACAGAAGCCATATATTCTGCTGGGTAATGAGCTTTTAAGTAAGCAGTTTGGTAGGCAATCCAAGCGTAGCAAGTAGAGTGAGATTTGTTAAAAGCATAACTAGCAAATGCCTCCCAATCTTTCCATATTTTTTCTAATTTTTCGGCATCATGTCCGTTTGCTGCAGCTTGTTTAATAAATTTAGGTTTCATTTTATCTAAAACCTCAATTTGCTTTTTACCCATTGCTTTACGTAAAACATCAGCTTCCCCCTTTGTAAAATCGGCTAGCTTTTGAGAAAGCAGCATTACTTGCTCCTGATATACGGTAATACCATAGGTTTCTGCTAAGTATTCTTCCATAGCAGGCAAGTCGTATTCTATGTCTTCTGTTCCGTGTTTTCTGTTAATAAAACTAGGAATATATTCCATTGGCCCAGGTCTGTAAAGGGCATTCATAGCAATTAAATCTGCAAAAACTGTAGGCTTTAAAGAACGCATATGTTTCTGCATTCCTGGAGACTCGTATTGGAAAATACCTACGGTTTCTCCTTTTTGAAACAATTCATATGTTTTTTCATCGTCTAACGGAAAATTTTCTGGATCTAAAACAATACTATGTTTTGCTTTTACAATTTTTACAGTATCTTTTATTAAAGTTAATGTTTTTAACCCTAAAAAGTCCATTTTTAAGAGTCCGGCAGATTCTACAACAGAGTTGTCAAATTGAGTAACATACATGTCAGAATCTTTTGCAAGTGCTACAGGTACATAATTGGTAATATCTCCTGGAGTAATAATTACACCACAAGCATGAATACCTGTATTTCTAACAGAGCCCTCTAAAATAGTTGCTTTGTTGATAGTTTCAGAAACTAAATCTGTACCTAAAGACATGTGCTTTAGCTCTTCTACTAACTGTTTTTCTTCGGCACGTAAATCGGCTACTTTTTCTTTACTTTTAGCATCGTCGCTAAAAATATTTTTTAGTTTAATACCCGGAATTAATTTTGCAATTCTGTCTGCTTCAAATAGCGGTAAGTCTAAAACCCTTGCAGTATCTCTTATAGAAGACTTTGCAGCCATTGTTCCGTAAGTAATAATTTGCGCTACTTGGTTAGCGCCATATTTTTCAATTACATAATCCATTACTCTACCACGACCTTCGTCATCAAAATCGATATCGATATCTGGCATAGATACACGTTCGGGATTTAAGAAACGCTCAAAAAGTAAATCGTATTTTATAGGATCTATATTTGTAATCCACAAACAATATGCTACAACAGAGCCTGCTGCAGA
Source organism: Polaribacter tangerinus (assembly GCF_038024095.1). NCBI lineage: Bacteria > Pseudomonadati > Bacteroidota > Flavobacteriia > Flavobacteriales > Flavobacteriaceae > Polaribacter > Polaribacter tangerinus. The sequence goes on along the minus strand of NZ_CP150668.1, from coordinate 952,330 downwards.
ACCACGTCCTGGGCCAACAGAAACATCCATATTTCTGGCTTCTCTTATAAAATCTTCTACAATAAGAAAATAACCAGGATAACCTGTTTTTTCAATAACAGAAAGTTCAAAATCTAAACGCTCTTTTATGCTTTCTGTAATTTCGCCATATCGTTTTTTTGCTCCTTCGTAGGTTAGATGTCTTAAAAAGTTGTTTTCACCACGTTTGCCGTTGTCTTTTTCATCTTCCGGATCTTTAAACTGCTCTGGAATATCAAAAGCAGGTAAAAGTACATCTCTAGCTAGCGTAAAAACCTCAATTTTATCTACAATTTCTTGAATATTAATAATGGCTTCTGGCAGGTCTGCAAAAAGCGTTTTCATTTCTTCTGTAGACTTAAAATAATATTCTTCGTTTGGTAATCCGTAACGATACCCTCTACCTTTTCCTTTGGGAGTTGCTTGTTTTTCTCCGTCTTTTACACACAAAAGAATATCGTGAGCATTGGCGTCTTTTTTTTCTAAATAGAAGGTGTTGTTAGTGGCTACAACCTTTATTTGGTGTTTTTTTGCGAATTTTAAAAGCGTTTCATTTACAATGTCTTCATCTTGTTGGTTATGGCGCATAACCTCTATATACAAATCGTCTTTAAATTGTTCTTTCCACCAAAGTAATGCTTCTTCCGCTTGGTTTTCTCCGAGATTTAAAATTTTGCTTGGAACCTCTCCGTACAAGTTTCCTGTTAATACAATAATATCTTCTTTGTATTTTTTTATAATTTCTCGGTCTATTCTTGGTACATAGTAAAAACCATCTACAAAAGCAATAGAAGACATTTTTGCTAAATTATGGTACCCTCTTTTATTTTTAGCTAATAAAACTACTTGATATCCATTATCTTTTTGCGATTTATTTTTATGGTCTTCACACACATTAAATTCACAGCCTACAATTGGTTTAATAGGATTGTCTGTATTTTTATTGTGTTTTAATACTTCGTTTACAAAATGAAAGGCTGCCATCATGTTTGCAGTGTCTGTCATTGCAATTGCAGGCATATTGTCTGCTGCAGCGGCTTTAACAATATTGGCAATTTGCATGGTAGATTGAAGTACCGAAAACTGAGTATGATTGTGTAAATGAGCAAATTTTACGGTTTCTAACTCTGCCAAACCCTCTGAGGTAGATTTGGTTTCTTGAACGTCTTTTAGTTTTTCTAAACGCTTACGAATTTTTTCACTTTCCTTTTTTAGGTTGATGTGTTTTAAACCAATCACCTGAATTGGCTTCGGATTGGTTTCAGAGAAATTTTTAAAGTAATCTGCCTCTACATCTAGCTCTTCTTTTGTAAATTCTTTTAACCTAATTAATTCAAGAAAACAGCGTGTAGTTGCTTCTACATCTGCAGTTGCATTGTGTGCTTCGCTAAAATCTACTCCAAAAAGATGATGGTGTAATTCCGTTAATGTTGGTAGCTTAAATTTACCACCTCTACCACCAGGAATTTGACACATAAGAGCTGTTTTTTCTGTACAGGTATCTAAAACTGGTATTTTAGTTAGGTTGTTTTCGATGCCCAATCTATGGAATTCGCATCCCATAATATTAATATCGAACTGTAAGTTTTGCCCCACTATAAATTTGGCTTTTGCCAATGCCTCTTTAAATATTTGCAATCCTTTTTCTAGCTCAATTCCGTTTTCTTCTGCTAGTTCTGTTGAAATTCCATGAATTCTCTCGGCATCAAAAGGTATGTTAAACCCAGCTGGCTTTATAAGAAAGTCGTTATGCTCCATAACATTTCCCATAGCATCGTGCAGTTGCCATGCAATTTGAATACACCTGGGCCAATTGTCTGTGTCTGTAATTGGAGCATTCCAACTTTTTGGTAAACCAGTAGTTTCTGTATCGAAAATTAAGTACATGTTGCTTTTATGGAGATGAAGGATTTAACTTTTTATTCTTGTGGTAAAATTACATTTTTTTGACTAATTTTTTGGTTGAAGTTATGAACTATTGTTTATTATTTTGATTGTGACACATCATTTTTTAAGTTGTTTTAAAATACAAAAGTATAGGTATGTGAAAGGTAGCAGACTAAAATGCTATTTTTTCAATTTGTAATATAGATTGCTAAAAATCACAAACTTTGTAGTTTGTATTGAATTCTAATTTTTAGCAATGTGTATAGCTAATAAATATACAAATGCATCAAGGAGTTTTTTTGACAGAATAGTCTACAGAAGAGAATTGTAAAATTAGCGTTGATAGTAGTAATTATGTTGCTCAAACAAGTTTTTACTATTTCAAAAAGAGAACAACTAAACATTACAAACTTTGTATCAAAATTAGCTTAAAATAGCTAGTTTTTAGTTTAGTTGTTTGTTGTGATTAGTTATTAATATTAAACTGACTATAATAAAAGTATTCAGGGTTAAACTTTATATCAAATTTACTTTCATTCATTAATAATAGTTTGAATAGTGATATAAGATTAATAATAGGAATTATTACTGTCCAACATAGTAATATTGAAAGTACAGTGTATTTTATTGGTTTCAAATAGGCCCATTGGAGGCCTAACAAAGGAATTGCTAATAATATAGCAGTTTTTTTTGATTTTTTCTTCTTTCTTGTTATTTCTAAATTTTGTGTAATGTAGTTTTTAATATCTTTGTTAAATACATTCAGAAGTCTCACAAACTCGTTTCGTCTTTCTTCTAAATAGTCAACACTTTTTTCTTTAAAATCATCATCAACTAATGCACTTCCATGATTGAATTTGTCTATATATCGATTAATTAATTCTGTTATATCATTTATCTCATTTAAAGTTTGATTTTCATTGAATTCAAGATTAGAAATTACCAAGTCAGTTATTTCAATTAATCTAGAAATATTTCCTCTATTAGTTGAGATAAACTTGACTTTATTAATTTCCTTGATACTTTTAACTACTTCGCTGTCTGAAGGCTTAATTCTTCCTGAATAATTACTCACTTCATTTACTGCATAGTAGTTTGCACCTTTCAGAATAGAATTAGCACCTGCTCTTCCGAATTCTCTTCCAAATTGTCTTGCGGCACCGCTTACTATATCATTTAGTATGTTCATTTTTTAAATGTTTTTATTGTTCAATATCAAATTCTATTATTTAGCTTTCTCATACATCCAAATTTGAGCTTGTTGTATTATAGAGTCGACTGTCTTATTCATCCAAAGAGCTGAACCAAATTTTTCGCTTTCAGGAATCAAGGCATCGTGAAAACCAATAGAAATATTTGAAGTTCTCTCTGTTTCATCTGCTATTTTCAAGGAAGAAAAAATATGCGATTTTTCAAGATGAACAAATGAATTTCCTGCTTGGTAAATTTCTTTCACCCATTCCATTCCTACTACTTTTGATATTTCTAAATAGAGAGTTCTGTCGTCTAATTTAATTTTTGTTCCATTCAATTTCATCTTCTTTATTAATTCACCGCCCATAACTTTTGAAGCAAAAGTATTCCTATTATATTCAGAAATTATAGAGGCATATAAGCGAAGCAGTGTATCAATATTGATACGCACTAAAGGTGCAGCTGCAATAAAATTGTTATCTCTAATTAATGATGTATATGCCTTAGAAATATTAACTGTTCGGTTTAGTGCAGCAATCAAAAAAATATCAAATATTTCCATTTTGGGAGTAATTGCTTTTAGCTGTTGCCCCATATTGATAATTGCTTTTGATTTATTGTCAATCTCGATAAGCAACTGTTCCTTTGTTTGCGTTACGTAGCTCATTCAATCTCAATTTTATCAATTTCTTTCATTAATCTATCCGTTTCAGAAAGGGCAACAATTATTTTTTGATAATGCAAAATATCATCAAATTCTAAGGTTTTTTCTTTACGGTCTTTGAGCCATTTTTGAGCTGGTTGATAACCACCAATATAAAACTCCCAAGCTGTTAGAGGAACATTATCAAAATACTGCTCATCATTTATCCATATTCTACCCAATTGCTTTTCTTTATCAAACAATTCCCAATCCTTTTTGCCAATTTTGGTTGTGATTACATTGTCTCCATCTTTTGGATAACTTGTAATGTAATCTTCCACTTTTGGAGATTCCAATAAATGAATTTGGCGTATTTCTCCGCCCAATTTTACCAATTTCCAAAAGGATTGTTTGTCTTTTGGGAAAGGAACTTTAGCAAAATCTATTTTTAAAAATTCTTTGTATTTATCTCGGTAAGTTGGTGAATATAAAACAGCATAGATGTAATCTAAAATATCGATTGGGGCAAAGGTGCTTTCTCTAGATTCTTTTTCGTTAGTAAATACCAAATCAAGTTTTTTTGCAATTTGATTTACTATTTCCAAGTTTAAATTTGGGGTTCTTTCGGTGGTTTGATCAATAGATTGCTGCCCGTTTGATTCAGGGTAGAGATAAAGTGGAAAAGAATATCCACCTTCTTTTGTTTTTAATGAAATTAAACAAGATTCTTGTATATTTTTAGATAAAAATATATGATGGAAACCTGTAACACTCAATTGTTTAGAAATTGTCAAAGCAATATTTCTTCTTAGCATATGTTGCATAACATTATTTCTATTTCTATCAATCACATTCCTAGAATAATAAGTATAGCGGGTATCAAAAAATCGGTAATCTATTTTTACATTAAGTTCGTCTTTGTAACTATCTTTTCTGTATTTATCAAGTTGCCATTCTTTTGTTTCCTTTAGTTTATATTTATTAATGAGTTCTTCATTTTGTATTTCTTCATTAAAAAAATCACTCATTCTTTTTTCTATTAATTGCTTATTAAATGCAATTGAAAAATTATCTCGATGAGTTTGTATTCCTAGAGAACTAACTTTGAATAGTTTATTAACCTTAAATCCTTTATCATAAATTTTCTGCGCCTCAAAGTCTTTTTCCACCATAAAATAGTTTGGAGGAACATTAGGTAATTCTTTGTACTTTATTGATTTTATTGAGTTATTATTTAAGAAATCATATTTTAATTCTCTTTTTCCAAATAAATCATAATGAAACACTTTACCTAATTGATTATTAATTTTCTTACCTGTTTTTACAAAAATGGTAATTGCAACACCCTGCATAATATCAAATACATTTACATCAGGCGAACCATCAGGAGAAATCTCCTGTTTTTTACTATTCCCATGTAAATCAATCGTATAAATTTTATCATACGTTTTCAATAAATTCCAACGCATTCCTCTAAAAGTAGGATTATCCAAAAAACCGTGAGGATTAATAAAAGCTAAAACCCCGCTCCCATTTTTTTCAATAAAATGCTGACCGTAGCGTAAGAACTTTACATAATCGTCATTTATCCATTTTGGGTTTCGCTCTTTTAGTTTTTCCTTTCCGCCTGGTTCTTTTTTGTAGTCTTGCATTAAATCCATTATCCAAGCTCCTTTATTGGAACTTTCTCCACTATAAGGCGGATTTCCAATAACACACATAACTGGGCTATCGCGTTTAATATGATTGGCTTCGTTAGCTTCACTACTTAACCACCCTGCAAATAAAGTTCCTGTATCTGGGTGGTATTCTTCTAAACTGTTTGTTAAATAAACTCTTGTTCGTTGGTTTGTAGTCGCTTTAAACCCTGTTTCTTTTAGCAATAAATCCAATTGCAAATGAGCCATTGCATAACTTGCCATTAGCAATTCAAAACCGTTTAAGCGTGGGAGTAAATGATTTTCTACGTAACCGCTCCAAATTCCTTCTTGTCCTTTAAATTTTTTGTTTACGTGTTTTATTACTTCTGCTAAAAAAGTTCCTGTTCCTGTAGCTGGGTCAAGAATTTGTACTTTATGTACTTCTTGTTCAACTTGTTTATAACCAGATTTAAAATTTTTATCAGGAATTTGAGTATTTACTTTAATTTTTGTTTTTGAAGTGTCTGCTAAACCTTGTGGTAAATCAAATTCTGTTTTCAAAATATCATCAACTGCACGAACAATAAAATTTACAACCGGAGCAGGAGTGTACCAAACACCTCTTGCTTTTCTTAGTTTTGGGTCATATTCCGCCAAGAAAGTTTCGTAAAAATGGATAATTGGGTCTTCCATTTTTGTTGTCTTTCCGTAATTTTTTAGAATTTCTTCAACATTACAGGCTAAAAATATTTCGGTAAGATTATCTACAATCCATTTAATACGGTCGTCAATATCAGGCCCAGCTATGTAGCCAAACAATTTTCTTAGAAATGGATTTGATTTAGGAATCAATTCAGCCGCTTCCTGTCTGCTAAAAGTATCTAAAGTTGGGTCGTGCAAACGAGCAGCAAACATTCCGTAAGCAATGGTTTGTGCATAAACGTCTGCAAATCCTTTGGGAGTAATATCATGAATCAGAATACTTTTAAAAGCAGTCATTTGCTCTTTAAGTGTACTGTCTTCATTATGTGTTTCATCACTGGTCAAAGCCTTTTCAATAACATCAGATAGCAGGCGGGCTTTGCCCGCCATCATTTCTGCTAATTTTTTGGAACTTTTTATGTTTTGTCCAATGTGTACACAAAAGTCTTTGATAAGATTTTCAAACCTTGCGAAATTTTGAGGTAAAGCAATAATTCCTTTTTCAGTTATTTCTGCAATGGCAATTTTGGTTATAAAATCTCCGTCATTGTATAAATGAAAATTGATGTAGTCCGTAAAAATCAGGTTGTCTAATGATGCTTTGTAGCGGTCAAATTGTTCTTTGTTTACCGATTTCTTTTTTCCTTCAAGGTCTTTGTTATCAATGTCTTTTGCTTCAATAAACCCAACAGGAATATCTTTTTTAGTTAAGATATAATCAGGTGCTCCGCAACTTTGTCTTTTCGGTTCGTTGGTTGCTCTAACTTCAGGCACTAAACTCTCAATTAGCTGCTGTAAGTCTCCTCTAAAAGTATGTTCTGTTGCGTTTCCGAGTTTGTATCTCTGATTTATGTTGTCAATGTAATTTTCTATTGTCATTTTCAGTTTTTCAATTTTTTTAAACTTTGGCTAAAAAATAGCTCTTTTTGGTTTTTCTGTGTTGGCTTTTGTGGCTGCAAAAAAACAATTAGAATTCCCTTAAATATTTAAAATGTTAGTTTAGGTAAATTTACATTATTTTTTCGAGTTCTATTGTTTTTGATGGGTGTTTTGACTCTCGACTATAATCAAAGACTTATTTTTTAGTGAAGCAATTTTTAGAAAGTACATTTTTTTATTGATACCTATTATAGTGTAATTATTTTGTAACAAATTGACTTTTAAAGACTAGTTTGTGCGTTAAGGATAGAACGGTTTGTTTGAGCTCTTACGCTTTTTGAGGCGGAAAGCGAGTAGTGATAGCCTGCTCGAACGCCAAAAAAAAATATTAAATATTAGCGTTTTAGTTTAAAAAGGTTTTGTATTTTTGCGCGCACTTACTACGAGATAGTAAGAATATTAATAACCGAGGTCGAGAACCTCAATAAATTAACAAATTATGTCTGTAAAAATTAGATTACAAAGACACGGTAAAAAAGGGAAACCATTCTATTGGGTTGTTGCCGCTGATGCACGTGCAAAAAGAGATGGTAAATACTTAGAAAAAATAGGTACTTACAATCCTAATGTAAACCCTGCAGAAATCAACTTAGATGTTGATTCGGCTGTAAAATGGTTACAAAATGGTGCACAACCTACACCAACTGCAAAAAACATTTTATCTTACAAAGGTGCTATGTTAAAGAATCATTTAGCAGGTGGCGTTAGAAAAGGAGCTTTAACACAAGAGCAAGCAGATGCTAAATTTGCTGCTTGGTTAGAAGAAAAGGCTGCAAAAATTTCTGACAAAGAAGCTGGTTTAACAAAAGCACAATCTGATGCTAAAGCAGCAGCATTGGCCGCAGAAAAAGCAGTAAATGAAGCAAGAATTGAAGCAGCAAAACCAGTTGTGGAAGAGGTTGCAGAAGAAGCAGCACCAGAAGTAGAAGCAGCAGCTGAAGAGGCTCCTGAAACTATTGATGAGGCACAAGAAAAGGCAGCAGAATAAAACATAAATTGTTGCGAAATGCGTAAAGAAGATTGTTTTTATTTAGGCAAAATCGTTACAAAATATAGTTTTAAAGGGGAAGTTGTTGTTAAATTAGACACCGATGAACCTGAGTTGTATACAGAAATGGAATCAGTTTACGTTGAATTTGGCGCAGACTTGGTTCCATTTTTTATTGAAAAAAGTTCCCTGCACAAAGGGAACCAATTACGAGTTCAGTTTGAAGATGTGTATTCTGAGGAAGAGGCAGATTCAATTTTAAAATGCGGTGTTTACTTACCGCTAGAAATGCTACCTAAATTAACGGGAGATAAGTTTTATTATCACGAAGTTATTGGTTTTAAAGTAATAGACGCTAAATTTGGAGAGGTAGGAACTATTGTTCATATAAACGACAAAGCTGCACAACCACTGTTTGAAATTGATAGAGATGGTAACGAAATTTTTATTCCGATGGTAGATAACTTTATCAAAAAAGTAGATAGAACTCACAAAACAATTTCTGTAGAAACCCCAGAAGGTTTAATAGAATTGTATTTAACTTAAATAGAAAGGTGGCCGAGTGGTCGAAGGCGCACGCCTGGAAAGTGTGTATACGGCAACGTATCGAGGGTTCGAATCCCTTCCTTTCTGCATTAAAAAGGTCTTTAAATATTTAAAGACCTTTTTGTTTATAAACTTTTATCGACTATAATTTTTTATGAGTTCAAATGTGTATTTTTAAGGCTAGAATATTTAATTGGTATTACTATTATTAAAAATTGCCTTTATGAAAAACGAAATAGCAATACATAGAAAACCCTTTTTTTTAACATTATTAATAGTATCGTTTCTTGGTTGTGATTCTACAGAGTCTGATTATTTTGTGCCAAAAAAGCTAAATTTTAATTCTGATTGGGAGTTTTTTAAAGTTGATAATTTACAGGATACTATTTTTAGCAATTTAAATAAGCAGCCAAGAGAATGGCAAAAAGTAACAATACCCCATACAGTTTCTTTAGAACCTAAGGTTATAGAAAAAGACCAATGGCAAGGTGTAAGCTGGTATCGTAAGAAATTTACGGTAAACGATAATTATAAAAATAAACATGTTTCACTTTACTTTGAAGCGGCAATGCAAGTTGCAGAGGTTTGGTTAAACAATAAGAAACTAACCACTCATAAAGGTGGTTATTTACCTTTTTACATTCCTATTTCCTCGGTAATTTTATTTGGACAGGAAAACGAAATTGTAATAAGACTTACCAATAAAGATAATTCTCAAATTCCGCCAGGAAAACCAATTAAGGAGCTCGACTTTAATATTTATAGCGGTATTTATCGTTCTGTACATCTTATTATTAAGAACAAACTTCACATTACTCATGCAATTGAATCTGATATTATTGGCGCTGGTGGTGTTTTTATAAATACAATTTCTGCCAGTGAAAAAGAAGCTACTATCTCTGTTACATCAACAGTTTTAAACGGTACTAATAATGCTGAAAAAGTAGCTGTAAGGTATGAGATTTTTAGAAAAAGTGATACATTTAAAATTAAAGATTTTACCACTAAAACGTATCGTATTAACAAACAATTGCAGTTTGTTTTTAGTGATACTTTAAAAATTGAAAATCCGAATTTATGGTCTCCAGAAAATCCTGCTTTATATACCATTAAAGCAACTGTTTTTAATACTAAAAACAGGTATGATTATTCGGATGAAACATTTGGTATTCGAACCATAAAATTTACGAGTGAAGGTTTTATCTTAAATGGTAAAAAATATAAAATTAGAGGAACTAACCGCCATCAAGAATACCCATATTTAGGATATGCAATTTCAGACAATGCACAATATAGAGACGCATTTAAAATTAAAAAAGCGGGTTTTAATTTTGTAAGATTGTCACATTACCCACATTCTGAATCTTTTATGAATGCTTGTAACTCTCTAGGTTTATTGGTGATGGATGCCATACCAGGTTGGCAATTTTTTGGAGATACTGTTTTTCAAGAAAATTGTTTTTCAGATGTCCGACAGATGATTCGTAGAGATCGGAATCATCCCTCTGTAATTTTGTGGGAAGCCTCCTTAAATGAATCTGCTATGACACATACATTTATTGATAAAGCGAATGCTATTGTACATGAGGAGTTTCCGGGAAACCAAACGTATAGTTGTGGTTGGATGGAATATGGTTATGATGTTTTTATTCCTGCAAGGCAACACGCTAAAGCACCAAACTATTGGAAAGGGTATAAAAGTAGAAAACCACTTTTAATAGCTGAATATGGAGATTGGGAATATTATGCTCAAAATGCAGGTTTTAATCAAACAAGTTATAGCAATTTAAAGGCCAACGAGAGAACTTCTAGACAGTTGCGGGGAGATGGACAGGTTAGGTTGGCGCAGCAAGCATTAAATTATCAAGAATCTCATAACGATAATTTGTTAAACACTGCTGCCGGAGATGCCAATTGGCTAATGTTTGATTACAATAGGGGGTATGCACCAGATATTGAGAGTTCTGGAATTATGGATATTTTTCGATTACCAAAATTTTCTTATTATTTTTATAAGAGTCAAAATGACTTTGAAAGAGATGCTGCAGAACTTTACATTGCAAACTACTGGAACAATCCAAAATTTAATACAGTAAAAGTTTATAGTAATTGTAGTGAAGTGTCTTTGTGGTTAAATGATACCTTAATAAGAACTCAAAAACCAGATGATAATTTAATATCAAAAAATTTAACATACCCACCTTTTACGTTTAAAAATATACCATACTCACCGGGTACACTTGTAGCAAAAGGGTATCTTAATGGTGAAAAGGTAAAAGAATTTGTGAGAAAAACACCTAAGAAAGCTACTAAAATTAAGCTATCTATTGATGAGTCTGGTATTCCTCTACAAAAAAATAACAATGATGTTGTTTTTGTGTATGCTAAAATAACTGATTCAGATGGAACTTATCACCCAGAAGCTACAGATAAAATTACCTTTTGGGTATCTGGAGATGCAACTCTTATTGGAGATAATCCGATAAAAGCAGAGGCCGGAATTGCTAGCGTTTTATTAAAGGTGAACCCAACAAATAAGAACCTTAAAATTTATGCTTCATCAGAAAATCTTGAAAGAGATAGTTTGCTAATTAAGTTAGATTAATTATGATTTTACAAAATATTTTAACTTCTTTAAATACCTATGTTTGGATTATTTTTTGTTCATTAACAATTGGTAATTCTCATGCTCAATCTATAGAAATAACATCTTTTTCAGAAAATCCACTAGAAGTAAACCCACTATTAGGAGCAACTTTACAAGTAAATTTTAAATACTCTATCAAGAATAATACAAATGACAATACTATATATGTAGCCTTAGAGATTCTGAATTCACAGAATTCTTATGTTAAAACTATTTCAGAAGTAACTTTAAACAGTCAAGTTTCAGGATTAAATAACCAACAAACAGTTACATTGTTTATTTCAAGCTACCATCAATTATCAGAAAATTTACCAACTGGTTATTATTATCAAGTAAAAGCAATTTTGTACAAAAGTGGTACATGGTCTCCTGTAGCAATAGCTAATTATTCGAATACTCCGCCAATTATACTAAGAGATACTAGCGGATTTACTTTTAGCAAAAATATATTGGCAAAGGGAGCAGATGTAAGTTGGATGACAGAGATGGAAGCGAACGGATATAGTTGGAAAGATAATTCAGGCACCACCAAAGAGCTATTACCATTGTTAAAAGAATATCAATTAAATGCTATTCGTTTAAGAGTTTGGGTAAATCCTGAGGTGACAGATGCCAACGGTTGGTGCGATATAGAAGATGTTTTAATAAAGGCAAAGTTAGCTCAAGTTAATAATATGGATATACTTTTAAGTGTCCATTATAGCGATTATTGGGCAGATCCTGGAAAACAACATAAACCTACTGCATGGAAGGATAAGTCTGTTGATGAGTTAGAAGATGCTATACGAAAACATACCTCTGATATTTTAAATGCTCTCGGAAATGAGGGAATTATACCTAAATGGGTACAAATTGGAAATGAGACAAATAATGGGTTTTTATGGGAAACAGGCAAAGCCTCTACAAACGGTTTTGAGAATTATGCAAGGTTTATAAATGCAGGTTCTAGTGCTGTTAAGAGTTTTAATGCTACAATTAAAACTGTAGTTCATCTTGCAAATGCAGATGATAACGAGCTATATAAATGGAATATTGGAGGTTTAATAGATAATGGGGCTAATTTTGATGTAATTGCGATGTCTTTATATCCTGATGAAGATAATTGGCAGATAAAAGTAGAGAATTCTTATGCCAATATGTTAGATATGAAAACAAGATTTAATAAAGAAGTAATGATAGCTGAGGTTGGTTTTTCTTCAGATAAACCAGCAAAGGCATTTCAGTTTTTAACATATATTATCGAAAAAACTAAACAAGCTAAGGGTTTAGGCGTTTTTTATTGGGAGCCAATTGCACATAATAATTGGGCTTCTTATGGTAAGGGGGCTTGGGATTCTGATGGAAGCCCATCTCTAGCAATGGATGCATTTAAAAATGATGGAAGCTTAAAGATAATTACTGATGGTTTAGAAAAGAAATTAAAAGTTTTTCCAAATCCTAGTTCCAATACCCTTAAAATTTCATTAAAAGATACACCAATTAGGCAATTGTATATTTACGATATGTCTGGTAAAGTTCTTTTAAATAGGAAATCAAATAAGCATGTAGATTCTCTAGATATTTCTATACTAAAAAAAGGAATTTATTTATTGAAAGTAAATAATTTATCTATGATAAAGTTTATAAAAAAATAAAGACCATTTTTATGAGTTCAAAACCTTTCGAATTTAAAGAATTTACTATTCAACAAGATAAAACAGCTATGAAAATAGGAACAGATGGTGTTTTGTTGGGTGCTTGGTGCTCTGTTGATGGTGCTCCAGATACGATATTAGACATTGGTTCGGGTACAGGACTAATTGGCTTAATGTTGGCACAACGCTCAGATGCAATGACTATTGATGCTATCGAAATTGATGAAAATGCGTATGAGCAGACCGTTCAAAATTTCGAACAATCCGATTGGGGAGACCGATTATATAGTTACCACACCTCATTTGAAGAGTTTGTAACAGAAATAATAGAAGAGCAGGAAACGTATGATTTAATTGTGTCAAATCCACCATTTTATACAGATGATTTCGAAACTAAAGACTTAGCTCGAAACAAAGCACGTTTTACCTCTGCTTTGTCTTTCGAAAACTTACTATCTGGTGTTGCTAAAATATTAGACACTAACGGTATATTTGCAACCATTATTCCATATAAAGAGTATGGTAATTTTGTTGCATTAGCAGAAAAAAACAATCTTTATCTACAGCATGTGTGTACTGTTCAGGGAAACAAAACAACAGATACAAAAAGAACTCTTTTGTCCTTTTCTTTTCAGAAGAAAAATGTTAAAAAAGAACACTTGATTATAGAAAATGCTCGTCATCAGTTTACAGAAGAATATATAAAGTTAACCAGAGACTTTTATCTAAAAATGTAGTGAATCTCTATTATAAGAATTGACATTTTTTTAGTTTCTAATACATTAAATTAGCGTGTTACTTCTATGTAGAAGATTATTGTTTTAGGCCAAAGTATTTGGATTATATCCTAAATAAGGAACTTCTTTTTCGGTAAACTTTATACCATATTTTTCAAGTTCATTTAATATTGGTTCATACACTTCTTTAGTTATTGGTCTTTGAACACCTGGTGTTTTAATTTCTTTATTTAAAATTTTTAGTGATGCAATAGCTACAGGTAATCCTACTGTTTTGGCCATAGCTGTATATGTTTGGTTTTCTCCAAGAACTGTTAAACTACTTTCTATTTGATACTTTTTTCCGGCAATTTCGTAACCAAACAGATGCTGCATTACAATCATATCTTTATCTTCTTTTTGTAGGGTCCAAGAGTCTTCTAATATTTTCTGAAGAATTTGTGCAGGAGTAGCATTTTTTAATCCTATTTTTTTATTAGGATTAAATAGGTCTAACTCTATTAATTTTTCCCACATTACATCATCTTGATCAATTTTTAAATAAGAACGTAATTTTAATTCTACAGAATCAGTAGGCGAATATGCTAAAAACAGGTTTACAAAATCTCGATAACTCATGTTTTCAGAGTTTTCGATTGTATAAGAATCGTCTGTCATTCCTAACTGAACAAATATATTCCAGGCCCTAGAGAAGCCAACTTTTCTAATGGTGCCTCTATACATAGTCGGTATATTATCGAGCCCGTAAATACTTCTATATTTTAAAGAATCTCTATTTGCATAAGCTTCAAATTTATGATTATCTATCGTTAAAAATTCAGTTCTTCTAAAAAGTTTGTGGTAAGGAATGTATTTATACGTGCCTTCTTGAATAAATTTTGCACTGCCTCCCTGACCAGCTAAAACTACATTTCTAGGGTTCCAAGTAAATTTGTAGTTCCAAAGATTCGTATCACTTTCTGGTGCCACTAAACCGCCTGTAAAAGATTCAAAAAGTAGCATTTTTCCATTTTTATTGCGAACTCTATCTATAACTTTCATAGCACTCATATGATCTATACCTGGGTCTACACCAATCTCGTTCATAAAAATGAGCCCATTTTTCTTAGTTTCATCATCTAATTTTTTCATCTCCTCAGAAATATAAGACGCAGTAACGAGGTGTTTTTTGAATTTTATACAATCTTTAGCTACTAACAAGTGATGCCTTGCAGGCAGCATAGAAATTACGATATTAGCATTTTTTAAAGCGCTTTCTCTTTGGTTTTTCTTGAAAACATCTAACACTATTGCCGATGCATTTTTATGATTGTTAATGAGTTTTTCTGCGTTATTTTTAGAGATATCTCCAATAGTAACGTGTATTTTTTCACTGTCAGATTTTTCTAATAAATATCTAATTAAAGAAGAACTCGATTTACCTGCACCAATAATTAGTATATTTCTCATAAATAATCATGTATTTTTGTTCTATCACTAAGGTACAAAATATGTTTGAAATTAAACAAAAACAATAAAAAATGTTTAAAAATTTAATTATTACTGCTTTTTTAGGAATGCTTGCTGTATTATTAGGTGCATTTGGCTCTCATGCTTTAAAAGAAACACTATCACCAGAAGATTTAAATAGTTTTCAAACAGGCATACGTTATCAGTTTTATCATGTATTTGTATTACTTTTTATCAATACATTTCATGGTTTTTCAGAGAATCAGAAAAACAGATTATCCATGCTTTTTATACTTGGAATTTGTTTTTTCTCAGGGTCTATTTATGCTATTCATTTAGCGTCTATTTCTCCTAAATTTATATGGTATTTAACTCCGCTAGGTGGGTTGTTTTTAGTGGTAGGTTGGATAGGGTTGATTGTTTATTTCACTAAAATGAAGGTAAAAAAATAAGATATCTTCAAAAAAAAGAGATAAAGTAGTCCTATATAAAATTATTGTTTAATTTTGTGAAGTATTTATTGAAACACAACTAAAATTAAACAAATGATACACCTTAATACGAAATCGATTTCGTTAGAAGATTTAGGAATCAACAATGCTACAATTCGTTATCAACTGTCCTCTAGTGAGTTACATAAAGAAACTTTACTTAAAAATCAAGGAGAAGAAACTGCATTGGGTGCTATAGCAATTCGAACAGGAGAATTTACAGGAAGGTCTCCAAAAGATAGATTTATTGTTAAAGACAGTGTAACCGAAGATTTAGTTTGGTGGAGTGATATTAATTTACCATTCGAAGCAGATAAATTCGATTTACTTTATAAAAAAGTAACAAACTACTTATCTGGTAAAGAGATTTTTGTGAGAGATTCTTATGCTTGCGCAGATCTAGATTATAAGTTAAATATTAGAGTTGTAAATGAGTATCCTTGGAGTAATATGTTTGCTTACAACATGTTTTTAAGGCCAACAGAAAAAGAGTTAGAAAATTTTTCTCCAGAGTGGACGGTAATTAATGCACCTGGTTTTATGGCTGATCCGACACTAGATGGAACCCGACAACATAATTTTGCAATTTTAAACTTTACAAAAAAAATTGCTCTTATTGGTGGAACAGGCTACACAGGCGAGATAAAAAAAGGAATTTTCTCTGCCTTAAACTTTATTTTACCAGTTTATAAGAATACATTACCAATGCATTGCTCTGCTAATGTTGGTAAAAATGATGATACAGCAATTTTCTTTGGCTTATCTGGAACAGGAAAAACAACACTTTCTACAGACCCAGAGAGAAGTTTAATTGGTGATGACGAACATGGCTGGACAGCTGAAAATACAGTTTTTAATTTTGAAGGAGGTTGTTATGCTAAGGTAATCAACTTGTCTAAAGAACAAGAGCCAGAAATTTTTGAAGCCATAAAAAAAGGAGCTATTTTAGAAAATGTTATTTTAGATAAAGATAAAAATGTCGATTTTAACGATGTTTCTATCACTCAAAACACTAGGGTTAGTTATCCTATTTATCATATTGAAAATATTAGAAAGCCGTCGGTTGGAAAAAATCCAAAAAATATTTTCTTTTTAACAGCAGATGCTTTTGGTGTATTACCTCCAATTTCTAAGTTAACACCAAATCAAGCAGCATATCATTTTATTTCTGGTTATACTGCAAAAGTTGCTGGTACAGAAGCTGGAGTTACAGAACCGATTCCTAGTTTTTCTGCTTGTTTTGGGGCACCATTTATGCCATTACATCCTGTTAAATATGCAGAAATGTTAAGTAAAAAAATGAAAGATGCCAACGTAAATGTTTGGTTGATAAATACTGGATGGTCTGGTGGTCAGTACGGAGTAGGCAGAAGAATGCCTTTAAAATATACGCGTGCTATGATTGCCGCTGTACTAAATGGTGATTTGGGCAGTTATAGGTATGAAGATTATCATATTCACTCTGTTTTCGGAGTAGCACAACCAAGAACTTGTCCGGGAGTTCCAACAGAATTATTAAGTCCGAGAGCTACCTGGAATAATGATGATTTATATTATAAGACAGCGTTTAAATTATCGAATGCATTTCGAGAGAACTTTAAGCAATTTGAAGAAGATGCTAGTGAAGAAATTAGAAGAGGTGGGCCACAGCGTTATGCATTTTAACTTCAGATAGAAAATATAGTTACTGTTAAACAAAAAGCCTTCTCATGTGAGAAGGCTTTTTTAGTATATCTATACAATTTTATTCTTCTTTGTCTTGTTTTTTGATAACATTTACAGAAGTTATAGTACCAGCTTTTGCTGCAATATCCTCAATTTCTGAAATTGTACCCTCTACCTTTTTAACAGTACTTGTTTTTTTACCATTTACGGTTTTTGTTGTGGTAATAGTTGCTGCTAATAAATTTGAATTTGTTTCATTAATTACAATATTTACCTCACTCTCCTGAACGTTAGCGTTACTTTCATCTAAAGAGTGTCCGCCTAAAATAGGTGCAATTACCAAGCCAATTAAACAAGTAAGCTTTATTAAAATATTCATTGATGGTCCAGAAGTATCTTTAAAAGGATCTCCAACAGTATCTCCAGTCACTGCAGCTTTATGGGCATCAGAACCTTTATAAGTCATTTCTCCATTAATTTCTACACCCGCTTCAAAAGATTTTTTTGCATTATCCCAAGCACCACCTGCATTGTTTTGAAATATTGCCCAAAGTACACCCGAAACGGTAACACCAGCCATATAACCACCTAGCATTTCTGCAATTGCTAAACTATCCATTCCAAAAATCATTGGAACAAAGGCAATAATTAGTGGAAATCCGATAGTTAAAAATCCTGGTAACATCATTTCCTTTAAAGATGCTTTTGTAGAAATAGCCACACATTTATCGTATTCTGGTTTGCCAGTTCCTTCCATAATTCCGGCAATATCTCTAAATTGTCTTCTAACTTCTTCTACCATTTCCATAGCTGCTTTTCCAACAGCATTCATTGCCAATGCAGAAAAAACAACTGGAACCATACCACCTACAAATAGCATAGCTAATACAGGAGCTTTAAAAATATTAATTCCGTCTATTCCTGTAAACGTAACATAGGCTGCAAATAAAGCTAATGATGTAAGTGCTGCAGAGGCAATGGCAAAACCTTTACCAGTTGCTGCAGTTGTATTTCCAACAGAGTCTAAAATATCTGTGCGTTCTCTTACAATTGGTTCTTGTTCGCTCATTTCTGCAATTCCACCGGCATTATCAGATATCGGACCAAATGCATCTATAGCTAATTGCATTGCTGTAGTTGCCATCATTGCTGATGCTGCTAGTGCAACACCGTAAAAGCCTGCAAACGCATAAGAAGCCCAAATGGCACCTGCAAATAATAATACAGAAGGAAAGGTAGATATCATCCCTGTGGCTAAACCTGCAATAATATTAGTTCCTGCTCCTGTAGAAGATTGTTGCACAATTTTTAAGATTGGTTTTTTGCCTAATCCTGTGTAATATTCAGTTACTGAAGATATAACAGCACCAACAATTAAACCAACTAAAGTTGCATAAAAAACTCTCATTGATGATATTTCTTGTAATCCTTCACCAAAAAATTCCATTTGCATTGTTTCTGGTAGCATCCACATAACAAGTCCGAAACAAGAAAGCCCAACTAAAAAAATAGAAGTCCAATTCCCTTTATTTAAAGCACCCATTACTTGTTCTTCTTTTGCATCATTATTGCTAATTTTTACTAGCATAGTACCAATTATTGATATAATGATACCAGCACCAGCAATAGCCATAGGTAATAAAATTGGTCCTATGCCACCGAAGTCATCAGAAATTGAACCACCCATATCTTTTATTACATAATTTCCTAAAACCATTGCAGCCAAAACTGTAGCCACATAAGAGCCAAACAAATCTGCTCCCATACCAGCAACATCTCCTACATTATCTCCAACGTTGTCTGCTATTGTTGCAGGGTTTCTTGGGTCGTCTTCTGGTATTCCTGCTTCTACTTTACCAACTAAATCTGCCCCAACATCTGCAGCTTTAGTGTAAATTCCACCACCTACTCTGGCAAATAGCGCTATGGATTCTGCACCTAATGAAAACCCTGCCAATGTTTCAAGCACTATAGTCATATCCATAGTATTGGTCCAAACTCCGTCCATAAATACATGAAAGAAAGCTATAAAGAAACCTGTTAAACCTAGTACTGCTAAACCTGCAACTCCCAATCCCATAACAGTTCCACCACCAAAAGATATTTTTAGTGCTTTAGGTAAACTTGTAATTGCTGCTTGTGTTGTTCTTACATTTGTTTTCGTAGCTATTTTCATACCAATATTTCCTGCATAAGCAGAAAAAATAGCGCCAAAAATAAAAGAAATTACAATTAAATAACTTGTGGTAGGAACAAAGAATGCGACTATAGCTAATAGGATACTTACTATAAAAACAAAAAATGATAGTAAACGATATTCTGCACTTAAAAAAGCCAAAGCTCCTTCGTAAATGTGGTCTGAAATTTCTTTCATTTTACCGTCTCCTGCATCTTGTTTCATAACCCAAGATTGTTTAATTGCCATGTAAATTAAACCTAAAATAGCCATTGCAATTGGCATCCAAATCATCAGTGATTCCATATATTATTTTAATTAAATTAGTTTATAATTTCGTAAATGTAGTAAAATCAATTTAAAGTTAGAAATATTTTAAAATTCACATTTTAAGATTGTTTAATTATGAAATACACAAGTAATTGAACTTTTTTGTATGTATTGATTTTTTTGGGTAAAAAAAAAGCTCTTTAAGGATTTCTTAAAGAGCTTTTAAAATGTACTTTATAGTCTATTAAATTTTAAAATTGTTTGTTTTTTTATGTTCGCTGTTTTCGTAACGACTCACACAATCTTTATAAATTTGTTTAGCTTCTCCAGCATCACCCCAAGCACCTAAGTCTACTTTTTTCTTTTCTAAATCTTTGTAAACTTTAAAAAAGTGTTCTATTTCTTTTAGTCTGTGAGGGTTTAAGTCAGAAAGATCTCCTTTATCATTCCAAATAGGATCAGAAACTGGTACACAAATAATTTTTTCATCCGGTCCTTTTTCGTCTGCCATATGAAATACTCCAATTGGTTTTACTTCAACAACACACATTGGAAAAGTAGGTTCGTGACCAAGTACAAGAACATCTAATGGGTCTCCGTCTAATGCAAGGGTTTCAGGAACAAAACCATAATCTGCAGGATACATCATCGAAGAGAATAACATTCTATCGAAACGTATTTTGTGCAAATCAAAATCGTATTCATATTTGTTTCTACTTCCTTTAGGTATTTCGATTAAAACATCGAAAGTTATATTTTCTTTGTGACTACTCATACGTCTAATTTTCTATTAATTTTGCTGCAAAAATAACAAATAGATTGTTTTTTTGGGTATAATTTGATGTCTATTTGTTTGCTATTTGTAAAGTTTTTATGGCTGCAACAAGCGTGATTTTTATTCATTAAAAAATCCTCTTTTCAAAGTGATGAAAAAAGGATTTATTTGTTAATATTATTGTATTACTATTTCTTAATATACATTACTTCTTTTACAGCATTTACAACATCATTGGCATTCGGTATCCATTTTTCTAATAATACAGGAGAATATGGAGCAGGCGTATCCGCCGTAGTAATTCTTTTAATTGGAGCATCTAAATAATCAAATGCCTCATCCTGAATTCTGTAGGTAATTTCTGATGCAACACTTGCAAAAGGCCATGCTTCTTCTAGTACTACCAATCTATTTGTCTTTTTTACAGACTTAATTATGGCAGCATGATCCATAGGTCTTACCGTTCTTAGGTCGATAATTTCTACAGATATATTTTCTTTAGCTAGCTCATCAGCAGCTGTGTAGGCTTCTTTAATTATTTTTCCAAAAGAGACGATCGTTACATCAGTTCCCTCTCTTTTAATATCGGCAACACCAATAGGAATAAGATATTCACCTTCAGGAATTTCCATTTTATCACCATACATTTGCTCAGATTCCATAAAAATAACTGGATCGTCATCTCTAATAGCAGCTTTTAAAAGACCTTTTGCATCATAAGGATTCGAAGGAACAATTACTTTTAAACCAGGAGTGTTTGCAAACCAGTTTTCAAAAGCCTGAGAATGCGTAGCACCTAACTGACCTGCAGAAGCAGTGGGACCACGAAAAACAATTGGACAATTAAATTGACCACCAGACATTTGTCTAATTTTTGCGGCGTTGTTTATAATCTGATCAATTCCAACCAAAGAGAAGTTAAACGTCATATACTCTACAATAGGTCTGTTACCATTCATGGCAGAACCAATTGCAATTCCTGCAAAACCTAGCTCAGCAATCGGAGTATCAATAACTCTCTTTGCACCAAACTCGTCTAACATTCCTTTACTTGCTTTGTAAGCACCATTATATTCTGCAACTTCTTCACCCATTAAGTAAATGCTCTCATCTCTGCGCATTTCTTCACTCATGGCCTCGCAAATTGCTTCTCTAAACTGAACTGTTTTCATCGAACTGTAAGTTGTATAATTTTAATAATGTGCAAAAGTAAGGAAATAATTGTCAATTTTTTTATTCATTTTTAGAAACTCATTAAATTTTAACCTTTCTTTTTTTCAATCGTTTTCGAAACTGTTAAATATTTAAAAATTTATTATGCATGCATAATAAATTTCAAAAAAAAACCGTATTTTCGTGGATGAGAAAAATATAAAATATCAATTTATGAAAATATTAGTCTGTATAAGTCATGTTCCAGATACCACTTCAAAAATTAATTTTACAAACAACAATGCTGAGTTTGATAAAAATGGCGTACAGTTTGTAATTAATCCTTATGATGAGTTTTGCTTAACAAGAGCTATGTGGTTTAAAGAAAAGCAGGGTGCAACTATAACTGTTGTAAATGTTGGAGGAGCAGAAACAGAACCTACTTTAAGAAAAGCATTGGCTATTGGTGCCGATGATGCTATTAGAATTAATACCGAGGCTACAGATGGTTTTTTAGTAGCTAAAGAATTGGCAGCGGTGGTAAAAAATGGAGGTTACGATTTGGTATTGGCAGGGAAAGAGTCTGCAGATTACAACGGACAAATGGTTCCAGGTATGTTGGCATCTTTGGTTGATTACAATTTTGTAAATGCTTGTGTAGATATCGTGGTTGATGATAATTCGGCAACTCTAAAAAGAGAAATAGATGGAGGTAATGAAACTTTAACTGCTAATTTGCCATTGGTTGTTGGTGGACAAAAAGGAATTGTAGAAGAAAAGGATTTAAGAATTCCTAATATGAGAGGTATTATGATGGCTCGTAAAAAACCATTGCAAGTTCTTGAAGCTACAGGAACTGAAGCAACAACTGCTATAACTTCTTATGAGAAACCTGCTGCAAAAGGTCCGGTTAAGTTAGTTGATGCATCAAATTTAGACGAATTAATTAGCTTGCTTCACAACGAGGCCAAAGTAATTTAAATAATAATCTATTCATTAATAATATAGAGAATAATCTTTATAAGAAGGTTTCTATAATTTAATGACAACAAATAATAAAAATATGTCAGTTTTAGTTTTTGCCGATTCAAAAGACGGAAAGTTCAAAAAAACAGCTTTAGAGGTAGTTTCTTACGGAAAAAAAGTAGCTTCACAATTAGGAGTTAATTTAATTGCTTTAACAGTAAATGTTAATGAAACATCTGAGTTATACAATTATGGAGCAGAAAAAGTTTTGAACGTATCAAACAATAGCTTATCAACATTTAATGCAAATAAATATGCAGGCCTTTTAGAGCAGGCAGCAAACAAAGAAAATGCTAGCGTTATAATTATAGATTCTAGTATAGATAGTTTGTACATGGCGCCTTTATTGGCGGTAAACTTAAATGCAGGATATGCTTCAAATGTGGTTGCAGCACCTTCAAATACTGCACCTTTTACAGTTAAAAGACAAGCTTTTTCTAACAAAGCGTTTTCACATACAGAAATACATTCAGCAAAAAAAATAATTGGTTTGGCTAAGAATTCTTTCGGGATTCACGAAAGTTCTGTTGCTGGAACTACCGAAAATTTTGAGGCAAATATAGTAGAGTCTAATGTGGTTTCTACCAATATAGAAAGAGTTACAGGAAAAGTAACCATTGCAGATGCAGATATTGTAGTTTCTGCTGGAAGAGGAATGAAAGGACCAGAAAATTGGGGTATGATAGAGGAGTTAGCAGGAGTTTTAAATGCTGCCACTGCTTGTTCTAAACCAGTTTCAGATTTGGGCTGGAGGCCTCATGGAGAGCATGTAGGACAAACAGGAAAGCCAGTAGCTTCAAACTTATATATTGCTATCGGAATTTCTGGTGCAATTCAACATTTAGCAGGTATTAACGCTTCGAAAGTTAAAGTTGTAATTAATACAGATGCTGAGGCACCTTTCTTCAAGGCAGCCGATTATGGAGTGGTAGGAGATGCTTTTGAGGTTGTACCTCAATTGATAGAAAAGTTAAAAGCATTTAAAGCTGCTTAATTTTAAATTTAGTTCAATTCTACAAAACCTACTAAAAATTTTAGTAGGTTTTTAGTATTTATGCAAATTCAAAAGAAATACACGAATCACTATATAATTTTTAGTAAATTGTGCCCCTTAAAATCAACTTTTAATACTTAATTTTTGTAAAGAAATATATGAGTTTTATTAAATTAACCATTAAAGGAATTTCTTATAGTCAAACTCAAACTGGTGCGTATGCTTTAGTGTTAAGCGAGATAGGTGGGGCTAGAACCTTACCAATTATCATTGGTGCTTTTGAGGCACAGTCTATAGCTATAGCGCTAGAAAAAGAAATAAGACCACCAAGACCTTTAACTCACGATTTATTTAAAACATTTTCCGAACGTTTTTCTATCAATGTAAAAGAAGTGATAATTCATAAGTTGGTAGACGGAGTATTTTTTTCTAGTTTAGTTTGTGAAAAAGATGGAGTAGAAGAGGTGATTGATACAAGAACTTCAGACGCAATTGCTATAGCAGTTCGATTTGAGGCACCAATTTACACTTATAAAAATATTTTAGACAAAGCAGGTGTCTATTTAAAAATAGAAGAAGAATTTGGGTTGTCTAATACCGATATGCGAGAAGAGAACACTTCAGATACGAAAGAGTTGGAAACTTTTGAGGAAGAAAATAAGTTTTCAAATCTTTCTATTACTTCATTAAATGAACATTTAAACAAAGCAGTTTCAGACGAAAATTACGAGTTAGCTGCCCGAATTAGAGACGAAATTAGCAAACGCTCTTAACAATTACATATACATAAATTTATGAAAAATATTTTTTTAATTGCTCTTTGCTTTTTTTCAATCTCTTTTGTTGCTCAAGATGTAAATAAAGAATGGAAGATTACATCGATAACTGATAAAAATCTTACAGAAGTTAATGATTCATTAAAAGTAGTTTCATTTACAGATAATACTTTTACTTTTCCTGATATAGAAAGCGCAGCGCTAGGCTCAGGAACTTATATAAGGCAAAATAATTTATTAATACTCAGTTTTAAACAACCATCTAAGTCATTAAAATACTTTAATATAGTTTCTTTAACTAATGATAGTTTGGTGGTTATGGAAGGAAACATAGAGTATACTTTAGTCTCTAAAAAGAGTAATCCATCAGTAAGCAAATCTGTTAATTCTACAACCACTAATTCAGAAATAATACCAAGTAGCGATTTTACTTTTACAAGTTTTTGGAAAGGGATTTTGGGGATGGTTTCTTTAATTTTTATTGCTTTTTTATTTAGTGCTAATAGAAAAGCAATTAGTTGGAAACGCGTAGGAATAGGTCTGTCGTTGCAATTATTTATTGCTATTGGAGTTTTAAAAGTCCCTTTTATTCAGAATGCGTTTGAACTTGTTGGAAAATTATTTATCGAAATTTTAGAATATACTAAATCTGGAAGTCAGTTTTTGTTTGCAGGTTTAATTTCCGATATGGATTCTTTCGGATATATATTTGCATTTCAAGTATTGCCAACCATAATTTTCTTTTCTGCTTTAACATCGTTATTGTTTTATTTGGGTGTTATACAGTGGATTGTAAAAATGCTTGCCATCGGACTGTCTAAATTTTTAGGTATTTCTGGTATGGAAAGCTTGTCTGTTGCTGGAAACATTTTTTTAGGTCAAACAGAAGCGCCTTTGTTAATTAAGGCTTATTTAGAAAAAATGAATAAATCTGAAATGCTTCTTGTAATGATTGGTGGTATGGCAACTGTGGCAGGCGCTGTATTAGCTGCTTACATTGGTTTTTTAGGAGGCGGAGATAAAGTATTAGAATTGGTTTTTGCAAAGCATTTACTAGCCGCGTCTGTTATGGCAGCACCAGGTGCTATTGTAATTTCTAAAATTCTTTACCCGCAAACAGAACCAGTAAATACAGATGTTACTGTTTCTCAAGAAAAAATAGGAGCTAATATTTTAGATGCTATAGCAAACGGAACAACAGAAGGTTTGCGTTTGGCAGTAAATGTTGGAGCTATGTTATTAGTGTTTGTTGCAGTTATAGCTATGCTAAATGGAGGATTAGGATTAATTGGTAGCTTAACAACTTTAAACGATGTTATTGCTTTAAATACAGCATACGATAAACTGTCTATAGAATTTATATTAGGCTATTCATTTGCACCGCTTATGTGGTTAATTGGTGTGCCAACGGTAGATATGACGTTAATGGGGCAACTTTTAGGAATTAAATTAGCTGCAAGTGAATTTGTAGGATATATTCAGTTAGCAGAGTTAAAAAATGTGGCAAATGTTACCCATTTAACCTATCATAAATCTATAATTATGGCTACCTATATGTTATGTGGATTTGCCAATTTTGCTTCCATAGGAATTCAAATAGGAGGAATCGGTTCTTTGGCACCAGGTCAGCGAAAAACTTTGTCTGAGTTTGGTATGAAAGCACTTATTGGAGGTACTATTGCATCGTTAATGTCTGCAACTATTGCAGGAATGATTATTGGTTAATTTAAAATATAAGATACACTATAATAGTTAATAACTTTTAAATATTATTTCGAAAGCATCCAAACTTAATACGGGTGCTTTTTTTATTTTTACAATCGTTTATATTAAAAACCAGCACACACAGAAAGCCCTTTAAAATGGAACAGTATCATAAATTAGTAAAATACGTTTTAGAAAACGGTAACGAAAAAGGAGATAGAACAGGAACAGGTACAAAAAGTGTTTTTGGTTACCAAATGCGTTTCGATTTAAGTAAAGGATTTCCTATGGTCACCACAAAAAAACTACATTTAAAGTCTATTATACACGAGCTTCTTTGGTTTATAAAGGGTGATACTAATATTAAGTATTTGCAAGAAAATGGTGTAAAAATTTGGGATTCTTGGGCGGATGAAAATGGCGATTTAGGGCCAGTTTACGGACATCAATGGAGGAATTGGAATAGTGATGATATAGACCAGCTAAAGGAGGTTATCAATACACTAAAAACAAATCCAGACTCTAGAAGAATGATGGTTGCTGCATGGAACCCTTCTGTAATGCCAGATACATCTGTTAGTTTTGCAGAAAACGTTGCCAATGGTAAGGCAGCACTTCCTCCGTGTCATGCTTTTTTTCAATTTTATGTAGCTAATGGTAAGCTATCTTGTCAATTATATCAAAGAAGTGCAGATATATTTTTGGGAGTTCCTTTTAACATTGCAAGTTATGCGTTATTTACTATGATGATTGCTCAGGTTTGTGGGTACGAACCAGGTGATTTTATCCATACTTTTGGTGATGCACACATTTATAAAAATCATATAGAACAGTTAGAACTCCAACTGTCTAGAGAGATAAGACCATTGCCAACAATGAAAATAAATTCGTCTGTAAAAAATATTGATGATTTTACTTTTGATGATTTTGAGCTTTTGAACTACAATCCACATCCGCATATTAAAGGAAAGGTGTCTGTATAGCGATTTCCAATTTTTAAGTTAGTTCGATTTTATTTTTACTTTATTTTGTTAATATGATTACAGTTATCGCAGCAATTGCAAAAAATAATGCCTTAGGAAAAGACAACGATTTAATATGGCATTTACCAGCAGATTTAAAACGTTTTAAAAAAGTAACTAGTGGTCATTTTATAATAATGGGTAGAAATACGTTCGAATCTATCGGAAAACCTTTACCAAACAGAACTACTATTATTATTACTAGAAACAAGAACTATACTAAAGAAAATTGCTTAATTGCAAATAGTTTGGAAGAAGCATTGGCATTAGCTAAAGAGCAAAAAGAGGTGTTTATTATCGGAGGAGCACAAATTTATAGAGAAACGATGGCTAAAAATTTAGCAGATCAATTAGATATAACATTGGTTCATGAAAAGTTTGAGGCAGATGTTTTTTTTCCAGAAATAGACTTAAAGATTTGGAAAGAGGTTGCGCGCGAAGATTTTAAAGCAGATAATAAAAATAAATACAATTATAGCTTTATTTCTTATCAAAAAAATTAACGAATTCTATTGGTTCTAAAGCCGCCTCCCAAACTCATTTTGTACTTTCTTTGTGCAAATAAAAAGTAATTAAAAAGTTTATAATTTACTTCGTAGCCATAATCTATAGTCGGCTGATAGTCTATAGAATTTTCGTAAATAGTGTTATTAAATCTGGTTGGATTTTCTGCTCTTTGATTCCAAGTAATTACCCAAGCTCTGTTTCTAGCTTCCATATATTCTTGGCTGTAAAAACCTTCTGGCTCTGCAATACTATTTAAAAAAGCATTGAAACCAACGTCTATAATAATAATTTCATATTCTAGGCTATCATTAGCAATTACTACTGGTTCTTCTTTCGAATTATTTTTTTTAAAAATAGTGTTAGAACTACATGCTGCAATAAAAAACGCGGTTAAAAATAAAACAGTACAATTAGCTAAAAATTTCATAATCAGAGATTTTAATATTCCTAATTTAATAAAAAATAGTGACTTCAGTATCTTTATATTCTAAATTTAACACTATTTTTATAAAAATATAAGTCATGAAACATAGATGTTTTTGGGTTTCAGATAGTCAGTTATATAAAGATTATCACGACAATGAGTGGGGGGTTCCAATATATGATGATGCACTTCTGTTTGAGTTTTTAATTTTAGAAACTTTTCAAGCGGGTGTAAGTTGGATAACTATTTTAAATAAAAGAGAAAACTTTAGGAAGGCTTTTGATAATTTCAATTATCATAAAATAGCCGTTTACCCAGAAAGCAAATACCAGTTATTAATGAGTGATAGTGGCATCATTAGAAATAGCTTAAAAATTAGAAGTGCCATTACCAATGCGCAGTTGTTTATAAAAATTCAAGAAGAATATGGTTCTTTTGCTAATTTTTTATGGGCTTTTGTAGATGGAAAGCCCATTGTAAATAATTTTCAAAGTAAAGAGGATGTACCTGCAAAAACACCATTGTCCGAAAAAATATCTAAAGTATTAAAAAAAAGAGGATTTAAATTTTTAGGACCAACAATTGTATATGCATACATGCAGGCAGTAGGAGTGGTGAACGATCATACCACAAGTTGTTTTAAAAATCATCAAAATTTATAAAAAACATTAAAGTAGTTCTTATACTTTAATGACCAGTAAAATATCGAATAGCCATAAAGGTAAGTACTATTAAGCCACCATACACAATTACTTTTAAACCAGCACCTTTGTAGTATCTTTTATGGTTTTGTAAATCTTTTCGGTAACTATAAATCATTAAAGCTAAAAAAGCAGTAATAAAGAAAATCATAAAAATAATTCTACCTGTTGTAAAATAAGCGCTTAAAAACATTTTTCTATTTTTTATGAAATATTAGCAAAAGTACTTCCATGAATTATTTTATATTGTGCTCTTAATTAACAGAAGTTATCTCATACAAAATTACGAATTATATTATTCTTACAAATACAATTACAGATGAAAAATAAAATAAAAGCAGTACAAGAATTTCATAAAGCATTTGGTGCGGGAATTAAAAATAAACCTACAGCAAACATTGGTGAAGATAGAAATATGCTACGCTTTAATTTAATGAAAGAAGAAAATGAAGAATATTTAGAGGCAGCACAAAATAACGATTTAGTTGAGGTTGCAGATGCATTAGGAGACATGTTGTATATTTTATGTGGTACAATTGTAGAGCATGGGATGCAAGAAAAAATTACAGAAGTATTTGATGAAATTCAAAGAAGTAATATGAGTAAATTAGGCGAGGATGGAAAACCAATTTATAGAGAAGATGGTAAAATTTTAAAAGGACCAAATTATTTTAAGCCAAATATTGCTAAGATTTTAGAGAAATAAAACCCAAAAATATTAATCGAAATGCAAAATGTTAGCGCTAACAAAATCTAATGTTAGTGCAATAATATCGTCATCACTTTTTTCAAATTCAATATCTAAATCGTCCCACAAGTCTAAATTTTCTTTGTGTTGCATTAATAGATATTGCCTTATTTTATGGTTTTTTGGAACAGGTATTTCAGGAAATAAATAAATAGCTTTTGTAAGTATATCTACAGTTTTTTCTGCATTAATTGCCAAATATGCTTGAAATATTTCATGAGTAAATTGCCCGGATGTATTAAAAAAGAATTGAATAAAACCGCCATTATTTACATGATGCTCTAAAATATCTATATAAATAAACGTTTTTTCATATTCATTAAGTTCGTCGAAACAGTCTCTTTTTGAGATTTTTTTTCCTATTATTTCTCCAATTCTTTTTATTTTATCGGTGTCTTTATGCAATAATAAAGCTATTTCGGTTGAGGTCATTTATTATATTAATTTATAATTAAAAAAATAAGGGCTTCGTTCGAATACCAAAGCCCTTATTTATTCTATTTTGTTTATTTAGTTGCTTTCTCAAAAGCTAATTTTCCACCAACTATAGGTATTTTAAGGGTTGTGCCACTTAAGTCTACAGTTAATTCGGTACCAGGTTTTGGTAAAATTGTATGTTTATTATCACTAGAAAATATTAACAAACCAATTTGTTGTCCTTTCTTAATAATTTGATCATCTGGCTGAAGCTCAAATGTCATCTCATAAAATTTTCCCTTGGTAAGAGGTTTGCTTTTTGTGAGTGATTTATAATTTTGTAAATCTGCCCAACCTTTAGTAATTATATTATCAGTAATTTTTGTTTTTCTACCCTCGTTCCATGGTAATGAAACCAAATAAACAGACAAGTTAACTGCCTCTTTAGAGCTAGCAGCTTTTATAGAAATACTTGCGGTACCAGAAATATGAATATCTTCTTTTAAGGTAGGAGTAACGTATAATAATCTATGATTTGTATTGGGAGCTTTAGCCAAGGTTTCTGCAGAAAAAGAATAATTGTCTACTAAAGTTTCTTTGGCATTATTTAGTTCTTTATCAGTTGTTAATTTTCCTGCTGTTGGTGCACCTGCCACTAAGTGGAACTGTACACTTTTCGCATCCGGATTTGGGTATTCTGTGTATGGTGTTGGTTCATTTGGGGTATCAGTTTCTCTAACAATCCAAGCTTTTGCATCTTTTTCAACATTATTATTAATTCTGTGTAAGTATTTTGTAAACCAACGATTCATCATTTTTAGTGGTGGTGGACCGCCATGACCATATTGGTGATAGTAAATTTGGGTAGGTAATCCCATTTCAGATGCTTTTTTGTAAATTCTGTAGCTATGTTCTGGCATTACATTCCAATCATTAAAACCATGAGACATTAAAAGTGCAGCTTTCATTGGTTTCATGTCGTTAAGATAATCTCTGCCAGCCCAAAAATCGTTGTAATCTCCGGTAATCCTGTCCATTCCATTAGCCATTTCGTTGTCTCTCACTACGCGGTTATTTCGTGGTCTGTTTTCTTCTTTTCCACTATGAATAAAATCATACAAAACATCGATATCTTCACCTAGATATCCGCCAGGAGATCTTACCAATCCATTAGAGCGATAGTAATGATAGTAAGAGGTATTTGGAGCCACAGGTATAATAGCCTCTAAACCATCTACACCAGTTGTAGCAGCTGCTAGTGGTATAGTTCCGTTATATGAAGTACCTGTCATACCTACTTTTCCGGTACTCCAAAATGCAGTAACTGTTTCGTTTCCTTCTCTAGAAGTATAGCCTTTTGCACGCCCATTTAACCAGTCTATTACTGCTTTTGGAGCAAGAGATTCGTTGTCTCCACCTACAGTTGGCGAGCCATCTGATAAGCCCGTTCCGGGTGAAGAGGAATGTACAACTATATATCCTCTCGGAACCCATGTTTTTATTTGAGAGTTTGATATTATTGGTCTTTTACCTCTTCTTTTCACTTCTACACGTGTTCTAGGTTTTTCCTTAGCGCCAATTTCATGCTTAACGTCCCAAAATAGACCTGGTACATTTCCTGCGGTTCCAGCATAATACGGACTCGATTCGTAAACCACAGGTAGTTTTAATCCTTCTGTTTCTGTTTGAGCAGGTCTTGTAACAGATACATGCATTCGGTCTAATTTTCCGTCGCCATCAGAATCGAAAGTGGTTTCTACCCATAAATCGTGACGTAACCATTTGCTTTCATCTTCAAATTCAGGTACAATTTGTGCTTCTCCATCTTTAAAAATTGGTGTTACTTTTTCTTGAGCAATTATAAATGTATAACTCATTAAAATTGCTATAAATACTATTTTTTTCATTGATTATTTTTTTTAGTTATTTTAAAACAGAAAATTCTATAGAAGAGTCTGTAAATACGGTATGAGTTTGCGTTTTAAAATCTTTTTCATCTGCTTTATAAATATTATCTACGTAGGTCTGTGGATTTAGATCAATTAAAGGGAACCAAGTACTTTGAACCTGAATTTGTAGCTTGTGTCCTTTTTTAAAAGTATGAAAAACATCTTGTAATTTTATGTGTACTGCTGTTTTTTTGTTTGGAACAAATGGTTCTGGAAACTCAAAGCTATTTCTAAACCTACCACGCATTACTTCACTTCTAACCATTAAATGATAGTTACTCATTTTAAGGTGATTTTGCATTTTTTTATTATTTTCTTTCGCATCAGCAGGGTGAACATCTATAACTTTTACAATCCAATCTGCAGCGCTACCAGTAGTCGAAACATTTAGTTTTGCTAAAATATCTCCTGCTAGTGTATAATCTTCGGTTAGCACATCTGTTTCATAGACTAAAACATCTGGTCTTCTAGCAGCAAATCGTTGGTCGTCTGTCATATATTTTCGCGGTGTAAATACCGTTTTTATATCTTCAGAATAAGGTACAGGTCTTTTAATATCACTAATAAACGAAATACCTGTTGTGTTTTCTTTTGAGGAAGTTAGTTGTTGATTTTCAGATAAAAACCAGTTTTCTTTTACCACATTTTCTGGTGGCCAAGAATCAAATGATTTCCAACTTTTTTTTCCAGAGTCATATACGTAAGCTTCAGGTAAACCAGAATTTTTATCTCCTTTGCCTTTTAAGAAGTGATTGAAAAATGTTGTTTCAATTTCCGATTGATATTTTAAAGAAATAGAATCGCCAAAGTAATAATTTCCCACCGAATTTTCTACACCATTTCGAGCCCATTTACCATGGTCCCAAGGGCCAAAAACCATAGTATTATAGTTTTCTTTACCATGCTTTTCTATGGCTTTGTAAGTTTCTAATGGGCCATATAAATCTTCTGCATCAAACCAGCCACCAACTATCATAGTAGCAACAGTACTTGGAACTTTGTTTAAATGTTGAATAATTCCTTTGCTTTTCCATACAGAGTCGTAATTTGGATGTTCTGTAATTTCTTTCCAGAAAAAATCGTCAATTTTAGTTTTGTTCCCAGTTACTTTAGTATCCAATTTATCGTATTGAAAGTATTCGTTTAAGTTTTTTAGAGGGCCTTTATCTAAGAAAAATTGATATTGATCTTGTGTATTCATTTTAGGAAACGAATACCACGCAGAGTCTGTTGGAGTATCTTTATAAGTTCCAAAAAGAGAAATTGCTCTAAAATAGCTTAGTAAAAAAGCACCATTATGATGAAAATCATCAAAAAAGAAGTCGCCAATACAAGCTTGTGGAGATGCTGCTTTTAGTGCAGGATGAGCATCAATTGTAGAAACTGTTGCATAGTGACCTGGATAGGAAATTCCCCAAGTACCAACATTACCATTATTATTGTCTACATTTTTTACTAGCCAGTCAATGGTGTCGTAGGTATCGGAAACTTCATCAGATTCATTGTCTTTTTTATTAGGAATATAAGCGCGCATATTGTCATAAACACCTTCACTCATCCATCTTCCGCGAACATCCTGATACACAATAATATTTCCTTGTTTCATTAAATGAATATTTGGACCAATTTTTGTCTTCATTTTTCCATCACCATAAGGTGCAGAACTATAAGGAGTTCGTTGCATTATGATTGGATATTTTTTAGAAGTGTCTTTGGGTGCATAAATGGTTGTGTGCAGTTTTACCCCATCTCTCATAGTAATGTACACCTCTTTTTTAGTGTAATTATCTACAACATAAGTGTCTTTTTTTAACTTATTATCTGTAGTTGTGTTGCAGCTAAATAAAAATAAAAAAGCAACAAATGGCAGTATTAGATAATGCTTCATAGTTTATAGGATTTTAATTTTGCTAAATTTACAAAAGTTAGCACTGTTTTAGAAATAATCTTTAGGTAAAACCTCAATTTTATTATTTTTCAATTTATTTTTTCTGAAAATATGATTTAGTTAAAGAATTATCCATAGTTTTTTATTTTAATTGGTATTAAAAAATACTAGAACTTTTACCAATTAAACTTATTTCTGCTTATTTTTGCAACGTATGGAAGGCACAAAAAAACTACAATTAACCGATTGGTTACCAACTACAAACAAAGAGGTAAAACTACGTGGGTGGGATGCACTAGATGTTATTTTATTTAGTGGAGACGCGTATGTAGATCATCCTTCTTTTGGACCAGCAGTTATTGGAAGAATCCTAGAAAGTTATGGTTTAAGGGTTGCTATTGTGCCACAACCTAACGTTAATGATAATTTACAAGATTTCGAGAAGTTAGGACGGCCAAAATTGTTTTTTGGTGCAACTGGAGGCTGCATGGATCCGATGGTTTCTAATTATACAGCTAGTAAAAAGCGAAGAGATAAAGACGCTTATACACCAAATGGTGATAAGGGTTTTAGGCCAGATTATGCCACTTCTGTTTATTCAAAAATTTTAAAAGAAAAGTTTCCTGATGTACCTGTTCTAATTGGTGGAATTGAAGCTTCTTTAAGACGAGTAACCCACTATGATTATTGGTCTGATAAGTTAATGCCAACAATTTTAGAAACCTCAAAGGCCGATATGTTGGTTTACGGAATGGGAGAACAGCCTTTAAGAGAAATTGTAACACTATTGCAAAAAGGAGTACCTTTTTCTAGTTTAAAAAACATTAAGCAAACAGCTGTTTTAATAGATCAAAATAAAGAAAAGTTACCTGTAATAAATAGCTGGGACGATGTAGTTATAAATTCTCATGAGGCATGTTTAAAAGATAAAAAAACTTTTGCTTCGAACTTTAAAGTTATAGAGCAAGAGTCTAATAAGTTAAAGGCTAGAAGAATACTTCAAGATGTAGCAGGAAAAACATTAGTAATTAATCCGCCTTTTCCTACTATGACAGAGAAGGAAATTGATGGTTCTTTCGATTTGCCTTATACAAGAATGCCGCATCCAAAATATGATAAACGAGGTCCTATACCTGCGTTTGAAATGATTAAATTTTCTATCAATATTCATAGAGGCTGTTTTGGCGGGTGTAGTTTTTGTACAATTTCTGCGCATCAAGGTAAATTTATTGCTAGTAGAAGTAAAGAGTCTGTTTTGAGAGAGGTAGATAAAGTTGCAAATATGCCAGACTTTAAAGGGTATTTATCTGATATTGGTGGTCCTTCTGCAAATATGTACCAAATGAAAGGAAAAGTACAATCTATTTGCGATAAATGTGTTGCGCCAAGTTGTATTTCTCCAGTTATTTGTTCTAATTTAGATACTTCACACAAACCATTAACCGACCTTTATCAGGCTGTGGACAAGCATCCAAAAATAAAAAAATCTTTTATAGGGAGCGGAATTCGCCATGACATGCTGGTACCTGAGTTTAATAAAAATGCCGATCCGAAAGAGTTAGATGATTATACCGAAGAGGTAATGACAAAGCATGTTTCCGGTAGACTAAAAGTAGCTCCAGAACACACTTCAGACCCAGTTTTAAAGTTGATGCGAAAGCCATCATTTACTTATTTTCATAAATTTAAAGAACGCTTTGATCGAATTAACATCAAGAAAAAATTAAATCTTCAGTTAATTCCTTATTTTATTTCTAGTCATCCAGCAAGTGAGGTAGAAGATATGGCAAATTTAGCTGCAGAAACAAAAGATATGGGCTTTCAGTTAGAGCAGGTTCAAGGGTTTACACCAACACCAATGACGGTGGCAACGGTTATTTATTATTCTGGTTACCACCCTTATACTTTAAAGCCAACAAGAACTCCAAAAACGAAAAAAGAAAAAGAAGATCAACATAAATTTTTCTTTTGGTATAAAAAAGAAAATAAAGATTGGATACGAAAAACTCTTCAAAAAGTGGGGAGACAAGACTTATTAAATCGATTATTACCAGAAAATAATTCTTGGAAAAAAAATAAAACTACACATAAAAAAGCTCAACATACTTTTGATGACGCTATTCCTTTTAATAGAAGAAAAAAGAAAGTGAGTAGGGCGCCAAAAAAAAGAAGGTAATATATTAAAAATAATTAAAAAATCTTGTTAACTTCAATTTTGTTAGCTACAGATTTTACAATCCTTTTTTTCTTTAATTTCACCTACTAAAACTCCTTTTTCATTTTGGATAAAACCACAGCAATCCATAAATCCTTTTGCTATTAGTTTTCTAGCTCTTTGTATTTGAGATTTTGTGGCTGGTAAACTCTGCTGAAGTCGTTTCGCAATTTCTTGTTGTTTTATCCCTTTAATGTCTGATAAGAAAAGTGGAGTTCGGTATTTTTTAGGTAAAGATTTTAAAATACCTTCCAAGCAATCCTGTTCGGTATGTTTGTTTAATTTTTGAGTATCTGCCAATTCTAGTTCATTTATTTCTTCTGTATTTTGTTGGTTTCTCCAATAGTTTTTAATAGAGTTTCTTGCTACAGAAAAACACCAAGATTTTAATTTTAAAACATCTTTTAAAGTATGTTTTTTTGTATGAATTTTTATAAAAGTATCTTGTAAAATATCATCAGCAATACTCTTGTCTTTTACTTTACTAAGTATAAAGTTTTTTAAGTCTTGTGCGTATAAAGTCCAAATTTGTTGTGTATTCATGATAGTATTAAATTACTGTTAAGTAAAAAATATAAAAAATTAGGCATAAATTTTACTTAACAGTGTTTATTTTGCTAGCAATTGCATTGGTTGCAAGTACAATTTACACATGTACAATTTGAACAGTTTCCAGCTTTACAATTTGTGCAATTACAGGTACAATTGGTTTTAAAATTTTTCATCAGTGTTTATTTTTTATGTTCATATAGTAGAAACAAAAAAGATGAAAAAGATGCAAAAAAGTGTAATTATTTTAAAAATTACATGTTTCTTCTGTACTGACCACCAACCTTAAATAGAGCCTCTGTAATTTGTCCAAGAGAACATACTTTAGTAGCTTCCATTAATTTTTCGAATAAATTTTCGTTTTGAATTGCCGCTTCCTGTAAAATTGCTATTTGTTCAGCTACCTTTGTTGGATTGGCTTTATTTAGTAATTCTTTTGTTTTTATTTGTTGTCGTTTTTCTTTTTCTGTGGCTCTTATTACCTCTGCAGGTTGAACTGTTGGAGAGCCTTTAGAGCTCAAGAAAGTATTAACACCAATAATTGGAAACTCACCATTGTGTTTTAGCGTTTCATAGTATAAACTTTCCTCTTGAATTTTAGAACGTTGGTACATTGTTTCCATCGCACCTAAAACACCTCCTCTTTCTGTAATCCTGTCAAATTCTGATAATACAGCCTCTTCAACCAAATCTGTCAATTCTTCAATTATAAAAGCTCCTTGAATAGGGTTTTCATTTTTTGTTAAACCTAATTCTTTATTTATAATCAACTGAATAGCCATGGCACGTCTTACAGATTCTTCTGTTGGTGTAGTTATTGCTTCATCATAAGCATTGGTATGCAGCGAATTGCAATTATCGTTAATAGCATATAGTGCTTGTAAAGTTGTTCGAATATCATTAAAATCAATTTCTTGCGCATGTAACGAACGTCCAGAAGTTTGAATATGGTATTTTAACATTTGAGCTCTAGAATTTGCACCATATTTGTACTTCATAGCTTTTGCCCATATTTTGCGTGCAACACGACCAATTACAGAATATTCTGGATCGATACCGTTTGAGAAGAAAAAAGATAAATTAGGGCCGAACTTATTAATATCCATTCCGCGACTTAAATAGTATTCTACATAGGTAAATCCATTAGATAATGTTAGTGCTAATTGTGTAATTGGGTTTGCGCCAGCCTCTGCAATATGATATCCAGATATGGATACAGAATAGAAATTTCGTACTTGTTTTTCTATAAAATATTCCTGAACATCACCCATTAAGCGCAACGCAAATTCAGTAGAAAAAATGCAGGTGTTTTGGGCTTGATCTTCTTTTAAGATATCCGCTTGAACGGTACCTCTTACTTGAGCTAGAGTGTTGGCTTTAATCTCTTCATATACATCTTTTGGGAGCACTAAATCTCCTGTTAAGCCCAAGAGCATCAATCCTAGTCCATTGTTACCTTTTGGTAAGTCTCCTTGATATTTTGGTCTTTCTAAGCCTTTATCATCATAAGTTTCTTTTAATTTGGCTTCTACAACACTTTCTAGTTGATGTTCTTTAATGTATTTTTCGCAGTTTTGGTCTATAGCAGCATTCATAAAGAAACCCAATAGCATTGGTGCAGGTCCATTAATAGTCATAGAAACAGAAGTCATATGATGACTTAGGTCGAAACCAGAGTACAATTTTTTAGCATCGTCTAAGCAACAAATAGATACTCCAGCATTTCCTATTTTTCCGTAAATATCTGGTCTGTTTCCAGGGTCATTACCATACAAAGTTACAGAATCGAATGCCGTAGAGAGTCTTTTTGCATCCATTCCTAAACTAACATAATGAAAGCGTCTGTTGGTTCTCTCCGGGCCACCTTCTCCAGCAAACATTCTAGTAGGATCTTCTCCAGTTCTTTTAAAAGGATATAAGCCTGCGGTGTATGGAAACTCTCCCGGAACATTTTCTTGTAAGTTCCATCTTAAAACATCTCCCCAAGCTTCATATTTTGGGAGTGCAACTTTCGGAATTTGAGAATGAGATAATGACTCGCTATGAGTAGCTATCTTTATTTCTTTATCTCTCACTTTAAAACTGTAAATTGGGTCTTTGTATTTTTGAACCTTTTTTTGCCAGTTTAAAATGATTTCCCAATTTAAAGGGTTAAAATTTAATTTAACTTTTTCGAATTGTGTCAGTAAAAGTTTTACAAACTCTTTTTCGTCAACAGTGGTTGTTTTTAAAATATCATCTTCATTTAATCCTTTTTTTGTTATTGTAGGAGTATTATTGGTGATGGATTCTATTGTTTTATATATTCCGTATAACTTCTGAGCAACTTGGTACTGTTTTTTTACATCGGCATCATATGCTCTGTTATTTTCGGCAATTTCAGAGAGGTATCTTACTCTTGCAGGTGGAATAACAAATATTTTTTCTGACATTTCTTTAGTTATTTTCATGTCAGATTTTAAATCGGCACCTGTTTTTTCCACTAATTTATCTAGCACCCTTTTGTACAAAGTGTTCATGCCTGGATCATTAAATTGAGAAGCAATGGTACCATAAACAGGTAAATCATCTACGTGAATATGCCATAGGTTATTATTACGCATATACTGTTTTTTTACATCTCTAACAGCATCTAAAGCGCCTCTTTTGTCGAATTTATTAATGGCCACTAAATCTGCAAAATCTAGCATATCTATTTTTTCTAGCTGTGTAGCCGCACCAAATTCTGGTGTCATTACATATAAAGATGCATCAGAATGTTCTATAATTTCGGTGTCAGATTGCCCAATACCAGAAGTTTCAAGAATAATTAAATCGAAAGCAGCAGCTTTTAGTACTTCTACGGCTTCATTTACGTATTTAGAAAGTGCTAAGTTAGACTGTCTTGTAGCTAAAGAACGCATATAAACACGCTCATTATTTATAGCATTCATTCGAATTCTATCGCCTAAAAGTGCACCACCAGTTTTTCTTTTTGAAGGATCTACAGAAATTAATCCAATTGTTTTTTTAGGAAAATCAATCAAAAACCTTCTTACAAGTTCATCTACCAATGATGATTTTCCCGCACCACCAGTTCCTGTAATTCCTAAAACAGGTGTTGTTGAATTTTTATTTTTTTGATGAATGGCACGTAATGTTTCTTTAGCCGTGTCAGGAAAATTTTCAGCAGATGATATTACTCTGGCAATACTTTCTATCTTTTTATTTTCTAAGTCTTTTAGTGTTACATGTAGTTCATTGCCAAGAGGAAAGTCAGATTTTTCTACTAAGTCGTTTATCATTCCTTGTAACCCTAGCTCACGACCGTCATCCGGAGAATAGATTCGAGTAATTCCATAATCCATCAATTCTTTAATTTCTTCAGGAAGAATGACACCACCACCACCACCAAAAATTTTAATATGTCCGGCATTTCTTTCTTTTAATAAATCGAACATATATTTAAAATACTCATTATGACCACCTTGGTAAGAAGTAATAGCAATTGCATTCACATCTTCTTGAATAGCACAATTTACAACCTCCTCTACAGATCTGTCATGGCCAAGGTGAATTACTTCTACGCCAGTAGATTGTATAATTCTTCGCATTATGTTTATTGCAGCATCATGACCATCAAAAAGTGCAGCAGCTGTTACAATTCTTACTTTATTAACAGGTTTGTAAACTTGTATTTGTTCCATTCGTAATAAATGTTATAATTTAGACCTGCAATTTACGGAAATCTTAAAAAATAACGGAATTCTTTAACGTTTTATAAGATGATTTTTTTATCAGTGATGTACGAAACAACAACGCATTGGCATAATTATTGATAATATTTATGTATATTAACATTAATTTTCTAATTATGAAATATTTAAAACTTTTAACACTCGTTCTTGTGGTAGTTTTTGCTTCTTGCAAATCTGTAAATGTTGTTGTTGATTATGACGCAAATATTGATTTTAATGAATATAAAACTTTTGCTTTTTACAAAACAGGAATAGATAAATCTAATATTTCAGACTTAGATAAGAAAAGAATACTAAGAGCCATTGAAAAAGCTCTGTTAGCAAAAGGGTTTGTTAAGTCCGAAACACCCGATATGTTGGTTAGTATTTTTACTAAGTCACGCGAAAGAGTTAATGTAAATCAGCAAAATTTTAACAACGGCTGGGGCTGGGGTTGGGGTTTTGGCTGGGGTTGGAATCCTTGGATGTTTGGCGGTATGAATACAAACGTTAATGTATCTCAGTTTACAGAGGGCACTCTCTTTATTGATTTTATAGATAAAAATAAAAAGGAATTGGTTTGGCAAGGAGTAGGTACCGGAGCACTTCGTATTCAGAATAGAGAAAAAAAGGAAGAAACGATTAATGAATTTGTGGCAGAAATTATTGCACGTTTTCCACCTGGAACTAAAAAGTAGACCTCAAAAAAAAAGCGTTTTTATAAACGCTTTTTTTATTCCATTAAAATACTATTTTTGTTGTATGTACAATAAGCGAATTCCTTTAGAGGATGGAGATTTCTATTTTAACGAACAAGGTTACAGAGTTTTTACAAAGCAATTTCATTTAAAAAGAGGTTTTTGTTGTAAAAGTGGTTGTAAACATTGTCCGTATGGATATGATAAAAATACAGATTCATTTTTGAAGTAAATTGTGACTTTTACAAAAATTGAGGTTCTTACATAGAAAAGTAAATACAGTTAAAATGGTTAAAAGATTTTTAATTTTTATAATGGCAATTCAATTAGTTGGATGCGCCGAGTTGCAAAAGGCAGTTAATAGTTTACCGTCTGGAGGTGGCTTAAGTCAAGAACAAATAGGTAAAGGTTTAAAACAGGCTTTAGACAACGGAATTAAAAATCAGGTTTCTAAATTAACAGCAAAAGATGGTTTTTATAAAAATCAACTAGTAAAAATTGCACTGCCCCCTGAACTTCAGGCAGTAGATAAAGGATTGCGTAAAATTGGCCTTTCTAAACTAGCAGATGAAGGGTTAAAAGTTTTAAATAGAGCAGCAGAGGATGCTGTAAAAACAGCGACACCAATTTTTGTAAATGCTGTAAAAGAAATGTCTTTCGAAGATGCTAAAAATATTTTGTTAGGAGAAAACAATGCAGCCACAAATTATTTAAAATCTAAAACTAGTAGCGATTTATACACAAGTTTCGAACCTGTTATTACCAATTCTTTTTCTAAGGTTGGGGCAGATAAAATTTGGAAAAAATTAGTAAACAAGTACAATACAATTCCTTTTGTAACAAAAGTAAGTCCTAATTTAACAACATACGTTACTAAAGAAGCTCTAGAAGGAGTTTTTACAATGATTGAACTTGAAGAAAAGGGTATACGAGAAAAATCTGGATTGAGAAACACTACCTTATTAAGGCAAGTTTTTGCATTACAAGACAATAAATAAATTTTTAGTTTACCTAGCTGTAAAATATTTTTTATATTTAAGGAAAATAAACTAAAAATGTCAAAAATTTCCCAACTACAAACCTACAGAAAACATTTAGAGGAACGACATACTAGGCTTATTGAAAAATCGAAAGAGTATCGTTTCGAAGATGAGTCTAAAAGTGATTTTGCTGCATACAAGGCAATGAAAATTATGTCGAAATTAGATAAAGTTAAATATCTCGATAGAGAATTTGTCACTTAAACTCCGAACTGTTTAACTTTTCATGTCACAAAAAAATTGTGTGATATCAACTTTCATTTTTTTGTAATTTGATGTTTCAAAAACATTATTATTAGGTTAATTAAGTGTTAAAAAAAATGTTAAATACACGTATTTTAAACTTGTTTTTAACAAAATTTTTAGTTTAGCAATTCAAATTAATTCAACAAAAAATATTTTATGAAACAAATTTACAAGAGTTTATTGTTGTTATTTCTGTTTACTGGAAGTTTTACTTCACTAAGTGCACAGCAAATTTCAATAAGTGGAAAAGTGTCGGATGTTTCGGGTTCACTTCCGGGTGTAAGTGTATTAGTTAAAGGAACATCAACTGGTACAGAGACAGATTTTGATGGAAACTACAAAATTAGCGCAAAGAAAGGTGCAGTTTTGGTGTTTAGATATTTAGGGTATAAAACTGTTCAAAAAACAGTAGGAAACTCTACTATTATAAATGTTACTTTAAGTGAAGATAGTAGCGTGCTAGATGAGGTTGTTGTTGTAGCATACGGAACTACAACCAAAGAGGCATTTACAGGTTCTGCAGATGTTGTAGGCTCGAAAGACTTAGCGTTAAGAAATGTAACTTCTCCAATTGCAGCAATAGAAGGAAAAGCTACAGGAGTTCAAATTACGGCTGCTTCTGGTCAGCCAGGTTCATCTCCAGGTATTATTATTAGAGGTGTTGGAACACTTAATGGTTCTGCTACACCTTTATATATAGTCGACGGAATTCAGTTTGAAGGTTCTTTAAATACGATCAATCAAGATGATATTGAATCTATGACAATTTTAAAGGATGCTGCATCAACAGCACTTTATGGAGCTCGTGCTGCAAATGGTGTTGTTTTAATTACCACTAAATCTGGTACTAAAGGAAGAACACAAGTAAGTGTGTCTACTCAGTATGGTTTAGTAACTAGAGGTATTCCTGAGTATGATTATGTTACTCCTGGTCAGTATTACGAGTTAATGTGGGAGGCTTATAAAAATTCCTTAAGCGGTTCAAATGCTGCAACAAGAGCTTCTGCAGAAATTTACAACAGATTAGGATACAACCCTTTTAATGTACCAAATGACCAAATAGTTGGTACCGATGGTAAATTAAACCCGAATGCACAAGTAATATATAAAAGTTTAGATTGGTACGATGTATTAGACCAAGTTGGTACAAGAGTGAATCATTCTGTTAATGTTGCTACTGGAGGTGATAATCATAAAGTGTTTTTCTCAACATCTTATCTAGATGAGCAAGGATATGTGATTACTTCAAAATTCGATCGTATTACAACACGTTTAAATGCAGATTTTGATGTAAATAAGTGGCTTTCTTTAGGAGGAAGCGCAAATATTTCTGTTTCAGAATCTAAAGGACCACCTTCTAGAGGAGGAAGTATTGCAAACCCATTCGGTTTTGCAAAAAGCATTGGTTCTATTTATCCTGTATACTTAAATGACTTAAATGGTAATTTAATACTAGATGCTGCTGGTAATCCAATTTATGATGTTGGTGAAGGAGATACTTCTTTAAACATTGGTTCTAGACCATACAATCCTGGTCGTCATGCATTAGCAGAAGCAGTTTTAAACGATGAGTTAAACAGAAATAATACTTATGGTTTTAGATATTATGCTAATTTCAAAATATTAGATGGTTTAGATTTAAGATTAAACTATGGTAGAGATATCAACGAAGGAATAAATAAAAGTTATGAAAATCCTATTGTAGGTGATGGACAACCAACAGCAAGATATGGAGAAAC
Organism: Polaribacter tangerinus; assembly: GCF_038024095.1. Taxonomy (NCBI): domain Bacteria; kingdom Pseudomonadati; phylum Bacteroidota; class Flavobacteriia; order Flavobacteriales; family Flavobacteriaceae; genus Polaribacter; species Polaribacter tangerinus. Next base: position 908,418 of record NZ_CP150668.1, on the reverse strand, counting down.
AAGGTTTAGAAGAGATGTTCAGAATTTCTCTCAAATTTTGACATACAAAAAATCTTTTAATGATGTACATAATTTTGATGTTACTTTAGGTCATGAAAATTATGACAGAGCATACTCTAGTAACGGAGGTTTAGCTACAACAGAAACAGCTACAGGTATTTATGAATTTGATAATTTTTCTATACCAGTTAGGTTAAGTGGTTCTAGTACTCTAAAAAGAGTTGAAGGATATTTTGCAAGATTAAACTATAATTTCGATAACAAATATTACATCAGTGCATCTGCAAGAAGAGATGGTTCATCTTCTTTTAGCAAACAAGCAAGATGGGGTAATTTTTACTCGGTAGGTGGTTCTTGGAGAATAGATCAAGAGAAATTTATGGAAAATGTATCATTTATAGACCGTCTTAAATTAAGAGCTTCTTATGGTCAAGTAGGAAATGATAATTTAGGATTCTTTATTTCTCAAGCCTTATATTCTATTACTTCAAATGCAGGTGCCCCTGGATTGGTATTTACAGATCCAGGTAACAACAAGTTAACTTGGGAAACTGTAGGTAGCTGGGATGTTGCTTTAGAATTCGGGTTGTTTAACAATTTCTTAGAGGGTTCTGTAGAATATTACAAGAAAAACTCAACAGACTTATTATACAATTTACCAATTCCTTTATCTAACGGAATAAATACTGCACCATTTAACATAGCAGATATGTATAATTCTGGTTTTGAAGTTGGTTTAACAGGTCACTTAGTAAATAAAAATGGCTTTAAATGGGACTTAACTTTACAAGCCTCTACTTTTAAGAATGAAATTACATCATTACCAGATCCATTTATCAACGGCTCTAAAAGATGGGAAGAAGGAAGATCTAGATATGATTTCTTTATTTTTCAATCTGCAGGAGTGGATCCAGCAAATGGGGATGCATTGTATTACAAATATGAAGATGATGCAGATGGTAACAGAGTTCCGGTATTAGACGCAAACGGAGTTCATGAAACTACCAACGATTGGCAAGATGCAGGGAGAGCTTATGCAGACCAAACCTCAATTCCAGATGTTTTAGGTTCAGTTTCAAATAATTTTAGCTACAAAGGATTTTCGCTAGACTTACTGTTTACATACGGTATTGGAGGAAACTTTTTAGATGGTGGATATTCTGCTATGATGCATACGGGTAACTTTGGTAACTCTTATCACCCAGATGCATTAAATTCTTGGAAAAAGCCTGGAGACATTACAGACGTTCCTAGGTTAGAGGTTGGAAACACAGATCAAGTTGTAGGACAATCTTCAAGATTTTTAACAGATGCTTCATTTTTAGCACTTAAGAATGCGAATATTGGATATACTTTTAATAAAGATGTAACAGATAATTTTGGAGTAAATAGCTTAAAAGTATATGTATCAGGAGAAAACTTATTCTTAAAAAGTAGAAGAACAGGTTTAAACCCTCAGTATAACCTATCTGGTACAACTGCAGGAAACGATTTTAATCCTTCTAGAATTATAACTTTTGGTTTAAATGTATCTTTTTAATAGCAAAATAATTAACAATAAAATATAATAATCATGTTAAAAAAAATAAGTGTATTGTTATTGATGGTACTAAGTGTCGCAATAACATCATGTAGCGAAGATTATTTAGAAACTAAACCTACAGATGCAATATCTGCTGGAGATGCTTTATCAACTCCCGAAAATATGGCTTTGGTTTTAAATGGACTTCACCGATTAATGTACGCACAGCAAGGAATAATTCCCGGAGGCTCTAACAGTAGAGCAGGAATGCAATATTGGGTTCCCATGTTTGATGTAATGTGTGGAGATTTAATTCATACAGCTAGGTCTAATGGTTGGATGAGATCTGAACTTCAATGGAATACGCATACATTAGAAACAACATCTACAGTAGAGCAACTATGGTATCAACGTTACCACTTTATTGCAAGTACCAATGCAATTATAAATAAAGTAAAAGATGATGGTTTAACCATAGACGCGAATATGAACAATATTCTTGGACAAGCATACGCATACAGAGCATGGGCTTACCATTCTTTAGTAACTACCTATGCAAAAGGATATTTAATAGGTAACCCTTCTACAGACCCTGGTGTACCATTATTATTTAAAACTGAGGCACCATATACAAGTGAGCCAAGATCTACGGTACAGGTAATTTATGATCAAATTAACGAGGATATTGCAACTTCTATAGAGTTTTTTAAGAAAGCTTCTGCTAGAGTAGACAAGTCTCAATTAGATTTAAATACAGCTTATGGTATTAAGGCTAGAATAGCGTTATCTGAAGGAAATTGGTTAGCAGCAGCAGATGCTGCGTCCAAAGCTAGACAAGGTTATCCGTTGTTAGATGAGGCTGGATGGAAGTCTGGTTTTAACACTACAGATTTATCTGAAGTAATTTGGGGTGGTAGAGTTATACAAACTGAAACTACATTTTTCCGTTCTTACTTTTACTATATTTCTCCAACTTTCCAAGGAAGTCAGAATAGAGGAAACCCAAAAATTATTAATAAGGAAGTATATCACATGATACCGGAATCAGATTATAGAGCTGATTTATTTTTAGAAAAGGCTCCTAATACTAACGGTGCAGCAGCAAATGGAGAAGGCGGAAGTTATCAAACAGATCCAAATTACAATGATAAAGCTTCTTTTGACCAAGCAAGAAGAGATAATGAGGCTGCATGGGGAATTACCTCAAGGCATAACCAGCACCCATATATGCATGTGAAATTCAGACAAAAAAATCCAGGAACCATAGATCCGGATGATGTTATTTACATGCGTTCTTCTGAAATGTATTTGATAGAGGCAGAGGCAAGAGCTATGTTAGAAGATGTGCAAGGCGCACAAGCAGCTCTTAAACCTTTAGGAGAGGCAAGAGATACTGCTTATGATGTTACCGATTTTGATACGAAAGAGAAACTAATGGAACACATTAAGTTTCAAAGAAGAGTTGAGCTATATGGAGAAGGCTTCAGTTGGTTAGATCATATTCGATGGGACGAAGGAATCGATTTAACAAATTCTGGTGCTTCTGAAGTTTTATATCAAGACGGATTTAAGCAAGACAAGCCATCGGTAAATAATGCGTGGATTTGGAAAATTCCTCAAGCAGAAATTAATGCAAATCCGAACTTAACAGAAGCAGATCAAAATTAATACTTACAAATTCTAATTAGATTTTGTTAAGAAGCAATACCAAAAGCCATAGTTAATAACTATGGCTTTTTTTATATGATATATTTTTCCATTTCGAGTTGTAATTCTCTCGCTTTATCAGCCGCATCAGAGGCAAAATTGGTGTTACTAGAAGCGTAAATAATTCCTCTAGAAGAGTTAATTAATAAACCAATATTGTTGGTAATTCCATATTTGCAAACTTCTTTAAGACTACCGCCTTGTGCACCAACTCCTGGAACCAATAAAAAGGAGTTTGGTACTATTTTTCGTATTTCTTTAAAATATGATGACTTAGTAGCACCAACTACATACATTAAATTTTCTGAATTTTCCCAGTCTTTAGAAGTTTCTAGAACAACTTTATAGAGTTCTTTTTCTTTTACTTTTTTGGTTTGAAAATCAAACGCCCCTTCATTAGAAGTTAAAGCTAGCATAATTGTGTGTTTATTTGGAAATGCTAAAAACGGTTCTACAGAATCTTTTCCCATATACGGAGCCACAGTAACAGAATCAAACGCTAAGTCTTTAAAAAACGCTTGTGCATACATAGAAGAGGTGTTACCAATATCTCCACGTTTTGCGTCTGCAATTGTAAAAATTTCTGGATATTTGTTATTTAAATATGAAATTGTTTTGCTTAGAGACTGCCAACCTTTTAAACCGTATGCCTCATAAAATGCAGTATTTGGTTTGTATGCTACACATAAATGATGAGTGGCATCTATAATAGCTTTATTAAATTCAAAAATAGGATCTTCATAAGCTAGCAAGTGTTTTGGAATTTTATTTAAATCCACATCTAATCCAATACATAAAAAAGATTTTTTCTTTTTTATTTGAGCTATTAATTCTTGTGTAGTCATAATTTTTAATGAGTTAGGCAAAAATACTTATTTTCAAGGTTTTTTGTAAGATATGCCTTTTAAAGATGACAAAAATACAAATTAACAGAATTACATCCCATGAAAAAATTAACAATAATAGTGTTTATTCTTATGAGTAGTTGCAGTTTCGAACAACCAACTTTGTTTTCCGATAAGGCGCTTAATGATATTGTGTATTCAGAGCATAATAATCAGCTAACTATAGAAAAAATGTTAGAAAAGCATAAAGGGAAAAAAGTGTTTATTGATGTATGGGCATCTTGGTGTGGCGATTGTGTTAAGGGCTTAAAATATGTAAAAATTTTACAAAAAAAATATCCAGATGTTGTCTTTTTATTTTTGTCTGTTGATAAAAATAAAGTAGCATGGAAACAAGGAATTCGTAGATTTCAAATTTCAGGAAGTCACTACAATTTACCAAAAGGAATGAAAAATGGTGACTTTGTAGATTTCATAAATTTAAATTGGATACCTAGATATATGGTGGTAGATGAAATAGGACAAATTTCATTATTTAAAGCTACCAATGCTGCAGATATAGATATAGAAAAAGTTTTAAACGCAAATCAATAAATCGTTTTAGTAACTAATTTAGTTTCGAACCGTTTAATTATTTTCCATTCCTTAAATTTACATCTGAATTAATTGGCAAATTGTTGCTTTAAAATATAAATATGAGAACCAAGATTGTAGCAGGAAACTGGAAACTAAACAACACAAAAGAAGAAAGTAAAAAGTTAGTAAAAGCTTTAAAAAAAGGATTAAAACTCAGTAAATTAAAAAATACACGAGTAATAGTAGCCCCAACATTTGTAAATTTATCAGCTTCTTTAAAGTCTGCCAAGAAATCTAAAATCGAGGTAGCTGCACAAAATATGCATCAGGCTAAAAATGGTGCTTTTACGGGTGAAGTTTCTGCAGATATGCTACAATCTATAGGTATTAATACTGTAATTTTAGGTCACTCAGAAAGAAGAACTTATTTTAATGAAACTGATACAGCACTTGCAGAAAAGGTTTCTGCGGTACTTGAACATCAAATGGAAACTATTTTTTGTTTTGGAGAACTTTTAGAAGACAGAAAATCTAATAATCATTTTTCTGTAGTGGAAGCACAATTAAAAAATGCATTATTTCATTTAAAATCATCAGATTGGAAAAGTATTATACTTGCCTATGAACCTGTTTGGGCTATTGGAACAGGAGAAACAGCAACAGCCGAACAAGCACAGGAAATGCATGCTTTTATAAGAGGATTAATTGCCAATAAATATACAGCAGATGTGGCAGATGATGTATCGATATTATATGGAGGAAGTGTTAAACCAACAAATGCAGAGGAAATTTTTTCTAAACCAGATGTAGATGGTGGTTTAATTGGTGGTGCAGCTTTAAATGCTTCAGATTTTATAGCTATTATTAAAGCGATCTAATAGCTGATTTTAAAAAGAAAACCAATAAATTTGCATCAAGATGTTTCATCTTGATGCATTTTTTTTGAAAAACAATTTATGGATAATATATATATTGAATACAATTTTACAGTTTTACCAAAGGAACCAGCTACTGAAATTTTAATCGCAGAGTTGGGAAGTGTAGGATTTGAGAGTTTTGTAGAAACTGAAAAAGGGATAACAGCTTACATTCAAAAAAAGGATTGGAATAATCTTATTTTAGAAGATATTTACTGTCTACAATCAGATGAGTTTTCCATTGATTTTAATTTTAATGAAGTTGCTCAAACAAATTGGAATGCAGAATGGGAGAAAAATTTTACACCTATACAAGTTGATAGTTTAGTAAGTATTCGTGCACCTTTTCATGAAAACCCGAATTTAAAGTATGATATAGTCATTGAGCCTAAAATGAGTTTTGGAACTGGGCATCACGAAACAACATATATGATGGTTCAGCATCTCTTGAAAGTAAATTTAAAAGAAAAAAAAGTATTAGACATGGGTTGTGGAACTGGTATTTTAGCAATTTTTGCAGAAATGAAAGGGGCTAACCCAATAGATGCTATTGATATAGATAATTGGTGTTACGAGAACTCTATAGAGAATGTTGCTAGTAATAATTGTAGTAATATTCATGTTTTTGAAGGAGATTCATCACTTTTAAAAGAAAAGGAATATGATGTTATTATAGCAAATATCAATAGAAATATTTTGTTGGATGATATGAGTGTTTATAACAACTCTTTAAAAGAAAATGGAGTCTTATTGTTAAGTGGATTTTACAAAGAGGACATTGAAGTAATAGATAAAGAGGTTTCTAAATTTGGTTTGAAATTAGAAAATTTTTTAGAACGTAATAATTGGGTTGCTTTAAAATACAATAAGTTGTAAATTTGTGACTATGAGTACAAAAGAAAAAATACAAGAAGATGTTTCCGTAAAGGAACAAGAGGTTTTTCAGCATGAAATTATTTTACATAATGATGATGTGAACACTTTCGATCATGTAATTGAATCTTTAATTCAGGTCTGCGATCATACTTTAGAGCAAGCTGAGCAATGTGCTACTTTAGTTCATTACAAAGGAAAATGTGCCGTTAAATCAGGAGAGTTTAAAGATTTAGAACCAAGATGTTCTAAGTTACTTCAGTTAGGTTTATCTGCTGAATTAATATAGCTTATGGAAAATATTTTAAAGTACTATGAGTTTTCTGATTTTTTGAGGGATACTTCAGGGCAGTTTTCTTCAAATGAAATTTCTTATTCCGAACTTAACGATACTCACTTTTTAATTTTTGAACGCAAGAATGAGGTTTACAATTTATACGTCGCGAAATATGTTTCTAAAAATTTTATTGGTAAAATGAAACCTGAAATAATTGAACTTTTAGTGAAAAATTACGACAAGAGTATTCCTGAACACAGGCTAGCTATTAAACAATATTTAAACTAACCAATATAGCTTTTAGTATAACGTATAAATTGTATTTTACAACCACTAAAAGTTGCATTTCAACGAAAAGTTATTTTCTTTTTTTTAATATTCCTTTTTTTTGTAAACTAAATAATTGAATTAATATTTTATCATTTTGAAAAAGCAATTTGTACCGCTATTATTTTTAATAGTATTAATTTCATCTGTAGGTAACGGACAAACCCCTACACCTCCTCCAATGGGCCCTCCTGGCCCTCCGGGTTTACCAATTGATGGTATTTCAGGTATATTAGCAATTACAGGAGTTTTATTCGGTATTTATAAAAATAATAAGAATACTTAATCTTAATTCATTCATCCCTAATTTTATAAAAAGGTCTTAAAATATTTAAGACCTTTTTTTTTGTCTCTAAATTACTTAGGTAGATTACTACTTTTATATTAGCAAAGAGTGATATTTTGGGGTTACTACTATATTATTCTAATAGTGATATTGCTGTAAATAATTGCTATGTTGATTTTAATTCGTAGTTAATTATTTGTTGTTATAACAATCTATTGATTATAATTATTTTTCTTACAGTTAATCGAAGAATTTCCATCTAAAATTTATTGTACATTTTTATAATTTTAATTACAAGTTTTGTTTTTAAAGATATCCGTTCTATGCTTTTTTTTTGGTTAAAGATAATTTACTGCATAAAAAAAAGAGCTTATTTAAATAAGCTCTTTTATATGTAATAATAAGTTATAAGGTTTTAATTACTCTGGCTTTATTTCAACTCTTCTGTTCAGTTGTCTTCCACCGGCATTATAGTTAGAGAATTTAGGTCTAGACTCACCAAAACCTATAGACTTAAGTCTGTCTTCACTAACTCCTTTAGATACCATATAATTTTTAACAGCATCAGCTCTTTTTTGAGATAAAAATAAGTTGTATTTATCGCTGTTTCTATTGTCTGTATGCCCTTCAATTACGAAGTTAATATCTACTTTTTTAATTAACGAAATAATTTTATCTATCGTTACATAAGATATCGATTGTATTTTAGAACTATTTGTTTCAAAGTAAATACTAGAAGCTAAAATACCAATTTGTTGGTTAATAGTTGTGCTTGAAACCTCTTGTTTAGGGCATCCTTTGTTAAGAGCAATACCAGGTGTTTCAGGACATAAATCTTTACGATCCATTACTCCATCTCCATCCGTATCTTTATCTATTGGACAACCGTTATTAGACATTTCTCCGAATTCTAAAGGACATTTATCTTTGTAGTCTGGTAAACCATCTTCATCAGAATCAATAGCTTTACCATTACCATAAACCATTACTCCTTTTGGTGTGTTAGGTTCAATATCTAATTGATCCATTACACCATCTTTATCGGTATCAATAATTTTGAAATTACTAGCTCTTCTAGCATCATTATCTCCACTCCAAAGGGTAAATATTTTTTGTTTCCCTAATTTATATGATAAACCAATACTACTTACAAAGAAAGTTTCCCAGTCTTGTCTGTTAGAGATAGTTGCATCTAAATGGTCGTCATAGTTAAAGTACATACCTGTTCTGAATTCTAAATCTAATCGCTTGCTTAACTTTCTTTTTATACCTAACTGAGCAGAAAGATATATAGAACTTGCAGCATTGTTACCAGATCGAGAAGGGTTGTTACCAAAATCTACAATTTGTTTGTTAGTGCCATCTGTTAATCTTTCGTATAACACAGAGTTGTATTGGTGAAAACCAATACCAAAATATCCTGCAGAGTTCCATTTAGAACTTCTAGTAGCGTACAAGTTTGAAAAACTTAAGATTACGTTCATTTCTGCACCGTACGAATTTCCTTCAAAATTTAAATTATTGTTGTTTAAGACATCGTCTCCATACACTACAAAATAACTAGAAGTGTTAGAAAAGTTTTGTGCACCACCAGAAATATCACTTTAAGAAAATTTCATTTCTAAACCTAAAAGTGGGTTAAACATTTTGTTTACATACAAATATCCACCAAAGTTATAATAGTTTTTATCATCAGCAGTGCCTAGAGAACGTAAATCACCATGCATTATAAAGTTGCTAAAACCACCACCAATAGCCCAGGTATTTGTGTTTTTTAAATCTAATCTGTTTCCATAAGTAATTTCATCAGTAGTAAACTGAGCAAAAAATACTGTTGCTGAAAAACAACATAAAATTGTAAGTAAAAATAATCTTTTCATTGAATCTAATTAAACGTTTGTTAATACTATAGGGACTCTATTTTTATTGCAAAAATACAGTTTTTTTTTAATAATTATTTAGTTTGTCTTTGATATAAATGTAGTCTAATTTATTCTTAACAAAGTCTTTATCGGAAACGTCTATGATTAAGAAATTTAAATTTTCTTGAGTTTTTATAAATGTTTCGTAGCCTTTGTTAATTTTTATTAAATAGTCTGCATTTATGTTTTGCTCATAAGAGCGCCCTCTTTTTTTAATGTTTTCTAATAACCTATCTGTGTTTTGATGCAAATAAATATATAAGTCGGGTTTTGTAATTTCTTTATACATTATATCGAACATTTTACGGTATAAATGATACTCTTCCTTTGTTAAATTTATTTGAGCAAAAATTAAAGATTTAAAAATATAATAATCTGATATAATGAAACTCTTAAATAAGTCAAACTGTGCCAAATCATCGCTTAATTGTTGATATCTGTCGGCTAAAAAACTCATCTCTAATGGAAATGCATAACGCTCTTTATTTTTATAAAATTTAGGCAAGAAAGGATTGTCTGCAAAACGTTCAAAAACTTTTTTTGCATTGTATTCTTCAGACAATAATTTTGCTAATGATGTTTTTCCGGCACCTATGTTTCCTTCTATAGCTATGTAATTATATTTTTCTGTAAAGGGAATTGTTGTTTTTAAGGTATCTTTTATCAAGGTAATTTTAGAGCTATCTGTTGTGGCGGCTAAACATTCTCGAATTGTTTTGTTATTTGCAGGATGAATTACATTTTTTGCTATTTCTTCTAGTGGTTTTAGTACAAATAACCTGTCTAACATTTTTGGGTGAGGTACTATTAGTTTTTCAGATAAAATGATGTCGTTATTAAATAGTAAAATATCAATATCGATTTTTCTATTTTGATATTCCGAACTATTTGTTCTTTCTCTGCCAATTTGCTGTTCTATATTCAAAATGATTTTTAGCAGGTTTTCTACTGTTTTTGATGTACCAACCTTTATACAAATGTTGTAAAAGTCATTTCCATTAAAACCCCAAGAGGGTGTTTTGTAAATGGCTGATATTTTTAAAACATTACCAATTTGTTGCTCAATAAGTTGAATGGTATTTTGAAGGTTTTTAACTTTATTTCCTTCATTTGTTCCAATAGATAAGTAAGTGATGTTTTGTATTTTCATTCTAACTACAAAGAAAATAAAAGCAAATTAATTATGTGCCTTAATTGATTAAAAGCTTTCAATTATTTTTATAGTTGATTATTAATGATGTAAATAAAAAATCGATAGCTATTAAGCTATCGATTTTTAATATAAGAGTTATTCTTCTTTTCTAGGTTGTCTTGGTTTTCTGTCATCGCGCCTGTTATCTCGATTGCGATTATCTCGTCCACCAGAAGAGCGTTTGTCATCTCTAGGAGGTCTTGCAACATAACCTTCTGGTTTAGGTAGCAAGGCTTTTCTAGAAACTTTTTCTTTACGAGTTCTTGGGTCTATACCAAAGTATTTTACATCAAAAACGTCTCCCATATTTACAACATCAGTTACGTTTTCTGTACGTTCCCATGCTAATTCAGATACGTGTAATAAAACTTCATTTCCTGGAGCTTCTACATACTCTACTACAGCTCCAAAATCTAACATTTTAATCACTTTAACCTCATAAGCACTTCCAACTTCAGGTTTAAATAACATCGATTCTATTTTGGCAATAACTTGCTCTATTCCTACAGGATCTGTTCCCAAAATTTCAATAATTCCTTCTTCAGTTATAGCGTCTTCGGTAATTACAATTGTGGTTCCTGTTTCTTTTTGCAATTCTTGAATATGTTTACCACCTGGTCCAATAAAAGCTCCAATCATATCATTAGGAATCCTTCTATTTACCATTTTCGGTGCATGTTCTTTTACATCTGCATTAGGAGTAGGTATGGTGTCTGTTAATTTTTCTAAAATATGTAAACGACCATTTCTTGCTTGTTTTAGAGCATTTACTAAAATTTCATAAGAAAGACCTTTAACTTTAATATCCATTTGACATGCTGTAATTCCTTCAGATGTTCCCGTTACTTTAAAGTCCATATCTCCTAAGTGATCTTCATCACCTAAAATATCCGATAAAACTGCGTAACGTTCACCATCAGAAATTAATCCCATGGCAATACCTGAAACAGGTCTAGTCATTTTTACACCAGCATCCATTAATGCCATTGTACCTGCACAAACTGTTGCCATAGAAGAAGAACCATTAGATTCTAAAACTTCAGAAACAACTCTAACAGTGTATGGGCAATCGCTAGGTATCATTCCTTTTAAACCACGTTGTGCTAAATTACCATGACCAACTTCTCTTCTAGAAGTCCCTCTTAAAGGTCTTGCCTCACCTGTACAAAAAGGAGGGAAGTTGTAGTGTAAGTAAAAGTTTTCTTCTCCTTCGTAAGATGGCATATCTATTTTATTGGCATCTCTGGAGGTACCTAATGTTACTGTGGCTAAAGCTTGTGTTTCTCCACGCGTAAAAATTGATGAACCATGCACAGATGGTAAATAGTCTACTTCACACCAAATAGGTCTAATTTCATCTGTTTTTCTACCGTCTAATCGAATGCCTTCTGCCAAGGTTAATTCTCTTACTGCTTCTTTTTGAGATTTGTTAAAGTACTTACCTATTAAATCTCCAAAATCTGCCAATTCATCTTCGGTAAAAGTTGCTTTTAAAGCTTCTTTAACTTCTTCAAAGGCGGCAGATCGTTCCGCTTTAGAAGTTCCCTTTTTTGCAATTGCATAACATTTATCATAACAAAAATCGTTAATTTTTGTTGCTAGTTCTTCATCTTCTCTCTCTGCTTCGTATTCTCTTGTTTCTTTTTTACCAAATGCTTCTGCTAAACGAATTTGAGCAGCACATTGAACTTTAATAGCATCGTGAGCAAATTTAATGGCATCTGCCATTTCTTCTTCTGAAATTTCATCCATTTCACCTTCTACCATCATTACAGAATCTGCAGAAGCACCAATCATCATATCTATATCAGACATTGCCAATTGAGCTCTTGTTGGGTTAATAACAAATTCGCCATTAACTCTTGCAACACGCGCCTCTGAAATTGGGCATTCGAAAGGAATATCTGATAATTGAATAGCTGCAGAAGCTGCTAAACCTGCCAATGCATCTGGCATTACATCATCATCATTAGACATTAACTGAATCATAACTTGTGTTTCGGCATGGTAATCTTTTGGAAACAACGGACGTAGAACACGATCTACTAAACGCATTGTTAACACTTCGCCATCACTTGGTCTTGCTTCTCTTTTAAAGAAACCTCCTGGATACCTTCCTGCGGCAGCAAATTTTTCTCTGTAATCTACGGTAAGTGGTAAAAAATCAACATCACTTTGTTTGTAGTTAGAAACTACTGTACACAACAACATTGCTTTACCCATTTGAACAACAACAGAACCGTGTGCTTGTTTTGCTAATTTACCGGTTTCTAATGAGATGGTTCTTCCATCTCCAAGGTCTATTACCTCTTTAAATACTTTTGGAATCATAAAATTTTAACTCTAATTTTTTAATACTTTGTGTTGTTGTGTTGTTGTTTGTTGTTGCAATGGAAATACAGAATTATTGTTGGTAATTCTGGCTTTTTATTAAAATCTGTTTGTTAGTCAGATGATATTTTATTGAAAACTTTTGCTTCTGCAAAAATAATATTTATAGATTAAAAGTGTTTGTTTCAAAAAAAAAGAGGCGCGTTTAAGCACCTCTTTATAGCAAGAATTATTTTCTAATTCCTAATTCTTTAATAATTGCACGATATCTTAAAATATCTTTTTTCTTTACATAATCTAATAAGCTTCTACGCTTACCAACCATCATTACTAATGAACGCTCTGTGTTAAAGTCTTTACGATTTCTTTTTAAATGTTCTGTTAAATGGTTAATTCTGTGCGTGAATAACGCAATTTGACCTTCTGAAGAACCAGTATCGTTTTTTCCTTTACCGTGTTTTTCGAAGATACTTTCTTTTACTTCTTTTGTTAAGTACATGCCAATATTATTTAAATGATTTTTATGCGTTTCAACAGATCTTTTCTATTGAAGGTGCAAATATACTATTATTTTTTACGAATATACTTATAATGTAAGCTAAAAAATTAATTTGACACCTTTTAGTAAATTGTAAACAATTAGTTTGCAGGCTATTATTTTTATTATTACAAGATATATGTTGTAGTTTTCTTTTTAATTACAGTTTTAAATTAACAAACATTATTAACTTTATTTATAAAATAGTAAAATTAGATATAATGGTTATCCGGTTTTAGATGATAATATACAACTATCTGATTTAGATGACGAGATAGAACTATTATTAAAAGAATAGCGTTTGTTTAGATGTATAGTATAGAATTTTTAGTTTTAATTGCGGTTTTTTTATCAAATTGTCAATTCTTTTATAAAAAACACAATATTATTTGTATATCTAAAATTAATCTTTAGATTTGTCACTCAAATAAAGAGCATAAAATGTTAAACAACACTTGGACACGTTTCTATTTTTACTTTTACTTTTTTAGTAAGAGGAGAGACTTTGTATCGTGTTGTTAAGAAGCATAAATTATATATAAAGTCTCGAATTTACTTCGAGGCTTTTTTTTTGATATTTTTTTATCACAAATAATGAAAAAAACAATCGCCATCCAAGGAGCAGAAGGCTCAAACCATCATAAAGTTGCTCGCGACTTTTATGGAAACAACATTCAACTAAAAGAATGCATGTCTTTCGATGTGTTGGTGGATTGCTTACTAGATAAAACTGCCAATTTAGGAGTAATGGCGTTAGAAAATACCATTGCAGGGTCTATAATTCCTAATTATGCGTTAATAGATAATAATAACCTACATATAATAGGAGAAGAATATTTAAATATTCATCATCATTTAATGTGTTTAGAGAATCAAACGATTGAAGATATAAAAGAAGTTTGGTCGCATCCTATGGCATTATTACAATGTAAGGAGTTTTTTAAAAATCATTCACATATAAAATTAGTAGAAGATGTAGATACTGCTGAGGTTGCTAAGAGAATATCTAAAGAAAACTTAAAAGGAATTGCTGCAATTGCTCCAAAAATAGCCGCTGAAATTTTCGATTTGACAATTATTGAAGATGAAATTCAAACGATTAAAGACAATTCTACACGATTTGTAATTGTACAAACGGATAAACCAGTAATAAACGAAGAGGTAAACAAAGCATCTTTAAAATTTCAATTGAATCATAAAAGAGGAAGTTTGGCAGCTATTTTAAATGTGTTGAGCGATTGTAAAATGAATTTAACTAAAATTCAATCTTTGCCAGTTATAGAAATGCCCTGGAAATATTCCTTTTTTGTAGATGTAACTTTTGATGATTACAAAGAATATGAGAAAGCAGTTGCTGTTATACAAATAATGGCCGAAGAGTTTAAAATATTAGGAACTTATAAAAACGGAAGAAAATAAGATGATACAGCCTGCAAAAAGATTAGACACCGTTCAAGAATACTATTTCTCTAAAAAATTAAGAGAGGTAAGAGAGTTAATGGCAGCAGGAAAACCAATTATCAATATGGGAATTGGCTCTCCAGATTTGCAACCACCAGCAAAAGTTTTAGAGGCTATTAAAGGAAGTTTACATGATGGTTCTGCACATAAATATCAGTCATATCAGGGCTTACCTGAATTAAGAAATGCAATTGCTACTTTTTACAAAGATAAATTTTCTGTAGAAATTAATCCAGAAAATGAAGTGTTGCCATTAATGGGAAGTAAAGAGGGGATTATGCACATTTCTATGGCTTTTTTAAATGAAGGCGATAAAGTGTTAATTCCAAATCCAGGATATCCAACATATACATCTGTAACAAAATTAGTGGGAGCAGAACCACTTTTTTATAATTTGAGTGATGCGACTAATTGGCAACCAAATTTTAAAGAATTAGAAAAACAAGACTTAAGTAATGTTAAAATTATGTGGGTAAATTATCCGCATATGCCAACAGGAACCAATGCAACTTTACAAACATTCGAAAAGTTGGTAGCCTTTGGTAAAAAGCACCATATTTTAATAGTTAATGATAATCCTTATAGTTTTATTCTAAATGATACACCTACAAGTATCTTACAAGTTAAAGGCGCAAAAGATATTGCTTTAGAATTAAATTCATTAAGTAAAACCTTTAATATGGCTGGTTGGCGAGTTGGTATGGTTTTAGGAAATGCAACATATATCAACGAAATATTAAAAGTAAAATCGAACATGGACTCTGGTATGTTTTATGGTATTCAAAAAGGTGCTATAGAAGCTTTACAATTATCTGATGATTGGTTTTTTAATCAGAATAAAATTTATCAAGAACGTAGAAAACTAATATGGGAATTAGCAGATAAATTAGATGCTGTGTACAATAAAAACGCAACAGGTTTATTTGTATGGGCAAAAATTCCTGAAGGGAAAAAATCTGAAGAAGTTACAGATAGTATTCTTTACGAGAAAAATATTTTTATCACACCAGGAACTATTTTTGGCTCTCAAGGAGAAGGATATATCCGTTTTTCATTGTGTGTAACCTCTGAAGTGATTAAAGAAGCGATTGGTAGATTTTAATTCAGTTGGCATTTGATTTTAAAAATATAAAAGTGAAGAAAAAGTTAGGTTTGTGGATGAGTTTAGGAGTTGCCTTAGGAAGTGCAATAGGATTAGTTCTGGGAAATATAGCTTTAGGAATTAGTTTGGGACTTTCTTTAGGAGTTGCCATTGGTATTACTCTTCAAAAAAAGGAAGTTCAAAAAAAAGCGAACAAAAAGAAATTAGAATAATATATCAAAACAATGGGCTTTAATCCATTGAAAATAAATACAATGAAAAATATATTTTTTATAGGAATTGGTTTAATTGGTGGCAGTTTTGCTATTGATATAAAAAAACATCTGCCAAATACTGTATTACATGGCATTAGTAGAAAAGACGAGACCTTAAACAAAGCATTAGAATTAAAATTAATCGATAAAAAAGCAACGTTAAACGATTTAGAAAATGCAGATTTGGTTATTGTATCAATTCCTGTAGATGCTACTGTAAAATTGCTACCCACTATTTTAGATAAAATTTCCGATACTACCTTAGTTGTAGATGCAGGTTCTACAAAAGAGGCTATTTGTAAAGCTGTTGAACATCATAAAAGAAGACGCAATTTTTTGGCTTGTCACCCCATTGCAGGTACAGAAAAATCTGGGCCAACAGCAGCCATTTCTGGCTTGTATAAAGGAAAAACAAACATTATTTGCGAAGTAGAAAAAACAACTTTTAAATTGCAAGAAACAGCATTAGACCTTTTTAGAGCTATTGGAATGCGTATTCGTTATATGGATGCCGTTTCTCATGATAAACATATTGCGTATGTTTCGCACCTGTCTCACATAAGTGCATTTATGTTAGGAAAAACAGTTATAGAAAAAGAAAAAAATGAACGCGATATTTTCGATATGGCAGGTTCTGGTTTTGAGTCTACCGTTCGTTTAGCAAAAAGTAGTCCTGCAATGTGGACACCAATTTTTAAACAAAACAAAGAAAATGTTATCGAAACATTAGAAGAATATATTGGCAATTTGCAACATTTTAAAGAGCTAATGCAACAAGATAATTTCTCTGAAATTTTTAAGGAAATGGAGAATACAAACTATATAAAACAAATTTTAAACGGCATAAATTAAATAAGCCAAAAACAGTAGAAAGATGAAGAATACAGCAGCATTAAGAACATGGTTGGACGATATGAAATTAGATCATCCACTAGTAATAGCAGGGCCTTGTAGTGCAGAAACTGAAGAGCAAGTTTTAAAAATTGCACACGAATTAAAAGATTCTGATGTAAACTATTATAGAGCAGGAATTTGGAAACCAAGAACAAGACCTGGAAATTTTGAGGGTGTTGGTGCCCTAGGTTTAGGCTGGTTAAAAAAGGTAAAAGAGCAAACAGGTATGAAAACTTGTACAGAAGTTGCCAATGCAGCACATTGTAAATTAGCTATAGAAAATGATGTAGATTTACTTTGGATTGGTGCCAGATCTACTGTTTCCCCTTTTATAATGCAAGAAATTGCAGATGCTTTACAGGGTACAGATAAAATAGTATTGGTTAAAAATCCGGTAAATCCAGATTTAGCCTTGTGGTTAGGAGGAATAGAAAGATTATATACTGCAGGCATAAAAAATTTAGGCGCCATTCATAGAGGATTTTCAACTTATGAAAAATCGAAATATCGAAATATTCCGGAGTGGCAGCTAGCAATCGAGTTTCAAAATAAATTTCCAGATTTACCATTAATTTGCGACCCTTCTCATATTACAGGGAACAGAGAAATGATTTTTGATGTTTCTCAAACAGCCCTAGATTTAAATTTTGATGGATTAATGATAGAAACTCATTTCGACCCAGATAACGCATGGAGTGATGCTGCACAGCAAGTAACACCCTCAAAATTGAAGCAAATTATGCAAGATTTAAAAATTAGAAAAGAAACTGAAACAGATTCGAGTTATAGAGACTCTCTAGAAAATTTAAGAGCTCAAATAAATGTTGTAGATGGTCAGTTAATCGAAATGATGGGAAAACGTATGGGAATTGCAGATAAAATTGGAGCATTAAAAAAAGAGAAGAATGTAGCAGTTTTGCAATCTAAACGTTGGAACGAGATTCTTGGAAATATGATTTTAGAGGGTGAAAGCAAAGGATTAAGTGAAGAATTTGTATTAAAAATGTTCAAAGCAATTCATCAAGAATCTATCAATCATCAAGAAAAAATAATTAATGCATAGTATTAAGGCGTTCCTTTATTTTAAAAAAAAATCAAAAAAAAGTCAGGCTTTCATTACTCACTTTACGCAAAAAGCGTAAGAGTTCAAACAGGCCATTCAATCCTTAACGCAAACAATTGCGTATACCTTATTTTTAGATTGTTACGAAACCCTATATTTGTGAGAACGAAATAGGTTTTTTTTGTTCGTACAAGAAAAATTAAATTTAAAAAAGTAAAATGAATAAACCCAATATTCTCATATTCACAAAATTTCTGCATCTTTGCAATAATGGTAGGAATCGTATATAAATCTACAGGAAGTTGGTACAAGGTAAAGACAGATGAAGGTCGGTTTTACAACTGTAGAATAAAAGGAAAATTCAGAATAAAAGGTATTAAAAGTACAAATCCTATAGCCGTTGGAGATAGCGTAGTTTTCGATATAGAAAAAAAGGGCGATGAAGAAATAGGTGTTATTAAAACAATCTTAGATCGAGACAATTTTATAGTACGTAAATCTGTTAATCTTTCTAAACAAACTCACGTAATTGCATCAAATATAGATCAAGTTTTTTTATTAATTACCATAAACAATCCACCAACCTTTACCACTTTTATAGATCGTTTTTTAGTTTCTACAAGAGCTTACAGAATACATACCATATTGTTATTTAATAAGATAGATTCTTATGCAATAGAAGAGCGAGCAGAGGTAATGTATTTGAAAGATATATACGAAGCTATCGGATACACATGTTTAGAAGTTTCTGCTACTCAACATACAAATGTTGCTGCTGTAAAAGAGATGATGGTAGGTAAAACATCAATGTTTGTTGGTCATTCTGGTGTAGGAAAATCAACTTTGGTAAATGCCATTGAGCCAACTTTAGATTTAAAAACAAAAGAAATTTCCGACCAGCACAATCAAGGAAAACACACCACTACTTTTGCCGAAATGTTCGACCTTAGTTTTAATGGTAAAATTATAGATACTCCTGGTATAAAAGGATTTGGAGTAGTAGATATTGATAAATTTGAACTTGGAGATTATTTTCCAGAGTTTTTTGCCTTAAAACAAAATTGTAAATTTAACAATTGCATTCATACCAAAGAACCGAATTGTGCTGTAAAAGAAGCCTTGGAAGAAGATAAAATTTCTTGGTCTCGTTATAAAAGTTATTTACAAATTTTAGAAGGAGAAGATGATAAGGAGCATTTTAGAACAGATGTTTGGGGAGAAGAATAAGGGTTAAATCATAACTTTAATAGAAATAGTTGTAGGAGGTAAATTTTACTAGAATATGAAAATTGTTTTACAAAGAGTATCGAGTGCAAACGTAACTATCAATCAAGAAAGAGTAGCTGAAATTGCAACAGGATTTCTTGTTTTATTAGGTATTGTAGAGGATGACACTCAGGAAGATATCGATTATTTGGTAAGAAAAATTATTAACCTTCGTATTTTTGATGATCAAAATGGCCTTATGAACAATTCTGTGCTAGAAGTAGATGGTGAAATAATTGTTGTGAGTCAGTTTACGTTATACGCTTCTACAAAAAAAGGTAACAGACCAAGTTATATAAAAGCTGCAAAACCAACAATTGCTATTCCACTTTACAAAAAATTCATAAAAACATTAGAAAATCAGCTTGGTAAAAGTGTAGGGAAAGGTGAGTTTGGTGCAGATATGAAAGTTAGTTTGACCAACAACGGACCAGTAACAATAGTTATAGATTCTAAGAACAAAGAGTAAATAACATGCTTTTTTTTGATGCGCACTCACATAATTTAGTTTCTCATAAAAAGGTAGTTACTATTTTTAATACATATCCTAATAAACTTCACACTACACATTACTTTTCTGTAGGTTTGCACCCTTGGTTTATTAAAAAAGATAATGTATTAGAAGATATTGCAAATTTAGAAACTGCCGTTCAGCACCCAAATTGTTTAGCCGTTGGAGAGTGTGGTTTAGACAAAGCTATAAAAACTGATTTTTTATTTCAAGAGCAATTATTTAAACGTCAAATTTTACTCTCAGAAAAAGTTACAAAGCCTCTAATAATTCATTGTGTAAGGGCTTATCAAGAAATTATAAGAATTAAGAAAGAATTAAATGTACACCAACCTTGGATTATTCATGGATTTAATAAAAATAATCAAGTAGCACAAAGCTTGCTTAAAAATGGTGTTTTTTTGTCATTTGGTTCTTCAATTATCCACAATAAAAAACTTCAAGAGGTTTTTAAGAAGGTTCCTTTAGATGCTTTTTTATTAGAAACAGATACTTCGACAACATCAATACAAGAAATTTATAGAACTGCTGCAACATTAAAAAAAATGTCTTTGGCAGAACTACAGCAAATATTAACAGAAAATTTTACAAAAATATTTACACTATGAGTTGGTTAGAAAGAACCGAATTATTGGTAACAAAAAGCGGGTTAGATAAATTGCAAAATGCAAATATATTGATAGTAGGTTTGGGCGGCGTGGGTTCTTTTGCGGCAGAATTTATTGCAAGAGCAGGTGTAAAAAATATTACTATTGTAGATGGAGATGTTTTTGATGAAACTAATAAAAACAGACAGTTACCAGCTTTAGATTCTACTATTGGTCAATCTAAAACAAGTGTGATTGCAGCTCGATTAAAAGACATAAATTCAGAAATTAATCTTACCGTTTTACAAGAGTTTTTAAGTCCAGAAAAGGCTTATGATATTGTGTCTAATGAGTATGATTATGTGATGGATTGCATAGATAGTATTACGCCAAAAGTTAATTTAATTGTTGCAGCAAGAAGAAAAAAAGTAAAAATTATTTCTTCTATGGGGGCGGGCGGAAAATTAAATGCTACCAAAATTAAAGTAAAAGACATCGCTAAAACCAAAAATTGTACTATGGCAAGATTGCTAAGAAAACGATTAAGGGAGCGCAAAGTAGACAAAGGTGTTAAAGCAGTGTTTTCTGATGAGGTGCAAATTGCAGAGAGTGTAAAAATTACAGATGGTACTAATTTTAAGAAATCTTTTTATGGCACCATAAGCTATATGCCAGCTGCATTTGGCTTACAAGCTGCAGCTCATGTTGTTAATTATTTGCTAAAAAGTAAAAAATAGTTTCCAGGGTAAATAAACACATTGTATATTTGCCATGGAAAATAAATAAATGTTCCACAAAATCTAAACTAATTAAAAAAATGAAGAAAATAATTTTATCGTTGGCAGTTGTTGCGACAGTTTTAACAGCCTGTAAAGAAAACAAAAAGGACAAAGTTCAAGTTAATGAAGAAGTAAAAGTTGAAGCTAAAGTAGCAGATACTTTTGAAAACAATGTAGATGTTGCGGCATCAGAAATTACATGGTTAGGCTCAAAGCCAACAGGAACTCATAACGGAGTAATCAGTTTAAAGGAAGGTTCTTTAGTAGTAGAAAATGGTACATTAACTGCCGGATCTTTTGAGATAGATATGACCTCTATAACTGTGTTAGATATTCCTGCAGATGCTAAAGGAAATGCAGACTTAAAAGGACATTTATCATCACCAGATTTCTTTGACGTTGCAGCTTTTCCTACTTCAAAATTTGTAATTACAAGTGTCGAAGACAAAGGAGATAAACTACACGTTACAGGAAATTTAACTCTTAAAGAAACAACTAAAAGCATTACCATTCCTGCAGTTATTTCTACTGAAGGAAATGTTACTACTTTTAAAAGTGATACTTTTAGTGTAGATAGAACAGATTTTGGAATTACCTACAAGTCTAAGAAAATTGATGCTGCACTGAAAGATAAGTTTATTAACGACTTAATGGAAATTTCTTTTACTGTAAAAACGAAAGCATAATTTAAACTTTTAATTTATGAATAGTTATACAAAAGGAAGACCTTGTGGTTGCGGATTAACATCAGACAAAGACGGTAATTGCGATGGTTCTCACGTTAATAAATAAGAAATTACAATACTAATAAAAACCCAAAACGAAAGTTTTGGGTTTTTTTATTACAAACTTATGGTGGTCGTATTTTTAACTTCTTCAATGGCAAAGGTACTATGTGTGCTTCCAATATATTTAATAGCGGTTAGTTTAGAAACCATAAAGTTTCGGTACTCATCCATATCTTTAACATAAATCTTTAAAATATAATCATACTCTCCACTTACATGAAAACATTCTGAGACTTCTCTTAGTTTTAAAATTTCTCGCTCAAAAGTTGTAACGTATTCTATTGAATGTTGTACCAATTTGATATGACAAAAAACTAAGAATGCTTTTTCAATTTTTTTTCTGTTAATAATTGCTACATATTTTTCAATTACATGTAGATTTTCTAATTTTTTTATTCTTTCATATACAGCTGTTACAGAAAGGTTTAATTGAAGAGAAAGTTGTTTAGTGGTTTGTTTGCTATCTTTTTGTAATAAAGAAATGAGCTTTTTGTCTGTGGCGTCTAAATTCATTGGTTAAAAAAAAACTATAAATAAGTGTTTATGTTTAATTTATTAAATATAAAATCTAAATTTTATCAAAAATAAAGAAAATAAAACTATATATGCTTAAATGTATTGATTATTATTCTTAATTTTTGTCTCTTTGGATATTATTAAAAAAATAATTTATATGAAACTTAACCCAGCCGACGCTATTCAAGATGTACAAAACTTTGGTGAATTTGGAGGAGTAAATCCTTCTATTTCAGATTCTTCTACGTATACTTTTATGTCTGCTAAAACAATGGTAGATACTTTCGAAGGAAACACCGATGGTTGTCATTTATATGCCAGACATACCACCCCAAGTAATTTATATTTGGGAGCGGCATTAGCTACTATGGAAGGTACAGAAGCAGCCAATGTTTCTGCCTCGGGTATGGGAGCAATTACATCTGTGTTGCTTCAGTTAGCGGGAGCAGGAGATCACATTGTTTCTAGTCGAACTATTTATGGTGGTACGTATGCTTTTCTTAAAAACTTTACCCCGAGGTTGGGTATAAAAACTAGTTTTGTAGACATTACAAAGCTAGACTTAGTAGAGGCAGCAATTACGCAAAATACCAAAGTTTTATACTGCGAAACTGTTAGTAATCCGTTGTTAGAAGTGGCAGATATTAATGGCTTATCTTTACTAGCAAAAAAATATAATCTACAATTAGTAGTAGACAATACTTTTTCTCCGCTTTCTATTTCGCCAGCTAAACTAGGTGCAGACGTAGTAATTCATAGTTTAACAAAATTTATTAATGGTTCATCAGATACTGTTGGAGGTGTAATTTGTGGTACTCAAGAGTTTATTAATGAATTAAGAAGTGTAAATGATGGCGCTTGTATGTTGTTGGGGGCTACAATGGACTCTTTGCGCGCATCATCTATTTTAAAAAATTTACGCACCTTACATATAAGAATGAAGCAACACAGTAAAAATGCAGCATTTTTGGCAGAAAAGTTTCATGAAAAAGGTGTTAAAACTGTATATCCTGGTTTGCCTTTTCACCCTTCTCACAAAATTTTTAATAAGATGATGAATGCCGAGTTTGGTTACGGTGGAATGCTAACTATAGATGCGGGTTCTCTAGAAAAAGCTACCATACTTATGGAACTAATGCAGAAAAAAAATGTTGGATATTTGGCTGTTAGTTTAGGCTTTTATAAAACGTTATTTTCTGCGCCAGGTAGTTCTACTTCATCAGAAATACCAGAAGACGAGCAACAACAAATGGGATTAAATAGTGGGTTAATTCGCTTTTCTATTGGTTTAGATAACGATATTGAGAGAACATATAAAATAATAGAAAGTTGCTTATTTGAGGTAGGAGTTTTGTAGTAAAGACTATATAAATTATAGTAAAGACTAAATACCCCAAAACCTAGAAACAAACTTTACAAAATCTTCATTTTTTGGAGGATTTCCTGCGAATGGTAGAATATCCCATGTGTTATTTTTTCTTACTAGTGTAAAATTAAAAACACTAGTTTCTAAATTTTCAGTATCCAACATCGGGTATCGTAAATCTGTATATTTATAGGTATTTGAGCTGGTATTTTTAGAAATACTGTAATAACCATTACTAAACCATATTAGTTTTTGTAAGTTCACATCCTTTGTATCTAATCGTGAACCACTTTTTGGAATTGTAATAATTTTATCAGTAGTGTTTTTTTTATCAAATAAAGAGTAAAAAGCTAAATGGTATGCATCTTCTGTTTCTCCAACAGCGTACCATAGTATGTTGTTAAATATAGTTGGTTGTGCAGAAAAACGATTTACAAAGATTTGTGCTTTGTCAAATGATGTCTTAAAAACAGTGTCGATATATATTTTATTGGCAACTGTAAATGTTAAGTATATACTGCTTATAATAATTCCGGTTTTTAACCATTTGGTTCTTCTATTATTAGTTCTTTTAAAAAATAAAACTCCAATTACACATATTAAAAAAGGCAGTGTATAAAATGGATCTACAACAGAAATGGTATTTAGAGCTACTCTGTAATCAGAAAAAGGAGCAAATAATTGGGTGCCATAAGGTGTAAAACAATCTAAAATTGGATGTGTAAAAATGCTCCAGAAAAATAGAGAAATCCAGTTTTTTAGAGTTGTGGTATGTTTTCTTTTTTGGGTATCATATAATCTAAAAGTAATCCATCCAAATAGAATAGCGCCTAAAATAGCAAACATAATAGAATGCATAAAGCCTCTATGAAAAACCATTGCTTGTATTTCATTTTGATAAAAAAGTTTCCCAATAAAAACATCTAAATCTGGAATTGTACCAGCTATAGCTCCAAATAACAATGCTTTGTTGCCTATTTTTTTACCTAATACAAGCTCACCACAAGCAGCACCTAAAACTATTTGAGTTAATGAATCCATAGTTACAAATATAATAGAACCAATTCATTTGATTTGCATAACTTCATGTAAAATCGTAACATTACAAACCAAAATATACACTATGCCAAGCGATAAGAACCTAACAGAAATATCAATAGAAAATCAAAAAATTATTAATAACAAAGAGTTAACTATCTGGGAAGCATTATTTCCTGTTTTTGCCTTGGTTGCTATGTTGGCCTATAATGTTTATGTTTTTGGTGATGATGCTTTAAGTGGAAGTAATCAATTTATTTTATTATTGGGCGGTGCTGTAGCTGCATTTGTAGGTTTTAGAAATAAAGTTTCGTATCATAGAATGATAGAAGAGGTTGCCGAAAACATAAAATCTACAGCAGGAGCCATTTTAATTTTACTAATGGTTGGTGCTTTGGCAGGAACTTGGTTAATTAGTGGAATTATTCCTGCCATGATTTATTACGGATTACAAGTGTTGAATCCAACAATATTTTTGGCAGCTTGTTTAATTATTTGTGCAGTTATTTCTGTAGCTACAGGAAGCTCTTGGACTACATCTGCAACGGTAGGTATCGCATTAATTGGTATAGGAGAGGCTTTAGGAATTTCTATTGGAATGACAGCTGGTGCCGTGCTTTCTGGAGCTTATTTCGGAGACAAAATGTCGCCAATGTCAGATACCACTAATCTTGCGCCAGCAATGGCTGGAACAGATTTATTTACACATATAAAATACATGGCTTTTACAACAGTTCCTACTATCGTAGTAACTCTTATAATTTTTGTGATTTTAGGTTTTTCTCAGAGTGCTAGTGGAGAAGCAGATGTGAACGCCTTATTGTTAGACATAGAAAAATCGTTTCATATCTCTCCTTGGTTATTTATAGTTCCTGTAGTAGTTATCCTTTTAATTGCTAAAAAAACACCGCCTTTAATTGCTTTATTAGCAGGTACAATTTTCGGAGCAATTTTTGCACTAATTTTTCAACCAGATATAGTTGCTAATATTACTGGTGTTCAAGAACTAGATTTTAAGTCTGCTTATAAAGGTGTTTTACAAGCAATAACAGTAGAAACTTCTGTACCAACAGAAAATACTGCTTTAGCAGATTTATTTACAGCCGGAGGTATGTCTAAAATGCTAGGAACTATTTGGCTTATTTTATGTGCAATGGTGTTTGGAGGTATTATGGATGCTATTGGTGCATTAGCAAGAATTAGCGCTTTTATGTTGCGTCTTTTCGATTCTGTTTTCGGACTTTTTGCGAGTACAGTATTTACTTGTATAGGTTTAAACTTTACTGCATCAGACCAATATTTGGCAATTGTTGTGCCTGGAAAAATGTATGCAAAGGCATATGCCGATAAAGGGTTGGCTCCAGAAAATTTAAGTAGAACATTAGAAGATTCGGGAACGGTTACGTCTGTATTAATTCCTTGGAATACCTGTGGCGCTTATCATTCTGGTGTTTTAGGAGTATCTGTGGCAGAGTATTTTGTATATGCTATCTTTAATTACCTTAGTCCTTTTACAACCTTGTTGTTCGCAGCGTTTAAAATCAAAATAAAGCAATTGGTAAAGTAAAATAGTACTTACTTTTTTTTATTGGGTATGCTGTTAAGAAGTACAGATAGTATAAGTAAAACCCATGGAGTACCATGCATAGCAACATCAAACCAATCTTGAGGCTGCATAGCGTTATTGCCAGAAAATGCGTTTCCACCAAGTAACCATTTAATTTTTCCCCAAATGTGCGGAGGGTTAAAGGGAGCTAAACCAAGTGTTAAACTAGCTATTAAAAATAATTTCCAGTTTTTTTTGAGCTGATTTTTCATCGTATTTTTTATATTTTTTTCCGAATATGATTCTAAATAAACCAGTTCCATACCAACCCAAAACGGATGGTAAAATCTCTGTATGGATAATTTGGAGCCGAAAAATAATTTTTATCTGTAAAACTAGAGGTAACATTATCTACTTTTAAGTATAAACGTGTTCTTCTTACTTGCGCATTAAAGAACACATCAAAAGTAGGAAAACCAATATCTTGTGTATTTTGCAATGTAAATTCTGCTAAAAGCGGATTGTATGCATTTGCTTTATATTTTGTAAAGTATTTAAAAGTGGTACCTATTTGAACCAACATGGGTTTGCCTTTAAACCAATAATCCATATAATAAAATGTATTTCTCGTAGTAAATTCCGGTACCCTAAATACCGAACTTCCATTGCTAACGTTCTGATACATTAAGGTATTGTCTAATGCAAATTTGCCAATTTTAATTTCTTTGTTTGCTTTTACCTTTAAGTAAGTTACCTGAGCAGCAAATTGTTTTGGCTTATTATCTTCATCGAAATAAGTATAATTGTCTAAGTTCGTAAAATTAACACTTGCATTTAGTAGTGTAGAGTTTAGCTCAAAACCTAAATCTCTCGTATTTACATTACTAAAATTTTCATTTTGCCAGTTGTACTCGTCATATTCACTTTGATGAAGTATTGTGTTAAAATTGGGCGATTTTGAACTTAGCAATAAAGTTCCTTTTGTACTAAATTTTTTTCCGTTGTTATACACTGCTTCACCTTTTATGTAGTTGCCCGAAAGACGGGCGTTACCTGGTGTAATATTTGCAGTAGCGTTTAATTGAAAATTTTTAATTCTAGCGTTCCAATCTGCTCCGAAGGAAATAGCATTTCCCGAAATTTTTAATTTATTAATACTGCTGTTGCTATTTAAAATAGTGTCGTACCCGTATGAAAAATTGGTGATATTAGTTTTAGCTTTAAAGGTTCCTAAAATATATTTTGATTTAAAAGCTAAGTGAAATTCGTTATTGGTAATACTACTTTTTGCTTGTTTACTCTGTGGATTAGAAGAAGACGCATTTCCAAAAAAAGCAGGAGTTAATGCACCTTGAATAAACTCATAAGATTTATTTTCGGTGCTTAGAATATGGCCTATTTTTAAGTTACTAAAGTCTCTGTCAGACAACGAGTCTTTGTTAGAAATTAGTTTATAACTTTGTTCTATATAAACTCTAGTACCATCAAACTGGCTTTCAGAGTTTGTTAAATTTACATCTAAACGAGCTCTAGACTCAAAATCTGGATTATCTTCTGTAAAATTTTTAAGAGCATCAACTGTTAGTCCACCACTTTCTTGATGAAAGAAATCTTGTTTTGCCAAATGCCCTCTAATTTTGTACCTATTATTTGTTGTGGTATAGTGGAAACTTCCTCTAAAATTACCATTACTTACCAATGCTTGTCTGTAGGCTCCCAAAGAACGAAGCCCTTTATATGCAAGAGATACATTTAATCTTTTAGAAAAATTTAAAGTGAATAAAGCATCTAAAACTTGTCCTTGTTCAAGACCAGTTCTATAGAGTATTTCTGATGTAACAGTTGGAACTTCGTAATATTTAATATCTTCAATTTCAAAATAACTTACTTGTTTTGCTGTGAAACCAATATCCGTAAGTCTTGCTGTTTTGCTAAAATCATACGCTAAATTATTTAGTGTTTGTCCTTGGTTGTGAAACTCTAAATATTCAAACAAATCTTTTCGTAAATAATTAAAAAAATATTCTTTTTTTAGTGTAAGAGTAGTGTCTATATATGAAGTGTCTTGTTTATGAGAAAATACTTTATAGTCTGTATAATTGGTTTCTCCAGAAAGGGTAACTTTTATAGAAGAAGTATCTTGAATAGAATCTAGTTCACCACGGTTGTTAATAAAAGTACTTTCTCTTTTCTCGTTACCTAAAGTTCTTTGAGCATTTACGTTTGTAAATCCTAAAAAACTAATCACAAAAAAAATGAATAAAGGTTTGGTCATAACAGTATTATACGCCTGCAAATGTAAAATAATTTAATGAAATTACTCATGATTAATTTCTGATATCATATCACCGTAATTTTGCTATTCAAATGGTGTTTTAAGAATTGTTGATTAATAAAAAATAAAAGAAATTTTCTTTTCTTTGCAAATATGTTAGCATTAAATTATAGCGGATTTTCTTTAGAAGTAGGAACCGATGAGGCAGGAAGAGGTTGTTTAGCAGGTCCTGTTGTTGCGGCTGCAGTAATTTTACCAGAAAACTTTTCACATTCTTTGTTAAACGATTCAAAGCAATTATCTGAAAAAAATAGAACTTTGCTAAAACCTTATATAGAAGAACATGCACTTGATTTTGCAGTGTCTTACGTTTGGCAAGACGAAGTAGATAAAATTAATGTTTTGCAGGCTTCAATTGCCGCAATGCACCGAGCAATAGACAAGCTTACACAAACTCCAGATTTTATTATTGTTGATGGAAATAAGTTTCATAAATACGCTAAAATTCCGCATGAAACAATAGTAAAAGGTGATGCCAAATACCTAAGTATTGCTGCAGCATCTGTGCTTGCAAAAACTTATAGAGATAGCTATATGAAGAGAATTCATGACGAATTTCCAATGTATAATTGGCAAAAAAATAAAGGCTATCCCACCAAAGAACACCGAGATGCTATTAGAAAATTTGGCATCACAAAATACCACAGAAAAACATTTCGGTTATTACCAGAACAGTTAAAGTTATCTATATAGATTAACTTTTTATACACACTATAAGTTTAGTTTTTAAAGAAGTAATTATAGTTTATAATAAACCATCATTATTTTTAGATTATTTAAAAACTTCAACTATTTTTACATTCCAAAATTTTAAAAATGATTAAAAAAACGCGCGCAGAAATTACTAAGTGTATTCTTCATAAAGTTGCAAATAAATTTAATAGTGGTCAAAATGTGTTTTCAAATGATTTAATTCGTTTCGATCAGGAGAGTTACGATATAATGAAGTCTTTTTTACTAAAACCTTTTGGTGCCTTAACACAAAGTTATCGTTTCACAAATAATGAAGATGTTCGCCTTAACGATTTAAATAATTTTACATCAGAAGTTTTTAAAGACGAAAATAGTTTTATCGACTACTCCAAAAAAATAGTTAATCATTTGTTTGAACAATCTAATTCTGCACAGATAAAAACAGGAGATGTTTTGGTGGTTTTTATAGAGGGTTTAGAGTATAAAGATGTGTTAACAGAAGCTATTGGTATTTTTAAAATTGAAAATAAGGTAGATTTTTTTCAAACGTATTTAGATGATAATGACAGTTTCGATGTAGTTGTACAAAAGGGAATTTCTACAAAAAGGTTAGATAAAGGTTGTTTAATTTTAAATACATCCGACACCGAAGGAACCGTAGTTTTCTCTGTAGATAACAATAATTACGATGCACAATATTGGATAAAGAATTTTTTATCTGTAAAGTTGGCAGACGATTATAATTCTCATACACAAAGCTACTTAGAAATGTGTAAAGAGTTTTCTGAAGAAGTTATAAAACCAGAACTAGGTATGCAAGAACAAGGTAATTTCTTAGCAAGCACAGTAGATTATTTTAAAGAAAATGAAACAGTAGATTATGCGGCTTTTAAAGATGAGGTTTTTGGTGACGAGAAGCACAAAGAGCAATTCGATGAATATAAAAAGCATTTTGAAACTTTGAATGATGTATTAATTAGAAATAATTTTGATGTTTCTGGAGTTGTATTGAAGAAAGAAAAAAATAAATTAAAAACAGAAATAAAATTAGACACAAATATTAGCATTAAATTAGATGTTGATGCGCCAGAGGCAGCCTCGGAGTATATAGAAAGAGGTTTTGATGAAGACAAAAAAATGAAATTCTACAAAGTTTATTTTAACGAAGAGAAATAATATTCATTAAAAAAAGTAAAGTAAATTTTATAAGTGAGCCATTATTTTGTGTTTGTTAATAAGGTTTACTTTACAAATACATTCACTTCAAAAAGAGCTTTAAAGTGTTTTAATATTTTTTCCTTTACCTCTTCTTTAGTTATTTTTTTACCAAGTTCAGCTTGCATCGATGCAACCGCTTTGCCACGAATACCACAAGGTATAATATGATCGAAGTACCCCAAATTGGTATTCACATTTAACGCAAAGCCATGCATGGTAACCCACCGAGAAGAGCGAATACCAAGCGCACAAATTTTTCTGGCAAATGGTGTGCCAACATCAAGCCAAACACCTGTTTCTCCCTCGCTTCGTTCTCCCTTTAAGCCGTATTCGGCGATGGTTAAGATAATAGTTTCTTCTAATAAACGTAGGTATTTATGAATATCGGTAAAAAAATTTTCTAAGTCTAAAATTGGGTATCCTACTATTTGCCCTGGTCCATGATATGTAATATCTCCACCTCGATTTATTTTATAGAAAGTAGCCTTTTTCTCTTTAAGTTGTTCTTTGTTTAAAAGCAGGTTGCTTACATCGCCACTTTTTCCAAGTGTATAAACATGCGGATGTTCTACAAACAAAAAATGATTCTTTGTTTCTTGAGTTAGATTATTTCTTCGATTTTGTACTTTAATGTCAACAATTTCTTGTAACAATTGGGTTTGTAAATTCCAAGTTTCTTTAAAATCTTTAACCTTTAAATCTGTAAGTAGTATGTTTCTATTCATTTTATATCTTACAAAGATAAATATTTCGTTATATTTGAAGCAGTCATTTATGTAAAATACTTCGTTATGTCCACTAATAAAAACCTTCTCATATTGTTGGTCTTTTCTGTTCTATATACATTAGTAGGACATGCACAGGAAGACGAATGGAAAAAAGTATCTAAAAATGAACAAGTATCGCAGGTTCCCGTTTTTATTACTCTAGAAAATTTACCAACAAATTTTCATTTATTTTCCTTAGATACTAGATTGTTAACCAATAAATTACAAAGAAAAACAAGCTCTAAATCATCAAATAGTTTCATAAAATTGCCAAATTCTGAGGGAGTTTTAGAAACTTTTAAGGTAGAGGAAACTTCAAACTTTGAGCCTCAGTTGGCTGCTAAATATCCAACAATTAAGTCTTTTACAGCTAAAAGTTTAGAAGACAAATCTACCTTTGCAAGGTTAAGCTTGGGTACCGATGGTTTTCATGCGGTTATTTATTCATCTAACAAACCTTCAGTATATATAGATCCTTACACCAAAGACAAGCAAAAATACATTGTATATAAATCAACAGATTTTATTTCAGAACAAGATACTTTTCAGTGTAAAAAAGCTGAAACGGCAACTCAGTTGGTTCAAAAAAACACTTCTACATTTAATGCCAATGATGGTAAACTAAGAACTTTTAGGTTGGCAGTTGCGTGTAGTGGAGAGTATGCTCAGTTTCATTTAACAAATCAAAATATTGCTAGCTCAGCGTCTGTAAGTGTCAAAAAGGCTGCAGTTTTATCTGCAATGAACACAACCATAACCAGAGTAAATGGAATTTTTGAAAAAGATTTAGGTGTAAAAATGGTTTTGGTAGCAAATAATGAAGATATCGTATTTTTAGATGCCGCAACAGACAATATTACCGATGGCGACCCTGATGAAATGATTAATGAAGTACAGACTATTATCGATACAGAAATTGGTACCGAAAATTATGATATTGGCCATGTTTTTAGTATCGGCGGAGACGGTATTGCTGGGTTAGGAGTTGTATGTTTACCAGGTCAAAAAGCAAAAGGTGTAACCGGCAGAAGTGCCCCAATTGGCGATCCATATGATATTGATTTTGTAGTGCATGAAATAGGTCA
Organism: Polaribacter tangerinus; assembly: GCF_038024095.1. Taxonomy (NCBI): domain Bacteria; kingdom Pseudomonadati; phylum Bacteroidota; class Flavobacteriia; order Flavobacteriales; family Flavobacteriaceae; genus Polaribacter; species Polaribacter tangerinus. The sequence continues at coordinate 875,836 of NZ_CP150668.1, read as the reverse complement.
TCAGTTTGGAGCAACTCATACCCAAAACAATGGTTGTAATAGAACTGATAGTAGTGCTGTAGAGCCAGGAAGTGGTTCTACTATTATGGGATATGCTGGTATTTGTCAGCCAAATGTTCAAGGTCAAAGTGATGATTATTTTCATTCTTTTAGTATTGCTCAAATGCAGCAAATTATAAACACTACTGCAAATTGTGCAACAGTAACCTCAGTCGGAAACAATGTTCCTACTGCCAATGCTGGCGCAGATTACAGCATACCAAAATCTACTCCATTTATTTTAAAAGGTACTGCCACAGATGCAGATGGTGCCAACTCTTTAACTTATAATTGGGAGCAAATAGACAATGATGTAGCAACAATGCCACCTTTATCTACTAATTCTTCCGGACCAATGTTTCGTTCATTGCCCTCTAAAACAGTACCAGAAAGATATATACCTTCATTATCAAACGTAATTTCTGGAACATCAGCTACATGGGAAGTATTGCCCTCAAATGCCAGAGATTTAAATTTCTCTTTCTTAGTTAGAGATAATAATGCAGGTGGTGGTGCAACTGCCTATGATGATATGACTGTTACCGTTGTAGATGTAGCGCCGTTTACGGTCACTTCACAAAGTTCAGCAATAACTTTAGATGCTGGAAACTCAGAGATTATTACTTGGAATAAAGGAGATACCGATTTAGCTCCTATCAATTGCCAGAATGTAACCATAAAATTATCGACCGATGGAGGTGTAACTTTTCCTATTATTTTAGCATCAAATACCCCAAATGATGGTTCTGAATCAGTAATAATTCCAGAAAATGCAACCACATCAGCAAGAATTATGGTTGCTGCTGCAGATAATATTTTTTACAATGTAAATGCTGTAAACTTTTCTATTCGTTCTTTAACTCCTTCTTTTATTCCTTCAAATCAGAGTGGTGTTTTATCGGCATGCAATATTAATAGCGATTCGGCAAGTTATAATTTGAATTTTAATTTTATTAATGGTTTCTCAGATACAGTATCGCTAACAGCTACAGGTAACCCACCAGGATCTTTGGTTAGCTTTTCTCAAACGACTTTAAATTCTAGTGGTAACATCACTATGACAGTAAGTAATTTTAATGGAGTTTCTCCACAGCAATTTACTGTAAAAGTTACAGGAACTTCTGCAAGTGTAAGTAAAGAATTAGATGTGTTGTTAAATATTACAAGTTCTAGTTTAGCGAGTCCTGTTTTAACGACACCCACAAGCGGAACAACAAATGCATCTATAACCCAAGTTTTGCAATGGCAGGCAGATATAAATGCAAGTTCTTATATTGTAGAACTTGCTACAGATTTAAATTTTTCTGATATTATAGAAACATCAACTGTAACTTTAAATAGTTATACAACAACTAACTTAAACGGACAAACATTATATTTTTGGAGAGTAAAAAGTTTAAATAATTGTGCACAGAGCTCTTTTTCTAATTATCATTCCTTTATCACAGAAACACCTAGTTATTGTTCGTCAACTTTTACAGATGAGACTGGTGGATCTGAATATATTAGTAATGTAAGTTTTGGAACAATTAATAATAATTCTAGCAATGACATGGTTGATGGTTATGAAGATTTTACTGCTTTAAATACCAATTTACTTAGAAATGAAAACCAAACAATTAGTGTAACTTTTGATGTGGCTGGCTATCAAGATCATTGTTACGTTTTTATTGATTGGAATAGAGATTTTGTTTTTGATAACAATACCGAACGTTATGATTTAGGAACTGGTACTAGTAGTACTTCAAATATTGTTACCTTAACAAGAGCAATAACTGTTCCTTCGGATGCAAGGTTTGGAAAAACCAGAATGCGTGTTGTTCTAGAGTATGACGATCCAACCGATGGTTTTGGTGATGGAGCGTGTGACTCAGATCATTTAACAGAATGGGGAGAAACTGAAGATTATTCAGTTACCATTCTCGATCCAACCGCCTCAATTGATGATGAGACTTTCATTGATTTTAATTTATATCCGAATCCTTCTAATGGTAATTTTAAACTATCATTCAATGTATTAGAAAAAAGTTCAATTTCAGTTCAATTATACGATTTAAAAGGTAGTTTAGTGCAAAAAAAATATTTTAAAAATGTTGAATATAAATTTTCTGAAAATTTAGAATTTGGACCTTTAGCAAAAGGTATTTATATGTTAAAAATAAGGACTAAATCTAAGCAAGTAACAAGAAAGATACTTATCTATTAAAATACTTTAACAAATATAGTTCATAAAAATAGCCTCAATTTTAGTAATAAAATTGAGGCTATTTTATGATTTTAATTCAAATTATCCTAAGAACGGATATTTGTAATCTTCGGGACTCACAAAGGTTTCTTTTATAAGTCTTACAGAAGTCCAACGTAATAAGTTCTGAGCAGAGCCTGCTTTGTCATTTGTTCCAGAAGCTCTAGCACCACCAAAAGGTTGTTGTCCTACTACTGCTCCTGTTGGTTTATCGTTTATATAGAAGTTACCTGCGGCATTTTCTAATGCTTTAGACGCTTTTTCTACAATGTATCTATCCTTAGAAAAAATAGCACCAGTTAAGGCATATTCGGTAGATTCATCTACTAATTTAAGGGAATCTTCCCATGCTGCATCTTCATAAATATAAATGGTAATAACAGGACCAAATAACTCTGTAGTCATGGTTGCATAAGTAGGAGATTTAGCTAAAATTACGGTTGGTTCTATAAAATATCCAACCGATTTGTCGTAGTTTCCTCCCAAAATAACTTCTGCATCTGAGTCTGCTTTTGCTGCGTCTATATACTTTGTAATTTTATCAAAAGAACCTTCATGAATTACGGCATTTATAAAGTTTGAGGTGTCTTCTGGAGATCCCATTTTTAATTCATTTACCTGTGCAGTTAAATGTTTTTTAACATCATTCCATAAAGAAGCAGGAATGTATGCGCGAGAAGCAGCAGAACATTTCTGACCTTGATATTCAAAAGCACCTCTGGTTATTGCTGTAGCAACTTGTAATGGATTAGATGAGTTGTGAGCCCAAATGAAATCTTTACCACCTGTTTCTCCAACTATTCTTGGGTAGGTTTTATAGTTGTGAATATTATTACCTATTTGTTTCCATAGGTTTTTAAATACTGTTGTAGAACCAGTAAAATGTAAACCAGAAAAATCTGGAGAAGCCAATACAGTGTCAGAAATCATAACTGGATCTCCGTAAACTACATTTATTACACCATCTGGTAAGCCAGCCTCTTTAAACAAATCTACAATAACTTGTGCAGAGTATGCTTGATGGTCTGAAGGCTTCCAAACTACTACGTTACCCATTAATGCGGCAGACGCTGGTAAATTTGCAGCAATAGAAGTAAAGTTAAAAGGAGAAATAGCATACACAAAACCTTCTAAAGGTCTGTACTCTACACGGTTCCAAATACCAGGTGCAGATGCAGGTTGGTCTTTAAAAATATCGGTCATGTATTGTACATTAAATTTAAAGAAATCTATCATTTCGCAGGCTGCATCAATTTCTGCTTGAAACACATTTTTAGATTGTGCTAACATTGTTGCTGCATTCATTCTTGCTCTGTATGGTCCTGCTAATAGCTCGGCAGCTTTCAGAAAAATTGTGGCTCTTTCCATCCAGCTAACGCTAGACCATGCCTCTCTGGCTGCTAAAGCTGTTGCTATCGCCTCATCTACATGTTTTTTTTCTGCAACATGATATTGTCCTATTACATGTTTGTGATCGTGAGGAGGAGTAATATTTTTGGTGTTACCTGTTCTTACCTCTTCGCCATTTATATGCATTGGTACATCTACACTACTATTGTACATAGATTTATACGTTTCTATAAGCTCTTTTTTTTCTGGAGAGTTTGGTGCATAGCTTTTTACGGGCTCATTTACTGCAACCGGAACATTAAAAAATCCTCTTGTCATTTTATTTATTTTAAATTATCATCTACTAATTAAGAACAACAAAGTTACAATTTATTTGTGAGTTAGTAAACTTATAAAACAAGTGGTATTTTACATTTTAGCAATGTGTTTTACCTTTTTAAGTAATTTAGAGGTAGCAGTTTTTTAAGGAAACTTAATTACTTAGCTTTTAAGAAAAAGGGGTGTATTTGTATGGCGTTTTTAATAGAGAGCAAAAGAAAGAAGTGCAACTAAAACAACACCTAAACTTGCCATTTGAATGTATACAATATTCAGTAGTAAAAATTTGAGTGTAGTTTTAAGATATCCTTGTTGATAAAATTTTTTCATAGCAAGAAATAAATACACTAAAAAAAGTAAAAGCAGTACCCATAAATTCGAAATATTTGTAAAAATATTTACAATAGTAAATAGAGTTAATAGCATAAAAAATACAGTTTGGGTGTGAAATACAAATATTAGATGATTTACATAGGTGTGTTTTCTTCGAATATAAAGTAGTTTTAGAAACAGTGTAAATAATGGTAAAAATATAAAAAGCGAAATTGATCCGTAAGACAATAAGTCGTTTATTAACTTATCTCTGTTATTTTTTTTAGCCAAAGAGGTCAGCGTTTCTACTCTTGTATATAAAAATCGATTTTTAAAATTTTTCTCAAATCCCAGGCTATCCAGCGCTTCATCAACCTCTAGATTAGGATATTTTTTTTGGTATTTATGAAATGAACTTAATTTGCCAAGTCCATCAAAAGAAAAGCTATTGCCATCGCCAATATTTATAGCTAAACTATCTTGATTGTTCTCAATCGCTTCTTTTATAATTTCGTCTTTTAGATTATCAGGTAACGGAACAATAAAGTTGTTAATTTGTTCAGAAACTTTCGCTTCAATATTCTTTATTTTTGCAGTTTTAGTTTCTTTTTTAATGGAATCGTTATTAGTTTTTGTTGCTAGACTATCAATTTTACTAACTTTATATGCTTTATTGTAGGCTTCAAATTTCTTTTTACTCATAGATACACCGAGCGTTAAAAAGAAAAATACAGAAATAGTAAGGTAAAAACGGAAAGGGTTCGAATACCTGTTTCTTTTTCCTTCTACAAAGTTCTTAGATACCAAACCGGGTTTGGTTAATAACGGAATGATGGTTTTCCAAAACTTAGCATCAAAAGAGAAAAAGCCATTAAAAATTTCATAGATAAAATTTTTAAAGCTAATATATTCTCCTTTATTTGCTTGTCCGCAATCTGCACAAAATCTATCGTTTATAGCTAATGGATGTCCACAATTTAAGCAGTTTAAATTTTGTGATGTTGCTGGTTTTTTACTTGTTTTTTTTAGTTTGATAAGATAGGGTTTGTTAGTTGAAAGTTAGGAATGTAAACTTTAAATTGGTTGAAAGTATCTAAATTTATCATGGTATAAAAACCTTTCATTGCGCCGATTTCTGCAGTTAAAAAGCAACCAGATTTATAGGTGTAAACATCTTTTGGTTTAATTACAGGTGTTTGTCCTACCACGCCCTCGCCACTTACAATTTCTACGCCGTTTAATGCATCGTAAATACTCCAAAATCGGTCGGTTAATTTTACAGTTTCTTCGCCTTTGTTTTCAATGGTAACAGTATATGAAAAAATATTTACGAGTTCATTATCTTTAAAGCTTTTTCCTTGAAAGCTTGTGTGAACAGAAACTTGTATGTCTTTTGTTATTTGCTGTACCATTATTAGGTAAATGTAGTTTTTTAGAGGCTGATTTACAAATTAGAAATATTTATTTTACTCATTTTGATTAAAAAAAGTGTTTCCAACTCCTATAACTCTGTCATATAAACTACCAAAAGGTTTGTAATATGCAATTACAGTATATTGGTTTTCAGTTTCAAAAAAGCTTCCATTTATTTTGTTTGTATTTAGGGGTATATTTTTTTCAATTGAAGCAAAAGTATAATTGTAAAAGCCTTGTTTTAATAAAATTTTTGCAGTGTATGTTTTTTTGCTAGGGTTGTATTTCATTTTATTTTCTTCGGAAATGCTAAAATCGTTAAACGCTCCATACACGTAAATAGCCTCTTTAAAAGGTTCATCTGCTAACAGCGTAAAGTGCATTAGCACATAATCAGCTTCGGTATTGTTGTTTCTTCCTTCCAATGTTCTAATTACAAATTGCCCATTAATATCAGGATTATAACTGTAGTTTATTAGTTCGTTGTATTCAAAAGGATAAATGTAATGATGAAAAATATTTTTGCGCTCAATTTTTACAATGTTCAAACTTTTATTACGAATAATTTTACTGTCGAAGTTTAGGTATTCATTTCCTCCCCAAAAATTTGTTTTATTTGTATAGGTGTATGCAAGTTGTTTCGGTTTAAAAAATGTTGGCTGTAAATTGCTAATTATTTCGTTCCAATTATTATTTTTAATAATCACTGCATTAACCTCTAAATTTGGATTATTAATAGTTATTTTAGGGTGATTGATTGAGAACTGAATGGTTTGTTGCGAGTTTAAAGTTTTGGTGTTTCTGCTTCGCTCTACTGTAACACCTATAGTTGCCGCATTTTCATAAAGCACAAATCTTCTGGTAAAAATAACTTCATCATAGGCATCTAATACAGAAAGAAGGTAATTACCACTTTTAGTAATTACGGTATTAATGTTTGGAATTTCTACAGAATAGTGCGTGTAGTTTTGCAATGTGTTAAAAGAATTTGTCATGTTTATGATAGCGTTTTGTTGAAAGCCATCTATATACTGACTGGCCAACAATCTACTTTTTTGCCAATCGTGGGTCATATGCTCTACTTTATATTGATATTCTTTGCTATCTGCCTCCAAGTCATCAAAAGATAGTTGTAGGGTGGTGCCAAGAGGAACAATTGCCGAAAACGAATTTTCTTGTAATGGTCTTAGTTGGATTGTTTTAATTATTTGACTATGATGTTGTAAGGCAAATAATAAGGTTATTAGTAAAAGTAATTTTTTTGACATATTGTAAAAGTATCAATCATTTTTGATAAATGTCAAATTTCGAGCCAAAAAAATATCTAAATTATCAAAATGATATTTTGTTATTTATAATTGTTATAAATAAGCTATTTTTAACTAATATATAAGAGATTTGTATTTAAAATGCTCTTTAAAACCATTATTTTTGCATCGATTTTTAAGATAACTAAATATTCCAATTTACTATGTCAAAAGACATTCGTATTAAAAAAGGCTTAGATATTAAGCTTGTTGGCGCTGCAGAGAAGACTACAAAATTAGTTTCTAATAGTAGTATTTACGCAGTAATGCCAGAAGATTTTCACGGAATTACACCAAAACTTACCGCAAAAGAAGGTACCGAAGTAAAAGCAGGAACTTCACTTTTTTATTCAAAAAGTGATGATCGAATTTTATTTCCGAGTCCTGTTTCTGGTAAAGTTGTAGAGGTTGTTCGTGGAGAAAGAAGAAAGGTTTTAGCAATTAAAATAGCTGCAACTCCAACCCAAGAATATGCAGATTTTGGTAGTAAAGATGTTGCGAAACTATCAGCAGAAGAAGTGAAAAATCACTTATTAGCATCTGGTTGTTGGCCTTTTATAAAACAGCGTCCTTATGATGTTGTTGCAAATCCAAACCAAACGCCTAAGGCAATTTTTGTTTCTGGTTATCCAACTGCGCCATTAGCTGCAGATTTAGCCTACACTTTAGCTGGTAAAGAAGCAGAATTACAAGCAGCACTTTCTGCTGTTTCTAAGCTTACCGAAGGTGCAGTTCATGTTTCTGTAGGTAAAAATGTATCATCTCCTTTCAATGATTTGAAAGATGTAACACTACATACAGTTTCTGGTCCACATCCATCAGGAAACGTAAGTACACTTATTGCAAATGTAGATCCTATTAATAAAGGAGAAGTTGTTTGGGTAGTTACACCACAAGATTTGGTTGTAATAGGAGAGTTGTTATTAACAGGTAAATTAAATTTAAAAAGAACTGTAGCTTTAACAGGTTCTCAATTTAAAAACCCTTCTTATGTTTCTGTAATTGCCGGAGCAGCCATAGCAGATGTTACTGCAGATAATTTACAGGATGACAATACAAGAATTATTAGCGGTAATGTTTTGTCGGGAACAGCTGTAAAGAAAGACGGTTTTTTAGGGTATTTTGATAACCAAGTAACAGCAATACCAGAAGGAAATGATTATGAGTTTTTTGGATGGAATAAACCAATCTTTAACAAAATATCTACTTCACGAGCATTAACTTTTTCGTGGTTAACTCCAAATAAAAAGTACGATTTAAATACAAATACTAATGGAGAACACAGAGCATTTGTAGTAACGGGTTCTTATGAAAAAGTATTTCCTTTAGACATATATCCAATGCAATTACTAAAAGCATTTATGTATAAAGATTTAGATGAAATGGAAGCTTTAGGAGGTTATGAAATTGCTCCTGAAGACTTTGCTTTAACAGAATTTATTTGTGTTTCTAAACAACCTCATCAGAAAATAATTAGAGAAGGTTTAGACTTAATGAGAGAAGAATTAGGATAAAATTATGGGCTTAAAACAAAACTTACACAATTTAAAAGAAAAGTATAGAGGCACTAAAATGGCGCCAGCATTTAATGCAATTCATACTTTTTTATACTTACCAAATGAAGTAACTCACGGAGGTACTCATATTAAAGCAGCAGACGATTTAAAACGTACAATGAATATTGTAATTGTATCTTTAATTCCGTGTTTGTTGTTCGGTATGTTCAATGCCGGATACCAGCATTATGCAGCTATAGACAACTCTTTAAGAGCAGATGTGCTTGCTAACTTTTTTACTTTCGATAATCTTTGGATTGGTATAATTAAAGTTTTGCCGTTAGTAATTGTTTCTTACGGTGCAGGACTAATTGTAGAATTTATTTTTGCTGTTATTAAAGGGCATGAAGTAGAAGAAGGCTATTTAGTTACTGGTATGTTGGTACCATTAATTGTGCCAGTAGATACACCATTATGGATGTTGGCAGTTGCCGTAGTTTTTGGAGTAGTTATTGGTAAAGAAGTTTTTGGAGGTACAGGAATGAATATTTTAAACCCTGCTTTAACCATAAGAGCATTCTTGTTTTTTGCTTATCCAACTTGGATGTCTGGAGACAAAGTTTGGGTATACGATGCAGTTAATAGAACAGGAACTGCCGATGCCATTTCTGGAGAAACTATTTTAGGTAGCTATGCTCAAAACCAAGAAGTAGTATATTCTACATTCGATAAGTTTATGGGCTTTATACCAGGTTCTGTTGGAGAAACTTCTACATTTTTAATTTTAGTAGGAGCAGCTATTTTAATTTTCACCAAAATAGGAAGTTGGAGAATTATACTATCAACATTTATTGGTGCAGCAGTTATGGGACTAATTTTTAATCAAGTAGTTGCCGCAGATATTATTACGGAATCAAGTAAGTTTTATGGTTTAATGAGTACTGCATGGTGGGAACATTTAACCATTGGAGGTTTAGCATTTGGTGCTGTTTTTATGGCAACTGACCCAGTTACAGGTTCTCAAACCAACAAAGGAAAATGGATTTACGGATTTTTAATAGGTTTTATCTCTATCATGATTCGTGTTTTCAACCCAGCATATCCAGAAGGAGTTTTCTTAGCTATTTTGTTAATGAATGTTTTTGCACCAACAATAGATCATTACGTAGTTCAAGGAAATGTAAAGAAAAGATTAAAACGTGCTAAAGTAAAAACTGCTTAATTATGAGTAATAAAACAGATAGTAATTTATATACGATGATTTTTGCCATTGTAATGGTGTTAATTGTTGGATCTTTGTTGGCCTTTTTTGCATCATCATTAAAGCCAAATATTGATGAAAATAAAAGAATTGAAAAGCAACAAAATATTTTATACGCTATGGGTATCAATGAAAACGATGCCTCTAGTGCAAAATTTGTAGCAACATCTGTTGCAGGAACAGAGTTTGCAAAATACATTAAAAAGCAACTTGTTATCGAAGGCGATAAGGTTACAGAAAATGACAATGCATATTTAATTGATGTTAAAAAAGAACAAGCAGCTGCAAAAAATGGCAAAGTTAGAAAGTTACCATTATTTATTGGAGAAAAAGAAGGCAATACCTTTTATGTAGCTCCAATAAGAGGTAAAGGTTTATGGGATGCTATTTGGGGTTATGTTGCTTTAGACGAAAACATGGTTGTAAAAGGAGCTTATTTCGACCATAAAGGAGAAACACCAGGTTTGGGAGCCAATATTAAGCAACGTTATTTTATGGATGATTTTATTGGAGAACACCTTTTAGATGAAAATGGTAATTTTAAAGGAATTACAGTTGCTAAAGGAAATAACGATCCTAAAAATGAAGATAAAACCGATTTCGAAGTAGATGCAATTGCAGGTGCTACAATAACAGGAGACGGTGTATCTGCAATGATAAAAAAAGATTTAAAGTTGTATTTACCATACTTTCAAAATTTAAAAAAGACGAACTAAGATGGCACTACTTTCAAAAAAAGATACAAAATTAATTACAGATCCGCTAACGGATAATAACCCAATTACAATTCAGGTTTTAGGAATTTGTTCTGCATTAGCAATTACTGCAGAATTAGAAGCTTCTATAGTAATGTCTGTTTCTGTGCTGTTTGTTTTAGGAGTTGGAAATGTAATTATCTCGTTAATGAGAAATATTATTCCTTCAAAAATTAGAATTATTGTTCAGCTAATAGTAGTAGCTACACTTGTAATTATTGTAGATTTAGTTTTAAAAGCTTTTGCCTATGAACTTAGTAAAACGCTCTCTGTTTTTGTAGGTTTAATTATTACCAACTGTATTATTATGGGACGTTTTGAGGCTTTTGCGTTAGGAAACGGACCATGGAGGTCTTTCTTAGATGGTATCGGAAACGCAGTAGGTTACGGAGCAATTTTAATTTTAGTTGGTTTCTTTAGAGAACTGTTGGGTTCAGGAACGTTACTAGGTTTTAAAGTGTTGGGAGATCCTATAGAAAAAACTGGTTTGTACGCCTTCGGATACGAAAACAATGGGTTTATGTTATTGTCTCCAATGGCATTAATAGTAGTTGGTTTAATTATCTGGGTACAACGTAGCAGAAATAAAGCATTAATAGAAGAAAATTAAAATTAGTTTTTAATATCATTCAAGTATAGAATAATAAATTAAAAACTAGAAATAAGATAATATGGAACATTTAGAATTATTTTTTAAGTCGATATTTATAGACAACATGGTATTTGCCACGTTTTTAGGAATGTGTTCTTACCTTGCGGTATCTAAAAAAGTAGCAACTGCAGTAGGTTTGGGAGCTGCCGTAATTTTTGTTTTAGCGGTAACAGTACCTTTAAACTGGTTATTAGATCAGTATATTTTACAAGAAGGAGCTCTTGCTTGGTTAGGAGAAGAGTATGCAAGTTACGACTTAAGCTTTTTATCTTTCATTATGTTTATTGCAACCATTGCTACAATGGTACAATTGGTAGAAATTATTGTAGAAAAGTTTTCACCATCATTGTATAATTCATTAGGTATCTTTTTACCTTTAATTGCAGTAAACTGTGCCATTTTAGGAGGTAGTTTATTTATGCAATCTAGAGAAATACCAACTATAGGGTTATCTTTAACTTACGGTGTTGGATCTGGTATAGGATGGTTTTTGGCAATCTTAGCTATTGCAGCAATTAGGGAAAAAATAAGATATTCAAGTGTGCCTCCAGCCTTAAGAGGTCTTGGAATTACTTTTATTATTACTGGTTTAATGGCCATTGGTTTTATGAGTTTTGGAGGAATGTTAACAGGTGGTGATGAAGAGAAGAAAGAAACAAAAGTTGTAGCTGTTAGCAAAGAAATTCCCAAAGAACAAGTAGAAGAGAATACAACCGAAGTTTTAAGCGATAACTTACATACAAACAAGCAGTAAATATGATATTAGCAGCAGGTACTACAGGAACTATTATAGCAACAGTAGCAGCTTTTTTAGCAATAGTGTTATTACTAGTTACATTATTATTATTTGTAAAACAAAAACTATCTCCATCGGGTCCGGTAACATTAACCATCAATGGAGAACGTAAAATAGAAGTGGCTTCAGGTAGCACACTTCTAACGACATTGGGTGCAGAAAAAATATTTTTACCATCAGCATGTGGTGGAGGTGGTTCATGTGTTCAGTGTGAGTGTCATGTAAATTCTGGTGGTGGAGAGGCATTACCAACAGAAACTCCTCACTTTACACGTAAAGAACTAAAAAATGGTATACGATTAGCATGTCAAGTTAAAGTAAAGCAAGACATGGATATTTCGATACCAGAAGAGGTATTCGGAATTAAAAAATGGGATGCTGTTGTGGTGAGAAACTATAATGTAGCTTCTTTTATTAAGGAATTTGTTGTAGAAATTCCCGAAGATATGGGCTACAAAGCAGGAGGTTACATTCAGATAGAAATTCCTCCTTGTGAAGTAAAATTCTCAGATATGGATATTACTGCTCACCCAGAAGAGCATGACAGGCCAGATAAGTTTGAGGCAGAATGGAATAAGTTCAATCTTAGACCATTGGTCATGAAAAATACCGAAACTGTAGAAAGAGCTTATTCAATGGCTTCTTACCCAGCAGAAGGTAGAGAAATTATGCTAAATGTTCGTATAGCAACTCCTCCTTTCGATAGAGCAAAAGGTGGATGGATGGATGTTAATCCTGGTGTTGCATCGTCTTACATTTTCAATTTAAAAAAAGGTGACAAGTGTGTAATTTCTGGTCCTTATGGAGAGTTTTTCATAAATGAATCAGATGCAGAAATGTTATACGTTGGTGGAGGAGCAGGAATGGCACCAATGCGTTCTCATTTATACCAATTATTTAGAACTATTAAAACTGGTAGAAAAGTAACCTATTGGTATGGTGGACGTTCAAAAGCAGAATTATTTTATATAGATCACTTTAGAGCTTTAGAAAAAGATTTTCCTAACTTTAAATTTTATTTAGCACTTTCAGAACCTTTAGAGGAAGATAATTGGAAAGTAAAAAAAGATATCAACGACGAAGAAGGAGACGGATTTGTAGGTTTTATTCATAATTGTGTTATAGAAAACTACTTAAATCATCATGAATCTCCAGAAGATATTGAGTTGTATTTCTGTGGGCCACCATTAATGAACAAAGCTGTTCAAAAAATGGGAGAAGACTTCGGAATTTCAGATGAAAATATCCGTTTCGATGATTTCGGAGGATAAAAAATAACAACACTAAACTTAAAAACCTATTTCTTTTATTGAAATAGGTTTTTTTTTGAATAATAGTTAGTTTTCTATCAACTTTAAAGTTGAATAGTTAGCTAAAAAATTTTCTTACAAGTATATGTTTTTAATAATCAATTGTAAAAATTTCTTAAAATGAATCTAATATTTTTATGATGAAACTATATATTGTATTTTTGAATTTCAGTTTTTTATATGAAATCTCTTAGAAAATTATTAAAAAAGAAAAAGTATTTTAAAATTCCATTAAAAAAAATAGCAACCAATCATTTCCAGTTAAAAGTAAAAATAAATGGAATTAAAGGACGTTTTATTTTAGATACTGGTGCTTCAAATACTTGTGTAGCTTCAAATTTAATTCAGTATTTTAATCTACTGGCAGAAGAGAGTGAAACAAAAGCTGCTGGCGCAGGTGCAACAGATATGGAAACACAAGTAGCCAAAAACAATGTCTTACAAATAGGAAAATGGCAAACAGATAAATCGCATATTGTGTTATTTGATTTATCTCATGTAAATACAGCTTTAAACCAACACAACGCAAAAGAAGTACATGGCATCATTGGAGCCGATATTTTACACAAATCAAAGGCTTTAATAGATTATAATCAAGAGGTGTTGTATATAAAGAAATTAAAAAAAAATAAAAATAAATAACCATGAGTTTACAACAACAAGTAATGAATAAAATGAAAGAGGCAATGAAGTCTAAAGACACCATAGCCTTACAAGCTCTAAGAGCTGTAAAGTCTGCCTTTTTATTAGCTAAAACAGCCTCTGGAGTACCAAAAGAATTAACCAACGAGCAAGAAATTAAAATTATTCAAAAGCAAGTGAAACAACGAATAGATAGTGCTGCCGTTTTTTTACAACAGGGTAGAGAAGATTTAGCAACACCTGAACTTGCAGAAGTAGCTATTTTAGAGGAGTTTTTACCTACTGCACTCTCTGAGGAGGAAATTACAGATTTCGTAAACGCTACAATAACAGACATAAATGCTCAGGGAATGAAAGATATGGGAAAAGTTATGGGCGTTGTACAAAGTAAAATAGGTGCACAAGCAGACGGAAAATTAATTTCATCCATAGTAAAAAAACAACTCACACAATAACATATATAAAATGGCCTCATAGTTCAATTGGATAGAATATCAGATTTCGGCTCTGACGGTTGAAGGTTCGAGTCCTTCTGAGGTCACGATTTATTCCCAAGAATAATTTTTTATCCTTGGGAATAATTTTTTTTGGTCGGTTTTAGTGGTCAAAACTTGAATAATAAAATGCTCCTAAAATCTTCAATAAAGTCAGAGAATTCATCAGTTGGGGTCACTTTTTATTTTACAATTTATTATCCATATTTTAATAATACTATTTTAAAAAAGAGATATAACAATTTAGATTAATTTTAAATATTATTCTAATTCGTCATATGATTTGAAGTATCTTCTAACTATTTAATTATCAAAATAGTAATTTTAATTTAATCATATATTTTACTAATTTTTCACTTACATTCATCCTCTCTTTAGTTCCATTCATCTATTAGTTAAGTGCTTTTATCGAATATTTTTTAGCTAAAAAACTGTTAATCAACCCCTTGATTATCAACAAGGTTTTATACTTGACTTTACTCGTACAATTTTTTATATTTTTGTACATAAATATACAAAGCTAAATTTACTCTTTATCAAAACAATAAAAGTAGTATTTAAGCCTTGAAAAAATAGATTATGAAAAAACACCTCCTTTCCCTAGTTTTTTTGTCACTACATTATTTTTATATTCTACACCTTTAATGGCTGCTGAAACTGTGAGTCTTAAGAGTAACTCAGTTTTACCAATAAACTATTTGGTAAAGATTAGTGCCTATTTTTCTAAAGTAAAAATAATTCAGATACTGCTCAGAAAGCTCCAAAAGAATTTAAAGAGGATGAGCCTTTGGTTTCTCATAACTTAAAAAGTACAGCAACTGCCTTTGCTTGCGCTGGTACTGTTGGGGGGACTGCGCCAGGTGATGATTTTGATGGAGATGGAGTGTGTAATGATACAGATTTAGATGATGATAACGATGGTATTTTAGATGTGGTAGAATGCAATCCAAAATTAGTATCTTTTTCTGGTTTTGATTATGAACGGAATGATTATGTATACGATCCAGTTTTAGATGACTATATATATGTTCGAGAAGCTTTAGTGGTCGGTCAGTCATCGGTTACGATTTCGCCCTATAACAATGCTTCCCATTTTGCAACAGCTACTACTGTATCTGCACCTATAGTTACTGCAGGAACCCCCTCAGATATATTTTTAGGTTCTAGAGAAGGTCATCTTGTTTTTATGGATGAAGACGGATACACAAATGGTGATGCCTTCGCAACAGATCTATCTTTTTCTGTGGCAAGAACACCTATTTTTACTTCTTATAATGATTCTTCTTTGTATGATAATAAAGTAAATATTTTTACGCTAACAGCATCTAATGAGCCCTCAGCTGCAAACGTATGGGAAGTTGTTTCTTCTTCTAACGCCACTGTGGTAGTTAACGGAAATACGGTAACAGTTACAAGAACAAGCACTAGTTTAGAACCAGCATTTAATATTGCTGCTAAATACCCAATAGACATAGTTAGGGTAGAGCACAAGAACAATTCAAGCTCTGCTAGTTCAGATTTAATGGCAGTAATAGGCTTGCAATTGTGCCAAGAATTCGATACTGATGGCACCCCAAATAGTTTTGATAATGATGCAGATAATGATGGTTGTTTTGATGCTACAGAAGGAGCCGAGAGTTTTACACTTACTAATTTAGATGCCAACGGCAGACTTACAGGAGCTGTAGACGCTTTTGGTGTACCAAATAATGTTGCAAACCAAACTTTAGGGCAAGCTATAGGAACTGCTCTAAATTCAGGTGCTTTAGATCCTGATTGTAGCGATGATGATGATAATGATGGGGTGTTAGATAGTGCCGATCAGTGCCCTGGTTTCGACGACTCTGCTGATGTAGATAATGACGGAATACCAGATGGCTGCGATATAGATGATGATAACGATGGTATTTTAGATACTAATGAAAGCCTTTGGCGCCGTGTCGGGTTTGGTACCATAGATTTTTGGAATAAGTTAGGAAGCAATGCAATTTCAAGAAAATCTGACTTTACATATAAAGACGGAGTTCCTGTTCGAAATGAGGTATCAATTTCTGCTCCAGTAAGAACAGGAGGAACAACAGGAGGGCTTTCAATATCAACAGAATGGTCAAATCACTATAGTTTATTATTTGAACTTTCAAATTCGAGTGCAGGAAATACCTTTGGTAGTACTCTAAGTTTCGAAAAACCTACAGTTCCTCGTTTTACTAGTGGTAGAAGTAGACTTTCAAACAAAAGAGGAACCTTAATTTTTACAGCTCCTAATGTTGCTACTGGTACTAATGTTTGGCAGGTAGTATCTTCTTCAAACGCTATTATTACAGTTTCTGGAAATAGTATTCGAATATCAGCAGTAACCATAGGTAGTGCTTCATACACTATTGTTGCCAATATACCTCTAGATGAGGTGCTTGTGGAGTTAGAAGGAAATAACACAGTTGGTTCTGGGGCTGTAAGTGCTTCTGTAGCATTACTTTTTAATAAAGATTCGGATGCAGACGGAATTTCAGATAACCTCGATCTAGATTCAGATAACGATGGTTGTTTTGATGCTTTAGAAGGTGGCGACACCAATATAATTACAGCAAATTTAGATACAAACGGAAAGATTACAGGAGCAGTAGTAACAAACGGACTGCCAAACCTTATTGCAAACCAAACCTTAGGGCAAGCAATTGGAGCATCTGTAGATTTTATATGTGATGATGATGATGATGATAATGATGGTGTTTTAGATGGGATAGATGTATGTCCTGGTTTTAATGATACTATAGATTTTGATAACGATGGTGTACCAGATGGATGTGATTTAGATGATGATAATGATGGGATTCTAGATTTGGAAGATGCTAGTTTTAAGAAGGTGGATTTTGATACCGGACTCAGTTCAATGTATACAAATTCTCCACCAGAAACGTTTGAGTTTTTTACAGATTATTCAAGAATTAACTATGATGTTGTAATATCTCCACCACAACTGTTCTCGAATAGTTCGGATGGTACTTTAGATATTTATGGAGGTAATCTTCAATTTGAGTTATATTTATATGGTAGTAATGATCCAAATGATACTTTTATAAATACTTCTATTAGTTCTTCAATACCAACCCTTACTAGGTTTTCTACAGGAGGTACTCACGGAAATTCACAAATTAGAACTACAGATCAGTTTGTTTTTACAGCTACCAATGTATTACCAAATGTAAATGTATGGGAGGTATTATCTTCTGCAAATGCCACTATTGTGGTTACAGGAAATACTATAACAATTACGGGTTCTTCTGCTAGTACAGATGCTAGCTTCGATATTGTTTCAAAAATTCCTTCAGATTATATTAAAATTGAGTATAGTACAAGTTTAACTCAATCATTCGGTTCATCTGATTACGCAAATTTTGCTGTTCAAGTTGCTCAAGATACAGATAGAGATGGTTTTATCAATAGCTTAGATAATGATTCAGATAGCGATAGGTGTCCGGATGCACTAGAAGGAGATGAAGCAATAACATTAACTAATATAGATACTAATGGTAGGTTAACTGGAAGTGTTAATGCAACTGGAGTACCCAACAATGTTTCAGATCAATTAGTAGGTCAACTCTCAGGGTCTAGTGCTAATAATGCAATTCAGAGTTCGGAATGTGATAATGATAAAGACGGAGTAATTAATAGTTCAGATATTTGTGAGGGTTTTGATGATAGTGTAGATGAAGATTTAGATGGTGTGCCAGATGGTTGCGATGATGATATTGATAATGATGGTATTTTAAATATAAATGAATGTTTAAATTATAATACAACCGTGTTGCCTTATTATCAGGCAAAGGTACCTGTAATTTCAGCAAATACTCAATTTTCTGCTGCTCCAGAAAATTTTTCATACACCCATACTGCTACTGGTAAAGTATTAGATTATACTATAACAGCCTCTCTACCTACTGCAGTTAAAATTAAAACAGACAATACATTAGAATTAGATAGAACAAAACTTTTTGGATCAGAGCCTAGTCCAGAAAGCCTAATAGAATATAATTTCAATTCAGGTCCTTTACAAAACGTAAACTTTACCTTTACTAATATATCGAGTGACGATGATTACTCATATTCTAGTAGTAGTGATAACCCTTACAGAGAGGGACTTCGAATTGTAGGTTATTTAGGGACTACTGCAATTACACCAACAATAGATAATACAACCTCAGGTCAATTAAGTACAACCTACAATGATACTGGAGAGCTTATTGTAGAGTCTATATTATATAATTATTACATAGATTATTCCATTCAGTTTAACGAGCCAATAGATCGTCTTGTAATTACCCACTTTTTACCTGTCCATAATGTAAGAGATAATTCAGGTTCTTACGAAAAATTAACCATCTCTTCTTTAAAAGCAAATGTACCTTGCGACACCGATGAAGATGGTGTATTCAATTACCTCGATACCGATTCAGATGCAGATGGTTGTCCGGATGCACTTGAAGGTAATAATTCTACTCCACTAACCTTAGCAGATATAGATGCAACCTCTTTACGTTTAAACGGGGCAGTTAACTCAGCAAATGGTATCCCTACGATTGTTGGGAATGGTCAAGGAAATACTTCGAGTACAAATAGTGCTGTTTCTTCTCCGAATTGTGATGATGATAACGATGGCGTTTTAAATAGCGTAGATATTTGTGATGGTTTTGATGATAACGATGACAACGACCAAGATGGCGTTCCAGATGGTTGTGATGTAGATGATGATAATGATGGTATTTTAGATAATCTTGAAAAGGACTCCCACATACTTGAAAATTTTGAGAGTGGTTCGACAACCACTACAAAAACGAGTGGACACGATAATTATAACTTTTTTTTCAGCTCAACCCATTCAACCATTGGAATTGGTAGTGGTATGTATTATACTGATATAGGTTGACTTTTTTTTTACACGTTCAAACAATTTTTTTCAGCCTTTAAAGAGGTAAAAAAATAATTTGAACTAATTAAGTTATTAGATCTTTATTTCAGGTAAATTTACATTATTTTTTCGATATGATTTGTATTTGATATTAGGGTTGAGATGCACTTCTGCCGGATTTCTTAACGCTAGACTATAATGCAACCTTAAATTGTTGTAGATGTGTACAGCTTGTTTAGTCATTTTTTGGGCTAAATGGGTGTTTTTAATGGTTTGTTTTAACCCATATTCATATTTAAGAGTTCTATTGATACGTTCGGCAACTGCATTTTCATACGGATCGTATTGCTCAGTCATACTCATTGTGATTCCGTTACTTTCAGCAAAATCAGTGTATTTAGGATTACAGTACTGAAAACCTCTATCGGAATGATGTACAAGCTTTTTATTGGGATATTTTCTATTTTTAATAGCCATAGCAAGCGCGTCCTTACAAAGCGATGTTTTCATATGATTGTCGATTTTATAGCCCATAATTTGCTTAGAATAAGCATCTGTAACTAAGGCTAAATAGTTGTGCCCGTTTTCGGTTTTAATGTATGTGATATCGCTTACCCAAAGTTGTTCAGGACGATTAGGAACGTGGTCTTTCACTAGGTTTTTATATTTCTTATACATATGGTTAGAGTTTGTTGTGGTGATGTAATTTTTGCGTTTAGGAATCAGTAAGTTATTGCTTCTTAGAAATCGATAGAACTTGTCTCTTCCCATTTTAATATCCGCATTAATGAAGTCTTTTTTGAGGGCATGGTATAGTTTTACACCACCAGTTTTAGATCCTACAGATTTGCGATAATCCTTAACCATTTTGATTAGCTTTTGTTGGTCTATTTGTTGTTTTTGTTGTGTTTTGAGTCTTTTGTAGAAAGCTTGTTTACTAATCCCAAAACACTCATAGAACCACTTTCTTTTAAACGGTTTTTCTTTTTTTGTTCTATCTCTTTTGCTAATGTTTTGGGCAATGACTTTTTTGACATATCGACTCCTGTAATGAGTTCCATATCTGCAATAATATCTTGCTGAAAGTCCTTTACAAACTCTAGTTCTTCAATTTTTTCCTTAAGTTTTTTAATTTGATCGTTTTTGCTCATACCTATGTTTTGTTGCACTAAGGTACTATATTTTCTCAACCAATAAGTAATTGTTGTTCTAGGAATATCATATTTTTTAGAAGCAGCACTTCTAGATAATTGTCCGTTTAAGATTTGGTCAACGACTAAAAGTTTGGTTTCTAGAGTTGCTTTTTGGTAGCTTTTTTTTAGCCAGTGTTCATTTTTTGTTTTCATAAGTGACTGTAATTAATGGTTTAATTTTTAGTCAACCTATTTCAGGAAAGTACCGTATAGCCCAATGGGGTACTATAAAAATAATTTAGGCACTCTAGTATCTAACCAACTTACAGCTATTGATGGGAGTGCTTATGCAGGGTTGCATAGTAGTGGTGCTTTTCCACAGGAGGTAATGCAAATTACTTTAAATACAAACGCAGTAATTAATACGGGAGAAAAGATAGAAATTTCTTTTTTAGCTCATCAATTTACAATATCAACTTTTTTTCCAAATTCGGGTCATTTTGATGTGTATGGAATTACCCCTGCAACCGCAACACCAACCCTTAACGCATCGTCTAACACAAATACGATAGCAGCAACAAACGGTATCAATTTTTTGGGTCGATCTGCGATTATAAGCAATACGTCTAGTTTTCAGGAATATATAATTTCATTTACGGCAGCAAACAATTATGATCGTTTACTTTTTGTACCCACTTCACTACAAATCGCTGGTACAGGAACAACAACAGATACGTTTTTAGGCATTGATAGAATCATCTTACGAGAACATATAGACACCGATGGCGATACCATTCCAAATTATTTCGATAAAGACTCTGACAACGATGGATGTTTCGATGCTATAGAAGGAGGGCAAGGTTTTGCCTTAACCGATTTAGATGCTGATAACGAATTACAGAATATCAATGCTACTACCGGATTGTCTACTGATGTTACCAATCAAACCAACGGACAAGCCATTGGCACATCCTTAGACAATACCCTAACATCTGTTCAGTGTGATGACGATGGCGATGGTGTACCAAATATAACCGATGTTTGTAATGGTTTTGATGACACTGCAGATAATGATAATGATGGCGTACCAGATGGTTGTGATTTAGATGATGATAACGATGGTATTTTAGATACCCATGAAGGCAACACAAACTATGTAAACCAATTTTTGTTTGGTCCAGATTTTTACAGCAATCCAACGTCAAATATAACTCCTCACCCAACTAATGGTACTGGAGCTTCAGGTGTGTTCGACGGAAATACTGTATTTGATTCGCCAACAGGAAGCTTTGGACAATGGAACAATTCGGTACCAACAGGTATTTTTAATCCTGCGCTTATACTTAATGTAGATTTAGTTCAGAATATAGACCGAGTTACTGGTTTTGCCATGCACAACGATGCAGGTCCAAACGACAACCATAGTGTTTTAGACTTCGATGTTTACATTACTGTAGATGGTGTGGAATATAAAGAAAGTTTAACCTCTTCGGGTGCTATTTCAGGAAATGCTGGTCAGTCTGCAGAAACCTTTACGTTTAGCAGAGCTTATCATAATGTAGAAGATTTAAGAGTAGAAATTATGACAGCAGATAGCGATTTGGTTCAAATTACCGAGCTAGGTTTTATAGGAACAGTTAGTACTACTATAGATACCGATGGCGATACGATTCCAAACAGTCTCGATTTAGATTCTGATGGAGACGATTGTCCGGATGCCTTAGAGTCTGCAGTTCATGATGCATTAGTTGCTGGCGATGTAGATAATTTAGTATCTGGTACGTTAACAACCACAAGCATGCCAAATGCCAAGGTTTCTGGTGCGGTAGGAGACAACGGATACTTAAATGTTTTAGAAGATGTAGATACGGCTGCTGCTGTAGTTGTAGATACTTATTTTAATACCAATTACACAACGTATGCTTTAGATGGCAGTACAAGTGCTTGTGGAGTAGGTATGATTACTCAGGTGTTTGATGATCCAGCCTCAGATAGATGGATAGAGGTTACCAATACCCATGCTACCGATGTAATACCACCACATGGTGTAACGGCAGCAGTATTTGTAAATCCTAGTGGTAGTTTGTCAGGAGAAGATGCTGATGGATTTTTCCCTCAGCCAAATGCTTTACAACCAGGAGAAACGTTTATCATATCTACCAACGGAGCGGTAGCTAATATAGCTTCAGGAGTAACAGATACAGCTGCCCCAATGATGTCTCTTACAACTTCAGCAACTACTACCGATTACACCATTACGCTTATGAGAGGTAAATCAAGTACGTTGTATACTTACGATGGTAGTTATGAGGTGTTACCAAAAATACCAGCCAAGACAAGTTGGGTTCGAAAAGATGAAGTAACGCAACCTAATAGGGTGTATACTTCCGATGAGTGGGTAGCATTTATAGATGATGCGATCGTTGATTACACCGATAATCAAGATGATCCGTCTTTAGAGAGACATCCACATGCGCCTTTATTATCTGAAATTAATACCGCTTTGGCTACAGATAATATGCGACCAGGAGTTCATAAGGTAGGTCCTACGGTTTATCAGAGTGGAGCTTGGAGTAATGGTACACCAGACCGTTCTAGAAAGGTACGCGTTTTAGAAGATTATACTACCTCAAGCTTATTTGGTGTAAGAGCCTTAGAAGTAGATAACGGAAGTACCTTTAGTATTAGCGATAATGCATTGGTGGTTTCAGAGAGTGTAAATATTGTAGGAGCCAATGATGAGATTCGTTTGGTAAGTAGCGACGATACCAACAAAGCTCAGTTAGTACAAACGCACGAAGGTAGTAGTGGTACTTTAGGATTAGGAAAACTATTGGTAGACCAAAACTCTACAGTTCCAAGTACGTATCGTTACAACTATTTAAGTTCACCGGTAAACACTATCGGTCAGAATACATACAGGGTAGCTGATGTTTTAAAAGACGGAACTACTAAATTAGGAACAAACAATACCAATGGTGCGAAGGATATTAATTTTATAGGCGGCTATGACGGAGCAGCTACCGACCCAATTTCTATTGCTGAATATTGGATTTATACCTATGCAAGTGCTTCGGGGAATGTATCTAATTGGGCTTCGAAAGGGTCTACGGGTGTTATTCCAGCAACAGATGGGTTTATAATGAAAGGACCAGGCGTTGCTCAGAACTATACTTTTGAAGGAGCTCCTAAAGACGGAACATTAACGACTGCTATTGGTGCAGGAGAGTCTTATTTAGTAGGAAACCCTTATGCCTCTGCATTAAGTGTTCGAAAGTTTATTCAAGACAACCCATCTACCACAGGTACTTTGTATTTCTGGCAACATGTTGGCGAGACAGATACCTCTAGTACCAACACAAGCGGACATAATTATGGCGGCTATGTTGGAGGTTATGCAACGATTAACTTATCGGCAGCAGTAGCGGCGAACCAAACGTCTTTACCAACCGATGGCCGAGCAGGAGCTTTAGGCACAGGATATGTAGCTCCAGGAATGTTTGTGCCAATAGGTCAAGGTTTCTTTATAGAAGGAGCTGCAGGAGGTGCTGTATCGTTTAACAACTCACAACGTACCTATGTAACGGAGGGTAGTACGAGTGTTTTTTATAAAAGTGCAGACAAGACAAAGAAAACGAAAACGGCTAGTAAATCAAGTACATCTAGCAATGGATTGCCAGTATTAAAGTTAGGATTTGATTACTTGAGTGAAGACCAAGTGTCTTTTCACCGTCAGTTAGCCATTTCCTTTAAGCAAGGCAATAGTTTTGCTGTAGAGCGCGGGTATGATAGTGAGATCTATGATATTGGTGTAACAGATGCATATTGGAAATTCCCAACGCAAGATGAGAAGTTTGTAATTGCCGGAGTTCAGGCCATTACAAAAGACTTAGAGGTTCCGTTAGAAGTAGTGATGAATTATAACGGAGAGGTTCGATTTAGCATTGATGAGTTAGAAGGTATTGAAGAAGACTTGTTTATAGAAGATAAACTTACAGGTGTAAGTTATCCTTTAAGTGAACAAGGATTTGCTATAACCTTAGCCAAAGGCGTGTATACAGATCGTTTCTTTGTAAGTTTTGAAAAGCCTAAAGAAACCAATAGTGGTGTGTTGGGAGTTGATGATATAAGTTTATTAGAAGAAGCTATACAAGTTTACAAGTCTAGCGATGCATTGGTTATTGTAAATACGCAAAACAATGTTATAGACCATGTTTCTTTGTACACTGTTTTAGGACAATCTGTACAAGAATGGAAAGAAGCAACTTCGGAGAGCGAAGTACGTTTACCATTAAGAAACGTTGCAGCCGGAGTGTACTTAGTGAACGTAAATACCGAGAACGGAGTGGCAATGAAAAAGATTGTGATCGAATAATAGATTATGAAACAATAAGGTATTTAAGAGCTTAACAGCACATAAATATCATGAATTAAAAAAGAGCAACTGTCAGTTGCTCTTTTTTAATTCCTTATTTGTCTTTTATAAACTCAATTTGAGTTTATCATGCAATTGAAAGATTGGAATTTATGCCTATTTTGTACAGGCGTCCCAAATTACATCTTTGGGAGTTGGAGCAGTAATAGTAATATTTTCTTTAGAAACTGGGTGTATAAACTCAATTTTTCTGGCATGTAAACTAATACTTCCATCTTTGTTAGATCTCGAAAAACCATACTTTAAATCACCTTTTATAGGACATCCAATGTGTGCTAGCTGTGTTCTAATTTGATGGTGCCTGCCAGTTTCTAGATTTATTTGGAGTAAGGAGTAGTTATCTAATTTTTTTTCAATTTTATAATGAAGTATGGCTTTTTTACTTCCTTCAATTTCTTTTTTGTAAACAAAAGACTTATTTTTTTTCGTGTCTTTTTTTAAAAAATTTTCAATAGTATCTGTTACTTTTTTGGGAGCTTTTTTAACCAAAGCCCAATAGGTTTTTCGAATTGCCTTTTCTCTAAACATCTTGTTGAGTCTTTCTAAAGATTTAGAAGTTCTAGCGAAAATTACAATTCCAGAGGTGGGTCTGTCTAATCGATGCACGGTACCAATAAAAACATTACCGGGTTTTTGGTACTTTTCTTTAATATATTCTTTTACAACATCGTTAAGAGGTTTATCTCCAGTTTTATCACCTTGGGTAATATCTCCAGCTCTTTTATTAACAATAAGTATATGATTATCCTCAAATAAAACTTGTAAATTATCCTTATTCGATTTCATATGTTAATATGGTGTTGTTTGTTAGCTATTTAAAGTTGTTTGCAACTGTTAAGTTAACTTCATTTATGTAGTCTAGAAATTCTTTTCGTCCGAGTCCGCTGGTGGATGAAGTAATAAATGATTTAGGAAGGGTTTCCCAATAGTTTAGGAGCTTTTTTTTGTAGTTCGTAATTTGCTTGTTCAGCTTAGAGCTACTAAGCTTATCTGCTTTGGTAAAAACTATACAAAATGGAATTTGATTTTCTCCTAAAAACTGCATAAAATCCAAATCGATTTTTTGCGGATCATGTCTAGAATCAATCAAGATAAAGGTACAAACTAATTGTTCTCTCTCTTTGAAGTAGTTTTCTATAAAATATTGAAAAATGACTCTTTTTTTCTTAGAAATTTGTGCATATCCATAGCCAGGTAAATCGACTAAAAACCACTCATTATTTATTTTAAAGTGATTAATTAGTTGAGTTTTTCCTGGTTTTCCAGAAGTTTTTGCCAAATCTTTGCGCTCCATTAACATGTTAATGAGAGACGATTTACCAACATTAGAACGACCAATAAAAGCATATTCAGGAATCCTATCTTTAGGAGCTTTCGTAACATTGCTGTTACTCATAACAAAATCTGCAGATTTAATTTTCACAAAAAATACTTTTTAAGGTTAATGGTTGTTCGATAAATAGAAGTTGAAGAAAACTAGATATTGTTTTCTAATAACCAAGTATGAAGATAGTTGTTGAATTCCTTTGGTTTTTCCATCATCGCTGCGTGTCCACATTTGTCTATCCAAAATAAACTTGAATTTGGCATTAGTTCATGAAAACCATCAGCAACTTCTGGAGGTGTAACAGTATCTTGTTTTCCCCAAATAATACACGTTGGTTGTTTCATGGCTGGTAAATCTTTTGCCATATTATGTCTAATAGCACTTTTTGCAATGGCAAGAGTTCGTATTACAGAGTTCCTGTCATTTACAATTTTAAAAACATCATCTACCATTTCTTTGGTTCCTATTGCAGGATCGTAAAAAACACCTTTGGTTTTTTTCTCTATGTACTCATAACTTCCTCTTTTCGGAAAACTATCTCCCATTGCTTTTTCATACAAACCAGAACTCCCTGTTAACACAAGTGCAGATACTTTTTCTGGATAATGCTTGGTAAAATATAGGCTTATATGTCCTCCTAATGAATTTCCTAAAAGGATGGTTTTTTCTACTTTTTTAAACTCCATAAATTCTTTTAAAAAACCTGCTAAATTCTTAACATTCGTTTTTAAAAGAGGCATTGAGTATAATGGAAGTTCTGGAATTAGAACTTTATAACCGTTTGCAGAAAAGTGATTAAACGTACTTTCAAAATTACTTAAAGCTCCCATTAATCCATGTAAAACAATGATTACTGGTCCTTCCCCTGCTTCTACATATGTAAATTTTCCTTCGGTTTTTAACTTATCCGTCATTGATCTATTTAGATTTACTGAACCGCAAATGTAATTCTTTTTTGCAATATAAATAATTTTTAGTTAAAACCTTGAATTTCATTTTTTAAGCATCAATAAGTATAAAAAATCAAATATTTATTAACAATGTGGTAAAAGGTGGTAAAAAGTGGTAAAAATTACATATTTTTGAATCAGATTATAAAACAATATTATCATTGATCAATTTAATAGGTACATATGAATGCAAGGCAGACTCTAAGGGTAGAGTGCCTTTTTCTGCTGCTTTGAAAAAGCAATTACAGCCTTTTTTAAATGATGGTTTTGTAATTAAAAGAGCAGTGTTTCAGCCTTGTTTAGAGTTGTATTCTATGCAAGAGTGGAATGATATGATGCAAAAAGTTAATAAGTTGAACCGATTTGTTAAAAAAAACAATGACTTTATACGAAGGTTTACTGCCGGTGTAAAAATGGTTGAATTTGACGCTGCAGGAAGAATTTTAATACCAAAAGATTTATGTGATTTTGCAGGAATTCAAAAGCAGGTCGTTTTATCATCTGCGGTAAACATTGTTGAGATATGGGATAAAGAGAAATATGAAAAAGCTGTGGATGATGCTACAGTTGATTTTGCAGATTTAGCTGAAGAAGTAATGGGTAATACAACTGAAGATGAAATATCATAGTCCTGTTTTGTTAAAGGAGAGTATCGATGCTTTGTCTATAAAAGAAGATGGAGTTTATGTTGATGTTACTTTTGGAGGTGGAGGGCATTCTAAAGAAATTTTAAAAAGGCTTGGTTCGAAAGGAAAGTTGTTTGGTTTTGACCAAGATGCCGATGCTTTAGAAAATATTATTGATGATAGTCGATTTACTTTAATTCCGCAAAATTTTCGATTCATTTCGAGGTTTTTAAGGTTTTATGGGATAAAAAAAGTAGATGGAATTTTAGCAGACTTAGGGGTTTCTTCTCATCAATTCGACGAAGGAGATAGAGGTTTTTCTACCCGTTTTGATGGTATGTTGGATATGAGAATGAATCAACAAGCTAAGATATCTGCTAGAGAGGTGGTAAACAATTATTCGGAAGAAAAACTTGCTGATATTCTTTTTATGTATGGCGAGTTAAGAAATTCAAGAAATATCGCAAAAACAATTGTAGAGAAGAGAGCTGAAGTAAATATTGAAACCAGTTTTCAGTTAAAAGAAGTTCTTCAAAAATATTTACCAAAAGCTAAGGAACATAAAATTTTAGCACAAATTTTTCAGGCAATTAGAATAGAGGTGAATGAAGAATTAGAGGTTTTAAAAGAATTTTTAAATCAGGTGCCAAATTTGTTAAGTGAAAACGGTAGGTTAAGTGTTATCTCATATCATTCATTAGAAGATAGGTTGGTAAAAAGATTTATAAGAACTGGATTGTTTAAAGGAGAATTGGAAAAAGATGTTTTCGGTAACTCAAACGAGCCGTTACAAAAAGTTGGTAAGCTAATTGTTCCTT
This sequence comes from Polaribacter tangerinus, assembly GCF_038024095.1. Lineage (NCBI taxonomy): Bacteria > Pseudomonadati > Bacteroidota > Flavobacteriia > Flavobacteriales > Flavobacteriaceae > Polaribacter > Polaribacter tangerinus. Next base: position 847,251 of record NZ_CP150668.1, on the reverse strand, counting down.
CGCCTACTGAAATTAAAGAAAACAATAGGGCTAGAAGCGCAAAATTAAGAATAGCAACTTTAAAGGTTTCTTAAGTTGTATTTGTAATTATTAAAAAGCAAAATATTGGAAAGCTAGAATGTCTAAAGTAAAGAAAAATATATATGGTTTTTTAAGAGGAAGTTTCCTGACAGAGGAGTCTGCTTTTAAAAATTGGAAAATCATAATTTTTATTGTTTTTCTGATGTTGATAATGATTACAAGTTCCTTAAACATTGATAAAAAAGTAATTAAAATATCTGAGCTAAATAAAAGAAAACGAGAGTTAAGAGCAGAATATATAGATACAGGAACCATTTTAATGCGAATGAAAATGGAATCGACTATAAGAGCAAAAGCGAAAGAAAGAGGTTTAGGACCTTCCGAAACACCACCTAAAAAAATTAAAGTAACCATAAAGCAATAATAAATTGGCAACTCATAAAAAAAGCATACAAACAAAATTCTACTTGGTAGCCGCTTTTATGACGATATTTTTATTGGCTATTATTTTTAGGGTAGTACATCTACAATATGTTCAAGGAGATGTATACAGAAAATTAGCAACAGAACTTACTATTAGGCAAGATACTATTTATGCAAACAAAGGAAATGTATACGCATCCGATGGTAATTTGCTAGCTACATCGATGTCTAAGTTTACTATTTTTATGGATTTGGTAACTGTAAAAAATAGTGTTTTTGAAGAGAACATTGTGGCATTATCAAAAGAGCTTTCTAAAATGTTAGGCAATTCGCCAAGTTATTATCAAAAACGATTAAGAGACGCAAAAAATAAGAAAAGAAGGTATTTTTTAATTGCTAGAAACATAGGGTATACTGATTATTTAAAAATGAAAAAATTCCCAATTTTTAATTTGGGAGTTTATAAAGGAGGTTTTATCGCAAAGCATAGAACAGAACGTGCGCATCCGATAGGTAAAATTGCTGAACGAACAATTGGATACGACGATTTTAGAGGTGAGGCAGGTATAGAAGGTGCTTTTGCAGATTATATGCAAGGGCAAAACGGGTTGCGTTGGGAGCAAAAAATAGCAAAAAATCAATGGAAACCCATTACAGATTATAATGAGAAAGAGCCAGTAGATGGGCATGATATTATTACAACTATTGATGTAAATATTCAAGATATTACGCATCATGCACTGTTAGATAAATTAGAGTACTATCAAGCAGACCACGGTTGTGCGGTTGTAATGGAAACGGCGACTGGAGAAATAAAGGCAATTTCTAATTTAGGAAGAACTTCTAAAGGAAAATATTATGAAAAAAGAAATTATGCTATTTGGGAAAGTCATGAGCCAGGCTCTACTTTTAAATTAGCTAGTTTATTAGCGGTTTTAGATGATAAAAAAATAGATACATCAACAGTAGTAGATACTGAGAAAGGAAGGATTTTTATACATGGAGCAAAAGTAGAAGATTCTCACAGAGGTGGTTATGGAAAAATTTCTGCAGCCCGAGTTTTTGAAGTTTCTTCAAATGTTGGAATTGTTAAGTTGATAAAAGAGCATTACGATCATCAGCCAGAAAAGTTTATTGAAAAGTTAGAGAAATATGGATTTACCAAACCTATTGGTTTTCAAATAAAAGGAGAAGGAAAGCCAAAAATTCCTGTTCCTTCAGACAAAAGTTGGAGTAAAATTTCGTTAGAATGGATGTCTTGGGGATATGGTGTTTCTGTAACGCCAATGCAAACATTAATGTTTTATAATGCTATTGCAAATAACGGTGTTATGGTAAAACCAAGATTTATAAAAGAATTAAGAACTCAAGATAAAACAGAAAAGGTTTTTAAAACAGAAGTTTTACATCCAAAAATTGCCTCTCAGGAAACCATTAATAAGGTTCGAAAAATTATGGAAAATGTTGTGGTTAGAGGAACTGCAAAAGAAATTTATTCTCCTAACTTTTCTATGGCAGGTAAAACAGGTACTGCAAAGAAATTTGTTCAAAAGCATACAGATAAAGACGGAAAAATAGTTTCCGCAGGGTATTCTAACAAACGCTACGTAGCTTCTTTTGCCGGTTTTTTTCCTGCAGAAAATCCAAAGTACTCTTGCATAGTCGTAATTCATGACCCGAAAAAAGATAAGGGATATTACGGTGGTTCTGTTGCAGGACCAGTTTTTAAAGAAATAGCCCAAAAAATATATACTACAACTCCTATTGATAAACAAGCTGTAGATGAAGAAGTGCAATTTAAAAGCATCGAAAAGGCTTATTTATCATACGACGATATATTAGCTAAAGAATATTCAGAAATACCCAATGTTAAAGGAATGTCTGGTATGGATGCTTTATCGCTTTTAGAAAATTTAGGATTAAAAGTAAAAGTAAATGGAGTTGGTAAAGTGGTGTCTCAATCGTTAAAAAAGGGTACACCTATACAGAAAGGGAAAACTATATTATTAAAACTTTCATAATTATGAGAAATTTAAAAAGCTTATTGTATGGAGTTTCTATAAAAGAGGTTGTTGGCAATACCGAGGTGTTTGTTGAAAATGTAGTTTTTGACTCCAGAAAAATTAAAAATAACGATGTTTTTGTTGCTCAGAAAGGAGTGTCTGTAGACGGACATACTTTTATAGATAAAGCGATAGATTTAGGAGCAATTGCTATAATTTGTGAAGAGTTACCTACCGAAAAGATAAAACATATAAGTTATGTAAAAGTAGCTGATGCAAATAGAGCATTGGCAATTATTGCTTCAAATTTTTATGATAATCCCTCTAACAAATTATCATTAGTTGGAGTTACTGGTACCAACGGAAAAACAACGGTTGCCACATTATTATACCAATTATTTAAAAAAGCAGGTTACAAAGTAGGTTTATTATCTACTGTACAAGTAATGATTGATGATGAAGTTTTTGGTGCTACTCATACAACGCCAGATTCTTTAAGTATTAATTTTTACTTAGACAAAATGTTAACTGCTGGTGTAGAGTATTGCTTTATGGAGGTGAGTTCTCACGGAATTCATCAACAAAGAACTGCAGGATTATTATTTTCTGGAGGTGTTTTCACCAATCTTTCTCACGATCATTTAGATTATCATGCAACTTTTGCAGAATACCGAAATGTTAAAAAATTATTTTTCGATACACTCTCTAAAAAAGCGTTTGTATTAACAAATTTAGATGATAAGAATGGGTCTTTTATGTTGCAAAACACCCAAGCGATAAAAAAGACCTACGCCTTAAAAACGGGAGCAGATTACAAAGCTAAAATTTTAGAAAAGCAAGTTTCTGGAACTTTAATTTCTGTGGATGGTATAGAAATATGGACACATTTAATAGGTGTTTTTAATATCTATAATTTAATAGCTGTAATTGCTACTGCAGATTTATTAGGAGTTAACAAGTTGTTGATATTAAAATATGTAAGCGAGTTAAAAAGTGTTAGCGGAAGGTTTGAAAATGTAGTTTCAGATACAGATATAACTGCCATTGTAGATTATGCACATACGCCAGATGCACTTAAAAATGTACTAGAAACCATTAATAATATTAAAAATAAGAATCAAAATGTTATAACTGTTGTTGGTTGTGGCGGTGATAGAGATAAGACAAAGCGACCAAAAATGGCTCATATTGCATCTCATTTAAGTACTCAGGTAATTTTAACGTCAGACAACCCTAGAACAGAAAATCCTCAAACCATTTTAAATGATATGGAAGCTGGTGTGCTACCAGAAAATGTTTCAAAAACCATTACCATACAAGATAGAAGACAAGCCATTAAAGCAGCGTGTAAGTTTGCTGTTTCAGGTGATATTTTATTGATTGCAGGTAAAGGACATGAAAATTATCAAGAAGTAAATGGCGTTCGGTCTCATTTTGACGATTTAGAGGAAGTAAAAAATTGTTTTAAACAACTTAAAAAATAAAAAAAATGCTCTATTATCTTTTTCAATACTTAGAAAGTCATTTTAGTTTACCAGGAGCTAGTGTGTTTCAATTTATAACCTTTAGAGCGGCGGCGGCTTTTATTCTGTCTTTGTTAATATCTGCTATTTTCGGAAAAAGAATTATCTCTTTTTTACAAAGACAACAAGTAGGAGAATCTATAAGAGATTTAGGGTTGGAAGGTCAGGTACAAAAAGCAGGAACCCCAACTATGGGAGGAATTATTATTATTCTGGCAACTTTAATTCCGGCTTTATTGTTGGCAAAAATCGATAATATTTATGTGCTAATTTTAGTAATTACCACTCTTTGGATGGGGTTTATTGGTTTTTTAGATGATTACATAAAAGTATTTAAAAAAGACAAAGAAGGCTTAAAAGGTAAGTTTAAGGTTTTAGGGCAAATAGGTTTAGGAATTATTGTAGGCTCTATGCTTTATTTTAATGATGGTGTAACCATTAAAGAGCAATTACCTACCAATAAGCAAATTGTTCAAGAAAATGGTAAAAAGAAAGTATTTGGTAATGCTGTAAAATCGACTAAAACAACGGTTCCTTTTTTTAAAAATAATGAGTTAGAATATTCAAAAGCACTAAGCTTTTTAGGCGATGGTTACGAAAAATATGGTTGGATTGTTTTCATATTTATAACCGTTTTTATTGTTACAGGAGTTTCTAATGGTGCAAACTTAACCGACGGTATAGATGGCTTAGCAGCAGGTTCTTCTGCCATTATTGTAATTACATTAGCGCTTTTTGCTTGGGTTTCTGGAAACATTGTTTTTGCAGACTATTTAGATGTTATGTACATCCCTAACTCGGGCGAAATGACTGTATTTATATTGGCTTTTGCAGGTGCGCTAATTGGTTTTTTGTGGTATAATACTTTTCCTGCGCAAGTTTTTATGGGTGATACTGGTAGTTTAACCATAGGAGGTATTATTGCAGTAATTGCCATCTCTATCCGTAAAGAACTTTTGTTACCAGTTTTGGCAGGAATTTTTGTGATCGAAAATCTATCTGTTATTCTTCAGGTTTCCTGGTTTAAGTTTACTAAGAAAAAATTTGGTTCAGGAAAGCGAATTTTCAAAATGGCTCCTTTACATCATCATTATCAAAAGTTAAATTATCATGAAAGTAAGATAGTAGTTCGTTTTTGGGTAGTGGGAATCTTACTTGCTGTATTTACTATTGTAACATTAAAACTAAGATAAATTGAAAAAGTTGGTAGTTCTTGGCGGTGGAGAAAGTGGTGTAGGTGCAGCATTATTAGGCGTTCAAAAGCATTTTGAAGTTTTTGTATCGGACAAAAGTGAAATTACCAAAAAATACAAACAAATTCTTTTAAATGCTAACATTTCATTTGAAGAAAAACAACATACAGAGAGTAAGATTTTAACAGCAGATATAGTGGTTAAAAGTCCGGGTATTCCGGACAATGTTCCGTTGGTTTTAAAATTAAAAGAAAGCGGAATTGCAGTTATATCTGAAATAGAATTTGCTGCTAAATATACATCAGCAAATATTATAGGAATTACAGGTTCTAATGGGAAAACTACCACAACAACCTTACTGCATCATATTTTAAAAAAAGCTGGGTTGGATGTGGGAATGGCAGGAAATATTGGCGATAGTTTTGCAGCACAAGTTGCATTAAAAACCCATGCCAATTATGTACTAGAGCTTAGTAGTTTTCAATTAGACGGAATTATAGACTTTAGGTGTCATATAGCAATTTTAACAAACATCACACCAGACCATTTAGATAGATATAATTACAATTTTGAACAGTATATCTCTTCGAAATTTGGCATCATCAAAAATCAGAAAAGCACCGATTATTTGATTTATGATGCCGATAATGAAGCGATAAGTACCTGGTTAAAAAACAATAAAGTCACCTCTAAATTAGTGCCTTTTTCAGTAGAAAGAGAGGTAGAGTTCGGTGCTTTTTTAGAGAACAAACAAATAATAATTAACATTACTAAAGAAATTATAAAGATGCCATTATCAACTTTATCAGTAAAAGGAAAACATAACGTAAAAAATGCCATGGCAGCAACAATGGCAGCACAATTGTTAAAAGTAAGAAAAGAGTCTATTAAAGAAAGTTTAGAAGATTTTGAGGGGGTGGAACATCGCTTAGAAAATGTTGCAAAAGTAAAAGGGGTTTCTTACATAAATGATTCTAAAGCCACCAATGTAAATGCCACTTTTTATGCATTAGAATGTATGGATAAACAAACTATTTGGATTGTTGGTGGAGTTGATAAAGGAAATGATTATAACGATTTGTTGCCTCTTGTTAGAGAGAAAGTAAAGGCAATTGTTTGTTTAGGATTGGATAATGAAAAAATAAAGAATACTTTTAGTAATGTTGTCGATTTTATTGTAGAAACTGCTGGCGCAGAAGAAGCTGTTAAAGTGGCACAAAAGTTATCGGAGCAAGGAGATGCTGTTTTATTATCTCCTGCTTGTGCTAGTTTCGATCTATTCGAAAATTACGAAGATAGAGGTAGACAATTTAAACAAGCGGTTAAAAATTTATAAAAGATACTTATTCATAAGTTTTGAAAACCATTTTTAAACATATTAAAGGAGATAAAGCCATTTGGGCCATTGTTGCTGTATTGGCAATATTTTCATTTATGCCTGTGTATAGTGCAAGTACAAATTTAGTGTATGTTGTAGGTGCTGGTTCTTCAGCCGGGTATTTGTTAAAACATTTGGTATTGTTAATAATGGGATTCGGTATTATTTATGGTGTTCATAAAGTTCCGTATCGATATTTTTCTGGAGGATCTGTTTTATTGCTTCCAGTTGTAATTGTTCTTTTAATTTTTACACTAGCACAAGGAACAACTATTGGTGGAGCAAATGCAAGTCGTTGGATTAGAATTCCTTTTGTTGGTGTTGGTTTTCAAACATCTACACTAGCAGGATTAGTGCTAATGGTTTATGTTGCCAGATATTTGGCTAGAAATAAAGAAACTCAAATTATTTTTAAAGAAAGTTTGTTACAATTATGGTTGCCAGTTGCGCTAGTATTGGTACTAATTTTACCGGCTAATTTCTCTACAACAGCTATTATTTTTACAATGATTTTAGTATTGTGTTTTATTGGAGGGTATCCTTTAAAATACACTGGTTTTATATTGGGAGTTGGTATTGTTATGCTGTCGATATTTGTATTGATTGCTAAGGTTTTTCCTGATGCGATGCCAAATAGAGTTCAGACATGGCAGAGCAGAATTGAAAACTTTTCTAGTAAAGATGGTAAGGAAGCTTATCAGGTTGAAAAAGCAAAAATTGCCATAGCTACAGGTGGTGTTGGTGGTGTTGGACCTGGTAAAAGTGTTCAGAAAAACTTTTTACCACAGTCCTCATCAGATTTTATTTACGCTATTATTGTTGAGGAATACGGCTTAATAGGAGCAATTGCATTGGTGTTAGTTTACTTTTTGTTGCTTTTTAGAATATTTATTGTTTTAAAAACAACAACCACAGTTTTTGGAACTTTATTGGTTATTGGTGTGGGGTTACCAATTATTTTTCAGGCCATAATTAATATGGCTGTAGCTACAAATTTATTTCCTGTAACAGGGCAAACCTTACCGTTAATAAGCAGTGGTGGAACTTCTATTTGGATGACTTGTTTTGCACTCGGTATGGTGTTAAGTGTTAGTGCATCAAAAAAAGATACTGAAGAAGATATTTTAGACGATAATCCTCTAGATATTTTACATGAAACCATATAGTTTACAAAGATAAAAAGGATGAAAAAAAAGTTGAACATATTAATTTCTGGAGGTGGAACAGGAGGGCATATTTATCCTGCTATTGCTATTGCAAATGAAATAAAATCTAGGCATCCGAATGCAAACTTTTTATTTGTTGGTGCTAAAGATAAAATGGAAATGGAAAAAGTACCTTTAGCGGGTTATCAAATTAAAGGATTATGGATTTCTGGTTTTCAAAGAAAAATAACTTTTAAAAATTTATTTTTTCCGTTCAAGTTAATCAGCAGTTTATGGACAGCTAGTAGAATCATCAGAAAATTTAAGCCAGATGTTGCCATTGGAACGGGAGGTTTTGCAAGTGGTCCAACATTATTTATTGCAGCAATTAAAGGAATTCCAACTTTATTACAAGAACAGAATTCATACCCAGGAATTACAAATAAATTATTAGCAAATAAAGCACATAAAATATGTGTTGCCTACGACTATTTAGAGCGTTTTTTTCCGGAAGATAAAATTGTAAAAACAGGTAATCCTGTTCGTCAAGATTTACTTAGTATTCATACTAAAAGAGATGAAGCAACAAATTTTTATAAATTACATTCTGCTAAAAAAACAATACTAGTTCTTGGAGGGAGTTTGGGAGCTAAAAAAATAAATGAATTAGTGGAAGCTAATCTAGAATTTTTTAATAAAGAGGAAATACAACTTATTTGGCAATGTGGATCTTATTATTACGAGAACTATAAAAAGTATCATAATTCAGAATTTGTACAAGTTTATGATTTTTTAAATAATATGGATTTAGCCTATGCGGCTGCAGATTTTATAATATCAAGAGCAGGTGCTAGTTCTGTTTCTGAACTGTGTATTGTTGGTAAACCGGTAATTTTTATTCCATCTCCTAATGTTGCGGAAGATCATCAAACAAAAAATGCGAAAGCAGTGGTAGATAAACATGCAGCAATAATGCTAAAGGAAGAAGAGTTAGATACCTTTTCTGTGGTTATTGAAACGCTTTTAAAAGATGAAGGAAAGCAACAGAGTTTGGCAGAAAATATACATGAGTTAGCTTTACCAAGTGCAACAAAAGATATTGTAGATGTAGTTGAACGAATGTTGTAAAAGTATTAAGAATAGATAGTGTAAATAAATACATAACGATTTAATGAGTATATCAAATCTAGAAAATAACAATACAAAAGAAACCCAAAACTTAGGGCAGTTTTTGTTATACAATTCAATATTTTTTATTGGTATTGGAGGTATTGGTATGAGTGCGATAGCTCGTTTTTTTAAGTCGCAAGGAAAAAATGTTGCAGGGTACGATAAAACGGCTACTTTAGTAACAAGTCAGTTAGAGAATTTGGGAATTGTTGTTGGTTATGAAGATGAAATTAGTAGTATTCCGGCTTCATTTTTAGATAGTCAGAAAACTTTAGTTGTATACACGCCAGCGGTTCCTTCCAATCATAAACAGTTAAATTATTTTAAAGCACAACGTTTTACCGTTGAAAAAAGAGCCGAAGTTTTAGGGAAAATCACCAAAAATACTTTTTCACTTGCGGTTGCAGGAACCCATGGTAAAACTACTACATCGGCAATTTTAGGACACATTATGGCTACTGAAAAGGCGACAGCTTTTCTTGGAGGTATAGCAGAAAATTATGATGCTAACTTAATTTTAGGAGACTCGAAAGTTACAGTAATGGAGGCAGATGAATTTGATCGTTCTTTTTTACACTTATCTCCCAATATTGCTTGTATCACTTCTATGGATGCCGATCATTTAGATATTTATGGCGATTCGGCGTCGTTAACAACATCCTTTAAAGATTTTTCTAATAAAGTTTCCGACACGTTAATTGTTGCTAAAGGGCTGCCTTTAAAAGGGTTAACTTATGCTATTGAAGAGCCTGCAGATTATAAAGCACATAATATACGAATAGTTAATGGTGTTTATATTTTTGATATAAAAACACCCAATAATCAATTAATTGATGTTGTTTTTAAGTTGCCAGGTACCCATAATGTTATGAATGCTTTAGCTGCTGTAGCAATGGCAGATATTTATGGTGTTTCTCTAGCGGTTATAAAACAACAATTAATGTCTTTTAAAGGAGTAAAAAGGAGATTTTCATATAAAATTAAGCATGAAAATCTTGTATTAATTGATGATTATGCACATCATCCTACCGAGATAAATGCTGTTTATAATTCTGTAAGAGAAATGTATCCAAATCAAAGGGTGTTGGTTGTTTTTCAACCTCATTTATTCTCTCGAACAAAAGATTTTGTAGAAGATTTTGCACAAAGTTTATCGAGTTTTGATGAAGTGTTGCTTTTAGATATTTATCCAGCTAGAGAATTACCAATACCAGGAATAACATCTAACTGGTTGTTAGAAAAAGTAACCGTAAATAATAAAAATAAGACTAATAAAGATTCTTTAGTATCGGATATAAAAAAATCAAAAGCAAAAATTGTGGTAATGCTCGGTGCGGGAGATATTGGTGTTCTTGTCGATGAAGTTACGAATGAATTGTTAAAAGAAATAAAATGAAGTTAAAGAGTTTTTTAAAATATTTATTTTTTTTGATGTTGATAGTTAGTTTAGCTTTTTTGTATGGTTTTTCTAAGAAGCGAAATTCTGTTAAAAAAGTGGCTCAAATATCGGTTGAATTTGAAGACGGAACCAATCATTTTTTAACTCATGCAATGGTTGATAAATTGTTAATACAAAATAATGAAACTATTAGAAATAAAGCAAAATCCTTAATAGATTTATACAAATTAGAGGAGTATGTAATTAGCAATCCATATATAGAAAAAGCACGAGTTTTTTTAACGATAGATGGAATTGTAAAAGCGATTGTAAAACAACGAACACCAGTGGCAAGATTGTTAACAGATAATGGATCTTATTATATTGATAAACAAGGTGTAAAGGTGCCTTTGGCAGAGAGTTATTCTGCAAGAGTAATGCTTATTTCTGGGGTGCAAACCGACAAAGAAATAGCCGTTACACTACCTTTAATTAACAGTATTTTAGAAGATTCTTTTTTAAAAAATGAAGTTGTAGGTATAAAGAAATATGCCGATGATGAGTATGAATTTTCCGTAAGAAGTGGCGATTATAAAATTGATTTTGGAAAATTAGAGGATTCGGCCATAAAATTTAAAAAGATAAAAGCGTTTTATAACACAACTTTTAAAGACAAAACAATACAAAATTATAAAACGATAAACGTTAAATATCACAACCAAGTTGTGTGCTCAAAGTAAATCAAAATGGAAAATAATAAAATAGCTGTTGGTTTAGATATTGGTACTACCAAAATTGTTGCAATGATTGGTCGTAAAAACGAGTATGGCAAAATAGAGGTTGTAGGTATCGGTAAAGCGAAAAGTTTAGGAGTAAACAGAGGAGTTGTAAGTAATATTACACAAACAATTCAATCTATACAACAAGCCGTAGAGGAAGCAGAAGGAGTTTCTAGCATAAAAATAGAAGAAGTTGTAGTAGGTATTGCTGGTCAGCATATTCGAAGTTTACACCACTCAGATTATATTACAAGGAATGATGCAGAAGAAGTTATAAATGATGTTGATATTGAAAATTTAGTAAACCAGGTTCATAAGTTGGTAATGTTGCCAGGTGAAGAGATTATTCACGTACTTCCTCAAGAGTATAAAGTTGATTCTCAGGCAGATATTAAGGAGCCAATTGGTATGTATGGAGGAAGATTAGAGGCTAATTTTCATGTAGTTGTAGGGCAAGTTTCTTCTATCAGAAATATCGGTAGATGTGTTAAAAGTGCTGGATTAGATTTAAGTGATATTACCCTAGAACCATTAGCGTCTGCAGCAGCAGTATTAAGTCAGGAAGAAAAAGAAGCAGGTGTTGCCTTGATAGATATTGGAGGAGGAACTACAGATTTAGCCATTTTTAAAGACGGAATTATTAGGCATACCGCTGTTATTCCTTTTGGAGGTAACGTAATTACAGACGATATTAAAGAAGGTTGTTCTATTATAGAAAAGCAGGCAGAATTGTTAAAAGTAAAGTTTGGTTCTGCATGGCCAGGAGAAAACAGAGAAACAGAAATTGTATCTATACCAGGCTTAAGAGGTAGAGAACCTAAGGAAATTACCCTAAAAAACTTATCTAAAATTATACATGCTAGAGTTCAAGAAATTATAGAGCATGTGTATTTAGAAATTAAGAATTACGGACATGAAACAGCCAAAGGAAAATTAATTGCCGGAATTGTTTTAACTGGTGGTGGTGCTCAATTAAAGCATTTACGTCAGTTAGTTGAGTATATTACAGGTATGGATGCAAGAATTGGTTTCCCGAACGAGCATTTAGCAGGAGATTCCGATGATGTGCTTTCTAGTCCTGCATACGCTACAGCTGTAGGTTTATTAATGGAGGGATTAAAGCGTCAGAAAAATGATGAAAAAGTTCATGAAGCTGAAGAGGAGATAATTACAGAAATACCAGACCAAGAGACTAATGTTGAGGCTAAAGAAGTTCCGGTTGAAGAAGAAAAGCCGAAATCCAAAAAACGGAAGTCTTTCTTTGAAAAATTTACAGAGGGATTAAAAGATTTTTTAGACAATGCAGAGTAATTTTTCGCAGAGTCTACAGGTAATAAAATAAAGAAAAAAGTAAAAATTAGATACGTTATTATGAGCGCAGAATTTGATAACATTTCATTTGATATGCCAAAATCACAATCAAATACTATTAAAGTAATTGGAGTTGGTGGTGGAGGAAGCAATGCGGTAAACCACATGTATAGTCAGCAAATAAAAGGAGTAGACTTTGTAATTTGCAACACAGATGCGCAAGCATTGGAAAACAGTGCAGTACCAAATAAAATTCAGCTTGGTGCAGATTTAACATCAGGTTTAGGGGCAGGTGCAAATCCAGAGATTGGCTCTAAGGCAGCTAAAGAAAGTATTCAAGAAATTCAGCAGATGTTAAATAGCCAAACTAAAATGGTATTTATTACTGCAGGTATGGGTGGAGGAACTGGTACAGGTGCCGCTCCTATTATTGCTAAGATTGCAAAAGATATGGATATTCTTACCGTTGGTATTGTAACAATGCCTTTTGCATTTGAAGGAAAAAGACGCTCTAAGCAAGCACAATTAGGTATCGATCAACTGCGCCAAAATGTCGACTCATTAATTGTAATTAACAATAATAAGTTAAGAGAAGTCTATGGAAACCTTGGTTTTAAAGCAGGTTTTTCAAAAGCGGATGAAGTTTTATCTACGGCATCTAGAGGAATTGCAGAAGTTATTACACATCATTACAAGCAAAATATCGATTTACACGATGCTAAAACAGTGCTCTCAAATAGTGGAACTGCTATTATGGGATCTGCAAAAGAAGAGGGTAAAGATAGAGCTAGAACTGCTATTGTTAAAGCTTTAGATTCTCCTTTATTAAATGATAATAAAATTACAGGAGCCAAAAACGTACTTTTATTAATTGTGTCGGGGACTAATGAAGTAACGCTAGATGAAATAGGAGAAATTAATGATTTTATTCAAGATGAAGCTGGTTACGATGCCAATATTATTATGGGAATTGGTGAGGACGAGAAGATTGGAGACGCAATTTCCGTAACAATTGTTGCTACTGGTTTTGCCGCAGATCAGCAGGGAGAAATTACCAATACAGAAGTTAAAAAAATAGTACATACATTAGAAGGAGAGCAAAAAGCTACTTATAATTTCGACGAAGAAAGCATGCCTAAATCGGTGCCTTTTGAGCATCCTTATGAGCAGAAAAAAACGGAAAAAATTGTACACACTTTGGTAGATGAAGATTTAGATATTGTTCCTACTAGAGAATTGACACCAACAACCAGAGAAATTGAAGATATTCCGGTTACTTACGAAGAAGTTATTGCTGGGACAGATTTAAAAGAAGAAGAATTTATTATTACAGATATTACGCCATCTGCTAAAGAAGAAGTAACTGAAGAAACTTCTCTTGGAACTCAAACAGATTTATTATTTGATTTACCAATACAGCAAAAAAAACAGGTAACTGAATCTTCATTAAATAATGATGCAGAAAATAACAATAATGAAGATGAATTGGTAAACAATATCCAAGTAGTTGCAGCAGAGGAGGTTGTTTTAAATGAAAAGAAAGAAACTCCAAAAAGATATGTTATAGAAGACTTTAATGCACAGCCTACTATTGGAAAAAGTTCTCATTTTAACGAGAAGAAGGCAAGTATTGAAGATGATGATATTCAGTTTGAACTAAAAACAGTACAGCCTGTAAAAAAGGAATCGAAAAGCGTATCGAGTGAAGAGGTGTCGCCAATGGATTTAACAATTTCTGAATTACAAGAAAGAGCTGCAGAGAGAAGGCGAAAAATGAAAGGGTTTAATTATAAGTTTAACGATCAATTGAACAAGAATATAGATGAAATTTCTCGTCAGCCTGCTTACAAAAGGCAAGGTTTAGATTTGAATATAGACGCTCCTTTAAGTAGTTCTAAAACAGCAATTAATAAAGAGGAAAACGAATTAGATTTTAAGTCTAATAATTCTTTTTTACATGATAATGTAGATTAAAGTTTACTACTTATTTCAGTAATAAAATCCGTATTTCATTGAAATACGGATTTTTTTTATTCACATTTATTATTTCAACTTTGCGTGTGCGATTGAAACGGCATCCTTTTTTGTACTGTATTCGAAAAATGTTTTGAAGCATAAAAAAATAACTTAAAGTACCAAAAAGATATAGTGTAAAGCGCTTTTTTTGTTTTTCACAAAAACACGCCCTAAAAAAAATCCGCCTTTAAAGACGGATAATTTTTATTAAAAGAGTTATACTATATTTTCTATTGAAGTGCTTTCTTTATTCTTTTTATAGCTTCTCTTATTTGGAGTTCAGAGGCTGCATACGAAATTCTAATACTATTTGGGGCACCAAAAGCTTCACCAGTAACGGTTGCCACATTTGCTTTTTCCAATAAAAATAAAGAAAAATCGCTGGCATTTTCTATAGAAAAACCATCTATAGTTTTACCGAAAAAGTAAGAAATATCTGGAAAAACGTAAAAAGCACCTTCTGGTACATTTACTTTAAAACCTTCAATTTCTTTTAACAATTCAATAATAATATCTCTACGAGTTTTAAACTCGCTGACCATGTATTGTATTTTAGAAACTGGAGCTAATACTGCTGTTATAGCTGCTCTTTGAGCGATACAGTTAGTACCAGAGGTAATTTGTCCTTGCATTTTTGTACAAGCTTTTGCAATCCATTCTGGTGCGCCAATATAACCAATTCTCCAGCCTGTCATGGCAAATGCTTTTGCCAATCCGTTTACTGTTATTGTTCGGTTATACATGCTTTCTATGGCTGCGAAACTAAAAGGCTTAACGTTATAGTTTACGTGTTCGTAAATTTCATCCGATAGAATAAATATTTGTGGGTGTTTTTCTAAAACAGCTGCCAAAGCTCTGTATTCTGCTTCACTATATATAGTTCCGCTTGGGTTGTTTGGCGAGTTAAAGAAAATCATTTTTGTTTTTGGTGTAATTGCAGCCTCTAATTGCGAAGGTGTAATTTTAAAATCATTTTCTATAGTAGAGGGAATTTCTATGTATTTTGCCTCACAAAGAGTTGCAATAGCAGAATAGCTAACCCAATAAGGAGCTGGGAGTAAAACTTCATCTCCAGGGTTTAGCAATACTTGCGCAATATTTGCAATAGATTGTTTTGCGCCTGTAGATACTACTATTTGATTTGGGGTATAGCTTACATTATTATCTCTTTTAAATTTTACACAAATAGCTTCTTTTAGTTCTGCGTAACCATCTACTGGAGAGTAAGAATTGTAATTTTGATTGATTGCTTCTATGGCAGCATCTTTAATAAAATCTGGCGTATTAAAGTCTGGTTCTCCCAAACTTAAACCAATAATATCTTTTCCTTCTGCTCTTAATTCTCTGGCTTTTGCAGCCATAGCTAGTGTTTGTGAAACAGGTAAACTGTTAATTCTGTCCGATAAAGGGTGTTTCATTTTTACGGTTCGTTGTGTGTTGTTTTTATGCTAATTCTGGTTTTTTTCCTAAAATGCCTAAATGTTTAAAGTGTTCTATAATTGCTTTTCTAGTTGTTGCATACTCATTATATGGCAAATTAAACTCTTTGGCAGTTTCTTTTACAATTTTAGCTAATTTACTGTAATGAACATGAGAAATATGTGGAAAAATATGATGTTCAACTTGATGATTTAAACCACCTGTATAGAAATTTATCAACCAATTACTAGGGGCAAAGTTAGAAGTAGTGTATAATTGATGGACTGCCCAAGTGTGCTCTAAATTTCCTTCTTTATCTGGCAAAGGCATTGTTGTTTTAGGAACAATATGTGCTAATTGAAAAACCATGCTCAAAATCATACCAGCAGTATAATGCATAACAAAAAAACCAACCATTACTTTCCACCAAGCAATATCTAAAACTAATATTGGTAATACAATCCAAAGTGCATAATAAGCTATTTTAGAAATTACTAATTTGGTCCATTCCGTTCTTGGATTTGGAAATTTACCATAAGATAATTTTCTTTTTAAATAGCGATGCATTTGTTTTACATCTGTAGTAATTGCCCAGTTTATAGTTAGTAAGCCATATAAAAATATCGAATAATATTTTTGAATTTTATGTATAGGAAACCATTTAGAGTGTTCTGAAAAACGAATAATTCTCCCAGCATCAATATCTTCATCATGTCCTTCTACATTGGTAAAAGTATGGTGTAAAACATTGTGTTGTACTTTCCAATTATAAACATTACCAGCTAAAATATAAATGCTACTTCCCATGAGTTTATTTACCCAGTTTTTGCTAGAAAATGAATCGTGATTACTGTCGTGCATTACATTCATTCCTACACCAGCCATCCCTATACCCGTAACTACCATTAAAGAAATCATTGCCCATTGTGGCATAGAAACTGTTAAAACTAGTATAAATGGAATTAAAAATAAAGAAAACATAATAATTGCTTTTGTATATAGTTTCCAGTTACCTGTTCTTCGTATACCATTTTCTTTAAAGTACGCATTTACTCTTTTATTAAGGGTTCTAAAAAATTTTGCTTTGTCTACTCTAGAGAAGTTGATTGTTTTCATGTACTATAAATATTGATTTACAAAAATAACGTTTTTGAACTTGCTTTTTATGATAAACGTCAGTTTTTGTTATGAATTGTTTCAAAACAAAAAGCTATTTTTGCATTTCAATTACTTTATATGGATATTATTCACAAATATTTTACAAATTTAACACCTACTCAAATAGCTCAATTTGCGCAATTACAGTCTTTATACAAAGATTGGAATTTAAAAATTAATGTTGTTTCTAGAAAAGATATAGACGAACTTTATTTAAGACATGTATTGCACTCTCTAGGAATTGCAAAAGTTATAAATTTTAAACCTGGTGCTAAAATTTTAGATGTTGGAACAGGTGGTGGTTTTCCTGGAGTACCATTGGCAATTTTGTTTCCGGAAGTTCAATTTCATTTGGTAGACTCTATTGGTAAAAAGATAAAAGTAGTAAATGAAGTTGTAGAAGGTTTGGGTTTAGAAAATGTAAAAACAAGCAATTGCAGAGTAGAAGAGCTAAAAGATACGTACGATTTTATTGTTAGTAGAGCTGTAGCACAAATGGAAACTTTTGTAGGTTGGACAAAAGGAAGAATTGCTAAAAAGCAAAACCACGAATTAAAAAATGGTATACTTTATTTGAAGGGTGGAGATTTATCGGAAGAGCTAAAATTATATACCTCTGCAACTATTTACAATTTACCAGATTATTTTGATGAAGATTTTTTTGAAACAAAAAAAGTGGTTCATTTAGGAATGAAGTACAAGTCTTAATTTAATAACAAAATATACACTTAGTTGTAAAAAAAAAAGGAACTATAATTTTATAGTTCCTTTTTTTATTTTTTAGATTAAAACATGTGCAGAAATAACTTTTTATTTAAACAACCTCTACAAACAAGCCATCATCAGTTTTGGTAACTTTTGCCACTTCTTTTTTAGTTAAGCCTTTTATAGTTTTGTCCCATTTTTTATTCGATAAGCCAGCTTGTTCTTTTAACATATTTAAATCTATCTTTCCTGCTTTGGTAATCATAGTTAAAACCGCTTTTTCATCATCATTTAATTCAATAGAAGGACCCTTTTTTTCTGGTCTCATTTGAGGGAAAAACAACACTTCTTGTATAGATTGATTGTTGGTTAAAAACATTATTAAACGGTCCATTCCTATCCCCATTCCAGAGGTTGGTGGCATTCCGTACTCCAAGGCACGTAAAAAATCTTCATCAATAAATTCGGTGGCTTCATCATCTCCTTTTTGAGCTAATTTTAATTGATGTTCAAAACGTTCTCTTTGATCAATAGGGTCGTTTAATTCAGAGTAAGCGTTGGCAATTTCTTTTCCACAAACCATTAATTCGAAACGTTCGGTAAGTTCTGGGTTTTCTCTATGTTCTTTACAAAGTGGCGACATTTCTTTTGGGTAGTCTGTAATAAAAGTAGGCTGAATGTAATTACCTTCACATTTTTCTCCAAAAATTTCATCAATCAGTTTTCCTTTCCCCATCGTTTCATCAACCTCAATTCCCATAGATTTTGCAGCTGTTCTAATATCGTTTTCTGTTTTGTTATAAATATCAAAACCGGTAAACTCTAAAATAGAATCTCGCATAGTTATTCTTTTATATGGCGCTTTAAAGTCTATTTTATGCTCTCCAAAAGTAGCTTCAGATGTTCCGTTTACGGCAATAGCACAGTGCTCCAATAATTGTTCACAGAAGTCCATCATCCAATTGTAATCTTTATA
The DNA here is from genome assembly GCF_038024095.1 of Polaribacter tangerinus. NCBI lineage: Bacteria > Pseudomonadati > Bacteroidota > Flavobacteriia > Flavobacteriales > Flavobacteriaceae > Polaribacter > Polaribacter tangerinus. The sequence goes on along the minus strand of NZ_CP150668.1, from coordinate 828,653 downwards.
AGAAACATAAATTTCCATGGCTGTAAACTCAGGATTATGAGTTCTATCCATCCCTTCATTTCTAAAGTTTTTAGAAAACTCGTAAACACCGTCAAAACCACCAACAATCAACCTTTTTAAATACAATTCATTGGCAATTCTCATGTACAACGGAATATCTAAAGAATTATGATGCGTTATAAAAGGCCTTGCTGCAGCGCCACCTGGTATAGGTTGTAACACGGGTGTTTCAACTTCAAAATAACCTGCATTATTAAAGAAAGAGCGCATGGCATTAAACAATTTTGTACGCTTTACAAAAACTTCTTTCACATGCGGATTTACTACTAAATCGGCATATCGTTGTCGGTAACGCATTTCTGGGTCTTTAAAAGCATCATACGTAACCCCATCTTTTACCTTCGGAATCGGAAGTGGTTTTAAAGATTTAGAAAGCATTTTAAAATCTTTAACCATTACTGTTTTTTCACCCACTTGAGTCGTAAATAAAGTACCTGTTATTCCTACAAAATCACCCAAATCGAGTAGTTTTTTAAAAACAGTATTGTACAAAGATTTGTCTTCACCAGGGCAAATTTCATCTCTGTTAAAATATAGTTGAATTCTGCCCTCACCGTCTTGTAATTGACCAAATGAGGCTTTTCCCTGAATGTTTATAACCATTAAACGTCCTGCAATTACTACCTCTTTCCCTTCTGTAAAGTGCTCTTTTATTTCTTTCGAATTACTAGTTACCGGAAATAAATTTGCCGGATAAGGGTTAATACCCAATTCGCGTAATTTTGTTAGCTTTTCTCTACGTACAACTTCTTGTTCTGATAATTGCATTACTTTAGTATTAATAGTTTATTTAAAGAATGCGAAGATACAACGTTTCAATAATTTAACAATTACAGATTTCAATAAAATCAATAATAATTCTTGTTAATAGTCTAAAACATTGTATATTTGTCCGCTACTTTTTGTTGAAGTAGCATTTAGTTGTGTTGTTTGGCACTTTAAAAAAAGTGTCGTGGTTTTGTTAACCAATGGAAAGCTTCCCTGAAATGGGACGCTTTTTTTTGTTTTTAGCAGTATTATTTAGTAATTTTTTTTGAAGCTGTTCCCGCTTTCCGTTATATCTTTTTTTAGAAACAAAAAAAAGGATGTCACTTCAATCGGGGCTAAAAAAGCGATAAGAAGTCTGATTTGTAATCCCAAAATTGTAAAACAAAAAGTACAAAGAAAACCACAGAAACAAAAAATTTAAGAGCACTCGAGGCAAGCAAGCCCAGTAAAGAGCCAACAGCAGCTTTTACAGCTCTTTTAGTTGTTGAATTATTAAATATTAATTCTCCTAAGAAAGCACCCAAAAACGCTCCAATTACAATGCCAAAAGGAATAGGAGAAAGCAAGCCTATAATTAAACCTATTGTTGTACCATAAGCTCCATATTTACTGCCTCCAAATTTTTTGCTGCCAATTGCAGGGATCAAATAATCTATCATCCAAATAATAATTGCTATCGCAAGTGTTACTCCTAAAAACCCCCAATTAAAGGGAACAATGCTAGTGTACTGAAGTACTAAAAAACCAAACCAACTAGTTAGTGGGCCCGGAAGAATAGGTAAAAATGAACCAATTATGCCAAGCAGCATCAACGCAAAACCAACAATAAGTAAAATTATATCCATCTAATACTTCAATTTTATTTTTTTAAGAGCTCTTTTACCCAACAAAACAAGCACTTTTTAACATTTTAACGATTTAAATTTCATTTTGTTACAATATTTTTAACTGAAAAATTAGTTTAAACTAAATATTTAGTTATAATTGTAGTTAATAACTAAAAAATTAGTTGAATAAATGAATAAACAATTAACGAAAGCAGAAGAGCAGATTATGCAAGTTTTATGGAGTTTACAAGAAGCTTCTGTAAAGGAAGTTATAGATAAATTGCCAGCGCCTAAACCTGCCTACAACACAGTCTCTACCATTATTAGAATTTTAGAAACTAAAGAGTTTGTAAGTCATAAACCAGAAGGAAGAGGGTTTTTGTACTATCCTATAATAAACAAAGAAACATATACTAACCAGAGTTTACATAAATTAATGAATGGTTATTTCGATGGTTCTTTTAAAAGTATGGTATCTTTCTTTGTGAGAGAAAATAAAATGGATGTAAAAGAGCTAGAAGCTATTCTAAAAGAAGTTAACAAGAAGAAGTAATTTTTTCTGTTCGTTTCATTTTAATCTTCCGTTCAATATTGTAGCAAGAATATTAAAACAAAAAATATGATAAATTATATAATTCAGGTCGTTTTATTTCAAGTATTATTTTTGGCTGTTTATGATTTTTTTCTGAGTAAAGAAACTTTTTTTACTAAGAATAGATGGTATTTATTGAGTACTCCAATTATTTCTTTTCTATTGCCATTAGTAAAAATACCAACGTTTCAAAAAGCAGTTTCACATGAATATATGGTGTATTTACCAGAAATTGTCTTGTCTCCAGAAAAAGTAATTCAAGAAACAGCCTTTTACCAGTCTATAAATTATGTAGATATAATTTTTGGTATTGGTGTTATTATTTTTAGCGTACTTTTTGTATATCGACTTATTACAATAGTACACTTAATTAGTTCTTACAGGGTGGTTAAGAAAAAAGCATATACGTTGGTTTTAATACCAAATCAAAAATGTGCATTTTCATTTTTTAATTATATTTTCTTAGGAGCAGAAATCCCTGAAACTCAAAAAACTCAAATTATTGCTCATGAATTAGTGCATAGCAAACAAAAACACACTTTAGATTTATTGTTGTTCGAGCTTTTAAAAATAGTTATGTGGTATAATCCTATGATTTTTATTTATCAGAAAAGAATCACTTTAGTACACGAATATATTTCGGATGAGATTGCAACCAAAACCGCAACCAAAGAGAACTATATCAATCAAATGTTATCTAATTTTTTTCAAGTCGATAACATTGCATTTATAAACTAGTTTTACAAACATTCACTAATTAAAAAAAGAATTATTATGATGACGAAAAACAAATCAAAAAAAATGAATCAATTAAAATATTTGGTATTAATTCCAGTATTAATTTCTATGCTTTTTTATACTTCTTGTTCAGATACTACAAGCAAAGAGGCTTTAGTTTCTAGTAAGGCAATACAAACGGCATTTAGAAATAAAGATGGAGTTTTAAAAGCTCAAAAATTGCAAAAAAGCACCTATTTAGATTCATATATTGGTAAAGAAGCACCAATAGGAGCTAAAGAAATTTCACTATCAGATTTATCTTTAGAAGAGAGCGCAGAGTTCGAACAATTAAAAGAAAAGTTAGAATATAATATGGGAGATCGATATGATTTAAAGGAGGCCTTTACTTTCAGGCTTTTTAAAATGCCAAATGGTAGAAATGCTACAGCTCTAATTCTAAATCTAGAAAAGATGAAAAACTCAAACTTACTAGACATAGATGAAAAAGTAGAAACAAAAAAGACGGTCTCTTTTTTTAAAATTGACAAAAAGCCAATTTTTCCAGGTTGTGAATCAGAAGATAAAGATTGTTTTACTAAGGGTGTACAAAATCATTTTTCGGCTAACTTTAATAAAGATATATCTAATAATTTAGGATTAGAAAGTGGTAAAAAAAGAATTTTTATCAGTTTTAAAGTAGCCACGGATGGAACTGTACAAGATATTAAGGTGAGAGCCCCACATCCCGAAATAGAACAAGAGGTGGTTCGAGTAATTAGTAGTTTACCGAAAATGGAACCAGGTGAAAATAAAGGTAAAAAGGTTGCAGTAAGCTTTAATATTCCCTTTGTATTGTTAATAGAATAAGAAAAATGAAAAAGAAAATAATATTGTAGTATTATTTGTAGTGATAAAAGTCGAGGTGTAAACTTCGACTTTTTTACTATTTATACTTTTTTAATAAAGGAAAATAGTATTTATTATCAAAAAATAAATCAAATAACTTTAGTGCGTTTTAACAATCAACAAAAGTTTTACATATATATTTAAAGTTGTAAAAAAAATAGCCTTTATTTATAACCAATTATATTCAGAGAAATTTTTATAAACGGTTAATTTTATAATAAAATTTGTAAAAACTAGCATAGATAAAAACAAATCTGACACTTTAATAAATGGTAGTTAGTAAGAGTAGGGTAGTTCGGAAAAAAATTAGTAATTTCACGCAATAATTTAGAATATGTTACAGCGTATTTTTTCTTTTTTAATGGTTTTAATTATTTGCACTTCGTGCGATTATTTTACTTTTTCTGGTAAAAATAAAAACCTTCAAGAAGTAGATACTTTAGTAGATTTCTTTTCAGTGGACTCTTCTCCTTCTTTTAAGATTTGCGATTCTATAATTGAAAAAAAAGCACTAGAAAACTGTTTTCGAAATACGCTTCACAATAAATTAGGTGCTGCACTACAAACGCATCATTTTTCTGTAAAAGATAGTATTTCAGAAACTGTTCTTATTGGTGTTTTAATAAATTCTAAAGGAAATGTTGCCATAGATAATATAGATTCTTCTTTAAAAATAAAAGAACAGTTGCCAGAATTAGACAGTATTTTAACAGTAACATTGCATAAACTATCACCAATTTTTCCGGCAGTAAAAAGAGGAATACCAGTTACAACAAAATATACTTTACCTATTAAAATTCATTTGCAAGAATAGTATAGTTAATCTGGCAAAATCATTACAGTATTTAAATTAATAGAATTAGCTGGCATTAGCATTATGAAATAGTGCTATTGTATAAACAAGTTAATTTAACATTTTCCAGAGTTTATCTTTTAAGGTTTGTAAACCTATTTCTGCAACAGAAGAAATAAATATAGTTTCGATACCTTTTGGTAAATCTTCTTTAATTTCTGCTATTAGTTCATCGTCTAACATATCTGTTTTAGAAATTGCCAACAACCTTTCTTTGTCTAACAACTCTGGATTGTGTTTTTTTAACTCATTTAATAAAACATTATATTCTTTTTGAATGTCATCACTATCTGCAGGAATTAAAAATAGCAAGGCAGAATTTCTTTCAATGTGTCTTAAAAACCGATGTCCAAGTCCTTTTCCTTCGGCAGCACCTTCAATAATACCAGGAATATCTGCAATTACAAATGTTTGATGATTTCGATGTTCTACAATACCCAAATTCGGTTTTAAAGTTGTAAATGCATAATCTGCAATTTTAGGTTTTGCAGCGGTTAATACAGATAACAATGTAGATTTTCCTGCATTAGGGAAACCTACTAAACCAACATCTGCCAAAAGTTTAAGTTCCATTCGAAACCATCCTTCAGCACCATCCATACCAGGTTGAGAATACCTTGGTGTTTGATTTGTAGACGATTTAAAATGCCAGTTTCCTAGTCCGCCTTTTCCACCACGTAGTAGTACTACTTCTTTCTTATCTTCAGTTATTTCTAAAATAATTTCGTCGGTGTCTGCATCTCTAATTATTGTGCCTAGTGGTACATCAATATACACATCTTTTCCATCTGCTCCAGTACTTCTACTGGCACTACCGGCGCCACCAGAGTCTGCTCTAAAATGTCTTTTAAATTTTAGGTGAAACAGCGTCCACATATTTTTATCTCCACGTAAAATAATATGTCCGCCTCGACCACCATCACCACCATCAGGACCTCCTTTGGTAATAAATTTTTCTCTATGTAAATGCATAGATCCCTGACCTCCTTTGCCAGAGGAAGCATATATTTTTATATAATCAACGAAGTTTCCTTCTGTCATAATGGTTTTGATTTATGTGCTGTTTAAACTAAAATTGGTACTATTATTTTTAAATAGTTTTTTTATTTAAAACTCAGGCTATTTAAAAAATAAATTATAGCGTATCAAATACCTTAGCAATTCGTTGTGTAATTTCCTCAATAGAGCCAACGCCATTTATACCAAAATATTTGTTCTGAGCATTAAAATAATCTTTTAAAATGGCAGTTTTTGTATTGTATTCGTTAAAACGATTTCTAATTTTAGCCTCATCAGTATCGTCTGTTCTACCACTTGTTTTTCCTCTCTCTAGCAAACGTTTTACTAAAATATCTTCAGGAACTTCTAGTGCTATCATTGCATTAATTTGCTCTCCTTTATCGCTTAAAAAAGCATCAAGTGCTTTTGCTTGAGATTCTGTTCTTGGAAAACCATCAAAAATAAAACCTTTAGCATTGTTGTTTTTAGTTACTTCTTCTTTTAGCATATTTATGGTAACTTCATCCGGAACTAAATCTCCTTTATCCATATATTCTTTTGCTAAAAGACCTAATTCAGTTTCATTTTTTATATTAAATCGAAACACATCTCCTGTAGAGATATGAACTAAATTATACATTTTTTTAAAAAATTCTGCTTGTGTTCCCTTTCCTGCACCAGGAGGTCCGAATAGTACAATGTTTTTCATTTTTGGTGGTGTTGTTAATTGGTAAATAGCTGCGTAGTTTCTTCCTAAATTATTGTAATCTAATCCATAACCAACTATAAATTTATCTTCAATACTTTTTCCAATATAATCTATAGGAAGTTCTTTTCTAAATACATCTGGCTTAAAAAATAACGAGGCAACTTTTAGTTGTTTAACTTTTTTATCTCTAAAGATATTATAAATTTCTTGTAATGTGTTTCCGGTATCAATAATATCTTCTAAAATAATTACAGTTCTTCCTGTTAAGTCTTCATTAATACCTACTAATTCTCTAACTTTTTCTGTTGATGTTGTTCCTTGATAGGATGCTAGCTTTACGAACGAAATTTCACAATTTCCATTAAACTCTCTTATAAAGTCTGCAGCAAATAAAAAGCACCCGTTTAAAATACCCACAAAAATAGGTACTTCCCCTTTTGGTAAATCTGCTTTTACTTGTTTTACCATAAACCTTACAATATCTGCAATCTCTTCTTTGCTGATGTAGGGTTTAAAATATAGGTCGTGTAGTTTAAGTAACTTCATAATGTACAAATATAGTGGGTATCTTTGTAATGAAAAAACCGTTTTCTAATGCTCAATACTTTTCAGTAGCACAAAAGAAAACGGCTTTTTTATTTATAAGAATGAGTTATTACTCTTTTTCTTCTTTTTTTGTAGTGTCATACATAATAGGTGTTGCTACAAATAAAGATGAATAGGTACCAACTGCTACACCAACAATTAGGGCAAACATAAATCCTTTAATAGAATCTCCACCGAATAAAAATATTGCCAACATTACTAGTAATGTTGTTAAAGAAGTGTTGATGGTTCTTCCTAAAGTAGAGCTTAATGCAGTATCTACATTCTCACTGTATTTTCTATTTGGAAAATCTCCAGAGAATTCTCTAATTCTATCAAAAATTACTACCGTATCGTTAAGAGAGTAACCGACAACTGTTAATATTGCCGCAATAAATGATTGTCCGATTTCCATATCAAAAGGCATAAAGCTATAAGTTATAGAGAATACACCAAGTACTATTAAAACATCATGAAAAACTGCTACTACCGCACCAATAGAGAATGATATTTTTCTAAAACGTAATAAGATGTATAAGAACACTACTAATAAAGACCCAAATACTGAGTAAAGTGCAGATGTTTTAATGTCATCTGCAATTGTTGGCTCTACTTTCATATAGCTCATTACTCCCGAACCTTCTTTTTCGAAGCCAGGTTTAAAATCTTCATAAGTCGTGTTTCCTAAGTAAGTTTTAAGTCCTGTAAACAATGTGTTTTGTACAGCCTCGTCTACTTCTTGTCCTTCTTCTTCAATTTTATATACTGTAGTTATTTTAAGCTGATTTGCATCACCATAAGTTTTAACTTCGGGAGCAGTACCAAATACATCTTTAAGATTTTCAGCAACTTCGGTAGCGCTCATTGCTTGGTCGAAACGAACCACATACGAACGACCTCCTTTAAAGTCTACACCTTGCTTTAATCCTATAGAAAAGATAGAAATTAAACCTCCAATAATAATTGCACCAGAAATAGCATAAGCTATTTTTCGTTTGTTCAGGAATTGTACATTAATACTTTGGAACCACCCTTTTGTAAACGTAGTATTAAAAGTTAATTTAGATCCTCTATTTACTGCACCATCTATTAGTAATCTTGTAATAAATACAGCTGTAAATAAAGAGGTGGCAATACCAATCATTAAAGTTAAAGCAAAACCTTTAATAGGTCCTGTTCCAAATACATATAAAATAATACCAGTTAATAGAGTAGTAATATTCGCGTCTATAATTGCAGATAAAGCTCCTTTAACAGAAAAACCTTCTTCTACAGATTGTTTTAAACCTTTCTTTTTTGCAAGGCCTTCTTTAATTCTTTCGAATATAATTACGTTGGCGTCTACCGACATACCAATGGTTAATATTATACCAGCAATACCTGGCAATGTTAATACTGCGTTGAAAGAAGCTAAAATTCCGAAAATAAATAAGATGTTTACTACCAAGGCAATATCTGCATAAGCTCCTGCTTTTCCGTAATATAATATCATCCAAAATAACACTAATAAAATTGCTAATCCGAAAGATAGAAAACTCGCATCTATAGCTTCTTGACCAAGAGATGGTCCCACAACTTCAATTTGAATTATTCTTGCGGCAGCAGGTAATTTACCAGCTTTTAATACGGTAGCAATATCTTCTGCTTCGGCAATAGTCATACTTCCTCCAGAAATAGAAGTTCTACCTCCAGTAATAGCTTGGTTTACCGATGGTGCTGTGTACACATAATCATCTAAAACAACGGCAACAAAACGCCCTACATTATCAGCAGTCATTTTTGCCCATTGTTTCGTTCCAGAGCTATTCATTGTCATGCTTACCTCTGGTTTATTTAATTGGTCAAAAACTTGTGCTGCATCTAAAATAACATCGCCTTCTATTGAGGCTACATCGTTTCTGTTCGACTTTATTGCGTATAAGCCAATTAATTCTTGAGTTTCTTCGTTTTCATTAGTGTTGGCTGGGCTAAATGATTTGTAATCCCATAAGAATTTAACATATCTCAGTTCGTTTGGTAAAAGTGCGCGAACTTCTTTATTTGCCAATAAACTGTTTACTTTTGCCGTATCGATTACTCTTGCCTGTCCTACTAAAGAACTTACTTGTTGTTGAGACTGTGCTACATTTGGAAACAAGTATGTGAATAGATTTTTTTGAACTTTTGTAGAGTCTGTTGCCTCGCCTAAAAGATCATCAATATCATCTTTTTTAGTAGTGTCCTTTACTTGTGCCGTAACACTGTCATCTTTTAATAACTCTGCTACCTTATCATTTGCAGAAAATAAGTACCCTTGCACTTCTGCATTGGTGTATACTTCCCAAAACTGTAACTCAGCTTTGCTTGTTATTAATTTTGTAACACGTTCTATATCTTTTGCTCCTGGTAATTCAATTTGAATTCTACCCGAAGTTCCAATTCTTTGAATGTTTGGTTGAGTAACGCCAAATTTGTCAATTCTACTTCTTAATACTTCAAACGCTGTAGCAATAGAGCTATTAATTTCATCTTGTAGTGTTTCTTTTACGGTAACATTGTCTTCATCAAAAGAAATTTTCTCGCTTAATGCTTTAGTTCCAAAAATAGCTGGATCACTTAATTTTGTGTTTCCTGCAATTGCCTCAAATTCTTCGAAAAACAAGTCTAAATAATTAGCATTGTCGCTTTTTTGTGCCTCATCTGCTGCCTCTAATGCTTTGTTAAAAGCTTCATTTTTAGAATCGTTTGATAAGTTTTTTAGAACTTCTTTAATAGATACTTGTAAAATTGCGTTTACACCTCCTTTTAAGTCTAAACCAAGATTCATTTCTTTGTCTTTTACATCATTGTAAGAGAGCTCAGTTATACCTAAGTTTATTATTTTTTTATTAGCAACGCTATCTAGGTAATTTTGCTCTAAAGTAGCTTTTTGCCTTGCATCACTATCTGTCCCTTTTTCAACAGCATAAGCTTTTGCGTCATCTTCCACCTTATTGGCTAAAAAGGTAAACGATAATTGATATAAACTCACTAATCCAAAAAGGATTGCGAATAATTTAATAAGTCCTTTGTTTTGCATCTTTGTTATTGGTTTATTGTCGACTTCTTTTTTTTAAAACGTGCAAATATAGTATTTCAAAGCAGAGTAAGCAATTGTTTTATAATATTTATGAATGTAGTTTGTGTTTTTTTAAATACTTTACTAATTATTTTCGGGTATACTTTTTTATTTGCCTATATTTATTATAAAGTTTAATAGTTTTAGAATAATTAATTTTCACAAAATGACACAGTTTTCTGATATTTCTATTGCGCAAGCAAAAAAAATGAATCATATTAAAAATATTGCTAAAAAATTAGGTGTTAATGAAGATGATATCGAAATGTATGGCAAGTATAAAGCGAAACTACCACTTCATTTAATAGATGATGCTAAAATTGCTGATAATAATCTAATATTAGTTACAGCACTTACACCAACACCAGCCGGAGAAGGGAAAACAACTGTTTCTATTGGGTTAACTGAAGGCTTAAATAAAATAAGTAAACAAGCAACAGTAGTGTTAAGAGAGCCTTCTCTTGGGCCAGTTTTTGGAATTAAAGGAGGTGCTGCAGGCGGTGGATATTCTCAAGTTGTACCAATGGAAGACATTAACTTACATTTTACGGGAGATTTTAACGCCATAGAAAAGGCAAATAATTTATTATCTGCACTGATAGATAATAATATTCAGAGTAAAACTAATAATTTAAATATCGATCCTCGAACTGTTTTGTGGAAAAGAGTTATAGATATGAATGATAGGTCTTTACGAGATATTACAATTGGTTTGGGGGGTACTTCTAATGGTGTACCAAGGCAAGATGGTTTTAATATCACACCCGCATCTGAAGTCATGGCTATTTTATGTATGGCTACTAGTTTAGCCAATTTAAAAGAACGTTTAGGAAATATTTTTATTGGTTTTACTTTTGATAACTCACCTGTTTTTGCACGCGATTTAAAAGCTGAAAATGCAATGGCTATTTTGTTAAAAGATGCTATTAAACCAAATTTAGTTCAAACTTTAGAAGAAAATCCTGCAATTATTCACGGCGGTCCGTTTGCCAATATAGCACAAGGAACAAACTCTATACTTGCCACTAAAATGGGACTTTCATTATCTAATTATGTGGTTACAGAAGCTGGTTTCGGTGCAGATTTAGGAGCAGAAAAATTTTTAAATATAAAATCTCAGTTTGCTAACCTAAACCCTAAGTGTGTTGTCTTGGTAGCTACAATAAGGGCGCTACGTCATCATGGTGGAGCTAAAAAAGAAGTATATAATACGCCAGATGTACCGAAAGTAACTCTAGGTTTTAAGAATTTAGAAAAGCACATAGAAAATATTAGAAAATTTAATATTGAACCAGTAGTTGCTATCAATTCGTTTATTTCTGACTCGAAAGAAGAGGTAAATTATGTAATTGAAAAGTGTGCTAGTTTGGGTGTTAAAGCTGTAGTTTCAAAGGGTTGGGCTAAAGGAGGTGAAGGAACCAAAGAATTAGCAGCGGCTGTAGTAGATGTGGTAGAAAATAGAGCCACTGTTTTTAAACCACTTTATAATTGGAAAGCTTCAATTAGAGATAAAATAGAAATTATAGCAAAAGAAATTTACGGAGCCTCTAAAGTAGTATATGATAACAAAGCTTTACTAAATTTAAAAAGGATTGATAGGTTAGGCTTTAATCATTTTGCAGTTTGTATGGCGAAGACTCAAAAATCTTTTTCCGACAATGATAAATTAATTGGAAGACCAGAAAACTTCTCGATTACTGTTCGTGAGATTGAAATAGCTGCAGGTGCTCAGTTTGTAATTCCTATTTTAGGTAAAATGATGCGAATGCCAGGTTTGCCTTCTGTACCAGCTTCAGAAAATATGAGCATATCTGATGAGGGTATCATAGCTGGATTGTCGTAAAAATAATATTACATTAAAAAAAGCCAATATGAACATATTGGCTTTTTTTACTATCGTATAGTGTTATTTTTTTTACAACTCTAGTAACCCGTTAGTTTTAGAAACACCAGCAGCAGATTCTTGTAAATGAGCTTTTTCGGCATCATTTAAATTGATTTCTACAATACTTTCAATTCCATTTTTTCCTAAAACAGCAGGAACTCCAATACATAAGTCGTTAAGGCCATATTCTCCTTCTAAAAGGCTAGAACATGGAAATATTTTTTTTGTGTCGCAAGCAATCGCTTGAACCATTCCAGAAACTGCTGCTCCTGGTGCATACCATGCAGAGGTACCCAGCAAACCTGTTAAGGTTGCGCCACCAACTTTTGTGTCTTGTAATACTTGTTCTAGTCTTTCTGCGGATATAAATTCAGAGACTGGTACTGAGTTTCTTGTGGCTAATCTAGTTAAAGGAACCATCCCTTTGTCTGAGTGCCCACCAATAACCATTCCGTCAACATCAGAAATTGGAGCGTTTAATGCTTCTGCTAATCTGTATTTAAATCTAGCTGAGTCTAGTGCTCCTCCCATACCAATAATTCTATTTTTTGGAAGTCCTGTAGTTTTGTGAACAAGATAAGTCATAGTGTCCATTGGGTTAGAAACTACGATGATAATTGTGTTAGGAGAGTGTTCTATAAGGTTAGAAGATACCGTTTTTACAATACCTGCATTTATTCCAATTAACTCTTCTCTGGTCATACCTGGTTTTCTTGGGATTCCTGAAGTAATTACACAAATGTCAGAATTTGCTGTTTTGGTATAATCATTTGTACTTCCTGTAATTTTTGTGTCAAAATTGTTTAAAGAAGCTGTTTGCATTAAATCCATTGCCTTACCTTCTGCATATCCTTCTTTAATATCTAATAGTACTACTTCAGATGCAAAATTTTTAATTGCAATATACTCTGCACAACTTGCACCTACTGCTCCTGCACCAACAACTGTAACTTTCATATGTTTTTAATTTTATTTTAATAATAAGCTGCTAAAATACAATTTTTAGTTCCTTTTTTAGTTAATTTTAACCAAAAAAAAAGACTTCTACACAAGAAGCCTTTTTTTGTTTTATTTGTAACTTTTTATCGAATGCTAATTGCTATTCCTAAGTTTGCAGTATTATATTCTTGAAGAGTGTAGCTTCCGAATATTTTAAGAAAGCCTAAACTTATTCTAGCTCCAACAGTTGCCATCACTCCATTCGATTCAAAATCTAAATTTCCAGGAATGTATAAAGTTTCTCTTATTTTATCGTTTGGTGCCGGTTGATTGGTATTGTAAATACCTGTAAATGTACCACTCATTTCATAAGATGCATTTCCGCTGTTGTAACCAACGCCACCGTATAAGTTAAGAATTGGTAGGTTTAAAGACGCAATTGCTTGTGCCGTAAAAGAGGTGAGGTTAAACGTACTGAAACCATTTCTAACCTCTATGTTACTGCTGCTAAGGTCTCCTATTTCATAATTTACATCCATAGTGGTGTATGCAGCTAATAAAGAGATATGAAAAGGTGTTTTGTCTAAAGGACCAAACCAATTGGTAATTTCTTTTTTTACCCCAAGTCCGAGCATTTTTACAGAGCCGTCATCATCTCCTAGATTTATTTCAGGCACCATTCTAACCATGGCTTCTAGTTTCCATGGCAGCCCTATGTTTAGTTGAACCATTGGTGCAGGAATTACATTTGCAGGCAGGTCTTCGGTTATACCACCAGGGAATTCAAAACTAGTGGTGGCGGATTGTCCGTTTATATTTCTTTGAACTGTCATTTGAGTATTGGTGCTGGGTCCAGCAAACGTAGAAGCTGTTGTACTAGCAGATGATACAGAAGTTAAACCTAATGCAGGAATGTTAAACAGTTCTTTTTCATTCGGAATTAAGGCTCCACTAGCACCAATTGATAGGTCGAAACCGAGCACTTTATGAACTTTTGCAGTATGGTACCAGCCATTATTCATAGCATTGATAAATCCTTCCATACCAGGAGAGAAGTAAGCTTGGAGTAGTTTTTCAGTATCGTTTTTTTCTGCTAATAGAATAGCTTCAAAGCCCTCTTGAGCTTTTAGGGTTATTCCTATTACAAAGGAGCAAATAAGTGATAAAATAATTTTTTTCATTATCAGGGATTTAGGTTATTAATTTTAGCTAATATATAATTTTTATGTTAAAATTTTAACATAAAAATTATTACCGACCTAAAAAGGGGAAAAATACCTAAGATTATAAAATACAAAAAAGCCAGTAAATTTAAATTTACTGGCTTTTTTTAGTTCTAAGGATTGTTTCCTATTTTAAGAGAATCGATATATAATTACACATCAATTTTTGCGTATTTTGCATTCCTTTCAATAAAGTCTCTTCGAGGTGGTACTTCATCTCCCATAAGCATAGAAAAAACTCTATCTGCTTCTGTAGGGCTATTAATAACTACCTTTCGTAAAGTTCTAAATTCAGGATTCATGGTAGTGTCCCATAGTTGTTCTGCATTCATTTCTCCAAGACCTTTATATCTTTGAATTGTTGCGGAACCGCCCATTTGTTGAGCAATTAAATCTCGCTGATTGTCATCCCAAGCATACTCTCTTTTCTGACCTTTTTTAACAAGGTAAAGTGGTGGGGTTGCAATGTAAACGTACCCTTGTTCTACCATCTCTCTCATGTATCTAAAGAAGAAAGTTAAAATTAGGGTTGCAATGTGAGAGCCATCTACATCCGCATCACACATAATAACTACTTTATGGTATCTTACTTTACTTAGGTTAAGGGCTCTTGGGTCTTCTTCTGTACCGATAGAAACGCCAAGTGCGGTAAACATATTTTTAATTTCTTCGTTTTCAAAAACTTTGTGTTGCATTGCTTTTTCAACATTTAAAATTTTTCCACGAAGAGGTAAAATTGCTTGAAAGTTTCTATCTCGACCTTGTTTAGCAGTACCTCCGGCTGAATCTCCCTCTACTAAGAAAATTTCACATTGTGCAGGGTCGGTTTCTGAGCAGTCAGATAATTTACCAGGTAAACCACCAATAGACATTACTGTTTTACGCTGAACCATTTCTCTTGCTTTGCGCGCTGCATGTCTTGCTGTTGCTGCTAAAATAACTTTCTGAACTATTGTTTTAGCATCGTTAGGATTTTCCTCTAAATAGTCTGCTAGCATTTCAGAAACTGCTTGAGAAACTGCAGATGTAACTTCTCTGTTTCCTAATTTTGTTTTTGTTTGCCCTTCAAACTGTGGTTCCTGAACTTTTACAGATACTATTGCTGTTAGTCCTTCTCTAAAGTCGTCACCAGCAATTTCAAATTTTACGTTTTTTAAGAGTCCAGATTCATCAGCATATTTTTTTAATGTACTTGTTAAACCTCTTCTAAAACCAGATAAGTGCGTTCCTCCTTCGTGAGTGTTAATGTTGTTAACGTAAGAGTGAAGATTTTCTGCGTATGAAGTATTATAAACCATGGCAACTTCTACAGGAATGCCATTTTTTTCGCCTTCCATAGAAATAACGTTTGCCGTTAATTGCTCTCTGGTAGAATCTAAATATTTTATAAATTCTGGTAAACCTTCATCACTATGAAAAACTTCAGAAATAAAGTTTCCTTCATCATCTTTTTCTCTTTTATCTGTAAGTGTAATAGTAATTCCTTTATTTAAAAAAGACAATTCTCTCATACGGGTAGCTAGTGTTTCGTAGCTAAATTCTGTACTTTGCTTAAAGATAGATTTGTCTGGTAAAAAGGTTACTATGGTTCCAGTAAAATCTGTTTCTCCAATTGTTTTAACAGGGTATAAAGCCTTTCCTCTTTCATATTCTTGCTCCCAAACTTTTCCTTCTTTATGAACTGTAGCTCTTAAATGATCGGATAATGCGTTCACACAACTAACACCAACACCGTGTAAACCACCCGAAACTTTGTAAGAATCTTTGTCGAATTTACCACCTGCACCAATTTTTGTCATTACTACTTGTAATGCAGAAACTCCCTCTTTTTTGTGTATTCCAACAGGAATTCCACGTCCGTTATCTTTGGTTGTTATAGAATTGTCTTCATTAATAGTTACATCAATTCTGTCGCAATAACCACCCATGGCTTCATCAATAGAATTATCTACAACTTCGTATACTAAATGGTGTAAACCACGAATACCAACGTCTCCAATATACATGGAAGGGCGCATTCTTACATGCTCCATTCCTTCTAATGCCTGAATACTAGACGCGTCATATTCTTTTTTAATGTCTTCGCTCATTATTAAAGTGATTTTTATTTTTTAGGTTGATAAAACTCGTTTTTAAAAAACAAATTTTGTAAACTCAAATTTACAATTTTAAAGATGTTTTTCAAATGTTTTAAGCAATTTAGTCCTAAAATTATCAACATTTGTTAAAAACAGAAAAGTGTCTTAAATCGCCTAAAAACCATTTTATTTTGAATTTTTAAATTTTAAAATTCATTCTTTGAATGTAAAAAATAAAAAATGGCTTATTTCTTAAATTTTAAGGTACTCATTTTTTATAAAAAATAACTTTTCAGCCAAATTTTTATCATTTATGAGAAAAAAAATGAACCAAAAGTGTATTTCTAGGATTGCTAAAAAACTACTTAGCATAATTCTAATGATTAAATAACGAGTGAATTTTATGATATATTTAATTTTTAATCAAAATTTTGTAGATATCATAATCTTTTTCTGAAATGTATAAAAAAATGAGTTAGTTCTAATATTCTGTATATATTTGTGGCAATACAAAACACATGAAAAAAAATACTAACAATCGTAATTTCTATAATTCTAATTTTTAGAATAGGAAGGTTGTTGTTTCAAAATAATTTATAAGGCCTTCCGAAATTCGGAAGGTTTTTTTTTAGAATTAATTGGGGTCACTTTTCTGTTTAATTTAAGAAATAGGTGTGCTAGTTTTTAGAAATTTAAAAGAATATAGTAATGAGTAAAATTATGACAGTCGACGTTTTATCGAGTATTAAAGGAGCAAAACCATCGGAGTCGGTATCTAAATTGTTTGAGGTAATTAAAAATGCGAATCAGCAACAAACTTTAGAAAGCACAAGTGCTCACAATACTGTTTTTTTAGACGATTTAAGGGAAGACGTTGTTATTGAAAGTTCTTTAATTGAAAAGCAACTTATTAAAGACAACTTTCCGAGAGAGAAAAACGGATTTTTGGTAGTTGCTAAAGTGATAGAAGATTAATATGAAGTCGAAAATAAAAGAGATACATCAGCAATTGGTGTCAAAAGAAATTTCATGTACAAATTTGGTACAAGGAAAATTAAAACTATTAAAACAAAACACACATAATACTGTTAATTATTTATTAGATTCTTTAGCTTTAGAATTGGCTAAAAAAGTAGATGAAAAAATAGCAAAAGGTGAAACAATTGGTCTTTTAGAAGGTATTCCGTTTGGTGTTAAAGATGTATTTATGCTTCAGGGAATACCAACAACTGCAAGCTCAAAATTTTTAAAAAACTACAAATCTTCATATACAGCCACTGCAATTCAAAAATTATTAGATGCTGGTGCAATACCAATTGTAAAAGAAAATTGCGATAGTTTTGGGCATGGGTCTTCATCTGAAAACACCATTTTTGGTGCTGTAAAAAACGCTCTAAACCCAGCTTTAGTTGGTGGAGGTTCTTCTGGAGGTTCTGCTGTAAATGTGGCAAAAGAGTATACTGTCTTTTCAATTGGCGGCGATACTGGTGGTTCTATTCGTCAGCCAGCAGGTTATAATAAGGTATATGGTTTAAAACCAACGTATGGGCTCATTTCTCGATACGGATTAATAGCCTACGCTTCTTCTACGGATTGTGTTGGACCAATTGCAACCTCAATTGAAGATATTAGAATTGTTTTAAATACCATAAGAGGAAAAGATGTTAGAGACCAAACTACTTATGCTTCAGATGAAATTCTAGCCGATTCATCTTCTAGGACTTCAACAATAAAAACAGTGGGATATTATAGTAGCTTTGTTAAAAGTGATGCGATTTCACCAGAAACAAAAGCCAGTTTTTTAGCAACTATTCAAAAAATAAAAGAAAAAGGAATTAAAGTAAAAGAATTAGATTTTTTTAATGCCGATGTTTTAGTTTCTACATATTACACACTAGCAATGGCAGAAACCGCTTCGAATTTGTCTCGTTTAGATGGTACAAATTATGGCAAAAGAATAGATGGTGATAATTTAAAAGAGAGTTATGCAATAACTCGCTCAGAGAATTTTTCTGAAGAGTCTAAACGAAGAATTGTTGGAGGAAATCAAGTTTTGTCTCAAGGTTTTTCGGATGAAATTTACATAAAAGCACAACGTTTAAGAAATCAAATTTCTTCGAGATTTTCAAAAGATTTTTTAGAGGTAGATGTTGTTTTATCACCAGTTACTCCTGCCACTCCTCCCAAAATTGGTGAAAGTTTAAAAAATCCGTTGGCAATGTATTTGTCCGATGCTTATACGGTTGGTTTTAGTTTGGGAGAATTACCAACGTTAACAATTCCAAATGGAACTGAAACAGGTTTACAAATTACAGCAGACAAGAAAAATGAAACGCAAATTTTACAGTTTGCAAACTTTTTAAACGATATTTTATAATGGAATTAGAGCAAATAAATGATGCTTTAAAAGCACACGATTTAGAGTTAATTATCGGTTTAGAAACACATGTTCGTTTAAATACAAAAACAAAATTATTTTGTACCTGTTCTAACGAAGAAGCAGTTGTGCCAAATACTAATATTTGTTCAGTTTGCACAGGTCAAATGGGTGTTTTACCAGCTATTAACAAAGCAGCAATTACAAAGGCAATATATTTTGGTAAAGCCGTAAAGTCGAGTTTTTCTAATGAGGTAATATCTTGGGACAGAAAACATTATGAGTATCCAGATAACCCAAAAAACATACAAATTACACAATATCATAATCCGGTAATTCCCGACGGAGAAGTTTCTTGCTTTAGAAATGATGGCTCACAGTTTACTGTTATTTTAAATCAGGTTCACATAGAAGAGGATGCAGCAAAATTAATGCATGAGAAAGATGTTTCTTTGGTAGATTTTAACAAGGCTGGAGTACCTTTAATAGAGATAGTAACCAATCCTTGCATCAGAAATATAGAAGATGCTTCTACCTATGCACAATACATTCATCGTATTGTTCAAAATATTGGTATTTCAGAGGCAAATCTAGAAAAAGGAGAATTTAAGTCAGATGTTTCTGTGTCTCTTAGAAAGATTGGAGAAACAAATTTAAACCCCAGAACAGAGATAAAAAACCTTAATTCTTTTAAGTTCATGGTAGATGCTTTAAAAGAAGAAGTAGAAAAACAATTTAGGTATTACGAAAAAAATAAAAAGTTTAGACCAGATCAAACAACTGTTTTATGGGATGCAGATTTAAAGCAAACCAAAACCATGCGAAAAAAGGAGTTTGAGGCAGATTACCGTTTCATTTCAGAGCCAGATATTCCGTTTGTTAACATCAAAAATGCTATAGATAACACTTTTATAGATGCTAGTGCATTGCCTTTTAGTGTAGAGTCAATATTAATAAAGAGTGGAATTTTACCTCAAGATGCCAAGTTTTTTACTTCGGATGCCATTCGTTCAAAAACTTTTATGGCTATTAATAATGCTATAAATGATGCTTCTTTTGTGGCAAAAACACTAGTAAATACCATAAAAGCAGATGAGTATGAACGCATAGAAAATGTAAACGATTTAATTGATATTTTTTTATTGTTTAAAGCAGACAAAATAACACCTGTTTTACTTCAAAATGGGGTAAGTGCTTCTCTAAAAAATCCTAGTTTTAATTACAAGAAGTATTTTGAAGAGAATACAATATCAGAGAGCAAAATACGCGAAGTAGTAGCTAAAGTACTTTCTAATAATGAAGCTATTGCAGCAGAGATAAAACAAGGCAACAAAGGGAAAGCCGGTATTTTGGTGGGTAAAGTTATTGCTATTATAGGAAAAGCAGCATCAGGAAAAGTAATTCGAAACGAAATTATTTCTCAAACTTTAGGAACAACGCTAAAAGTAGAAAAACAGTCTAGCAAAATTGAAAATACCGTTCATAAAAACGAAAATCTATCAACAAAAAAACACGCTGTAGAAGAGTTACATACTGTTCCAATTATTATAAAAGAACAATACAGAACTCATACGATTGCTGAATTATCAGAAAAATCTATTACAGAAAAAGTTACATTATCTGGCTGGGTTTCTAGTGTAAGAGATCATGGCGATTTAATGTTTATCGATTTGCGAGATTCTAGCTACCAGATTTTTCAAGTTCGTTTAAGCAGAGAGTCGTTTTCGAATTTAGATGAATTGATAAAATTGAAACCAGAATCTGTAATTTCTGTTACAGGAGTAATTATACAAAGAAGCGAAGACGATTATAACGCAGGTATACGTACGGGTAAATTAGAACTTGAAACTACCGATTTAGAAATTTTAAACCTTTCTAAAACGTTGCCTTTCGAAATAAAAAGAGCAACAAAAACAAATGAAACAGTTCGTTTTCAGTATAAGTTTTTAGATCATAGGAATGATGCAGTTCGACGTGCCATAATAAATAGGCATAAAGTGATAAAGTTATTGCGTGATATGTTAGATGAAGAAGAGTTTTTAGAAATTGAAACTCCAATTTTAACTGCAGGAACAGATGAGGGAGCTAGAGAATTTATAGTTCCAACAAGAAAACAGTCGGGTTCTTTTTATACACTACCACAAGCTCCGCAGCAATTTAAGCAGATGCTAATGGTGGGCGGATTTGAAAAATACTTTCAAATTGCACGCTGTTTTAGAGATGAAGATTCTCGAGGAGACAGGCAGCCCGAATTTACACAATTAGATATCGAAATGGCCTACGCAAGTATGCAACAAATTATAGGTTTAAATACCAAAATGTTTAATGAAGTTGTTCGTAAAATTTATGGTAAAAAATGGATTTTGCATCCTTTTAAGGTGTTAACTTACAAAGAGGCTATGGATAAATATGGTTGTGATAGACCAGATTTGCGCTATGGGTTGCAAATGCAAGATATTACAGCGATTGTTAAGGATACCACTTTTCAGGTTTTTAGCAAACCAATTGCTGCAGGCGGTGTAGTAAAATGTATTAAAGTATCTGCTCAAGAACAAGGAAATAAAAGAATGTCTAAAGGACAGATTGAAAGCCTTACAGATATTGCACAACAAAACGGTTTGGGCGGATTGGCGTATATTATTGTTAACGAATCCGATTTACAATCGCCAATTATTAAGTTTTTAGGAGAAGAAATTGCCGCAAATATCATCAAAGTAACCGAAGCAAAAGTGGGAGATATTGTGTTTTTCTCAGCTGCAGACTACGCAACTGCAAATAAAGCGTTAGATGCTGTGAGACAAGAAATGGCTCGTGTTTTAAATTTGATAAATCCAAAAGAATTAAGGCCAGCTTGGGTTGTAGACTTTCCAATGTTTGAAAAAACAGATGAAGGAAAATGGACGTTTACCCATAATCCATTTTCGATGCCAGCAGTATACGATTTAGAAAAGCACATGAATGGGAATGAGGAGGAAATCGGAACTATAATTGCACAACAATACGATTTAATTTTAAATGGTTATGAAATTGGCGGAGGTTCAGTTCGTGCCCATAAAGCAGAAATTTTAGAGGCCACATACAAAAACATGGGATACTCTAAAGAAGAAATGTTAAAAAGTGTGGGAACGATGTACAAAGCTTTTCAGTATGGAGCGCCGCCGCATGGAGGAATTGCTTGGGGTGTAGACAGGTTAATGATGATTTTAGAGAAAAAATCATCTATAAGAGAAGTAATGGCATTTCCAAAAACAGGTGCCTCAGAAGACTTATTATTTCATGCACCTTCGCCATTGTCTGATAAAAAAGTAGAAGAGATGAATGTACGAATTTTAAGAAAATAGTTTTTTTATTATTTTCTGTTGTAAAGGTTGCTCAATTTAAAAATCTGCCTTATTTTTGTTGAACAATGAAAAACAATGTACAAAATATTTGGTGGTGGAACTCTCTTAATTCATAAGTGAGCATAAAACCTATCATATAATATATATACAAAAGGCTTATCTCACGATAAGCCTTTTCTTATTAAAATATAAGTGTGTACTTTATTGTAGCACTTGTTTTTAGTTTGATATATACTATTTATAAACATTTCAAATGGAGAATAATCAGTATGAAAAAAATAAATTTTAAAACAATTTATAAAACTAAAATGGCAGATACAGTAACGCCGGTAGGCTTGTATTTGCGATTTAGAGATCGTTTTGCCAACACACTTTTGTTAGAAAGTTCAGACTACCATAGTAAAGAAGAAAGTTATTCTTTTCTAGCAATTGACCCTATTGTTTCTATGAAGGTAGATGCCAATTTATTTACGGTATCCCACAAAGGAACACAGATAGAATCTCATAAAATTAGCAGAAATTTTTACGAATTATTTGATCAGTTTTCAAATAGTGTAGCTTTAGATTGCCCTGAAAATTTAAAATCTTTTAATGGTTTGTATGGCTATTCAACTTTCGATGCGGTTCAGTATTTTGAAACCATTCAGTTTTCGAATAAAAAAGCACCTTCTGCTATTCCAGAAATGCAATATAGTTTTTATCGTTTTATTATTGCTATCAATCATTTTAATGATGAAATGACATTGATAGAAAATGTAGAAGAAGGAAGTTCTTCTCGAATTAATGAAATTCAAACAATTATAGATGCTCAGGCTTTTAATACCCAAAAATTTGCAGTTGTAGGAGAGGAAACATCAAATGTTAGTGGAAAAGAGTTTGTAGAATATGTAAGAAATGCAAAATCTCATTGTAAAAGAGGAGATGTTTTTCAGTTGGTTTTATCGCGCCAGTTTCAACAAAAATTTAAAGGAGATGAGTTTAATGTTTACAGAGCATTACGCTCTATAAATCCGTCGCCATATTTGTTTTATTTCGATTATGGCAGTTTTAAATTGATGGGTTCATCACCAGAAGCACAAATAAAAATTGTTTCGGGTAAAGCAACTATAAATCCTATTGCTGGTACTTTTAGAAGAACTGGAGATATGGCAGAAGATTTGAAATTAGGTAAAAAACTTTCTGAAGATAAAAAAGAAACTGCCGAGCATGTAATGTTGGTAGATTTAGCTAGAAATGATTTGAGCAAACATGCCGATAATGTAACAGTAGAGGTTTTTAAAGAAGTACAATATTTTAGCCATGTAATTCATTTGGTGTCTACGGTTAGAGGTAAAATTAAAGGAAATCCAATCGAAATTGTTGGAGATACTTTTCCTGCAGGAACGCTAAGTGGTGCACCAAAGTACAAAGCAATGGAGTTGATAGATAGGTATGAAAACCAAACTAGAGGTTTTTATGGTGGTGCTGTTGGTATTATTGGTTTAAATGGGTCTGTAAATTTAGCAATAGCTATTCGTTCTTTTGTTAGTAAGAACAATGTTTTATACTCTCAAGCGGGTGCAGGTATTGTAATTCATTCCGATGAACAAAAAGAGTTACAAGAGGTAAATAATAAGTTAGCAGCGTTAAAAAAAGCGTTAATTCTAGCAGAAAAAATATAAAGCTTTTCAAATGAAGATATTAATTTTAGATAATTACGATTCTTTTACCTACAATTTGGTTCACATGGTAGAAAAAATTACAGGCAATTACCCTGCAGTTTTTAGAAATGATGAAATAAGCGTGGCTGAGGTAGCAAATTACGATCTTATAATGTTGTCTCCAGGACCTGGAATTCCTGATGAAGCTGGTATTTTAAAAGAGGTAATTAAAACATATGCAGGAATAAAGCCAATTTTTGGTGTTTGTTTAGGTTTACAAGCAATTACCGAAGTTTTTGGAGGAAGAATTACAAATTTAGAACAAGTTTTTCATGGAGTAGCCACCGAAATGAGTGTTGTAGATTCATCTGCTACAATTTTTAAAGATGTTCCAAAAACCTTTTTAGCGGCAAGATATCATTCTTGGGCGGCAACTGACGATGGTTTTCCAGAAGTATTAAAAGTAACAGCAAGAGATGAAGACGGGTTAATACAAGCAATTGCTCATAAAGTATATCCAATTTCTGCGGTGCAATTTCACCCTGAGTCTATTTTAACAGATGTTGGAGAACAGTTGGTTGCTAATTTTATTAATGAATATTCAAAATGAAATCAATATTAAATAAACTCTATAATCACGAGAGATTATCAAAAGAAACAGCAAAAAAAGTATTGATAAATATAGCTGCAGAAAAGTATAATGATGCTCATTTAGCATCTTTTATGACTGTTTTTATGATGCGATCTATTACCGCAGATGAATTAGCTGGTTTTAGAGACGCATTAAATGAGTTGGCTATAAAGGTAGATTTTTCCGATTATAATACGATAGATATTGTAGGTACAGGCGGCGATGGTAAAGATACTTTTAATATTTCTACACTAACTTCTTTTGTGGTAGCAGGAACAGGGCAAAAAGTAGCAAAACACGGTAATTATTCGGTGTCTTCACAATCTGGTTCTTCTGATATGTTAGAAAGTTTTGGATATCGTTTTACTAATGATGAAAGTATCTTAAAAAAGCATCTAGAGAAGTCGAATATTTGTTTTTTACATGCGCCCATGTTTCATCCGGCAATGAAAGCTGTTGGCGCTACTAGAAAAGCACTGGCTTTAAAAACATTTTTTAATATGCTTGGGCCTTTGGTAAACCCTAGTTCACCAAAAAATCATCTATTAGGAACCTTTAATTTAGAAACTGCTAGGTTGTATCATTATATTTTACAAGAAGAAGCGTGCAATTATGGTATTATTCACGCCTTAGATGGTTACGACGAAATTTCGTTAACTAGCGGGTTTAAGTTGTTTACAAGAAACGGAGAACAAATAATAAATCCGGAAGATTTAGGAATGAAAAGAATTGAGCAATCAGAAATTTTTGGAGGAAACTCTGTCTCCGATGCAGCAAAAATATTTAAAAATATTATAGAAGGAAAAGGTACAGAAGCACAAAACAATGTGGTGCTAACAAATGCTGCTTTTGCTATTACTATTGCCAATAAAAATAGTAGTTTTGAAGATGCATTTGATGTGGCAAAAGAATCGCTTTTTGGATTAAAGGCAAAACAATCTTTAGATAAATTAATAAGTGCGTAGTATGGTACATAAGAAAAACAATTTAATTTTAATTATTCCGGCATTTTTATTGGTAGGAACTGCCATTGGAGTTCAAACTGGTAGTTTATTAAAGCATACACTTACAGGGTTGTTAGTAGGAATAATAGTTTATGTTGTTTTATCGATAAGGAATAAAAAAAAACTCTAAATAACTAAGAACAGAAAATATAGTAAATAATGACAATTTTAGATAAAATAGTAGCTTTTAAGAAAACAGAGATAGCTAAAATTAAGGCAGAAGTTCCTGTTAAGAAATTAGTAGAAAGTCCGAATTTTAATAGAACCGTATTTTCTTTAAAAAAATCTTTGTTAGAAGTGGGGTCTACAGGTATTATTGCAGAGTTTAAAAGGCAATCTCCTTCTAAGGGAGTTATAAATGACACTGCAACCATCGCAGCGGTTACCAATGGCTATTTAGATGCAAATGTAGCAGCACAGTCTATATTAACAGATACTTCTTTTTTTGGAGGAAGCATGGCAGATTTAATGGAAGCTAGAGTTATCAATCAACAAAAACCAATATTACGAAAAGATTTTATTGTAGATGGGTTTCAAATTGTAGAAGCAAAAGCCATAGGAGCAGACGTTATTTTACTAATTGCTTCATGCTTAACTGAAAAAGAGTTGAAAAATTATGGGAATTTGGCTGAAGATTTGGGTTTAGAGGTGTTGTATGAGGTACATACTCAAGAAGATTTAGATAAAATAAATGACCTTGACGAAAAAATTATTGGAATTAATAATAGAAACTTAAAAACATTCGAGGTCGATTTAGAGCATTCTATAAAATTAGCAAATCAAATTCCAGACTCCTCATTAAAAGTATCAGAAAGTGGTATCTCAGACCCAAGAATCATTACGGGTTTAAAAGAATATGGTTTTCAAGGTTTTTTAATTGGAGAGAATTTTATGAAATCAGAAAATCCGGGTGAGGCTTGCATGGAGTTTATTAGTCAGATTAGGTAACTTATTCATTTATAAAAACATCAATATAATGAAGCTAAAAGTATGTGGAATGAAATATGTAGAAAATATTAAGCAAGTTGCCAACTTGCAGCCAGATTATTTAGGCTTTATTTTTTATGAAAAGTCTCAACGAAATTTTGAGGGTATCATACCAGAATTACCTAAGTCAATAAAAAAAACGGGTGTATTTGTAAATGAATTGCCAGAAATTGTAGTTTCATTTATAGAAGAATATCATTTAGAAGCTATTCAGTTGCATGGAGATGAAACGGTAGAATACATTATTAATTTGAAGAAATATATAGCGGATGCTATTTTTGAAACTAACAATCAGAAAAAGAAAAGTAAGCACTGGAAACCATTAAAAGAAGTAGAAATAATTAAGGTTTTTTCTATAAAAGATGAGTTTGATTTTAGTGGGTTAGAAACTTATTTACCATTTGTAGATTATTTTTTATTTGATACAAAAGGAAAAGAAAGAGGCGGAAATGGTACCACATTTAATTGGTCGGTTTTAGAAGACTATCCTTTTGAGAAACCATTTTTTTTAAGTGGAGGTATTGGTTTAGAATCAGTTCTGGCAGTAAAAGAATTATTAAATACCACCTTGCCTATTTATGCATTAGATGTTAATAGTAAGTTTGAAGAAAGTCCAGGAGTTAAAAAGTTAGAAGACTTAAAGAAGTTTAAAAGTAACGTTATTTAGTAGATAATAAACATATGAAATCAAAATTTCACCCAGACAAAAACGGTTATTTCGGACAATTCGGGGGCGCATTTATTCCAGAATTACTATATCCGAATGTAAAGGAGTTGGCAGACAACTATATACAAATTATCGAATCTGAAGAATTTCAAGCAGAATATAAATCGTTGCTAAAAGATTTTGTAGGCAGACCAACGCCTTTATATTTTGCAAAAAGACTATCAGAAAAGTATGGAGCAACCATTTATTTAAAAAGAGAAGATTTAAATCACACAGGAGCTCATAAGGTAAATAATACCATCGGTCAAATATTGATAGCTAAAAAATTAGGAAAAACCAAAATTTTAGCAGAAACAGGAGCAGGGCAACACGGAGTAGCTACAGCAACAGTTTGTGCTTTAATGGGGTTAAATTGTACCGTCTTTATGGGTGAAAAAGACATTGTTAGGCAAGCGCCAAATGTAGCAAGAATGAAGATGTTGGGAGCTAAAATTGTACCTGCAACAAGTGGTTCTAAAACATTAAAAGATGCTACTAATGAAGCAATAAGGTATTGGATACAAAACCCAGATTCATTTTATTTAATTGGCTCTGTTGTTGGTCCAGCTCCACACCCAGATATGGTTGCAAGACTACAAGCCATTATTTCGAAAGAAATGAAATGGCAATTAAAAGAAAAAACAGGAAAAGAAAATCCAGATACTATTATAGCTTGTGTTGGTGGCGGCTCAAATGCAGCTGGTGCTTTTTATCATTATTTAGATGATGAATCTGTAGAATTAATTGCTGTAGAAGCAGCAGGATTGGGTGTAAATTCTGGAGAAAGTGCAGCGACTTCTCAATTAGGAGAGGTGGGAATTATTCATGGAAGTAAAACAATTTTAATGCAAGATGAATATGGTCAAATAGTAGAACCATATTCAATTTCTGCTGGTTTAGATTATCCTGGTGTTGGACCTTTACATGCGTTTTTATATGAAAGTAAAAGGGCTAAGTTTATGAACGCTACAGATAAAGAAGCCTTAACAGCAGCATATGAATTAACTAAAACCGAAGGTATTATACCTGCTCTAGAAACGGCTCATGCACTTGCAGTATTGCCGAAAATAACATTTAAAAAAAACCAGGTTGTTGTAATTAATCTGTCTGGAAGAGGAGACAAAGATTTAGAAACATTTATTAAACATTTAGACGCATAAAAATGATGAACCCCCAAATAATAGTTATAGAAAATCAAATTGCTAGTTTAAGAGAAGAGTTAAATAACCATGCACTATATAAGAGCTTAACATCTATAAAAGATATTAAAGTTTTTATGGAAAATCATGTTTTTGCTGTATGGGATTTTATGTCGCTTTTAAAAGGAATTCAAATCGCTTTAACCACTGTTTCATTACCATGGGTTCCAAAAAAGAATTCAAATTTAGTAAGGTTTATAAATGAAATAACCTTGGCAGAGGAAAGTGATTTTGATAAAGATGGTGTTGTAAAAAGTCATTTTGAAATGTATTTAGATGCCATGCAAGAAATGGGAGCAAATACAAATATTATAGATATTTTTATTGCAGAAATAATTGCTGGAAAATCGGTACATGATTCTTTAGAAAGCCTTCCGATTATTAAAGAAGTAAAAGAGTTTGTATCCTATACATTTAAGGTTATAGATACAAATGAAACACATAAAATTGCTGCTGCATTTACCTTTGGTAGAGAAGACATTATACCAGACATGTTTTTAAAAATTGTAGATGAATCATCTTCTAACAATGATAAAAAATATGATAGCTTTACCTATTACCTAAAAAGACATATTGAGTTAGATGGAGATGAACACGGACCTTTGTCACTTCAAATGATTGAAGAATTATGCGGAGTTGACTCAAAAAAATGGCAAGAGGTTTTGGATGTTGCCAAACACTCTTTACAAGTAAGAATTAACCTATGGTCTGGTATACACCAATTATTAAAACAGTAAATATTATCTAGTTTATGAAAACACTAAACTCCCTATTTGCCAATACTAACAATTTATTATCTATATATTTTACATGTGGCTTTCCAGAACTACAAGATACAACAAGAGTAATTGCTGCTTTAGAAAAAAGTAAAGTAGATTTTATAGAGGTAGGTTTGCCGTATTCAGATCCTTTAGCAGATGGCCCAACTATACAAGAAAGTAGTCAAAAAGCTTTAGAAAATGGTGTAAATTTAGATGTTGTTTTCGAACAATTAATGGCAATAAAATCTACGAATAAAACACCATTGGTTCTAATGGGATATTTAAATCAAATGCTTAAATATGGTGAAGACAGATTTTGTAAAAAAGTAGTTGATTGTGGTATTGATACACTAATTTTACCCGATTTGCCAATGGTAGAGTACGAAAATCATTACAAAAAACTGTTTGATACATATGGTTTAACAAATGTTTTTTTAATTACTCCGAATACAGAAGTAGAGAGGATTAAGAAAATAGATTCTTATACAAAAGCATTCATTTACGTAGTTGCCTCATCTTCTATAACTGGTGCTAAAGGAGAAATTTCTGACGAGCAAATTGCATATTTCAAAAGAATTAAAGCTATGAACTTGAAGAGTAAACTGATTATAGGTTTTGGAATTTCTGATAAAAAAACCTTTACAACTGCCTG
This sequence comes from Polaribacter tangerinus, assembly GCF_038024095.1. NCBI lineage: Bacteria > Pseudomonadati > Bacteroidota > Flavobacteriia > Flavobacteriales > Flavobacteriaceae > Polaribacter > Polaribacter tangerinus. The sequence goes on along the minus strand of NZ_CP150668.1, from coordinate 799,114 downwards.
TAAATACGCTGATGGTGCAATTATTGGTTCAGCATTTATTAAAAACCTAGAAAAAAATGGAGTGGAAGGAATCGAGGCTTTTATAAAACCAATTATTAGTTAAACAATTCTTAAAAGTTTCTTAAAGGGACTTGTTCTCATCTTGTTTCTTGTTTTATAGTTTATTTTAGTTGCTTAAAAATCAACAAAATGACTAAAAAAATATTATTTATACTTGCCTTTTTGGGTAATTTATTTGTGGTTTCTGCGCAAGAAACATTCGTTAGAACTCCAACAATTAGCCCAGATGCAACGAAAATGGCATTTGGTTTTGATGGTGATATTTGGGTTTTAGAGTTTGCTACCAATCAGCAAAAAAGATTAACCATTCATCAAGCCTATGAAAGTAACCCCATTTGGAATAGCACAAGTTCTCAATTAATCTTTAATTCTAATAGAAAAGGGTATTCCAATATTTTTAAAATAGGCCTTAATGGAGGTATACCTACACAATTAACTTTTTACCCAACTACAGATACTCCAAGTTTTTGGTCGGAGAATGGAGATATTATTTTTTCTAGCAATCGAATCTTTAAAGGTACAGAAAGAGAAACTTCTATATATAGTGTAAACGAAAAAGGCGAAACTCCAAATCGCTATATGACTGCTTTAGGTAGTCAAGCAACAGTATCACCAGATGGAAATTTGGTAGCTTTTGTTAAAGGAACTTGTAGAATTTCGAGAGAAGATTATAACGGACCAGCTCAACGAGATATTTGGATTTACAACAAAAATACGCAAGAATATCATCAAATAACTACTAGTAAAAAAAACGACCATACACCTCTTTGGGATAGCCAAGGAAGCTTATATTTTATAGGTTCGGAAAGCGGAAGATATAATATTTACAAAACTTCTATCCAAGCCGATGGTAGTGCAAAACAAGCAGCAAAACAGTTAACAGACTTAAAAGTTAACGGCGTATTGTCTTTTTCTGTGAGTAATAACGGAACTGTTGTTTATAACAGCGGTTTAGAAGTATTTAAATTACATAATGGCCGTACTACAAAACTCAATTTAAATTTAGCTACAGACAATCGTTTCGAAATAATTGAAACAGAAACAACTACTTCAAATGTTGGTGCTATAGATGTGTCTCCAAACGGAAAATTAATTGCCTTAAGTATTAATGGTGAAATTTTTGTAAAGGAAAATAACAAAGATATATCAACAACAAATAATGTAAGCAATCATCCTTTTAAAGACGACGAACCTTTTTGGATAGACGATACTACTCTAGGGTTTGTATCAGATAGAAGCGGTCAAAATGAACTTTATAAAGTAGTTTCTGTTGATGAAAATGTAAATTTAAGTAGAAGTTTAAAAACAAAAATCACCAAATTGACATCAAGTAACATTGATGTTTTTGAACCATTATTATCTCCTAATAGAAAGAAAATTGCTTACCGAGTTGGCAGAGGAAAACTAGTAATTGCAAATGTTGTAGATGGTAAAATTGTAAAACAAACAACTTTTTCAGATACTTGGGCAGCTGCTAGAGATGTATCTTGGAGCCCAGATAGTAAGTATATTGCATACTCTCAGCAAGATTTAAATTTCGATAGCGAAATTTATATTCATTCTATAGAGAACCCATCTAAAAGAATGAATGTATCTATGCATCCTAGATCAGATTCATCGCCAGTATGGAGTCCCGACGGAAAAAAGCTATCTTTTGTATCTAATAGAGCAGGAGATCGAGGAGGAATCAATTATGATACATGGATGGTTTGGTTACAAAAATCTGATTGGGAAAAAACTAAGGTAGACTTTAAAGAAGGAAACTATTACGATATTAGTGAAGCTTCCAAAGAGAAATCAGCTTCTAAAGAAGTTATTGTAAGAATTCATGAAGAAAATATTTACGACCGTTTAGTGCAATTAACAAGTTGGGCTGGTAATGAATTCGGAGCAATGTTTAGTCCAGATAGTAAGAGTGTTTATATTTCTGCAACAGATCCCGTAACAAACAAAAATGGTTTATATAAAGTAGCAATTTTGGGAGGTACACCAAAAATTGTAAAAGATGTGTCTAATATCGGTTCCAAAAGTTTACACAATCAAAACCTATACTTTTCATCGAGGGGAAAATTAAAATCGTTAAATTTAAAAAATGATAAGGTTATTTCTTATGGTCATTCAGCCACCTATACTACAGATTTTTCAAAGTTAAATGAACAAGTTTTTGAAGAGGGTGTTAGAGCTATTACCGCAGGTTTTTACGACCCTCAGTATCATGGATATGAGTGGGAAAAAATTGTAAAAAGATACAGACCTTGGGTTTTGTCGGCAAAAACAAAACAAGATTATTCTTTTATGTTTAACAATATGTTAGGTCAGTTAAATGCGAGTCATATGGGATATAGAGGAAGCACACCAGAAAAAACATTTAGTGATAATGTGGGGCTTTTAGGTTTGGATGTTTCTAATGTAAAAAGTGGTGTAAAAATTAATTACATTTTACCAAACTCAGCAGCAACAAAAACAAATGTTTCTCTAAAAGTTGGTGCAGTTATAAAACAGGTAAACGGTAATAAAATCAATAGAAATACTAATTTTTACAGTCTTTTAAGAAATACTTCAGAAAAAGAAGTGTTACTTACATTGTCTGATAATACCGATGTAGTGGTAAGAACACAAAGCACCAGAACTATTTCGAGTTTACGATATGAAGAATGGATTAATTCTCGTAAAAAATTAGTAGATAAATTTTCTAACGGTCAACTAGGTTACATTCATATACAAGGAATGAATTTGCCGAGTTTTGAACGTTTTGAAAGAGAGTTGAAAGCAAGTGGATACGGAAAAAAAGGAATTGTTATTGATGTTAGAAATAATGGAGGAGGTTGGACTACCGATCGTTTAATGGCAGTTTTAACGGTACAACAACATGCATACACAGTTCCTAGAGGTGCTACTAATAATTTAGAGAAAAATAATAAAAGTTTTTCAGAAAATTATCCGTTCAACGAACGAGCTATTTTATCTGTAAATACAAAACCATTAGTAGCTTTAGCAAATCAGAGTAGTTATTCAAATGCAGAGATTTTTGCGCATGCATTTAAAAGTTTTAAGTTGGGTAAATTGGTTGGGCAACCAACTTTCGGAGCAGTAATTTCTACAGGTTCTTACAGACTTCAAGATGGTTCTATAAGAATGCCTTATAGAGCATGGTATGTGAAAGAGTCTGGTTTAAATATGGAACATGGCCCAGCAGTACCAGATTATTTAGTTGAAAATAAACCAGGATGGAAGGAGAGAGGAGAAGATGATCAACTAAAAAAGGCAGTAGAGGTATTATTAAATGAATTAAAATAGTTACATAAAAAAAGCGAAACTTTAAAGTTTCGCTTTTTTTATACAGTCTAAATTACCTAGTTTACTTTTAAAAGTTTCACTTCAAAGACTAACACAGCACCACCAGGAATACCTCGAGTTCCATTATTACCATATCCTAAATTAGAGGGGATTATTAACGTACCAAAACCTCCTTCTTTAAATAATGGAATTCCAAGAGTCCAGCCAGGTATTACAGCGTTTAAGGGAAACGTAACACCAGAAGCGCTACTTTCGTCAAAAACTGTACCATCTAACAAATAGCCTTTGTAAGCTACAGTAACAGTAGAATTACTTGTTGGTCGTTTGCCAGAACCTTCTTGCTCTATAATATAGTAAAGTCCATTATTTGTTTTCTTTGCTTGTAAATTATTTTCAGATAAATAGGTAGTAATATCTGCTGCTGTTTGTGGCTCGAAATCACTATCGCTGCTACAAGCGCACAATATAAAAATTAGTGAAAGTAGAAATATTATTTTTTTCATTAGATACGTTTTAATTCGCAATTATTTTGTGTCAACTACAATTACTCCATTTGCACCTCTTACACCATATCTTGCTGTTTCTGCACCTTTTAAAACTGTTATTTTTTCAATTTCTAAAGGTATTATTAAGCTAAAAGTAGACTTTTCTACCGGAGTTCCATTTACTATAAATAGTGGTTCTGTATTTCCATTAACTGTGTTAAAGCCTCTAATGGTTATATTTGTGCCACTTACATTTAATCCAGGAACATTGCCTCTTAAATAATCATAAATGGTTGCAAATTGTTGTGGATTTACAGATTGCTCTTTTAAATTCTTTTCTTTGTATAGTAGGTTTTCTCCTTTAGAAATTTTAATGGTAATGTTGTTTTGTCCGTTTTGATAATCTATTTTATTTACTCCAATTACGGGAGAAAAAGCGGTAATTGTTTTCGGAGCTTTTTGAAGCCTGATTTTAAAAACACCTTGTAAATTTGCAACTCTATTTTGTTTTACATCATCAATAAGAATAACTGCACCAGGTACAGGTTTGTTCTTTTCGTCTTTAACTTTTATAAAAAGTTTAATGTTTTCTTGAGAAAAAATATTTGGACTTAAGCTAATTAATAATAAAAAAAGTACTATTTTAAAATTTTTCATATTGTTGTTGTTAGTAATGAGTAATTTGAAATTAATAGAATTAGTCTATGAATTACTTTCTTTTACAAGCAAAATTTATTTTTTATAATTACATACTAATTTACATAAAAAGATTGAAGTAAGAAGTTAAAATAATTCAGTTATATTCATTAATACATCGTACTACTAAAAAAATAATATCATATAAAAATTAAAATACTTTCTCGCCGTTAATATAAGTTGCTTCTGCATTAGTTTTAGGGATATTTTTTGCTTTAACAGTCATAATATCTTGATTTAAGATTACAAAATCAGCAAATTTTCCTGCTTCAATACTTCCTTTTTCTTCTTCTTCAAAATTAGAAAATGCTGCCCAAATTGTCATTCCTTTCAAAGTTTCTTCACGACTAAGTGCATTTTCCATTTGAAACCCATTTTCTGGATAATTGTTCAGATCTTTTCTTGTGGTTGCTGCATAAAAAGTTAAAAAAGGATTTACTTGTTCTACAGGGAAATCGGTTCCCAATGCTATTTTACCATATGTGTTTAATAAATCTTTAAAAGCATAAGCTCCTTTTATTCTTTTTTGCCCAATTCTATCAACTGCCCAATACATATCCGAAGTTGCATGTGTTGGTTGAACAGATGGCAGTATATTGTTAAAAAGAGTAAAATCATCTTCAGAAATTATTTGAGCATGTTCTATTCTCCAGCGCCTGTCTTTTGCATTTTTTAAGACTTCTTTATAGGTTTTTAGCATCCATGTATTTGCAGAGTCTCCAATAGCGTGGGTATTCATTTGATAGTTGGATGCTGCTATTTGGGTTGCTATTTCTTGGTATCTTTTCGGGCTATAAATTAATGCACCAAAGTGGTTGCTTCTATCTGAATAAGATTCTCGCATGGCTGCTCCTCGAGAACCTAAAGCGCCATCCCCGTAAACTTTAAAAGATCTTACATTTAGCCTGTCTGTTTTTATAATTCCTTTGTTAATATAATAATCAATCTGAGCTTGGTTGTCGCCTGAAACCATGGCATACACTTTCATTTTTAAAACATTAGATTGTTGCAAACTATCAATAAGTTCAATGGTTTCTCTATTTAGTCCTGCGTCATCTACAGTGGTAAGTCCGTAGGAAAAAGCAATTTTTTGTGCATCTAAAAGTCCTTGAATCGCTTCTTGCCTAGAAGGTTCCGGTATTTTAATGAAATCCATAGCAGCATCAATTAAAACGCCTGTCATTTTACCATTTTCGGTAATTATTTCACCTCCACTCACTTTTGTGTTTGCATTAATGCCAGACAAATTTATTGCTGCTTGGTTTACTAATAAGGCATGCCCATCTACTCTTGTAATTGCCACTGGTATTGTTGGAAAAAGTTTGTCTAATTTTTCTTTTGTCGGAAAATCTTTAACGTCCCAATCGTTTTGGTCCCATCCGCGACCAGTTATAAATTGGGTGTTCTTTTCTTTTTGAAACTCTACAAGTTTCTGTAAAACTTCTTCGTAACTTTTTGTGCCCTCTAAAGAAACCTTTTGTTGCTGTAAGCCCATTCTATAAAAGTGACAATGTGCATCTATTATTCCTGGAATTATTGTTTTATTGTTTACATCAATTATTTCTTTTGAAGTAAACTTTCCTAAAACTTCCTCGTTGGCTCCAACAGCAATAAATTTTCCGTTTTTAATAGCAAATGCCTCCGATTTTTCAAAATCTTCATTTACTGTGTAAATATTGGCATTAATAATAATGGTATCCACGTCTTTTTTAGAACAGGAAAAAAGGATTGTAATTATTAATAAAGTTAGAATATTTTTTTTCATTTTTTGTAATGTTTATGATGATATGTAAATGTTGTAAACTAGATAGATGAGTAAAAATTGAATTGGAATTCTAATATTAGCAATCCACTTTTTTCTAATAGCAGGTCTAATTTTAGTAGCATCCCAAATATGTATTGGCAGAAAAATAACTAATAGTATTAATATACCTAACGAAGCATTTTTATATAAATTAGAAATTAATAAAGCTACACCAAATACAAATTCTAAGGTTCCAAAAACATAGTTAACAGCTGTTTTGGGTAAAAAATTTGGTATAAAATTATTAAATATTTTTGGTTTTATGAGGTGCATTATTCCTGCAAAACAAAATAGAATACTAAAAAAAACACGAAGAATAAAAGTGTAATTATCCATGGTTTTAAATTTATTTATGGTTTTATTACCGTGTTACTGTAAAGGTATTTATCCATAAGATAAATAAGACTTGCCATAGAGGCACTTCCTAATTCTAGTTCTCTTTTGTTTACTTTATCAAAAGTATCATTACTTGTGTGATGGTAGTCGAAATATCTTTGACTATCTGGTTTATAGCCTACTAAAGTTACATTGTCCGATTTTAGCGGATAAATATCTGCACCAGATCCTCCTTTAATTAAATCATGCAATCCGTAGGGAGAGAGTAGTTTTTTCCAACTCTGTAATAGTTGTGTATTTACAGAATTTGCATCAATAGAAAAACCTCTCGGCGTGTGACCGCCAGAGTCAGATTCTAACCCACCAATATGATTTTCTTTATTTAATTTTGCTAATTCTGCGTATTTTTTTGCTCCTCTTGTACCATTCTCTTCATTCATAAAGAAAACAACCCTAAGGGTGTTTTTTGGTTTTATTTGTAATTTTTTAAATAAATAGGCAACTTCTAAAGATTGTACAATTCCTGTTCCATCATCATGAGCACCTTCGCCTAAATCCCAAGAATCTAAATGACCTCCAACCACAATAATGTTTTCTGGAGTTTCAGTTCCTTTAATTTCTCCAATTACATTAAAAGATGGAGCATCTGGCAATGTTTTGCAGTGTTGCTTTAGAAAGAACTTTAAAGTAGGATTTTCTTTTAAATCACGACTTAAAATATTGGCAGCACGAGAGCTTATCGCCGCAGCCGGAATGTGTTTTTCTTTAGGTAGGTTTCCGTATGACATGGTTCCTGTATGAGGAAAATCGTCAATAGAATTTGTCATAGATCGAACAATTACTCCTTTTGCATCATACTCTCCAGCAACTATTGCTCCTTGAACTCTCTGGTCTACACATCCGCCGTAGGCGCTAAAGGTATTTATTAATGTATTGTCGAAAGGTCTATTAAAAAAGATAATTTTACCTTTCATTTTTTCACCTAACTCTCGTGCTTCTTGTATACTTTTAACTTCTATTACTTCGGCTAATATTCCTTCTTCAGGGGTTGCTACAGAAAAGCCAAGAGCACACACTGGTACATTTTTCTTTTTATTGTTAACAGTATAGTTTGCTACTTCTTTTTCTCCACGAACCCAATGCGGTACCATTACTGGCTGCAACCATACAGAATCTAAACCTGTGTTTTTCATTAATTTTTCACCCCAAAGTACTGCTTTTTCTGCAGCTGCAGAACCAGACAACCTAGCTCCAATATTTTGTGTTAAGTCTCTTAGCCATTCGTATGACTTTCCCTCTGTTAAAGCAGTATTAAAAATAGATTTAATATTTGTAGAGTCTATTTTTTCTTCTATTGTTAATTGTTCTAGCTGCGTTTTTTCTTTACCAGAATTACAAGAAAATAGTAATATGATAGCAAATAAAAATGAGAATATGTTTTTCATTTTAGTGTAATTTAATTTTGTTAAAATTACAAAAATGAATTGATAAAATAGCATTGCTTTTTTAGGTACTTATTTATTTAGAAATCAAATTTGTAGGAAATACCTCCTAATACCTGAAAACCTTGAGTTTCGAAATTTGCAAAGCGTTGGTACTTTGTGTTTAAAAGGTTGTTAAGTCTAATAAAGCCTGTGAATTTATCATTAAAATGGTAGCCACCATATATATTTACGTCTACAAAACCCTTTAATTTCTGTACGGCGTTAATATTTGATGGAAATGTACTACTGTATAATGCGTCTTTACGCTCGCTTACATGAAAAAGTGCAGTGTTAGCAAACCATTTTTTTGTAGTGAATTTACCTGTTATAGTTGTTTGAAGTGTAGGTAAATTCCATATTTCTGTAGCATTTTTTGCAGTATAACTATTAAAATCTACTTGGGCATTTAATAGTAAACTTTTGTTGTATTTGTAATTAAACTCAGCAAATATAGAAGTAGTTTTAACAGCGTCATAAATTACATTAAAAGAATTACCGTATTCATAACTCTTTAAAACAGGGCCATTAGTTATTATTAAATTAGTATTTGATTTAGCATTATTTCTTACAAATAGGGGTTTATTGTCTTCTGATATTAATGAGCCACGGATGTTGTAATTTAATTTTGTATTTAAATTTCCTTTAAAGCCAACATAAACATTAGAGTTTTCTATAGTTTGGTTTATTGATAATGTTGGTGAGACATATGGGTTAATTTCACTAAATTTTTGGTAGGTATTTGTGTGTAAATTTCCTGTTATTCCTGCAAATCCAGAAATATAACTGCTGTAAATATTGGTTTCTGTAAAGATTTCTGGAAAAATTAAAAATTTGCTTTTTTTGTTTTCATAATCTACAGTTGCAAAGGAATTAAAACCTATTTTTAAAATAAAATTATCTTTTAAAAAAGTATAATTTGGCTTTAAGTTTGCGGTCATTATCTTGTAATTGATAGTTGCCGAATTTTGGTAGTTATTATTAAATTTTCCTGTTAAAAATTCTACACCACCTATAATTGCTATATCATTAGCATTTCTAAAAAGAAAATCTAAGGGAAATAATAAATCATAGTCAAAGTTTATCATTATTTCATTACTATCAAATCTATCTGTAAAGAAAGAGGTTTTTAATAAGATGTTTTTAATATATGAGTCATGAAATTGAAGGTTTCCTATGCCTTTAAAATAACTGTATGTTTGCAATTCATCAATTGTAGAAGGATTTATTAATGATGAATTTTGTGTAGGCAAACCAAACCAATTGTATTTATTGTTTTGTGTTTCTAGGGCAACTTTCCAATCAAAATATCGTGCCTCTTTTTTAAAGAATGCACTAGCGTCGAAATTAGAAAAAGTACTGTTTAAAAGAGAATTTCTTATGTTTTGGTTGGCTGCATTGTAGTTTAAAGAAATACCAATTTCATTATCAAACCGATTCATTTTATATAGGTTTGCATTTAAAAAAGTAGTGCTGTAATTGCCGTAGCCTAGTGCTAAATAATTAGAATATATGGTTTCTTTAATGCCTAAGTTAATTCCTTTTACGACACCTGTTTTTGGGATAAATGTTGAGGCTACTGGGGCTGAATAAATGCTGTAATTTACTTTCTTTTTTAAACTATTTTTAAGTAGATTTAGTGTTGGTTTTTTAGTAATTTTTTGGGCACCAGAAATTTCAGGATTGTATTTTGTGGTAATAGATACAATAGCTGTTTTTACAAGAGTATCTTTTCTTTTTTCCTGAGCCATCCCAGAAAAAAAGTATACTAAAAATAATACAGGAAGAATGCTTTTTTTTATCATTTGATTTTTTCTGTATTTATAGAGTTATTATTTTTTGCTTCTCTTTTTTTAATTGCATTTAATTCTTCGGTTGCTTCCTTTACAATATCTTTATATTGAGGAAAATTTGTAATTATATTTTCTAAGACAAAAGTTGCCTGATAAACATCCTTTAAGCCATAGTAGTTTTTTCCCATAACCACATAGCTTTTCACTCCCCAATATTTGTAATTAGAAAAATTAGCAATAAGGTTTTGAACAATTTTATTAGAGGCATTGTATTCTTTTTTTATGTTTTTAAAGTAGGCTAAATAATACAATGTCTCTGCTTTTAAGATACCCGTTAATTCTTCTTTTAGAGAGGAGTAGTACTCTTCTGATGTTTCAAAATCATTGTTTTCAAAAGACGCTCTCGCAATTATTATTTTAGCATCATTTTTTAACTCATCGGTAATTTTAGTTTTACCCAATAATTTTTTAGCGTACGCAATAGCAAGCTCATAATTACCTATTTTGTAGTAACCTTGCATTAAATTACTTTGTGCAAAAAGAATATTATCTGTGCTATATGCCTCTTGTTCTAATTGGTCTAGTATCGGAATTACATCTGTATAATTTCCTTTATTAAGGTAGATATTTGCTGCCTTGTTTAGCGACTCCTCTGAGTACTCCGAAACTCCTTCATTAATAATGTTTATGTATGATATTAATGCTTTGTCAAAGTCCCGTAAACTATAATGTAGGCTTGCTAAGTATAAGTTGCTTTTTATTTTGTGAATTCCATTAGGAAACCTTTTAATATAAGCATATAACTCAAATAACTTTTGTTCAGTATCACTTCCGTTTAAATATTCGTTTTCTGCAATTTCAAAGGCTGCATTGTCTATTTCAGCATCACTTATGTTTATAAAATCTAATGTGGTTGTCCATTGAATATATTCGTCTAACTTATTTTGGTTTATATACACATTTCTGGCATTAGAAACCGCTTCCATAGCTTCAGATGTGTTTGGAAATTCTAGTGTTACTCTCTTAAAATTTTGTAGTGCTTTTTCTAAAGAGTTTTCATTAAAGTAGAGTAGTCCTTGTCTTAATAATGCTCTAGGAAGAAAAATACTATTAGGGTGTTTTTCAGATAATTTATTGTAGGCAATCAGAGCATTTTTTGTGTCTTTTAACTTTGTGTAAGTATTTGCCAGTTGATAAAGAGCATCATCATGTAAGTTAGAATCTGTATAGTTGTTTACCAGTTTTTTTAGTGATGTTATTTTAGTTTTGTTATTGTTTAAAAAACCATAACTTAAAGAGGTTTGATACAAAGCATAATCACTATCTACAGCATTTTTGGTAGTGATTTTTGTGTATTTATCTATTGCTTTTTTGTAGTTACTTTCTGCAAAATAAGCATCTCCTAAACGCAAATAACCATCTAATATAAGCGGTTCTGAACTTGCATTCTGATCAATGAAATTTTCGAAAGCATTTATGGCCATCTTATAATTGTTCAAATTAAAATAGCAATATCCAATTGCGTAATCTATATCTTTATACATATTTACTACTGCTTTACCGCCAATATTTTTTAAGTTTAAAAAACTGTTTAAAGCTTCTTTGTATTGTTTAAGATCATAAAATGTTTGTGCTTCCCAATAGTTAGCTTTCAATTTTACTTTTGTGTTTTTAGCAGCTTTGGCTTTTGTAAAAAAAGGCAAAGCTCGAGAAAACTTATTTTCATTATACAATTGAATAGCTCTGTAAAGAGATACTTCTAAAATTTTTTCTGTTTCTGATATCGATTCATTTTTGGATAAAAAAGCTAATGCACCTTTAAAATTTTTCTCATTTATGTAAGAAGAGATTACCAAGCTACTTATTTCGTTGAAGTTTTTTGAGTTTGGGTATTTTTTTAAGTAATTCTGTAAAACATTAGCTACCGTTTCGAATGGGTTTCCTGCATCGTAACTTAATTTTGCATAATTTAACGCAGCATCCTCTTGAATTATTTTATCGAAATCCATTTCAGAGGCTGATTTAAAAGCATTTAAAGCTTCATTTTTTTTTCCTAATTTCATATAGCATTCTCCCAAATGTGAGTAGGCATTTTGAGCAATACTATTATTACTATTTATAATTTTATTAAAATTGTTTATAGCATTTTCATACTCTTTCTGTCTGTAATAAGCATATCCTAATAAATAGAAATCGGTAGTGTTCCATTTTCCATTTTTACCTTTGTACTTTTTTAGGTAAGGAATAGCTTCAGTATATTTTTTTTGATTAAAATAGCTTTCACCAATAATTTTAGAAACGTCTGATTTTAGTTTTTTATCAATAGTTGGTAATAGTTTTAGGCCAACATGTATAGCTCTATCAAATTTGCCAGATTTAAAACTAATGTCTAACAAATAATAAGATATTTCTGCTTTGTAAGAATCGTTATCTGCAATTTCTTTTAAAGTAGACTCTGCAATACCATAATCCTCTAATTTGTAGGAGGCAAAACCATAATAATACCTAGAGTCGTTGCCATATTTAGCATCATTTAAAAGAGGTAAAAGAGTTTTTTGAGCAAGCGTTAGGTTGTTAGACTCAATGTAGCAGTAGCCTTTTTTAAAGTTTAATTCTTTTATTTCTTCTTTTGATAATGAAAAGTTATTTATTTTATTGTACCATTTTAATGCATGAGCAGCTTTTTTTTGTGCAAAATAATGATTTCCAATTGCAAAAAAAGCGATATCTTTTTTAGAACTATTAGGGTTTTGTTCAATAAAAGAAAGAATTTTTTTATCTGCTTGTGGTTCGTTCAATTTTATGGCACACATGGCCTCCAAAAAAGTTGCATCAGCTTTTAAACTGGAGGTACTTGGTAAATTTTTAGCAACTTTTTTTAAACTTGTTTTAGCGGCAGCATATGCTTTATTTTGAAACAAAATAACAGCATTGTTATATTCCTTTAAAGCAGTTGTATTTACTATTGACTCTTGAGAAATTAGGCTATATGTGCTGAAAGAAATACTAAGTAAGAAAAAATATTTTTTAAAAAATTTAAATTTCATGTCGTTAATTTTACTTTCAAAACATACAACGCACAAATAGTTAGTTTGTTGGCTTGAGCTAAGATTTTTTTTATTTTTAATTCAAAAATAAGAATAGTTGTTAATTTATAGTAAAAAAATCAACAGAAACTTTTAAGTTTGTAGAAACTACAATTTTTATGAAAAATGCCGTCTTACATTTAGAAAACGCAGCTATTTATCAAAGAGATAATTTAGTGCTTTCGGATGTTAATTTAACAATTGATAAAGGAGATTTTTACTATCTTATAGGAAAAACAGGAAGTGGAAAAAGTAGTTTAATGAAAACACTTTATGGAGATTTATCTTTAAAACAAGGTGAGGGAAGTATTGTAGATTTTAATTTAAAAAAGTTAAAAGAAAAGGAAATCCCTTTTTTAAGAAGAAAAATAGGAATCGTTTTTCAAGATTTTAAACTTTTAAGCGATCGCAATGTTTTTGATAACCTAAAATTTGTACTAAAAGCAACAGGTTGGAAAGATAAAGAAGCCATAAAAAATAAAATTCATGAGGTTTTAGAAAAAGTAGGTATGAAAAGTCAATACTACAAAAATACCTACGAACTTTCTGGTGGTGAACAACAAAGAGTGGCAATTGCAAGGGCATTATTAAATGATCCAGAACTTATTTTGGCAGATGAGCCTACCGGAAATTTAGACCCAAAAACCTCTATGGAAGTGATGGAACTTCTTACCGAAATTCATAAAAGTGGCAAAACTATTTTAATGGCAACACACGATTATCAATTAATTGTTAGGTTTAAACAAAAAACAATAAAGTGTGAAGGAGGAAAATTATTCGAAGTTGCACAACAAGCATCCGTTTAATGTTATCAGTTTTAATACCTACATATAATTTTTCTGTTTTTTCTTTAGTAAAAGAACTGCATAGTCAGCTTTTAATAGAAAATATACCTTTCGAAATTATATGTATTGATGATGGTTCTCTCTCAGATTTGAATATAGAGAATCAAAAAATAGTAAGTTTTTCTCATGTCAGTTTTACCGCTCTTAAAGATAATATTGGCAGAAGTGCAATACGAAACTTACTATCTCAAAAAGCGCAGTTTTCGTGGCTTTTATTTTTAGATGCAGATGTGTATCCAACTTCTAAAAGTTTTATAAAGAATTATTTAAATTCATTACAAAAAGGATGTAAGGTTTTTTGTGGTGGATTACGATATGATAATAATCCAGAAATATTACAATTATTGAGGTATAAATACGGAAAAAAGCATGAAGAAATTAGTTTAAAAAATAGGCAAAAGAATCCTGAGAAATATTTTTTCACTTCTAATTTTTTAATAAGTAAAAATGTTTTTTCCTCTATGCTTTTCGATGAGCGTTTAAAAGATTATGGGCGAGAAGATTTGTTGTTTTCACTAATGCTACAAAAAAACAGACACCCAATATGTCATATAGAAAATGAGGTTTTTCATTTGGGTGTTGAAGATGATGTTTTGTTTGTTGAGAAAACTAAAAAAGCTATGCGAAATTTACTTTTTTTAAATAAAAATTATCATTTTATTAAACACAAAGTACCTTTGTTACAACTTTTAAGCTACTTTAAAAAAGTACGGTTTTCAAATTATTTAGCCAAAAAATCTAATTTTTTCGAACAGTTGGCAATTAGAAAAACATCAGTTTTTTTCTTAAATTGTTTAAAAATATCATATTTATGTAAATTAGATAGAAACGATGGATAGAAAAGAAATTGCAAACTTAATTTACCTAAAATTAACAGAAGAAAAAGAGCAGTTAAAAGCTCAGTTTAAAGAAACAAAAGATAAAATAGGGTATTTCTACGTCGATGATTTACTTCCGGTTAACATTACTAAAAATATTTATGATAATTTTCCATCGGTACACAATACTGTGGCGCGTAAAAGTTTAAGAGAAAAAAAATATACAGCTTATCAACTAAATAAGTATGGGGCTATTTTAGAGGAGGTAACTTATGCTTTTCAAGACAAAAAAGTTGTGAATCTTGTAGCAGATATTTGTGGAGTTGAAGAGGTTTTCGCAGATGAGAATTTGTATGCTGGCGGACTTTCTTTAATGGGAAAAAACAATTTTTTAAATCCGCATTTAGACAATTCTCATGATAAAGATAGAAATCGTTGGCGAATATTAAATTTGTTGTATTATGTTACACCAAATTGGAAGTTACAAAACGGAGGTAACTTAGAGTTATGGCCAGAAGGTATTAGAAAGAAACCGGTTACTATTGTTAGTAAATATAATAGATTAGTGGTTATGGCTACACATCAGAATTCTTGGCACTCAGTTAGTAAGGTTCAAAAAAATTTGGTTAGGTGTTGTGTGTCTAATTATTATTTTTCTAATACTCCTTTAAATTCGTCAGACAAGTTTCATGTAACAACCTTTAGAGGTAGAAAATCGGAATTGGTAAAAGACGTGTTTTTACAATTAGACAACTTTTTGAGAACGAGTATTCGAAAAATTTTTAAAAAAGGGATTCGCGAAAATCCTCATCAATACAAAAAATAGTTACTGAGCATTTTTAAAAATTGCTACCAACTTTTTTTCTTGAACTTCCCAAACTAATTCTTGCTTTGCTAATTTTAATTTTTTTTGATAATCGCTTGTTGTAATTGTTTCAATTTTGTTGGCTAGTATTTCTGGTTCTCTAGACGTTAGAATTTCTCCCACTCCATACTCTTCAACAATTTTTCTCATTTCTGGTAAGTCTGAAACTAAAATAGGAACTTTTGCTTGTATATAGTCGAAAATTTTATTTGGTAAAGCATATTTGTAGCTCAAGCCTAAATCTTCCTCGAGACTTATTCCTACATGTGCATTTGGTGTAATTTTAGAGAGTTCTATAGGACTTACCTTATTCATAAAAACGACTTTATTTTTGAGATTTTTTAGAGCAACTAGCTTTTTTAATGACTTCAAAACGTCTCCCTCTCCAATAATTATCAACCTATAATTATTTAAAAGACTCATTGTTTCTATCATTAATTCTAGACCTCTTCCAATATTTACAGCTCCTTGGTAAATAATTATTTTTTCATCTTTTCTTAATGAAGAAACTAGTGTTTTTTCGTATTTTTTTTTCTGAGGATAATTGGCAATTGTGGTAAAAGAAACCTTGTATTTATTAAAATAATAATTTGCAATACTGTTACTAACAGTGTAGTTGTTTTTTAGATTTGGAAGTATCCAGTTTTCTATACTAAGCCAAAATTTTTTAACCTTTTTTCTATGAACTAATTCAGGTATTTCAGAAAAAAGCTCGTGACTGTCAAATATTAATTTTTTACGTTGTAGTTTGTGAATTAAGTAATTAGGTATTAAGGTATCTATGTCGTTGGCAAGAAGTAGTTCTTTTTTTGAAAACATTAAGTAAAAAAAAAGGCGAATATTATATTCGGCAAAAAAGAGAATCGTTTTATTGAAAAATAACTGAAATCTTTTAACCTTATAGTCTCTTTTTAAAGGCGAACTATTGGCTAATTTTCTACCAACCAAAGTTACATTAAAACCGTTTTTATAAAGTGTATTACAAACTTTTTCTACGCGTTGGTCAGTAGTTAAATCTGTAGTTACCGATACAATTATTTTTCTCAATTTTTATTGATTTTTACTGCAATATAAAAACAATTTATTAGATGTTAGGTTTTTAATCTCTAGTTTAGAATTCTTAATCAAAACTCCGACTGCAATATATACTGTCGGAGTTTATATATGTTAGAAAAATAAAATATCACACAAAAATAAATCTACATTGCAACCAAGTCTCCAGCTATATCTTTCGACGGAAGTTCAGATTTTCCCATTAAAAATAAATCTACTTGTCTAGCAGCTTCTCTTCCTTCAGAAATAGCCCATACAATTAAAGATTGTCCTCTTCGCATGTCTCCTGCAGTAAATATGTTTGAAATATTTGTTTGGTATTTGCCGTAGTCTGCTTTGTAATTAGTTCTAATGTCGGTTTCAACACCTAGTTTTTCTGCTAGCGTTTTTTCAGGCCCTGTAAAACCAAGTGCCAATAATGCTAAATCACAAGGCCAAATTTTTTCTGTTCCTGCAATTTCCTCTAAAACTGGTTTTTCTCCAGGATTCATTTTCCAAGTAACATTAACTGTTTTAAGGGCTATTAATTTTCCGTTATTATCTTTTATAAACTCTTTGGTATTTATAAGCCAGTTTCTCTCTACACCTTCTTCATGAGAACTCGAAGTTTTTAATTTTAAAGGCCAGTATGGCCATGGAGTACTTGGTGCTCTGTGTCCGGGTGGTTTTGGCATAATTTCGAAATTTACAACAGATTTTGCGCCTTGTCTGTTAGAGGTTCCTATACAATCGGAGCCTGTATCTCCGCCACCAATTACAATTACATTTTTGTTGGTCGCTGTAATTTGATTCTCTACTTTTTTACCAAATAATACTTTTGTTTGTTGTGTTAAAAAGTCCATTGCTTGTACCACACCATTAGCATCAATTCCTGGGGTTGGTAATGTTCTTTTTTCAGATGCTCCACCACACAAAACAATAGCATCAAAAGTTTTTAAATCCTTTGTATCGTAATTTACACCAACATTTACATTGGTTTTAAAAACAATACCCTCTGCTTTTAAAATTTCAACTCTTCGGTCTATAATTTCCTTTTCCATTTTAAAGTTTGGAATTCCATATCGTAATAAGCCACCAATTTCATCATCTCTTTCAAAAACAGTTACCCAATGGCCGGCTCTATTTAGTTGCTGAGCGGCGGCTAATCCTGCAGGTCCGGAACCAACAATTGCAACTTTCTTTTCGGTTCTCTTTTTGGGAAGTTGTGGTTTTATCCAACCTTCTTTGAAAGCTCTTTCTACAATATTTTTCTCTATATTTTCTATAGATATTGGGTCTTCAATAATTCCTAAAACACAAGCTTGTTCACAAGGTGCAGGACAAAGTCTTCCTGTAAATTCTGGAAAGTTATTAGTGGCATGCAAAATCCAAGAAGCTTTTTTCCATTCTCCTTGATGCACCATGTGGTTAAAATCAGGAATTAAATTTCCTAACGGACAACCACTGTGGCAAAAAGGAATACCGCAATCCATGCATCGGGAGCCTTGTTTAGAAATTTCTTTTTCTGTTAATGAAACTGTAAATTCTTTATAGTTTTTTACACGGTCTTTTACAGAAGTGTAGGTTTCATCTTTTCTTTTAATTTCTTTAAATCCTGTTATTTTTCCCATGACATTATGCTTTAGTTAGTTCTTCAAACATCGGTGCTTCTGTAGCTATTCTGTGTAGAGCAATCTTATACTCTGTAGGCATTATTTTTACAAAGTCTTTAACATTCATATCCCAATCATTTAACAGAGTAGTTCCTTTTTTACTTCCTGTATAAAGCACATGTTTTTGTATAGTTTCCTTTAACTCAACAGAATCCTCTGTTGTTATTTCTTCAAAATCGATTGTTTCGGTGTTACAGAGTCCGTTTGTAAAAGTGTTTTTTGGGTCATATACATAAGCGATTCCTCCACTCATTCCGGCAGCAAAGTTTCTACCTGTTTTACCTAGTACAATCACTTTTCCTCCTGTCATATATTCGCAACAGTGGTCTCCAACACCTTCAACTACTGCTGTTGCTCCAGAGTTTCTTACTGCAAAGCGTTCGCCAGCAATTCCATTAATAAACGCTTCTCCTTCAACAGCTCCAAACATGCAAACATTACCAACAATAATATTGTCTTCGGCAACAAAGTCCGCTTTTTCAGGTTTTTTAACGATTAGTTTTGCTCCCGAAAGTCCTTTTCCTAAATAATCGTTGGTGCTACCTTCTAAAATAAAGGTAAGTCCGTGTGCACCAAATGCGCCAAAACTTTGCCCAGCAGCGCCAGAAAACTTCATGGTAATAGTGTCTTCGGGTAAACCAAGATGACCATATATTTTAGAAATTTCGTTGCTAACAATTGCGCCAACAGTTCTATTTGTATTTTTAATAGGGTAGTGCAAGGTCATTTTTTCTTTACGATACATTGCTCTATGCGAATCTTTTAGAATGGTAAAGTCCAATACATTTTTAAGTTCATGCTCCTGAGCCTTGGTATTTCTAACGGTCATTTTTTTGTAAACCTCTGGTCTGTGAAGTATGGTAGATAAATCGAGACCTTTTGCTTTGTAATGTTTAATTGCTTTATTGGCATTAATTTTATGAGTTTGACCGACCATTTCTGCAACAGTTCTAAAACCAAGTTGTGCCATTATTTTTCTTAATTCTTCTGCTATGTAGTAAAAGAAATTAATTACATGTTCAGGAGTTCCTTTAAAGTTTTTTCTTAATTCTTTGTCTTGTGTAGCAATACCGACAGGGCAGGTATTTAAGTGGCATTTACGCATCATTATACAGCCAGACGCTACAAGAGGGGCTGTAGCAAAGCCAAATTCTTCGGCACCTAGAAGTGCAGCTATTGCTACATCTCTACCCGTTTTTAGCTGTCCGTCGCATTCTACAACGATTCTACTTCTTAAATTATTTAAAACAAGTGTTTGTTGCGCTTCGGCAAGACCTAGTTCCCAAGGTAAACCAGCGTGCTTTAACGAAGTTAATGGAGAGGCACCTGTACCACCATCATATCCAGATATTAATACTACATCTGCTTTTGCTTTTGCAACACCGGCAGCAATTGTTCCAACACCAACTTCAGATACTAGTTTTACATTTATTCTAGCTTCTCTATTGGCATTTTTTAAATCATAGATTAGCTGCGCTAAATCTTCAATCGAGTATATGTCATGATGGGGTGGCGGAGAAATCAATCCTACAAAAGGAGTTGAGTTTCTAGCATTGGCAATCCAA
Organism: Polaribacter tangerinus; assembly: GCF_038024095.1. NCBI lineage: Bacteria > Pseudomonadati > Bacteroidota > Flavobacteriia > Flavobacteriales > Flavobacteriaceae > Polaribacter > Polaribacter tangerinus. Next base: position 779,278 of record NZ_CP150668.1, on the reverse strand, counting down.
GGTAAAACTTTGTAGCCTGGTAATTGACCGCCTTCACCAGGTTTAGCACCTTGAGCCATTTTAATTTGAATTTCTTTAGCATTGCTCAGGTAGTGAGAGGTAACGCCAAATCTACCAGAAGCAACTTGTTTTATAGCAGAGTTTCTACTGTCTCCATTAGCATCTTTCTGAAATCTATTTCTGTCTTCACCACCTTCGCCAGAGTTAGATTTTCCACCAATTCTGTTCATGGCAATTGCTAAATTTTCGTGTGCTTCTCTTGAAATTGATCCATAAGACATGGCGCCGGTTTTAAATCGCTTTACAATATCAGTCCATGGTTCTACTTCTTCTAACGGAATAGGATCTAGGTTGTCAAACTGAAATAAGCCTCTAATAGTCATTAAGTTTTCGGCTTGTTCGTTTATAGCTTTGGCATAAACATCATAACTTTTTTGGTCGCTCAGTCTTACAGCTTGCTGGAGTTTTGCTACTGTTGTAGGATTAAATAAGTGGCGCTCGCCATTTCTTCTCCATCGATAATCTCCTCCAATATTCAGCCCTAAATTTTTATCAATTTGATTGTCTGGGTAGGCTTGCTTGTACCTTTGATCTATTTCTTTTTCAATTTCATACAATCCAATACCTTCAATTCTAGAAGCTGTGTAGGGAAAGTATTTTTCTACGAATTGCGAGTTAAAGCCAACGATTTCAAATATCTGAGAACCTCTATAAGAGTGTAATGTAGAAATTCCGATTTTATTCATCACTTTTAAAAGACCTTTTCCAATAGCTTTGTTGAAATTGTCTACCGCTTGTTGTTCGTTCATGTCGGTAATAAACCCTTCTTTCACTTGAGCTCTTATAATTTCATTTACCATGTAAGGGTTTACAGCGCTGGCTCCATAGCCAAACAAAGTAGCAAAATGATGAGGCTCTCTAGGTTCTGCAGACTCTATGATAATATCAAAATAAGAACGTTTTCTTAAGCGGTTTAGTTGATGGTTAACATAAGAACATGCTAATAATGCTGGTATAGGAGCAAATTCTTGATTTACGCCCCTATCAGATAGAATAATTATATTGTGTTTGTTTTCTATTGCTTTTTCTACTTGCGTAATAATATTTTCTAAAGCATCTTCTAAGCCATTTAAACCCTTATTTTTTGGATATAAAATTTCGATCGTTTTAGCTTTAAAACTTTCGATATTAATACTTCTAATTTTTTCTAAATCGGCGTTAGAAATTACAGGATTTTGTATTTTTAGTTTTCTACACTGCCTTTCGGTTATGCTAAATATATTTCTGTCTTTTCCTAGGTTTAAACTAATATCGGTTACAATTTCTTCTCGAATACCATCTAGAGGAGGATTGGTAACTTGGGCAAATAATTGTTTAAAGTAGTTGGAAATTAATTGAGGTCTGTCCGATAAGACTGCTAAAGGTGTATCGATTCCCATTGAGCCTAATGCTTCTTTTCCAACTTGCGCCATTGGTGTAATAACTTCTTGTATGTCTTCGAAAGTGTAATTAAATAAGCGCTGTCTGGTTTTAATATCTATCGTTTCAATAGGACAAGTATCTCCGGTGTATGGTACATCTTTAAGGTGTAAACGAGTTTTATTTAACCATTCTAAATAGGGTCTTTCCAAAACAATTTTACTCTTAATTTCTTCATCTTCAATTATTCGGCCTTCATTCATGTTTACTAAAAACATTTTTCCGGGTTCTAGCCTACCGTGTCTTTTTACGTCTTCAGGAGCTACATCAACCACCCCAATTTCAGAAGACATTATCAGTTTTCCGCTTTTGGTAACAGTGTATCTAGAAGGTCTTAATCCGTTTCTGTCTAGTAAAGCTCCAATATAATCACCGTCTGTAAAAGGAACAGATGCCGGGCCATCCCAAGGCTCCATAATGCAACTGTTGTATTCGTAGAATGCTTTTCGTTCATTAGACATTGTAGCGTGTTTTTCCCATGCTTCAGGTATCATCATCATCATAATTTCTGGTAACGATCGTCCGGTATGTGTTAGGAGTTCAACTACCATATCCATAGAGGCAGAATCAGATTTTCCGGGTAAAATAATCGGAAATAATTTTTCTATTTGTGGACCAAAAACATCACTTTTCATAATTTCTTCTCGAACACGCATTCTGCTTACGTTTCCTCTAAGAGTGTTTATTTCTCCGTTTTGGCACATAAACCTAAATGGTTGTGCAAGTTCCCAGGTTGGCATTGTGTTGGTAGAAAAACGTTGGTGTACAAGTGCTAATCTAGTAACCAGGTCTTTTTCTTGTAAATCTTTAAAATAAGGACCAATATCTTCGGGCTTTATAATACCCTTATAAATTATAGTTGTTAGTGAGGCACTAGAAACGTAAAAATAGTTGCTTTCGGATGTTTTAGAGTTTCTTATTTCATGTTCTGCAATTTTTCTTGCAGCATATAATTTGGCCTTAAAAATAGCCTCGTCAATTGGTTCTTTTTTTCCGATAAAAAGTTGTTCAATGTTAGGCTCTGAGGCTAAGGCAATTTCACCAAGGTGAGAGGCGTCTACAGGAACTTTTCTCCAGCCTAAAACAGATAGCCCCTGTTCTTTTAATTCTTTTTCAAAAATATTTTTACAATAAGAGTATTGATTCTTGTTTTTAGGCAAGAAAACCATAGCAACAGCATATTCTCTAGGTTCAGGGATTTCAAAATCACAAACTCTTTTAAAATATTTGTGAGGAATGTCTATTAGTAATCCAGCTCCATCTCCAGTTTTTCCATCGGAACTAACACCACCTCTGTGTGCTAGTTTTACTAGTATTTCTAGTGCGTCATGTATAATTTGGTTTGTTTTTTCTCCATTTAGATTACAGATAAATCCTGCGCCACAATTTTCATGTTCGAATTCTGGTAAATATAAGCCTTGTTTTTTCATTTTTATTGAATTATATCCGCTAATTTATATTTTTTATTAGGATAAATTCAATGATTTTTAACTTTTAATATAATTTTTATCATGAAAATAAAATAATGCTAATAATAATTTAATAATGATAATTTTAGCTTTTTATTTTAAGAAAATGATAATCTGCACAGAAACCTGCATTATTAGTAAAATAATGCAGATATTTAAAGTTGTTTGTAATTATATTTAGTGTTCGTTTAATCGAAAATCAGGATAGGCATCCATGCCATGTTCGTGAGCATCTAAACCTTCTAGCTCTTCTTTTTCATCAACTCTTATTCCGATTGTTTTTTTGAGTGTGAAAATTATTAAAAACGAAGAAATTAAGCAAAATGCTGCGTAACAAGCTATGCCTAGTAGTTGACTCAAAAATTGAGACCAACCTGCAAGATTTCCAAAAATTCCAACAGCTAAAGTTCCCCAGACACCACATACTAAATGCACCGCGATTGCTCCCACAGGATCATCAAGTTTTAATTTATCTATTAAACTAACGGCAAATACAATTAGTATCCCTGCAATTCCGCCTATTAAAATTGCATCTGTTGGAGACATTTGATCTGCTCCGGCCGTAATGCCTACTAATCCACCTAAAATTCCGTTTAAAAACATGGTTAAATCTAGATTTTTAAAAAGTATGGTAGAGGTAATTGCTGCAAAAACACCACCTGCGGCTGCAGCTAAACATGTTGTAACTAGAGTTAAAGAGGTTAATTCTGGGTCTGCAGATAAAACAGAGCCACCGTTAAAGCCAAACCATCCTAGCCATAAAATAAGAACTCCGGCAGTAGCAATCGGAAGATTATGACCTGGTATTGCTTGTATTTTTCCGTTTTTAAACTTACCAATTCTCGCGCCTAATAAACAAACTGCTACTAGAGCAGCCCATCCACCAACCGAGTGAACGAGTGTAGAGCCTGCAAAATCATAAAAAGGGGTAGATAGTTTGTCTAGAAATCCGCCACCCCATTTCCAAGACCCTACAATTGGGTACACGAGCCCTACGTATAGGATGGTAAATGTCATAAATGGACCAATTTTCATTCTTTCTGCAACAGCACCCGAAACGATAGTTGCTGCTGTAGCAGCAAACATTCCTTGGAATAGAAATTCGGTCCAGAAAGTGTAGCCGGTATTGTAATCTAAATCTAGTGTGCCATTTTTTAATGGTGCTGAGAGGCCGAATATAAAATCGCCCATAAAACCTATTGAGTTTGTAGACCAATTTGGGTACATTAGGTTGAAACCGATAAAGGTGTATAAAAGTAGGCCTACAGTTATTATAAAAATATTTTTAAATAAGATGTTAATTGTGTTTTTTTGTCTTGTTAAGCCAATTTCTAAAAAAGCAAAGCCAGTATGCATAAAGAAAACTAGTGCTGTACAGATCATCATCCATACATTATTTGTTGTAAGTAATTCCATGTTTTGTTATTTTGAATCTTTTTTTAATGTTTCACCACCTTTTTCCCCTGTTCTAATTCTGTAAACCTCAGAAATGTCTGATACGAATATTTTTCCGTCTCCAACATCTCCTGTGGCAGCAGATTTTAGTAATGCATTGATGGTAATATGTTCAAAATCATCATTAACTACTATAGATAAGTATCTTCTTTGAATATCGCTAGTGCTGTAACTAACACCTCTATATACGTGTGCTTCTTTTTCGTTACCTAGGCCTGTTACGTCCCAGTAGGAGAAAAAGTTCACATCTACTTCATGCAGTGCTTGTTTTACTGCACTAAATTTAGATTTTCTAATTATTGCTTCTATTTTTTTCATGATATTGTGTTTCGTAAACCACAAATTACCTCAAATATTTGAGGTAATTTGTCTTGATTATTTTTCTTATATAGATAAGAAAAATGTCAGTTTGTAAAATTCGTTATTGGCAAAACTTGCTGTTTTTCCAATATTGTTTCCGAGAGAAAAACGCAGTCCTGCATTTTTCTTTTGTAGTTGTATGTATGGTCCAAGCCATACGTAGCCATCTGCTCTTTCTAGGTTTTTGCCTCCATTTGTTTCTCCACCTGACAAGTACAATTCTTCAAAATGTAAGCCTAAAGATATATGGTTGCCTACTTTGTAGCCCAGATTTGCCCAATAATGTACATAGTTATTTGTAGATTCTCCCGAATCTGTGTTGTTTATCAATGCTCCGTAATACCCAAAGTAGAATTGACTTTCCCATTTTTTTGAGCTATAGTTTACTGTTAAGTTAGGTACTATACCGTCTCCAATAATCCCTTCTTGAGCAGCTCCGCTGGAAAGTAAGTTTCCCATTGTGAAACCTAATTGTGGATTGATGTTAAAATTACCAACGGTAAAGTTGTAACCAATACCTACTTCGGTCCATTGTCCCCATTCACTTCCTGTTCCTGCACCCCATTGAATACCGTATGCTGTAATAGCGCCTGACTTATCTGTTGGGAAGCTAAGTGTCATCATTGGGTTAAAACCAAAAAATGCATCATGGTTTAAAGATAAGCCGATGTTTAGATTTTCTTCTGAGTCTTTTTGTGCAGACATGTTAATTGCTAAAAAAAGCACTAATAAAGTTGAAATTTTTTTCATGATTGTTCTTTTTTGTTATGGTTAGTTTTATTGAACGAGTCAAATGTATAGTTTTAAATTTAATTTTTAGGGGTTATTATTTTAAAAACTAAGTTTTTTAAATTATAACCCTTAAAAAAATAGGGGTAATTTTGTTTATAATATAAATTATAGTTTTACAATGTGTGTTTTTTGAGGGTGTGTTTAAAAATATATGTTATTTATTTTTATATTCACAAAAATGCATTTTTCTAAAAAAAAAATTAAAATGTGTATTTTTGATGCATGAAATACTCATTTTCTTATCTTATTAGCATTCAATTTTTAGGTTTTAGGTTTTCGGGATGGCAAAAGCAACCAAATGTTAAAACCATTCATGATATGCTGGATAAGTCTCTTTCGTATGCATTTGGAGATTTTAATTTTAAAACTATTGGAGTTGGTAGAACAGATGCAAAGGTTTCGGCGGGTAAATATTATGTGCAGTTGTTTAGGGATGAGAAAATTGAAATTACTCAATTTTTAAAATTGCTAAATGATAATCTTTCTGCGGATTTTAGAGCATTAACTATACGAGAGGTTTCTAATAAATTTAACATAATTAACGCTCCAAAGATTAAAGAATATCATTATTATTTTTCTTTTTGTGAAAAAAATCATCCATTTGCAGCGCCTTTTATTGTTGCTATTCTAGATAATTTAAATATCGAAAAAATGAAGCAAGGAGCTAAGTTGTTTGAAGGAACTCATTTTTTTCATAAGTATTGCACAAAACCATCAGAAAACACCATTTTTAAAAGGCAAATTGAAAGCTGTGAAATTGTAGAGAACACAATTTTAACAGCAAGTTTTTTTCCAAAAAAATCTTATATTTTAAAGGTAAGAGGAAAAGGTTTTTTACGTTATCAAATTCGATTAATTATGGCAACACTTTTTGAGCTTGGCAAAGGAAATGTAGATGTATCTTTTATAGAAGACTCTCTAAAAGAGAATAATGATAGAAGACATTTGAGAAATATAGCACCATCGTCTGGGTTACAGTTATATGATGTTACATTAATTACCGAGTAGGTTTTTATTATGGAGTTTGCACAAAGGATTGTAGCAGTTGTTTGAGCTCTTACGCTTTTTTGCGTAAAGCGAGTGCGAAAAGCCTGACCTGAAAGGTTGTGCTCAAAAAAAAATCCATCTAAGAAAGATGGATTTTATAGTTGTAATAAAGTGTTGATTACCCTTTTATGACACCTCTAGAGATAACTATTTTTTGAATTTCGGAGGTGCCTTCGTATATTTGAGTAATTTTTGCATCACGCATTAAGCGTTCCACATGGTATTCTTTAACAAATCCATTTCCTCCATGAATTTGAACAGCTTCTACAGTTTGCTCCATAGCAACTTTAGAGGCGTATAGCTTTGCCATTGCCGACGACATGTCGTAATTATTGCCGTTATCTTTGTCCCATGCAGCTTTCATAACAAGCATTCTAGCTGCTTCAATTTCGGTGTACATGTCTGCTAATTTAAAGGCAATTGCTTGATGATTGCAAATTTCGGTACCAAAAGCTTTTCGTTCTTTTGAGTATTTTAAAGCCAATTCGTAAGCGCCAGAGGCAATACCTAAAGCTTGAGCAGCAATACCAATTCTACCGCCAGAAAGTGTTTTCATGGCAAATTTAAAACCAAAACCATCTTCGCCAATTCTGTTTTCTTTTGGTACTTTTACATCGTTAAACTGTAATGTATGTGTGTCTGAGCCTCGAATACCTAGTTTATCTTCTTTAGGGCCAATATGAAAACCTTCCATTCCTTTTTCTACAATAAAAGCATTAATTCCTCGGTGCCCTTTTGCTCTATCGGTTTGTGCAATTACCAAATACACATCGGCGCGGCCACCGCTTGTTATCCAGTTTTTGGTTCCGTTAATTAGATAATGATCTCCTTTGTCTATTGCAGTGGTTGCTTGAGAAGTAGCATCTGATCCTGCTTCTGGTTCACTTAGGCAAAAAGCACCAACAAATTGACCAGTAGCTAATTTTGTTAAATATTTTTGCTTTTGATTTTCGTTTCCGTAAGCCTCTAAACCATAACAAACAAGAGAGTTGTTAACGGATACAATTACAGAAGCAGAGGCATCAATTTTAGATAATTCTTCCATAATTAAAACATAAGAAGTTGTATCCATACCGCTACCACCGTACTTGGGGTCTACCATAATTCCCATAAAACCTAAGTCGCCCATTTTTTTTACCAATTCTTGAGGGAACTCTTGTTTATGGTCTCTTTCTATAACTCCTGGTAGTAATTCGTTTTGAGCAAAGTCTCTTGCAGCATCACGAATCATTACATGTTCTTCTGTTAAACTAAAATCCATATGTATATTTTTATTAAATTCTTAAAATTCGTGTTCAAAGATATCGATTTCGTAACATATTATCAATAGACATTTATTATTTTTACAAATATGAATACAAAAACAACTTTTGCTATTGGGGTTATGTCTGGAACCTCTCTTGATGGAGTCGATTTAGTGTATGTTAAATTCACAAAAGATGATGTTTATAATTTTGATATTATACATGCAACCACGATTCCTTACAATAAAGAATGGAAACAGTTATTACAAAATGCACTATTTTCTACTTCCGATGAGTTGGAAAGTTTAGATGTCTTGTACGGAAGTTACTTAGGTAATTTAATTGCTAATTTTATTGCAAATTACAAGATTAATCATATTGATTTTATAGCTTCTCACGGACACACTATTTTGCACGAGCCAGAAAATGGAGTTACCCTTCAGGTTGGCTCTGGAAAAAAAATTGCAGCGATTACCAATAAAAAAGTGGTGTGTGATTTTAGAACCCAAGATGTAAAATTAGGAGGTCAAGGAGCTCCGCTAGTACCTATTGGAGACGAATTATTGTTTTCTGAATATGACTATTGTCTTAATCTAGGTGGGTTTTCTAATGTATCTTTTACAAAAGGTAATTGTAGAATAGCATTTGATATTTGTCCAGTAAATATTGTTTTAAACCATTATGTAAGTAAGTTGGGTTTTGCTTTTGATGAGTCTGGTAAAATAGCTTCCAAAGGTGTTGTAAATACCTTGTTGTTAGAAAAATTGAATGCATTAGATTTTTATAAAAAATTGCCTCCAAAATCACTTGGTTTAGAATGGGTTCAAAAAGAAATTTTTCCTCTTATAGATTCGTTTGAAAAAGATATCGCGAATGTTTTAGCTACTTTTTCTTTGCATGCGGCGATGCAAATAGCAGCCATAATAAAAGGTTCAGATAAAGTTTTAGTAACTGGAGGAGGAGCTTTTAATTCTTTTTTGATGTCTCAAATATCTACTTGTTCTAAAATAACAATAAAGCAACAATCACCAAAAATTATCGACTTTAAAGAAGCCTTGATTTTTGCCTTTTTAGGGTTGTTACGAATTGATAATCAGGTAAATTGTTTAAAATCTGTAACAGGAGCAATAAAAGACCATTCATCTGGCGTTATTTTTTATCCGTAGATTTTAATCTAATAATTTGGCTAATCGCTTTTTTAAATTAAATTTGTTAAACCGTTTGTGGTAATAATTCAAAAAAAAATATCAATAAATATGAATCAGCTTTAGCTTTTTTTAAAAAGAATACCTGGATAAGAATTAAATTGAAAATTAAAGATATTAAGCTGAAAAATTTATTAAAATAAGATGAAAGAATTATTAAAAAGATATGAAGAAAAACAACCAGAAATTGTGTTTCATTGGAAAGATCAAGAAACAGATGCAGAAGGTTGGACGGTTATCAATTCTTTACGAGGTGGTGCTGCTGGAGGTGGTACAAGAATGCGTAAAGGATTAGATATGAATGAGGTACTTTCTTTAGCAAAAACAATGGAGGTAAAGTTTACTGTTTCAGGACCCGCAATTGGTGGTGCTAAATCTGGTATTAATTTCGACCCTAATGATCCTAGAAAAAGGCAAGTTTTAGAACGTTGGTACAAAGCAGTAACTCCATTATTAAAACACTACTATGGTACCGGAGGAGATTTAAATGTAGATGCAGATAAAGATGTAATTCCAATTACAGAAGATTGTGGTGTTTGGCACCCGCAAGAGGGTATTTTTAATGGACATTTTAAGCCTTCAGAAGCTGATAAAATTAACAGAATTGGGCAGTTACGTTTAGGGGTTATCAAAGTAATAGAAAATAAGCATTTCTCTCCTGATGTATCTAGAAAGTATACGGTGGCAGATATGCTAACAGGTTACGGTGTTGCAGAGGCAGTAAAGCACTATTATGATATTTATGGAGGAAACATAAAAGGAAAAAGAGCTATTGTACAAGGTTTTGGAAATGTTGGTTCTGCAGCTGCTTACTATCTCACTCAGTTAGGTGCAAAGGTTGTCGGAATTATTGATAGAGAAGGAGGCCTAATTAACGAAGTTGGTTTTTCTATGGATGAAATGAGACAATTATTTTTATCTAAAGATGGTAATAAATTGGTTTCTAAGCATATGATTCCGTTTGACGAAATTAATGCTAAAATATGGAGCCTACCTGCAGAAATATTCATACCTGCAGCTGCTTCTAGGTTGGTGTCTAAAGAGCAAGTTCAGCAAATGATAGATACCGGATTAGAGGTAATTTCTCCTGGTGCTAATGTACCTTTTGCAGACAAAGAAATTTTCTTTGGGCCAATTATGGAGTATACAGATAATCATTTAAGTCTATTGCCAGACTTTATCTCAAATTGTGGGATAGCAAGAGTTTTTGCTTATTTAATGGAAGCAAAAGTATCATTGCCTATGCAAGATAAAGCTATTTTTGATGATACCTCAAATATCATTAAAAAAGCCTTGCAAAAAACATTTAAAAAGAGTGCATCAAAAACAAAAATATGTTCAACAGCGTTTGAAATAGCGCTCAATCAATTGATTTAATTTAAATATACAATATGGAATCAGCAATTATTATAGTATTTGTAATGGGATATTTGGCCATTACCTTAGAACACAATATTAAGTTAGATAAACTTATACCAGCTTTGGTTATGATGGCAGTTTGTTGGGCTTTAGTAGCATTGGGTGTAGATAATTTTACAAATTGGTTCGACTCTAGTCAGCATTCTTTGGTAGAAGGTTTTACAGGTTTAGTCCATGAGGATAAAATGCACCTTGTAGAAGAAACATTACTTCATCATCTTGGTAAAACTGCAGAAATTCTTGTGTTTCTATTAGGAGCAATGACTATTGTAGAAATTATCGATTATTTTGATGGTTTTTCTACCATAAAAAGCTTCATTCACACCAAAAAGAAAAAAACTATTTTATGGATCTTTTCTGCACTAGCGTTCATTTTATCTGCAATTATTGATAACTTAACTGCTACTATAGTTTTAATATCCATTTTACAGAAAATTGTAAAAAATAGAAACGAAAGAATTTGGTTTGCAGGTTTAATTATTATTGCAGCTAACGCAGGTGGAGCATGGTCTCCTATTGGAGACGTAACTACAACAATGTTGTGGATAGGTAAAAAAGTAACTACTGAAATGTTGTTCTTATATTTATTTATTCCATCTCTACTTTGTATGATAATTCCGAGTTTTATTGCATCTTTTTTACCAGCGTTTAAAGGAGAAATAGATTTTGAAGAAGATGTAGAAGATAAGCCTAAAAGTCCGCATAGCGCAAGAATGTTGTATTTAGGTTTAACTGCCATTGTTTTTGTACCTGTATTTAAAACAGTAACACATTTGCCTCCTTATGTGGGAATGATGCTTTCTTTGGCAGTAGTAGCAACTTTTGCAGAAATTTACAGTCGTTCAAAAATATCGTTAACAGACTATAATTCAACCGAGTCTGATAGAGCTGCACATCACAGTCCGGTTCATGCCTCATTATCTAAAATTGAAATGCCTAGTATTTTATTTTTCTTAGGAATATTAATGGCTGTTGCAGCATTAGAGTCTCTAGGAATATTATTTAACTTTGCATCTACATTACAAGAAAGTGTACCAATGATGGGTACAGAGTTTCAGGTGCCAGGTGCTGTTGGAGTTTCCGATTTGGTTGTTCTGTTATTAGGAGTTGGATCTGCGGTAATAGATAATGTACCTTTGGTAGCAGCAAGTTTGGGAATGTTTTCTCAAGCAGTAGATAATCCTTTATGGCATTTTATTGCTTTTTCTGCAGGTACAGGAGGTTCTATGCTAATTATTGGATCCGCTGCAGGTGTTGTTGCCATGGGAATGGAAAAAATAGATTTCTTTTGGTACTTGAAAAAGATTTCTTGGTTAGCACTTGTTGGCTTTTTAGTAGGTTCTGGAGCGTTTATGGTTATTAGAACACTATTTTAATAATTATGAATATAATAGTATTACATAAGAAATGTCATTTTAACAATAGTTAAAATGACATTTTTATTTCAAATAAAGTATTTTAACAATTTAAACGAATACTTTTCGTTATAAACAAGAAATCTTAAAGCAACTACACATGTTTTTATTCCCTCAAGAAAGTAAAGTTATTACAGAAAAATTGGTATCAGAAGAAAAAACGCTTTCAATTTACAATTTAATTGTAGAGGGCGGTTTGGGAGGTCAAATAATTATAGGACTCCTTTTTATTTTACTAACAGTAGGATTGTATATTTATTTTGAGCGATTTTTAGCGATTAAATCAGCTACAAAAATTGACGAAAATTTTATGAATCAGATTCGCGATTTTGTATCAAACGGAAAACTAGAAGCTGCAGACACACTTTGTAAAAGTAAAAACACTCCAACCTCTCGTTTAATTTCTAAAGGAATCAATAGAATAGGTAAACCTCTAGAAGATATTAATACAGCAATTGAAACTGCAGGTAAACTAGAGGTCTATCAACTAGAAAAGAATGTTAGTGTTTTAGCAACTATAGCAGGTGCTGCACCAATGATTGGCTTTTTAGGTACAGTAATTGGTATGATTGTAGCAATTCATGAAATTGCAAATGCGGGTGGCCAAATAGACATAAAAATGCTATCCGATGGTTTATACACTGCTATGACAACTACTGTGGCTGGTTTAATAGTTGGTATTATAGCGTATATTACTTACAATCATTTGGTAGTTAAAACAAATAAAGTAGTTTATCAAATGGAAGCAAAGTCTGTTGAGTTTTTAGATTTACTAAATGAGCCTGTTTAAAATTATGGCTATTTTTAATAAATATTTTAACCTATAATTAAGTGTATGAATTTAAGAGGAAGAAATAAAGTAGATCCGACTTTTAACATGTCTTCAATGACAGATATTGTATTTCTGTTATTAATTTTTTTTATGCTAACCTCTACTTTGGTAACTGTTAGTGCTATTGATGTATTATTACCTAAGGCTGGTGGTAAAACTGAAAATAATAAATCGGTTGCTGTTTCTATTACCAATAATTCAAAATATTACATTGATAAAACGATGGTAGCTGCAGCTAATTTAGAAAGTGAAATTTTAAAAAGTGTGGGAGCAGACAAAAAAATAACGATAGTAATTAGAGGAGATAAAGATGCGCCATACCGAAACATAATGAAAGTAATAGATATAGCTAATAAGAATAAATTAAAAATGATACTTGCTGTAAAAGGCAATTAATTTTTGATACTATAATCTTTTATGAAAATGTCTTTTTTAACAACAAATCACCAACGAAAATCGGCTATAATAACCACGGCATTAATTGTATTTTTACTGTTCTTGGTCTTTAATTTTGGTTTGTCGTATGTAGACCCTCCAGAAGAGTATGGTGTTGCAATAAATTTTGGGACGACTTCTGAAGGTTATGGAAATCCAGTTGAAAATATCAAAAAAAAGAGCTCCAAAAATAATACAAAAGAAGTAGTACAAAAGGAGTCATTTGATAATGAGAAACCTTTAATTAATGAAAAAATAATTACCAACACTACTAGTAAAGAACTACCTGTTGCTCAAAAAAATGAGCCCAAAGAAATAGAAAAGAAAACAGAAGTTGCTCCTGAAATTCCTTCAAAGTCAAGCACTATTCCGAAGCCTTCAAAAGAAACACAAGATGCACTTAATAGTTTATTAAAAGGAACATCAAATTCCGAGAAATCATTAAGTGAAGGAGTAACAAATAGAGATGGAGTACAAGGCAAGAAAGAAGGAAATTTAAATTCTAACAAGTATTACGGAAATTCAAAATCAGGTACTAAAGGGAACTATAACTTATCAGGAAGAGTAGCTTTATCTACTCCTAAAAGACAGCCCGATTGTCAGGAAGAAGGGACAGTTGTAGTTCAAATAACTGTAGATAGAGAAGGTAAAGTTATAAGAGCAGTACCAGGAGCCAAAGGGACAACAAATACAGCACCATGTTTAGCAAAACCAGCTAAACAGGCTGCTTTAAGTACAAAATGGAACCCAGACAAAAGTGCGCCAAACATTCAAATTGGGACTATCATTTATAAGTTTTCACTTTCAAATTAATCAATTATATTTCTATTTAGTAATGAAGAAATATATTTAAAGAGTTTCTAATTTTTTTATATAAATGACATACAAAGAAACGCTAGATTGGATGTTTTTACAGTTGCCAATGTATCAAAGAGATGGCAATACCGCTTTTAAAAAAGATTTAACCAATATTTTTGCTTTTGTTAAAGTTTTGGGAAACCCTCATCAAAAAATAAAAACTATTCATGTTGGAGGCACCAATGGAAAAGGCTCTACAAGTCATATGTTGGCATCAATTTTACAAGAGGCTGGCTATAAAGTTGGATTATACACATCTCCGCATTTAAAGAACTTTACAGAAAGAATAAGAATTAATGGCGAAGAAATTTCTAAACAAAAGGTAGTAGATTTTATAGCAAGAAATAGGTTGTTTTTAGAAAAGCAACAATTATCTTTTTTTGAAATGACGGTAGGCTTAGCATTCGATCATTTTTCTTCTGAAAACGTAGATATTGCAATTATTGAAGTCGGACTAGGAGGTCGATTAGACTCTACCAATATTTTAATACCAGAGGTAAGTGTTATAACTAATATTGGATTAGATCACACTGATTTTTTAGGAGAAACGTTACCCGAAATAGCACAAGAAAAAGCAGGTATTATTAAACAAAATATTCCTGTAGTAATAGGAGAAAAGCAAACGGAGGTTGTTTCGATATTTAAAAATAAAGCAGTTTTTCAAGAGGCAATTATATCTTTTGCGTCAGACGATGAAAAAGTTTATGCAACTGATTTATTAGGATCATATCAAGTACAAAACGCAAGAACAGCAGTTGCAGCAATACAACAGTTAAAGGGTTTTAGAGTTTTAAAAAATCATATAGAATCAGGATTACTTAATGTTGTTAAAAACACAAATTTAAAGGGAAGGTGGCAAATTTTGCAGAACAATCCAAAAGTAATTTGTGATACGGCACATAATAGAGAGGGTTTAATTATAGTTCTAGAACAGCTAAAAAGGGAATCTTTTAGGAAGCTACATATTGTATTGGGTGTTGTTTCTGATAAAAAATTAGAAACTATCTTGCCATTATTTCCTATTAAAGCTAATTATTACTTTTGTAAACCAAATATTCCTAGAGGTTTATCAGAGGAAGTTTTGGGAGAAAAAGCCATGGAGTATAATTTAAATGGGAAAAAATATAACTCTGTTAGAAAAGCACTTTCTGATGCCTTAAATAATGCAAATCAAGAAGATATAATTTATATAGGAGGAAGTACTTTTGTAGTGGCAGAAATAATTTAAATAAAAGTTTATTTTTTATTTGGTAATGTAAAAATGTGTGTTATATTTGCACCCGCTAAGGGCAATTAGCTCAGTTGGTTCAGAGCACCTCGTTTACACCGAGGGGGTCGGGGGTTCGAATCCCTCATTGCCCACCAAAAATCCTTCACGAAAAGTGAAGGATTTTTTTGTTCCACAACTTTTGGTATTGATCCCCAAAATGGCTTTTGTTTTATCTTCTACTTTTATACTATGTATTATCTTCCAGTCTTTAGCTTTTGAAGTAAACCCTTTGTGATTATAAAGGTGTTGTTTCAATCTTTCATGAACAGTTAAACTGGTATTTCCTACATAAAATTTATGAATTTGTTCAGAGAATAAAATATATACTGAAAACATAGTGTGTCGAAATAAAAAAATCCAGTAACAAACTTACTGGATTCTTAGTCGGGGTGGCAGGATTCGAACCTGCGACCTTCACGCTTCAGCGTGACGCTATATCGTTCAAGAATCTTTTCGCTCCTCTTTTTTTTATTTTTATTTCGAGCAAAATGGCTTTTGTTTTATCTTCTACTTTTATACTATGTATTATCTTCCAGTCTTTAGCTTTTGAAGTAAACCCTTTGTGATTATAAAGGTGTTGTTTCAATCTTTCATGAACAGTTAAACTGGTATGTCTTACATAAAATTTATGAATTTGTTCAGAGAATAAAATATATACTGAAAACATAGTGTGTCGAAATAAAAAAATCCAGTAACAAACTTACTGGATTCTTAGTCGGGGTGGCAGGATTCGAGCCTGCGACCTTCACGCTTCAGCGTGACGCTATATCGTTCAAGAATCTTTTCGCTCCTCTTTTTTTTATTTTTATTTCGAGCAAAATGGCTTTTGTTTTATCTTCTACTTTTATACTATGTATTATCTTCCAGTCTCTAGCTTTAGAAGTAAACCCTTTGTGATTATAAAGGTGTTGTTTCAATCTTTCATGAATAGTTAAACTGGTATGTCCTACATAAAATTTATGAATTTGTTCAGAGAATAAAATATATACTGAAAACATAGTGTGTCGAAATAAAAAAATCCAGTAACAAACTTACTGGATTCTTAGTCGGGGTGGCAGGATTCGAACCTGCGACCTCCTCGTCCCAAACGAGGCGCGATGACCGGGCTACGCTACACCCCGATATAATTGTATAAAATAAGTTATATTTATAATATACTCTTATAATGGTCGGCAAATATACATTCTTTTTTTAAAAATCAACTTCAAAAGCCAATTTATCTTACGTTATTTTTATTACATATTCTTATGTTTTCATTATTAAAACTTATAAACATTGGTTTTTATAATTTCTAAAAAATGATACATTTACACTTCAAATTAAATACAACAAAATGTCTGAAAACATAGAAAAAATTAAATGTTTGATTATTGGTTCTGGTCCTGCAGGTTATACAGCAGCTATTTATGCTGCTAGAGCAGATATGAAGCCAATTATGTACACAGGAATGCAAATGGGTGGGCAGTTAACCACTACAACAGAGGTAGATAATTTTCCAGGATATGCAAATGGAACTGATGGTACTGCAATGATGGAAGATTTAAAAAAGCAAGCGGAGCGTTTTGGGACTGATGTACGCTTTGGAGTAGTAACTAAAGTCGATTTAAGTGATAAAGTAGGAGGAATTCATAAAGTTGTTGTTGATGATAATAAACATATCGAAGCAGAAACTATTATTATTTCTACGGGAGCAACAGCAAAATATTTAGGTTTAGAAAGTGAAAAACGTTTAATGGGTGGAGGTGTTTCGGCATGTGCAACTTGCGACGGATTTTTTTATAAAGGTCAGGATGTAGTTGTCGTAGGCGCAGGAGATACTGCTGCAGAAGAAGCTACTTACTTAGCTAATATTTGTAGAAAAGTAACCATGTTAGTTCGTAAAGATTTTATGAGAGCTTCTAAAGCAATGCAGCATCGTGTGAACAAAACTGAAAATATAGAAGTACTTTACAACACAGAGATAGAGGAGGTACTAGGTGCAAATGTGGTTGAGGGTGTTAGGGCTATTAACAATAAAACGAAAGAAACCCATGATATACCTGTAACCGGTGTATTTATAGCTATTGGACATACACCAAATTCAGATTTGTTTAAGGGAGTTTTAGATATGGATGAAACAGGTTATTTAATTACGAAGGGCAAAACTACTAAAACTAATTTACCAGGTGTTTTTGCTGCTGGAGACATACAAGATAAAGAGTATAGGCAAGCTGTAACAGCAGCAGGTACTGGTTGTATGGCTGCTTTAGATGCAGAAAGATATTTGGGCTCTTTAGAGTAACTTTATATAATTTTAAAAAGAAAGAGGAGCATCTGATATCAGATGCTCCTTTTTTTTGTTTACATTTTAGTAGATTTAAAAGGTATTTTACTTAAAATAACTATGCGCTAACTGTTGCTTTTTTAGATTTGCGATATAAAAACTTGTTAAAAATGTTTCTTCTGCCAAAATTATTCATGGATTTAGCATTTACAAACTTTCCAAAAAGTATTTTGTTAACACCAAAATATTCATAGGTATTTCCGTCGGTAAAAGTAACCTCCAAAAGCATACTTTTGTGATGCCAATCTGCTACTTGAAATTCAGAAATGGTGGTTTTATACGCCTCTAAGTTTGCCTCTTTCGTTTCTGGAGCAATACTCACTAAAAAATGGTATCCATCAATAACTTTTGTGCTAACTTCTTCTGCTTCTAACTTTTTATCTTCATCCTGAAATTTATCTGGGTGCCATTCTTTTACTAAATTTCTGTATTTAGTTTTTAATGTCTTTAATTCAATATTTCCCTCTATTTCAAAAAGTTTTTTATATTCCTTTATACGTTTCATTGTAATGTTTTCGAATTGCGTGCAAAAGTATTGTTATTATATGAATTAAAGCATTAAATTTTATGATAAAAAAAGAGCACCTTCCATCGAAGGTGCTCTTTAGAAAAAAAATCATATTTCATCAATCATTAAAAGCAATACTTATTTTCTGATTTTACTTTTTCTGCAATCTCATTTCTTAAGTCTACAATATCGGGATAGTTTGTATATTTTGTAAACCTCTTTAATCCCATTAGTAACATTCTTTGTTCGTCTCCCTCTGCAAAAGAAATAATACTTTCTTTTCCTTTTTCTTCAATTTTATCTACCGCATGATATAGATATAATTTAGACATTGCTATCTGAGCAGACTGAGATTCTTCTCCGAAACGTTTTGCGTTTTTCTCTGTTCTCAGAATAGCAGACTCTGCCATATAAATTTCTATTAAAATGTCTGCAGCAGCAATTAGTAATTGTTGGTGTTCTTCTAATTCCGTACCATATTTTTGAATAGCTGCCCCTGCAACCATCAAAAATGTTTTCTTTAATTTTGATAAGAGTACTTTTTCTTCAGAAAATAATTCAGAATAATCTGGAGTTTCAAAAGAAGGAATACCCATTAATTCATTTGCAACTTCTGTAGCAGGACCTAATAAGTCTACATGACCTTTCATGGCTTTTTTAACTAACATTCCTACCGAAAGCATTCTATTTATTTCATTAGTTCCCTCGTAAATACGAGCTATTCTTGCATCTCTCCAGGCAGATTCCATAGGAGTTTCTTCCGAAAAGCCCATTCCACCAAAAATTTGGATTCCTTCATCGGCACAATTTTGAACATCTTCAGAAACAGCAACTTTTAAAATTGAGCATTCTATAGCATATTCTTCTACTCCTTTTAATTCTGCTTCTTGATGAGAGTTTCCTGCAGCTACTCTTAAAGCTATTCTGTCTTCGATATCTTTTGCTGCTCTGTACGAAGCAGATTCGCCAACATAGGTATTTGTTGCCATTTCTGCTAATTTTACTTTAATGGCTCCAAAATTTGCAATAGGAGTTTTAAATTGTTTACGTTCTGTAGCATATTGTACAGCATAGTTTACAATTCTTCTTTGAGAATCTAAACAAGCAGCAGCCAATTTAATTCGGCCTACATTTAAAGCATTCATGGCAATTTTAAAACCTTCTCCTCTTCCAGCTAACATGTTTTCTACTGGTACAATAGTGTCATTAAAAAATACTTGCCTTGTAGATGATGCTCTAATACCTAGTTTATGCTCTTCTTCTCCTAGTGTAATTCCATTCGGGTTGTCTTTATCAAATTCAACAATAAAACCAGTAATATTTTTATCATCCTCTATTCGAGCAAAAACAATCATCAAACTACAGAAGCCAGCATTTGAAATCCACATTTTTTGCCCGTTTATTTTGTAGGTTTTACCATCTTCGGAAAGTGTAGCAGTTGTTTTTCCAGAATTAGCGTCAGATCCTGCACCAGGTTCAGTTAAACAGTAAGCTCCAAACCACTCTCCAGTAGCAAGTTTAGGAACATACTTTTCTTTCTGCTCTTGTGTACCATATAATGTTATAGGCATTGTTCCTATACCTGTATGTGCACCAAAAGCGGTGCTAAAAGAACCTGTTCCTGAAGATATGTAGTCGCAGGTAAGCATAGTAGAAATAAAACCCATTCCGAGTCCACCAAATTCTTCTGGAACTGCAACCCCTAAAAAGCCTAACTCACCTGCTTTACGCATTACTTCTTCTGTTAATGCATAATCTTTTGCTTCAAAGCGAGCTTTATGTGGTATAATTTCACGGTCGTTAAACTCTTTAACCGCCTCTTTCATCATTTGTTGTTCTTCGGTAAAGTCTTCTGGGGTAAAAACGTCTTCACATTTTGTTTCTTTTACTAAGAATTGACCGCCTCTTAGTAGTTCTTTTTTACTAGTTTCCATATTTTTTGTTTTTATACATTTTAGAGTAGAAATAGTTTATAAATAGTTTTTTAGACGCTATCTAATTGTTTTATTGAGATTCCTGAGAATATTTCTACGATGTCTTTAAATGTTTTTTAATATTAATTTTCTTTGTTTGTTTAAGAGAGAAATTCAAAAATTCCGGCAGCACCTTGCCCTGTTCCAACGCACATTGTTACCATTCCGTATTTATTGTTCATCCGTTGTTTTCTCATTTCATCAAATAATTGAACTGATAATTTTGCTCCTGTACATCCAAGTGGATGCCCAAGTGCAATAGCACCTCCATTTACATTTATAATTTCTTTATTTAAGTCTAATTCACGAATAACTGCCAATGATTGTGAGGCAAAAGCTTCATTTAACTCTATAAGAGAAATATCTTTTTGTTGAAGTCCGGCTTGTTTTAAAACTTTTGGAATGGCAGCAACAGGTCCGATTCCCATAATTCTTGGTTCAACTCCTGCAGCTGCATAATTTACAACCCTTGCAATAGGTTCTAAATTTAATTCTTTTACCATTTCTTCACTCATTACCATCACAAAAGCTGCACCATCACTCATTTGCGATGAATTTCCTGCAGTAACGCTTCCACCAGCAGCAAATACAGGTCTTAATTTTGCTAGTGCTTCTAAAGAAGTTCCTTTTCTAGGACCTTCATCTTTAGAAACAGTATATTTTCGGGTCTCTTTTTTTCCATCTTCTTTTAAGTATGTTTCAGATACCTCTATTGGTACTATTTGGTCTCGAAACCTATTTTCGGATTGTGCTTTAAGAGCTTTTATGTGAGAGTTTAAAGCAAATTCATCTTGGTCTTCTCTAGAAATTTTAAATTGATTAGCAACTGCTTCTGCAGTATTTCCCATTCCCCAATAATAATCTGCATGTCCGTTTTTTATAGTCTCATAATTTAGTTCTGGTTTAAACCCTGTCATTGGAACAGCACTCATACTTTCTGAGCCACCTGCAATGATACAATTGGCCATACCTGCTTGTATTTTTGCAGCTGCCATGGCAATTGTTTCTAGGCCAGAAGAACAAAATCTATTGACAGTAACACCAGGCACATCCACAGAATTTAAACCAATTAAAGAGATAAAACGTGCCATATTTAGTCCTTGAGAACCTTCTGGCATGGCGTTACCAACTATTACATCATCTATACGTTTTGTATCTAAAGTTGGTAATTCCTTCATCATATGCTGAATGGTTTCTGCACCTAATTCATCGGCTCTTTTAAAGCGAAAAACCCCTTTTGGTGCTTTCGCAACTGCTGTTCTGTATGCTTTTACTATATATGCTGTTTTCATATTTACAAGTTTGTATAATGTTTAAAATGCATTAATGTGCAATTTTTATATAAATCGTTTGATTGTCATTGGCATTGGTATTTTTAAAGTTTCCGTTATCAAGAATTTTAAAGCCATGAGAAGGGTCTTCTAAGTCCCAAAATTCTTTATTGTTTTCGGTTCCCATTTCCGAGCCAATAGTTTCATCAGAATAATTTAGAGGAACTGGTGTATGATCCACATATTCTGTAATTAAAATATTCTTATCATTTCTTTTGATTAGTACTAGTTTAGATATGTAATAGCCATCTCCTTTCCATTGAGAAATTATTTTATAATTATCTTTTAGATTATTTTCTGTAGTTGACGTTTCATTAATCATATAATGACTACCAGTAGCTATTTTCTTTTTTGTACAAGAAAAGTGTATGCTCATAAATAGTATTAAAATGAAAGTGTATGATTTCATAACAATTCAATTAATTTCTTAAAGGTTTCCCTGTTTTTAGCATATGCTGAATTCTTTCTAATGTTTTACGTTCTGTACATAACGATAAAAAAGCTTCTCTTTCTATGTCTAACAAATATTGTTCTGTTACCAATGTTGGTTCAGATAAATCTCCGCCGGCCATTACATAAGCTAGTTTATTCGCTATTTTTTGGTCGTGTTCAGAAATGTATTTAGAATGCTCCATTGCATCAGTACCCACTAGAAACATACCTAATGCTTGTTTTCCAAGTACTTTTACATCTTTTCTTGTAACAGGTTTCGTATAACCACTTTCAGCCATTAATTTTGCATGTGCTTTTGCAGTGGCAATTTGCCTGTCTTTATTTACAACAATAACATCTTTTCCTTTTTGTAATAAACCTAAATCAAAGGCTTCATAGCCAGAAGTGGAAACTTTTGCCATTCCTATGGTAAGGAAGTTTTCTTGTAAAATATTTAATTCAACATCGCCTTTTCTAAAAGAATCTGACGCTCTTAGTGCCATTTCTTTGGAGCCACCACCACCAGGAATTACACCAACACCAAATTCTACAAGTCCCATATAGGTTTCTGCTGCAGCAACTACTTTATCTGCATGTAAAGAAATTTCACACCCACCACCTAATGCCATTCCGTGTGGTGCAGATATGGTTGGAATAGATGAGTATCTCATGCGCATCATAGTATCTTGAAAGTATTTTATGGCATAGTTAAGTTCGTCATATTCTTGTTCTACTGCCATCATAAATATCATACCGATATTTGCGCCAACAGAGAAATTTGCAGCTTGATTTCCTATAATTAAACCCTGAAAATCTTTTTCGGCTAAATCTATCCCTTTATTTATTCCGGCTAAAACATCACCTCCAATGGTATTCATTTTAGATTGGAATTCTACATTTAAAATTCCGTCTCCAAGATCTTCAATTACTACACCAGAATTTTTAAAAACTTCGTTTGATTTTCTAATATTATCGAGAATAATAAATCCATCCTGACCAGGTTTTTTTATTTGAGATTTGCTTGGTATGTTGTAAAAGTATGTAGCTCCTTCTTTTACGCTATAAAAAGTTGAAGTTCCAGAATTTATCATTTCTGTAACCCAGACAGCCGGTTCTTTTCCTTCGGCTTTCATTAGGTTTACTCCATTTTCTACACCGATTGCATCCCAAATTTCAAAGGGTCCGTTTTCCCAGCCAAAACCAGCCTTCATGGCATCATCAATTTTGTAAATTTCGTCCGAAATTTCTGGTATTCTGTTTTGGACATAAGCAAACATTGCAGCAAAGTTTTTTCTGTAAAACTCACCTGCTTTATCTTTACCGTTTACTAATATTTTAAATCTGTCTATGGGTTTATCTATTGTTTTTGTAAGCTCTAAAGTGGCAAATTTTGCCTTTTTAGAAGGACGATACTCTAACGTTTCTAAATCTAATGCTAGTATTTCTTTTTTACCGTTTTTATCTACAGATTTTTTATAAAAACCCTGACCTGTTTTACTACCAAACCAATTGTTTTCCATCATTTTATTGATAAAATTGGGTAGCTTAAAAAGTTCATGAGCTTCATCATTTGGGCAATTTTCATAAATACCATTGGCAACGTGTACCAGGGTATCTAAACCAACAACATCAACAGTTCTAAAAGTAGCAGATTTTGGTCGTCCAATAACTGGGCCCGTTAATTTGTCTACTTCTTCAACTGTTAAGCCTATTTCTTTTACTTGATGAAACAAAGATTGAATACCAAATATACCGATTCTATTTCCAATAAATGCAGGGGTATCTTTAGCTAGCACAGCTGTTTTTCCCAAAAACTTTTCACCATACATCATTAAAAAATCGGTTACTTCTTGCTTACAATTTGGCCCAGGTACAACCTCGAAAAGTTTAAGGTATCTTGGAGGGTTAAAAAAATGTGTAACAGCAAAGTGTTTTTGAAAATCATCACTTCTTCCTTCATTCATAAAATGTATAGGTATACCAGAGGTGTTAGAAGTAATTAGAGTACCTGGTGTTCTGTGCTTTTCTAGCTTTTCAAAAACACTTTTTTTAATATCTAACCGTTCTACAACAACTTCCATAATCCAATCTGCCGTTGCCACTTTTGCTATATCATCTTCTAAGTTACCAGTTGTTATTCTATGAGCAAACTTTTGGCTGTAAATAGGCGATGGCTTCGATTTTAACGAGGCTGATAATGCATCATTCACTAACCTATTTCTTACAATTTTATCTTGCAATGTGAGTCCTTTTGCAATTTCTTTGTCGTTTAATTCTTTGGGTACAATATCTAATAAAAGTACTTCTACACCAATATTAGCAAAATGACAGGCAATTCCGCTTCCCATTATACCAGATCCAATAATTGCTATTTTATTAATTCTTCTAGTCATTATTTTTTAATTTTTTATTAGTTTTCCAACAGTTAAAGAAAATTCTTAGGATGATACTTTGCTGTTGGGGTTTAATCTCTTATAGTGCTTTTTCGGCAACTGTTGTAAAAATTTCTTTATTTGCTATAAGTTTGTTGATTACAGAGGTTACTTTAAAAAAACCTTCTAAATCTTTAGCAGACACTTGCTGTACAATCGTTTCGTTAAATTGAATAACATGTCCTTTAGAAATTGCTCTCATTTCTTTTCCATAAGGAGTTAGTTTTATAATAACACTTCTGCCATCTTCCGGATTTTTTTCTCTAGATATAGCGCCTTTATCTTCCATATTCTTTAAAATTCGGGACAAACTAGTGGGCTCCATGCCCATTAAGGGCCCTAAAGCAGTAGAAGGTGTTCCTTTCTCTTTGTCTATATTTAATAGCACAAAAGCTGTTGCCATAGTGCTATCGTGCTGTGCCGCTTGCTCATTATACATCTTTGCAACCGCTTGCCACGTTGCTCTTAACTGATGATCTATTGTTTTATCTTTATCCATTGCATCAAATATAATAAAATTTATTATGCATGCATAATAAATAGTAAAAAAGTTATGCGTGCATAGTAAATTTTAACATAAAAAATAAGAAATAAGCTTTTGTTTAGTTTGCACTTTAATAATTTGAAAATATGTAGTTTTGTAGTGTTGTCTTCGATAAAAAAAAGAGACTTTATAAAATGAAAAATGTATTAGAAATAAATAACGTTGTAAAAAAATATGGAGATTTTACAGCGTTAAATAACGTCTCTATTCACGTTCCTAAAGGAAGTGTGTATGGGTTGTTAGGCCCCAATGGAGCTGGAAAAACATCTTTAATAAGAATTATCAATCAAATTACGATGCCAGATTCTGGTAGTGTTTTTTTAGATGGCGAAAAGTTGGCACCAAAACACACTGCTTATATTGGGTACTTACCAGAAGAAAGAGGGTTGTACAAATCTATGAAAGTTGGTGAGCAAGCCATGTACTTAGCACAATTAAAAGGTTTGAGTAAAACAGAGGCCAAAAAAAGATTACAATACTGGTTTGAGAAATTTGATATTTCAGCTTGGTGGAACAAGAAAATAGAAGAATTATCTAAAGGAATGGCTCAAAAAGTACAGTTTATTGTTACCGTAATGCATGCTCCTAAATTGTTAATTTTTGATGAGCCTTTTTCTGGTTTCGATCCTATTAATGCACAATTAATTGCAAAAGAAATTTTACAATTAAGAGATGAAGGGGCTACTATTATTTTTTCTACTCATAGAATGGAGTCTGTAGAAGAATTGTGTGATGAAATTGCTCTTATAGATAACTCTAATAAAATTTTAGAAGGAAAATTAGTAGATATTAAAAGAGCTTTTAGAACTCATACTTTTCAAGTAGGATTAAAAACAACTGTTCCTGCTAAAGTACAAGAGGAATTAAAACAACATTTCACTATTTTTCCTGCCAATTTTAACATGTTAAATGAGGGGTTAACGTTAAATGTTCAGCTAAACAAAGAAACGAGTTCTAATGACTTACTTTCTTTTTTATCAGCAAGAGGAGAGGTACAGCATTTTGTTGAAGTAGTACCAAGTGCCAACGATATTTTTATACAAGCAATACATAAAAACAACTAACAATGAGCAAATTAAAACTTATTATACAGAGAGAGTTTATTGCAAAGGTTCGTAACAAATCTTTTTTAATGATGACTTTCTTAAGTCCGTTGTTAATGATAGGTATGGGTGCCTTAGTGTTTTTTTTGATGAAAAAGAATGACGAAAAAGTTAAAGAAATAGTGTATGTAGATAATTCTAAACTATTTACCAAAGATGATTTTACAGATACAAAAACTATACATTATCAAGATTTTACTGCATTAGGTATTACAGAAACTAAGAAAAAAGTAGCCGATGGTAATTATTATGGTGTTTTGTATATACCACAAAAAGACAGCTTAGAATTATTAGCTAAATCTATAGAGTTTTATTCTAAAGACACCCCTGGTTTTTCTGTAATTGGTGTTTTAGAAGGTAAAATTGAGAATAAAATTAGGAATGAAAAGTTAACAAGTTTAGGTATTGATGTAGCTCAGATTAAAGCTTCAAAAATTGCTACCGATATAAAAATGTATAATTTTTCTGGAGAGGAGTCCTCAAAGCTAATAAATGGCTTAAAAATTGGGGTAGGAGCAATTGCAGGATATTTATTAATGATGTTTGTAATTATTTATGGTTCTTCGGTAATGCGAAGTGTAATAGAAGAGAAAACAAGTAGAATTATAGAAATTATAGTCTCGTCTGTAAAACCATTTCAGTTAATGTTAGGAAAAATTATAGGAAACGCCTCAGCTGGTTTGGTACAATTTTTTATTTGGGGAATATTACTACTCGTTATTTCTTCTGTACTGTCTGCAATTTTTGGTATAAATGTTGTAGAAATGCAAACTGCAAGAATACCAGATGCACAAATGGAAGTTGTAAAAGATGCTGCGGGTATAGATAAAGTTCAATTGTTAATTCAGGAAATAGCAAGTTTACCTCTATTAAAACTATTTATACTATTTATATTTTACTTTTTAGGAGGATTTATGCTTTATAGTTCTTTATTTGCAGCAGTTGGTGCTGCAGTAGACAACGAAACAGATACTCAACAGTTTATGCTACCTATAATGTTGCCACTAATTTTAGGCGTTTATGTTGGTTTTGCAACGGTTATTAATGAGCCACATGGTTCTATGGCGGTGTTGTTTTCTCATATTCCGTTTACGAGTCCTATTGTAATGCTTATGAGAGTTCCTTTTGGGGTTTCTTGGTTAGAAATAGTACTTTCTATGAGCTTATTAGTCGCTACTTTTGTTTTTATGGTTTGGTTGGCATCAAAAATTTACAGAGTTGGTATTTTAATGTATGGCAAAAAACCAACATACAAAGATTTATATAAATGGTTAAAATATTAAGAAATGCAAGATAGTATAGCAAATGTAACAGATACAATTGTTGGTGAAACAAACTCTATTTTAAATCATACTTTTCATTTATCAGACAAAATAAGTATTAGTGTAAGAGGACTTTTATTTATTGTTATTTCATTAGTAATAACTTCTGTAGTGTTAAAATTAGTTCGTAGAATAGTAACAAAAAAATTACCTGAAAACGATAAACCCAAATTTGTAACTGTATTTACCTACTTAAGATGGTTTGTGTATTTAGTTATTTTTTTAGTAGCTATGAATGCATCCGGAGTAAATGTTACAGCAGTTTTTGCAGCTTCTGCAGCTTTACTAATAGGTGTTGGTTTGGCAATGCAAACCTTGTTTCAAGACATTATTTCTGGTCTTTTTATTTTAGTAGATCAGTCTGTACATGTGGGGGATATTATTGAATTAGAAGGTAAAGTTGGGCGTGTTTTAGAAATTCGATTAAGAACAACTAGAGCGGTTACAATAGATAATAAAGTATTGGTAATTCCAAATCATTTGTATCTAACAAATATTCTTTATAATTGGACAGAGAACGGAACAGAAACAAGAGAAAATGTAAATGTAGGGGTTGCTTATGGTAGTAATGTTGCGTTGGTTAAGCAATTGCTAATAGAGGCTGCCAATGAGCATGATGCTATTTTATCGGAGCCTGCACCCAATGTTTTGTTTACAGAATTTGCAGATAGTTCACTTAATTTTTCTTTGGTTTTCTCTTTAAATAATAGTTTTGAAGCTAGATTTGTACAAAGTGATTTACGTTTCGAAATAGATAAAAAATTTAGAGAAAATAAAGTGCAAATTCCTTTTCCACAAAGAGATGTTCATTTATTTCAGAAATCTTAATAAGTAAGAGAAAGTCCTTTTTTTACATCAATAAAAAACAACCCTAAAAAATATAACAGATGAGTAGAATACTAATTATTGAAGACGAAGCTGCCATTAGACGGGTATTAATCAAAATTATATCCGAAGAAAATGACACCTATAATGTAGAAGAAGCATCTGATGGTTTGGAAGGGATAGAGAAAATAAAAAATAATGAGTATGATTTGGTGTTTTGTGATATTAAAATGCCAAAAATGGACGGTGTAGAAGTATTAGAAAAAGCAAAAAAGATAAAACCAGAAATTCCGATTGTGATGATTTCTGGTCACGGCGATATAGAAACAGCTGTAAACACGATGCGTTTGGGTGCTTTTGACTACATATCGAAACCACCAGATTTAAATCGTCTTTTAAATACCGTTAGAAATGCACTTGAAAAGAAAACGCTTGTTTTAGAAAATAAACGTCTCAAAAAAAAAGTGAGTAAAAATTATGAGATGATTGGAGAAAGTGCAGCAATTTCTCATATAAAAGACATCATAGAAAAAGTTGCGGCTACTGATGCAAGAGTTTTAATTACCGGACCAAACGGAACAGGAAAAGAGTTAGTGGCACATTGGTTACATGAAAAATCCGACAGACATAAAGCGGCATTAATTGAGGTTAATTGTGCAGCCATACCATCTGAATTGATAGAAAGTGAACTTTTTGGACATGTAAAAGGCTCTTTTACTGGAGCTAATAAAGACAGAGCAGGAAAATTTGAAGCAGCAAATCACGGAACTATATTTTTAGATGAGATAGGCGATATGAGTTTGTCTGCACAAGCAAAAGTTTTAAGAGCATTACAAGAAAATAAAATAGCCAGAGTAGGAAGTGATAAAGATATTAAGGTAAATGTAAGAGTGATTGCTGCTACTAACAAAAACCTACAAGAAGAAATTACGCAAGGAAGGTTTCGAGAAGACTTGTACCACAGATTGGCAGTAATTTTAATAAAAGTACCAGCATTAAATGATCGGAGAGATGATATTCCTTTACTAGTAAATTTTTTTGCAAGTAAAATTTGTGAAGAACAAGGAATTCCTGAAAAAATATTTTCTGAGGAAGCTATATCTCTGTTGCAAGACTATAATTGGACAGGTAATATTAGAGAACTCAGAAATGTTGTGGAGCGCCTACTTATTTTAGGTGAAAAAACGGTATCTGCTAATGATGTAAAACTTTTTGCTAGTAAATAGTATAAAACTATTTAAAATCATAAAAGCTATAAATAAAGTTGATTGAAATATAAAAACTTCCCATTAACTTTTCTCTTTTTTGCAAGTGTTGATTGGTATCTTTGTGGTGTAAAAAAATAATATTTAACCCAATTAAAATTATAAAAACATGGCAACAGCAGTTGGTAAAAAATTTCCAGATTTAAATGTAGATGCAATGAACGATATGGGAGATACGTTCAAAATTAACGTCTTAGAAGAGGCCGTTAACAACAAAAAGAAAGTGTTATTATTTTGGTATCCAAAAGATTTTACTTTCGTTTGCCCAACAGAATTACATGCTTTTCAAGCTGCATTAGCAGAATTCGAAAAAAGAAATACTATTGTTATAGGTGCTTCTTGCGATACACCTGAAGTTCATTTTGCATGGTTAAGTACTTCTAAAGACAATGGTGGTATAGAAGGAGTAACTTACCCAATATTGGCAGACAGTAATAGAAATTTATCATCTATTTTAGGAATTCTAGACATTACAAACGAAACTTTTGATGAGGCTACGCAAACAGTTCAGGTAGAGGGAGATAATGTTACGTACAGAGCAACTTATTTAATTGATGAAGAAGGTACTGTTTTTCATGAAGGAATAAACCATATGCCAGTAGGTAGGAATGTAAATGAGTTTTTACGTTTAATTGATGCTTATGCACACGTTCAAAAAAATGGAGAAGTGTGTCCAGCAAACTGGGAAGAAGGTAAGGAAGCAATGGCTGCTAATGCAAAAGGTACTGCAGAGTATTTATCTAAGCACTAGCCAAAATACTTCATACAGGTTTGAAGCAGTCTTTTTTGAAATCAATTAGATTGCTTCAAATTACAATAAATTTACAAAAAAAAATCTAAGAAAATGGTACAAGAATTATCCGCGGACAATTTACAAGAAATTGTAAAATCTAACAATAAAGTAATTGTGCAATATTCTGCAACATGGTGTGGAAATTGTAGAATTATGAAACCAAAATTTAAGAAATTAGCTACTGAAAATGAAGGGGTTACTTTTGTAATTGCCGATGCAGAAAAGTTTCCAGAAAGTAGAAAATTAGCAGATGTTAGTAATTTACCAACTTTTGCAACTTTTGAAAACGGTGCTAAGAAAAATCAAGTACAAACTAATAAGTTCGAAGTTTTAAAAGACTTGGTAAACGAAGTAAACTAAGTGTTTGTTTAAATAATACAACCAAAAAAGTATGAAATTACCAGTAATTAAACATTTAACTAATTTTATCGAAGAGAACGATCAAGATTATGTGTTAGAAACTATTGAAACTTTAGAGGCTTTAACAGAAGTTCCTTCTTTAAAAGATGAAGAATTAGATGTTATAGGTGAGTTAATTTCTAATATGTATGGTGCTGTAGAAGTAGATAAAATGGTAAAAGAAGGCACGCCAAAAAAAGAAGCTTTAAACAGTTTTATGAAGCGTGTACTAGGTTCTATAGATAATTAATATTGTTTCTATTTAATTCGAACTAAATTTTCTAAATTATCTTTGAATAAAAAAATCTCAAATGATTCATTTGAGATTTTTTTATTCAATTAGTTGAAGTATAATTTCGAGCAGAAATAAAGGTCATATTATTAGTACAAAACTCTAAAATACATTCTTATAGATTATTCAAATAGTTCTTGGCAACAAAATCAGCCATTTCTTGTCCCCATATAGTATACGTTTGTTTACTTGGGTGTATACCATCACTAAAATAAATGGAAGTATCTTTATTTTTAAGTCCATGCTTATGAGTCCATTTTTGTAGAGTAATCACTTCTTTGTTATAATATACTTTCGGGTGTTTTGTAACTACTTTATATAATTGCTTACCAAGAATTTCTACTAAGTTTCCGATCACAAATTTTATTGTTTTTGTAAACGCAGGAAACTCTTTAATTGGTGGCATATTTGTAAAATAAATGGGTGTTTTAGGATATTTATGTCTCAATATTTGAATAATATTATCGATATCTTTTGCCCATTTTTTTGGAGAATTTAGTGTAAAAGCATCGTTTCCGCCAAGTCCTATTACAATAACATCTACAGAGATAGTTGGTAAATTTACCATAGTTTTTTGGGCTATTTTTGATGCCGTATAACCACTTTTGGCATAAACTACCCATTTAATATTGTGCTGCAGTAAGGTAGAAAGTCTTTTAGCAAACGCACCACTAAATCCATTTTTATGAGTATCTACTCCAACACCAGCAATTGTGCTTTCTCCAATACATAAAACTTGTAATGTGTTTTTGTAGCTATTATTAACAAAGCCTTTTGGTTTTTTTGCAGGAGGAAGCCTAGGTACATTTTTGCGTATGTTTTTTCCTTGAAAGTATACAATAGGAAACAAAGGTAAAGCTATAAGAAACCCAAAAATGTATAGTAATTGCATTATGTTATTGCTTTTTGAGCATTTACTCTTTTCACAATTTCCTTTAACCGCTCTTTGTGTAGTTTTTTTTCTAGCTTTACTTTGTTAATTTTTCTATTCATTAACTTGGTATGCTTCGCTTTGTTTAGCGTGTTTTTTTCTTTTCCTTTTTTTGGCATATTTTTTTAAAATTGAAATAGAAAACCTGCTAACCTTTCTATTCTATCTAATTTCTACTATCTTCGTTTTACAAAAATAGGAAAAATAAAATGGCAAAAAACACCAAGAATTATATTGTAATTGCTCTAAAAGGAATGGCTATGGGAGCCGCAGATGTTGTGCCAGGTGTATCTGGTGGTACCATTGCATTTATCACCGGAATTTATGAAGAGTTGCTCAGTGCTATAAGCAACATCAACTTACAATTACTAATTACAATAAAAAAAGAAGGTTTTAAGGCTGCTTGGAAAACTATAAATGGAAACTTTCTTTTGGCATTAGGTATCGGAATATTTATTAGCATCTTAACACTAGCAAAATCTATAAAATGGTTGTTAGAAAACGAGCCTATTTTACTATGGTCTTTTTTCTTCGGATTGGTGCTAGCAAGTATTATTTACATAGGTAAACAAATTACAAAATGGACAATTTATGCTGTTTTAGGATTGATTTTGGCAGGTTTTATAGCCTATTATATTACTACATTAACTCCCTTAGTTAGTGAGAATTCCTCTTTGTTGTTTTTGTTTTTAGCTGGAGCTATTGCTATTTGCGCTATGATTTTACCAGGTATTTCTGGTGCTTTTATTTTAGTATTATTGGGTGCTTATAAACCTATTTTAGCTGCTGTTAACGATAGAGATTTAAAAACTATTGCAGTAGTTGGTTTAGGGGCAATTGTAGGTTTATTATCTTTTTCTAAAATATTAAAATGGCTCTTTGCCAATTATAAAAATGTTACTTTATCTGTATTAACAGGTTTTATTATAGGCTCACTTAATAAAATATGGCCATGGAAAATTACTACATCAGTTTTTGTGAAAGAAACAGGTGAAACAATTCCTTTTTCTCAAGTTTCAGAACTTGGTAGTCTTTTTGTGTATCAGCAACAAACTTCTAATTTCGAAG
Source organism: Polaribacter tangerinus (assembly GCF_038024095.1). Taxonomy (NCBI): domain Bacteria; kingdom Pseudomonadati; phylum Bacteroidota; class Flavobacteriia; order Flavobacteriales; family Flavobacteriaceae; genus Polaribacter; species Polaribacter tangerinus. The sequence continues at coordinate 746,457 of NZ_CP150668.1, read as the reverse complement.
GTTATAAAATCGCATTAGAAAAAAGTGTGCTTCCCACTCATTTTTCGGAAGTAAATAATTTTTTAGACGCACAAATATTGCCAGCTATACTTTTGGCTATTGCAGGATTTGTACTTATTTTATTGATGGAAAAGTTAGCCATAAAAAAACAATAATGCCTACACAAAGAAGTTTAGCAGCAAAAACAATCCTTTTTTTAAAAGGCTTAGCAATGGGTGCAGCTAATAAAGTACCAGGTGTTTCTGGGGGTACAGTATCTTTTGTATTTGGGTTTTATGAAGAGTTAATTTATTCTTTTAAAAAAATTAATCTAACGGCTATAAAACTACTTATCAACGGTCGTTTTAAGAGCTTTTTTTACTATACTAATGCTCAGTTTTTACTTCTAATAATGGGAGGTAGCATTTTTAGCTATTTTAGTATTTCGTTAGTATTAGATTATTTTTTGGTGAATTATGAGCTGTATGTTTGGAGTTGGTTTTTTGGAATGATTATTGGCTCGGTAATTTATATCGCTAAAGGATTTGGTGAATGGAATGCCAAAAATATTTCTTCACTTCTTATAGGTGTTGTTGTTGGTTTAGGAATTAGTTTTTTAAAACCTGCTTCGGAAAATGATAATTTGTGGTTTGTGTTTTTATGTGGTATTGTAGGAGTTTCTGGTATGACTTTACCTGGTTTGTCAGGTTCTTTTATCCTTATTTTAATGGGAAACTATGTATTACTTCTTGTAGATGCTGTAAATGAGTTATTTTTTATTACAACAAGTATACTAATGGGTAATTTTGATGTGTTAGAGGATCCTGAAAAAATTAGGTACCTTAAAATAATAAGTGTTTTTACAGCAGGTTCTATTTTTGGTTTGGTTACTTTTTCGCATATTTTGGGCTATGTTTTAAAAAAATATAATGCTATTGTAACAGCTGTTATTATTGGGTTTATTACAGGTTCTTTAGGTATTGTTTGGCCTTGGAAAAAGGCTATTTATTTACAGCAAAACGATACTTTTTTGCTAGATAAAACCGGACAAAAAATAGTGGCAAATTACGAACGTTTTATTCCAGATGTTTTAAGTTCAGAAACTTGGTTTGCTATTTTATATATATTTATTGGTGTTGGTTTAATTGTTATTATAGATTTTTATGGAAGAAATAAAAAATAAAACTTTTGGTTTGTTAGGAAAAAATATTTCCTATTCTTTTTCTCGTGGATATTTTACTGAGAAATTTTTAAAACTAAATTTAACAAATCATAATTACGTAAATTTCGATTTACAAACCATAGAAGATTTTCCATCAATTTTAAAAAGCACACCTTTTTTAGGAGGTATTAATGTGACCATACCATACAAAGAAGCTGTTTTGCCTTACCTAGAAATGTTAGACGATACAGCCAAAGATATTGGGGCAGTAAATACTATTAAAATAGTAAAAAACGGACAATTAAAAGGATATAATTCTGATGTTGTTGGGTTTACAAAATCTATTATTCCTTTAATTAAAGAGCATCACAAATTTGCGCTTATTTTAGGAACTGGTGGGGCTTCTAAGGCAGTTGCTTATGGTTTACATAAGCTTGGTATTTCCTATAAATTTGTGTCTAGAAAGCCGTCTAAGGCAAATGAAATTAGCTATAGCAGTTTGTCTGAACAAGTATTAAAAAAATATCAGTTAATTGTAAACTGCACTCCTTTAGGTACATCACCAGAAATAGAAAAATATCCTGATATTCCTTATCAATATCTTACGAACTTACATTTATTGTACGATTTAATTTACAATCCTGTTCTTTCTACTTTTTTATCAAAAGGAAAAGCGCAAGGAGCCATTGTAAAAAATGGATATGAAATGTTGGAACTACAAGCAGAAGAATCTTGGCGTATTTGGAATCTATAGTATGCTAATTTTATGGTAACAATTTGTTTGGTTTGTAAGTTGTCTGTATCTTTATAGACTTATAATAATAGTTATTATAAATTGAACTTAAAGATTGTAGATATGTTAGATACAAATGAAGAAAACGTTGAAAAAACGGTACCCAAATCAGAAGACACAAATCTAGACCACGCCAAGGCAAGTAATAAATCGACAAAGGAAGCTGAAAAAGAAGCGGAAATTACTGCAGATAAAGCAGTAGAGGAGGTGGAGCAATCTGTGGCAGAAGATGCAGAAAATGAGGCCGAAATTGAAGATAATTCAGTAGATTATGCAAGCATGTCTCTAGAAGATTTGGTAGCACTACTTCAAAAAATTATATCCAACAATCCGGTTCATAGAGTAAAAAATCAGGTAGAAAATATTAAGAGTGCTTTTAACAAAAAATTTGGTGCGTTGTTGGCAGAGAAAAAACGTATTTTTTTAGAAGAGGGCGGTAACTCAATAGATTTTCAGTTTTCGAGTCCTGTTAAAATTACATACAATCAATTGCTTTCAGATTATAAAAAACAGCGAGATTCTTACTACAAAAATCTAGAAAATCAGCTAAATGATAATTTAGAAAAGAGATTGCAAGTAATAGAGCAATTAAAAGATTTAATAGAAAATGCTGAGCCAGCAACGATGTACAAGCAATTTAAAGAATTGCAAAATACATGGAGTACCATTGGGCCTGTTTCTAAAACAAAATACAATGATACTTGGAAAATTTATCACCACCATGTAGAGCGTTTTTATGATTTGTTGCATTTGAGTAATGATTTTAGAGAGCTCGACTTTAAAAATAATTTAGAGAAAAAGTTAGCCATTATAACACAAGCAGAAGCTCTTGTAGATGCAAAAGATATAAATGTAGCTTTTAAAGAATTACAAGAACTACATAAAATCTGGAAAGAAGAAATTGGTCCTGTTGCTAGAGATGTAAGAGAAGAGGTATGGGGAAAATTTAGTGAAGCAACAAAAAAAATTCACGATAGAAGACACGACTACTTTAAGGAGCAGAGATCAAAAAATCAAGATATTATTGAAGAAAAATTACAAGTAGTAGCAAAGTTGAATGCTTATGATACTTCAAAAAACAAAACTCATAGAGATTGGCAAAGGAGTATGAAAGAGGTAGAAGAAATTAGGCAAGAGTATTTTAAAGCAGGAAAACTACCATACTCTAAAAGCGAAGAAATTTGGCAACAATTTAAAAAGGCTACTAAGAAATTTAACAGTGCAAAAAATCTTTTTTACAGAGAAGAGAAAAAAGAGCAACAAGAAAACTTACGAAACAAACAAGCTTTATTAGAAAAAGCAATATCTTTAAAAGATAGTGAAGATTGGGACAGCACCACTGAAATATTTAAAAAGATTCAGTCTGACTGGAAAAAGATTGGTCATGTACCTAGAAAGTTTTCAGATGCTATTTGGAAAGAATTTAAAAACACTTGTAACTTTTATTTCGACAGACTTCATAACCAAAAAAATGCTATAAGTAAAGAACAACAAGATATTGTAGATGCTAAAAAAGCCTTTTTAGAAAGTTTAAAAGAAATAGCTTCTCCTACAAAAGAAGTTGTATTACAGGCTATGGAAGATTGGAAAAATTTAGGAGTTTTACCAAGAAACGTTAGGCATTTAGAAGGAAAGTTTAATAAACAAATAGATAACTTGTTAGAAGGCCTTAATGTGAGTAAAGAAGAGGTAGAAATGCTAAAGTTTACCAATTTAATAGACGGTTTGTTAGCAAATGGAGATGTTAGAAGATTAGATTCTGAGCAATTGTCGGTTAGAAAAAAAATTGATGAAATTGTAAGAGAAATGCAGCAGTTGGAGAACAATTTAGGCTTTTTCTCAAATGCAAAAGACGATAACCCATTAGTTGTAAATGTAAAAAATAGTATAGATGCTTTTAAAAGAGATTTAAAAGTATGGAAAAAGAAACTTAAGTATATTAAGAAATTAGATTACTAATTTTATTTTTAAGGTATAAAAAAACTCGAAGTTAAAACTTCGAGTTTTTTTATGGTTATCATCTTTTTAAGATGCAAAAAGCTTATCTATTTTTTCTTTTTCTTCATCTGCAAGTGCAGCATCTACTAAAATACGTCCGCTGTGTTCATCTATAGTTATTTTCTTTCTATTCGCAATTTCTAACTGAACTTGTGGTGGTATAGTAAAGTAAGAGCCACCAGAAGCACCTCTTTCTATTGCTACAACAGCCAGTCCATTTTTAACCTTATTACGTATTCTAGAGTAAGCATTAAATAAATGCTCGTCTAAAGATTTAGAAAACTCTTCAGATTTTTCTAAAAGCAACTTTTCTTCTTTCTCAGTTTCTTTAAGAATTGCATCTAATTCAGCTTTTTTGTGGTTTAAATGCTTTTCTTGTTTTTCTTGCTTTTCTTTAGTAGCCTCTATAATCTCATTTTTTTGAGCAATTTTAGCTTTGTATTCATTAATTCTTTTTTCAGCTAGCTCAATTTCTAATCCTTGGTATTCAATTTCTTTAGCCAAAGAGTCAAATTCTCTGTTATTTCTAACATTTTTTTGCTGCTCTTCGTATTTAGCCATTAGTGCTTTAGAATCTTCAATAGCTTGTTTTTTGTTATTGATTTCAGTTTCTAAGTTAGCAGCATCTTCAGCTAAATTAGAAATACGGGTATTTAATCCGGCAACTTCATCTTCTAAATCTTCTACTTCTAGAGGGAGTTCTCCTCTTACGTTTCTAATTTCGTCAATTCTAGAGTCTATTAATTGTAAGTCATACAATGCTCTTAATTTTTGTTCAACTGAAACTTCTTTCTTTTTTGCCATGTTTATATATAATAAATTGGATTTGTACTTTTTTGCGATAAAACGATTGCAAAATTACTAAATTTTTTTGTAAGATAATCAACCAAAAGCTTTTTTGTAAACTGTTCGCTTTCATAATGACCAATATCGGCTATTAAAATACTTTTTTCTGCCTTAAAAAATTCGTGATATTTAAAATCGGCACTTACATATGCATCTGCACCTGCTTTTATAGCATTTGAAATTGCAAAACTACCCGAACCTCCGAGAACAGCAACTTTTTTTATTTTTTTATCAAGCAATTTAGAATGTCTAACACAGTCTGTTTGCATGGTAGATTTAATAAAATGTAAAAACTCGGTTTCCTCCATTTCATTTGGTAACTCGCCAATCATTCCCATACCAATATTTTGATGATAGTTTTCTGTAGTAACTACTTCAAAAGCAACCTCTTCATAAGGATGATTTTCTTTAAGGGCTTTTAATACGGTTTCTTCATGTCTACTCTCAAAAGTAACTGTTATTTGTTGTTCTTTTTGATGTGTTAATGTTCCGCTTTTTCCAATCACTGGATTCGCCTTTTCATTTCCTTTAAAAGTACTTATTCCTTCGTTTAAAAAAGAGCACTCAGTATAATTGCCAATTGTACCTGCACCAGCATCGAACAAAGACTTTTTTAGTTTTAAAGCGTTGGACTCTGGAACATAAGTAGTCAGTTTTTTAATAATTCCTTTTTTAGGAATTAATATTTTTAAATTTTGCAAACCTAACACTTCGCCTATTTTTGCAGAGACACCGCTTGCAGAATTATCTAAGGCGGTATGTGTAGCATAAATTGCAACATCATTTTTTATTGCTTTCAAAACAACTCTTTCTACATAAGAATTTCCATTTAATTTTTTTAAACCTCCAAAAATTATAGGATGAAAACTAATAATGAGATTACAATTTTTAGAAATTGCTTCGTCTATGGTTTCCTCTAAGGTGTCTAAAGTAACTAAAACATTGGTTACGGTTGTTTGATGGCTTCCTACAAGTAAACCTACATTGTCAAAATCTTCAGCATATTTTAAAGGGGCTAATTCTTCTAAATAATTGGTAATGTCTTTTATCTTCATAAAATAAAATTATTAAGTCGCGCATCAAAGTTAACATTTTACAAGCATCATTTCATAAAAATCAATTATTTTCGTGATTATGAAATTATTTCGTTTTTTATTGTTTCCATTCGCAATACTCTATAATATAGTAACTACTATTCGTAATTTACTGTTTGATGTAGGTTTTTTTAAGGAAAATTCTTTTAAAACGCCAGTTATTGTAGTGGGAAATTTAAGTGTTGGAGGTACTGGTAAAACTCCACAGATAGAGTATTTAATTCGTTTACTATCGTCAAATTATAAAATAGCAGTTTTAAGTAGAGGTTACAAGCGTAAAACATCTGGTTTTATAGAGGTTAATCCTACGCATACAGCCGAAGAAGTTGGTGATGAACCTTTGCAGTTTTTTAAAAAATTTAAAAATATTTCAGTAGCAGTTTGTGCAGATAGAGTGGAGGGAATACAAAGTTTAAAAAAAAATATTAATCCGCAAATTGTATTATTAGATGATGCATTTCAACATCGAAGTGTTCGTGGTTCTGTTTCTATTTTACTAACTAAATATTCCGATTTATTTATAGATGATTATTTAATTCCAACAGGTAATTTAAGAGAATCTCGTTCTGGAGCAAAAAGGGCTACAGCTATTGTGGTTACTAAATGCCCATATGATTTTTCTGTTTCTGCTCAAAAAGTAATTAAAAATCGGTTAGAGAAATATAAAAAGAAAGTGTTTTTTACAAGTATTTCATACGCATCAAAAACAAAAGGAGCCTATGAAATATCTATAGAAGACTTACAAAATTATGAGGTTTTGTTAGTAACAGGTATTGCAAATCCTAGTTCGATGTTGTCTTTTTTGAGTGCTAAAAACATTCAATTTAAACATTTAAAATTTTCAGATCATCATCATTTTTCATCAAATGACATTCGAACTATAACACAAAGCTATCAACAATTAAAAGGAGAAAAAAAGGTTGTTGTAACTACAGAAAAAGATTTTGTACGATTACAAAACCGATTATCTCATTTGGTGTATTTAGAAATTGAAACAGCATTTTTAAATAATACGGCCTCAGATTTTAATACACTTGTTACTAAATTACTATAAAATTTTGTAGTGCAAGCTTTTTATAATACCGTCAGATAGCCCAATTTTTGGGACATATATTTTTCTAGCTCCACTCCATTTCATGGCCGATAAATATATTTTTGTAGCAGGTATAATTACATCGGCTCTATCTGGGTTTAAGCTAAGTTCAGAAATTCTATCCTCATAACTCATTTTTTTCAAAAACTGATATTGAGCGTCAAGATAAATAAAAGATATCGGTTTTCCTTCCGACCTACCAGACATTTTAAAAAGTTTATTAATGTTTCCGCCAGAGCCTATTAAAGCAATTCGTTTTAAATCTTTTGTATTTTTTTTAATCCATTTTTCTACATTGGCAAACATTTCTTTATTAACTGCTTTTTTATTATTTAGCAAACGAACAGTTCCCATTTTAAAAGATTTAGAGTTTACTATCTTTCCTTTAGAGAAAAGTGTAAACTCTGTGCTACCACCACCAACATCAACATATAAATAAGAATTATCTCCTTCTATAAGTTGATTTAAATCTGTAGACGATATAATTGCAGCTTCTTCTTTACCGCCAATAATATCTATTTTTACACCTGTTTTTTCTTGAATTTCTGTAACTACCATTTCTCCGTTTGATGCTTCACGCATGGCAGAGGTAGCGCAGGCTTTGTATTTTTCTACCTTATTTACTTTCATCAATAATTTAAATGCTTCCATAGCATCTACCATTCTTTCTATATTGGCACTGCTAATTTCTCCTTTTACAAAGGCATCTGCACCTAAACGAATAGGTACTCGAACTAATGATGATTTTTTAAATTGTGGTTCTTTATCTTCTGCCACAATTACATTGGCTATTAAAAGTCTTATTGCGTTGGAGCCAATGTCTATGGCGCCATATTTTTTTATTTCTAACAAACGTTTTTATTTAAGGTTTTTTGGAAATTCCACTAAAACGGTAGTTCCTTTTTTTATATTTTTCCAGTGTTTATCTTCAAATTGAATACCTATAACACCACAAGTTGGTACATGAGCTATCGGTTTACTACCGTATTTATTTACAAATGTATTAATACCGTGGTCATGACTAAAAATAATAGCAGAGTTAAAGCTGTCATCCAAAGCCTTAACAGTTTTTACCAAATACCCATCGCTAAAACTATATAATTGTTTTCTTATATACAGGTTCGAAAGTGGGTAGCTAAGGTTTTCACAAAAAATTACTGCTGTGTGTAATGCTCGGTTGGCACTACTAGACACAAAAACATCTGGCTTTGTAATTTCTTCTGCCAAAAAATTAGAAACTAAATGAGCGTCTTTTATTCCTCTTTTTTTTAAAGGTCTGTCTATATCTTCGATACCTTTATACTCCCAAGAAGATTTTGCATGTCTAACAATATAAATTGTTTTCATAGTTTTTATTAATAATGTACAATTAAAAATTAGGGAGCCAACCTTTCTAGTTTCCAAGAAAAATCCTCTTGTAGCGTATACCTAATTCTGTCGTGTAACCTATTGGGTCTTCCTTGCCAAAACTCTACAGATAAAGGTTTTACTAAATAGCCTCCCCAATGTGCTGGTCTTGGTATTTCTTTATTTTTGTATTCTTTTTCTAACGATGCTAAGTTTTCTTCTAATGCCTTTCTAGAGGGTACAACACTACTTTGGTTAGAAGCCCATGCACCTAATTTACTTCCTTCTGGTCTTGTTTCAAAATAACCATCAGATAAGTTTTCTGGTTGTTTTTCTGCTTTTCCTTTTATAATAATTTGTTGCTCTAGAGAAGGCCAAAAGAAAGACAAACAAATATTGTTGTTTTCTGCTATGGCAGTTCCTTTTTCAGAATTATAATTGGTGTAAAAGATAAAGCCTTCCCAAGTAAATTTTTTTAATAAAACAACTCTGTTTTTTGGAAAACCATCTTTTCCAATAGTTGCAATATTCATGGCATTAGTTTCCTCTACAGCGTCAGATTCGTCTGCTTTTCTAAACCATGTTTGAAAAAGCTCCATCGGATTTTCGGGACAATTATTCTCTAACAATTCTTCCTTTTCGTAAGATTTTCTGTAATTGCTTAAGTCTTTAGGCATTTTTATAAATTAATAAAGTAAAAATACAGAATTTTTTAAGGAATGAATATATTTTTTTGTTGAATTTTTAGTTGTTTTGAATGATAAAATATTTGGCTCTATTTTTTTCTGATTTGAAAGAATACTATTTTTAGTGATATGTTTTAAACTAAAAAGATATCTCGACATTTCGATTTTTATTTAGTAACTTTAAGTTTCAATTTTAATCCATTTATGACAATGAATATTACAGCAATTTTTGATTCTTTATGGAAAGAATATACGGATAGGACTCCTTCAGCTAAAAAAATTAAAAAGCTATTTATGCAAGAAGGTAATGAGGTTTTTAATGATCATGTGGCTTTTAGAACTTTTGATGATGCTCGTGTAAATATAAATGTTTTGGCCAAACCTTTTATAGAAGCTGGCTACGTGCCATGTGGAACGTATACTTTTGAGGCAAAAAAACTTCATGCAGTTCATTTTGAGCACAAAACAGATAAAAATTTGCCAAGGGTTTTTATTAGTCAACTAAAAGTAAGAGAGTTTTCTAAAGAGCTGCAAGATGTTGTAAGTTCTTTAATTAATCAAATTCCAGAAAGCGATTTAACTGGTAGTAGTTTAGTTTTTAAAGGAAGGTTATGGCAAACACCAAGTTTTAAGGTGTACGAAATGCTGCAAAAAGAATCGGAATATGCTGCTTGGTTATATGTAAACGGATTTTGTTCTAATCATTTTACCGTTGATGTAAATAAGTTATCTACTTTTTCTTCTTTAGAAGATGTTAATCAATTTTTAAAAGAAAATGGTTTTCAATTGAACACGTCTGGAGGAGAAATAAAAGGAACTCCTGCACAATTATTAGAGCAGTCTAGTATTTTGGCAGATAGAATACCAGTTCATTTTAAAGAAAAAACAGTAGAGGTAACTTCTTGTTATTATGAGTTTGCATACAGATATCCTATGAAAAACGGAGACTTGTATTCTGGGTTTATAGCAAGTTCTGCCGATAAAATTTTTGAGAGTACAAACATGAAATCTAAATAGTTATTTGCTATTATTTGTTATAATTACTAAACCAAGATACGTTAAACATCCATTTAAAACTAAAACAAAAAATCCAAAATCAAATTTTAAATAGGTATTGGAATAGCTACTTATTAAAAAGGTAAGTATGGGAGCCAAGATACAAATAATAGGTACTAATGTATCTTTTACCATCTTTTTACTAAATAAGCCAAAAGCATAAAGCCCTAAAAGTGGCCCGTAAGTATAACCAGCTGCTTTAAAAATATTGGCAATTACACTTTCATCTGCAATAAAATATTTGAAAATTAAAATAGTAGCAATTAAAATTAAAGAGAATAAAACATGAATTTTTTTCCTAATAATTTCTTGTTCCTGTTTATCCTTTCTTTTATCTATCTCTAAAATATCTATACTAAAAGAGGTTGTTAGAGAGGTAAGTGCAGAATCTGCACTAGAATACGCTGCAGCAATTAATCCTAATAAAAAGAAAGTTGCTGTAGCAAAGCCTAATTTTCCTTGTGTAGCAATAACTGGAAATAATTGGTCTTTCTCTGCTGTTATATCGTTAGCTTGAGCGTAATCGGTAAGTAAAACCCCTAAAGCTAAAAATAAAAAATTAACAATTACCAATACAAGCGTAAACCAAAACATATTTTTTTGAGCATCTTTTAGGTTTCTACATGTTAGGTTTTTTTGCATCATATCTTGGTCTAAACCAGTCATAACAACTGCTATAAAAGCACCAGATAAAAACTGTTTCCAAAAGTAATTTCCTGCATTTACATCCTCAAAAAAGAAAGTTTTCGAAAGCTTGTTATTCGCTATATATTCAAAAATATTATCTATTTGCATTGTATCTGAAACAGTGTAAATACATACTCCTACGGCTATTAACATAAATAACGTTTGCAGCGTATCTGTCCAAACTATTGTTTTGATACCTCCTTTAAAGGTATACAACCAAATTAATAGAATAGTAATAGAAACTGTTACCCAAAACGGAACTCCGTAGGCATCGAACAATATTACTTGTAAAACATTGGCCACTAAAAAAAGTCGAAATGCAGCACCAATAGTTCTAGAAATTAAAAAGAAACTTGCTCCAGTTTTATATGCGTAGCGTCCAAATCTATCTTCTAAATACGTGTAAATAGAAGTTAAATTTAGTTTGTAGTATAAGGGTAGTAATACTAGGCCAATTACAGCGTATCCAAGCACATAGCCTAATACCATTTGAAAATAGCTCATGTTATCTGAAGCCACCCAACCAGGAACAGAAATAAAGGTTACGCCAGAAAGCGATGCGCCAATCATACCAAAGGCAACTAAATACCATGGAGACGAATTATCTGCCTTAAAAAAAGTAGTGTTGTTTGCCGTTTTTCCGGTGCGATAGGAAATGAATATCAGCACAGAAAAATAAGCAATTATTAGAATTAGAATATATAATGGTTGCATGTGAAAGTGATAACTTTTAAAGTACGAATATATGGTTTTTACGATATAAAAATCTATAAAATTTTTAGTTTGTAAAGTATTCGGTATTATTAAAATACACTAAATTCTTGATGTGTTTTTTATGCAGATTTTGGTTTTTATGTATTAAATTTGCTGTCATGGATTTTTCATCAAAATTATTAGAAAATGCTGTAAACGAGGTTTCTCGTTTACCTGGTATTGGAAAAAGAACAGCTTTGCGTTTGGTGTTACATTTGTTAAAGCAACCAAAAGAACATACAAAGTTTTTGGCTGATGCATTACAACATTTAAGAAACGATATAAAAACGTGCGAAAAATGCCATAATATTTCAGATACTTTGTTGTGTGATATTTGTCAGAACCCGAAAAGAAATGCAGAAATTGTTTGTGTAGTAGAAGATATTAGAGATGTTATGGCTATAGAAAGCACTTCTCAATACAAAGGTTTGTACCATGTTTTGGGAGGTAAAATTTCTCCCATTGAAGGTATTGGTCCACAAAATTTACAAATAGATTCTTTAGTAGAAAAAATTGCAAAAGGTGAGGTAAAAGAGTTAATTTTTGCATTAAGCTCTACAATGGAGGGCGATACTACTAATTTTTATATTTTTAAGCAGATAGAAAAATTCGATATTACCACTTCTACAATTGCTCGTGGTATATCTGTAGGTGACGAATTGGAATATGCAGACGAGGTAACTTTGGGTAGAAGTATTGTTAACAGAATACCATTTGCACAATCTTTAAAGGCATAAAAAAAAGTCCTGATTCGGACTTTTATCTAAAATTTTAAAAAAAATTATTTTTCTTCGTTAGGTAGTTGGTTAGTATTTGTGGTTGAATTATCCCAAGATTTTTTACTTCTGATTCTTTTGTAAAGTTTTATAGCAAGCATTAACAGTACTCCGAAAAGAAGTATTCCTACTACTCCCCAAATCCAATTAATAGCACTTTTTACAGTTACTAAAAATACCACAGCAAACAGAATAATGGTTGTAATTTCGTTAAACATTCTTAACTGAAAAGCAGAATATTTAATCTTATTTTTTTGAAGTTTATTAAAAATATTTTGACAAAACCCATGGTAAAAATACAAAGCCAACACGAAAGCTAATTTTACAAGCATCCAAGATTCAGACAAGTAATACGGATTTTTAACAAGCATCCAAAAAGCAAAGATACTAGCTAAAATTGCAGATGGCCATGTAATTATATACCATAACCTTTTGCTCATAAGCTTGTATTGAGTTTGTAAAATAGATTTTGCCGGTTCTAGTTTATTTTCAGCCTCTGTTTGATATATAAAAAGCCTTGGAATGTAAAATAAACCGGCAAACCAGGTAATCACAAAAATGATATGTAATGCTTTTACATATAAAAAATCCATAGTATTAGTTTATTTTTTGATGTGTCTGTAAGTTTTCGTTAACTTTATTTGACAACCCCTTTTTTGTTCCAATCTTCTATCCAATTTGCGAGTACTTGAACCCAATCGTCATTATCATTTATACATGGTATTGCATGAAACTCTTGTCCGCCAGCTTCTAAAAAATCTTCTTTTCCTTCCATGGCAATTTCCTCTAACGTTTCTAAACAATCAGATACAAATGCAGGAGTAACTACTGCCAATTTTTTTACACCTTCGTCAGGATATTTTTCTATCATTTTATCTGTGTAAGGTTGTAACCAAGGGTCTCCTGCCAATCTCGATTGAAATGAGACAAAATATTGATGCGGTTGTAAGTTTAAGTATTCTACTACTTGCTTGGTAGTTTCATAACATTGATGTTTGTAACAAAACTCATGTGCTGCAGAGTTTGTTTTACAACATTCAAAATTTACACTATCAGATGGGTTGCAGTGCTTTTTTGTTATATCAGATTTTCGAACATGTCTTTCTGGAATACCGTGATAAGAGAATAAAATTTTATCCCATTCTTTGTCCTCTAAATGGTTTTTAATACTTTCTGCCAATACTTTTATATAGTCTTTTTTATTGTAAAAGGCAGGAATGTCTGAAAAGGTCATTTGTGGAAAATATTTTTGTCGTAATTCTTCCGCTAAAACCAAAATTGTTTCAGTAGTTGCCATGGCAAATTGAGGATAAAGTGGCACAATTAAAACCTCGGTAACCCCTTTGTTGTGCAATTCTTGTAAACCTGTTTTTATTGATGGTTTTCCATAACGCATTGCTAAAGCAACAGGCAACTCTGTTTTATTTCTTACTTTTTTTATTAACCTTTCCGATAAAACAATTAATGGAGAGCCTTCATCCCACCATATTTTTTTATATGCTTTAGCAGATTTTTTTGGTCTTGTATTTAATATAATACCTCGTACCAATATTGTTCTGAGCCATTTTGGCGCATCAATAACTCTTTCATCCATTAAAAACTCATCAAGGTATTTTCTTACATCTTTTGTAGAGGTACTGTCTGGGGATCCTAAATTTACTAATAAAACTCCTTTCATAATTTTACTAAAAATAATTCCTAAGAAATTATTATATATTTTATTTATTTAATTAAAGTAATTTGTTGGTGGCTTCATACAATGTAATTGCCAAACTATGTATTACGTTCATACTAGAATTTCTACCATACATGGGTATAGAAATTGTAAAATCTAATAAACTAACATCGTTAATTCCGTTTCTTTCACTTCCCAAAAGTAACACAATTTTTTCATGATTTTTAAAATTGAAATTTTGAATAGGAATACTTTTATCAGTTATTTCTATACCAATAATAGTGTTCCCTTCTGCTTTTAATTTTGTTATAAGTGTTTTAAAATTAGAATAAACACTATGTGAAATTTGATTTTCGGTATTTCTGGCTGTTTTTTTTACAATTCTATTTTCTGAAGATGGAGAATTTTCGTGAAAATATATTTTAGAGACTCCAAAACTTTCAGAAATTCGAAAGCACATACCAATGTTTTCAGGTGTTCTAATAGCGTCACAAACAATAGTTATTGGAAACTTTTTTTGTAAATTTTCTATTTGATAATGGGTTAGTTGTTCCAAATTTTACCTATTTAAGCTCATTACATATTTTTTTGGTGTTGTACCAAATTTCTTTTTAAAAGCAGCAATAAAATGACTGGCTGTGCTGTATCCTACCTGAACCCCAACTTCATTTACATTGTATTGGTTGCTTTCTAAAAGTTTTCTAGCTTGTTCCATCTTGTAATCAAAAAGAAAACTATAAACTGTATCGCCATAAATTTGTTTAAATCCTTCTTTTAATTTTTTTAAATTTAAGCCTATTTCGTTTGCTAATTCTTGTAGACTTGGTGGTTCTGCCATTCTAGAAATTATAATATCTTTTGCTTTTCTTATTTTTAATACGTTTTGTTCATCAACTAAAAAAGGACAATACTCGCCTGTAGTGCTTTCATCTTTCTGAAAATGCAAACTAAGCAATTCGTATATTTTACCTTTTACATATAATTCTCGAATAGAACTATTGGTATTCGAATTAATAATTTGTTGTAAAACAATGGCAACCGTTGGTTTTATTTCTGTATCATCATAAAATTTTCGATGGCTATTTTCATCACTTAAAAAAGGAATATATCCCGATTCTTTAGAAAATAGTGAGTGAAATTTTTCAATTGAAATTAACAAAGAAACTAACGTAGTTTTAGATTGTATTTCTAAGTTTATAGGCAATGTTCTTTGCGGGTTGTACAAAAGTATAGACCTGTTGTCTAAAACATCAAAAGTATAATTTCCATCATTAAATAGAAATTTTGAGTTTCCTCGCAAACAAAAGTGCATTTGAATAAATGAACTATCTATTTTTCTTTCAAAAGTTATGGCCTCTTCGCTTTCGTTCTGAAAATGAAGTACATAAAAACCTTTTTCTAGGTTTATTTCCTCGAAAGAACTTTCTCCGACATTTTTTATCATAAAAAATAATTAGTTACTTTTCTTTTTATTTAGAATCATTCTATATAAAAATGATTAAAACCCTTTTAAACATTGCAAAAATAAGGCATTTTATAGGTTTTATTGTTAAAAATGAATTAAAAAACATTCAACGTTATTAAAAGTACTTTTAGCGATATTTTTTTGTAATTGAAGTTTCTACTTTTGCATCATCTTTAGAATTTTATGAAAGAACTAGGGCAAGAGCACTTTTACAATATTGGAGTAAGTTACAGAAAGGCAGACGCGGAAACTCGTGGTAAATTTTCTGTTACCAAAGAGAACCAAATTGCACTTTTAAAAGCAGCAAAACTTAGAGGTGTTTCTGGAGTGTTTATTATTTCTACATGTAACCGAACAGAAATTTTTGCCTTTGCAAATAGGCCTTGTCTTCTAATAGAGTTATTGTGTGATTTTTCTGAAGGAACTACCAAAGATTTTACAGAAATTTCTCATGTATATCAAAATCAGCAAGCTATTCATCATTTATTTCGAATAGGAACTGGTTTAGATAGCCAAATTTTGGGCGATTATGAAATTGTTGGTCAACTAAGGCAATCATTTAAACTAGCCAAAAAGTTAAAAACCACAAATTCTTATGTAGAGCGTTTGGTTAATATAGTTTTACAGGCAAGTAAAAAAGTAAAGAATACTACTAAGTTAAGCTCGGGCACTACTTCTGTTTCTTATGCGGCAGTTCAATACATTATAAAAAATGTACCAAATTACAACCAAAAAAACATTCTTGTGTATGGTTTGGGTAAAATGGGAAAGCATACTTGTAAGAATCTTGCAGAATATACCAATAATAAGCAAGTTTGTTTAATTAATAGAACAGAAGAAAAAGCAACTGCTTTTGTAAAGGAGCACGTATCCATTCGCAAAGCTATTATTAAAGATTTATCATTAGAAATAAAAAAGGCAGATGTGTTAATAGTTTCTACTGGCGCAGAAAAACCAACGGTTACCAAAGAGCACATATCTAACAATAAGCCATTATTAATTCTAGATTTATCTATGCCAGAAAATGTAGCGCATAGCGTTAAAGATTTTAACAATATTTCTTTGGTTAATGTTGATGAGTTATCAAAAATTACCGATGAAACCCTTGCCGTCAGACAAGCTGAAATACCATTAGCAGAAAAAATAATTGCAATACATAAAGAAGAGTTTAACGATTGGTTAAACCACAGACGTTTTACTCCCGCAATTGCAGCTCTTAAAAATTCTTTAGAAACCATAAAGAAGGATGAAATTAATTTTCAAAAAAAGAAAATTTCTAATTTTGATGAAAATCAAGCAGAAATTTTAACTTCACGTTTTATTCAAAAAATTACAACACAATTTGTAAAGCATCTAAAACAAGAGGGTACCTCGGTTTCCGAAAGTATAGATGTTATTCAAAAAGTGTTTCAATCATAACCCAAAAAACATGCAAAAAATAATAAGAATAGGAACCCGCGAAAGTGAATTAGCGCTTTGGCAGGCTAATAAAGTTAAAAAAGAATTGGCTGTTTTAGGTTATGAATCTGAGTTGGTTCCTATTAAATCTACTGGAGATATAGTATTAGATAAACCTCTTCATGAATTAGGAATTACAGGTATTTTTACAAAAAACTTAGATATTTCTATGCTAAATGGAGATATCGATATAGCGGTTCATTCTTCAAAGGATGTGCCGACTGTTTTACCTAAAGGAATTGTACAAGCAGCTATTTTAAAACGTGCCAATTACACAGATATTTTGGTTCTAAAAGATACCGAAGAATTTTTTGGTCAACCTAATGGAGTTATCGCTACAGGTAGTTTACGAAGAAAAGCACAGTGGTTAAACCGTTACCCAACCCACAAAGTAGAAGGATTGAGAGGAAATGTAAATACTCGTTTAGAAAAATTAAAAAATAGCGATACTTGGAATGGAGCCATTTTTGCAGCGGCAGGTTTAGAGCGATTAGGTTTAAGAGATAAAGGAGCAATACCATTAACATGGATGATTCCAGCTCCTGCACAGGGAGCAATTATGGTTACTGCTCTAGAAAACGATACATTTGTTTTAGATGCATGCGAGCAGTTAAATCATCACGAATCTAAAGTTTGTGTTGGTATAGAAAGGGAGTTTTTAAATTTATTAGAAGGTGGTTGTACTGCGCCTATTGGTGCCTTGGCATATGTAGATGAAAAAACATCTGAAGTAAATTTTAAAGGTGTATTGCTTAAGAGAGACGGAACCAAAAAAATTACCGTTACAAAAAATGTAAAATTAGGTAGTCATCATTATTTAGCTAAAGATTGTGCAGACTATGTAATTAATAGAGGTGGGAAAGAGTTAATAAAAGAAGACACCGAAGTCGCCACTAAAATTGCCCATGTCTATGCAACAAAAAAACTTTCTGAGTTACAAAAAGAAACTCTTTCGAATGCCATAGGAATAGAAGATAGCGATTTTATAAAAATGCGTTTTAATAGAATTCCTTTAAAAGCAGTAACTAATGTTCATGATAATGTAGTTATTACAAGTCAGAATGGTGTAGCAGCTATTTTAAATTCTTTCACAAAAAATGAACTAAACTTTACCAATATTTTTTGTGTTGGTAGAAGAACCAAAAAACTTATAGAAAAAAATATTGGAAAGGTTACTTATGCCGCAAAAAATGGTTTAAAACTAGCAGAATATATTGCTAGTCAAAAAAATATAAAAGCCGTTTCTTATTTTTGTAGCGATATTAGACTAGATGATTTACCAAATTATTTAAGAAATAAACAAATAGAAGTATCAGAAATTGAAGCTTATAAAACAATGTTAAGTCCGGTTAAAGTGCCAGATACTTTTGGCGGTATCCTTTTCTTTAGCCCTTCTGGTATCGAGAGTTATTTACAAGAAAATACTACAAATAAAGTGGCATTTTGTATAGGAGAATCAACAGCTAAAATAGCAAGAAAACACTTTAAAGAGGTGGTTGTTGCCAATATGCCAGATGCAGAAAGCGTTTTAGAGACTGTAAATAGTTATTATGCAATTTCTCATAAAGAATAGAAAATACCACGCAGTAAAATTAGGCACAATTCTTAAATAATAGGAGGTATGTTTAGAACACGAAGATTAAGAAAAAAAGAAGGAATTAGAAGGTTGGTAAGAGAAACAAAACTTTCTGTAGAAGATTTTGTTTATCCTATTTTTGTAGAAGAAGGTAAAAACATAGAAACAGAAATTGTTTCGATGCCAGGCATAAAAAGATTTTCTTTAGATAAAATTTCTAAAGAGTTAGATGAGGTAGTTGCGTTAAACATACCCGCAGTATTATTATTTGGCATTCCTGCAAAAAAAGATGCAGAGGGAACAGAAACCTGGAACGATAACGGAATTATACAACAAGCAATTCGTTTTATAAAAAAGAACTATCCGAACTTATATGTAATTACAGATGTTTGCTTTTGTGAGTATACTTCTCATGGTCATTGTGGTATTATTCATGAAAATGATGTTGATAATGATGCAACTTTAGTAAACCTGGCAAAGCAAGTAATTTCTCATGCAAAAGCAGGTGTAGATATGGTAGCGCCCTCTGGTATGATGGATGGAACAACTGCTATGGTAAGAGATTCTTTAGATAATACAGGATTTTCTAACATACCAATTATGGCATATTCTGTAAAATATGCTTCTTCCTTTTACGGACCTTTTAGAGACGCTGCAGATTCTGCTCCTACCTTCGGAGACAGAAGAACATATCAAATGGATCCCTCAAATAGAGAGGAAGGAATGCGAGAAGCAACTTTTGATGATCAGGAAGGAGCCGACATTTTAATGGTAAAACCAGCACTGTCTTATTTAGATATTATTAGAGATTTAAAAAATAATTTCGATCGTCCTATTGCCTGTTATAACGTAAGTGGAGAATATGCAATGGTAAAAGCTGCTGCAGAAAAAGGATGGATAGATGGTGAAAAAGTAATGTTAGAAAGTTTACTTTCTATGAAAAGAGCTGGGGCAGATATTATTATTACCTATTTTGCCAAAGAAGCAGCAAAAGTGCTCCAAAAAAAATAAGGTTTTAAGTACACAAAAAGCAACATAAATCAACTGATATTTTACAGATTTTTATGTAAGCTTACAAACAGAACATTAAAATTATGGAATTCAAAAAATCACAAAAATTATACGAAAAAGGATTGGTAAACCTAGTTGGTGC
The DNA here is from genome assembly GCF_038024095.1 of Polaribacter tangerinus. Lineage (NCBI taxonomy): Bacteria > Pseudomonadati > Bacteroidota > Flavobacteriia > Flavobacteriales > Flavobacteriaceae > Polaribacter > Polaribacter tangerinus. Next base: position 726,860 of record NZ_CP150668.1, on the reverse strand, counting down.
AGTAAATTCACCAGTTAGAGCTTTTTCTTCGGTAGGTGGAAACCCATTATTTATTAAAAAAGCAAAAGGAAGTAAAATTACCGATGTAGACGGTAACGAGTACATAGATTTGGTGGTTTCTTATGGTCCAATGATTTTAGGACATCGCCATAAAAAAGTACAAAAAGCAGTTACGAAAGCATTAAAAAGCGGATATTCATTCGGAGCCTCAACAGAAAATGAAATTAAACTAGCAAAAATTGTTTGTGATGCTTTTCCAGAAATGGATAAAGTCCGTTTTGTAAATTCGGGAACAGAAGCTGTAATTAGTGGTGTTCGTTTAGCAAGAGCTTACACTGGAAAAAATAAAATCATCAAGTTTTCGGGTTGTTATCATGGTCATCAAGATTCACTTTTAGTAGCAGCAGGCTCTGGTTTGGCAACTTTAAGTATTCCTGGTTCTAAAGGAGTGCCAGAAGGAGCTGTTAAAAACACCTTAATTGCTACCTATAATGACATTGAAAGTGTAAAAAAACTTTTTGAAGTTCACGATGATATTGCTGGAGCTATTATAGAGCCTATTGGCGGTAACATGGGAGTTGTAATTCCACAAAACAATTTTTTAAAAGAGTTAAAAGAGCTCTTAAAATCAAAAGGAGCATTGTTAATTGCCGATGAGGTAATGACAGGTTTTAGATCAACTTTTGGCGGAGCTCAAGAACTATTAGGAGTTACTGCAGACATTACTTGTTTAGGAAAAGTAATAGGAGGTGGTTTTCCTGTAGGAGCATATGGTGCAAGAGAAGAAATAATGCAAGAAGTAGCGCCTTTAGGTGGGATGTACCAAGCAGGTACTTTAAGTGGAAATCCTATTGCAATGGTTGGTGGAATAGCAACATTAACTACTTTAAAAAAGCAAAATCCATATCAAAAATTCGAAGAAATTGGTAGTATTTTAGAGATAATTCTATTAGAAACGGCAAAAAAATACAATGTAGATATTGTAGTTAATAGATTTGGTTCGATGATGAATCCTTTTTTTACTAACCAAGAGGTTACCAATTTTGAGCAAGCACAGACTTCCGACACAGAAAAGTTTGCAGTTTTCTTTTGGGAAATGATTCGTAATGGAGTGTTTTTACCACCCAGTCAGTTTGAGGCTTGGTTTTTAAATTCTGCCATTTCAGATAAGGATATTAAAAAAATAGCGACTGCAGTAGACAAAGCAATGTTAGCAGTATCTAACATGTAATTAGTAACCAAAAAGGTAAAAGTTAAATTACTTTTACGCCCTACTCACATACACAAAAAATGATAAAAAACGATTTATTTTTAAGAGCTTTAAAAGGAGAAACAGTAAATAGACCACCCGTTTGGATGATGCGTCAGGCAGGAAGGTATTTACCAGAATTTCAAGAAATAAAAAAAAAATACGATTTCTTTACGCGTTGCCAAACTCCAGAGCTAGCCTCAGAAATTACAGTGCAACCCATTCGAAGATACGGAATGGATGCAGCAATATTGTTTTCGGATATTTTAGTTATTCCGCAAGCTATGAATATCGAAGTTGAAATGAAACCCAATTTCGGACCATATTTACCCAACCCAATTAGAACTCAAAAAGATTTAGACCGTGTAATTGTGCCAGATGTGCACGACAGTCTTGGTTATGTAATGGAAGCTATAAAAGCGACCAAAGAAAAGCTAAATAATGAAGTTCCTCTAATCGGTTTTGCAGGTTCTCCATGGACAATACTCTGCTATTGTGTGCAAGGTCAAGGTTCTAAAAACTTCGATAAAGCCAAAGAATTGTGCTTTACAAATCCTGTTTTAGCACATGCCTTATTACAAAAAATTACAGATACCACTATTGCATATTTAAAGGCCAAAGTAGCTGCTGGTGTTAATGCGGTTCAGGTATTCGACTCTTGGGGCGGAATGCTATCTCCAGTAGATTATCAAGAATTTTCTTGGCAGTATATACAGCAAATTATCGATGCTCTAAAAGACGAAACTCCAGTTATCGCCTTTGGTAAAGGTTGTTGGTTTGCTTTAGATAAAATGGCAAAATCTGGTGCTTCTGCCTTGGGTGTAGATTGGACCTGCTCTGCCAGAAATGCTCGTTATCTTTCGGGAGGCAACATAACTTTGCAGGGTAATTTCGACCCAACAAGATTGTTTTCTCCACCATCTGAAATTAAAAAAATGGTTACTCAGATGATTCACGATTTCGGAAAAGACAAATACATCGTAAACCTTGGGCACGGTATTTTGCCAAATATACCTCTAGAAAATGCAAAGGCGTTTATAGATGCTGTAAAAGAATATAAAAGTTAGTTTTTAATTTTGGACGTTCCCTAAAAAGGTCGCGCTTTTCGCGTTATCTTTTTTTTAAAAGAAAAAAATGGATGCTGCTTCAATCGCTAACGCAAACAACGCTATATGCTTACAAATATATTATCAGGAATACAAGCTTATGCTACCGCTTTTCAGCTTTTATCAAAATTAAAGCTATGGAGGTACTTTGCTATTCCAATTGTAATTAGTCTTTTAACAGCAAGCGTTATTGTTTTTTCTGCTTACAGTTTGTCAGACATTATTGGTGCTTTCATAGCACAAATATGGGGTTGGAATTGGGGTAAAGAAGTGGTAAATACAATTGCAGCATTTGTAGGTATTGTTGTAGTAGTAGTTATTGGTTTTATTTTCTATAAACACATTGTGTTAGCTTTGTCTGCTCCGTTTATGAGTCCGGTTTCAGAAAAAATAGAAATCCATATTAATGGTAAACTAGCAGATGATTACAAAAGAAATACCTTTTTTCAATTACTGCTAAGAGGAGTAAAAATAAATCTTAGAAATTTATCAAAAGAATTACTAATTACCATTCCTATCTTATTTTTAAAATTAATACCGGGTGTAAATATATTTTCTACAATTTTGCTTTTCTTTATCCAATCTTATTATGCAGGTTTTGGAAATATAGACTATACTTTAGAAAGGCATATGGGCTACAGACAAAGTATTAATTTTGTAAAGCAGCACAAAGGAATTGCAATTGGTAACGGTATTATTTTTATACTTTTTTTGTTTTTACCAGTTTTAGGAATCATTTTAGTGTTACCCTTATCGGTAACAGCAGCTTCTATAAAAACAGTAAAAGCATTACATCATAATTTAGAGTTAAATTCGTAACTTCTTAAAATACAATTACATTGAAAGATAAATTTTTTACATATATCCAAGAACTACAAAACACTATAACAGCTAAATTAGAGGAATTAGATGGCAAAGCTACTTTTAAAGAAGACGTTTGGGAGCGTAAAGAAGGTGGTGGCGGAAAAACAAGGGTGATAGAAAATGGAGCTGTTTTTGAAAAAGGAGGTGTAAATATTTCTAAAGTTTTTGGAGAATTGCCTGAAGCATTAAGAAAGCAATTTGGTGTAAAAGAAGGTAACTTTTTTGCTTGCGGTTTAAGCTTAGTGCTACATCCAGTAAACCCTTTTGTACCAACGGTTCATGCTAATTGGAGGTATTTCGAAATGTATGATGATAAAGCTAATATTGTTACACAGTGGTTTGGTGGAGGGCAAGACTTAACCCCTTATTATTTATTTGAACAAGATGCCAAACATTTTCATACAGTTTGTAAAAACGCATGTGACAAACATCATGCAGATTTTTATCCGAAGTTTAAAAAAACATGTGATTCTTATTTTTGGAATTCACACAGAAATGAAGCCAGAGGAATTGGTGGGTTGTTTTTTGATTATTTAAAACAAGACGATCAATTTTCTATTGAACAACGTTATCAGTTTGTTACAGAAATAGGGAATAGTTTTCTAGAAAGTTATGTTCCTATTGTTAAAGAAAGAAAAGATATAACCTTTCAAAAAGAGCATAAAAATTGGCAAGAAGTTCGAAGAGGTAGGTATGTAGAATTTAATTTAGTTCATGACCGAGGAACTCTTTTCGGACTTAAAACCAACGGTAGAATAGAAAGTATTTTAATGAGTTTACCACCTACTGTTCAATGGAAATACAATCATCAACCTCCAGAAGGCTCAGAAGAAGCAAAGTTAGTAGCTGTTCTGGAAAACCCTAAAGAGTGGATTTAAATTTAATTATTCTCATTTTAATGTGTTAATTTTTAAACATTAATTAATTAAATGTTTTATTCTTGCTTTTTGTTGCGAATAATTCAATAACAAACCTTCTTTTAACTTTAATTTCGCAATATATTTTAAGGTAAAATCATCCATTTTTAGTACTTTTGCAAAAGTTAAAAAAATAACAAATGGCAAGATTCGAATTAAAGTTACCAAAAATGGGAGAAAGTGTTGCAGAAGCAACTATTACCTCTTGGTTGAAAGAAGTAGGAGATTCTGTGGAGTTGGATGAAGCTATTGTAGAAATTGCTACAGACAAGGTAGATTCAGAAGTTCCGTCTGAAGTATCGGGTAAGCTCGTAGAAATACTTTATGAAAAGGATGCAGTTGTGGCAGTTGGAGATACTATTGCTGTAATTGAGGTTGAAGGAGAAGAGGAAGTTACTGTTTCTAATAAAGTAGATAATTCCCCAAAAGAAGTTAAAGAGGTAGAAAAGACCATTGAAAAAGCAGCAGCTATAGTTGCTACACCAAGCGTAAAAAACTCTGATTCAGAAAAATTTTACTCCCCATTGGTTAGAAATATAGCTCAAGCAGAAAATATTTCTATAGAAACTTTAAATACTATTAAAGGTTCTGGAAAAGATGGTAGAGTAACTAAAGAGGATATTTTATCCTTTATAGAAAACGGAAAAAAATCTCCTGTTTCAGAAGTTACTAAAAGTAATAGTGAAGCTTCATCATCAAATACAATAACAAATTCAGCAACTAACGTTGTTCCAGTTTCAATAAACGAAGAAGATGAGGTTATAGAAATGAGTAGAATGGGCAAATTAGTTGCCAAGCATATGGTTAATTCTGTTCAAACATCTGCACATGTTCAATCTTTTATAGAAATTGATGTAACCAATATTGTAAAGTGGAGAAATAAGGTTAAAGATGTTTTTTTGAAAAGAGAAGGAGAGAAATTAACTTTTACACCTATTCTAATGCATGCAGTAGCAGCAACTATTAGAAAATATCCTTTGATAAACATATCGGTTAATGGAGACACTATTATTAAAAAGAAAAACATCAACCTTGGGATGGCTGCAGCCTTACCTGATGGTAATTTAATAGTTCCGGTAATAAAAAATGCAGACCAACTAAACTTAGTTGGAATGACAAAAGCCGTTAATGACTTAGCAAATAGAGCTAGAAACAACGCTCTGAAGCCAGATGATATACAAGATGGAACCTATACAGTAACCAATGTTGGTAGTTTTGGTTCTATAACTGGTACCCCAATTATCAATCAACCTCAAGTAGCTATTTTAGCACTAGGTGCTATTCGTAAAATGCCATCAGTAATAGAAACTCCAGAAGGAGATTTTATTGGAATTAGACAAAAAATGATGGTAGCGCACTCTTACGACCATCGTGTGGTGAACGGAGCTTTAGGTGGTATGTTTATAAAAACATTAAAAGATATTTTAGAATCTTGGGATATAAATCAAGATTTTTAAAAATCTAAAAACATAATTTTTTCAAAAAACGCTTAGTTATTCTAAGCGTTTTTTTATTTAAACAATTATATTAGCCAATATTAATAAAATTTATAAAAATGAAAAAACTATTATTACTATTCGTACTTATTTCAAGCCTAACATTAACTGCTCAAGAATCTGTTTTATTAAGATTAAATTATCAAAAAGGAGATTCTTACACAATGAATGTTGAACAATCTCAAAATATGGGAGCTCAGGGTGGCGTAAATATGAAAATTTCTATGGATATGGATGTTGTAAATGTATCTAAAGATACACTTATAGCAAATTCTAAAATAAAAACTATTGTAATGGATATGTTACAAGGTGGTATGAGTATGAGTTACGACTCTACAGTAAAAGAGGAGGATTTAGATGAGGTAGGTAAAATGATGAAAAATCAGTTTGCACCAATGATGAAAGCAACAGTTATAACAAAAACAACCACTAGAGGAGAGGTAACTAATGTTCAAGTAGAGCCTATTACACCTGGTATGGATCAATTTTTGCAACAGTCTGGCGGAATAAAGTATCCAAAAGAAAAGGTGTCTGTTGGTAGTACTTGGTCAACTGATTTAGAGCAAAATGGATTGAAAATTTCTACAATCTATAAGGTGTCTAAAATAGAAGACGGAAAATTACACTTAAATATTTCTGGAGCTGTTTCTGGCTTAGGAACTGGTAAACTTTCAGGAAACTCAATTATAGAAATAGCTACTGGAGTTCAAGAAGAGGCTACCTCAGAAATTTTGTTAGATGCTGGAGGTGTAAACATGAAAATTACCTCTAAAGTGATTACTCAGAAAAAGTAATTATTTTTCAAAGAAAATAACCAAAAAAAAATGCCTAGAAATTATTTTCTAGGCATTTTTTTAGTTTATAGATATTTAATAACTATGCTAACATTGTTACAGGGTTTTCTATAAATGTTTTTAAAGTTTGTAAAAATTGAGCTCCCACCGCACCATCAACAGTTCTGTGGTCGCAGGTTAGTGTAAGTTTCATTGTATTACCAACTACTATTTGTCCATTTTTAACTACTGGTTTCTCTACAATTGCACCTACAGATAAAATGGCAGAGTTTGGTTGGTTAATAATAGAAGTAAAATTTTCTATACCAAACATACCTAAGTTAGAAACTGTAAAAGTACTCCCTTGCATTTCTGCAGGAGCAATTTTTTTATTTCTTGCTTTACCTGCCAAATCTCTTACACTTGCACCAATTTGAGTTAAGCTTAATTGATTTGTATGTTTTATAACTGGTACAAGTAAGCCATCCTCTACTGCTACAGCAACACCAACATGAATATGAGAATGATATATGGTGTTATTGTCAGACCAAGAAGTATTAACCTGAGGATGTTTTTGCAATGCCATTGCACATGCTTTTACAACCATATCGTTAAAAGAAACTTTGGTATCTGGAATTGCATTAATCGTTTTTCTAGAAGCCATTGCATTGTCCATATCAACCTCTATGTTTAAGCTAAAGTCTGGTGCAGAGAATTTAGAATTACCCAAAGATTTTGCAATTGCTTTACGCATTTGAGAATTTTTTACTTCTTCAGATTTTTCAACGCCTGCAGCAACAGTAGCCGTTGTTTGAGGTGATGCAGCAACAGATGTTTTATGATCGGTGGCTGTTGTAGAAGCAGGAGTATAGTTCTCTACATCTTTTTTAATAATTCTACCGTTTTCACCAGAACCTTTTACTGCGGATAAATTAATTCCTTTGTCTGCAGCAATTTTTTTAGCTAATGGCGATGCAAATATACGACCGTTGGTATTGTTTTCTTGCGAAGGGGTAGAAGAGGTATTTTCTGAATTTTTTGAAATTTCAGGAGTTGTGTTCTTTTCTTCTGAAATACTACTCACTTCTTTTGTATTTGAAACTGCTCCGCCAGAAGCTACTAAAGCACTTACATCAGTACCTGCAGGACCAATAATAGTTAATAAACTATCTACAGGTGCAGTTTCTCCTTCTTGAACACCAATATATAAGACAGTACCTTCATAGAAACATTCAAATTCCATAGTGGCTTTGTCTGTTTCTATTTCTGCTAAAATATCGCCTTCTTCAACTTTATCACCTTCTTTTTTTAGCCACGTAGCAACAGTACCATCTGTCATAGTATCACTTAAGCGAGGCATAGTAATAACGTTTACACCTTCAGGAATACTAGCGGTACTTTCTGTAACATTTGAGTTTGTATCCTCAATGGTTGTAGAGCTAGTTTCTTGTTCGGCATCTTCTTTGGTTTCTCCGCTCAAAATTGCAGAGATGTCTTCACCTTCCTCACCAATAACGGCTAAAAGTTTATCTACTGGAGATGTTTCACCTTCTTTTACACCAATGTGTAATAATACACCTTCGTGAAAAGATTCAAACTCCATAGTTGCTTTATCAGTTTCTATTTCTGCTAAAATATCGCCTTCTTCAACTTTATCTCCAACATTTTTTAACCATTTTGCCACAACACCTTCTTCCATGGTATCGCTTAGTCTCGGCATATTTACAATTGTAGCCATATTTTTAACTTATAAAAGGGTAATCATCTTGTTCATATACAACATCGTACAATTGTTGCGCGTCTGGATATGGAGATTCTTCAGCGAATTTTTCACATTCAGACACCATTTTCTTCACTTCTTTATCAATTGCAGATATCTCATCTTCTGTTGCGTAATTTTTTTCAAGAATTACGTTTTTTACTTGAGTAATAGGATCTATCTTCTTGTATTCTTCTACCTCGTCTTTTGTTCTATAGTGTTGTGCATCAGACATAGAATGACCTCTATACCTATATGTTTTCATTTCTAAAAATGTAGGTCCGTCTCCACGTCTTGCTCTTTGAATTGCTTCATCTATAGCTTCAGCAACTTTTATAGGGTTCATTGCGTCTACTGGTCCGCATGGCATTTCGTATCCCAAACCAAGTTTCCAAATATCGGTATGATTAGCAGTTCTTTCTACAGAGGTTCCCATAGCATAGCCGTTATTTTCAACAATAAAAATTACGGGTAACTTCCAAAGCATTGCCATGTTAAAAGCTTCATGTAACGAACCTTGTCTAGCAGCTCCATCTCCAAAACAAGTTAAAGTTACTGCATCACTCCCTTTGTATTTGTCTGCAAAAGCAATTCCTGCACCCAACGGTATTTGCCCACCAACAATACCATGTCCTCCATAAAAACGAAATTCTTTAGAGAAAATATGCATAGAACCACCCATTCCTTTAGAAGTACCGGTAGCTTTACCATATAATTCTGCCATCACTTTTTTTGGATCTTCTCCCATACCTATTGGCTGAACATGATTTCTGTAGGCAGTAATCATTTTATCTTTAGATAAATCCATTGCATGCAATGCACCTGCTAAAATTGCTTCTTGACCATTATAAAGGTGAAGAAATCCTCTAACTTTTTGCTGAATGTAAACCGAAGCTAATTTATCTTCGAACTTACGCCAAAAAAGCATGTCTTTGTACCAATTTAGGTAGGTTTCTTTGGTGATTTTTTTCATTCTTAATGCGTATTGTTTGTTTTAGACTTTTTTACGTTATCACAATCGGGCTACAAAAATAACTGTTTTAGATGAATAAAAAAACGTGAAAAGAGTATTTAATAGAAAAAAAGTAAACTTATTTATTTATCCTTTGCTATTATTAAGGTTGCTTTTGCATCTGTGGCCAAATTCCACTCGTTGGAAGAAAGCAACATACCTGCATCATTATACACTTTAAAGGCTGCTGTGTTAGGGCCTGAGCTACCTTGGTTTAAGGCAACAAAAGAAATTTTATTTAAACCGACTTCTAGTGGTATGTTAAAGCTTTGGTAGTGTTGTTTTAAAAGTATATTAACCACTACAGGAATATTATTTACCATAATAGTTACTCGGTCTCCGTCTGGATATTGAAAGTCTCTACAAATAATATTAACACTTTTAGAATTGGTTCTAAAACTACCCAAATCTTGGTCTATTTTAGGATAAACATATCGACCATTTATTTTTTTGAAAGCTTTTAAAAACCGTGCTTCATTTATTTTTTTTTGGGTAAGAATTCCTTTGTTTTTTAACGCTTCTTCTGCTGCTTGTTCTTTTAGTTTTTCTTTTTCTTTTTCGTAAGCTTTTTTAAAGCCATTATTGTCATCTAACGTTACATTTGTTGGTTTTTCGGATGTTTTGGCATTGTCTAGTACAATAGCTTTTATTTTCCCTTTACTGTTATTGCCATTATTTTTATCTAATTGAGCAAATAAACCGTTAGAAATTAACAGTAAGAAGCCAATTATTGTAAAGGTTTTATTAAAAGTCATACTATTTATTTTTATAATACCTCAACAAATATAGTACCGTTTTTATTTGGTGTTCTTTAAAATTTGTTAAAATCTTTTATTCTACATTAAAGTCGAAATATGTTTTTGGAAAAGGTTCATTTTTTAAAGTAAAATGCCACCACTCTTTATTGTAGGGAATAAATCCATTTTTAACCATTACTGCTCTTAATAAATTTCTATTTTTTTGTTGTTTTACAGTTATTTTAGGGTAGAAAGGATGCGATTCTTCTCCAAAAAAATCATAGCTACTTCCCATATCTAACTCCTGTTTTGTATCTATATTAATAATAGTAAGATCTACTGTACTTCCTCTAGAGTGTCCAGATTTACTTGCAATATATCCTAATTTAAAGAGATTGTTTTTTTTTACTTTCGGATAATAGGATTTTTTCGCTAAGGTATCATTCAATTTTTTTGCCCAGCTTATAAAATGGTCAACAGCTTTCTGTGGTCTGTAAGCATCAAAAATTTTAATGCTCATGCCTTTTTTTAATAGTTCTTTTTGAACTTTTTTCAATCCTAAAGCGGCCTTTTTACTTATGATTAGGCAATTAGCATTGTATCCATTTACTGGTTTGCCTGTAAAGTTATTTGAAGTGAAATAGCGAAGTTCTACTACAATAGAATTATCAATATCCTGCAAGTAAACAAACTCTTTTGGTAAATTTTGTGCGGTTAATGATTGACTAAAAATTAGTATTAATATTAAAATTAAATTTTTCATATGATCAAAAATACAAAAATAGTATCTGAAATGGGCTACTCATAAATTATTGCGTAAATTTGAATAATAATTATGGAACAATTAACACTAACTACACCGGCGTTACTATTTTCAGCTATTTCTTTAATAATGTTAGCTTACACAAATAGGTTTCTTGCATATGCTGCAGTTATAAGAAATTTACATGCTATTTATTTAGAGAAACAAGACGCTACACTTTTACGCCAAATTAGAAACTTAAAATTGCGATTAAATTTAACAAGATGGATGCAGATTTTTGGTATTTCGAGTCTTCTATTATGTGTGTTTACAATGTTTTTAATTTATATAAACTTTCCAATGATAGCTATCTATAGTTTTGGGGTAGCATTAATTTTATTAATAATTTCTTTAGGTTTGTTAATTAAAGAAATACAAATTTCTGCAGAGGCACTTCAGTATCATATTTCTGATATAGAAGAGCATTTAACAAAAAGATAATTTTGTAACTATATACTCTAATATAATTACTAATCTTCCTAAACCATTCCTGATTTAGTAAGTGGTAAAGTTCTAATTCTTTTATTTGTGGCATTAAAAATAGCGTTGCAAATTGCTGGTGCAATTACAGGAACACCAGGTTCACCTACTCCAGTTGGTGGTTCTTCCATTTTATCCATTATTTTAATTTCAATATTCGGATTATCTTTCATCCTTACCATTTTATAGTCGAAGAAATTGTGTTGTTCTACAGCACCATTTTTTGTGGTTATTTCTCCAAAAAAGGTTAACGACATTCCGAAAATTGCTGCGCCTTCTAGCTGACTAGTAATGGCATCTTTATTTAATGCTAAACCACAATCTATGGTAGTCCAAATGTTTTCTATTTTCACTTTATTTTCTTTTACAGCAACTTCTACGATAGTTGCAACATAGCTGTAAAAGCTATAATGAATGGCAACACCCATTCCGTGGTTTTTTGGAAGCTTTTTGCCCCAGTCAGCCATTTTTGCAGTTGCTTTTAAAACGTCTTTTAAACGTTTAGTGTTAAAAGGAAACTTAGATTTTCCATTCACAATTCGGTTTTTACCTAACAATTCTATATGAAATTCTACCGGATCTTTTTTAACTGCATCTGCAAGTTCATCTACAAAGCAATTATTGCCAAATGCACTGTGTATATGAACTACAGAGCGCATCCATCCAATTCTTAAAGGTGCGATAGCTTTTACATTTTCTAGCCTAAAATTAGTAAGTTGATAGGGATTATTTGTAAAACCTTGATTTAATTCGAAACCAGATGCATAGTCGGAGTATGGCTTAAAAGAAGATACAATAGAAGGAAAGCCTACTCTTTGAAGCCAACCAGTAACTTTATTTTCATTAGAAATACTAGCTTTTATATATTGCGCACTTGTGGCATGGTAAAAACTGTGTTTAATATCGTCTTCTCTAGACCAAACAACTTGAACAGGTGCTTTTATTTTTTTTGAAATTGCAACTGCCTCGACAACAAAGTCAGATTTTGATTTTCGTCCAAATCCACCTCCTAGAAAAGTAATATGAATGGTAATGTTTTCTATTGGAATTTTAAAAAAATGAGACAATTCATTTCTTGCTGTTTGTGGGTCTTGTACAGGTGCCCAAACTTCAATTGTTTGCTCTTTAAACCAAGCTGTGGCGTTCGGAACTTCCATTGGTGCATGAACTAAAAAAGGAACGCTGTAGCTAGCTTCAATAATTTTATCAGACTCACCAAATGCGTTGCGAACATTACCATAACTTCCAGGAACTACTTTACCAGATGTAAGCACCCTTTTTTGTAATTCATCGATGTATTCTTCTGAGTCGAACTCTTTACTTCTTTCTGTTTTCCAATCAATTTTTAAAGATTCTTTTCCTTGAAAAGCAGCCCAAGTGTTATTAGCAACTACGGCTACACCACCTAGCATCCCAAAAAATTTACCTAAAGGTGGAGTTAATCTTTTTAGCTCAAAAACGTCAACGACATCTTTTGTGTTTTCAGTTGCTGTTTTATCGAAGTTCATAACGCTAGCAAAAGTTACAGGAGGCCTTGCAATTGCAGCAAATTTCATGTTTGGCAAGCGAATATCTATTCCGTACTTAGCAGTTCCGTTAGTAAAATCATGTATATCTATACTGGTAAGTTTTTTACCTATAAATTTGAAATCTGAGGTGTTTTTTAAAGTAATTTTATCGGATGCAGGTAATGGAATCTTTGATGCATCAGCTACTAAATCACCATAAAAAAAGCGTTCTTTTGTATTTGTATTTATTATAAAATGATTTTCTGCTATACAGGTATTTACAGGAACACTCCATTTTTTTGCCGCAGCAGTTATCAGCATCATTTTTGCAGCTGCACCAATTTTACGCATTGGTGTTAGTAGCGTTCTTACACTTCTAGAGCCATCAGTATTTTGATTGCCATATTTTTCATGTCCAATTGCTTGTTTTACAGAAATATATTGCCAGTCTGCTTCTAATTCATCTGCTATGGCAGATGCCAATGAAGTTCTTATTCCTTGTCCCATTTCCGATCGAGAGGCAATAATTGTAGTATTTCCATCTTTTTGAATGTGTAAAAAAAGATTTGGAGAAAATGAATTATTATTAGATACGGGTTTAAATTTTTTATCGGTATCGGTAATGTTACAGCCAATAATAATTCCGCCTGATGCTAATCCTAAAAGTTTTACAAAATTTCTTCTATCTATTTTTTGAAGTGATTTCATGGTGTATCTTTTTTAGGTTCAGCTACCATTTTTATCGCTTTTTTTATTCGAGAATATGTTCCACATCTACAAATATTAGCACTCATTACATCATCAATATCTTCATCAGAAGGATTTTTTATATTGTTTAAAAGTGAGGTAGCTGCTATTAATTGGCCAGATTGGCAAAAGCCACATTGCGGTACATTGGCTTCTTGCCAAGCTTTTCGTAACAATTCTAGATTGTCTAGAGTTCCCTCAATGGTAATAATTTCTTTTTCAGAGGCAAAAGAGGTAGTTACACTACAAGATTTAGATAATTTGCCATCTATTAAAACCGAGCATGCTCCACATTGCCCAACACCACAACCAAACTTTGTACCTGTTAAGCCAATAATGTCTCTTATAGTCCATAATAATGGCATTTCTGATGCTGCTTGAACAGTGTAAGTTTTACCATTAATTTTTAAAATTGTATTCAAATGAAGTCCTTTTTTTAAAATTCTGAAGTTACGAATAAAATGATTTTTAAAAAAGTTTTTATTTTTAATTAAAACAATTTAAAAATTGGCAAACGTAAATAGGCCGGTTCGTAGTAGGGAGTTTTTTTGTAGACGAAATCTAATTGTGCTCTTGCATTTTTTGCAAACTCAGCATCTGTAGCAATTTTATTTTCTAGTTCTTTTTTTACTTCTGGATTTTCTTTTAAAAACTGAGCAGCAATATCTTCAAAGACATAGGCAGAATAACCTTCTTTTTTTTGTAAAATCGTATCAAAAAAATTCCAATTAAAAAAGGAGTCTGTAGCCGCCGCCTCTAATGTTTCTATGAGATATCTCACTCCACTCTGTTTGGTAGGTATGTAAAGATCTCCAGCTCTAAAAGTTACTTCTTCTTTTGTAGAAGAAACATGAGTATTGTAGTGCAAATAATGCCCTTCATACGCTTCTTTTCTGGTCTTATATTCTGTAATATGCTGAACATCTACTACAAAAGTGGTGTCTTTTTTAAAACGATTAAATACTATGTTGTTATTTTTAAGTCTGCTAATTACTTTGTGCCAGCCTTGTTGTAAAATATATGCTTTTGGTATTTTTATTCTAATATCTTCTTTAAAATTATTAAAGTAGTTTGTTTCTTTAACAAAAGGCTTATCTCTATTGTAAAAAAGCCGTTTTCCGGTGGTTACTTCACTTTGTATATAGCTTGCTTCATAACCTTTAAACTGAAGTTTTGTTGGTGAATCCCTGTTTATTTTGTAGCTAATTGGATACTCTTTTTTTGCAAGTAGTTCTTGAGTTGCATTTTTACGTAATCTTTTTATTTCTTCCCTATTATTTTCTGCAAAGTCGAAAGTCGAAAACATTAGTTCGTAAGTTTGTTCAACTCTTATTTTGTATGGTTTCAACATATGTGTTTCTACCATTAAACCTAAGGTATTAAATAACGTGGTATAGCCTGTGGAATATCTTGGAGAGTCGAAAAACTGAGAGAATCCGTGTTCTGGTGTGTTGCCCCAAACATTAACGTAAGGCGTAATTGGAATATTTTTTCTAGCCAGCAATTTTTCTATTTCAGGGCGCATTTTTGTTTCTAGGAAATTTCCTAAGTTACCGCCAAGTTTATTATGTTGAGTAAATAGATGTGTTATAGCATACTGATAATCTGCCCCATTACTTACATGATTATCAATAAAAACATCTGGAGAAACAGTGTGAAAAATTTCTGCAAAAGCTGCTGCATTTTTGGTGTCCTGTTTTATAAAATCTCTATTTAAATCATAATTTCTACCATTTCCTCTAAACCCATATTCCTTAGGGCCGTTTTGATTGGCTCTAGTAAATGAATTTCTATTAAGTGCTCCACCAACATTGTAAACAGGAATAATTGCTATTAATGAGTTTTTGTATTTTTCTTGTAGGGTATCATTTTCTACAATATCTCTTAATAGCATCATAGAAGCATCAATACCGTCTGACTCTCCTGGATGAATGCCGTTGTTTATTAAAATTTTATTTTTGGTACTATTGGTAATTTCCGAAACATTATAAATTCCTTCTCTGTTGTAAACTGCCAAATGAAGAGGTTTTCCAGCATCTGTTTGTCCGAATGTAAATAAAGAAATTTGAGAATGTTTTTTTGCAAGTGCCTCGTAAAAGCTAATTATTTCGTCGTACTCTGGCGTTTCTTTACCTTCAGATTTTTCAAATTTTGTAATAAAATCTTCTTTGTCTTTAGATGATTTTTTACATGAAAAAGAAATTAGCAGTAAGCTTATAAGTATAATTTTTTTCATCATTTTTTATTTTATTCTTACCGTTTGTGGTACAAGTTTGGTGTAATCGCCATTATTTCTAATAACATCTCTAACAATAGAAGATGAAATGTAAGAGGTGCTTGCTGCTGTTAATAGAAAAACAGTTTCTATTGAAGCTAAATCTCTGTTGGTATGCGCTATGGCTTTTTCAAACTCAAAATCTGCAGGATTTCTAAGACCTCTTAAAATAAAACTGACATTATTTTCTTTACAAAAATGAACTGTTAGTCCTTTGTAGGTAACTACTTTTATTTTTGGATTATCTTTAAAACAGTTTTCTATGAACTCTTTGCGTTCCTCTAGAGAGAACATATATTTTTTATCAGCATTGATACCTATGGCAATAATTAATTCATCAAAAAGTGTAACACCTCTTTCTATAATGTCTAAATGGCCTAATGTTAATGGGTCAAAAGAGCCCGGAAAAATTGCACGTTTCATAGTAGTAAATTTATGTGTTTAGCAGTGCTTCTTCTATTGCATTTTCAAATAGATTTTCTAAAGAAATACCAGCGGCAGCTGCTTGTTGCGGTAAAATACTTTTTTCTGTTAAGCCTGGAACTGTGTTCATTTCAATAAAATGAGGTTCGTTGTTCATAAAAATATATTCAGATCTCGAAAAACCAGCCATATTTAAAATGGTATAAACTTTTTTGGCAGTTTCAATTACCTTTTTTTCTAGTTCCTTAGAAATTCTTGCAGGAGTTATTTCTTTAGATTTTCCTTCGTATTTGGCTTCATAATCAAAAAAATCATTTTCAGAAACAATTTCTGTTATAGGTAAAACGGTAGTTTTACCTTTGTATTGAATAACACCTACAGATACCTCTGTACCATCTAAAAAAGATTCAATTAAAATTTCTGAGTCTTCTTTGTATGCAATTTCAATTGCAGGTAAAATATCTTCTTTGGTATGTGCTTTGGAAATTCCAAAACTAGAGCCTGCTCCATTTGGTTTTACAAAGCAAGGAAGACCCACTTTTTTAACAATAGCATTTACGTCTATAGCGTCTCCTTTGTTAAGATAAATTGAAGTAGCTGTTTTTATACCATACGCTTTTACAACACTTAAAGTATCTCTTTTATTAAAAGTTAATGCCATTTGATAAAAAGGTGCAGATGTATGTTTGATACCAATTAGTCTAAAATAGCCTAACAATTCTCCATTTTCTCCTGGTGATCCATGAATGGCATTAAAAACACAATCAAAATTAATTTTTTGAGAGTTAATGATGGCAGAAAAATCATTTTTATCGATATTAAACTCGTTATCTTTATCATCTAAAACCACCCATTTTTCTTTTAAAATATGTACTTTGTATGGGTTGTATTTTTTTTTATTAATATGTTTATAAACTACATCTCCACTTTTTATAGAGATGTGTTTTTCGGATGAGTAACCACCCATTACAATGGCAATGTTTTTTTTCATTGAAGTAAAAATAATAAAACAAATTTATCAAAATATAAATAGAAACTGCAACGTTTAGTTTTTATATATTTGTAGCACAAAAAAAAGGGGATGAGTTTCATAAAGTTTTTAAAAAGTAGAACGTTTTTTATTCAGGTTGCCATTGCAGTTTTTGGATTATTATTAATTGTTTTTGCCTTAAAATATTGGCTTGGCATTGTAACAAATCACAATCAAAAAATACAGGTTCCAGATTTACAAAAGCGAACAATTACCGAAGTAGAAGAAATATTGAACAATTTAGATTTGTCTTATAAAATTATAGACAGTGCTAGTTATAACCCTTCTTATCCAAAGAAATCTGTCATAGAGCAAACGCCTTCTGCTGGCGATTTTGTAAAGGAAAAAAGAAAAATATATTTAACTTTAAATCCTTCGAAATACAGAGATGTAACAATAGTTAGTTTAGATGGTAAGACAAAAAGGCAAGCTACTTCTCAATTAAGAGCCATGGGGTTAAATGTAGGCGTAAACCCAACCTATGTTAGCGATATAGGTAAAGATGTCGTTAGAGGTTTGCGTTACAAGAACAAAATTTTAAATAGTGGAGATAAAGTGCCATTAAATTCTATAGTAGAGTTAGTTTTAGGCGATGGAAATGGTCGTTAAACACATTATTTTCAGTACATTAAAAATAATTTAGTAACTACCAATCACTTTATAATTAGCTTATTTTAAAGAATAGTAACCATAGTTTTAATAGTTAGCAGTTTGCAAGAAGAACAACATCAATATTTGGAAAAAGAGGAATTGTATGAGCATTACAATTTTGTAGCAACCGCAGGACAGGAGCCTTTGCGTGTAGATAAATTTTTAATGAATTTTATAGAAAATGCTACCAGAAGCAAATTGCAACAGGCTGCAAAAGCTGGTAATGTTTTGGTTAATGATGTTGCTGTAAAATCGAATCATAAGGTAAAGCCAAATGATGTTGTTCGGGTGGTATTGTCGTATCCACCTGCAGAAAATTTATTGGTTGCTGAAAATATACCATTAGATATTGTTTTTGAAGATGAAACTCTAATTGTAGTAAATAAACCTGCTGGTATGGTGGTTCATCCTGGTCATGGAAATTATTCGGGAACATTAGTAAATGGGTTAATTTATCATATAGAAAACTTACCTTCTAATTCAAATGAAAGGCCAGGTTTGGTTCATAGAATAGATAAAGATACCAGTGGCTTACTCGTAGTGGCAAAGACAGAATTTGCAATGGCTCATTTATCTAAACAATTTTTCGATAGAACAACCGAACGTTTATATTACGCTCTGGTTTGGGGAAATGTAGAAGATGACGAGGGCACTATTGAAGGTAACATTGGTAGAAGTTTAAAAAACAGGCTGCAAATGGCAGTTTTTCCTGATGGAGATTTTGGAAAACATGCTATAACACATTACAAAGTTTTAGAGCGCTTAACATATGTTACGTTGGTACAATGTAAATTAGAAACTGGAAGAACACATCAAATAAGAGCTCACTTTAAGCATATCGGACATACACTTTTTAATGATGAGCGATATGGTGGAAATGATATTTTAAAAGGAACTACCTTTACAAAGTACAAACAGTTTGTTCATAACTGTTTTAAAGTTTTACCAAGACAAGCTTTGCATGCCAAGACCCTAGGTTTTACGCATCCAATAACAGGAGAGTTTATGAAGTTTGACTCTAATGTTCCGGAAGATATTACAGATTGTATAGAGAAATGGCGAACATATTCTGAGAACTCTAAAAATATAACACCCGAAGATTAGCTCTTTAGCAACAGCTACTTTCTGGGTTACAAGATCTAGAAATACTTATTTCTAAATCTTTCGAAAAAAAATGTTTTTTTCGGACAATAGCATAAGCTATTTACTAGCTGAACTAGAACTATCGATAAAACTTTTATTCATTTTTTAGCTTTTGTAACACAAAAATGAGGAGCTACTAACGTTTTGTTTGAAAGCTCAAAAAGTAATTTACTTTGACTGAGACTGGTGTTTTTTACAATAGATTTTAGATAATTTTTAAAGTTCTAGGTAGAAAACATCATTCGGCCTTGTTTCTGTATCTGAAATTGGAAAATCGAAATCAGCAATTTTTTTAAATCCTGCTTTTTTGTAAAAATCGATAGCTCTGTAATTTTTTATCCACACGTACAACCAAATTCCCTTTTGTTGTTGCTCTTTAATAAGTTGTAAATTGTGTAAAAACAATTCTTTACCTAATCCTGTTCCGTAAAAGTCCTCTAATAGATAAAGACGTTCCATTTTTGTAACTGCGGTTTCTGTAATATTACTGTTTGAACAATTGGTAATTATTTTAGAAAAACCAGCTAGTACGTTGTCTTTAAAAAGAAGGTTGTATTGATAGTTTTTATTTGAAATTTCTTCGATTAAAGTGTTTTCATTAAAACTATTTGCAAGATAAGCTTCCATTATTTTTTTGGGTATAGCTTTTTGATGGGGAACAAAAAACGCTTTCTTACCAACTTCTGCCAGTGCTTTTACATCTTTAATGGTTGCTTTAACAATTGTATGCATCGTTACGTCTATTAAATATATTATAGTAGTACAAAAGTAAATATTGTTGTGCTAATTAATACTATTTGATTGTAATTAATAAACCAAAAAAACCTCTTTGTTTAAACAAAGAGGCTTGGTAATAATTCTATTTTAATTCTACTTTTTTTAAGCCTTTAAAATTACTTTATTAGCTCGTAAGAACGTTTTATAAAATTTGTTAGCTCTTCACCATGTAATAGATTTTGAGATAATTTTGCCAAATCAAAAGCTTGAGAAATCAAACCTTTTTGCTTTTCTTCATCTGCAGCTAAAATCTCAGAAACTAAGGCACTGTTGGTGTTTACAACTAAGTTGTACATGTCTGGGAAATTACCCATTCCCATCATTCCGCCACCTCCAGAAGCTTGCATTTCTTTCATTCTACGCATAAATTCTGGTACTGTAATAATAAATGGAGAAGAAGCAGAATCCATAGCTTCTAATTGTACAGTGTACGATTTAGAGTTTACAGCATTTTCTATTATAGGCTTTAGCTTTTCTTTTTCTTCGTCAGATAATTTAGAAATTACATTTTCTTCTTTCTTTATTAAATTATCAACATGGTCTGCATCTACTCTAGTAAATTTAACCTTTGCATCTCCACCTTCTAGCTTTTGCATTAAATGCGATACTATTGGAGAGTCTAAAATTAATACTTCATAGCCTTTAGCTGTTGCTTCTTGTATGTAGCTATGTTGAGCATCTTTATTGGCTGCATATAAAATTACATGATTACCGTCTTTATCGGTTTGAGTATCTTTTGTTTTTTCTAATAACTCATCAAAAGTTAAAAAGGTATCTGCTACAGTTGGATACAATGCAAATTTCTTTGCTTTGTCAAAAAACTTGTCTTCCGACAACATACCGTATTCGATAATTACTTTTATGTCATTCCATTTTTTCTCAAAGTCTGCTCTATCTTTTTTAAACAAAGAAGTTAATTTGTCTGCGACTTTTTTAGTGATGTAACCAGAAATTTTCTTTACAGCGCCATCTGCTTGTAAATAAGAACGAGAAACGTTCAGTGGAATGTCTGGAGAGTCGATAACACCTTTTAACATTTGTAAAAAGTCGGGTACAATTCCTTCTACATTGTCGGTAACAAAAACTTGATTTTGGTACAACTGAATTTTATCCTTTTGCATATCCATAGACGGACTTAGCTTAGGGAAAAATAAAATTCCAGTTAAGTTAAAAGGATAATCTACATTTAAGTGTATATGAAATAAAGATTCTTCGAATTGCATAGGATACAATTCTCTGTAGAAATTTTCATAATCCTCATCGTTTAAATCTGCGGGAGCTTTCGTCCATGCTGGCGATGTGTTGTTAATTATTTTATCAACTGTAATTTGTTTATGAGGTTCTGTGGTTTCTTTACCATCTTTATCTTTAGTAGTTTTTGGGGTAAAGTTAGGATCGTTTATTTGTTTCGTACCGAATTTAATTGGCACTTGATTAAAACGATTGTACTTGTTTAACAAACCTTCAATTTTACTTTCTTCTAAAAAGTCTAAAGAGTCTTCGGCTATGTGTAAAATTATTTCTGTTCCTCTGTCAGATTTATCATGAGCCACCAAAGTGTATTCTGGAGAACCATCACAAGTCCAATGAGCAGCAGGCTCATCTTTAAAAGATTTGGTAATAATTTCTACCTTATGGGCTACCATAAAAGCAGAGTAAAAACCAAGACCGAAGTGTCCAATTATTCCTGCTTCATTGTCTTTATATTTATCTAAAAACTCTTCAGCACCCGAAAATGCAATTTGGTTAATGTATTTTTCAACCTCATCTGCGGTCATTCCAATTCCTTGGTCTTTAATAGTAATTGTTTTAGCATCTTTGTTTATGCTTACCTCAATTTTAGCATCTCCAAGTTCTGTTTTAGCCTCACCAATAGAAATTAGGTGTTTTAATTTAGAAGTAGCATCTGTTCCGTTAGAAATTAATTCACGTAAAAAGATTTCGTGATCTGAGTATAAGAACTTCTTAATAAGCGGAAAAATATTTTCTACCGATACATTAATGTTTCCTTTTGCCATAATTTAAAGTATGTTTTTTAGATTATTTTTATTTAGCTTACTGTATAAATACAATACAGCAAAAAATAGTTGTTTATGGTTTGGGTTATGTCAAAAAAAATACCAAACCCAAAATTATGACAAGATGACATATAGTGTAAGATTCAGTTAAGCTTGTTTAATTTTTTACTTATGATGATTTAAAATTATTGATATATGCTTCAATTTTTGGCATATTTTCGATAATTTTCGTAACCATTGTAAACTGATTAATTGCTCTATCTAAATTATGATTTCTGTAAGTTGTTTTAAAATACATATCATTATTAAGATAGTCTGTAAGAAAGCGGAGTCCAATTATAAAGGTCATGGTTTTGATGCTGGCAGGAAGTAATGCTATTTCTTTTTTTGAAATAGCATTTTTTAAACTACTTAAAAATCCAGATGTATAATTTTTAAAATTCTCCATATCAAAAGAAACTTTGCTTAGTTCTTTTTCATCTTCTGTTGCGGTGGCACAAATTGTTCTTAAAGCATCGCCGTAATCGTAATGGATTATTCCTTTCATTACTGTATCTAAATCAATTAAGCAAAGAGCTTTCTCGTTTTTGGTAAATAAAATATTCGAAATTTTAGTATCGTTGTGGGTTACCCTAATAGGAATTTCTTTGTTTAGTAGTGCCTTGTCTAAAACTTGCATTTCATGTTGATGATTATTTATAAAAAGCATCCATTTTTTTGCATATTTTAACCTAGTATTAGATGCATTACGAACAGCAATTTCGTATTCTTTTAAACGATAATCCATTCGATGAAAATTAGGTAAAGTTGTTACTAATGTATCATTAAAATTTGCTGTATTATGTAAAAATTTACCTGTAATTTTGCCGGCTTCAAAAGCTAATTTTTTATGTTTTATTGTTAAGAAGGTTTTTGTATTTTCTATGTAAAGGCATAAGTTCCAAAACATATAATCTTCATCAATAAAATAAGGATTGTTGTTTTTTGTATAGACAAATTCTAACGTTTTTACCTTTTTTTGATTTAAAAGAAAATTGCAAACTTTTACTTTGTTTAAAATAACATTTTTAGCATCCTTAAAAACAGTTCCGTTTATTTTTTGTAAAACATAATAAGGTTTCTTGTCTGTAACAATTAGGTAAGTGTCATTTATATGGCCGCTATTAAATATTGAATAGTCTAAAAATTTATTTGAAGTTTTAAAATTCGAAAATATGTTTTCTAGTGTATCTTTTAGCTCCATAATTTCTGAGGATAATTCCCTTCTTCTTTCATTTTTTTGATACCGAGTACTACTTTTTCTTTGTCATTTTTATAGGTTACTCCCATCCAAATAGCAGTAGTTTTTATTACATTTACCGTAGCTTTTTTAGATTCAAGTAGATTGTTAACAACTGAGGGAAGGTAAAATTCTGCTTCATTATTATTGCTGTTTTTTTCTAAAAAAGTATAAAACTGATGTTCAATTTCCGAAAATATTTTAGGTGTAAACCCCCAAAAATTCATAGAAACAATGGTGTTTTTGTTTAAAGGAATTTCCTTATTATTTTCATTATAAACTATTTCTCTTTGTGTTTTAACAATTGCTTTTCTTTCATGTATTTGCACCAATTCTTTTTTATTATTTACAATGCATTCTCCTCTAGATACACTTCCATTATCAGATAAAGTGTTTTTTACAAGATAGCCAATCATAGAAAATTTATAAGAGTTTACAGGTTGATTTTTTAAAAAGGAATACATTTTTTTAAAAGCTTCCTTTCCATAAAAATCATCAGCATTTATAACACAAAAATTATTATCAACTTCTTTTTTAGCTGTTAAAAGTGCATGTGCAGTTCCCCAAGGTTTTGTTCTTTTAATTGGTAAAAATTTTTTAGGTATGTTATTTGTTTCTTGACATACAAAAGAAACGGCAATTTTATTTTGTAGTCTCGGAATGTAAATTTCTTTAATTTGTTGGCTAAATTCTTTCTGAATAACGAATACTACTTTTTCAAAACCTACTTGTATTGCATCGAAGATAGCGAAATCTATAATAGTCTCATTATTTTCAGAAATAGCATCTAGTTGCTTTAATCCACCGTATCTGCTACCTAAACCTGCTGCTAATATTACGAGAGTCATTGTTATTAAATATTTCTAAGCATTTCTGTTTTATGGTAGTTTTTCCAAGTTCCGCCAGTAAAATCTGGTATTTTTACTGAGCTACTATTTTGGGCCACCGAAAGTTCAGAGAGTGGTGTAATAGAACTCCAAAGAACACTATCATACACGTTAATATCTAGCGGTAATCCTTCATTTAAACATTTTATTAATCTGTAAATCATTACAAAATCCATGCCTCCATGTCCTACAGAATTATCATCTATTTGGGTTTTAAGTTTGCTCCATAACGGATGATTGTATTTTTCTCTATACGCATTATAACTCTCAGTATCTAACCATTTATGGCCCCACCAAGCAAGTTCTTCTTCATTAATATATAGCTTAGAAGGGTAACCTTCATGAACAGCTTTGGTGCCAACAAGTGTATTTAGTCTGTCATAAGGTCTGCCTGTATGCACATCAAATTGCAACATAATGGTTTTACCGAGTTTTGTTTTTATCATGGTGGTGTTTATATCGCCACATTTTACTTCACTAAATTTGTTAATTCCTGCTTTTTTAGCGGCATCGCTTAAACTTTTTTCTCTAGAACTCATAGAAACTAAATGGTCGTAAGTATCACCTCTACCAATATCCATATATTGGCTAATTGGGCCTAAACCATGAGTGGTATAAAAGTTGCCATCTTTTTTTAGGTGATGTTTTATTCTCCATTGATTTTCGTAATATGTTTCATCTAAAAGATGTTTTCTTAAATCGTGAATGTATGCACCTTCCGCGTGAGTTAAGTCGCCAAAAACACCATTATTAACCATATTTAAAACCCAAAGTTCTTCGTTATTGAAACAACAATTTTCCATCATCATGCAATGTTTTTGAGTTCTTTCGGCAGTTTCAATTAGTTTCCAGCAATCTTTTAAAGTGGTTCCGATAGGTACTTCTGTGGCAACATGTTTGCCTTTTTCCATACCGTATAGCGCCATAGGAGTGTGTAATTCCCAAGGGGTGGCAATTATTACAAGGTCTATATCATCTCTATCAACCATTTTTTTCCACGCATTTGGTTCACCATAGTATGCAACTGCAGTAGTATTATGTTTATTTTTTAAATGGTCATTTAAAATTGAAGTTTTCTCTTTTTTTAAATCTGATATGGCAACAATTTTAGCTTTATTATTTTTTAGTAGCCAATCAAACATTTGTAGTAAAGTTTGCCCTCTATTTCCAGCGCCAATAATACCTACTCTAACAGTATCAATTTTTGGAGCTTTTAGGCCAAAAGCGGTTCCTTTAGCCTTTTTATTTAAAAGTGTTTCTGTTTTTTCTAAGGTTTCATCTTTACATGAAATAGTAGAGGTTAGCCCTAAAAATAAAGCTGCTTTTGTAGATAAGGTAAGAAAATTTTTTCTGTTCATTTCGATTGATTTATGATGATAAAATTCTTGTCTAATTGTAAAGATATAAATAAATTAGTATGTTTGATAGATCTAATTTATAGATAAAATAAAAAAAAGCACTCAATACTATGTATAATTCAAAAATAATTGGTTTAGGATACTATGTACCTGAAAATGTTGTAACTAACAACGATTTAAAAGAGTTTATGGATACCTCAGACGAATGGATTCAGGAGCGAACAGGTATTAAAGAAAGACGATGGATTGATACCAGTACAGAAGATACAACTGCAGTAATGGGAGCAAAAGCAGCAAGAATTGCAATTGATAGAGCAGGAATTTCAAAAGATGATATCGACTTTATTGTCTTTGCAACCTTAAGTCCAGATATGTATTTTCCTGGAGGAGGAGTACAAGTGCAAGATATTTTAGAAATGCCAACCATTGGAGCGTTAGATGTTAGAAACCAGTGTTCTGGATTTATTTATGCAATGTCTGTGGCAGATCAATTTATTAAAACTGGTATGTATAAAAATATTCTTGTTATCGGTTCAGAAAATCATTCTGGTGGTTTAGAGAAATCTACAAGAGGAAGAAATGTATCTGTTATTTTTGGCGACGGAGCTGGAGCGGCAGTATTGTCTCGTTGTTCAGACGAGGAGAAGGCTGCTGGAAAAGGAATTTTGTCTTCTCATTTACATTCAGAAGGAAAACATGCAAAAGAATTGGCTCTAGAAGGGCCTTCTACAAAGCGATGGGTGCCAGAAATAATTGCGGCAAATAATCCAGATGATGTTTCCTATTATCCTTACATGAACGGTCAGTTTGTTTTTAAACATGCGGTCGGACGTTTTTCTGAGGCTATAATAGAAGGATTACAAGCAAATAACTTAAAAAAAGAAGCGATTGATATGTTAATTCCTCATCAAGCAAATTTAAGAATAGCGCAATTTATTCAAAAAAAGTTTCAGTTATCTGATGATAAAGTTCATAATAATATACATAAATATGGAAATACCACAGCAGCATCTGTAATTATTGCACTAACAGAAGCTTGGGAACTAGGGAAAATTAAAGATAACGATTTGGTTGTTCTAGCGGCATTCGGAAGTGGTTTTACGTGGGGATCTGTAATAATTAGATGGTAACTATTTCTGTTTTTTAAAAGGTAACTTTCATTTACTTATAGGTTATTTTATTAAAAGAAGTGTTTTCACTAAAGTATTGTTAATTATTTATTTAAGTAGATTTTTTGTTTATTAATTTTATATGTTTGTTAAACATAAAATAACTTAAATCTGTCAATAATGAAATCTAACTTAACGAAAATATCTTTCTCTCTACTACTTTTATTGACGTCGTTTACTATAACTTCTCAGAATTTTAGTGGTAAAGCAACTTATATTTCTAAAACTAAAATGGATCTTGGTAATTGGGGTGCAAATTTTTCTGAAGCCAGAAAAAAGCAAGTTGCAGAACGCTTAAAAAATAGATTAGAAAAAACCTATGTGCTATCTTTTAATACTCAAGAAGCATTATTTTTAGAGGAAGAAAAGATTGATGCAATTTCAGGAGCAACAGATTCTTGGGGTGGATATTTTTCTAGAGGTGATCAATATAAAAATATCCAAAAAGAACAGCTTGTTCAAAGTCAAGAGTTTTATGGGAAGCGTTTTCTGGTAAAAGACTCTTTGTATAAGATAGACTGGGTAATGGGAAGTGAATCAAAAAAAATAGGTAATTACACATGTTACAAAGCCAAAGCTTTTGTACCAGATAACGAGCTAACTTGGTATGATTTTTCTTGGGCAGATTTAAGAACTAATAGCAAAGAAAATGGTGAACAGCAGCAAAATTTAACAGTTGTAGAAGCCTGGTATACACCACAAATTCCGGTTGCACAAGGCCCTGCAGAATATTGGGGTTTACCGGGTTTAATTTTAGAAGTTAGCGCAAACAATACAACACTTTTGTGCACTGAAATTGTAATTAATAAAAAAGAAATATTAGAAATTGAAGCACCAAATAAAGGGACAGAAATAACTAAGGTAAATTATACTAAAACAGTAAGAGAAAAAATGTTAGATATGAGAAATAGTAGAGGTCGAAGAAGAGGATAATTTTCTTTTTTTGTAAGTTGCATGCATAAACTACCAAATGAAAAAAAAGTATAAATTCCTTCTTTTACTATCCAACATCATTCTATTTATTTTTGTGCTAAATATTTTTGTAAAGTTTATTGTTTTTTCAAGCTCTTACATTAACTTTTTAGGTATTCTTGGTTGCGGTATTGCCAACATTGGTATTGCATTAAAAGCTTCTTTTGAAGTAGCAAATAAAGAATAAATTAGTTTCGTATTATTAAAATAAAATTGAGTTAAAAAGATGTCAAAAAAAACATTGGTTATAGGAGCTTCATTAAAAGAAGAGCGTTATTCTAATAAAGCTATTGTAAAATTAGTTGAAAATAATATCGAAGTTGTTGCAGTAGGCTTAAGATCGGGAGTCGTTGCTGGTGTAAACATCGATACCGAAAAATTAGATTTTAAAAATATTCATACGGTAACTTTATATTTGAGTGCCAATAGGCAAGATGAATTTTATAATTATATAATAAGCTTGCAACCTGAGAGAGTTATTTTTAATCCTGGTACAGAAAACGAGGAGTTTTACAAGCTTT
Organism: Polaribacter tangerinus; assembly: GCF_038024095.1. Taxonomy (NCBI): domain Bacteria; kingdom Pseudomonadati; phylum Bacteroidota; class Flavobacteriia; order Flavobacteriales; family Flavobacteriaceae; genus Polaribacter; species Polaribacter tangerinus. Next base: position 698,907 of record NZ_CP150668.1, on the reverse strand, counting down.
TAGAGGCCAAAAATATAAAAGTAGAAGTAGCGTGTACTTTAGTTTTATTAGCAACAAAACAGTATTAATTTACGTCAAACACTTTGCCAGTTGTTGCTAAATGCACATTTTTAAATACGCTTTCTGCTTCTTGTTTAAAAAGACCTATATCTTTGTATCTTCCAGAATAATGACCTAAAATCAACTTTTTTACATTGGCATCGTTTGCAATTTTGGCAGCTTCTAACGCTGTAGAATGTTTTGTTTTTTTTGCTAAATCTTGTTTGTCAGATAAAAAAGTAGCTTCATGGTAAAGTAGGTCTACCTCTTTAAGTATAGGAACTATGTCTGGTTTGTAAGAAGTATCACTACAAAAAGCATAGCTTAATGGTTTTGGTGGATCTAAGCTTAATGTGTTATTTTTTATAATTTCACCAGAATTTAATATAATATCTTTTCCTGCTTTTATGTTTAGATAATCGGCTTTACTTATTTCTGGATAACCAGAAATATTAAGCATATTTAACTTTCTTGGTTTCTTTTTTTCTGTAAATAAATAGCCGTTTGTATATACTCTATGTGATAGTGGAATTGTGTGTACGGTAATTTTTTCGTCCTCGTAAATAAGTTCACTTTCCTGTGAGGATAGTTCATGAAAAATTATTTTAAACTTTGCATGAGATTCCGATATTTTTAGCATTTGTAGCGTAGCATTTTTAATACCTTTTGGGCCAAAAATATGCATATCTTTCTCTCTGTTTAGCATTCCGTAAGTAGAGAGTAAACCAACTAAACCGTAAAAATGATCACCATGAAGATGGGAAATAAATATAGTATCAATTTTAGAAAAACCAACTTTGTATTTTCTCATTTGACGCTGTGTGCCCTCACCACAGTCAATTAAAACATGCTTGTTGTTTATTTCTAAATATTGAGAAGTTGGAAAAGCATTTACACGCGGTGTAGCAGAATGACAGCCTAAAATGGTTAGCTGTATCATTTAATAACAAAACGTTTAGAGGTAATTTTTTTTTGATTTCTAATGCTGTAAATATACATTCCTGTAGATAAATCATTTTTGTAAAAAGGGAGTGTATTTTTACCTACTACAGTTTTAATTGTTTTCTTAAAAACAGTTTTGCCAAGCACATTTTTTACCGTAAAATATACATCTGTTTTTTCTGATGCTTCAAATGTAATATTTGTAAAATTTGTAAACGGATTAGGAGCAGCAGAAAGACTTTCTATTTTTTTTTCTTGTGAAAAAACAATCGAAGATATGCTAAAAGTAAAAATAAAAAGTATTTTTTTTATCATATAAAGTATTTCTTTAAAAGCCCAATTCTCTTTCTATGGCTTCCATTTCTAAAATATCTTCAGCCTCTTGTAGTGTGGGAACCACATTTAGTTCTTCTGGTAACTCATCTACATTAGCTGTTTTACATACAACGACAAATGATAGTTTTGTTAAAGTATGTTTTTTTGCTATTTCCAAAAATACCAAAAAATCTTTTGTTTTTATGTTAATATGCTCTGAAAATTGAACAATAAGATTTGATTCTTTAAATTCTTTAAATTTTGCATCAAAATTAGATTTAAAATCTACAAATGAGTTTTCATTTGCGATGACTAGAATATGTGTATCTTTTTTTTGAATTTGCATTTTATCTTTTTATTTGCTGTGCTAAAAGGTAAATTACGGCCATTCTAACAGCTACACCGTTTTCTACTTGATTTAGTATTATAGAATCATGAGAGTCTGCCACTTCGCTTGTTATTTCAACACCTCTGTTTATAGGACCAGGATGCATAATAACAATTTTTTTACCCAGGTTATCTAAAATTTCTTTATTAATACCAAAAAGCTGTGTGTACTCTCTGGTAGAAGGAAAGTATTTTACATCCATTCTTTCATTCTGAACACGAAGTACATTGGCCACATCACACCATTCTAGGGCTTTTTTTAAGTTCGTTTCTACCGTTACTCCTAGGCTAGAAATGTGTTTAGGAATTAATGTTGTTGGGCCACACACTTTTACTTCTGCTCCTTGTAGTTGAAGCGCAAAAATATTTGACAAAGCTACTCTAGAGTGAAGAATATCTCCAATTATTACAATTTTTTTCCCTTTAACACTTCCAAGTTTTTCACGAATAGAATAGGAGTCTAACAATGCTTGCGTAGGATGTTCATGAGTGCCATCACCGGCATTTATAATTTTAGCATTTACATGTTTCGATAAAAATACGCCAGCTCCTACATTACTGTGCCTCATTACAACAATATCTACTTTCATAGCTAAAATATTGTTTACAGTATCTATAAGGGTTTCTCCTTTTTTTACTGATGATTGTGCTGCAGAAAAATTTATTACATCTGCAGAAAGTCTTTTCTCGGCAAGCTCAAAACTTAATTTTGTACGAGTACTATTTTCGAAAAATAAATTGGCAATCGTAATATCTCTTAGAGAAGGCACTTTTTTTATGGGTCTATTTATAACCTCTTTAAAATGATCTGCCGTTTTAAAAATAACATCAATATCATTAGGTTTTAAATATTTTATTCCTAATAAATGTTCTACACTTAATTCTGACATATTATAATGATTCTATGTAAACAGCATCTTTTTTATGGGTTTCATTCCATGTAACCAATACTTTTTCTTCATTTATAGCGTCTACTTGTCTTCCTCTATAATTTGGTTGTATTGGTAAATGTCTACTAAAACGTCTGTCTATTAACACTAATAATTCTATATTTTCGGGTCTTCCGTAAGACTGTATTGCTGTTAATGCAGCCCTAATACTTCTTCCAGAAAAGAGTACATCATCAATAATCACTACTTTTTTATTTTCTATAAGGAAATTCATTTGAGTAGTTTCTGCGGCAAGTGGTGTGTCTTTTCTTCTAAAATCGTCTCTATAAAAAGTGATATCTAAAAGCCCAAGTTGAAGGTTTTTAATTCCGTATGATGTTGTTAATAATTTGGCTAGTCTATTAGCTAAAAAAGTTCCTCTAGGTTGTAAACCTATTAAAACAGTGTCTGAAAAATCATTATGATTTTCAATTAGCTGGCAAGCTAATCGGTGCAGAATAATTTCAATATCTTTTGAGTTTAATAAAGTTTTTTTGCTCATTAGAATGCCATCAATTAAAGTTGATAGTTATTGAAAATCAAAATTACTGTAAATAAATGTATGCACAAAATTTTATGCCTTTAAATACAAATTGTTGATGTTAATTAAATTGTTGAAAAGAAAACCTAATATTTTAAAAGATAAAACTCACAAATAGTACCTTTAAAGTGTTTATTTAGCACTTAAAATATGTCTTTATTAAAGTTTGAGTCAATGTTAAAAACCAATAGTGTCTACTTTTTCGACTTGGTTGAATTTGAGGAGATTATTATTCATTATTTAGATGTTGGTAAAATTTCTCTCGCAAAAAAAGCTGTAAAATTAGGCTTAGAGCAGCACCCAGAGTCAACCGATTTAAAGTTGTTAATGGTAGAAATTTATGTAATTGACAACGATATAGAAAAAGCAAGTAAGCTATTAAAAAGAATAGCATTGTTAGAGCCAAACAATGAAGAGGTTTATATTCAAAAAGCTGCTATTTCATCTAAAAAAGGTAAACACAAAGAAGCGCTAGAGTATTTAGAAAAAGCCCTTCAATTAACAGAAGACAAAGTAGATGTTTGGTCGCTTTTGGGGATGGAGCATTTGTACTTAGATAATTTTACAGAAGCACGTGAAAACTTTATGAAGTGTGTTTCAGAAGATGATGAAGATTATGCCGCACTTTACAATATTGTATATTGTTTTGATATGGAAGAGTTACATGATGAAGCAATTGAATATCTTACCAATTATGTAGACAAAAAGCCTTATTGCGAAGTGGCATGGCACCAGTTAGGTAGACAGTTTTTTATTAAAGAAAACTACAAAGATGCTTTAAGAGCTTTTGATTATGCTGTGCTTATAGATGAATCTTTTATAGGTGGTTATTTAGAAAAAGCAAAAACTTTAGAGGCTTTAGGAAATTACCAAGACGCTGTAGATAATTACTTAATTACTATAGAGTTAGATGATCCTACCGCATTTGTATACACGCGTATTGGAGAGTGTTATGAAAAATTAGATAGGTTAGACGCTGCTGCTGCATACTACAAAAAAGCAGTACACGAAGATCCGTTATTAGATAAATGTTGGTTTTTATTAACCAATTTATATTACACTGATAAAAACTATCAAAAAGCGGCTTATTATTTAGCAAAAGCTTTAAAAATAGATGAAGATAACGCACTTTATTGGAGAAGATATGCGCAAATAAATTTACAACTTAATTTTTACGAAGAAGCACTTTCTGGTTTTAGAAATTGTTTAAAATTAGAAGATCAATCTCTAGAAATTTACATAGGATTGTCTGACGTATTGTCTTTTTTAGGATCTTATAAAGAAGCTCTCAAATATGTTTTATTAGCCAATGAAAAATATCATAACCTAGCAGAAATAGCTTATAGATTATCTGGATTGTATTTTATAGAAGGAGCAGAAAAAAAAGCATTGGATGTTTTAATTAAAGGCATGCAAATAGATTATGAATACCATTTTATTTTGAAAGAAATTTTTCCATCAGTATATGATAATACTAAGGTGCAGCAACTATTAATTAATTTTAAAAAGGCCACTGAATAAATAAAAAAAGCCAAGTAATTTACACTACCTGAATAGTTCTCTATTCAGGTTTTTTATAAATATTAGACTGCTTTTTTGTTTTCTTGCTTTTTATTTTTATTAGAATAAAAGAAAAGAATACAAATTATTTATTTAACAATATTAAACTGTTTTAAAAATTATAATTTTTCTATCTTTATGCACTCATATATATCCCATGAACACTAATAATTACAAAGTATCTTCTCCCGTAAAGTTAGCAGAATTAAACACCAAAGAAGTTGTAAAAAAGGCAGCTAAAAAGCTTAAGAAAATCCGTAAAAAATTAAGCGATGTTCAAAATGCCATGTATGCAGAAGGTAAAAACGGAGTGTTAATTTGTTTACAAGGCATGGATACCGCTGGAAAAGATAGTTTAATTAGAGAAGTTTTTAAAGATATAAATGCAAGTGGTGTAGTGGTGCATAGTTTTAAAGTTCCCACAGATTTAGAACGAAAGCACGATTTTTTATGGCGCCATTACGTAGCACTTCCTCCCAAAGGAATTATTGGAGTTTTTAACAGAACACACTACGAGAATGTTTTGGTTACCAGAGTTCATCCATCGTATATTTTAGCAGAAAATATACCAACTATAAAAAGTGTAAACGATGTAAATGATGATTTTTTTACTGATAGAATGGAGCGAATAAATCAGTTTGAAAATCATATTGCAACCAACGGAACTATTGTTTTAAAGTTTTTTTTAAACCTATCAAAAGAAGAACAAAAAAGCAGATTGATTAGAAGATTGAATAAACCAGAAAAAAACTGGAAATTTTCTGAAGGAGATTTAAAAGAGAGAAAATTGTGGGATAAATATATGTTTTGTTATGAAGATTTATTGAACAAAACTTCAAAAGAAAATACTCCGTGGTATGTAGTTCCTGCAGATGATAAACCTACTGCACGATTAATTTTAGCAGAAATATTATTAGAAACTCTAGAAAAGCAGAATTTTAAAGCGCCCAAGTTACCTTTAAAAATAGCCAATAATATTAGTAGTTTTAAAGAGCAATTAAATAACGAATAAATTAGAAACTTTATTTAAATACATATAAATTAGTTTCATTAAAAAAGATAAATTTTGAATTTAAAATTAGAAAAGCCAATTGTATTTTTCGACCTAGAAACTACAGGAGTTAATATTGCAACAGATAGAATCGTAGAAATTTCTATTCTAAAAGTTTTTCCGAATGGAAACAAAGAAAGCAAAACATGGTTGGTAAACCCAGGAGTTACAATTCCTGCAGAGTCTACAGCTGTTCACGGAATTACAAATGAAAAAGTTGCAAAGGAGCCAACTTTTAAAGAGTTAGCAATTACGGTTAGTGCTATGATTGAAGGATGCGATTTGGCAGGTTTTAATTCTAATAGATTCGATATACCATTGTTGGCAGAAGAACTTATGCGAGCAGGCATAGATTTTGATATGAAAAATAGAAAAGCTATAGACGTGCAAGTTATCTATCACAAAAAAGAGCAGAGAACCCTAAGCGCAGGTTACCAATTTTATTGTGGTAAAGAATTAGAAGGAGCGCATGGGGCAGAAGCAGATACCAATGCAACCTACGAAATTTTATTAGCACAAGTAGAAAAATACAAAGATATAGAAAACACTGTCGAAGCTTTAAGTGCATATTCTACACATGGTTTGAGGGCAGATTTTGCTGGTTTTATTTTGATGAATGATAAAAAGGAAGAAATTTTTTCTTTTGGAAAATATAAAGGTAGAACTGTAGAAGATGTTTTTAAAGAAAATCCGGGATATTATAATTGGATTCAGAATGCCGATTTTCCCTTGTACACAAAAAAAGTTTTAAAAGAAGTTAAAGAAAGGATGACAGCACCTAAAGAAACGTTAACCGATCAAGAAAAATTAGCCGCACTCCAGCAGAAATTTAATTTAAGATAATTATGTATACCGAATACACTAATTTACCAGACAGTGCTCGAATTTGGATTTATCAATCTAATAGAGAATTCAGCCAACAAGAAATAGCTATAATTTCTGAAAAAGCAATAGATTTTATAAACACTTGGACTCGACATGGAGATGATATAAAAGGGTCATTTACCATTAAATACAATCATTTTTTGGTACTTGCAGTAGATGAAAGTTACACGAATGTTTCGGGATGTTCTATTGATAGTTCTGTTCGTTTTATAAAGCAAATAGAAGATGAGTTTAAGGTAGATTTAATGAATAAAATGAATATTAGTTTTAAAATAAAAAACACTATAAATATTGTAAAATTACCCGATTTTCAACGATATGTAAAAGAGGGTAAAGTAGATGCAACCACCATTGTTTTTAATAATATGGTAGACTCTAAAGGAGCATTAGAAAATAGCTGGGAGATTTCTGCTAGTGAAAGTTGGCATCAAAGGTTTTTACAATAAATGGTATTCTTTATTTAGATAAAAAAATGATGCGTTAGGGATAGAGCGCTTGTTTGAGCTCTTAGGCTTTTTTGCCTAAAGCGAGTAGCGATAGCCTGTTAAAACGCCCCAAAAAATATTTATAAAAATTAAAATGAGAAAAAACTTACTACTTTTTTTATCAATTGCTTTTGTCAATATTTTACATGCACAAAGACCTGATCCTCTGAGGACAATCGATTTTGAAGCTCAAGAAGTTTGGGTAGATAGCCTTTTAAACTCATTGACACTAGACGAAAAGATAGGTCAGTTATTTATGCTACAAGCCTATTCGAATGCCGATGAAAAACATGAGGCATTTGTAACTGAAATGATTGAAAACTATCATATAGGAAATTTAATATTTATGCAAGGAACTCCAGAAAAACAAGCGGTTCTTAACAATAAATATCAAGCAATATCGAACATCCCTTTGTTGGTTGGTTTTGATGGTGAATGGGGATTGGATATGCGTTTAAAAAATACCTATCGTTTTCCTTGGAACATGACGTTAGGCGCTATACGAGACCACAATTTAATTGAAAATTTTGGCAAGCATTTGGGAGAGCATTGCAAAAGGCTAGGAATTCATATAAATTTTGCACCAGTATTAGATGTAAACGTAAATCCGGAAAACCCTATTATTGGGAACCGGTCTTTTGGAGAAAATAAAGAAAATGTAACACATAAAGCCATTGCTTTTATTAAAGGAATGCAAGGGGTAGGAGTGCTGGCTAATGGAAAACATTTTCCAGGTCATGGAGATACTGCGGCAGATTCTCATCATACATTACCTGTATTAAATTTTGATTTTTCTAGGTTAGATTCGATAGAGTTATATCCTTACAAAAAAACATTTGATGTTGGTTTGGCAACTGTAATGACCGCACATTTAAACATACCTAGTTTAGAGTCGGAACCAAATGTACCTACTTCGTTGTCTAAAAATGTAGTAACAGATTTATTGCAAGAAAAATTAGGTTTTTTAGGGTTGATTATTACAGATGGATTAAATATGAAGGGTGCGAGTAATTATGCAACTTCTGCAGAAGTGAATTTAGCTGCTTTGCAAGCAGGAAACGATTTACTATTAATTCCTCAAGAAATACCTGCTTCTATAGCACTTATAAAAAAAGCTATTGAAACGAAAACACTTACAGAAGAACGCATTAACTTTTCTGTTAGAAAAATTTTAAAAGCTAAATATTGGGCAGGTTTACATAATTACAAACCAGTAGTTTTAGATAGTTTACAGCCACAGTTAAATAGGGTTGAAGATGAATTATTACATAGAGAACTATTAAAAAATGCCATTACAATTGTAAAGAATAAACAGCAAAATTTACCAATTCGAAACTTAGAAAGAAAAAAAATTGCGTATGTAAAATTAGGAGATGCAACTAATGCTCCTTTTGTAGAAATGTTAAAAAATTATACAAAGGTAACGGTTGTTTCTGATGAAAATTTAAACGGATTGATTAAGAAGTTGGCTCCTTATAATTATGTTATTATTGGTTTTCATAAGTCGAATGCAAATCCTTGGAAAACCTATAAATTTAGTAATAAAGAATTAGTTTGGTTACATGAAATTGCAAGAAATAAACCTGTGGTTTTAGATATTTTTACGAGTCCGTATAGTTTATTACAAATTAAAAGTTTTAAAAACATAGAAGGTGTGGTGGTTTCTTATCAAAATAGTCGACTGGCACAAGAAATTTCTGCACAACTATTGTTTGGTGCTTTTGGCGCAAAAGGAAAGTTGCCAGTTTCTATTGGCAATGAATTTAATGAGGGTACAGGAATTGTTACATCTTCATTAAGCAGATTTGAATATACCATACCAGAAGCAGCGGGATTATCCTCAAAAAAACTGTTACTTATAGATAAAATGGCAGACACTATTTTACAAGAAAAAATGGCCCCAGGTTTACAGGTTTTTGTCGCTAGAAATGGCAAGGTTGTTTTACACAAAAGTTATGGTTATCACACAGATGAGAAAAAAATTAAAGTAAAGAATTCTGATGTTTACGACTTGGCTTCTTTAACAAAAATTTTGGCGTCTTTACCTCTTTTAATGAAAGCTGAAGAAGAGAAGACAATTCCGATAACTGCCAAATTAAAAGATATTTTACCGAGTTTTTCTAATTCTAATAAAGCCTCTATTACTGTTAAGGAAGTTTTGGCTCATTTTGGTAGGTTAAAAGCATGGATACCATTTTATAAAGATACACAAGATAGTATAACAGGTAAGAATTTACCGCTTTTTTATCGTAATAAAAAGTCTAAAAGTTATCGTATTAAAGTGGCAGAAAATCTCTTTATAACACAACATTATAAAGACAGTATTTACAAATATATACGCGAGGCTGAACAGAACGATACAAAAGAATATAAGTATAGTGATTTAGGATATTATATCTTTAAAGAAGCTTTAGAATTAAAATATCATTCACCGATAGATAAGTTAGTAGATAAAGAGTTTTATCAATCTTTAGGGGCAGATAGAACAGCTTATTTGCCACGAAATAAATTTTCTTTAAATGAAATTGTGCCAACAGAAAATGATACCTATTTCAGAAATCAATTGTTGGTAGGAAACGTACATGATATGGGAGCTGCTATGTTAGGTGGTGTTGGAGGGCATGCAGGTTTGTTTGCCAACGCCAATGATGTTGGTAAAATTATGCAAATGTATTTGCAGAAAGGTTTTTATGGTGGCAAACGTTATTTAAAGGCTTCTACTATAGATACATTTAATTTTCGTTATTTCTCTGACGAAAAAGTTCGTAGAGGTTTGGGGTTCGATAAACCACAATTAAAACCGGATGTGAAAGCAACCTGCGGATGTGTGTCTAACCAAAGTTTTGGACATTCTGGTTTTACAGGAACCTATACTTGGGCAGATCCTGCCACAGGTTTGGTATATGTTTTTTTGTCGAATAGAGTGTACCCAAACATGGATAATAGAAAGTTGGTGCAAAGTAATATGCGAACAAAAATTCAGCAGGTTATACAAGACGCTATTATTTATTAATTACGAACATTTACTTTAGTCTAAAAACTTTGCATTAGTTGGTGCTAATTTTACATATATAAAAATTAAAAAAGCACTAACAGTAAAATAAAAAATGCCTATTTCTAAACCCCAAAAAAGGTAAATTACATATGCTTGAAGTCCATAGAAAATGCTACAGGTAAAAAGTAAAATGCTAAAACGAAAAGTATCTATAAATTCAATTTCATCAATTTTAGTGGCTATTTTTTTCCAAAGTAAATAGGGGAGTAAACTATTTATTAAAATTATAAATTTAAGTGATTTTATATTATTTCTTTTAGCTGTTTTTTCAGCAGGAAATTGATTGTTTTTGATCATTTCATTCACTAAAGATACCTCTGTAAAATCTACTTGAGCTGAAGTTAATTTGTTTAAAACAGACTGATAGTTTTCATCATCTGGTATATGAACAGATAACTGTTTCAATTGATTACTTACATTATTTTTTAAAATATTTATAGCTTTTGCAGGGCTATTGTTTACATATATATTTCTAGTTGCAATGGGTTTACCATAGTTAATACTCACTTTTGTTGGAAAACTCGAAGGGTGTTGGTAGGTAATACCAACAGGTATTACTTGAATATCTAAATTATTGTTTTTTTCTAATGCGCCAAATATAATTCTTGTAAATCCTTTACTTAAAGGTCTAACAGTTCTTTTTCTATTATGACTTCCCTCTGGAAAAATCATTAGAGTTTCACCTTTGTTAAGTATGTGATGACATTTATTAAATATTTCTTGGTTATTGGCCAATTGCTTAATACCATCTCTAATTCTGTAAATTGGCATTAGATATAGTGATTCTAGAATTTTCTTTATAAACTTATTTTTAAACGATGCCGCCCTTACTAAAAAATGATTTTGTCTGCAATTAGTGGTTGTTACAAATAGTGGGTCTATAAGCCCGTTTGGATGATTTACGGCAAATAAAACGGCTCCTTTTTTCGGAATATTTTCATGCCCATTAACAGTTATTTTTTTGCTGTAAAAAAAGAGTCCTATTTTTATATAGCACCAAACAACACGAAACCAAATTTTTTGTAACATTTAAATACTTTTAATATTACCTTTTAGTATTGGTTTTCTGCCCCAATATGCGGCTAAAATAATTCCGGATAAAATATCCCAAACACCCCAAAAAGCGGCTAATAATGCCATGCCACCTAAACCATCAAAAAAACCAAATATTAGTAATAAACCTAAGCCACCATTTTGAATACCCGTTTCCATAGCAATAGTTTTGGTATCTTTTATAGTTAGCCCAAAAGATTTTGCGGTGTAAAACCCTAAAATAAAAGCAAAAATATTGTGTGCAATAACCAATAGAGCAACATGATGGATGTAGTTTGTAAATACACTTAAATTTTGGGAAAAAGCAATGATAATTAAACTAACAAAAACCATCATAGAGAGTGGCTTTAGAATTTTTTCTATTTTAGAGGCTATTTTGCTGTAATTATGCTTTATGTACATTCCGCAAAAAAGTGGAATTCCTAAAATTAAAACTACAATTTTTAATAACTGAATCCAGTTTAATGCTACTGTTTTTAAAATGGCATTTGTTGGTTGGTAAAGACTACCCCAAAAATGCAGATTAAAAGGAGTCATAAAAACACATAATAGCGTTGCCAATGCTGTTAAACTTACAGATAAAGCGGCATTTCCACCAGCCATTTTACTAAAAAAGTTAGAAACATTACCTCCCGGGCAAGCGGCTATCATTATCATTCCTAAAGCAAAACTCGGGTGTGGTTCAATAATTAAAATAGCTAAAAAAGTTCCGGCAGGTAACAAGATAAACTGCGATAAAACACCTACAAATACTATTTTTGGAGTTTTAAATAAGCGTTTAAAATCATCAATTTTTATTCCTAATGCAACCCCAAACATAATTACGGCTACTGCAATATTTAGTACCCATAAACCACCTTCATCAAAATTTATTTTTATGGCATCTATATCAATTTTATCCGTCATCTAATTAGTTAGTTTTTAAAAGCATATTCAATAATATTAGCTCCCATTTTTAACGCTTTTTCTCTGATGTTTTTCGGGTTGTTATGTATAATTTCATCTTCCCAGCCATCGCTTAAATCGGTTTCATAATCATAAAAAACAACCAATCTTCCTTCATAAAAAATGCCAAATCCTTGTGCATTTTTTTTATTATGCTCATGAATTTTAGGAATCCCGTTTGGGAATTTATATGTTTGATTGTAAATAGGATGATTACTTGGTGTTTCAATAAATTCTAATTCTGGAAACACTTTTTTTAGTTCTCTTCGTATAAATTTATCTAATCCATAATTATCTGATATATGTAAAAAGCCACCTGATATTAGATAGTTTCTGAGATTTTCTGCCTCATCGTCACTAAAAAATACGTTTCCGTGACCAGTCATAAAAATAAGGGGAAAATTAAAAATATCATCACTCGAAACTGTTACTGTTTTCGGGTTTTTAGAAATATTTGTTTTAATATTTATATTTGCAAATGCTACTAAATTAGGTATTGCCGTTGGGTTGCTATACCAGTCTCCACCTCCATTATATTTTAAAATGGCAACATCTTGTGCAGCTATATTTAAAAATACAAAACTAAATAGTAAAAAGAATTTTTGCTTCATAAATTAAGTAGCTCCAAATTTAATTTCTAATAAAAACCGAAATTACTAAAACTAACATTTTTACATTTAAAAGCAAGATAGTAATTTACAATTTCTAATAAAAAAAACGCCATTAAAATTTTAATAACGTTTTTAACAATTTTACTCTCTTTTTCAAATATTATTTAGTTCCATTTACAGATGCTTGTCCAATACTTTTTATAAGTTGGTTAAAAACCACCTATAGCGAATGAAATCGATTTTAGTTTAAGTTGTTTTTTTTTTAGAAATTAGATTAAAATTTATCAACAATAAAATGACAATTAACTTTTTTTCATTTTAAAAGGCTTTACCAATTATAATTCCTGCTCGAGGATAAATTAAATCTACTTTGTCTGCGTTTATGAGGGTTCTACTTAGTCCGAAAGAAAATTCTCCAATCCAGCCATTTTTTGTTCTATATTTTTTGCCCACATTAAAGCCTAAACCAAAACCTGTACCTCCTTCTTTTTCATTTTTTAAAAAACTTCCTTCTCTTTTTTTCTGAGAATAAATTGCTGCATTAGTTTCTATAAAAAAGTCAGCATTAGGTTTGTCTCCAAAATACACTCTATAATAAGGAATTACACTAAAATCAAATAATCTGTTTTCTTGGTCATTAATGTTATCTGCAACTGCAAATGCTAATGAAATTCCTATAGATGTTTCTGACGTTAACGTCTTTTCAAAAATTAATTCTGGATACCCAGCAATTAAATATCCAGCATTTAATTTGAGTTCATAAGAGTCTAAACTATCTTTTTGTGGTGTTTGAGAATAACAATAACCACCTATAATTAAAGCTAATAGAAGAATACATTTTTTCACAATTAAGATTGATTTTAATTTTCAACCAAATTAGTCATCAAATAAAAAACAAGAGTCCAGAATTTCTAAGTTTTTAGAAATTCTGGACTCATTTTTAAAATTCTGGACAACTTTACTCTTCTAAAGTTAAAAACTTCTTTTGATATTGACTTGGTGTAAAACCTGTGTGTTTTTTAAAAGTAGCATAAAAAGTAGATTTAGAATTAAAACCAGATTCTAAACCGATAGAAGTAATTGTGTAGTTTTTATAGTCTTTATGAATTAGCAATTCTTTAGCAAGTGAAATTCTAAAATCGTTTATATAATCGTTAAAGTTTTTTTCTGAAAATAGTTTTATGGTACTAGATAGTTTATGAACACTTATGTCTAGTTCAGTGGCTAAAAACTCTGCATTTAATTTAGGTGCTGTAAATAGTTTTTTTTCTTGTAGGGTTATTTCAATATTATCAAATAATATTTTTTTATGTGCATCTTTTTCGTTTTCAAAGTCTTTTTCCGTTTTTGAAATTGTACTAAAATTTAGCTGTTTTCTTAATTTTTTTCTTTCTTTTAAAAGACGCAATTGCACAATAGCTTGGTAACCCAGCCAATAAATTAAAATGGTGGTTAATACTCTTAATGGAAAATATGTGTAAACAATTTCTTTAAAATCTAAAGTTATAGTTATAGAAAGTGCAACAATCCAAACAATATAGGTTAGCAAACCAATTTTAAAGAAGGTATAAATCCATTTTAAATTATCGAAAGCCAAAATTTTGGTAAATAATTTTTCTTTTTTAGATAAAATATGAAATGAATATCCATACACACCTAAAGAAACCAACAAGCTAAAAATTTCTTCTATGGAATTGTATTTTATAAACAATTCGGTATGGTCTCCACTAATTTGATTTCTGTAAAAGTATACAAAAACAATCCTTATTAGAATCATTATAATAAATAACGGTACAAATACTTTAAGTAAATTGATACTTTTCTTTTTAATATCTATGTAATAAATAAAAAAGCTGTAATAAAGTGGTGCAATTAAAAAATGCCAAGGAAAATGTAAATAATCAGAAAAAGAGAAGCTTGTAAAAAAGTTTCTAGAAAAAATCCATGATTGGGCGTTGTTTAAGGACATTACCAAAACAAGTAAATTTATAAATACAATACTTTTGTCTTTTTTATTTCTTGAAAAAAGAATAACAAAATAAAACAGAAACCCATGTAAGGCACTTATTAATAGGAAGAGATTAAAAATTTCTTTTACTTGCAAACTAATTTTTTATAAATATAGTAATTTATTCATTTACAAAAGACACCAAATTGACAGCAACTAAACCAGCAGTTTCTGTTCTTAGCCTACTTTCGCCTAAAGAAATAGGAGTGAATTTTTTATCTAAGGCTTTTTTTATTTCATCAACAGAAAAATCGCCCTCTGGCCCAATTAAAACAGTTGTTTTTTCTAAAGGTTTTATGACAGATTTTAAATGATTTTTTTGATGGTCTTCGCAATGAGCAATACAAATTTGTCCATCAAAATCTTTTTTTAATAAAATCATTAAATTTTATGGGATTATTCAGTTTAGGTAAGGTAAATTTTAAAGATTGTTTCATGGCAGATTGTATAATCTTTTCAAAACGTTCTAATTTTACAACTCTGCGTTCAGAATTTTGGCAAATAATGGGTGTAATCTACCTCGTCTGTAAAATTTCTATTAGTTAACTGTGCTTTTACTCGTAATGAAAGTAACATTAAAAGCATACATAATGTAATCTTTTTCATAATTTTGTGTGTTAAATTAGATACTGAAAAAATTTCAGCACGAGTAAAATGGTTTTTGTGGTATTTAATTATTATGAGCAGTTGTTGGTAGCAACTAATTTGTTTAATTATCTATGGTAATAAGGTTAATATCAAATCTACCATCCTTAATTTCAATAAATTCTTCAGGGTTATCTTGATTTCTTAATTTTACATTAAAAATGCCTGCGTAGATTTTGTTATCAAAATTTGCTTTTGTAAAATCTATTAAACCAGAATCCTCAAAACTCAAATATTTTTTATTATTTATGATACAAAATATATGAGCGTAATCTGGAGAGTTTAATCCATAACTTACTCCAGGGCTTTCATCAAAAACATATGTTTTTTGTTCTGGTAAATTTTCTGGAATATATATATATATATATATATAGCAGTGTTAATATAATTTCTTGCCTGTATTACAAAAACAGAGTTATCACCTAAAATTTCTATTCCTTTTGGTGTTCCACCACCAGGAGGTGTATAGCCTGTTTTATCTTTTGGTATAAAAACAGTGCCATTAATAAGGCAACCAAAAGTGTCTTCTCCTGTTTGGGTTATTGGTGGTAGTTTAGCTTCTGTAACTGTTGTTATTAAATTGTCATTTTCTGAACAACTTAAAAATAAAGTTGTTATAAAAATTAAGCAAATTTTAATTATTTGTTTTTTCATAATAATTGGGTTTAGAGTTTGTATGGTTTAAATTTAGTTAGAAAATAAATTTTGGGAGTCCAGAATTTCTTGTTTTGAAGAATTCTGGACTCATTTGTTTTTTAACTTGCTAGATTTTAGGTGTTTGGAAATTAAAGTGTTTTGGTGTTTTAGAAATTTTGGACTTTTTTTTAAAAATTTCAGATTACTTTTTAGAGTAGTTTTATATAATTTTGAAATGTTAAGTTTTTATAAACCTTAGTTGAATAAGAAAAAAGGGTTAAAAAATTTTTTCTACCATAAAACAAATTTTAAAGTATCAAATTTTAATATTTTGACACTTTTTTGAAAGACTGTATTTACTGAATAACTGTTAATTAAAGAGTTTAAATTTAAATTTGATTTATCCGAATTTCGAAGTTCTTCTTTGTGTAAAAAAAAATATTTTAATCTTACAGGAAAACCGATAGTTTATTTTTTGTTAGCATTGAAATCAGTTAAAGAATTTTTAACTCTAAAAATAAAATTCCTTCATCCTAAATATCATTTATGCTTTTAGTATTCGCTCAAGATAAATTCCAATAGTAATAAATAATTAATAACTAAAGAGGTCTTAAATGGCTAGTTAAAGAAATTACTTTTTTAACAATAGATTTTTTAGTGTTTTGGTAAATTAGTTTGTGTTACTGGTTGTGCAGGAATAAATGATGATTTATTCATTTACAAAAGACACCAAATTGACAGCAACTAAACCAGCAGTTTCTGTTCTTAGCCTACTTTCGCCTAAAGAAATAGGAATGAATTTTTTATCTAAGGCTTTTTTTATTTCATCAACAGAAAAATCGCCCTCTGGCCCAATTAAAACAGTTGTTTTTTCCAAAGGTTGTATAACAGATTTTAAATGGTTTTTTTGATGGTCTTCGCAATGGGCAATACAAATTTGTCCATCAAAATCTTTTTTAATAAAATCATTAAATTTTATGGGATTATTCAGTTTAGGTAAGGTAAATTTTAAAGATTGTTTCATGGCAGATTGTATAATCTTTTCAAAACGCTCTAATTTTACAACTCTGCGTTCAGAATTTTGGCAAATAATGGGTGTAATTTCATCAATACCAATTTCTGTAGCTTTTTCCAAAAACCATTCTATTCTGTCGTTATTTTTTGTAGGAGCAATAGCAATATGTAAGTAATACTGCCAAGGTTTTGGTTTTTTTTCAACATGAATAATATTAGCTGAACACCTTTTATCGTTGGCAAAACTAATTGCAGCATCAAACAAAAAGCCCTTACCATTGGTTATTTTTAAAACATCTCCTTCTTTTTTCCTTAAAACACGCACAATATGTCTACTTTCAACTTTGTCGAAAGTAATTTCTTTGGTTTCGTTAGAAATGTCTTTATTGTAGAATAGCTGCATATTTTAAAGATTCTATCTGTTTGGTAAAAAATCAAAATTAAGCAAGTTATTTTAAATAAGTTTTAACTTTATCTTTTTCTAAAAGATTGAAAAATAATTTGTTAATCTATGTTTTTACGGTAAGTTCTACGTTTTTTATGAGTTTGTGGGTTAAAATTTTCCCATAACTTTTTAATGGCAAGATTGTCTTCTAGCTCGGGAGTTCTTATACAGTTTTTGATGCCTAATGGTGTAAAAGTTTTAGTATATTGATCAAAAATAATTGCGTGTACACCCTTGTTTTGATATTCTGGAGTTACACCAATCAAATAAAAAGTAACATCTTGGGCATGTTTTCGTGCCTTTAGTAAATGAAACAAGCCAAACGGAAACAATTTGCCTTTTGCCTTTTGCAAGGCTTCCGAAAACGAAGGCATTACAATTGCAAATGCTATTAATTTATGGTTTTTATCAACTACAAATTTTATGTATTCGGGATTTATAAACGAAATATACTTTTTCTTAAAAAAAGCTATTTGAGCATCAGATATAGGTACATAGGTAGATAGTTTTGAGTATGATTTATCAAATACCTTAAACATTTCATCTACATACGGCATTATCTCTTTTGTACGTGTAAAGTCTAATGGTTTTAACTGAAAACGTTTCTGAATTATTTTACTAACCCTATCATAGTAAACAGCATCTACATTTTTAAAACTAAACTTACTCTCAAGATATTCTTTTTCTTTTACGAAGCCCAATTGTTCTAAATGATCTTTGTAGTAAGGAAAATTATACCAGGTAATCATAGTGCCAATATGATTAAAACCATCAATTAAAACACCAGTTTTATCTAGGTTATTAAACCCAACAGGACCTTCTAAAAAGGTTAGATTATTTTTTTTGCCTATTTCTTTAACTTTCTCTAAAAGAATTTTAGTTACTTCAATATCATCAATTACATCAAACCAGCCAAAGCGCATTTTTTTTATGAGTTGCTTTTCAACTTCATACCAGTTTATTATTGCTGCAATTCTTCCAACAATTTGTCCGTTTTTTAAGGCAACAAAAAATTGTGCAGTTGCATTTTTAAAAACAGGGTTTTTCTTCGGATTAAAATTATCAACCTCATCTTTAATAATGGGAGGTACCCAATAGCTATTATTTTTATAGAGCGAAAAGGGAAATAACACAAACTGTTTCATTTCCTTTTCGGTGGTTATTTCTTTCAGAGTAATCATTACTGAAAACGTTTATTCGTTGTTTTGTTTCTTTATCTCTTTTTCTAGCTTTTTTAAGCACGATTCATTTTAATTCTTTTTTTTAAAAAGCCCTAAAAAGCCTCCTTTTTTTCTTTTTGATGTAGATTTTCTTGTTCTTGTTGGTCTTTTTCTGTTTGTGGTCCCTTTTTTCTTAAAAATACTAAAAAGACGATTAAAAAAACTGTTCTGCCTTTTGTTATATCTACTTATAGGTGTGTCTTTTAAAGGCTTTCCGGCAGCATTAAGTTCTATAAAAGAATCTTTGTAGTGGTCTATTCTGTACGAAGCACCCAAACCAACGTAATATCCTTGAGAAACTCCTTCGTAAATAAGTCTTGCAGCAGTATTTATTTGTAAATTTCTATGAAATAAATATGCAAAACCTAGGCCTAAATTACTATTTGTTTGTGGTGTTAAATAAACAGTCTGATTTTCAAAAAAAGCAGACCATTGATTTCCAAAATTATGTGTTGCAGTGATAATATAAGAGAATTCTTCAAACTTGGTGCCAATGTTATCGTAGTAAAAGTTGGTAATTATATTAAAATTAGTTGTCAAATTATTTTGAAGAAGTACCCCAACTTTGGGGCTCATTTTTCCTTTTTTGTATACAGAATTTACAGCGTCTGTGTTTAAGCCCAAATAAATTGCTACAGAAGGAATTAAACGTTTTTTGTCAAAGGCGTTCCTTCTTTTCCAACTTCGAACTTCTTTTGATTTGTCTTCATATTTTTGCTGATATAAAAGGTACTTTGCACCAACAGTCATACGACTAAATCCGTTGGTATTGTAAGATGATGTAAAAATATTTTTAAATGCAATTTCATCCTGCTGATAGGTTAGCTGTGCATTTAGTTCTAACTTTTCTAGAAAAAAACTAGTTCTAAATAAGAAGTCTATTCCTAAAGACTCGGGCGTAGAAAAAGTGGGGGTGATGTTTGTTTTCTTGTAAAAAAGATTACTTTCAAACTGATACACACCAGAACCTACACTATACGGACTTTCGGAAAAACCAGGTTTATTAGAGTTTATAACATCTGTATATTGCCCATAAACGGCAGTAAAATGTAGCCATAAAAACACCCAAAAGAGTGCGGAGATTCTCAGTGTCATAATTCTAAAAAGTAATTTACAATTTTTTGTAAACTCATATTACAAACATAGGTTAAAAATGCTGTTTTTTAAAGTCATTAAATACTTTTTTAGGTTTAAGAAAGTTTTATAGATTCAGAACGCTTCAATTGTGTTCAAATTGTTATTTTTGATTGTTATTATAAATGAAGTTATGTTTGCAGGACTATTAAAAACTATTTTTTACTTATTACTTTTCTATTATGGCTTTAAGTTTTTGGCAAGACTTTTTGCTCCTTTTTTAATGAAAAAAGCTGCAGAAACAATTCAGAAGAAAGCTGCACAACAATATCAAAATCATTCGAAGAAAGAAGATACTGTAAAAGAAGGACAAACAATTATAGATAAAAAACCAACTCATAGCCAATCTGCTAGTAAAAAGACTGTAGGAGAATATGTAGATTTTGAAGAAATAGACTAGTTTATCATTAAAAAAATAAATCAATCAAAAAAATAATACATTGAAATTTTCTAAAATAGTTCCCTATTTAATAGCCATTTCTGTTTTCGTTTTGGCTTCTATCATTTATTTTCACCCCGTATTAAAGGGGCAAAAGTTACAACAATCAGACATTACTCAGTTTCGAGGAATGGTAAAAGAAATTAATGATTATAGAGGCGAAAACAATGCAGAGCCATACTGGACAGGTGCCTCATTTAGCGGGATGCCAGCTTACCAAATAAGTGCTTATTATCCGAATGATTTTGTTAGAAGTTTAGACCAACTTTTACGCTTTTTACCAAGACCAGCAGATTATACTTTTCTGTATTTTTTTAGCTTTTTTATTTTAATGATGGCGTTAAAAATACCTTGGAGAATAGCAATTTTAGGATCTGTTGCCTTTGGTTTTTCTACGTACTTAATTATTATTTTTGGTGCAGGTCATAATGCCAAAGCACATGCAATAGCATACATGCCATTGGTAACAGCCGGAGTTTTATGGATATTTGAAAGAAAATATATACTCGGTTTTACAGTTACAGCACTAGCAATGGCGTTAGAAATTTATACCAATCACCCTCAAATGACCTATTATTTAGGGTTTTGTTTATTAATTCTTGGTATTGTAAAGTTTGTTGATGCCCTAAAAAAAGAACAGTTTTCAATTTTTGCCAAACAAGCAGTAATTATAATTGCTGCGGTACTTTTAGGAGTTGGTGCAAATGCACCTAGATTAATGGCAATGAAAGAGTATGCAGATAAGTCTACTAGAGGGAAATCTGAATTAACAATAGCTATTGATGGCTCACAGAAAGAAGCAACAAAAGGATTGGATAAAGCCTATATTACAGAATATAGTTATGCCAAATTAGAAACTTTTAACCTATTTATACCTCGTTTTATGGGTGGTGGAACTTTAGAGGAATTAGATAATACTTCCAATTTCCATCGTTTTATCTCAGCCAAAGCTGGCAGAAAAGTAGCAGACGATTACTCAAAACAAGTACTTACTTATTGGGGAGATCAAACCTACATAGAAGCTCCTGCGTATATAGGAGCAGTTGTTGTTTTTCTTTTTTTTATTGCATTATTCTTAGTCAAAGGACCTTTAAAGCAGTGGTTATTGGCTGCAACAGTGTTTTCAATAATTTTAAGTTGGGGTAGAAACTTTGAGATTGTCACTAATTTTTTTATAGATTATGTTCCGCTTTACAATAAGTTCAGAGCAGTATCTTCTATTCAGGTAATTGCCGAGTTTTGTGTTCCAATTTTAGCAGCGCTCGGGCTAAAAGAGTTTTTCTCTTCTAAAATAACTAAAGAAATCAAGCAAGTGGCTTTAAAAAAAGCAGTGCTTACTTTTGTAGGTTTTATAGTTGCAGGTTTCTGTTTGGCACATTTATTCGGAACATTTTCAGGATTAAGAGATTCACAGCAATATACAGAAATACCGGGGTTTTTAGATGCCGTAATTGCAGATAGAAAAGATATGCTATTTTCAGATGCTGTTCGTTCAATTCTTTTAACATTTTCTGTAGCAGCAGTTTTATGGTTAATGTTACAAAATAAATTGAAAGAAATTTTTGTAGCCTTAGCACTATTTGTTTTTATAATTTTCGATTTGGTTAGTGTAAATAAAAAGTATGTTAACAAAGACGATTTTAAGAAAGCAAGAAACATAGAGCAACCTTTTGTAGCTTCAGAGGCAGACAAACAAATAGTACAAGATACAACCCATTATCGAGTAGCTAATTTTACTACAGATATTATGAATGATGGAAGTACTTCGTATTTTCATCAATCGATAGGAGGTTATCACGCAGCAAAAATTGGTAGATACCAAGAGTTATTCGAGTATCAAATAGCTAAAAACAATATGCAAGTTTTAAACATGCTAAATACAAAGTATTTTATTGTTCCTGATGATAAAGGTAATCCTCAAGCTCAACTTAATATCAATGCAAATGGAAATGCTTGGTTTGTAAATAATTTTGTAGTTGCTAAAAATGCTAATGAAGAGATATTGGCATTAGACTCTTTAAACACAAAAAAGGCAGCAGTTATTTCAATGTCAGACGCAGAAAAAATAAATATTACTACTCAAGTAAATACAGACTCAACAGCAACTATTTCATTACAAGAATACAAGGTAACTTCTCTTGTATATCATGCTAAAACAGCACAAAAACAGTTTGCTGTTTTTTCAGAAATTTTTTACGAAGATGGTTGGAATGCATATTTAAACGATAAATTGGTGCCACATTATAATGTAAATTATGTTTTAAGGGGAATGGAAGTTCCTGCTGGAAATCATACAATTGTGTTTAAGTATGAGCCAAAAGTTATTCAGCAAGGAAAAATTATTTCATTGTCATCTTATGCAATAATTCTTTTAGTTGCTTTTGGATGGTTTTTTTACGATAAGAAAATGAGCTTTATAAAATCATGAAAATAGGCATGATTTTAGATGCACCCTTTCCTCCAGATCCAAGGGTAGAAAATGAGGCAGTTTCTCTGGTGAAAAGCGGTCATGAGGTTTTTTTATTTTGTTTAACTTACAAAGATGAAAAAAGTGAAGAGCTGTTAAACGGAATATATGTACAAAGATATTCTTCTAACTTATTAGAATACAAACTTTCTGCGTTGGCATATACCATACCTTTGTATACTATTTTAATGCAACAAAAAATTAAAAAGTTTATACAACGTACAAAGGTAGAGGTTTTACATGTTCATGATATTCGTATTGCAGAGGCAGTTTTTAAGACGAATAAAAAATACAAATTACCCGTTGTATTGGATTTACATGACAATTTACCAGAGGTTATGAAATTATATCCTCATTTACAGAAGTTTCCTGGAAAATATATAATATCTCCAAAGACATGGAAACGTAAAGAGCACGATTTTATAGAAAAGGCAACACGTATAATTACCGTTTCTCCAGAATTTATAAAAACATTAGAAGAAAGAGTTCCACATAAAAAAGATGATTTTGTGCTAGTACCCAATACCATTCGAACCTCTTTTTTTGAGAATTATTCTATAGACAAACAAATTGTAACTAAATACGAAAACAATTTTGTAGTCTTATATTTGGGAGATACTCATCTTAGGCGAGGTTTACAAACAGCTATAGAAAGTATTGTGGTATTAAAGAATACTATTCCGGAAATAAAATTAGTAATTGTAGGAAAAAATACTACAGACCCTGTTTTAAAAGCCCAAGTAAAAGCATTAAGTATTCAAGATTATGTAGATTTTGAGGGGTGGCAAGACGTATCACTTTTTCAGTCTTATATTTTAGCAAGTTCAGTATGTATTTCTCCATTGCATAGAAATCTTCAGCATGATGTTGCGTACGCCAATAAAATTTTTCAGTACATGAGTTTTGGCAAACCACTATTAGTAAGTAATGCGACTGCACAAAAAAAACTTGTAGAAAAAAACAATTGTGGTTTAGTTCATGAAGCAAAAAATGTAAAAAGTTTTACAACTCAAATGTTAACACTTTATAATAATGCCAACCTTAGAGTAGAACTAGGAGAGAACGGAAAGCAATTTGTACAACGTGAGTTTTGTTGGGAAGAAACATCAAAAAAACTACTACATTTATACGATAATTTATAAAATTTGAAAGTTTTAATAATAACATATTATTGGCCTCCTGCAGGCGGTTCTGGTGTGCAAAGATGGTTAAAATTTGTAAAGTATTTGCAAGATTTTAATATTACACCAATAGTTTATACTCCAGACACTATAGATTTTCCAAAGTTAGACGAATCTCTTTTAAAAGAAATTCCAGATAATGTAGAGGTTTTAAAACAGCCTATTTGGAACCCAATAAACTTGTTTTTTTGGAAAAAAAATAAAAAGCAACAAGGTGTTTCTTCTGCTACAAACAATAAATTTCTTTCGTTTATAAGGGGTAACTTTTTTGTACCAGACGCAAAAGTTTTTTGGGTTAAGCCTTCTGTTAATTTTTTATGTAAGTACATAAAAGAGAATGATGTTGAGGTAATTATTTCTACTGGACCACCACATAGCATGCATTTAATTGCTCAAAAAATCAAACAAAAAATACCTGTGAAATGGATTGCAGATTTTAGAGATCCTTGGACAAACATTTACTATAACAAAGAATTTAGTCAGACACTTTTTGCTAAAAAAAGAAATTTAAAACTCGAAAAATCTGTGTTAAGCTCTGCAGATTATATTGTAACAGTTAGCAATTCATTAAAAAGAACGTTTCTAGAAACAGCAAAAAATGTTGCTGTAATTACAAATGGTTACGATGATGAAGTTTTAGAAAATGAAGCTGTTCAAGTTTCCAAAAAATTTACTATTTCTTACATTGGTTTGTTACCAAAACAGAGCAATCCTACAATTCTTTTTAAAGTTTTAAAACATATTTCTGATGAAAATGATACCTTTAAAAAAGATTTACAAATCCAATTTATTGGAGATATTGCCAATGAAGTAAAAGAAGAAATTAACGTAAATAATTTAACAGAAAATACTCAGTTTGTAGATTATGTTTCACATGACAAAGCAGTAAAGTTTCAGAAAGAATCTCAAGTATTGCTATTATTGATTCCGAATGTGCCAAATAATAAAGGAATATTAACAGGTAAATTATTTGAGTATTTAACTTCAAAAAGACCTATTTTAGCCATCGGACCAGAAGAAAGTGACTTGAGTGAAATTCTTAAAAATACAAATGCCGGAATTGTGGTAGATTTTAATAATGAACAGAAACTAACAACAGCAATTCTTCGGCTTTACAAGAGCTACAAAAATGGTAGTTTACAGTCAGAAACTATCAATATAGATAAGTTTCATAGAAGGGAACTAACAAAACAGTTGGCAAAAATTATTAAACAAATATAGGTAATGGGTATTGTTTTAAAACAGTCGTTTAGAAATACAATAATTATTTACGGTGCTTTTATAATAGGAGGTATTAATACTATTGTTTTTTATCCAAGATTTTTAGAGTCAGAGTTTTATGGAATGGTTGCTTTCTTGCTTTCTGCTTCTAATTTAATTATGCCTCTTACAGCATTTGGTATTCAGTACACAATTGTAAAATTTTACTCGTCCTATACCACAAAAGAGCAGAAAGATAAATTTTTGTCTTCCGTAATTTTTTTACCACTCCTCATTGCATTACCTATTGGTTTCTTTTGGGATTTTTTTCATGAGTGGATTATGAGTAAAGTAGCTAAAGAAAATGCAATCATCGAAAATTATACTTTTTATATTTATTTAATTGCTGTAGCGTGTGCATATTTCGAGCTTTTTTATTCTTGGACTAAAGTGCAACTTCAAACCGTTTTTGGGAATATCTTAAAAGAATTATGGAATAGAGTAGTGGTAATGATTTTACTACTTGCTGTATTTTTTGAGTTTATAACAAAGCAAGAGTTTATTTATTATCTAACAATAGCTTACATTATTAGAGCTTTTGTAATGATGTTTTACGCTTTTTCGATGTATTTACCTAAGTTTTATTTTAAGTTACCAGATAATATTTTAGAAATAATTAAGTATTCTGGTTATATTATTTTAGCAGGTAGTGCAGGAGCAATTTTATTAGATATTGATAAAATTATGATTCCAGGAAAAGATCCTATAGAGAAAGCCGCCTATTATGCAGTAGCTGTTTTTATAGGCTCTTTTATTGAAGCGCCAAGTAGAGCAATGACTCAAATTTTACAACCTTTAACCTCTAAATCTTTAAATGAATTTAATACAAAAGAAGTAGAAAACCTCTATAAGAAAAGTTCTATAAATTTATTGCTTGTAGGTGGTTTGTTTTTTCTATTGGTAAATTGCGGAGTTAGTGAGTTGTTTAAATTGATGCCAGATAAAGGTTATGCTGGTGGCGAATATGTTGTTTTAATGATTTCATTAGCAAAATTATATACCATGTTTTTAGGGAGTAATGGCGCAATCATAAACAATTCTACTTTTTATAAAATTACATTACCAATTGCAGTTGGTATGTCTGTAACCGTCTATTTTTTGAATACATTATTTTACTTTAATCTAGGGTTTGGTACCGATGGTTTGGCTTTAGCTACACTTATAACTATTATTCTTTTTAACACCTTTAAATTGTGGTTTGTAAATACAAAGTTTTCAATAACACCATTTACACCAAAGTCTTTTAAGTTGGTGTTTATTATTACCATATTATTTGTTAGTTTTTACTTTTGGGATTTTAATACTCCTATAATCCAGATTAAAGGTTTTTCTATTTCGCCAATAATAAACATCTTTTTAAAATGTATTTTAATTACAATACTGTATGTTTTTTTAATGATAAAACTAAAAATATCTAACGAGTTTGGTGCGCTTTTAAAAAGATTTTACAAGTAACAATCTACAGCATCTGTAAACATATGAAAAAGCAATGCAATGCATAGTATTCTTGTTTTTTTGTAAAACAACCCTAATGTATAAAAGCCAATTGCTGTGTAAGAATGTAGCGGATGAAAGTTAATGCTACATCGGTTTTTATCAAATATCGGGTTTGCTAATAAATGGTCTGCATCTACTAGCATAGATGCCAGAAAAATGAAATATACTACTTTCCATTTCGGTTTAAAGAAAATTAAAGAAATTAGTAAAGGGGCCACAAAATGTAACCCATA
Organism: Polaribacter tangerinus; assembly: GCF_038024095.1. NCBI lineage: Bacteria > Pseudomonadati > Bacteroidota > Flavobacteriia > Flavobacteriales > Flavobacteriaceae > Polaribacter > Polaribacter tangerinus. The sequence continues at coordinate 671,930 of NZ_CP150668.1, read as the reverse complement.
GTGAATAATAAATTGATGCGTAACCATTGGTACCGATTTTATAAAAAGCTTATAGCATTTGGACCTTCCATAAAAAGCAGGTCTAAAATGGATAAATTTGGAATAAAACCATGCTTATCATCAAACATTTGGATGTATTTTTTAGGTGATACTTCTGGATGATTCTTTGCTGAGGCAAAATTTCTATAATCGTTATCTCCAAAATTTTCTATGAAGCTATTTGTTTTGGTAAAGGGTACTTCTAATTGCAAGGCATCATTAATAAATAGAAAAGTATCTATATTTACTTCTTGCAAGTACGTGTATTTTTTCTCGAAAATTGGCATCAAATCATCTATATAAAACTCAAAAAAAGGAGAATTTCTATAGGCAGTTTTTAAAGATTTTAAATGCTGGTCTTGCCAAGGAGTCGCGTTTTCTACAAGCGCATCTTTTGTTTTTTTTCGTAATTCTTTTTTTGGGTGTTTAACGGGAATATTTAACAATTGTTTGCCATTTGTGTTAAAAATGTAACATCTATTTCTATAACTTTGTTTCTGATAATTATCTTCTACCTCAAAAACTATTTTCGATTGTTTGTAAATTTCAGAATACTGAGAAATAGGAGAAAAGTATGTCGGTATAAATAACGGCATAAAATTGTATTAGATGATAAATTTTTAGTTTGTAAGGTTATTACACCATAATGGTTAGCAACTATTTTACACGCTTCTTTTTTGATTTAAAAAAGCTATAACCAATATATGCTGCTATAAGTACAAAAACAACATACCTATACGAAACAGGTTCTCCATCTCCACCAACTGTTGTAAACATTCTATCCCAACGAATTGACTTTATTTTTTCTCCAAAACTAGGAGCATTTGCATCCCAGCTGAACCAAATCATTACTGGCTTTCCTAAAACATGATCGAAAGGTACAAACCCCCAATATCTTGCATCTAAAGAGTTGTGTCTGTTATCTCCCATTAACCAATAATAATCTTGTTTAAAGGTGTAAGAAGTTGTTTTTTCTCCGTTGATAAAAATATCATTTCCAACAACTGTTAAACTATTATTCTCGTAATTTTTTATAATTTGCTCGTAGAAAGGAAGGTTTTCATTATCAATCTTTACAGTTGCACCAGCTTTTGGTATATAAATAGGACCATAGTTGTCCTGACTCCAACCCAATTTTTCTACATGAGGAAAAATAGCTACATCAGCAGCATAATTAACTTTTTTTACAGATACTGTATTACTGTGTTTTTCGAGTCGCGTTACTTCTTCTGCAGTTAAATTGATGTTTATTTTATTAGCAACATTTACTATTTTTAAACGTCTTGCAAAATCAGGATTTATACCACCTGCAACTTCTGTATATAATGAATCACTACCAATTTTAGTTAAATATCCATTCTCTTTAATTGCACTTTGCACTTTCGGATTGTTCCAGTATTCTGAGAGTATTTTGTATACACCAGTTCTTTCTTTATCTATTAAAAATTTTGGAAATGTATTTCTGTCAATCGGAGTTTTAGACTCGTAGGTATAATAAAATTGAATTTTTGCTCGGTCTGGCAATTCATTCTTTTTTCCATTAATAAACACATAACCATTTCTTATTTCTAAAGTATCACCGGCAATTCCAACACACCTTTTTACATAATTGGTTTTTTTATCTACTGGTTTGTAAGTGAATTTTCCAGAAGTATCTCCCCACATTGTAGCCAAAGAGTCTGCTGGCCAGTTAAAACAAACAATATCATTATTTTTTATTTTTTGTAAGCCAGGTAATCTAGTGTAAGGTAGTTGAGGCTTTTTTAGGTAAGAAGCAGTGCCTGTAAAGGGTAAAGAATCATGCACCATTGGTGCTGCAACAACTGTCGATGGAACTCTAGCGCCATAATGAAACTTACTTACAAAAAGATAATCACCAATTAATAACGATTTTTCTAAAGAAGAAGTAGGTATGGTAAAAGGTTGCATAAAATAAGTGTGCACTAAAGTTGCAGCAATTATTGCAAATGTTATTGAGCTAACCCATTCACCAAATTCCGACCTAGGTTTTAAACTTCTATTGCTATTGTATGAGTTTTCTGAAGCATAATTAATGTAAAAAATATAAAGACCTAGCGAAATAATAACTAACAAGGAATCAATTTTTTTATAATAGCCAAAAGACCTTATAGTTTCTATCCAAATTACAGGAAACATTAATAGGTTTACTACAGGAATAAAAAGTAGTATAATCCACCATTTCGGACGCTTAATAATCTGCATTAAAACAATACCATTATAAATTGGAATTGCTGCTTCCCAAGCCTTTCTACCTGCTTTTTTATATAATTTCCAGGTTCCAAAAAAATGAAGCACCTGAACTATTAAAAAAAAGAGAAACCATTCTGTGAAATTCATAATATATATTTTCTAGTTTGTAAAGGAGTTTTTTGTGTTTATAGGTAGCAAAATGTTGCTATTTGTTACGATGGTTAACGAATGTTTAACACATCTTTCATAGTAAAAATACCTGTTTTACCTAAAATCCATTCTGCAGCAACAACAGCACCCAGGGCAAAACCTTGTCTATTATGTGCTGTATGTTTAATTTCTATTTCATCAACCAAAGATTTGTACCAAACAGTGTGTGTACCGGGTACATCTGGTATTCTTTTAGCTTCAATAGGTATATTTTTTTCAGAGGATTTATTTCCTAATTCCCAGTTTTCTTTATCAGAATTTTCAATAATTCCTTCTGCTAAAGTAATTGCTGTTCCGCTTGGCGCATCTAACTTTTTGGTATGATGAATTTCTTCCATAGAAATAGTATAATCTTCAACAGACTTCATCATTTTTGCCAATTGTTTATTAAGTTCGAAAAAAATATTTACACCCAAACTAAAGTTAGAAGCATATATAAAAGCTCCTTTTTTTTCATTGCATAATGAAACCGCCTCGTCGAATTTATCTAACCAACCAGTAGTTCCAGAAATAACAGGTATATTATGGTTTATGCAATTGCTAATGTTACCAAATGCTGCATTCGGAACACTAAAATCTATGGCCACATCTGCTAAACTAATATCTATAATATCATTAACCTCTTTTCTAATTACAATTTCATGACCTCTAGAAATAGCTATTTTTTCTATTTCTTTTCCCATCCTTCCGTAGCCTAATAAAGCAATTTTCATATTAAAAAGTGTATTTTATGGTGAGACCTACTTTTGGAGCATCTAAACGAATAGGGTTTTGAAGAATTGTAGGCTTAAATGATAAATTATCATCGGTATTAAATTGTAGTAAATGAGCATTAACACTCGCTTCTACAATTTGTAAAATGTATAATATTACTCCAGATAATAAAGACATATCTCTATTTTCTTTTAATTGTCTTTGCGCTCGTTCAAGCGTTTCTAAAGATACATTTGTATTTCCAGAATTATATGTAAATTCATCTTGAAATCCGGCTTTTCGAAGTCTGTAAGCTGTTCTATATCTTTTATATTGACTATTATTTATTTGATAGTAATAAGTAGGTATTGCCAATGCAGCCCATACAATCGGAGCTTTCCAATACTTCTTGTTATAAATTTGCCCCATACCAGGAAGTATTGCTGCATAAAATGCTGCTTTAGCAGGTTTTAGAGGCTCGTACAAACCTTCCTGAACAAATGTTTCTTTTATATTGATGTCTTTTATTGCAGTGCTATCTTTCTGAGAATAAAGCGACATGGATAGTAAAAGACCAAAGAAAATGGATATATTTTTTATGAAAGACAATTATTCTAATAATTTTTTTATTCGATGAAAGTCTTCTTCTGAAGTAAACGGAATAGATATTTTTCCTTTACCATTACTACCAACTGTTACTGCAACTTTATTGCCAAAAAAGCTACTTAAATCTTTAATATTATTTTTAACAAAACTAGGTACAGGCTTTTTCTTTGCTTTTGTAACTGTTCCAGATTTTAGATTTTTAACCAAATCTTCTGTCTGTCTTACAGATAGTTTGTCGCGTAGTATTTTCTCATAGATAGCCAGTTGATCTTCTGTATTATCAACATTAATCATTGCTCTACCATGCCCCATCGAAATAAAACCATCTCGCATGCCTGTTTGTAAAATTGGATCTAATTTTAGCAAACGTAAATAGTTAGTAACTGTAGAGCGCTTTTTACCAACACGAATGCTTAAATCTTCTTGCGTAAGTTGTATTTCGTCTATTAAACGCTGGTATGAAAGAGCTACTTCTATAGGGTCTAAATTTTTTCGTTGAATATTTTCTACCAAGGCCATCTCTAGCATTTCTTGGTCATTGGCTAGCCTTATATATGCTGGTACAGTTTTATTTCCTATAAGTTTAGAGGCTCTAAACCTTCTTTCTCCAGAAACTAATTGAAAAGTATTGCCAGGAAGTTTTCGAACTGTAATTGGTTGAATTACTCCTAATTCTTTTATAGAACTTGCCAATTCGCGTAAGGCTTCCTCATCAAAATAGGTTCTTGGTTGATATGGATTTACCTCTATAGAGTCTAATTCTATTTCTAAGATATTACCTACCAATTTATCTGCATTCTTGTCATTTGCAGAATTAATGTTAGGAGTTTCTTTTAATAAAGCAGACAATCCTCTTCCTAAAGCTTGTTTTTTTGTTGCTTTTGCCATTATGAGTTCTTTTTAAGTAATTCTTGCGCCAAATTTAAGTAATTTACAGCACCTTTGCTTGTTGCATCGTATGCAATAATACTTTCTCCGTAACTTGGGGCTTCTCCTAAACGTGTATTTCTTCTAATAATAGTATTAAAAACCATCGAGCTAAAGTGCTTTCTTACTTCATCAACTACTTGATTAGATAGACGAAGCCTAGAGTCGAACATGGTAAGTAGCAATCCCTCAATCTCTAAATTAGGATTGTGTATTTTCTGAACACTTTTTACTGTATTTAGTAGTTTACCAAGTCCTTCTAAAGCAAAATATTCACACTGAATAGGTATTATTACGGCATCTGCAGCAACCAAAGAATTTAGTGTGATAAGACCCAATGATGGTGCACAATCTATAATAATAAAATCGTATTCCTTTTTAATATCGACTAGCGCTTTTTGAAGCATATATTCTCTTTCATCTTTGTCTACAAGCTCTATTTCTATTGCAACTAAGTCTATATGTGCAGGTATAATATCTACATTGGGTGAGCTTGTTTTAACAATAGCTTCTTTGGTAGAAAGTGTGTGTTCTAAAACATGGTAAGTACCACCTTCTACAGTGTCTACATCAAGTCCTAATCCAGATGATGCATTTGCTTGGGGGTCTGCATCAATAATCAAAACTTTTTTTTCTAGAACACCCAAAGAGGCAGCTAAATTAACACTCGTAGTCGTTTTACCAACACCTCCTTTTTGATTTGCAATTGCAATAATTTTCCCCATAAAATCGATTGAATTAATATTCTCGTAAAATTACGTTTTTTTATGATGTTTAAAAACGAAAGATGTTAACAAAGTTATAAAAAAATAAATAAATGACTCTAAACTCTAGTGCCTATTTTATAGTGCTTTTTAAAGATTTAGGATCAAGTAAATGCATGTTTATATATCAGTTTCGTATCTTATAATCGCTATTGTTTTTCTGGAATATTTTTTAATATTTCTTGTAAGAATTTCCAAAATTTTTGAGTGGATGAAATGCTTGCTTTTTCATCTGGCGAGTGAGCGCCTCTAATGGTTGGCCCAAAAGAAACCATATCTACTTTTGGGTAGTTTTTTCCTAAAATACCACATTCTAAACCAGCATGACAGGCAGCTACTTTTGCTTTTTTTCCATTTATTTTCTCATACAAATCTGCAGTAATTGCTAAAATTTCTGAATTAATATTTGGTTCCCATCCAGGATAATTACCAGTTAAAGATACTTCAAAACCAGCAAGTTCAAAGGCAGATTTTATAGAGTTAGCCAAGTCAAACTTACTGCTTTCAGATGATGACCTAGTAAGACATCCAATTTTTATAGTTCCTTCTTTTGCTGTAATGTTGGCAATATTATTTGAGGTTTCTACTAGGTCTTTAATAGTAGTGCTCATTTTAAAAACACCATTTAATGCTGCGTATACAGCTTTTAAAAACTCATTTTGAGTTACCTTGTTTAGAGTTTTTTTGGGAAGTTCAGTTTCTTCTAATTCTATGGTAAGGTTTTTTTCTACAACTATTAATTCTTCTTTTATTTTTTTTATGAGTAAAGTTGTTTCACTTAAGAAAGAATCTTTAAGAGAGCTATGCAAAATTATTATTGCAGTACTTTCTCTTGGTATAGCATTGCGTAAACCACCACCTATTACTTCTGCAATACTTGCATCAAATTTTATAGCACTATTGTATAGGATTCGATTCATTATCTTATTAGCATTTCCAAGTCCTCTGTGAATGTCCATGCCAGAATGACCGCCGTTTAAACCTTTTACAGTTATAGTAATGGCAACACTTTCTTTTGGAGTATCTTCTTCTTTATAGTTTTTTTGAGCTGTAATATCTATACCTCCAGCGCAACCCATGCCAATTTCATCATCTTCTTCAGTATCTAAATTTAACAAAATACTTCCTTCTAAAATATTCGCTCTTAAGCCCATTGCACCAGTCATGCCAGTTTCTTCATCAATAGTAAAAAGAGCTTCTAAATTCGGGTGTTCTATTGTTTTAGAGGCTAATATTGCCATAATTGCAGCAACTCCAAGACCATTGTCTGCACCTAATGTGGTTCCTTTTGCGGTTACCCAATCTCCATCAACCCTCATTTTTATGCCCTCAGTTTCAAAATCGAAATTGGTTTCATTATTTTTTTGATGAACCATATCTAAATGGCTCTGAAGAATTACGGTTTTTCTATTTTCAAATCCTGCCGTAGCTGTTTTTTTTATAATAACATTTCCTACGCTATCAACAAAAGTATCGAGATGTAATTTTTTTCCGAAATTTACCATAAATGCAATAATGCGTTCCTCTTTTTTAGAAGGGCGTGGTACAGCATTTAAATCTGCAAACATATTCCAAACTTCTTTCGGTTCTTGGTTTCTCACTTCTATATTCATGATAGTATTTTTTATTGTGTTATTTCTATTATTGTTTCAGAGAGTTCTTTTCTAATTTTACTCAAATCTTTCATAAAGTCATCTTCTGCTCTAAAACCAACAGGCAAAACTAAAACGGCTTTTAAATTTTTAGATTTTAAATCTAATACTTCTGCATATTTTTCTGGTAAAAAACCTTCCATTGGGCAGGCATCAATCTTTTGCGAAGCACAAACTGTCATTAAATTCCCTAGTGCTATGTATGCCTGATTTTTATTCCAAATAAATAATTCATCTTGTGTTTTTTTTGCTATTTCTTGGGTTAAAAAATCTTTGAACGGTTGTATAACTGCAACCGGTGTTTTTCGAACTTTCTGTAGTAAGTTAAAGTACTTTTCTACTTCTGAAGTTGTGTAATTTTCTTGAACACAAATAACCAATAAATGAGAAGCCTGAACTATTTGTTGTTGATTAAAAGAAAATGGTAATAATTTTTCTTGAATACTCTTATTGTTTATTACCAGCATTTTTAAAGGCTGTAAACCATAAGAAGTAGCTGTTAAATTAAAAGCTTCTTTTAAGGTAAGAATTTGAGATTCTGTAAGTTTTTTTTCAGCATCGAATTTTTTTACAGCATACCGCCATTTTAAACTTTCTATAATATTCATTTCTTTAATTTAGAGCTGCAAAAATAAGGTATTATTCTTGCTTTTTAAAGAGGTATAATTGTATATATCGATGTAGGTATCAATTTTTTTGTACCTTGATAAAAAAAGCTATGAGTGAAGATTTTTTACATTATTTGTGGAAATATAAATTATTTTCTGTTTTAAACGTAAAATCAACCCTAGACGAAAATGTGCAAATAATTAAGTCGGGAAGTCATAATTTTAATGCAGGACCCGATTTTTTGAATGCACATATAAGAATTAACAAACATTTATGGATAGGAAATGTAGAGATACATCTTAAATCTTCAGATTGGTATTTACATAAACATGAAAGTGATGCCAATTACGATGCTGTAATTTTACATGTTGTTTGGGAACACGATGCCAATATTTATACTAAAAATAATTCATTACTACCTACCGTCATATTAAAGGATATTGTTGATAAAAATGTATTGTCAAATTATATGGATTTATCTACTAAAACAAAAAGCTGGATTCCATGTAACAAAGCAATTTCACAAATTGAGACTTTTGAATTTAGCAATTGGAAAGAAAGATTGTTTTTTGAAAGACTACAAAGAAAATCTAATGAAATAAATTCACTTTTACGAGCTTCAAACGAAAATTTCGAAGCAGTTTTATTTCAATTATTAGCAAAAAACTTCGGTTTAAAAGTAAATGCAGATGCTTTTTTAAATCTTGCCAATTCATTTGATTATTCAGTACTCAAAAAAGTGTCATCTAATCAGCAACATTTATCTGCATTACTCTTTGGTCAGGCTGGTTTTTTAGAGCGAAATATTGAAAATGAATACTTTAAAGAGCTAAAGACTGAATACCTTTTTTTAAGAAAAAAATTCAATTTATTACCCTTACCAATACACAGTTTTTCTTTTTTTAGAATGCGCCCAAGTAATTTTCCTACCCTACGAATTGCGCAATTGGCTAGCTTATTTTCTAAGCATCAAAATTTATTTTCTAAGTTGATGAACTTAGAAAAATTGAATGATTATTATACTTTTTTTAGTATTGATGTTGCCCCTTTTTGGAAAACACATTTTAATTTTGAATCAAACTCAAAAAAAACTTCCAAAAAGTTAACCAATGATTTTGTAGATTTATTATTAGTAAATACCATAATTCCATTAAAATTTTTATATCAAAGAAAAAAAGGAGTTATGTTAGACCACGTTTCACTTTCTATTTTGAAAGCAATAAAACCAGAAAAAAACACCATTATAAGTAAATTTATGAGACTAGAAGTTCCGGTAGATAATGCTTTTGATACTCAAGCATTATTAGAGCTTAAAAATAACTATTGTGATAAAAAGCGTTGTTTATCTTGTGCTGTAGGACTTCGTTTTTTAAAGTCATAAAAAAACCTCACAGAAATCTGTGAGGTCTTAAACTTTAGCTAGTTTATTAGTTTGGATTTAGAATTTTACCAATTCTATCAGTTAAATCTTTATAGTGGTATTTTGTTATTTTATTAACCGATTTTTTACTGGCTCTTTTCAATTGATTTTCTAAATCGGATAATTCCCCACGAACTATAGAAGGAATATCAGTATTCATTAAACTTGTGTTTTTAAGCAAACTCTCTAAACTTGCAATAAGAGATTTTTGCAAGTTTCTTCTATATAAATCTACGTTTTTCGAGCTTTTTGCTTCAGAAAATATTCCTTCATTAAGTTGATTTATCATTTCTAATACAGTGTAGGTATTATTGTCGATAATCTTAGAGTTTATCATTCTTTCTAAAGTAGAAGTATTTAATAAAGTTCTTAAAAATCTATTTTGATAGTTTGCAAGAAGCTTGGTATAACCACTTTCGTCGATTTTATTTAATATATTTTTGTCTAATAACCAATTTTGTGTTTCAAAAACGTTTTCATGAAGCCATTTCATCGATTTAGTTTGTCGTTCTCTAGAAACAGGAACATATACATTGCCCTTTTGAGTTGGTTTTTTATTAAACTCATAAACCCCACCAATATTACCTGCAACGTGACCAGAATAACGCCCCCAAACACTTAATAATTCACCATACAATTCATCTAAGTCCTCATAATTATTGGTTTGAGAAGACGTCCAATTTGGTAAATTTTCAGCAACAATTTTTAAGTTTTTAACACCATATGTACTAGATTTAATTTGGTTGTTACCAATTCCTTCCGTTTGTGCAGAAGGGTCGAAGCGTTGTGCTCCAAATCGATATATTGGGTTGTCTCCTTTTTCTTCTATCCATGCATCTAATGTTTTAACCTCATCTTCAGGTGAAGTTACGTTTGGTATTTTTCTATATCCCCAGTTTATAGCATAGTGGTCGTAGGGCCCCAATTGTCTAATAAAGCGAATGTTTTTGTCGCCTGGTTGTGCCACATAATTATATCTTGCATAATCCATAATAGTAGCTGCAATTCCATTTTTTTGAGTAAAATCTCCATCTCTTAGATTTTCGGTGTCATAGGCAAAACTTGCAGCCATGTTATGAGGTAAGCCAAGCGCATGGCCAACTTCGTGTGCAATTACCATACGCATCATATCTCCGATTTCTTCATCAGGAGTGTTTAATGTTCTTGCAGATGGGTTGGCAGCTCCGGTTTCAAGTAAATAGCGATTTCTGTATGAGCGTAAATGATTGTGATACCAAATAATATCACTTTCTAAAATTTCTCCTGTTCTTGGGTCAGAAACACTTGGCCCTGTAGCATTTCTTGTTGTGCTTGCCACATATCTGATCGAGGAGTAACGAATGTCTTCCATGCTAAATTCTGGATCCTCTTCTTTAGTTGGAGGCATTTTTGCCATAATTGCATTTTTAAAACCAGCAGTTTCAAAAACTTTTTGCCAATCGTTTACACCTTGTTGTATGTATTTTCTTAGTTTTTTTGGTGTAGCTGGGTCTAAATAGTAAATAATCGGCTTTATTGGTTCTACCAATTCACCACGATTATAGGCGGCCAAATCTTTTGGTTCTAATCGCCAGCGTCTTATATATCTTTTACTGTCTGCTTTAAGTTCTTCTGAGCTGTAGTCTACATTTCCAATTGAGAAATACCCAACTCTTTTGTCAGAAAACCTTGGCATCATTGGGTTTTCTGGAAGTAAAATCATCGATTGATTTACGCGAAGTGTTATGGTATTTGTACTTGCATTGCTAGGTGGTGCATCTGCATCAAATGAAAAATCTTGAATTACCTCTATATTTTTTGGGTAGCTTTTTATACTATTTATAAAGCTTCTTGAAGCATCTAAACGCCTTACTTTGTATCTGCTTCTAAAATAAGAGGGTAGTCCAGAAATGGCTTTTACATCTGTAGAGAAAAATTTTGTTACATCAATTAAAACAGCAGTAGAGTCGGTGTTTTGTGCCTTAATATCAAAAGCATAAATTACAGGCTCTAAATTATTTGCTTTTACAGATTTGTAAATTGGTAAAGAATCGTTGGCTACTGCATTGTATGATTTTACTTTTAATAGGACTTTGTTTTTAAATGATTCCCAAACAATAACTTGTGTATTTATCTTAGATCCTGCATTTACATATCCACCACCTAAATCGGCAGGCAGTTCTTTAAGTCTAGTTACTAATAACATTTCTTTGCCAAGATAGTTTTTAGGAATTTCATAGATGAAACTGTCTTTATTTTCATGAACTTTAAAAAGTCCGTTATCTGTTTTTGTATCTTTTTTTACGAAATCGCTATATCCTTTTGTTTTTTTCGGTTTCTGTTTTGGTGAATTTTGTGTTTCTTTTTTAGTCTTTTTTTTCCAAAATTGTGCAGTTGTTTCCGTAGGAATTGAGAACACAAAAAGAAAGGTTAGAAGCATTAATTTTTTCATAATTATATAAATTGTTATTATGCTACTAAAATATTAAAATTCAGTTAAAAAGAAATCAATAATAGTGTTAAAAAAAGGCTTTCTAGAATATTCTTGAAAGCCTTTTTTTGTATAACTGTGCAATAATCAACAGTTAATATAAGCTTTTATATTTTTGTGGATTAGATTCATGCATTATAGCATATATTTTTTCAAAAATATCTTCAGCCGATGGTTTCGAAAAGTAGTCGCCATCCGTGCCATAAGCAGGTCTGTGAGCTTTGGCACTTAATGTAGCTGGCTTGCTATCTAAATACTGATATCCATTTTGTTTTTCAACTATTTCTTGTAAAATAAACGCAGAAGCACCACCTGGAACGTCTTCATCTACAATTAATAATTTGTTGGTTTTGGTTAAGCTTTTTACACAGTCGTGTTTTAAATCGAAAGGCAAAAGGCTTTGAGCATCAATAATTTCTACATCAATACCAACTTGTTGAAGTTCTTTAGCTGTATCGCTTACAATTCTTAGCGTAGAACCGTAAGAAATTACCGTAATATCGGTCCCATTTTTAATTGTTTCTACAACCCCAATAGGTGTTTTAAAATCGCCTAGGTTGTTGGGTAGCTCTTCTTTTAATCGATAACCGTTTAAGCATTCTATAACCAAAGCAGGTTCGTCACCTTCTAATAAAGTATTATAAAAGCCAGCAGCTTTGGTCATGTTTCTTGGAACCAAAACATGCATCCCTCTTACATTGTTTATAATACCTCCCATTGGAGATCCAGCGTGCCAAATACCTTCTAAACGATGGCCACGCGTTCTAATAATTAAAGGTGCTTTCTGTTTGCCGAAAGTTCGATAGTGCAGCGTTGCTAAATCATCACTCATTATTTGCAAAGCATATAATAGATAGTCTAAATATTGAATTTCTGCAATAGGTCTTAGACCTCTCATTGCCATTCCTATTCCTTGCCCTACTATGGTAGCTTCTCTTATTCCTGTGTCAGAAATTCTAATGTTTCCATACTTTTCTTGTAGCCCTTCTAATCCTTGGTTTACATCGCCAATATAACCAGCATCTTCACCAAAAATAAGTAGCTCTGGATGTTTTTTTAGTAAGGCATCAAAATTGTCGCGCATAACAATTCTAGCATCTACAAGCTTTTTTTCTTGCTGATAAGTTGGTTTTTTTTCTTGTATGGAAAGTGCACTTAGTTCATTTTCACTCATTAAGTAAGAGGAATATTTGTAAGCAGCATTTTCTAATGATGTTTTTATAAAGTTTTGTAATGCTGTTTTTTCTGGAAAATCCTCCTCGTTTAAGTATCTAAGAGATTTTCTCACAGCAATTAATACTTCTTTTCTTATAGGTTCGAGAATATTTTCTAAATCGTTTTTATATTTGGTTATAAAAGCACCGTTTTTACTTTTTGCAGCTATTTTATCTAATAAATCTACTGCCACAGAAACCTCTTGTTTTATTTCGTTTGTATAGGCATTCCAGGCATTTCTTTTTGCAGAAGTAACTATTTTTTTAGCTTCTTTTTCCAGTAAGATGATTTCTTCTTCAGAATTTACAAAACGAAGTATTTTACCATCTTCAGTTGGGAGTTCAAAATCTAAAATCCATTTTCGCATTTGAGCAATACAGTCATGCTCTTTTTCCCATAAAAGTCTTTCTTTGTCTTTGTATCTTTCATGAGAACCAGAGGTAGAGTGGCCTTGAGGTTGCGTTAATTCTTTTACATGAATTAGTACAGGTACATGTTCTTCTCTGGCTATTTTAGCAGCTTTGTTGTAAATATCTATTAGTTGTACATAATCCCATCCGTTAACTACGAAAATTTCATATCCATTTTTTTCGTTATCTCTTTGAAAACCCTTCAAAATTTCAGAGATACTTTCTTTGGTAGTTTGGTGTTTTGCGTGAACAGAAATTCCATATTCATCATCCCAAACACTCATTACCATAGGTACTTGTAAAACTCCTGCAGCGTTTATAGTTTCGAAAAACAAGCCTTCACTAGTACTTGCGTTTCCAATAGTACCCCAAGCTACTTCATTACCATTTACAGAAAAATTGGTGTTTTTCTGAACGCTTTTCTCATTTCTGTATACTTTAGAGGCTTGTGCAAGTCCTAGTAATCTTGGCATTTGACCTGCTGTTGGTGAAATGTCTGAACTAGAATTGTATTGTTCAGTTAGGTTTTTCCAGTTGCCATCTTCATGAAGGCTATGTGTGGCAAAGTGACCACCCATTTGTCTCCCAGCAGACATCGGTTCTAGGTCGATATTTGTGTGTGCATATAAGCCTGCAAAAAATTGTTGAGCAGTTAGCTCTCCTATGGCCATCATAAAGGTTTGGTCTCTGTAGTAACCAGATCGGAAATCACCTTTTTTAAAAGCTTTTGCCATAGCTAATTGTGGCACCTCTTTGCCATCTCCGAAAATACCAAATTTTGCTTTACCGGTTAAAACTTCTCTTCTACCAAGTAAACTACATTCTCTACTTATTTTCGCAATCTTATAATCGTTTAAAACTTCTGCCTTAAAATCTTCAAAAGAGAGTTCTTTTGTATTTTGTGAACGTGTTTTTTGTAGCATTTTTATCTGGGGTTTATATTTTGCAAAGGTAGTTTTTTTAGTTGATATTTAGAAATATAAATTTATATTAAAAATATCGTAATAAAAACAGCTTTTTTAAAGTTTATTTTATGAAATACATAATTTTTAAATAGAAAAAGAAATAATTTGAGTACTAAAATTGTTGTTTAGTAATTTCTAAAAAAAGCCTCTTCTAAAAAAGTTATACACTCTGTTAAAATCACCGGTAAAAGTAAATCGTATTTTTTGATAATACGATTGTTGTGAAATTTCCCATCCGTTGTTGGAGTGTAGGGGAAAGTATAGCTCGAAAATATTATGAATAAAATTAAGTCGAATACCGTTTTCGTAACCAAAAAAAACTTTTTCATTTTTACTCTTTAAAAAGGCAACTCCATTATAAAACTCTACCCATTTCCACAGCCCAATGCTAGAGTTTAAAGACAACATATATTGGTTTGCAAATCTTTTTGGTAGTACCGATTTAAATCCTCCTTCTGTAATGATGAATTGTTGACTAAAAATACCGGTAGATTCTGAGCGACCATAATAGCCTAATTCAAATAAATAGTCGTTGGCTCTATCTAAGCCAAAACTGAAGTAATTACCTTCGGATGAATTGTGTAGAAAAGCTCCTGCGAATACTCGAAAATCTAGTTGGGTGTCTGAGGAGGTAAGTTTTCTGTATCTGAAGTCTGCGGATATTTTAGAAAATTTATTGGCAAATTCTGTATTAAATCGATATCGAACTTCATCTATAATATCAGGAAAAATATAATTGTAACTTACACTAAAAATACTGTAATTGTCTTGATCTGTTCTTGCAATATTAGGAGCAACTTCTTTATTGATATGTACCATTTTTGCAGTTAAAAATTCACTGCTTGCATCTCGCAAAGATTTTCTCTTAAATACAAAATCTACGTATGGTATTAGTGAACTATATGAAAGTTCTGGAGCATATTGTTGGGTGTTTCCTACAATACCATACGTTATTTTATATAGTTTTGTTTTTTCGTAAAACTGATTATATAACACGCTAAAGGCACCATTTATCATGTTACTCTTTGTGGCGTATGCAGGCGATAGTTTAAACTCTAAATTTCTTTTTATTATGGGCATATTGTGCAACTTAACGCCCATTGTTAATCCATCATAAAAATTATAACGAGCTATAGGTTGATAAAAAATTTGGTTGTAATCTGGAGCCTGAATGTCTTTTATTAAGGTAAATTTTAAAGGTTTGTTAAACAGCTTTTTAGTGGTGTTGTAGTAATTGTCTAACGTGTTGTATTCCGGATAAATATTTTCGTAGTTTAATGCAAATTGCTCAAATTCTCCTTTACCAAAGGCAACTACTTTTTTGGCATTAACATTAGTGTACCATTTTTTAAATTGTATGGAGTCGTTTTTTATACCATATAGAGCAATGGGAGTAGTTATGTTTCTGTTATTATTTATAGATATATAAATACTATCCTGCTTTTCGGCTACTTTTTTTAGGGTATAATCAATTTTCTTATTCGTTTGCAAATAGTCTTCAAAAAACCAATCAATTTTTTTTGTAGTTTTTTTCGTTAGAATTTCTCTAAATTGTTTAGAGGTAGTTTTTTGTAATTTATTTTGCTGATAAAATTCTTTGATACTATTGTTTAAAACGGCTTCTCCGAGGTATCCTTTTAAATAGTTTAGACCTAAGCCTGCTTTGTATTTGCTTACTATTTTTCTATTAAAGTTAGAAAGTGAGTCGGCTCGAGTTGTTAATGATTGATCTAAAAATTTTCGGGCTGTAAACTGATAAACAAAAGGATATTTTTCGTTAAACTCTAGTTTAGAAATATTGTATTTTTTTAAAAACCAAGAGTCTGAAACTTTGCCCAAAACTTTAATTTCTGGGTAAAATTTGGTTACGTATTCCATCATCAAATATTTTTGCAATCCGTCTAAAAGCCAATAGTCTGTTCTTTCATTTAATAGGAGGGTTTGTTTTAAATATCGGTTAGACAGCGCTTTAAAAAGTGTTAAATCATATTTAAAGACATCTGAAAACGGACTAATAATTTTGGGCAACTGACTTAAACCATAAACAGGGTTTTTGCTTTGAGTGGTTTTGTCTATAAAAATTTTATTTAGCGGCAAAGGACCTAAGTATTCTTCTAAAAATTTTAGCTCTCTGTTTAAAACATCTTTAGTTAACAGGTCGTCTATTTGATCGTCTAAAACATTGGTAACAATAGTTTTTTTATCTGTGTAAAAGGTTTTAAAAGGATTATTTTTTTGGATATTTATAATAATATCTTTACTGTGTTCTGACTTTAAAAAATAAGTGTTTTTTGTGTTTTTAAATGTTTTATATATCTGAGCAGAACTTTCTAAATATTCATTTTTAGGGATGGTTATTTCTATATTAAAATTGGTGTTGTTTTCATATAAATCATCCAAATTTAAATTACTCATTTTTTGCCATCCATTCTGGTAAATAGCTGGTGTTATGTACCAATACCTTAAGTTGTATCCATTTTTAGTAAATCCGTAACCGGTAAATTTAGCTGCAGGAATTTTTACAACGTAAGTGATGTTTAAAGTAACGGAAGAGTTTGGTTTCAGAGGAGTTTGTAATGTTACTTTTAAAATATCTGGTTGTTGTTCATCTTCGCTATACCTTAACGTGTTAAAGTTTGAACTAATATTATTAATTTTACTGTAACCAAGCTCACTTTCTTTTGCGAAATAAAGCTCTTTATTAAAATTTTCTATAAATCTTCTAGAAAGTGGAGTTTTTCTATTTTTAAAACTATTTGCCCAATTATGAAGTATAATTTTGTTAAGAGTGCTATCGGAATCATTAAAAAAAACAATTTCTTGTTGTATTTGTAAAAGTTTTTTGTCGGTATTTAAAAGTGCTTTTATATGGGTGCTATTTTCTTGTGCAAGCATTTTAATAGATGCGAGCAAAAGCAAAAAAGTTATGTAAATGTTTTTCTTCAAAAAAAATATTAAAATAAAAAAGCAAGATATAAATGTAAGGTAAAATATATGAAAATAAAAAATCCTGTTTTTAGGTAAAACAGGATTTTTTTTAAATTAAAAATTCGGTTTCAGTTTGTATTTCGCGTAAAATTTATTTAAGTGTTCTATAGCTTCTTCTGCGGTATCTACAACTCTAAATAAGTTCAAATCTTTTTCGCTAATGTTACCTTCTTCCAGAAGCGTATTTTTTATCCAATCTAGCAAGCCTCCCCAAAATTTAGAGCCAACTAAAATTATCGGGAAACGACCAATTTTATTTGTTTGAATAAGTGTTATTGCTTCAAAAAGTTCATCCATAGTACCAAAACCACCCGGCATTACAATAAATCCTTGAGAATATTTTACAAACATAACTTTTCTAACAAAAAAGTAATCGAAATCTAAACTTTTGCCTTTGTCTATCCATGGGTTATCATGTTGTTCAAATGGAAGCTCTATATTTAAACCCACCGACGTTCCTTTTCCTCTGTTAGCACCTTTGTTACCGGCTTCCATAATTCCTGGTCCACCACCGGTAATTACGCCAAAACCATTTTGTGTAAGTTGAAAAGCAATTTCTTCTGCTAGCTTATAATAGGGGTGTGTTGGTTTTGTTCTAGCAGAACCAAATATAGAAACACATGGACCAATTTTACTCAATTTTTCATACCCTTCTACAAATTCTGCCATTATTTTAAAAATGGCCCAAGAATCATTTGTTTTTATTTCGTTCCAGGTTTTTGTTTGTAGTTTTTCTTTTATTTTTCTATCGTCGTTAGTCATAATTTCAATTTTTTAATAATTAATAATACTCAATATTATTTTAGTAATTTCTTTAAGAATTTGGCTGTGTAACTTTTTTTATGATTTATAATTTCTTCTGGCGTTCCAGTACATAAAATTTTCCCACCATTTCTTCCGCCTTCCATGCCTACATCTATAATATAATCGGCTAGTTTTACCACATCTAGGTTGTGTTCTATAATAAGAACAGTATTTCCTTTATTAGCTAGTTTGTTTAAGACTTCCATTAATACACGAATGTCTTCGAAATGCAGGCCTGTTGTGGGCTCGTCTAATATATAAAAAGTATTTCCGGTATCTCTTTTAGATAGTTCTGCAGCTAATTTTATTCGTTGTGCTTCACCGCCAGATAATGTGGTTGATTGTTGCCCAAGGGTTATATATCCTAAGCCAACATCTTTTATAGTTTTTAATTTTCTATGAATTTTAGGAATCATTTCAAAGAAATCTGTCGCTTCTTCGATAGTCATATCCAATACATCAGCAATAGATTTCCCTTTGTATCTAATTTCTAATGTTTCTCTATTAAACCTTTTGCCTTGGCAGGTTTCGCACTCTACGTGAACATCTGGTAAAAAGTTCATTTCTATGACTCGTACTCCACCTCCTTGGCAAGTTTCACAGCGACCGCCTTTTACATTAAATGAAAAACGCCCAGGTTTATATCCTCGAATAGAAGCTTCAGCGGTTTTTGCAAATAAACTTCTTATTTCATCAAAAGTTTTTGTGTATGTAGCTGGGTTCGAACGTGGAGTTCTACCTATTGGCGATTGGTCTATGTCTATAACTTTATCAATATTTTCTAAACCTTTAATGCTTTTGTACGGCATTGGTTTTTTTACGCCTCTGTATATATGAGCATTTAAAATAGGATACAGAGTTTCGTTTATTAATGTTGATTTTCCGCTACCCGAAACCCCTGTTACACAAATCATTTTACCTAGAGGAAACGAAACAGATACATTTTTTAAGTTGTTACCAGTTGCTCCTTTTAATTCTATAGATTTGCCGTTTCCTTTACGTCTTTTTTTAGGAATTTCAATTTTTTTTCTTCCAGTTATATAGTCTGCAGTTAATGTTTGTTGTTTTTTTAGTTCTTTAAATGTTCCTGCAGATACAATTTGCCCTCCGTGTTTTCCAGCGCCAGGTCCAATATCAAAAACAAAATCTGCATTTTCAATCATGTCTTGGTCGTGTTCTACAACAATTACCGAGTTTCCGATGTCTCTTAATTTGACTAAAGAATCTATTAATTTCTGGTTATCTCTCTGATGTAAGCCAATACTTGGCTCATCTAAAATATACAATACACCCACTAATTGAGAGCCAATTTGTGTGGCAAGTCTCATTCTTTGTGCTTCGCCGCCAGAAAGTGATTTTGAGGTTCGGTCTAATGTTAGATAATCCAAACCAACATCTAATAAAAATTGAATACGGGTTCGAATTTCTTTTATAATTTCAGAGGCTATTATAAGTTGTTTTTTTGATAGTTTTTTCTCTATCGAAGCAAACCAATTGGCTAATTCTGTAACATCCATTTGCGCCAAATCGCTGATGTTTTTATCAGTAATTTTAAAATGTAATGCTTCTTTTTTTAAACGCTTTCCCTGGCAGTTATTACAACAAACTTCATCCATATAGTTTTTAGCCCATCTTTTTATAGAAGTGCTTTCTGCATGGTTAAATTGGTTGTTTATGAATGCTACAATTCCTTCAAAATCAATTTTATAATTTCTACGAACACCCGCAGTTTTTGAGGTGATTTCAAAAGACTCGTTTCCGCCATTTAAAATAATATCTAAAGCTTCTTTTGGAATATCTTTAATAGCGTCTGTAAGTTTAAATTGATACCGCTCAGCTATGTTTTGTAATTGTTTAAAAATCCAACTATTTTTTTGTTCTCCAAGAGGAGCGATACCACCATTTTTTATAGAAATTTTATGGTCTGGAATTACTTTGTTTAAGTTGATTTCATTTACTATTCCTAGCCCATTGCAAACATCGCAAGCTCCTTTTGGTGAGTTAAATGAAAACGTGTTAGGTTCTGGATTTGGGTAGGCAATACCAGATGTTGGGCACATTAGCTCTCTACTAAAATAACGTGGTGTATTGGTTTCTAAATCGATAACCATCATTATATTATCACCAGAATATAAAGCAGTTTTTATGGTTTCGTCTAGCCGATTTTCAATATCATTAGAAACGATTAGTCGGTCTATAACTACTTCAATATCATGTGTTTTATAGCGATCTAGTTTCATTCCTTTTTCAATTTCTATGATAGCACCATCCACACGAACTCGCAAAAAGCCTTGCTTAGAAATTTGTTCAAATAATTCTCGATAATGTCCTTTTCTAGATTTGATTAAAGGTGCTAGTATTGCTACTTTTTTCCCGCTGTATTCTTTTAAAATAAGTTCTTTTATTTGTTCGTCGGAATAGCTTATCATTTTCAGATTTGTATTGTAAGAATACGCATCTGCAGCTCTGGCAAATAACAATCGCAAGAAATCATAAATTTCTGTAATAGTGCCAACAGTAGATCTCGGACTTTTATTTGTTGTTTTTTGTTCTATTGAAATAACAGGCGATAATCCATCAATTTTATCAACATCAGGTCTTTCTAAACCTCCCAAAAATTGCCTTGCATACGCCGAAAATGTTTCTATGTAACGCCTTTGACCTTCTGCATAAATAGTATCAAAAGCAAGAGAAGATTTTCCACTACCACTAAGTCCAGTGATAACCACTAATTGATCTCGTGGAATCTTTACATCTATATTTTTTAAATTATGAGCCCTGGCTCCATAAACATCTAGGTATTCTTGGTCTTTCAAAGTGTTATTTTTAAGAAAAAAGCAAAGTTAATCAATAGGAATTTAAAAAATAGAATGTTTATAAAAACCTTTTTAGTGATTTGTTTCACTTTCGAAAGAAATCTTCTTAAAAATATTGATAAATTTACACAAAATAGTATATTGCAATACCTAAATAGTTGTAGAAATGGACTCTATTAGACATTTTTTTGAGAGACATGGTTTTGGCGTATTTTCTAGGTTAGCAGATCGTTTAGGAATGCGTGCTGTTAATGTGCGTTTATTTTTTATATATGTAACTTTTTTTACCGTAGGTTTGTCTTTTGCATTCTATTTAACAATGGCTTTTATTTTAAAGTTAAAAGACATTGTGTACACCAAAAGAAGTTCTGTTTTCGATTTGTAGCTTATGAAAATTTTAGAATCTAAGATAAATAAAATTTTAATCTTAATTACAGGAAGTACTCTCGTTGGAACTTTTGGTTACATGTTACTCTCTGATTTTAGTTTTGTAGATGCTCTTTACATGACAGTTATAACGGTAACAACTGTTGGTTTTGGCGAAATAAGACCTTTTACTTCCGAAGAAAAAATATTTACTATATTTTTAATAATTACAAGTATTTCCATTTTTGGTTATGCCATTTCAACATTTTCAGAGTATATTGTTAGTGGTAAACTCTTTGAACATTTTAAATTTAAAAGATTGAAAAAGCAAATTAATAAATTAGAGAAACATACCATAGTCTGTGGTTATGGTAGAAACGGAAAACAAGCTGTTTTTAAGTTGAAAAATTACAATAGAGAATTTGTTGTAATAGAAAATGAAAAAGAAATAGCCGATTCTTTAGATGCCGAAGGGTATTTAAGTGTTCATGGCAATGCAACAGTAGATGAGGTTTTGGTACAGGCAGGTATAAAAAAGGCCTCTTTTTTAATTACTGCATTGCCATCTGATGCCGATAATTTATTTGTGGTTTTAAGTGCAAGACAGTTAAATGCTAACTGTACCATTATAAGTAGAGCAACCAAGCAAAGCTCTTACAATAAATTAAAAATTGCTGGGGCAGATAATGTAATAATGCCAGATAAAATTGGTGGAAATCATATGGCTTCTTTGGTTACAACACCAGATGTTATTGAATTTGTAGATAGGTTGACTATAGAAGGAGAAACCACCGCAAACTTAGAGGAAGTTTCTGTGAACGATTTACCAGCAAAATATCTTAATCAGACTATTTTAGATTTAGATTTAAGACGTAAAACAGGCTGTACTGTAATCGGGTTTAGAAATCAAGACAAAGATTATATTATCAATCCAGAGGCTAGTATTAAGTTGGTTGCAGACTCTCAGTTAATTGTTTTAGGTAGACCAGAGCAAATAATAAAATTAAGAGAGTTGTTTTAGATCAGCAAATAAAAGCTTTTAGCTTTTGTATCATCAAATAGTCTATGAAAAAAGTAATTATTACTGGCAGTAACGGTTTACTAGGGCAAACTTTAGTAAAATTATTAGCTGCAGACAAGAACAACTATACTGTTTACGGTTTTTCTAGAGGAGAAAACAGGTGTAAGGAGAACAATTTTGCATATATTTCTGTTGATTTAACCAATAAGCATTTGTTAAAAAAAGCTGTAAAGCAGATTCAGCCAGATGTTATCATTAATACAGCTGCCATGACTCAGGTAGATGTTTGTGAAGTTGAAAAAGATGCTTGCTATCTTACAAACGTTACGCTAGTAAAATGGCTTGTAGATATTTCCGAAAAAAATTCTTGTCATTTAGTGCATATTTCTACAGATTTTATTTTTGATGGAAAAAAAGGAAATTACAAAGAAACAGATGAGCCAAACCCCTTAAGTTACTATGGGTTTTCTAAACTAAAAGCAGAAGAAATAATAACCAACAGTAGTGTTCATTATACAATTTTAAGAACAATTTTGGTTTATGGCTTGGTAGATCAAATGAAGCGAAATAACATCGTTTTATGGGTAAGGGAGATGCTTGCCAATAATAAAGAAATAACAATTGTAAACGACCAGTTTAGGGCGCCAACCTATGTTGAAGATTTAGCGATGGCTTGTAAAATTTCTATGGATAAAAGTGCTAAAGGTGTTTTTCATATTTCATCGAGCACTTTACTAAGTGTTTATGAAATTGCACAACAAATTGCAAGTGTTTTTAATTTAGATAAAAATTTAATTAAGCCAATTTCTTCAAAAACATTAAATCAACGAGCAATAAGACCCTCAAAAACAGGTTTTGACTTGTCGAAAACCAATACCCAACTACTTTTTTACCCTAAATCATTCAAAGAAAGTTTAGTTGCTTTCAAACAAAAAATTAGCTAAAAAGACAGTTTTAACTGTTAAAACTTGTTAAAGGAGCATTTTTTTATGATATTGCGTGCTACTAATTAAAAAATAATCAATCACATTATGAAGAAAAAATTTTTTTCGTTATTGCTGCTAGCAGTTCCGTTTTTAACATTTGCACAAAGCACAACAGATAGCATAGATGCCGTATTTAAAGATTATACAGGGTGGTTTGTAGATGCTATTTTTTACGAAATTCCATTTTCAGAATCATTCCAAATTCCATGGGTTTTAATCGTGCTAATTGGTGGTGCATTGTACTTTACAATTTATTTTAAGTTTATTAATGTTACAGGCTTTTTAACTGCATTTCAGGTAGTAAGAGGTAAATATGAAGATATCGAAAAGCACGGTGTAGACAAATTATATGGAAATCAAACAACTAAAGGAGATGTTTTAGACACTATTAGAGATGAAAGTGTAGATGGAGAAGTTTCTCATTTTCAAGCTTTAACTGCAGCACTTTCGGCTACAGTAGGTTTAGGAAATATTGCTGGTGTTGCCGTAGCTTTATCAATCGGAGGACCGGGAGCAACTTTTTGGATGATTGTTGCAGGGTTGTTGGGTATGGCGTCTAAATTTGCAGAATGTACTTTAGGAGTAAAGTATAGAGATGTAGGAGAGGATGGTACTGTATACGGAGGTCCTATGTACTACTTAACGAAAGGATTAAAAGAAAAAGGTGCTGGTGGTTTTGGAAAAGTATTAGCAATATTATTTGCAATTTTTGTAATTGGTGGTTCTTTTGGAGGTGGAAACATGTTCCAAGCAAATCAAGCGGCTGCACAGTTTACAAAATTATTTGAATTAACAGGTCCTAATGCAGGTTTGTATTTTGGTATTGTAATGGCAGTTTTAGTTGCTATAGTTATTATTGGAGGGATTAAAAGAATTGCCTCTGTAACAGAAAAAGTAGTGCCTTTTATGGCAGGAATTTATGTGTTGGCAGCTGTTATTATATTGTTTGCAAACTTTACACTTATAGATGATGCTTTTATGCTAATATTTGAAGGTGCATTTTCTGGTTTAGGTATCGCAGGTGGTTTAATAGGAGTAATGATTCAAGGTATTCGTAGAGGAGCATTCTCAAACGAAGCCGGAGTTGGTTCTGCTGCAATTGCACACTCTGCTGTAAGAACTAAATATCCTGCTAGTGAGGGTATAGTCGCTTTGTTAGAGCCTTTTGTAGATACAGTTGTTATTTGTACAATGACTGCTTTGGTAATAATTATAACAAATTTCGATGGCCAATTTATGCAATATGGTGTAGAAATTAAAGAAGGAGTAGAGTTAACAGCTGTAGCTTTCGACTCAGTTATTCCTCACTTTTCTGTGGTACTTACAATTGCTGTTATTCTTTTTGCTTTTTCTACTATGATATCATGGTCTTATTATGGTATGCAAGGTTGGAAGTTTTTATTCGGAAAAGGTAAAATTACCGATTTAGTGTATAAAATTTTATTTTTAATGTTTGTTGTAATCGGTGCATCAATTAGTTTGGGAGCAGTAATAGATTTCTCAGATGCTATGATTTTTGCAATGGTTGTTCCAAATATTATCGGTGTAATCATGTTATCGCCAATCATTAAAAAAGAACTTTCTAAATACATGAATGCTATCAATAAAAAAGAAGAAGCTATAGAAGACGGAGCTATAGATGTAAACGAGCATATGTAAATATAAAATATGAAACTATTAAAATCCCATTTCTGGTATACAAAAAGCCAAAGAAATGGGATTTTCTTTTTGGGAATAATTATTGTTGTTTTTCAAGTAGTTATATATTTAAATACAGTCTCTAAAAATGATATTTCTCCCATTAATAATAATGTAAGCTCAGCTATTTTAAAAAAGTTAGATAGCTTACAAAAAATTGAACTAGAAAATAGAAAGCCAAAAATATTTCCTTTCAATCCGAATTATATTTCCGATTACAGCGGTGAAAAACTTGGTATGTCTACACTTGAAATTGATCGATTACTCGAATACCGTTCTAAAGGAAAATTTATCAATTCTGTAAAAGAATTTCAGCAAGTAACCAATGTAAGCGACTCCCTATTAAAAAGGATTTCCTCAAAATTTAAATTCCCTTCATGGGTTTTAAAAAGAAACACATCCTTAAAAAAGCAAACTCAAAAAAATATATTTGTAGAAAAAAAGCGGATATCTACTTCGGATATAAATAAAGCTACAAAAAATGATTTTCAAACTATTAGCGGAATCGGACCAACATTTTCTGATAGAATTATTAAGTATCGTTCTAAATTACAAGGTTTTACTTTTGGATATCAACTTTATGAAGTTTTTAACATAGATAGTTTAACGGTAAAAAAGCTACTTAAAAAGTTTGTTGTTGTAGCAAAACCAATTATTGTTAAACAGAACGTAAATACTGTAGAATTCAGAGAATTACTTAAAAACCCGTATATCGATTATGAGCTTTGTAAAAAGATTTTTAATTACAGAGATGAAGTTGCAGAGTTGCAAAATATCTCAGAATTAAAAGAAATAGAAGATTTTCCTTTAGATAAATATGAGAGAATAGTCTTATATTTGGTGGCTGAATAAAAAATTCTAAATCATAATAGATGGGCAGTATGTATTTTACTGAAGAGCATGAAGCTTTTCGTGCAAGTTTTAAAGATTTTTTACAAAAAGAAGTAGTTCCACACATCGAAAAATGGGAGTCAACTGGTACCATAGAACGCTTTATTTGGGAGAAATTTGGTGAAATGGGCTATTTCGGCTTGGCAACACCAGAGGCTTACGGTGGTTTAGAGTTAGACCTTTTTTACACGGTAGTTTTTTTAGAAGAATTACAAAAAATTAATTCTGGAGGTTTTGCTGCGGCAATGTGGGCGCATGAGTATTTAGCAATGACACATTTAAACAAAGAAGCAAGCGAACATTTAAAGCAAAAATACTTGGTACCAAGTGTAGCTGGAAAAATGATAGGATGTTTATGTATAACAGAGCCTTTTGGAGGAAGTGACGTTGCGGGAATGCGATCAACGGCAATAAAAAAGGGAGAATCATATATTTTAAATGGCTCAAAAACATTCATAACAAATGGTGTTTATTCCGATTATTTAATTGTAGCTGCAAAAACAGATCCGTCAGAAAAATATAAAGGAATTAGTTTATTTATTGTAGATAGAAGTGCAAAAGGTGTATCTGCAACTAAGTTAAATAAATTGGGGTGGCGAGCTTCAGATACTGCAGAACTCGCATTTGATAATGTAGAAATACCAGCAGAAAATCTTTTAGGAGAAGAAGGTAAAGGATTTCCATACATTATGCAGCATTTTGCTTCAGAAAGATTAATTATGGGAGTAAATGCGCATGCAAGAGCAGAGTTTGCTGTAAATTACGCTATAAAATACATGCAAGAAAGAATAGCATTTGGCAAGTCATTAGACAAATTTCAAGTGCTAAGACATAAAATTGCAGAAATGGCCAGTAAGGTAGATATGTGTAAAGAATACAATTATTCTATAGCAAAGCGACTAGACGATGGACAGTATGTTGTAAAAGAGGCAAGTATGTCTAAGTTATTATCCACAAAAATGGCCGATGAGGTTATTTACGATGCGCTTCAGCTGTTGGGTGGTTATGGCTACATGGAGGAGTATCCGATGGCTCGTTTACTAAGAGACAGTAGGTTAGGACCTATTGGTGGTGGTACTTCCGAAATTTTAAAAGAAATTATCGCAAAAATGGTAATCGATAATAAAGAATACAAACCTGCCACATAGTTTTATATTCATCATGCTATTTATATAATTGTGCGTTCCTTTGAAAAAAAGGGCGCGCTTTTCATTATATCTTTTAAAAAGAAATAATATTTCTGTTTAAAAGGATGCCATTTCAATCGCTAACGCAAATTGTTAGGTAAAAATAACTCAATTTTAGGTTGTTAATTCACTAAATGTAATTACATTTGCAAACTAAATTTTAAAAACAATTAGTTTTCGAACTATTAAAAATATAAAGAGACGTATGAAGGGAGGTGCCAACTTATGTTAATTATACCTATTAAAGAAGGAGAAAATATAGATAGAGCTTTAAAGCGTTACAAAAGAAAATTCGACAGAACAAAAACAATGAAGAACTTACGTAACAGAAAAAACTTTACAAAGCCATCTGTAGCAAAAAGAGCGCAAAGAATTAAAGCCTCTTATGTTCAGAAATTAAGAACGCAAGAAGAAGTAGGATAGTCAAACTTAACTTTTAGTAATTGCGCAGCAATCTATTAAAAGATGTAAGTTAAACTAATAACTATTAGCAGTATCTTTAGGTAGATACTCCAAAGCAATTAAAACTCGTAACAATATTGTTACGAGTTTTTTTTATGACTAAGATTTTATCAAATTTAAAAACAACTGTTACAATTATGCATTGTTACATATCAATAAAATTGTTAACTTTGAAAGTAAATAAATAATTAATGCACATTACAGCTTTTTTGGAATACCTACATTTAGAAAAGCAGTTTTCTAAGCATACTATTATTGCTTACAAAGCAGATTTATTCGCTTTTAAAGATTTTTGTAAAGAATTTTTTGAAATATCAGATTTAACAAAAGTAGAATATCCTCAAATAAGACATTGGATTGTGTCTTTAGTAGATCAAAATATTTCGAATAGATCTATAAATCGTAAAGTAACGACTTTAAAAAGTTTTTATACTTTTTTATTAAAAACGAATCAATTACCTCAAAATCCGTTATCCAAACACAAATCCTTAAAAGTTCCTAAAAAAGTTCAAGTTCCTTTTACATCATCAGAAGTAGATGCTGTAATTAAAAAACTGTCTCTGTCAGAAGATTTCGAATCTGTTAGAAATAAACTCATTGTCGAGTTGCTTTATACAACAGGAATTAGAAGAATAGAGTTGATTCAATTAAAAGAATCTTCAGTAGACTTAGAAAGTAGAAAAATTAAGGTGTTAGGAAAAAGAAATAAAGAAAGAATAATTCCTTTATTACAGCCCATTGTAAGTTCTATAAAAAAGTACCTATCATTAAAAGAAAAGCAAGGTATATTTTCTGAGAATTTATTAGTAACAATTAAAGGTAATAATTTATACGAAACACTTGTTTATCGAATTATTAATTCCTATTTTAGTGGAGCCTCATCGAAAGTGAAAAAGAGTCCACACATTTTAAGACACTCTTTTGCAACAGATTTATTAAATGAAGGCGCAGATTTAAACTCAGTAAAAGAATTGTTAGGGCATTCTTCTTTAGCATCAACACAAGTTTACACCCATAATAGTCTTGATGCAATAAAAAAAGTGTATAACCGTGCTCACCCTAGGAGCAATAAAAAACAGTAATCTATGAAAGTATTCACCCAGTCAGTAAATTTCAATGCAGATCAAAAGCTAATCGATTATGTAGAAAAAAAAGTAGCCTCTTTAGAAAAATTTCATGATAAAATTGTAGATGCCGAAGTATTTCTAAAAGTTCAGAATACAAGCGATAAAGAAAATAAAATTACAGAAATTAAAATTAATATTCCAGGGAGTGAATTAATGGTAAAAAGAGAGACAAAAACTTTCGAAGAGGGTGTAAACGCTGCGGTAGACAATTTAAAGAGGCAGTTAAAACGTTCTAAGGAAAAGCATAGGGATTCTCTAATTTCTTAAAAAGATAAAAAAAAGTAAAAAAAAATTATAAAAAGTTTTAAAATATAAAAAAACTTTATACATTTGCAATCCGTTAGAAATAGCGGGTTGTTTTTTTACATCAAAAGCCGATGTAGCTCAGCTGGCTAGAGCAGCTGATTTGTAATCAGCAGGTCGTGGGTTCGAGTCCCTCCATCGGCTCCAAAAAAAACATAAATTGCAAGTGCAATTTGAAAGTTCATTAAAATAGTAAGTAAAGGGGAGATACTCAAGCGGCCAACGAGGACGGACTGTAACTCCGTTGACTATGTCTTCGCAGGTTCGAATCCTGCTCTCCCCACAATTTACATTTTGCGAAAGTAGCTCAGTTGGTAGAGCGTCAGCCTTCCAAGCTGAATGTCGCCGGTTCGAACCCGGTCTTTCGCTCGAATTATCAGCAAGCCGGTGTAGCTCAGTTGGTAGAGCGCATCCTTGGTAGGGATGAGGTCACGGGTTCAAATCCCGTCATTGGCTCATTTAAAAAGTATTATTAGACACTATATATTTAAACTAAGAACTAAAATTAATAATTATGGCAAAAGGAACTTTTGACCGTTCGAAACCACACTTAAACATTGGTACTATCGGACACGTAGATCACGGTAAAACAACTTTAACTGCGGCTATTACTAAAGTATTAGCTGATGCAGGTTTCTCTGAAGCTAGATCTTTTGATCAGATTGATAATGCACCAGAAGAAAAAGAAAGAGGTATTACAATTAATACTTCTCACGTAGAGTATCAAACACAAAATCGTCACTATGCACACGTAGACTGTCCAGGTCACGCGGATTATGTTAAGAACATGGTAACGGGTGCTGCTCAAATGGACGGTGCAATTTTAGTTGTTGCTGCAACTGATGGTCCTATGCCACAAACAAGAGAGCACATTTTATTAGGTCGTCAAGTAGGAATTCCTCGTATTGTTGTTTTCTTGAATAAAGTAGACATGGTAGATGATGAAGAGCTTTTAGAGTTAGTAGACATGGAAGTTAGAGAATTATTATCTTTCTATGAATATGACGGTGATAATGGTCCTGTTATTTCAGGTTCTGCATTAGGAGCTTTAAATGGTGAACAAAAATGGGTTGATACCGTTTTAGAATTAATGGAAGCTTGTGATACTTGGATTGAAGAGCCATTAAGAGAAGTTGATAAAGATTTCTTAATGCCTGTAGAAGATGTATTCTCTATTACAGGTCGTGGAACTGTTGCAACTGGTCGTATTGAAACTGGTATTGCAAACACAGGAGATGTTGTAGATATTATTGGTATGGGAGCAGAAAAAATGTCTTCTACTATTACTGGTATTGAAATGTTCCGTCAAATCTTAGATAGAGGTGAGGCTGGAGATAATGCAGGTATCTTATTAAGAGGTATTGCAAAAGAAGATATTAAAAGAGGTATGGTAATCTGTAAGCCAGGTTCAGTAACTCCTCATGCTAAGTTTAAAGCAGAGGTTTATGTTCTTAAAAAAGAAGAAGGTGGTCGTCACACTCCATTCCATAACAACTACCGTCCACAGTTCTATGTAAGAACTACAGACGTTACTGGTACTATTAATTTACCTTCAGGTGTTGAAATGGTAATGCCAGGTGATAACTTAACAATAACAGTAGACTTAATTCAGCCAATTGCATTAAACGTAGGTTTACGTTTCGCTATCCGTGAAGGTGGTAGAACAGTAGGAGCTGGACAAGTTACTGAATTATTAGACTAATTTTTTTAGTTTATTAATTGATAATCATTAAAGGGTGTCACGCTTAATAGCGTGACGCCTTTATCAATGAATAAAAACGGGTTTAGCTCAGTTGGTAGAGCACTGGTCTCCAAAACCAGGTGTCGGGAGTTCGAGTCTCTCAATCCGTGCAAATACAATTCGAGGCAAAGCTTATTTTATTAAGTTTTAAGGCGTGTAAAATAAAAAAGTAAGATGAACTTTATACAATATATCAAAGACTCTTTTGACGAACTAGGTAATCATATGACTTGGGTATCAAAAGAAGAAGCTCAGAAAACAACTGTAACTGTAGCTGTGTTTACAATTTTGTTTGCATTAGCTGTTGCCGGTATAGACTATGTTTTTCAAACTGGATTAGATAACTTTTTTAAATTATTCTAAAAACAAATTATGGCTGATTCAGTAATGAAATGGTATGTTGTAAGAGCCATTGGAGGACAAGAAAATAAAGTAAAGACATATATAGAGACAGAGATTGCAAGATTAGGACTGTCCGATTATGTAAGCCAAGTAATTGTTCCTACTGAAAAAGTGGTTCAAATTCGAGATGGTAAAAAAATTAATAGAGAAAGAGTTTATTTTCCAGGTTATATAATGGTAGAGGCAAATCTTTCAGGAGAGGTACCTCATGTTATCAAATCTATTACAGGTGTTATTGGTTTCTTAGGAGAGGTTAAAGGTGGAGAACCTGTGCCTATGCGAAAGTCTGAAGTTAACAGAATGCTTGGTAAAGTAGATGAGTTATCTGTACAAGATGAAAATATTTCAATTCCTTTTAATGTTGGTGAAACTGTTAAAGTTGTAGATGGTCCTTTTAATGGATTTGACGGAACCATAGAAAAGGTAAATGAAGAAAAGCGTAAGCTTGAAGTAATGGTTAAGATTTTCGGAAGAAAAACACCATTAGAATTAAGCTATATGCAAGTAGAAAAAATATAATTGTTACACAAATATATACAACGATTTGTTTTTAGCTTCCAAATTTAAACAAATCATTAAACATTTTTAAAATGGCAAAAGAAGTTAGTAAAGTAGTTAAGTTACAAGTAAGGGGAGGCGCAGCGAATCCATCGCCGCCGGTTGGACCCGCTTTAGGAGCTGCTGGTGTTAACATTATGGAGTTTTGTAAACAGTTTAATGCAAGAACGCAAGACAAACAAGGTAAAGTTTTACCTGTTGTTATTACTGTTTTTAAAGATAAATCTTTCGATTTTATCGTAAAAACTCCTCCTGCAGCAGTTCAGTTACTAGAAGCGGCCAAAATTAAAAAAGGTTCAGGCGAACCAAACAGAAAGAAAGTAGCATCAGTTACTTGGGATCAAATTAGAGTTATTGCAGAAGACAAAATGGCAGATTTAAATGCTTTTGAAGCTACTTCGGCAATGAAAATGATTGCAGGTACAGCTCGTTCTATGGGTTTAACAGTTAAAGGTGAAGCACCAGTATAAACTTTATAATAAGTAGTAAAATGGCAAAATTAACAAAAAAGCAAAAAGAAGCACACAGTAAATTAGATAGTTCCATATCTTATGATTTAGCTGCAGCTTCAGCGCTAGTCAAAGACATTACTAACGTAAAGTTTGATGCATCGGTAGATATTGCAATTCGTTTGGGAGTAGATCCAAGAAAAGCAAATCAAATGGTACGTGGTGTGGTAACACTTCCTCATGGAACAGGAAAAGACGTTAAAGTATTAGCATTAGTAACTCCAGATAAAGAAGCAGAAGCAACAGCAGCTGGCGCAGATTATGTTGGTTTAGATGAGTACCTTCAGAAAATTAAAGGTGGTTGGACAGACGTAGATGTAATTATTACGATGCCAAGTGTAATGGGTAAATTAGGTCCTTTAGGTAGAGTTTTAGGTCCTAGAGGTTTAATGCCAAACCCAAAAACAGGTACTGTAACTATGGATGTTGCAAAAGCCGTACAAGATGTAAAAGCTGGTAAAATCGACTTCAAAGTTGATAAAACTGGTATTGTACACGCATCAATCGGAAAAGTATCTTTCGACGCTAAGAAGATTGAAGAGAATGCAAATGAATTAATCCAAACAATTATTAAGTTAAAACCAACAACTGCTAAAGGAACGTATGTGAAAAGCGTTTTTATGTCTAGTACTATGAGTCCTAGTATTGCTGTTGAGGTTAAAGCTGTATAATACGTTAAAACTTATAATTATGACTAGAGAAGAGAAATCACAAGTAATACAAGATTTAACAGCAGTATTAGCAGACACAAACACGATATATTTAGCAGATATTTCTGGACTTGATGCACAGACTACCTCTAATTTACGTAGAGCATGTTTTAAAGCAGGTGTTCAGTTATCAGTTGTTAAAAATACATTACTTGCAAAAGCAATGGAAGCTTCAGACAAAGAGTTTGGAGACTTACCATCAGTATTAAAAGGTAATACATCAATGATGATTGCTGAGGCTGCTAATGCACCAGCAAAGTTAATCAAAGAATTCAGAAAGAAATCTAAAAATAGGCCTTTATTAAAAGGAGCATTTGCAGAAGAATCTGTATACATTGGTGATGAGCAATTAGACGCTCTTGTAGACATTAAGTCAAGAGAAGAATTAATTGGAGAAATCATCGGATTATTACAATCACCAGCCAAGAATGTTGTTTCAGCATTACAATCTGGTGGACAAACACTTTCAGGTATTATAAAAACCTTATCTGAAAAATAATTTCGCGCACAAATAAACTAAAATAAACAAAATTTTTAAAAACAATTAAAATGGCAGATTTAAAAGATTTCGCAGAACAATTAGTTAACTTAACAGTAAAAGAAGTTAATGAATTAGCAACTATCTTAAAAGATGAGTATGGTATTGAGCCAGCTGCAGCAGCAGTAGCGGTTGCAGGACCAGCAGCAGGAGGTGACGATGCAGCAGATGAGAAAACAGAATTTGATGTTATCTTAACAGCAGCAGGTGCTTCTAAATTAGCAGTTGTAAAATTAGTTAAAGAATTAACTGGTTTAGGATTAAAAGAAGCTAAAGGTATCGTAGATAGCGCACCAGCAGCAGTAAAAGAAGGCGTTTCTAAAGACGAAGCCGAAGGGCTTAAAGCATCTCTAGAAGAAGCTGGAGCTGAGGTAGAGCTTAAGTAAGCTATTACTCCCGATTATGCTAAGCGTATCGGGAAAACAAATTTAGGTTTAGGTACTAAAAACATTAGTTTTTAGTCCTAAACCATTTTGTGTATATATTCGTTCTTTATTTTAATTCAGATTTTAATCAAAAAAATATTCTCTTTTGGCAACGAAAAACACTACTGAAAGAATCAACTTCGCAACTTCTCAAATGATAAAGGAATATCCAGATTTTTTGGATATTCAAGTAAAGTCTTTTCAAGACTTTTTCCAACTTCAAACTAAAGCAGAAGAAAGAGGTGAAGAAGGTTTGTATAAAACCTTCATGGATAATTTCCCAATCACAGATACAAGAAATCAATTTGTACTAGAATTTTTAGACTACTTTGTAGATCCACCAAGATACTCAATACAAGAGTGTATCGAAAGAGGTCTCACACACAGTGTACCTTTAAAAGCACGTTTAAAATTATATTGTACAGACCCAGAGCACGAAGATTTCGAAACAATTGTACAAGATGTTTATTTAGGTACTATACCTTACATGACCAATTCAGGTACCTTTGTTATTAATGGTGCAGAACGTGTTGTTGTTTCTCAACTTCACAGATCACCAGGTGTATTCTTTGGGCAATCATTTCACGCAAACGGTACAAAATTATACTCTGCAAGAGTTATTCCTTTTAAAGGATCTTGGATAGAGTTTGCTACCGATATCAATCAAGTAATGTATGCTTACATTGATAGAAAGAAAAAATTACCAGTAACCACATTATTCAGAGCCATCGGTTTTGAGAGAGATAAAGATATATTAGAAATTTTTGATCTTGCAGAAGAAGTAAAGGTTTCTAAAGCTGGATTAAAAAAAGTATTAGGGCGTAAATTAGCTGCTAGAGTATTAAAAACTTGGCATGAAGATTTCGTAGATGAGGATACAGGTGAAGTGGTATCTATAGAAAGAAACGAAATTATTTTAGATCGTGATACTATCTTAGATAAAGAACATATTGATGAAATAATTGATGCTGGTGCAAAAACTGTGTTACTTCATAAAGTAGACAATGATACTGCCGATTATGCAATTATTCATAATACTTTACAGAAAGATCCTACAAACTCAGAAAAAGAAGCTGTAGAACACATTTACAGACAATTACGTAATGCAGAACCGCCAGATGAGGAAACTGCAAGAGGTATTATAGATAAATTATTTTTCTCTGAACAAAGATATAATTTAGGTGAAGTTGGTCGTTTTAGAATGAATACCAAATTACAACTAAACGAGCCTATTGATCAAAAAGTTTTAACCAAATTAGATATTATAACAATTATTAAATATCTAATTGAATTAATTAATTCTAAGGCAGAAGTAGATGATATCGATCATTTATCTAACAGACGTGTAAGAACTGTTGGAGAACAGCTAGCTGGTCAGTTTGGTGTAGGATTAGCACGTATGGCTAGGACTATTCGTGAGCGAATGAACGTTCGTGACAACGAAGTGTTTACTCCAATTGACTTAATTAACGCCAAAACATTATCTTCTGTAATTAATTCTTTCTTTGGTACCAACCAATTGTCTCAGTTTATGGATCAAACAAATCCACTAGCAGAGATAACTCACAAACGTAGATTATCTGCCCTTGGGCCAGGTGGTTTATCGAGAGAAAGAGCTGGTTTCGAAGTACGTGATGTTCACTATACACACTACGGAAGATTATGTCCTATTGAAACACCAGAAGGACCAAACATTGGTTTGATTTCTTCTTTATCAGTGTTTGCAAAAGTGAATAATTTAGGTTTCATTGAAACTCCATATAGAAAAGTTGAAAACGGTGTTGTAGCTGGTAAAGAGCCAATTTATTTGAGTGCAGAGGAAGAGGAAGGAATGAAAATTGCTCAATCTAACTTAGAACTTAAAGAAGATGGTACTATTGTTTTAGATAGAGTTATTGCTCGTGAAGAGGGTGATTTTCCGGTAGTAAATCCTGATGAGATTAACTATATGGATGTTGCTCCAAATCAAATTGCATCTATATCGGCATCTTTAATTCCGTTTTTAGAGCATGATGATGCTAACCGTGCTTTGATGGGATCGAACATGATGCGTCAAGCAGTTCCATTATTAAGACCAGAATCTCCAATTGTAGGTACTGGATTAGAGAGAAGAGTAGCAAAAGATTCTCGTATTTTAATTAATGCTGAAGGAGATGGTGTTGTAGAATATGTAGATGCAAATACAATTACAATCAAATACGATAGAACTGAAGAAGAAAAGATGGTAAGTTTTGATTCTGACGAAGTATCTTATAATTTGATAAAGTTTAGAAAGACCAACCAAGGTACATCTATTAACCTAAAACCAATTGTTGTTAAAGGAGATAGAGTTACAGAAGGGCAGGTTCTTTGTGAAGGTTATGCAACTCAAAAAGGAGAATTAGCTTTAGGAAGAAATATGAAAGTAGCCTTTATGCCTTGGAAAGGGTATAACTTTGAGGATGCGATAGTAATTTCAGAAAAAGTTGTTCGAGAAGACATTTTTACCTCTATTCATATAGATGAGTATTCTTTAGATGTTAGAGATACAAAATTAGGAACTGAAGAGTTAACCAATGATATTCCTAACGTTTCTGAAGAAGCTACCAAAGATTTGGATGAGAATGGAATGATTAGAATTGGAGCAGAAGTAAATCCTGGTGATATTTTAATTGGTAAAATTACCCCAAAAGGAGAATCTGATCCAACACCAGAAGAAAAACTACTTCGTGCTATTTTTGGAGATAAAGCAGGAGATGTAAAAGATGCATCTTTAAAAGCATCGCCATCTTTGAGAGGAGTAGTTATTGATAAGAAACTATTTAAAAGAGCCGTTAAAGATAAAAACAAAAGATTAAGAGATAAAGAAGCTGTAGCTACTTTAGAAGCCTCTTTTGTATCTAAATTTGAAGGTTTAAAAGACGAATTAATAGAGAAGTTATTTGCACTAGTTAGTGGTAAAACTTCACAAGGTGTTTATAACGATTTAGGGGAAGAAGTTTTACCAAAAGGTAAAAAATATACTCTAAAAATGTTAAACTCAGTAGATGATTACTTGCACTTAACAGGTTCTTGGACTACCGATAAGGAGTTAAATGATTTAGTAGGTGAATTAGTTCATAACTACAAAATTAAGGTGAACGATTTACAAGGATCATTAAGACGTCAAAAGTTTACGATCTCTGTAGGTGATGAATTACCAGCCGGAATTTTAAAACTTGCCAAAATTTACATAGCTAAAAAACGTAAATTAAAAGTAGGAGATAAAATGGCAGGACGTCACGGTAACAAAGGTATTGTTGCTCGAATAGTTAGAGCAGAAGATATGCCTTTCTTAGAAGACGGAACACCTGTAGATATTGTGTTAAATCCTTTAGGTGTACCTTCACGTATGAACATTGGTCAAATTTATGAAACTGTTCTTGGTTGGGCAGGTCAAAAATTAAATACCAAATATGCAACACCAATTTTTGATGGAGCATCTTTAGACCAGATTAATGGAATTACAGATGAAGCAGGAGTACCTAGATTTGGACACACTTATTTATATGATGGAGGAACTGGAAAACGTTTCGATCAACCAGCAACCGTTGGTATAATTTATATGATTAAGTTAGGACACATGATTGAAGACAAAATGCATGCTCGTTCTATAGGTCCTTATTCATTAATTACGCAGCAACCATTAGGAGGTAAAGCTCAGTTTGGAGGTCAGCGTTTTGGAGAGATGGAAGTTTGGGCACTTGAAGCATATGGAGCATCAAGTATCTTAAGAGAAATCTTAACTGTAAAATCTGATGATGTAATGGGAAGAGCCAAAACATACGAAAGTATCGTAAAAGGTGAAACTATGCCAGAACCAGGTTTACCAGAATCATTTAACGTATTAATGCACGAACTTAAAGGTTTAGGTTTAGACGTTAGATTAGAAGAATAATTTTTCATACAGGACTTTGCAAGGGGGTAAAACCCCTTGTATAAAATCAACATTTGAAACAAGATGGCAAGAAAACAAGAGAAATACACTGTAAAAAAGTTTAACCAGATTTCCATTGGTTTATCATCACCAGAAGCTATTTTAGAAATTTCTAAAGGTGAAGTTTTAAAACCAGAAACAATAAATTATCGTACGCACAAGCCAGAAAGAGATGGATTGTTTTGCGAGCGTATTTTTGGACCTGTAAAGGATTACGAATGTGCGTGTGGTAAATATAAAAGAATACGTTACAAAGGAATTGTTTGTGATAGATGTGGGGTAGAAGTAACAGAAAAGAAAGTTCGTAGAGATAGAGTTGGTCACATTAATTTAGTGGTACCAGTAGCTCATATATGGTATTTTAGATCATTACCTAACAAAATGGGATACCTTTTAGGTTTACCGTCTAAGAAGTTAGATATGATTATTTACTACGAACGTTATGTTGTTATACAACCAGGTATTGCAAAAAATGTAGAAGGAGAACCGTTGCAAAAAATGGATTTCTTAACGGAAGAAGAATACCTAGATATTGTAGATGAATTACCACAAGATAATCAATACTTAGACGACGAGGACCCAAACAAGTTTATTGCTAAAATGGGAGCGGAGTGTTTGATAGATTTATTGGCTCGTATCGACTTAGAAGCGTTGTCTTTTGAATTAAGACACAAAGCAAATACAGAAACATCTAAGCAACGTAAAACAGAAGCGTTAAAGCGTTTAAATGTTGTAGAAGCATTTAGAGATTCTCAAAAGAATAGAGATAATAATCCAGAATGGATGATTATGAAGGCAATTCCGGTGATACCACCAGAATTAAGACCTTTAGTACCATTAGATGGAGGACGTTTTGCTACTTCAGATTTAAATGATTTATATAGAAGAGTTATTATTAGAAACAACCGATTAAAAAGGTTGGTAGAAATTAAAGCTCCAGAAGTTATTTTACGAAATGAAAAGCGTATGTTACAAGAATCTGTAGATTCTTTATTCGACAACACACGTAAATCATCAGCAGTAAAAACAGAATCTAATAGACCGTTAAAATCTTTATCAGACTCTTTAAAGGGAAAACAAGGGCGTTTCCGTCAAAACTTATTAGGTAAGCGTGTAGATTATTCTGCTCGTTCTGTAATTGTTGTAGGACCAGAATTAAAACTATCAGAGTGTGGTATACCAAAAGATATGGCTGCAGAGCTTTACAAGCCTTTTGTAATTCGTAAATTGATAGAAAGAGGAATCGTTAAAACAGTAAAGTCTGCCAAGAAAATTATAGACAGAAAAGAACCAGTTGTTTGGGATATTCTAGAAAATGTAATTAAAGGTCATCCTGTTTTACTAAACAGGGCTCCTACTTTACACCGACTTGGAATTCAAGCTTTTCAACCTAAATTAATTGAAGGAAAAGCCATTCAATTACACCCATTAGTGTGTACTGCATTTAATGCCGATTTCGATGGAGATCAAATGGCAGTTCATTTACCATTAGGGCCAGAAGCTATTTTAGAAGCACAAATTTTAATGTTAGCTTCTCATAATATTTTAAATCCTGCAAATGGTGCTCCAGTTACGGTACCATCACAAGATATGGTACTTGGTTTGTACTACATGACCAAAGAAAGAATTTCTACTCCAGAAGTACCAATTAAAGGAGAAGGATTAACGTTTTATTCACCAGAAGAAGTTACTATTGCTTTTAACGAAGAAAAGGTAGATTTGAATGCTGGAATAAAAGTTAGAACTCAAGATATTGACGAAAATGGTGAGCAGGTAACTAAAATAATAAAAACTACTGTAGGTAGAGTTTTATTTAATGAAGTTGTACCAGCCGCAGCAGGATATATTAATGAAGTTTTAACTAAGAAAAACTTACGTGGTATTATTGGTGGTATATTAAAAGCTACAGATATTCCTACAACAGGTGAATTCTTAGATCAGATTAAAAATATGGGATATAAATTTGCCTTTCAAGGAGGATTATCCTTCTCTCTAGGAGATATTATTATTCCTGACGAAAAACAATCTATGATTGATGAAGCGAATAAAGAAGTAGATGCAATTGTAGGAAACTATAACATGGGTATGTTAACACAAAAAGAGCGATACAATCAAGTAATTGATGTTTGGGGCTCTACTAATACAAGGTTAACAGAA
The DNA here is from genome assembly GCF_038024095.1 of Polaribacter tangerinus. Classification (NCBI taxonomy): domain Bacteria; kingdom Pseudomonadati; phylum Bacteroidota; class Flavobacteriia; order Flavobacteriales; family Flavobacteriaceae; genus Polaribacter; species Polaribacter tangerinus. The sequence continues at coordinate 632,095 of NZ_CP150668.1, read as the reverse complement.
CTATCTATGAAAAACTTACGAGAAGACCAACAAGGTTTTAACTCTGTATATATGATGCTAGATTCTGGTGCAAGGGGTTCTAAAGAACAAATTCGTCAGTTAACTGGTATGCGTGGATTAATGGCAAAACCTAAAAAATCTACAGCAGGTGGTGGAGAAATTATAGAAAACCCAATTCTCTCTAACTTTAAGGAAGGATTATCTATTTTAGAATACTTTATTTCTACTCACGGAGCTCGTAAAGGTTTAGCAGATACTGCCTTAAAAACTGCGGATGCAGGTTATTTAACACGTAGATTGGTAGATGTTTCTCAGGATGTTATTATCAACGAAGAAGATTGTGGAACACTACGAGGTTTAGAAGTTGCTCCTTTAAAGAAAAATGATGAAATTGTTGAGTCATTAGCAGATAGAATTGAAGGTAGAGTATCTTTAAATAATGTATACCATCCTTTAACAGATGAGTTATTGTTAGAGGCTAATCAAGCTATTACAGCTAAATTAGCAGAAGCAGTAGACAAATCTGGTATCGATAGTATCGAAGTAAGATCGCCATTATCATGTGAATCTTCTAAAGGAATTTGTGCAAAATGTTATGGTCAAAGTTTATCAACACTTAGCAAAGTTCAAATCGGAGAGGCTGTAGGTGTTATTGCTGCACAGTCTATTGGAGAACCTGGTACTCAGTTAACATTACGTACTTTCCACGTTGGTGGGGTAGCAGGAAATATTTCTGAGGATAATAAGTTAATTGCAAAGTTTGATGGTAACGTAAGTATTGAAGACTTAAGAACTGTAGTAGGAAAAGATAATGAAGGTAAAGATGTTGATATTGTAATTTCTAGAACAGCAGAAATTAAAATTACCGACAAGAAAACTGGAATTACACTTAGTACAAATATTATACCTTACGGTTCTATTATTTTTGATAAAGATAGAAAAACCATTAAAAAAGGAGATGCAATTGTTCAATGGGATCCATTTAATGGTGTTATAGTTTCTGAATTCTCTGGAAAAGTAAAATTCGACAATTTAGAGCAGGGTATGAACTATTCTGTAGAAATTGACGAACAAACAGGTTTCCAGGAAAAAGTAATTACAGATTCTAAGAACAAAAAGATTATCGCTTCTTTAATAATTGAAGATGACCAAGGTAATGCCTTACGTTCTTATAGTTTAACAGTAGGAGCACACTTAATGGTTAGCGACGGAGATAAAGTAGTATCTGGACATACTTTAGTAAAAATACCAAGAAAATCTGGTAAAGCAGGAGATATTACGGGAGGTTTACCAAGAGTAACAGAATTATTTGAAGCACGTAATCCTTCCAATCCATCTGTAGTTTCGGAAATTGATGGTGTTGTATCTTTTGGTAAAATTAAGCGTGGTAATAGAGAAATTATCGTAGAATCTAAAACCGGTGAAATAAGTAAATATTTAGTAAAACTTTCGAACCAAATTTTAGTTCAAGAAAATGACTTTATTAAAGCAGGTATGCCTTTATCTGATGGTGCAACAACACCTTCAGATATTCTAAGAATTAAAGGGCCATCTGCAGTACAAGAATACTTAGTAAATGAAATACAAGAAGTATATCGTTTACAAGGTGTGAAAATTAACGACAAACATTTCGAAGTTGTTGTTCGTCAAATGATGCGTAAAGTTCGAATTATTGATTCTGGAGATACTTTATTCTTAGAAAATCAATTAATTCATAAAATAGACTTTATAAAATACAACGACGCAATTTATGGAATGAAAGTTGTTGAAGATGCTGGAGATTCTGAAAACTTAAAACCTGGTCAAATAATTTCTGCTCGTCAATTAAGAGATGAAAATTCTTTATTAAAAAGAAATGATCTAAACTTAGTTCAAGCTAGAGATGCCAGACCAGCAACAGCTGAACAGGTTCTTCAAGGTATTACCAGAGCATCGCTTCAAACAAAATCGTTTATTTCTGCAGCTTCTTTCCAAGAAACTACAAAAGTATTAAACGAGGCTGCGGTAAGTGGTAAAATTGATACTTTAGAAGGTCTAAAAGAAAACGTAATTGTAGGTAAGAAAATTCCTGCTGGAACAGGTATGAGAACTTACGATAAAATTTTAGTAGGACCTAAAGATGAAATAGAACAGAGTTTCTAATAAATAACGTGTAAACGTTTACGTATATTAAAGTTGAATTGTTTACTGTAATTGTATTATAGTATTCAGTTCAACTTTTTTTTTAAAATTAAGTTTTTCAATACAAATATATCATGGAAGAAAATCAAAACAAAGATGGTCAATTAAATATTGAACTAGACCAAGAAGTTGCAGAGGGTACATACTCTAATTTGGCCATTATTAATCACTCAGTATCAGAATTTATTGTAGATTTTATAAATATTATGCCTGGTGTGCCAAAAGCAAAAGTGAAGTCTAGAATTATTTTAACTCCTCAACACGCAAAAAGATTAACCAAAGCATTGGCAGATAATGTGAGAAAGTTTGAAGAAATTCACGGAGAAATTAAAGATTACGAACAACCTACAATTCCAATGAATTTCGGACCTACGGGAAAAGCGTAAAATCTTGAAATTGTATTGGTTTAAATATATTTATCAAAAGTGAAGCGATAGCTTTACTTTTGATAAACTATAAGGTTATATTTTTCGAGTTTTATTAAGTAGCCAAAAATCTGCTAATACTAAAGCTGTCATTGCCTCTACAATGGGAACAGCTCTTGGTACCACACAAGGATCGTGCCTACCTTTTCCTGTAATTTCTGTAACTTCATTATCTGAGTTTATGGTTTGTTGAGAACTCATAATGGTTGCCACAGGTTTAAAGGCAACTCTAAAATAAATATCCATTCCATTACTAATACCTCCTTGTATCCCACCAGATAAGTTTGTTTGTGTTGTACCGTTCGAATTAAAAACATCATTGTGTTCCGAACCTTTCATTCGTGCACCACAAAAACCACTCCCAAACTCGAAACCTTTTACAGCGTTTATAGATAGCATTGCTTTACCAAGCTCTGCATGTAATTTATTAAAAATAGGTTCTCCAAGACCGACAGGCATATTATTAGCAACACAAGTAATTGTTCCTCCAATGGTGTCTCCAGCTTTTCTAATTTCTTTAATTTTCGTAATCATTTTTTCTGCAGACAATTTATCAGGACAACGAACAATATTAGTATCAGTTTTAGAAAAATCTAATTCTTGATAAGGTTTGTCTATAAAAATATCTCCAACAGAAGATGTAAACGCATTAATATTTATATGAGAAATAAGTTGTTTGGCCAAAGCTCCAGCAACCACCCAATTGGCAGTTTCACGAGCAGAACTTCTTCCACCACCTTTGTAGTCTCTTATTCCAAACTTTTTATCATAGGTAAAATCTGCGTGAGAAGGTCTATAAACATTAGTGTTATGGTTATAGTCTTTAGATTTTTGGTTGGTATTTTTAATAATAAACCCAATAGAAGTTCCAGTAGTTTTACCTTCAAAAATTCCTGAAAGGAATTCTACGGTATCTGGTTCTTTACGCTGAGTAACTATTTTAGATTGACCAGGTTTACGCCTGTTAAGTTCTTCCTGAATAGCATTAAAATTAATGGTGAGACCTGCAGGAAAACCATCAATAACTCCACCAATTGCAGTTCCGTGAGATTCACCATAAGTAGTAACTTTTAATAAATTACCAAACGTATTAAACGACATGTATATTAAATTATAATGAATTACAAATATACTAAACTAACCATTAGATTGTAACGAGAATGTAGCATATAAACCGAAACCTACAAAAAATAAATTTTTTAAAATTGTTGATTTATAGTAAGATAGCTTTTTTTATAACTGATATTCAAAAAACAGAAAAAATAATACCATTTTTCTTTTAATAAATTAAAAAAGCTTTCTATATTTGCACCCGCATTCAGAGAATATCTGATGAGACACTTGGAGAATTGGCAGAGTGGTCGAATGCGGCAGTCTTGAAAACTGTTGACTGTAACAGGTCCGGGGGTTCGAATCCCTCATTCTCCGCTAAACCCTTATAATCTATAGATTGTAAGGGTTTTTTATATACTTTAGGTCTAATAAAAAAGTAATAACCAAGAGTAAAGCTATTTCTTTCTGTAATAACTGGGGCTACAATTTTTAATAGCTTTAAATTGTCTATTAAAATTAGAAACATTTCTAAAGCCACATACAAATGAAATTTCTGCTAAAGTGGTTTCCTTTTCTTGAGCAATAATTTTACATGCATGTGCAATTCTAATTTCATTTAAAAAACGAAAATAAGTTTTATTAGTCCTTTTTTTAAAATATTTACAAAATGCATTTTTAGTCATAGAAGCTACATCTGCAATATTATCAAGACTAATTGGGTCACTGTAGTTTTTTAGTGTGTAATCGAAAATAGCCCGCATTCTTTTTCCCTCTATTTGCGTATATTTTTTTTCATAAATAAAAGAGGATAGACTTTTCGATGACGTTTTTGTTAATTGTAATAGAAGCTCTAAGAAAAGAATAAAACGCTCTAGTTTACTGGCTTTTTTAATTTTATCAAATAAAAGAACTATTTCTTTTTTAGTTTTAGAAATTTTAAAACCATGTTTTGCTTGGTTAAAAAATGAGCTACTTTCACTTAACTCTTTCAAATCAAAAAAATGATTACCAAATGATTGTTTGGTAAAAAATAAGGTAATCATATGCGATTTTTCTTTTCTATTTTCAATGCTTTTAAAAACATGAGGTAAATTGTTTCCAAGAACAATTAAATCTCCAGTATTAAAATTATTTATAGTATCACCAACAAGTATTGTTCCCTCTCCTTTTACTACATAACTAATTTGAATTTCATCATGTTGATGTAATTTATTGTAAAACTCAAACTCAATATCCTCTTGAACTATTAGTGCGCTGTTTTCTGGTTTTGGAATCTGAAATGGTAGTACCTTCATTTTTATTGTTTTGCAAATAATATCTAAAATAGTAATTTAATTTATTTTTTCGGATAATTTAGTATTTATTTTGGATAAAACAAGGCTATCATTTAGGGTAGTACTACTCCTAATTTTGTATCAATAATATAAATTTTATCAAAACGATATAGATATGAGTATTCAATGGAAAGGAGTTATGCCAGCCATAACCACACAATTTACACCCGATGACACGTTAGATTTAGACATGTTTAAAGTAAACATCCAAGCACAATTAGACGCTGGAGTTCATGGTTTAGTTTTAGGAGGTACCTTAGGTGAGGCTAGTACATTATCTGAAGAAGAAGGCAGGAAGTTAACTAAAGAAACAGTTGCTTTTGTAGCTGGTAAAGTTCCAGTTTTAATGAATATTGCAGAGCAAACTACCAAAGGAGCCATAGCGTTAGCAAAAGCAGCCGAAGCAGATGGAGCCTCTGGTTTAATGATGTTACCACCAATGCGTTATAATGCAAGTGATGCAGAGGTTGTTACTTATTTTAAAGAAGTAGCAAATAGTACTAAATTACCAATTATGATATATAACAACCCTATTGATTATAAATTATTGGTAACCTTAGACATGTTTCAAGAACTATTGGCAGATTGCCCAAATATTCAGGCAGTAAAAGAGTCTACTAGAGATACCACAAATATTACACGAATCAAAAATCGATTCGGAGACAGATTGGCAATTATGACGGGTGTAGATACACTTGCGCTCGAAAGTTTAGTGTTGGGAGCAGATGGTTGGGTAGCTGGTTTAGTAGATGCTTTTCCTGCAGAAACCGTAGCAATTTACGAGTTGGTAAAAGCAGGTAAAATTACCGAAGCTATCTCTATATACAGATGGTTTATGCCACTTTTAGAGTTAGATATTCATCCGAAATTAGTTCAGTATATAAAATTAGCATCTAAACATACTGGTATTGGTTCTGAGTACGTTAGAGCCCCAAGATTAATTTTAGAGGGAGAAGAGAGAGCACGTATAGAAAAAACTATAATAGACGCTTTAGCAGTTAGACCAAAGCTACCAGATTATAAGAATTTATAGTATTTTTTGGGTGTTACCGCAACAAAAGCGGTCGGGCTTTTTGCAGTCGCTTTGTGTTTAAAAAACACAAGAGCTTCAACAAATGCTTCAATCCCTAACACAGCGTAGTTATATATTATTAACCTTAAAATTTATAAATTTACATCAGTATATTTAAAGCAAGAAACAGATTATATGATAACAGGAAAAAATTATATTGGCAACAGAATTTCAGCAAAAGGAACCATCACTTATAAAACCTTTAACCCAGAGCTACATCAAGAAAATAGTACGTTGTTTACCGAAGCATCATCTACAGAAATAGAAGAAGCGGTAAACTTAGCAAGTTCAGCTTTTAAAGAATATAGTAAAATTTCAGGTGAAAAAAAAGCTGCTTTTCTGAACGAAATAGCGTCTCAAATTTTATTATTAGACACATTATTAATTGATACATATTGTTCAGAAACTGGATTGCCAGAAGGAAGAGCCATCGGAGAAAGAGGAAGAACAGTAGGTCAATTAAAAGCTTTCGCAAATTTGGTAAAGGAAGGTTCTTGGGTTGAGGCTACAATAGATACTGCAGATTCTAATAGAAAGCCATTACCGAAGCCAGACCTAAGAAAGTTTAATTTTCCACTAGGGCCAGTAGTTGTTTTTGGAGCTAGTAATTTTCCGTTAGCATACTCTACCGCAGGAGGCGATACTGCTGCTGCACTAGCTGCTGGATGCCCTGTAATTGTAAAGTCACATCCTATGCACGCAGGTACGGGAGAGTTAGTAGCCTCTGCAATTCAAAAGGCTGCAAAAATAATAGGAATGCCAAATGGTGTTTTTTCAAACTTAAACTCCAAAGGAATTGAAGTAGGTCAACAATTGGTTACAAACCCAGGTGTTAAAGCAGTCGGATTTACAGGAAGTATAAAAGCAGGTCGTGCCTTATATAATTTAGCAGCCACTAGAGAAGAACCAATTCCTGTTTTTGCAGAAATGGGTAGTATAAATCCGGTAGTGCTTCTGCCTGAGGCATTGCGTAAAAATGCTAAAAGTATAGCAAATACTTATGCGAGTTCAATTACATTGGGAACAGGTCAGTTTTGTACCAATCCAGGGTTAATTTTAGGAGTTAAATCAGAAGGTTTACAAACGTTTATAAATTCATTATCGGATGATATTTTAAAAATTAATCCATCTGTAATGTTGCATCCGAACATTAAAGAAGGCTACTTAAAGAATAAAGAAAATGTTACTTCTCAAAAAGGTGTTGTTGTTCAAGCTGATTTAACAGAGGTATTAAAAACTAACTACGCACCACAATCGGTGGTCAGTGTAAAAGGAGTAGATTTCCTTAAAAATACGACGCTACATCTTGAGGTTTTTGGTCCATTTTCGATGGTTGTAGAATGTGAAACCATCTCTGAGCTAGAAACAATTATTTTACAATTAGAAGGGCAGCTTACAGGAACTATAATTGCTGCAGATGAAGAGTTAGAACAATACTTTACTATTGTAAATGCTTTACAAACTCGTGTTGGAAGAATTATTTTTAATGGTGTACCAACCGGTGTAGAAGTTTGTGAGTCTATGGTGCATGGTGGTCCATATCCTGCCTCTACCGATAGCAGGTTTACAGCTGTTGGTATTGGTTCTATTAAGCGTTGGGTTAGACCTTTTAGTTTCCAAGATTGGCCAAATAGTATGCTTCCAAAAGCATTACAAAATAATAATCCGTTGGGTATATTAAGAACTATCAATGGTAAAAAAACCACAGATCAAATTATTAGCTAGCATGAAATCTTCTTTTTTCTATTTTTTTATCTTTTTTATTATTTGTATTTCTTGTAAAGAACCGTCATCAAAAAAAGTATTAGAAGCTGTTATTTCTAAATACGAACAAAAACAAAACTACGATTTTGATAAAACAGTATCCGTAGAAAATACCATTAAATTTTACCAATTAGAAGCCGATTTTGCAAAAGAATTAATAAAGGAAATAAAAGCTATAAAGGAAGAAGAGCTCTCTGAAACTGATAAAATTTCTAAAGAACTTTTATTATTTTCTCTACAAGATAAAATAGATCAATTTAAGTATAAAATGTTTCTAAATCCAATAACAAATGAAGTTGCTTTTCATTTAAATTTGGCTAATATGGGAACAACTGTTTTTAAAAATTCTGATGATATACAAAACTATTTTATAAAATTAGAAAATTTAAATAAATCAATAGACTATAATATAAATTTACTTAGAGCAGGTGTAAAAGCAAAAGTTTCTCAACCAAAAGCAGTGTTTAGCAATTATAAATATACCTATGATACTCATATTGTAGACGATGTAACTAAGAGTGCTTTTTTTAAACCATTTTTAAAATTACCTAAATCTATATCAGAGAATGAAAGAATGGCTATTTTAAAGAAGGCAAAAAAGAGCGTACAGAAAAATGTTGTAGAAAAATATCAACAAATAAAAGACTTTTTCGAACAGGAGTATTTTAAAAATACCAGAGAGGCAATTGGTGTAGATAAAACTCCTAATGGAGCACAATTTTACCAGAACAGGATAAATTTTTACACCACAAGTAATCAATATACGGCAGATGATATTCATAAAATAGGACTTCAGGAAGTTGCTCGAATTAAGTTAGAAATGCAAAAAATAATAGATAGCCTTCATTTTAAAGGTTCATTTGCAGATTTTATTACATTTTTAAGAACAGACCAACAATTTTATCCGAAAACGGCTAAAGAGTTATTAAGATTTGCAAGAGATATTTCTAAGCGGATAGATGCAGAACTGCCAAAATATTTTAAAACCCTACCCAGAAAACCTTATGGTGTAGTTCCTGTACCTGCAGCAATTGCACCTAATTACACAGGAGGTAGGTACTCTGGAACAAAAAATCCTTTAAAAGCTGGGTTTTATTGGGTAAACACTTACAATCTACCAAGTAGAACTTTATACACAATACCCGCTTTAACTGCGCACGAGGCCGTACCAGGGCATCATTTACAAATTTCTTTAAATAATGAGCTATCTCCAGAAAAAATTCCTGCTTTCAGAAGAAACTTATATTTATCGGCTTTTGGAGAGGGTTGGGGCTTATATGCCGAAACTTTGGCAGAAGAAATGGGAATTTATACAACTCCTTACGAACTTTTTGGAAAGTATACCTACGAAATGTGGAGAGCTTGTAGGTTGGTAGTAGATACTGGTATTCATGCAAAAGGCTGGTCTAGGCAGCAGGTTATCGATTACATGGCGGCAAATACAGCATTATCGCTACATGAGGTTACCACAGAAACAGATAGATATATTTCTTGGCCTGGTCAGGCAATTTCTTATAAAATAGGGGAAATTAAAATCCGTGAATTAAGGGCCAAAGCAGAAAAAATACTAAAAGATAAATTTAGTATAAGAGATTTTCATGAAGTTATTTTATCTGAAGGTACTGTTACCTTGGCTATTATGGAAAGTCGAGTAAATAATTATATTGACGAGAAGTTACATGAGTAGAAACACTTTTTTTTGTATTGATGCACACACTTGCGGGAATCCTGTGAGAGTAGTAGCGGGCGGAGGCCCTAATTTAGTTGGCGAAAATATGAGTGAAAAGCGTCAGCATTTTTTAAAAGAATTCGATTGGATTCGCAAAGGGTTAATGTTTGAACCGAGAGGACATGATATGATGAGTGGCTCACTTATATTTCCACCTCATCATCCTGAAAATGATTTTTCAATTTTATTTATAGAAACCTCGGGTTGCTTACCTATGTGTGGTCATGGAACTATCGGTACTATTACTGTAGCTATAGAAGAGGGATTGATTACTCCAAAAATACCAGGAAAAATAAGAATGGAAGCTCCCGCCGGTTTGGTAGAAATTACTTACCAGCAAACTAACAAAAAGGTCGATTGGGTAAAATTAGTAAATGTAAAAAGCTATTTAGCAGCAGAAAACTTATCTATAGATTGTCCGGAATTAGGTGTATTAACTTTTGATGTTTCTTATGGAGGTAATTATTATGCAATTATAGATCCGCAAGAAAATTTTAGTGGTGTTCAAGATTTTACAGCTAGTAAAATTGTTTATTTCTCTCAAATTTTAAGAGAACGCATCCAACAAAAATATCCAAATTTGTTTGTGCATCCAGAAGATCCTACAATTAGAGATGTTACACATTTATTATGGACAGGCACTCCTTTAGATAAAAGTTCTTCTGGCAGAAATGCCGTTTTTTATGGAGACAAAGCAATAGATAGAAGTCCGTGTGGTACAGGAACCTCAGCAAGATTGGCGCAGCTCTATGCAAAAGGGAAATTAAAGATAAACGAACCTTTTACTCATGAGAGTTATATTGGCTCTAAGTTTATTGGTACGGTTGAAGCAGAAACTACTTTAGGAGGTAAGTTAGCTATTGTACCAAGCATTCAGGGTTGGGCAAAAATTTATGGTTACAATACTTTAATTATTGATAAAGAAGATGACCCATATGCACACGGATTTCAAGTAATATAATCTAATTTTTATGTCTAAAAATGTTGTAATTGTTGGAGGTGGTATTATAGGTTTAAGTACTGCCTATTATTTAGTTAAAGAAGGTTATAAGGTTACCATAGTTAATAGTACTAACGGATTTACTGGAGCTTCACACATTAATGCAGGTTACATTACACCAAGTCACTTTATCCCTTTGGCTGCACCAGGTGTTATTACCAAAGGAATAAAATGGATGTTCAACTCTTCGAGTCCTTTTTATGTGAAGCCAAGACTCGATATCGATTTTATAAAATGGAGTTTAGCGTTTAAGAAATCGGCTACAAAAGCTAAGGTTGCAAAAGCCATAAAACCAATTTTAGATATCAATCTTTTAAGTAGAGACTTGTACGAGAAATTGAAGTCGAATGCCGATTTCGATTTTCATTATCAAAAAAAAGGACTGCTTATGCTTTACAAGTCCGACAAAGTGGGAGAGGAAGAATGGAGTATTGGAAAAAAAGGGATTGAAAAAGGCTTGTATGTAGAGCATTTATCTGCTAAAGAAGTGTCTAACCTTGAACCTAAAGTTAATTTAAATATTAAAGGAGGTATTTATTATCATTCAGATGCACACATGACTCCTTCAGTTTTTATGAAAGAGATGCAATCATTTTTATTAAAAAATGGTGTTATTTTTTACCATAATGAAAAAGTAGAAGACTTTATAGTAGAAAACAGAAAAGTATTATCTATTGTTACAAACCAAAGAACCTTAAAGGCAGAAGAAGTAGTTTTAGCAGCAGGAACATGGAGCTCAAATTTAACCAAAAAAATGGGCTTAAAAATTCCTCTGCAGGCAGGTAAAGGATATAGCATAAATGTAAAAAGTAATACAAATATTAGTATTCCAGCAATTTTATGTGAAGCAAAAGTAGCAGTTACTCCAATGCAAGGTTTTACAAGATTTGCCGGAACAATGGAAATTGGAGGAATTAATGAAAAAATTAATAAAAATAGAGTACATGCTATTGCCAATGCTAGTAAAAAATATTTCGAAGGTTTAGAAATAACGTCTAAAGAAATCGAAAATGCTAGTTGCGGTTTAAGACCTTGTTCTCCAGACGGATTACCATACATCGGAAAATCTAAGTACTGTAAAAATTTAACGATAGCTACAGGTCATGCTATGATGGGTTGGAGTTTAGGTCCTGCTACAGGAAAATTAGTAGCTGAGTTGCTTGCAGAAACAAAAACATCCATAGATATTGCAGCTTTTCACCCAGACAGAAAATTTTAATTTGTATGAATAAATTTGGAATTGGAGGTAGTACTTCTACCATTGAATTGGCCAAAATTACACCTAAACAAGCAAGTGTAAAACCTATTGAATTAGAAGAATATAAAAAGAGAGTTTTAAATTTGAGTCAACAAATGAAAGCTCAAAATATAGTTGCAGTGTATTTAAATGCTGGAGCAAATTTAAACTATTTCACAGGCACGCACTGGCGTCCTAGCGAACGAATGGTAGGAGCAGTTGTGTTACAAAATGCTGATGTACATTACATAGCTCCTAATTTCGAAAAAGGAACTATTCAAGATTTTATGCAAGTTAAGGGTTCTATTCATTGTTGGGAAGAGCATGAGAATCCGCATTTATTACTCTTTAAAATATTACAAGAAAACGGAATTTTATCAGGAGAAGTACAAGTAGATGAAACGACTCCATTTTCTATAATTCACAACTTTCTTACCCACAGAAATTCTTATTTAATTACAACAGCAACATCAATAATTGCTAATTGTAGAATGATAAAGTCTGCTTCAGAAATTGCTATTATGCAACATGTAATGGATATTACAATGGAAGTACATAAGGCAGCAGCAAAAATTTTACGTGTAGGAATTACTACTACAGAAGTAGAAAACTTTATTCATGAAGCACATAAAAAGTATGGTATACCTTCAGGTTCCTATTTTTGCATTGTTTTATTTGGGGTTGATTCTTCGTTTCCTCATGGTGTAAAAAATCCAAAAAAATTAGAAGAGAATGATATTGTATTGGTAGATACAGGTTGTCAATTTTACGATTATATATCTGATATTACACGCACGTACGTTTTTGGTAAAGCAACCGAAAAACAAGAAAGAATTTGGAATATTGAAAAAGAAACCCAACAAGCTGCTTTTGAAGCATCTATTTTAGGAAATACTTGTTCAGATATTGATACAGCTGCAAGGTCTGTTCTAGAAAAGCATCATTTAGGACCTGATTATAATTTACCAGGTTTGCCACATAGAACTGGCCACGGAATAGGATTAGAAATTCACGAATATCCATATCTTTTAAAAGGTAATGAAACTATTTTAAAGCCAGGTATGACTTTTAGTAACGAACCAATGATTTGTGTACCTAATGAATTTGGAATACGATTAGAAGATCATATTTATATAACAAAAAATGGACCAAAATGGTTTACAAATCCAGCGTATTCAATTTATAATCCGTTCGGTATTTAACACCAATTTTAAAAGATTCATTGTATTTTTGAACTATGGATTTATTTTCTACCGAACCTATAAAAAATATTTTACCCTTCGATGGCGTTGCAAACTATCACGGTGCAATTTTAGATAGCAATGAGTGCGATTATTTTTATAACGAGTTAATGAAAACGATTTGTTGGAAAAATGATGAAGCTCTTATTTTTGGTAAAAAAGTAATTACAAAAAGAAAGGTTGCTTGGTATGGTACAAAGGCTTTTTCTTACACTTATTCTGGTATTACAAAGACCGCATTACTTTTTACAGACCATTTATTACAACTTAAAAAAAAAGTAGAGAAGGAGAGTGGAGAAACCTATAATTCTTGTTTATTAAACTTATACCACTCTGGGGATGAAGGAATGGCTTATCATTCTGACGGAGAAAGAATGTTAAAGAAAAACGGTGCAATTGCTTCATTGTCTTTAGGTGCAGAAAGAAAATTTTCATTTAAACACAAAGAAAGTAATCAACGAATAGATATTTTGTTAGAAAGAGGAAGTTTACTAGTTATGAAAGAAAATACTCAAACCAACTGGTTGCATAGATTGCCACCAACAAAAAAAGTACAAACCCCGAGAATCAACCTAACGTTTAGAACTATAGTGTAAGTCATTAAAAAAGTTTAGCTTATTTTTTTTACATAGTTAATTCGTTAATTGAATAGTTATTTCATGGAAAAAGTTTCCATATTTTTGCAAAAAAATATTCCCATTGGATTCTAATAAGCATACTACAATAAACCTTAATAAATTTATAAGCTCATCTGGAATTTGTTCACGAAGAGAAGCAGAGAAATTTATAACTGAAGGGAGAGTTACTATAAATGGCAAACCAACACAACTTGGTAACAGAGTAGCCAAAAATGATGTTGTAAAGTTAGATGGTAGACCGGTAATTCCTAAAAATAAAACTCTTTATATTGCTTTAAATAAACCTGTAGGCATTGTCTCGACTACAGATGATAGAGAGCCAAAAAACATTGTAAAGCACATTAATCACCCAGAAAGACTGTTTCCTATTGGACGATTAGATAAGCCTTCTGAAGGATTAATTTTTTTGACGAATGATGGAGATATTGTAAATAAAATTTTACGTGCAGGAAATAATCATGAGAAAGAATACATTGTTACGGTAAATAAATTAATTAACGATGATTTTATTGAAAAAATGGGTAATGGGATTCCTGTTTTAGGAACAATTACCAATAAATGTAAGGTAGAAAAAATAAGTGCTAAGATTTTTAAAATTGTACTTACTCAAGGTTTAAATAGGCAAATACGAAGAATGTGCGAGTATTTAGACTATGAGGTTGTTAAGTTAAAAAGAACCCGAATTATGAATGTAGAATTAGGGTATTTACAAACTGGAGATTGGAGAGAGTTAACCGACCAAGAAATGCAGCAAATTAATAAAATGGTTGCCTCTTCCTCTAAAACTGCAGAAGCATCAATAATAGAAAAACAACCAAAAGTTCATAAAAAAAAGAAAAAAGCAGCACCAGTTAAAAATAATTTTAATAGAAAAAGCGCCTCTTTTAGAAAATCATCACCCAAAAACAAAAGAAATAGTTCCGGAAAAAAGAAACGTTGGTAATAATTTACAAACCTTTAATTATGCTTACTTATTCTTAAATAATACTATCTTTGCCATCAATGAAATTTGACTTAAAAACTACAGATCAAAAAAGTAAAGCCAGAGCAGGTGTAATTACTACAGATCACGGAATTATAGAAACTCCAATTTTTATGCCAGTAGGTACTGTAGGTACTGTAAAAGGCGTTCATCAATCGGAGTTAAAAAAAGAGGTTAATCCAGATATTATTCTTGCCAATACATATCATCTATATTTGCGACCAGGGCTAGATGTGTTGGAGAAAGCAGGAGGTTTGCATAAGTTTATGAATTGGGATAGAAATATTTTAACCGATTCGGGAGGATACCAGGTGTATTCTTTATCTGGTAGAAGAAAAATAAATGAGGAAGGCGTAAAATTTAAAAGCCATATCGATGGCTCTATGCACTTTTTTTCGCCAGAAAATGTTATGGAAACTCAGCGAACTATAGGTGCAGATATTATTATGGCTTTCGACGAGTGTACACCTTACCCATGTGATTATAATTATGCAAAGCGCTCTATGCATATGACTCATAGATGGTTGGATAGATGTATAAATCACCTAGAAAAGCTTCCTTTCAAATACGGTTTTGAACAAACTTTTTTTCCAATTGTTCAAGGAAGTACCTACAAAGATTTAAGAAAACAATCTGCTGAGTATATTGCCAATGCTGGCGCGCAAGCAAATGCAATTGGGGGGCTTTCAGTTGGGGAACCAGCAGAAGAGATGTATGCAATGACAGAAGTAGTAACCGAAGTATTGCCAGAAGATAAACCAAGATATTTAATGGGAGTTGGTACGCCAATAAATATTCTCGAAAATATTGCTTTAGGTATTGATATGTTCGATTGTGTGATGCCAACAAGAAATGCAAGAAATGGGATGTTATTTACAGCACATGGAAGTATCAACATAAAAAATAAAAAATGGGAAACTGATTTTTCTCCAATAGACGAAATGGGAATTACTGGTGTAGACACCATGTATTCTAAGGCATATTTACGCCATCTTTTTGTTGCCAAAGAAATGTTAGGTAAACAAATAGCTTCTATTCATAATTTGGGCTTTTATGTATGGTTAACAAGAGAAGCAAGAAAGCATATTTTGGCTGGTGATTTTAGAGAGTGGAAAGATAAAATAGTAAAACAAATGGACAACAGGTTGTAAAGTTTAAAAAAATAATAGAGAAAAGTTTCAATGAAAATTATAGATTGGTACATATTAAAACGTTATTTGGTAACATTTTTGTTTACCTTATTAATATTGATACCAATAGCTATAGCCATTGATGTTTCTGAAAAAGTAGATAATTTTTTAGAGCATCCTAATTTAGGATTTTCAGAGATTTTAAATGATTATTATGTAAACTTTACAATATATTATACCAATACTTTTATGCCTTTGGCATTATTTATTGCCGTTATTTTATTTACCTCAAAACTTTCTAACAATACAGAAATTATAGCTATAACAAATGCTAAGGTTTCTTTTACACGTTTTTTATATCCCTATTTTGTAGGTGCAACTTTGGTAACGTTGCTCTCTTTGGCAATGAACCATTATGTAGTTCCGAATAGCAGTAAAATTAGAAAAGAGTTCGAAAAAAAATATATTAGCAGTGCTAAGCAAAAAAATGAATTGAAATATGTGTCTGATTTTAGTTTACAACTTACCGATAGTACATATATTTATTTAAGAAGTTTTAATGTAGACACCAATTCTGGATACGATTTTACTTCAGAAACATATAAAGGCTTAGAGCTGCAATCTAAATTATCTGCAGATAATTTACGCTTTAATATTAATGATTCTACTTTTTCTTTAACCAATTGGCGAATTCGTAAAATTTATCCCAATCATGATAGTATTTTTAAAGGTAGAAAAATAGATACTGTGTTTAGTTTTACACCTAAAGACCTGATTTATAAGTCCGCTTTTGCTCAAGAAATGCCCTCAGATGAGCTTTTAGATTTTATTAATCTATCAAAGAAAAGAGGTGTAAAAAATTTGAACGCATATTTAGTAGAGTTATACAAACGAACAAGTTTGCCCGTTGCTTCATATATTTTAACAATTATAGCTGTAGCACTTGCGTTTAGAAAAAGAAGAGGTGGTACAGGAGTAAATTTAGCTTTAGGTGTAGGCGTTATGTTTGTTTACGTTTTCTTTATGAAAATAGGCGAAGTTTTGGGCTCTGTAGCAGGAGTTAACTCACTTTTATATGTATGGTTGCCAAATATATTGTTTGGTACATTAGCAGTTTACCTTTACATTAATGCTAGAAAATAAATTAAAAAATTACTTATTACTCCATTTCATAGTATTTATTTGGGGATTTACCGCTATTCTTGGGGCTTTAATTACTATTGATGCTATTCCGTTGGTTTGGTATAGAATGTTATTGGCAGTATTATTTATTGTTTTATACTTTGTGTGGAAAAGGAAATCTTTTAAAACCGATAAAAAATCTCTTTTAAAATTTTTTATTACTGGAGTTATTATTGCACTGCATTGGATTTTCTTTTTTAAAGCAATAAAGGTGTCTAATGTATCTGTTGCATTAGTTACCATGAGTACCGGTGCCTTTTTTACAGCATTTATTGAACCATTATTTTTTAAGAGGAAACTGAAGTTTATTGAAATATTTTTAGGATTAATAGTTATTCTAGGTCTTTACATTATTTTTAATTTTGAAAGTCAGTATAAATTAGGAATTATATATGCATTAATTGCTTCATTTTTAGGAGCGTTGTTTGCTGTTTTAAATGGTTTGTTTGTAAAAATGTATGAAGCCAGTTCAATCTCTTTATATCAGTTGTTTTTTGGAGTTGTATTTATAACTGTGTATCTTTTTTTTACGAATGGTTTTAGTGTTAGTTTTTTTAAGGTTTCTTTATCAGACTGGTGGTATTTGTTGTTGTTAAGTAGTATTTGTACAGCCTATGCGTTTATTGCTTCTGTAAAAATAATGAAGTTCTTGTCGCCCTACACGGTTATGTTAACTATAAACTTAGAACCTGTATATGCCATTATTTTAGCATTGTTAATTTTTAAAGAAAAAGAACAAATGAGTTCTTCCTTTTATTTTGGTGCCAGCATCGTTTTATTTGTAGTTTTGTTAAACGGAATTTTAAAGAATAAAGGAGCCTTAAAATCGAGGTTTTTAAAAAATAATCCTCGAAAAAAATAAGTGTATTTTACTTGAAAAAGTAAATTTTATAGTATGTTTGTTCTTACAATGAACAAAAATCAAACCACTACAAAATGGAATATTTAGATTTTGAATTGCCAATAAAAGAGTTGCAAGAGCAACTACAAAAATGTGAAATTATTGGCGAGGAAAGTGACGTAGATGTTACTGCTACTTGTAAAAAAATTGAAAAGAAACTTGCTGAAGCCAGAAAAGATATATACAAAAATTTAACACCTTGGCAACGTGTTCAATTATCTAGACACCCTAATAGACCTTATACCTTAGATTATATTAAGGCAATTTGTGGAGATACCTTTATGGAGCTTCATGGAGATAGATCTGTAAAAGATGACAAAGCTATGATTGGTGGTCTTGGTAAAATAGGAGATCAATCTTTTATGTTTATTGGACAACAAAAAGGGTATAACACCAAAACACGTCAGTATAGAAACTTTGGAATGGCAAATCCAGAAGGCTACAGAAAAGCCTTGCGTTTAATGAAGATGGCAGAAAAATTCGGAATTCCTGTTGTTACTTTGTTAGATACTCCAGGAGCATACCCAGGTTTAGAAGCTGAAGAGCGTGGTCAAGGAGAGGCAATTGCAAGAAATATTTTTGAAATGACTCGTCTTAAAACACCAATTATAACAATTGTTATTGGAGAAGGAGCTTCTGGTGGAGCCTTAGGTATTGGTGTTGGAGATAGAGTATATATGATGGAAAATACATGGTATACAGTAATTTCTCCAGAGTCTTGTTCTTCTATTTTATGGAGAAGCTGGGAGTTTAAAGAACAGGCAGCTGCAGCCTTAAAACTTACCGGTACCGATATGAAAAAAATGAAATTGATAGACGGTATCATTAAAGAACCAGTTGGAGGTGCTCATGCAGATAGAGAAGGGGCTTTTGCTGCGGTTAAAAACCAAATTGTTAAAGCGTTCGAACAATTAAAAGATTTAACAGACGATGATTTGGTGAATAAAAGAATGGATAAATATGCTAATATGGGTGTTTATAAAGAGTAACCTAAAAATACTTAAACATAAAAAAGCGAAATTCAATTCTGAATTTCGCTTTTTTATGTTTTAAGATTAAAAGTATTACAATCCTAAAGAACTAAAAAGTTCTTTTAGTCTCGGTTCTGAAGGTCTAGGTGCATTTGCATCTACAATATTTCCGTTAGGATCTATGATTATAAACCTTGGTATACCTGTTATTTGGTATGCTTGTTGAAAAGAAAAATCTTTACCAGACCATAGTTGCACACCTGTAAGTGATTTATCTTTTACAAAATTTCTCCATTTTTTTTCTGCAGCTTCCCATGAACCACCGTTTCTTCTAGCTTCATCAGTAGAAATACTTACAAACTCAATATTTTTGTTGTGGTATTCTTTTTCTAATTCCTTTAAAAAAGGGATTTGTTGTATACATGGTCCGCACCAAGTTGCCCAAATATCTAAATAAACATATTTACCTTTAAAAGAATCTAAAGATTTTTTACCACCCTTATAATCTACATAATCTGTAAATTTAGGAGAAGGCTTACCAGGTCCCATCGTTTTATTTTGATTGTAGGCTTGGTTAAAATAGGCAATCATTTGCGAAGTTTGTTGTTTTGCCATACTTACCATAGCACTATCTAACTCTTTGTATGAGTTTAAAATACTATCGTATCTATTTTCAATGCTTTTTAGTTTGTTTTGAAAAGCAACTTCTTCTAATTCTAAAATTAAAGAAGGATTACCTAAATTCTGACTTTCTTCTATTTGTGCTAGAATAAAGTTACTATTATCAGCACCTTCACCAGAAAATTTGAAGCTGGTCATAAATTTTTCTGAATCTCCAGATAGTTTTAAGTCATAACCATTATTCAGGTATATAGGAGCTCTTTTTGCAGGAGAAGTTTGTATGGTAAAAATAGCAGCTTCTTTAACGGAAAGCGTATCTTTAAAAGTACCGTCTGCATTTATTTTTATAGTTTTAATAGGTCCTTGGTTATTAACAATAGTAAGCGTAGAGTCTTTATTGTTTTCTAGTTTTCCGGAAAAGGATAAGTAATTTTGAGGGGTTTCTTTAGTACAAGCAGTTAAAATAGCTACTGTAAGTAAAAGATAAAATGTTTGTTTCATTTGAATTGTTTTTTAAAAAAAGCAAATATAACTTTTATTCACATAATAAAAGAGTAAAATAGCGATGGTCTTTTTTGATTTTAAGGATGATAGTTGATTATAAAAAAAAATCCCAAATTAATTTGGGATTTTTTTGTTATGATTCAGTTCTTATTTCGGATTTTTTATCTCCTTTTTCTATTTGAATTGAAAGTTTGTTATTTTCACTATCCAAATCCATAGTAATGGTATCGCCTTCAGAAAGTTTCGAATTCACAATTTCTTCAGCCAGCGCATCTTCAATGTATTTTTGAATAGCTCTTTTTAACGGCCTTGCCCCATATTTTTTATCAAAGCCTTTATCTGCAATATAGTCTTTTGCTTTTTCGCTTAGTTGTAAAGTGTATCCTAAGCCAGATATTCTTTGCAATAACTTATCTAGTTCTATGTCTATAATTTTGTGTATGTCTTCTCTTTCTAGTGCGTTAAATACAATAACATCATCAATTCTATTTAAAAACTCTGGAGCAAAAGATTTTTTCAAAGCACTTTCTATTACAGACTTTGCATGTTCATCTGCTTGAGCAGCTTTTGTTGCAGTTCCGAAACCAACACCACCGCCAAAATCTTTTAGCTGTCTAGCGCCCACGTTTGAGGTCATAATAATAATAGTGTTTCTAAAATCTATTTTTCTACCTAAGCTGTCGGTAATATATCCATCATCTAAAATTTGCAATAGCATATTAAAAACATCTGGATGTGCTTTTTCTATTTCATCTAAAAGAACTACGGCATAAGGCTTCCTTCTCACTTTTTCTGTTAGTTGGCCTCCCTCTTCATACCCAACGTATCCTGGAGGAGCTCCTATAAGTCTAGAGATTGCAAATTTTTCCATATACTCACTCATGTCAATTCTAATTAAAGAATCATCTGAGTCAAATAGTTCTCTTGCTAATACCTTTGCAAGTTGCGTTTTACCGACTCCTGTTTGTCCTAGAAAAATAAAAGATCCGATTGGTTTATTTGGGTCTTTTAACCCAACTCTGTTTCGTTGTATTGCTTTTACGACTTTACTAACAGCTACATCTTGCCCGATAACCTTACCTTTAATAAGTTGTGGTAGTTCATGTAGTTTTTTAGTTTCAGCTTCTGCAACTCTGTTTACAGGAATACCTGTCATCATAGAAACCACTTCAGCAACATTGTCTTCAGTAACTACTTCTCTGTTTAGTTTCGAATCATCTTCCCATTGTTTTTGAGCAGAGTCAAGAGCAGCTTCCATATTCTTTTCATCGTCACGCAATTTTGCTGCTTCTTCATACTTTTGACCATTTACAGCTTTTGTTTTTTGATCTCTAATTACTTCAAGTTGTGCCTCAAGTTCTAACACTTGTTTAGGAACAACAATATTGATAATATGAATTCTAGAACCTGCCTCATCAAGTGCATCAATAGCTTTGTCTGGCAAATACCTGTCTGTCATGTATCTATTGGTTAACTTTACACAAGCTTCTATTGCATCATCGGTGTAGTTTACATGATGATGTTCTTCATATTTCTCTTTTATATTGTTAAGAATTTGAATGGTTTCTTCTACAGAAGTTGGGTTTACGATTACCTTTTGAAAACGTCTTTCTAAAGCACCATCTTTTTCTATATTGGTTCTATACTCATCTAAAGTTGTAGCACCAATGCACTGAATTTCGCCACGAGCAAGCGCAGGTTTTAGCATGTTAGAAGCATCTAAAGAACCAGTAGCACCACCAGCTCCCACTATGGTATGAATTTCATCTATAAAAAGAATGATATCATCATTTTTTTCAAGTTCATTCATTAAAGCTTTCATGCGTTCTTCGAATTGGCCACGGTATTTTGTTCCAGCTACTAAGCTTGCCAAATCAAGTGACACAAGCCTTTTGTCGAAAAGAATTCTAGACACTTTACGTTCAACAATTCTTAATGCTAAACCTTCTGCAATAGCAGATTTACCAACTCCAGGTTCACCAATTAACATTGGATTGTTTTTCTTTCTACGACTAAGAATTTGAGAAACACGCTCAATTTCTTTTTGTCTACCAACTACAGGATCTAATTTTCCATTTTCTGCCAAAGCTGTTAAATCTCTTCCAAAATTATCTAAAACTGGAGTTTTAGACTTTTTTACATTTTTGCTCTTTTGAGGTTGTTCAAAAGGGTTTGACTTCCCAGAAGGAAAATCATCATCTGAAGGAGTTTCTGCAATCGGGTTGTTTGGCAGTTCGTTATTATCTGTATGAAGCTGCTTGTAAACTGCTTTGGCTTCATCATAATTAACGTGATATTTTTGAATTAGTTTGGTTGTAGGATCGTTCTCATTTCTTAGAATGCACAATAGTAGGTGTGCAGTATCTATAGATTCGCTTTGGTAGAGTTTTGCTTCTAGAAAAGTAGTTTTTAATGCCTTTTCTGCTTGTCTAGTTAAATGAATACTTTTCTTTTCTGAAGCATCTTTAAATGTAAGATTTACAGGATTTAGTTGTTCTAACTTTCTTCTTAGCAAAGTAGTATCTACATCAAAAGCAGTTAAAATTTCCATTGCCTTACCATCTGTACTCCTTAACAAACCTAATACCAAATGCTCGGTTCCAATAAATTCGTGCCCTAACCTTAGCGCTTCTTCTTTACTAAAAGCGATTACATCCTTTACTCTTGGTGAAAAATTATCGTCCATATCTTTTATATATTGATGTAAATTTAATTCTTTTTTTTCTGAATATTTACAAAAAAGGTGCCAAGCATAAAAAACTGACAGTTTGACTTTCTTTTTTAAGAATAAAACACTTGAAAATCAATAAAATAAAAGGATGTTAAAAATTATTAAAAAATGTTGATAACTCTCTTTCATTCAACATAGGTAAACCTTTGCAAATACTCGTAGAAATTGTATCTTGCCTTGTTTTAAAAAAAGGATTAAATACTAATAGAAAATATATATGACAGACGGAGAAAAGTTAATTCCGATTAACATTGAAGAGCAGATGAAAGCTGCGTACATCGATTACTCGATGTCAGTTATTGTTTCAAGAGCATTACCAGATGTTAGGGATGGTTTAAAGCCAGTTCACAGAAGAGTTTTATATGGTATGCATGAATTGGGAATTAAAGCCACAGGTTCTTATAAAAAATCGGCAAGAATCGTAGGAGAGGTTTTAGGTAAGTATCACCCACATGGAGATACTTCTGTATACGATTCTATGGTGCGTATGGCTCAAGATTGGAGTGTGCGTTATATGATGGTAGATGGGCAAGGTAACTTTGGTTCTGTTGATGGCGATAGCCCTGCAGCAATGAGATATACCGAGGTTAGAATGCAGAAAATTTCTGAAGATATGTTGGCAGATATCGACAAGGAAACTGTAGATCATCAATTAAATTTTGATGATACTTTGCACGAACCTAAAGTATTGCCTACAAGAATTCCGAATTTATTAGTAAATGGTGCTTCTGGTATTGCTGTAGGTATGGCAACCAATATGGCGCCTCACAATCTAACAGAAGTAATTAATGGAACTGTTGCTTACATCAAAAATAGAGAAATTGAGATTGATGAATTAATGCAACACATTACTGCGCCAGATTTTCCTACAGGAGGTATTATTTATGGTTACGATGGCGTTAGAGATGCTTTTCATACAGGGAGAGGTCGTATAGTAATGCGCGCCAAAGCTATAATTGAAGAAGTAAAAGGAAGGGAGTGTATTATTATAAACGAAATTCCTTATCAAGTTAACAAAGCAGAAATGATTAAAAAAACTGCTGAGTTAGTAAATGAGAAGAAGCTAGAGGGTATTGCTAATATTAGAGATGAGTCTGATAGAAACGGTATGCGAATTGTATATGTTTTAAAACGAGACGCTATACCGAACATTGTGTTAAATAAGCTATTTAAATATACACAATTACAAACCTCTTTTAGTGTAAACAACATTGCGTTAGTAAATGGTAGGCCAGAACAATTGAATTTAAAACAATTAATTCATCATTTTGTAGAACATAGGCATGAGGTTGTTGTAAGAAGAACAGAATACTTACTTAAAAAAGCAGAAGCAAGAGCTCATATTTTAGAAGGTTTAATTATAGCATCTGATAATATTGATGAAGTTATTAAAATTATAAGAGCCTCTTCTAATGCAGATGAAGCTAGAGATAGTTTGATAGCTCGTTTCGAATTAACTGAGATACAAGCGAAGGCAATTGTAGAAATGCGTTTACGCCAACTAACAGGTTTAGAGCAAGACAAGCTAAGAGCAGAGTATGACGAAATAATGCTTACTATTACCGATTTAAAAGATATTTTATCTAACGAAGACAGACGTTACGAAATTATAACAGAAGAGCTTTTATTGATAAAAGATAAATATGGTGATGATAGAAGATCTACCATCGAGTATGCTGGAGGTGATATGCGAATTGAAGATATTATACCAGATACTAAAGTGGTGGTAACTATATCAAACGCGGGGTATTTAAAGCGAACAAATTTAGATGAATACAAAGTTCAAAATAGAGGAGGACGAGGCCAAAAAGGAGCAACCACCAGAAATGAAGATTTCTTAGAGCATTTGTTTGTTGGAACAAATCATCAATATATGATGTTCTTTACACAAAAAGGAAAAGTTTTCTGGATGCGTGTATATGAAATTCCGGAAGGAGGTAAAAACACAAAAGGAAGAGCTATTCAAAACCTTATCAATATTGAGCAAGACGATTCTGTTAAGGCATTTTTAGTAACACAAGACTTAAAAGACGAAGAGTATATCAATAGTCATTATGTAATTATGGCTACCAAAAAAGGTCAAGTTAAAAAAACCTCTTTAGAACAGTACTCTAGACCAAGAACTAATGGTATTAATGCTATAACGATTAAAGATGGAGATGAGTTATTAGAAGCAAAGTTAACTACTGGAGATAGCCAAGTAATGTTGGCATTAAAGTCTGGTAAATGTATTCGATTCGAAGAAGCCAAAACAAGACCAATGGGAAGAACTGCCTCTGGTGTAAGAGGAATTACTTTACAACATGAAAATGATGAGGTTATTGGAATGGTTGCTGTAAATGATATGGAAAGTAATATTTTAGTAGTTTCTGAAAAAGGATATGGAAAACGATCTAAATTAGAAGATTACCGAGTTACAAACCGAGGAGGTAAAGGAGTTAAAACATTAAATATCTCTGAAAAAACAGGAGACTTAGTGGCTATTAAAAATGTTGATGATACCAATGATTTAATGATAATTAACAAATCTGGTTTAACAATTAGAATGGCTGTAGAAGATTTAAGAGTAATGGGACGTGCTACACAAGGAGTTCGTTTGATTAAAATTAAAGACTCCGATAGTATAGCAGCAGTAGCTAAAGTGGCACATGAAGAAGAGGAAGAAGAAACAGAAGGTATAGATACTTCAGAAAATACTGATGCAAATTCTGAAAGTGGCACGGAAATTGAAAACGAATCAACAGATAATCAAGAATAACTAAAAACAATTAAACAATAACTACAATGAAAAATCAAATATTAACGCTGTCATTAGGATTAATGACTGTTGTAACTTTTGGTCAAAAGAAAGAATTAAAAGTTGCAGAGAAAGCAATAAAAAATAAAGAGTATACTGCTGCTATGAAAGCCGTAAATTCTGTAGAGGGAATGTTAGCTTCTATGGATGCTAAGTACAAGGCTAAATATTATTTTTTAAAGGCTCAAGCTCAATCTGGAAAAAATAATTATGAAGCTGCAGCAGAGACTTTTAATACTCTTTTAAGCTATGAGAAACAAATAGGTAAGCAAAAATACACAAAAGATGTGGCACCGATGCTTAATCAAATTATTCAAAAAGTATCTAATTTAGCTATTAACCAATATAATGATGATAAAGACTACGCTCAGGCAGCTAAAAATTTTGCACTTACCTTTAAGTTAAGTCCAAAAGATACTTCATTTTTATACAATGCAGCAATAAGCGCTTCTTTAGGAAAAGATTACGACACCTCACTTACTTACTTTAAGCAATTAAAAGAGTTAGGTTATACGGGTATTTCTACTATGTATCTAGCCACCAATAAAGAAACTGGAGAAGAAGAAAACTTAGGAAATAAGTCTAACAGAGATACGATGGTTAAATTAGGTACTCATACAAATCCTACTCAAAAAAGCACTGAATCTAAGTATGCAGAAATAGTTAAAAATATTGGCTATATTTTAGTAAATCAAGGAAAAACCGAAGAAGCTATTGTAGCATTACAAGAAGCAAGAAAGGAGAGTCCTAAAGATGTAAATTTAATATTGAACGAAGCTCAGCTTTATATTAAATTAGAAAAAATGGATAAGTTTGGAGATCTTATGAAAGAGGCAGTAGCGTTAGATCCTACAAACCCAACTTTATTTTTTAACTTAGGGGTAGTAAATGCCAATGAAGGAAATTCTGAAGAAGCAATTAAATATTATAACAAAGCTATAGAGCTAGACCCTAACTACGGTGATGCGTATATGAATTTAGCAGTTACTATGTTATCTGAAGAGCAAGCTATTGTTGATGAAATGAACAAAAATTTATCTAATTTCAAAAAGTATGATGAGTTGCAAGGAAAGCAAAAAGCGTTATACAGAAAAGCATTACCTTACCTAGTAAAAGCAGATAGTATAAAAAGAAATGAAGGTACTGTAAAATCACTTTTAAATATTTATGATACTTTAGAGATGACTAAAGAAGCAGATGCTTTAAGACCAATTTATAAGCAAATGAGATCTGGTAACTAATTTTATTAATAACCAATCTTTAAAAAAAACCGAAATTTTAAAATTTCGGTTTTTTTTTTGCTTTCTATATTTAGTAATAATGGATTACACTAATTTTTTAATGACTCTTAGTTTGTGAGTGTGTTTTTGAACATCGGCATTAAAAATACCACTGTGGTCTAGGGTGTCTATTCTTACTTTACCATGAACGTGAATTATATTATAATTGTTTAATACAATACCAACATGTGTAATTTCT
Source organism: Polaribacter tangerinus (assembly GCF_038024095.1). Classification (NCBI taxonomy): domain Bacteria; kingdom Pseudomonadati; phylum Bacteroidota; class Flavobacteriia; order Flavobacteriales; family Flavobacteriaceae; genus Polaribacter; species Polaribacter tangerinus. The sequence continues at coordinate 605,123 of NZ_CP150668.1, read as the reverse complement.
CCCTCTTCGTTATCAAAAAAAGCAAGATCGCCAGCCTCACTTTCTTCTATAAAGCTTAATACTTCACCCTGAGTAGCTTGTTCTTTAGCATTTCTTAATAGTTGGTATCCACAGAGTTTATACACCATTTGTGTAAAGCCAGAGCAGTCTATTCCAAACGGAGTTTTACCACCCCATAAATAAGGGCAGTTAAGAAAAGTAAATGCTATTTTTATAATTTCTTCTTTTGGAAGTTTTTTAGAAAATGTAGCACTATCATATCTGTAGATAACATTTTCTATTAAAAGTGTGTTATTTTGCAATAACGGTAAGTGAGCACCAATTGTTATAGTAGTAAGTTCATTATTTTTATTACTAACAAAGTCTACTAATTCCGAAGCGTATTTAGGTTCTTCATTAGAAATAGCGTCAAATGTTTTTTCGCTTATTTGTTGGTACTGATTATTGTTTATAAAACCTTCAAAGTTGTCAAAGGACAAACGAATTTTACTCCATTGTTTCTCTTTTTCTAATATTTCGAAATGTTCACCAAACAAAACTTGGCTTATCATTTCAGAAAAATCTGATTTTTCAGCTCTCAAAGGAACAACACTTAAATTGCAAACGCCGTATAACAAAATAGTTTAGGTTATTTTTTTTAGTAATTGAATTTAAGAAATTCTTTCTATTATAATTGCACTCGCACCTCCGCCACCATTACAAATTGCTGCCGCACCGATTTTTGCATTTTGTTGTTTTAAAATTGAAGTTAGTGCTATTACTATTCTTGCTCCAGAAACCCCAAGAGGATGCCCTATAGAAACTGCACCACCATTTATATTAACGTTGCTATCGTTTAAATTTAACAGTTTCATATTGGCTAAGCCAACAACAGAAAATGCCTCGTTCAGTTCAAAGAAGTCAACATCTTTAATATCTAGCTTGGCTTTTGCTAATGCTTTTGGCAATGCCTTTGCGGGAGCTGTTGTAAACCATTCTGGTTCGTGTGCAGCATCTGCATAACTTCTTATTTTTGCTAATGGTTTTAAATTTAGTTCTTTTGCTTTATCCGCAGACATTAAAACTAGTGCAGCTGCGCCATCATTAATTGTTGAGGCATTTGCGGCAGTAACAGTACCTTCTTTAGTGAAGGCAGGACGTAAAGTTGGAATTTTTTCCATCTTTACATTTTTAAATTCTTCATCTTCAGAGAAAATAATAGGTTCTCCACTCCTTTGAGGAATTTCTACAGGTACAATTTCATCATTATATTTTCCTTCTTCCCATGCTTTTGTAGTTCTTTTGTAAGATTGAATGGCAAAATTGTCTTGTTCTTCTCTAGAAAAATTATATTCTGTTGCGCAAGAATCTGCACAAACTCCCATTGCAACATTATCGTAGGCATCTACTAAGCCATCTTTTTGCATACCATCTTCAAGAGATATTGGTCCGAATTTGTTGCCTTTTCTGGCATGTTGGTAGTGAGGTATAAGACTCATATTTTCCATACCACCAGCAATTACAATAGAGGTATCTCCTAAGGCAATACTTTGGGAAGCCAACATAATAGCTTTCATACCAGATGCACAAACTTTATTTACTGTGGTACAAGGTGTTGTGTTTGGTAAGCCAGCTAAAATTGCTGCTTGTCTTGCAGGTGCTTGACCTAAACCAGCAGAAACCACATTTCCCATAAATACTTCATCTATCATTTCTGGAGATAAATTAATTTTTTCTAGAGCACCTTTTATTGCTATAGCACCTAGTTTTGGGGCTGTTATAGAAGATAAACTTCCTAAAAAACTACCAATTGGGGTTCTTGCCACAGATACAATTACAACTTCTTTCATATATAGTTTGTATTATTTTATAGTGTAAAATATCTTGCTAAATTAAAGAAAATTAATCATTTTTTTTAGGTTTATACAATTCGAATTTTTGGACTTACTTTTTTTACTGTAAGTTTGTTCTAAGAACATTAAGTGTATGAGTAATTTTATTAATAAAATATATAAGAACAACACAATTATTTATAAGGTGCTGTTGTTTTTAATTACCACAATTTCTATTGTTTACTTATTTCCTAAAGGAGGGCAATTTAAGTATGATTTTAGTAACGGTCAGCTATGGAAATATGATAATTTGTATGCTCCTTTTGATTTTGCAATTCAGAAATCTGAAGAAGAAATTATTATAGAAAAGAAAAAGATAGATGCTTTTTCGAAGCTATATTTTACTTACGATTCATTAACCGTTAATACTGTTAAAGAAGTTTTTAAAACACGAATATACACGCTAAAAAGTTCAGATTCTCTAAGTATTAAAGAAATAGAGAAGCTATATGCTTTAGGTTTACGAATAGTTGACAAGGTGTATAGAACTGGTTTTTTAGAATTGGCAAGTCAAGATAGGGTTTCAAATAAAGAAGAGTTAATTGCATTAAGAACAGGTAATATTGTTAAAGATATCGCTTTTAAAAAGTTACATTCCTCTAGCGATGTTTTAAATATTATTATGAACTCACTTTCAACTAAAACGAATGCTTATGAAGAAAAGTTGCTTTTTTCAATATTATCTGAAATAATTGAACCGAATGTAACTTTTGATGCTGATTTTTCTGAAAAAATAGTAGAGAATGAAATTGCTAATATATCCTATACTAAAGGAAAAGTTTCATCTGGTGAGCTTATTATTTTAAAGGGTGATATTGTAGAAGGTAAAAAATTAGCGATTTTGAATTCCTTAAAAAGTGAATCTGAGTCTAAAGTTTGGACCGAGTCTAATTACAATTGGATTATTGTAGGATATACAATTTTAGTGTCTTTAGCACTTTTGATGTTGTTACTATTTCTAAAAAAGAATAGAAAAGAAATTTATCATAACAACAATAAAATTACATTTATCTTCTTCAATGTATTTTTAATGATTTTTGTACAAACAATTGTTATAAAATACAACTCAGATTATTTATATGTGGTGCCATTAAGTATATTACCAATAGTGTTAAAAGCTTTTTTTGATGCTAGGTTAGGCCTATTTACCCATGTTTTAACTGTGTTATTATTGGGGTATATTGTACCAAATAGTTTCGAGTTTATTTACTTACACATTATAGCAGGTATAGTAACAATTTTATCTGTTTCAGAGCTTTATAAAAGAGCAAGTTTATTTATATCAGTAGCTCAAATTACTGGTATTTACATGCTTACATATTTTGCTTTTTCTATTATTAAAGAAGGAAATGCCTCTCAAATTAACTTAGAATATTTTATTTCTTTTGCGGCCAATGGCGCTTTATCTTTTTTAGCAATCATACTAATTTACATTTATGAAAAAATTTTCGGATTGGTTTCAGATGTTACATTGTTAGAACTGTCTAATACGAATTCTAAATTATTAAGGGAACTTAATGAAAAGGCACCAGGTACATTTCAGCACTCTATGCAAGTTGCTAATTTAGCAGAAGCAGCAGCAAATGAAATCGGAGCAAACTCTATGTTGGTAAGAACAGGAGCATTATATCATGATATTGGTAAAATGGTAAACCCGATGTATTTTATAGAAAATCAAACAACAGGCGTTAATCCGCATAACGATTTACCTCCTTTAGATAGTGCAAAAATTATTTTAAATCATGTAATAAAAGGAGTTGAAATAGCCAAAAAGCACAATTTACCAGATAGGGTTATAGATTTTATAAGAACTCACCACGGAACAAGTACGGTGTATTATTTTTATATGAAAGAAAAAGAATTACAAGAAAATAGGGAAGTTGATATTAAAAAATTTCAATATCAAGGGCCCAACCCGTTTTCAAAAGAAACCGCTATATTAATGATGTGTGATGCGGCAGAGGCTGCTTCTAAGAGTCTAAAAACACCAAATTCTCAAGTAATAAGTGATTTAATTGATAAAATTACAGAAAAGCAACTTTCAGAAAATCAGTTTTTAAATTCAGATATTACATTTAAAGAAATTGAGATTATAAAAAAAGTAATTAAAAAGAAATTACTAAATATTTATCATTTGAGAGTAGAATATCCTGAATAAAAAAAAAGTAAAAAAAGTTTAAAAACATCTTGCTAAATTGTAAATGTAATATTACATTTGCACTCGCAATTTTAAACAATTGTAATAGTTCTTTACAAAGGAGAGGTGCCAGAGTGGTAATGGAGCAGATTGCTAATCTGTCGACGGGTAACTGTCGCCAGGGTTCGAGTCCCTGTCTCTCCGCAATATATAGAAAAAATACACTTTCGGGGTGTAGCGTAGCCCGGTCATCGCGCCTCGTTTGGGACGAGGAGGTCGCAGGTTCGAATCCTGCCACCCCGACACAGTTGGTCGTAACAACTTTAAAATTACGGGCTCTTAGCTCAGCTGGATAGAGCACCTCCCTTCTAAGGAGGCGGTCGAAGGTTCGAATCCTTCAGGGCTCACTTAAAGCTTCACAGAAATGTGAGGCTTTTTTGTTGGTTAAAACTCAATATTAATAAGGGTTAACAACAATCTAATACTTCTATTATTATCACTTAACGCATTGTAAATTTAAGTATTTATTTTAAAATATTTATAATTTTGACACACATTTGACACACATTTGACACACATTTGACACACATTTATTTGTGATATGGATTAATATTTATTGTTTCTATAGTTAATTGTTATGTAATTTTATCACTAGTTATTTTTGAATTTAACCATAAAACTGGCAGTGATTTTTATTGTTGTTTACTTCTTTTAAGAGGTTTAGTGTTTAACAAATTTTTTTTCTATATTGTATTTCTTCTTTTACAAAGAAAATATTTCATGAATTACACAACACTATAGCTAGAAAATTAAATGTCAATCTTTCAAAATACAGTAGTAAACAAGTACCTTAAAAACCAAGAAACCCAAGTTTTATCTCAAAAATGGGAGATATATAAAACGCATTTTTTAGATCCAACCAAGCAGGAGAATATTAGAAATGCAAAAGAGGAACAATACCAAGAAGGTTTTTTAAGAGATTTATTTGTTAATGTATTTGGATATACCTTAAACCCAAACACTAACTTCAACCTTACTACAGAACTAAAAAATGTAAAAGACAGCAAGAAGGCAGATGGTGGTATAATTATAGATAATAAAGTATTTGGTGTTATAGAGTTAAAAGGAACGAATACCACAGATTTATCTAAGGTAGAAGCGCAAGCCTTTGGTTATAAGAACAACCAGACAGATTGTGTGTATGTAATTACGTCTAACTTTGAAAAATTACGTTTTTATATAGACAATGCTACAGAGTATATAGCGTTTAATCTATTTACGCTAACAGAAGAAGATTTTAAATTATTGTATTTGTGTGTAGCTTTTGAGAATATTAAAAAACACATCCCTAAAAAATTAAAAGAGGAATCTCTTAGCCAAGAGGAAGAAATTACCAAACAACTTTATAAAGATTATTCACTTTTTAAGCGTGAATTGTTTCAAGATTTAACAAAACAAAACCCACAATTTGAGCCTTTAGAACTCTTTAAAAAATCTCAAAAGTTATTAGATAGGTTCTTATTTCTGTTTTTTGCAGAAGATAGAAACTTACTGCCACCAAATTCTGTTAGACTCATTCTAACGCAATGGAAACAACTGAAAGACTTAGATGCATATGACCCTCTTTATAATAGATTTAAAAAATATTTTGGCTATTTAAATACTGGGTTTAAAGGCAAACAGTACGATATATTTGCATACAATGGAGGTTTATTTAAGCCAGATGAAATTTTAGATAGTATCATAATAGATGATGATCTCTTATATAAATACACGCTAAAACTAGCAGATTATGATTTTGCATCTGAAGTAGACGTAAATATTCTAGGTCATATTTTTGAAAACTCTCTAAATGAGTTAGATGAAGTTAAAGCACAATTAGAGGGCACAGCTATAGATAAAAGTACTACCAAGCGTAAAAAAGATGGTGTCTTTTATACCCCTAAATATATTACTAAGTATATAGTAGAAAATACTGTTGGAAAACTCTGTGATGAGAAGAAAAAAGCACTTAGTATAATTGAAACCGATTATTTTACAGATAAAAAAAGACAAAAGAAAACCATAAAACCCTTAGTAGAAAAATTAAGTACATATAGAGATTGGTTACTGCAACTTACTATTTGTGACCCTGCCTGTGGTTCTGGTGCCTTTTTAAATGAAGCCTTAAATTTTTTAATCGCAGAACATGGGTATGTAGATGAACTACAAGCCAAGCTATTTGGAGATGCTATGGTGCTGAGTGATGTTGAAAATAGCATTTTAGAAAACAACCTTTTTGGCGTAGATTTAAATGAAGAGTCTGTAGAAATTGCCAAACTTTCTTTGTGGTTAAGAACTGCACAGCCTAACAGAAAACTAAACAGCTTAAATAACAATATAAAATGTGGTAATTCTTTAATTGATGATCCTGAAATTGGAGGAGATAAAGTTTTTAATTGGGAAAAAGAATTTCCACAAGTATTTGCTAAAGGCGGCTTTGATGTGGTCATTGGAAATCCACCTTATGTTAGAAAACAGGGATTAATGGAGCATTATCCAGAAATGTGTGTCTATTACGAAAGTAAATATGTGTCTGCAACTGCAAATTATGACTTATATGCTTTGTTTATGGAGGCATCCTACAAAATTATAAACGATAAAGGAATAGTTTCTTTTATTCTTCCTCATAAGTTTTTAGTAAGTGATTTTGGAAAAGGAATTAGAACGTTTTTTAAAAAAAATACAGCTGTTGAAAATTTAGTGCATTTTGGGTCTGAAATTGTATTTAAGGATGCAGCAACTTATACTTGTATTGTAGATTTAACAAAAACGCATAAAGAAAAGGTAAAATTTAAAAAAGTAAATCCACATAGCCTTTTTGAACTTTTTGTTTGGGATACAATGTCATATGCTAATTTATCAAGTGATAATTGGGATTTACAAAGCGAAAGTGTATTTGATGTGATTGAAAATTTAAAAACACAACCCTATACAGTTGATGATGTTTTTGATAAAATTTTTCAAGGAATTGCTAGTGGTGGTGATAAGTTTTTTACATTAGAATTACTTGAAAAAAAAGGTGATATAGGAGTCTTTTATTCTGAAATGAATCGTTGTAAGGTTGAAGTTGAGTTAAATATTTTAAAACCTATTATTGGTGGGAGAGATGTTTTTAAGTATGAAAAGCCATTAATTAAAAAATATATAATATTTCCTTACATAATTAAAGATAAAAAAACCATTTCAATGAGGTTTGATGAAATTGAGGATGATTTTCCTTTATCTGCCAAGTATTTTAAACAAAATGAAGACTTTTTAAGAAATCGTGAAAAAGGAAGATTCAATAATGAAGATGAATGGTTTTTGTTTAGTAGAAAACAAGGTATTTCCAATGTTGAAATATCTAAAATTATGACAAGAGAAATATCTTTAGGTTGTAATATGACATATGATCAAAATGGAGAATATTACCATAACACTAAAGTTTATTCATTTGTTAAAAACGAAAAATTTGACGTTGATGAAAAGTATTATTTGGGTATTTTAAATTCAAAATTAATGTGGTTTTTTCTAAAGAATACAGGATCAGAGTATGGAGGGGGTTACTATGTTTTTAAAACAAATTATTTAAAACCTTTTCCTTTACCTGAAATTTCTGCAAACTCAGATCTAATGATTTATAATGTAAATCAAATTCTTTCAAGCAGTAAAAACTTACAAGATATCTCTTCAAAATTCCAAAGAACACTTCAACGAAAATTTGAGGCTTTAGAAAAACTACCCAAAAAATTAGAGAATTGGTATTTACTCACTTTTGCAGATTTTGTAAAAGAACTAAAAAAGAAGAAAATAAAATTAAGTTTGGCTGAAGAGTCAGAATGGGAAGATTATTTTTTACAAGAACAACAAAAAGCACAAGTTCTAAAAAATGAAATAAATCAAACAGATAAGGAAATAGATGCTATGGTTTATGAGTTGTATGATCTTACTAATGAACAAATTGCAATTGTAGAAAACATATAGATTATGGAGGTTAATATTGAAGAAAAGTTAAATCAAACTTTAGATGATATAATTCACCAACTTACAAAAGGTAATACCATTGAAGGTTTAAGAAAGGGTAAACGTTATTTTGAATTACATCAAATTAAAGATTGGAAATCTAAATATGGTTATCAGTTTCACATTTATTCTAATGACCATTTAATTGATAAAAAACCCCACTTTCATATTGTGAAAAATTCAGAAAGCATAGATTGCAGATTTTTCTTTGACGGAACTATACATGACTGTAAAGGGAAAAAAATATTAGAAAAAAAAGTACATAATGCATTAAAGTATTTTTTAGAGGACAGTTCTCATATTAGTAAACTTGTGAGTTTGTGGAATTTTAAAAATCCTGATTATAAAATAACTAACTTATGAAAGCTAACGAACTACCTATAAATAACTTTTTACAAGCTCCAAATATTCAATTTGTTATACCTGTATATCAGCGTAATTATGATTGGACAACAAGTGAATGCAAACAACTAGCAAATGATATTTTAGCTGTTGAAAATCAAAATAGAGGTACTCATTTTATAGGAAGTATTGTATTTATACATGAAGGTGCATATAGTACAAGTGAGGTTAAAGAGTTGGTAATAATTGATGGTCAGCAACGTCTTACTACTATTAATATTTTGTATGTGTCATTATATCGTTTTGCTAAAGAAAATAGTTTGGATAAAGAAGCAGATATGATTTACAATATGTTTTTGGTAAATCAGTATGTAGAAAATGAGTCCAGTAAATTAAAATTAAAACAAACAGATACCAATTCACTTGCATTCAAAGCTATAATGAATGCAACAGAAAATCAATTTCAATCTTACTCTAATGTAATAGAAAACTATAGTTTTTTTAGAGAATTAATTAACCATGATAATTTTCAAACATTTCTTAATGGTCTAAAAAGATTGATTTTTGTTGAAATCTCACTAGAGAGAGGTAAAGATGATCCGCAAAGAATATTTGAAAGTTTAAACTCAACTGGTTTAGAGTTGTCTCAATCAGATTTAATTAGAAATTTTATTCTAATGGATTTAGAGCCAAAAGAACAAAATAGAACTTTTGAGCATATTTGGAACCCTATAGAAGAAAATGCTAGAGATTTAAGTAAACAAAAATCTCTTGTATCAGAATATATAAGAGATTATTTAACTTTAAAGACTAAGAAAATACCGAATAAAGGCAAGGTGTATCTTGAGTTTAAAAAACTATATAGTAACAAAAGTGAAGCAGATTTTAGTCAAGAACTTGAAAATATAAAAACACTTTCATTTCACTATAAGAAATTTATCAACCCTTCCAGTGAATTAGATTCCAACTTAAGAAGAGAGTTAGAGTATATTTCACGTTTAGAAATTAATGTTTCTTATCCTTTTTTATTGCAAGTTTTTGAAGACTTAGAAAACGGTATTATTGATTCTAAAACTTTGCTTAACGTACTAAAGCTAATTCAGTCTTATACATGGAGGAGATTTGTTGTAGGGTTGCCTACAAATGCTCTTAACAAGATATTTATGACCTTATATTCTGAAATTGATCATGAGGATTACTTTGAGTCTTTAGCGCTAGCATTGATAAGAAAAAGAGGTAGTGGTAAATTTCCAACGAACCAAGATTTAAAGACTGCCTTAAAAGATAAAGACCTCTACAATATAAAGAGTAAGAATAGAAGTTATATGTTTGAGTTATTAGAAAATTTTAATAACCGAGAGTATGTAGATACAAATAATGATAAGATTACCATTGAGCATATTTATCCCCAAAATCCAAATGAAGATTGGAGTACGTCATTAACTCCTCAAGATTATATGTTGTTTAAGGATAACTATTTAAATACAATAGCAAATTTAACTTTGTCTGGTAATAACGGAGCTCTAAGTAATAAGTCTTTTAAAGCAAAGAGAGACATGAATACCAATAATGGAGAGCAAGGTTATAAATATAGTAGACTTTGGTTAAATGATTATTTAAAAGGTCTAGAGAATTGGACTGTTAATGATTATAAAGATAGGTTTAGCATTATATATGAGAGGTTTTTAAACATTTGGGAGTATCCTGAAGTAGAATATCAAGAAGAGGGTGAAAATGCTGAGGTTAGTATTTTTGATGCAGGAAGTCCAACGCATCAAAAATTAGAATATTTTATATTAGAAGACACAAAAGTTGAAGAAACTGCAATTTCTCAAATGTACATTTACGTAATTGATGTTCTATTTGAAAAGAATCCACAACTATTATTACAAGATCAGAATTCTTTTAAAATAAATAAAACTAGGAATGATTTTAGAACTCCTCATGAGTTAAGAAATGGGTATTTTATAGAAACCAACATGGATAGTAATTCAAAGTTTGTTATTCTAGAGAAATTATTATTATTGTTTGAAATGGAGGATGAATTAATTATCAAGTTTTCAAATGGTAATCAGGTAGATAGTAAAAGCAGGTTTGAAATAAGAAAGGCTTTTTGGAGACAACTATTACCTCAGCTTAAAGGAACAGCATTGTTTTCAAATGTAAATCCAACTAAAGATCATTGGTTGAGCACAGGAGCTGGTAAAACAGGTCTTTCATTTGTAATGATAATTACAAAAAAATACACTGCTATTGAATTTTTAATGTCTAGAGCTTCTAAGCAAGAGAATAAGATTATTTATAGCCAATTATTAAAAAGTAAAAAAGAGATAGAAGAAAGTTTTGGTAGTGATTTATTTTGGGAAGAATTACCAGATAGTAAATCTAGTAGAATAAGAGTTGTTATGGATAATGTAAATTTATTTCAAGCTGAAGACTGGGATAAAATGAGTGAATTTTTAGTAGAAAATTTACCAAAATTTGAAAGATCTTTTATTCCTTTTGTAGATAAAATAAGTATATAAACTATAGTTTGTACTAATATTAAAAGAATAATTTAATAACATATTGATTTTTAATGTTTTATAAATTTATTTTGAAACATTTTATTCATTTAAATAGGTTAATTTGAATTTTTTATGGGTGTAATAAAAGAGTACTATAATTATATTGAGTTACCTGTAGTTGGTAATGAAATAGTAGATACTACAACAGGTGAATCATTTGATATCTCAAATTCAGTTTTATTAAAGAAGATTTCTAGAGAAGAATTTTCAGTAAACTATTCTAGTTTCAACTATATTAATAATGATAAATTAAGAGATTTAATTGCCATTGGAATAAAAGATGTAGATCTCGCTTTAATTCTTTGCATGTCTTTAAACCTAGTACAAGGTCAAAATATATGTCTTGCTGAAAATGGCAAGCCTCATTCAACTGCCTCTATAGCAAAAATGATTAATCAAAGAGAACAACCAGTAAAGATTAAGCTAAATAGGCTAATAAAACTTGGCTTGCTATATTATGGGGCTATTAAGCAAGTTGGATATAATAGGAAAGTATACGTAGTAAATCCAAATTTTTTGAAAAAAGGGCAAATTTTCAATATTTTTTTGAATGGACTATTTGACGGGAGTACTAATGTTGTAGGTAAACCGAGTGAAATTTTATATGAATATAACTCTTATTTTCATATAGATACATCTGCTTTAGGAAAACTAATTAGGTCTGGCATAAGACAGGTGGATCTAGCTTTATTTATTTTTATGTCATGTAATTTGGAACAAGACTATAATATTTGTTTGGACAAAAATAATAAACCTCATACATCTAATTCATTGTCAAGATTAACAAAAAGTTCACAACAGTCTGTTAAGGAAAAATTAAATTTGTTAGTTGAAAAAGATTTGTTGCACTACAGAGTTTTAGAAAAAAAGAAAGGTTATGGAAAAGTATATATTGCAAACTTTCATTTAGTAAAAGGCACAAGGATTTTTAAAACAATAATTAAATTATTATTTGACGATTTTTAATAAAGTTAATTTATAATTTTTTTTGCAGTACATAGCTATAACCATAATTTAAAAACTATCACTATACCAGGCATCTCTATTTTCTTTACTCCAAAACTCACTTGGCATGGCAAAATTACTCTTTACAGGAGCTGTTTTATATCCCAAATAATACTCATAATTTGGTTTTAAAGTATCTATGTCAAACTGAGGCATACCAGAAACCTTCATAAACAGGTTTATTAAAGAGTTTCTGTCTTCTGTACTGTTTGTATTAATATTAAAATACAAGTTACTAAAAAGCTTTATTCTCGTTTTATTTTTGAATTCAATCTCTATAGAATAAATATAAATTTTTCTTTTACACAAGTACTCTAGTAATTCTATTGTATTGTTTACTTTTTTTCTAAGTGTGTGTCTTTTACTTTTGTCAATAGAGCCTTCATTTTTTCTCGGTAGTTTGGCATACATAATCTTTTTAGATATTATTTCTAAATCTCCAAAATGAGCTAATAACCAAAGATTGTCCTCTATGAGGTTCCAACAATCTAAAGAAAAACTTTTATTATCTGATAAAAGGTATATACTGTGAAAAAGGTGTTTCATTTTATTGTGTGTTAAGTTTAAGTTGGGTGTCCTTTTACAACTCCCCATATACATATTAAAAGCGTATGTCCCCCTCTATGGGAATCACTGAGAAACAATTTTATTAGGTAAAGTTAAAAAATAAAAATTTCACGTCTATATATATTTATATAGCTATAATTGTTAATTTAATATACTCTATTTCAGGTTTTACAGTACATTTATTCAAATTCAAATTCAAATTCAAATAAAAATATTATATTTGAAAAAAAAATATTATGAAAAAAATAATCTTATTGTTTAGTTTAGTTATATTATTTTCATGTACCAGTAGTGATGATAGTGAGAGTGCAATGTCAGACAACAATTATAATCCACCTAGCTGGATTCAGGGAGTTTGGATAATTCCAAATGTTCCAGTAACTTCAGGATTTGAATTTAGAGATAGTGATTTTTGTTTAGCCTCTGGAAATATTACCACTTGCTACGAGCAAACTTATAGTCAAGTAACTGATTTTAATGTATATGAAGAAATATCCAATACAAGATATTTAACAATTACTACTATTGCAGGTAGTGAATTTCGTTATGAATTTGAAAAAGTATCTGAAAATTCAATAAAATGGATAGGAGGAATGTATGGTTCAAATAACGTTACATATGTCAAACAATAGGCATATCCTCCTCCTTCAATTCAGCTATTTCTAGACCCCTCAAGTAGGTTAAACTAACATTTATAGATGAATGCCCCATAGCTTTCTGTAGTTTGGTTATAGAACCAGTTCTTTTAAAGATCTCTATAGCTCCTGAGTGCCTAAAAGAGTATAGGGTTTGTCCTTGTTCAAGTATGTTTGATTGTCTCTTAAAACGGCTCCAAAGGGTTTTAAAATAGTCTTTATTTAAAGGTTTGGGTTTACCTGAAAAGATATTATGATGCCGTTCTCCTTTTACAAGAATATCTCTAACATACTTTGGTACAGGAACAATTCTATTCCTACCAGATTTATTTCTACTACCAGACAAATGAATGTATTTGAGGTCATCTGAAAAGTCTGACCAAGTAAGTTCTCTTATTTCTCTATGAGGCCTTAAAAGGCATCCATATGTCATTAAACAGCATAGGTATAGATGTTTATTATATGCTTTAATAGCTTCAAGTATTACATTGACATTTTTAAAGGGTTTGTGCATTTGAGCTTTTGTTCTTTTTGACTTTATTCTTTGCATTGGATTGGAAGTCATACCTATTTTTCTTGCTTCATTTATCAATGAGCATAACCTCAATCTATAGGTGTTGTAGGAACTTTCTGAATTGTATTTATTTAATACTGTCTCTATGTGCAGAGGTTGAATATGGGAGTCATTTAGTTCATCAATAAGTCTGTTAAATATAAACTGTAACATTTCTTTATATTTCTTGGTATAGTTTTTTTTTAGTTTGTTTTCTAACGCTACTATTAAGTAATCCTTATCTGTCATATTAGGCTTTATAAGACTGGATACTTTAATCTGTTCTAGAGTTAAACCACTTATCAAAAATTTATATACTTCTGATGCTAAAAGGTTCCCCATTTCAATTCGTTTAGAAATAGGATAGGAGTTAGGGTAGATTTCAGAATTAATCTTAGAACCATTAAACAATCTATAGCGTTTGTTGTTTTGATAAAATACTACGTAAACTCTACTTGAAGAATTAATCTTTACTCTTGGATAAATTACTTTCATTTGGCACACTTTTGACACATTAAATATTAATTAATGGTTAAGTGACTGGTAATTAGTAGCTCAGCTGGATAGAGCACCTCCCTTCTAAGGAGGCGGTCGAAGGTTCGAATCCTTCAGGGCTCACTCTAACGGAGAATTGATTCATTTGAATTGATTTTCCGTTTTTTGTTTTTAAGAGTTCCTTTTGTATTATTGGCATAACAGAGAATAGTGAATTTGTTTTTAAGGTTCGAACTACGTCGTTTTGCTTGTCATAACCTATTCCGGATGGAAATACCAAATTCTGAATTTTCTTTTTCTGTTTCAAATCTCCTAAAGCCCATATATCACTGATATTTGTCGATAATTTTAAAGCTACATCGATGGCTTTTGTAAGGTTCGAACTCGAAATAGCCGATTGGCTTAAAGTTGTAGAAATTTGTTTTTGGGTTGCTGTGTATTTCGATTTAAATTTCTGATAGATATCTGTGTCTATTTCTCCTACTGCAAACCGTTCTTCTATTGCATCTATTTTTTCATTGACTTCGTTTAATTGTTTTTTTAATTGTGCTTCTTCTGTTCTTAATTCTTTTGTAAGATTGTCATAAGTATACAACATCACTTCTTTAATTGTATCATTGTATTTTGGGTCTACTTGAAAACCATCCAACATCTTTGAAAAATCTTGATGAATTTTATTAGCAGATTTGTTGCAACCACAACCTTTGGTTCTGCATTTATAGTAATATAAATTTTTCTTTTTAACCAAATAACCTGTCAAAGGTTTTTTACAAGTCTCACAATAAATAAATTGCTTTAAAGGCAGGTTAATATTGTCGGTTTTGTGAGTTTTAGGATGTGCAGATTCTTCAGAATTGATCTTTAAAAAATCTTCTTTAGATACCAAAGGCTTGTGATTTCCTAAAATAACTTCACCAGGAAGCATTTTTGTTATCAAAATACCACAGTAAAAAGGGTTTTTAAAGAGTTCTCCTAAGCGTCTTTCATTTATTTTTACACCTAATAACTGAAGTTTATTTACAATTTCTACATTCGAATATTTTTTCTCTACCTTCCATTTAAACGCTTTTTTTAGTTGTTCTCCTGTTTGATTGATGGTAATGTCCCATTCTACTGCTTTGTGGTATTTTTTATTATTTACATATCCTAAAGGAGGAGCCCAAAGCCAGTAGCCTTTTCTAACCAAATCGCTCATAGCGGTAATGGTTTTATCTTTTCGTAGTTCATTATCAAACTGACTAAACATAAAAAATAAGTTTTGCTGAAACTTACCTGCCGCAGAGGTTGTGTCAACTTCTTGAGTGACTGCTTTTACTTGAATACCTTGCTTAAATAAATCATGTGATATTTGAGCGGCACTGGAACCAGTTCTAGAGAAGCGGTCGTAAGAATACACAATAATGTAACCAACGTTTCCGCTTTGGCGAACATATTTCAACATTCGCTTAAACTCTTTTCGATCATCACTTTTTGCAGATTCATGCGTGCCACCAAAATAACCAACAACCTCATAGCCATTTGACTTTGCATAGTTTTCACAATATTTTTTCTGAGTTCCCAGACTTGTATTGGTGTCTGCTTGTTCTTTAGTAGAAACTCTAGTGTAAATAATTGCCTTTTTATTTGTCCCGATAGCTTCTTGCTCTGGGCTAAATTTCTGAAATCTTTGCAGGGTATTCATAATTACATTAGTTTAATGATTGAAGTATGATAAAACAATACTGTTCTATAGAAGTTAGAAGTTCGTCTATATCTTGAGTTATTTCTGTATTTTTTGTTAATTTTTCTTTTACTTGTTGTCTTTTTTTGAGGGTTTGAGCATCGTTTTCATCAAATGAAATCTCAGTACTTAAACAATTTTCTTTGAATTTGAAGGCCTCTTGATTTAAGTTTCGGTCCATAACGGATTCGTATTAAATCGGGCTGAATTTGCAGGAACCGAATCTGTGCTACTTCTATCTTCATTAGTTTTTTATCAATGTTAATTTATAGTTTCCTTGCGCCCTGATATCAATAAGAAGTTTTGCGCCTTTTGCTATTTTATTCTCCAAGATATATTTTGCTAACTGTTCTCTTGTTTTATGTTGTTCTGTAACTATAATAGGTTTGATGTTTTCGTTCTCAAAAGCGATTTCAACTACTTTAGGTTTTTTAAAAACGATAATATCTCTAATCTGTTTTTCGATTTCAGAGAGGTAAGAAAGCTCCTTTTTCTTATTTCCAAAATCTACTGCCAGTACTTTAGCAAGTAATGGTATCAGTGGTATTGATAACATAGGGTGTTGCATGTAAACACTACTAAGTTTTAGGCTTAGGTTTGCATCACCATAAAGGAAGTCGAAATCATTAGTCTGTGGGACATATAATAACGTATGCGGCATAGACTCTCTTAAAATAGCTGATTTTAACATGTCTGTAAATGGATTGATAAGAGTTCTAAAATCTTTCATCCAGTATTCGTCTGCTACTATTTGTTTTAAAGTTTGAATTACATCGTCTGGTAATTGGTGTTTATTCTCTTTAATATGCTCTTTAAATACCTTATCAGCATATTTATCAACTCTTGGTTCATGCCAAATGGATTTTCCTAAAGTGTGTATTTTGTCTGCTGATACTCCAAAAGAGGATAGTGTATCAATAATGCAAACCCATACAGCCTGTGATAAATTTAGTCGTATCCATTTTGTTTTTGTGGCAGCCTCTTTAGAAATTGTATCTGTATCCGTAACTTTTTGATGTTTTTCTACAAAAGGCACTAAATTGTGGTCTAACCAATAATTTATTTTTCTAGAGGTAATACCTAGTTGTGTTGGGCTAATATCACGATTATCGAAAACAATGTTCCCTATATTTTTAATTTCTTCGATTGTCATTTTAAAAATTATTTTTTACAAATATATGAAAATTACAATATATAAAACAAAAGTAATTATATTTGTATTAATTATGCCACGTAGTGTAATTATTTTAAAATAAAGATAAGAGTATAAAAATTAAGAGTTATGAAAAATAACACAAGAATTACAGCAGAACAATATCATCCAAGCCCTATTCAGATAAGAGAGTGCAAGTGTGGTTGTGGTCATGAATTTCAGCCGAATCGTAAAGACCAACTTTATATTGATAAACGGCATTATGATTTTGATTACAATCAAACAAAACGAAAAGAAAAAAACAAGAATAGAACAGCCACTGAAAAGCAGCTCAGGTTAAATAATAGAGTTTTAGAAAAACATTATATAGCTAGTGTTGAAAGCCAAAAAAAAGAACCTATTAAATGTTACTTAGATATTTTAAAAGCAGAGGGGTTTTTAACTAAAAATCATACAGGAGTTTCTGAAGATGGAACTAACAAGTTTTATCTTTTGTATGACTACTATTACCGCTTGTTTAGGAACACAAGCAATCAATTAATTATTGAAATCTATAAAAATAAATTAAGATGAGAGAGTCTATGCCAATAGAGATGCTGCCAAGCTGGATAGCAGAAAATAGAGAGTATCCAAGAAAGAATTATTCACAAGAATCTAATTATATTATAATTGCTGTTGCAGCAGTTTTAATTACAACATTAGTTGCGGTTTTAATCGTTAACTATCAAAAAGAAAATAATGAAGAAGAAGTTTAACACTCTTATTTTCTTAGTGCAATGTAATTTGTATTTCTTTCAGTAAATAATTATTCACTAATTAAAATCACTTTTAAACGTAAGTGAAAAGCACTCACGCCTTTTCTGTAAAATTATTTTATAAAATAATTATTATTTTTAAAAATAAAAACAGCCCGTTAGCCCTGATTATATAAAAGTAACAAAAAAAAGATGTTATGAAGTGTAATACAATGTAAAACGACTGAAAACGGTGTTTTACATGTTTTTACACTTTTTTAATTCACTATTAAAGAGAAATAATTTTATTATAGGAATGAGTATTTAGAACAAGGAATAGAAATAATTTTTGATTTTAAATTGTTTAAGAAATCAACTAAGGTTTTAAAAATTTTTTAAAAATATTGTTATTATTAATTTTCAGTTGAATTATATAAACCCCTTTTTTAAGATTCTGTGTGTTAATAGTTTTATTAAAACTACCTGTTTGTAAATTATTTTGTTTTTGATGATACAGTTTACTTCCAGCCAAATTATATACTGAAATTTCAATATTACTATTAATTTTATTAAAAAATTTTATTGTTAATTCTTCTTTATTAGGATGATTTAATAGTTCAATTTTAAATTCTTTATTTTTAATATTATGTGTACTTAATGAAGCTTCTGATTTTGATATTTTATTTGTGCTTTGTGCTAAATTTATTAATGACTTTTCCTCATCTTGAATAGTTTCATCTAATGGAGCATATAGTTCTAAACTAGATTTTAACATTGTATTATTATTTAGAGATAATATTTCTTCTTTATTCATTCCAGACCGGTAAAAAAACCAATTTCTATATTCTATAGTATCATTATTATTTATGTAATTAAGTAATAGTTTGTGTATGGCTATTTGTTGATTTATTAAACCTTGCTCTATACCATCTATGTATAATATTGTTTTTTTGCTTGCATAAAAGTGTGTAAGTGTTATTTTATGCCAGGAGTTATCATTAACTAAAACATTACTAATAATTGAGTTTTCTGAAATAGTCCTATAAATAATTTTATTCATATCATCTATAAATATGCTGCCAATTTCAGAATCATCTTTAATAATAGATAGTAGTTTTCCTTTTTTTGAGGTTTTTATATCAAATGATGTTGTAAAAGAATGTGTAATATTTTCTGGAATAAATTGTAACTCTTTATAATTATGATTAGGACCCATTTTTAAATGGGTATTATCAATAAATTTAGGCATTGGTTTCTTTTTTTCCAAAGCATCAAAAAGAGATGGAACAATTGAGTAGAAAAATTCAAGATGTCCAAAATTATTTGGATGATAGGAATCTTTCCAGTAATTATTTACCCAGTTTCCATTTCCGTTGTCGTTACTTCCAAGTAAATTAATACTGGGTACGTTCCATTCATGAATTAATAAGTTTATTTTTTTTATATATGTATAATCTTCGCTGTCGTAATCACCTCTTGAGTAGTTGTTCATCACAATAGGAACAATACCTCTTTCTCTAGCTTTCTCAATTAATAGAATCATATTATCTCTAAATTGATTAAATTTAGACTGTCCTCCGTATCTTATACCTTCATTACCAAGAGAGAGTCCATAAACCACATATGACCCACACTCATTTAAAAGGTCATTTTCCCATCTTGATAGGACGTCTATAGTATTATTACCACTAATAGAAATATTTACAACTTTCCATTCTTTTCCAATATCATCATTATACCTTTCATTTAGTAGTTTAGTGTATTGATAAGCGTAACCTTCTAAATTATCTGCACCAACACCCTTTGCAACAGAGGAACCCAATATGGAGATTTTAAATTTATCAATAGTATCACAATTATCAATATTTGAATATTCTAATATTTTCAAGGCATTTAAATACCCGAATGAACCAGTATTTCTAGATATAATAATTTCAATTTGACCTGCATTATTTGGATAAATGTATTCAGATAAATAAGTGTTATTCTTATTCCCATTGTATCCATTGCCACCAATATTAAGGCCTGATGTCTTTAAAAACCCAATTTTTTCATTCTTACCTTTAAATAAATATTTCGTAATTCTTTCTTGCGTAGACTCTCTGCTTGCAAATACTTTGAATTTATAACTATGATTTGGATTTAAACCACTTAATATAATTTTTCCAGAATCGTTAGTGAAAAAATAATCTTGTGTAGCTGTTTTAGTAGCTAAATCATTTAAAGTATAATTTGGTGATAAAAGCCCCCCATTTAAGATGCCATTAGTAAACATTTCACGTATAATATTCAAATTATAGTTTGAGGATTCACCTTTTTGATTAACAAGTTTAACGGTTTGTGCTGCTGTAGTTGCATCTATACTATTGTTCCAGCTGTTTCCATTATTGTCTGGACTTAATGTAATGTTTCCATTTGTTCCGTCATTCGTGCCAAAATCAATCAGGAAAGATTGTACGTTTTCTTGACTATATAATTGAACAGAGAGAATAAATAAAGTGAAATAAAATATTTTTTTCATTTTTTAATATTAATTAATAATGATTAAATATTAATTAAGAAAAAAAAACATCTACTTAAATAGATGTTTTTTGAGTATTTCTGTTTTCTTTTACTCTTTTATGATTTTAAAACTTTTACTATATTCATTACTAATTAATGTTTTTACAACATAAATACCAGGTTTTAATTCTTTTAAGTTTATGGAGTTTTTATTGGAAATACTTAATACTTTTGATCCAATTATATTAAAAACTTCAACCTTTTTTACTGATAAATTAGATTTTGTATCTAGGTTTAAATAATTTTTTACAGGGTTTGGATAAAAGCTTAAACTTACATTTTTAAATTTATTTATTGATAAAGAGCTTGGTGTAAATTCATCTATTTTCATAAAATTAATATAGGCAAAACCACCAGTAGTTGCTGTAATTTCTATTGTTATTTCTCCATTACTATTAGGGTATACCATTTCTGATGTAAATACATAGCTATCATTTCCGTTAACAGAAGATGTGCCTGAACCAATCCCACTGCCACTAGTTTGGTTTGTTCCAACTGTAGTTTTAGTAGCACCACTTTTATCAAGTCCGATAATTGAGTATTGAGAAATTCTAGTTGAAGTCGTATTTCTACTTCCAAAAAGGTTAAAACTGTAAGCATTATTTAAATCAAGATTAGAAATAATTAATTTGCTAGTTTTATTATAATTAAAAAAGTAATCTTCTGTAGCGCTTGAAATTGCATACTCTCCCAGTAGCGATTCTTCAGGTGCCATTAGGCCTCCACTAGCTGAACCACCATTAGAGCTGAAGCTTTCACCAGAAATAGAAATATTATATGAAGAAGAGTTTCCAGTTTTATCAATTAAAGATATAGCACTAGCTGTAGTTTCTGGATCGATTAAATTATTCCAATAATTATTATTCGTATCGGGGCTAGTGGTTTGATTTCCACTAGTAGTGTTGTTCTCTCCAAAGTCTATTAAGAAATCATTAGATGGTTCATGTTGATTACTTATAGCTAAATTAATAGTGCCAGAAACAGTAGAGTTTTCTTCTTTAGATGTAGCAGTAATTTCCACATTTCCATTTGATTTTGGGTAAACTATACCTTCTTGTGTTATATATGCAATACTGTCATCACTAACACTCCAAGTTACACCTTTTTCATCTGCAGTTTCAGGTAGGATAGTTGCAGTAATTTTAGAAGTTTCTCTATTAGATGTAATATTGTTTCCAGATAAAGTTATAGTAGCCACATTAACAATAGATAAACCACTATAAGATTCAATTTTCATTGCATTTATATAGCAAAAAGCACCTGCAGCTTTTGATATATTAATTTTTATATTCCCAGAACTATCAGGGAACACATAATCTGATGTGTAAATAGTATTATTATTACCGTCGTAACTATTATTTCCAATCCCAGTTCCTGTTGTAACTAATGTGCCAGAGGTTGTGTTTGATCCTGTAAGCGTGTATTTTGTAGACCTTGTTGCAGATCCTGTTCGGCTTGCAAACATGCTGAATTTGTATCCATAATTAGAATTTAAGTTACTAATTGTAAGCTCTCCTAAATCACCATTTGACGTAAAATAGTCTTGAGTAGCTGTATTTATTGCAAATTCGCCCAATAAGCTAACTTCTGGATTGATTAATCCTCCACTTTGAATACCGTTTGTAAACATATCTGTATTTACGTTAAGTGTATAGTTAGTATTCGTATTATCATTTTCTATTAAAGTGAGCGGTGATGCAGTTGCTGCTTTTGGATCTATTGGATTATTCCAATAATTACCATTTGAATCTGGGTTTGATGTTACATTTCCATTTGTAGAGTCATTGGGCCCGAAATCTACAAATAAAGTTTCTTCTAAAACCTGAGAATTTATTAAGTTAATAGCAAAAAGTGTAAAAATAAAAAGTAGTCGTTTTTTCATGATTTGTTTTTTAAATTCGTTTTAACAAATCTATATGAATTCAAAAAAAAAAAGTTGAAATATCATGTTATAAAATGATACTTTGATGACTATTGTGTTGTTTTTTAATTATTTAAAGATACTTTTTAGTTGCCATATTCTAAAATTTTAATTAAATTCACATATGCAAATCCACCTGTAATAGCCTCAATTTCTAAAGTTATTTCACCATTATTTGTTGGGTATACTACTTCTGAATTAAATACATTACTATCATTTCCATTTACAGATGAATTACCAAGACCTATGTCAGCTCCACTTGTAGTTAAAGAGCCTTGTGAGGAATTTGAAATCCCATTTTTATTGAAACCATTAATTTTATATTGAGTTATTCTAGTAGATGTTGAATTTCTACTACCAAAAATCTTAAAGCTGTAGCCATTTTCAATATTTAATCCTGAAAAAGTTATTGTACTTGATGTATTATAATTGAAAAAATAATCTTGAGTAGCAGTATTAATTGCAAGATCATTTAAAAGACTATCTTCAGGAGCTAGTAAACCTCCATTAACAATTCCGTTAGCTCTCATCTCGTCATTTAAAATTATGTTAAATGTAGAACTAACTCCTTTAACGTCAATTATATTATTAATAACAGAATTAATACTTGGATCTATGAAATTATTCCAATAATTGTCATTTATATCCGGGCTTGATGTTAAGTTTCCATTTGTAGTGTCGTTAGGTCCAAAATCAATTAAAAATGAATTTGTTGGCGGAGATTCAATTACAGTAATTGAAGCAGTATCTGTTAATCCGTTATCATTAGAAATTACTGTTATATTTGTTTTACCTATTGATAGTGCTTCTATAACACCTTGGTTGTTGATAGATGCTATTGATGGGTTTTCAATAAGCCAAGTATAGGTTTTGTCAGTTGCGGTTATTGGTAAAATATCCACACTTAAATTACTAGTTTTTCCTAATTCTAACTGGAGTGATTTTGGAGATATAGTTATATTAGAAACTCTAAGTCCTGAAAAAATCGGCGTTAAAAATTTATTTCCATTCATTGTTAATTCAAGTGGATTTTCTTCAGAAGAGTTGTTTCCAATAATTTCCCACCTTATAAATTTATAATTATTTTCAGGAATAGCAGTAACGGTTATATTTGTTCCTTCGTCGTAAGAATTTTCAACGGCATTAGTTTTACCACCATTTGTATTTTCTACCTTTAAAATGTATTTTATTGAAAAAGAATCTTCGTCAGAACACCCATTAATAGTTAAAAAAATAATAGTAATTAAAAATAATTTTTTCATAAATAAAAGAATTAAATCGTAAAATTAAAATTTTGGTAATAAATCATATTTGTCAATTATGTTATATACTGATAGTATAATGAGTGGATTTCTGAGAAACCCCTTAAAATAATCTTGTTAAGTTATGCTTCTGTCTAAATTCTTTTGGACTACAACCTCTCATTCTCTTAAAAATTCTGTTAAAATTAGATAGATTGTTAAAACCGCTAGAATAGCATATTTCAGAAATGTTTTTTTCAGATTCGAGAAGTAATTTAGAAGCATTCCCTATTCTATACTCTGTTAAGAAGTCTGTAAAAGATTTGTTAGTTGTTTTTTTGAAAAAATGACTGAACGCAGATTCAGACATAGAGATTATTTTTGATATGTCTTTAATTCTGATTTGATTTTGAAAGTTATTTTCAATAAAAGTTATTACTTTTTTAACTCTCAAGTTATAGGTGTTTCTTACTGGACCTTTGTAGTTTGATGATGCTAATAATTTTTGGTTTTTTGATATAGATAATTGATGTAAAATAGATAGAAGTTTTAAAATGGAGTTAAAATCATAATTTAAAGTAGATAATAATATAATACTATTAGATATGTTTTCTATTGCTTCTTTTGAAAATAAGACACCTCTTTTAGAATTTTTTAGAAGTTCTTTTAGATTGAATGAAGAATCTTTATCAAGAAATGAATTACTAAGAAAACTTTCAGCATTAAAATGTATTGTAATTACATGAGCATATTTCCCTATTGGTTTTGCAGCCCAAACATGAGGGGTGTTGGGACCTACTAAAACCAAATCATTTACTTCAAAACTTAAGTTAGAATCCCCAATTATTCTCTTCCCACTTGCATTCATTACCAATTTAAGCTCATATTCTGGATGAAAATGAATTGGAAAAGTAAACTTTGCTTTTGTATAATTAAGAATGGAAAAAAAGTTATTGTTATTTAAAGGAGTTACCATTCTATTTGCTTTAATTATCTCCATATAATTAAATTTTTCTAAATTTATATTATGAGTAATAATACAAATATTTTTTTTTAAAAAAATAAAATTCAAATATTAAACGAGTATAAATTCATAATAGTATTACAATAGAACATTATGATACTATTATGAATTGATTAATTTCATTTTTTTTACAATTAATAAATAATTCAAAAAAAATAATTATGCATAATAATATTGGAGAAAAATTTACGGATGTATTTAAAAAATACATGCCAGACTCTTTTGTATTTGCTTTAATATTAACAATATTAGTATCTCTTCTGGCTCTTTTAGGGTTAAATAAATCTCTTTTTGAGGTAGTTAACTCCTGGTATGATGGCTTTTGGATGTTACTAGAGTTTGGGATGCAAATGACATTATTAATAATAACAGGATATAGTATTGCTCTTTCACCATTAATTAAAAAAGGTATTAACTCTATAACCAGTTTTATAAAAACTCCCAAACAGGTTTATTTTTTTGTTATAATAATAGGTGTGTTATTATCAATGATAAGTTGGGGGTGGATAGTAATTGCAGCAGTTTTTGCAAGAGAACTTGCATTGAGAGTAAAAGGAGTTCATTATCCTTATTTAATTGCTTGCGTATATTTCTCAAATAATAGCTGGGTTACTGGTTTATCAAGCTCTATACCTTTGCTTTTGAATACCAAAGGTAATTATATGATAGAGGGTGGTATTATACCCAGTACAATATCAACATTATATACATTAGGTTCAACACTAAATGTTTTTATGTTATTACTTTATATAATTGTGACTCCACTTTTAATGGTTCTTTTAATTCCAAAAAAAAATACAAGAGAATTAAAAGATATGTTAGGTGACAAAACTTTACAAATTGAGAAAACAATTAAAGAGGAAGCAGCTGATTTAAAATTATCTATTAAAGCTTTATCTGATTCACTTAATAATAATTCTTTATTGCCAATTATAATTGTATTGATGGGAGGGTACTTTATTAGTTATCATTTTTATAAAAATGGATTTGATTTAAATCTAAATATTATGATTTTTACTTTTATAATTTTAGGTTTACTTCTTCATAAAACTCCAATGAGATATAGTATATCAATTAAAAGAGCAAGTAGTAATATTTCTGGAATTTTATTTCAGTTTCCTTTTTATGCAGGTATTATGGGAATAATGACCAATACTGGATTAGGCAAAAGTTTAGCAGGATTAATTTCTTCAGTTGCCACAATAGAAACATACCCTTTTTTTTCTTATTTAATAGGTGGTATTGTAAATTTTGCAATCCCATCTGGTGGAGGTGAATATGCTGTAATTGGACCCAGTGTTATAGAGGCGGTTAAAGAGATTGGGGCTAATTTATCACAGTTACAAGTTACAGAGATGATTGCAAAAGCGTCTCTATCTATTGCATATGGTGAAAGTCTAACTAATTTATTACAGCCATTTTATTTATTATTAGTTATACCTATTATGGGTGCTGGAATAAAAATACAGGCTAGAGATGTTATGGGGTATTTGGTTATTCCTTTTTTGATTTTTTTTATTCTACAGTCTTTAATGGTGGTTTTTATTCCTTTAAATTTTTAAATTATGCTAAAATTTTCAAGTAAATATCAATTTGTAAAATACTTTTTTCTTTTTCTCACTATGAATGGTTCTTTAATATATGGACAACAAGAGATTGTAGATACTCCATTAGTTAAAATAGAGTCAGGTTTCCTAAAAGGAGAATTAAAAGATGCTAAAAATAATCTAGTCGTTTTTAAAGGAATACCATATGCAAAGCCTCCAGTAGGAGATCTGAGGTGGAGAGCTCCACAAAAAGAGGATAAATGGGAGGGAGTTAAAGTTTGTGATTCACCAGGCCCTATATGCCCTCAGAGGGTAAACGGTTCAGGAATTCAAAATATGAGTGAAGACTGCTTATATTTAAATATATTTTCAACAAATTTAAATAATGAAAAAAAGGTCCCAGTAATGGTTTGGATACATGGAGGTGGTTTAAATATGGGTACTGGTATTAGAGAAAATTCTGATGGATCTGAATTTGCTAAGAAAGGTGTTGTACTTGTGAGTTTAAATTATAGATTAGGTCAATTAGGTTTTTTAGCACATCCAGAGTTATCTGCAGAATCTGAAAACGGGGTCTCTGGTAATTATGGAATTTTAGATCAGATTTTAGCTTTAAAATGGATAAAAAAAAATATTTCAAAATTTGGAGGAGATCCAGAGAATGTAACCATTTTTGGTGAATCTGCAGGCGGAACCTGTGTAAGTGTTCTATGCTCTTCTAAACAATCAAAAGGTCTTTTTCATAAAGCGATTCTTCAAAGTCCTTGGATGTTTGGTTTTATGTCTAATACAGCAAAACCAAATATTACGTATTTAAAAAAAGGAATCGCAAACATTCCAAGTGCTGAATCGTTGGGTTTAAATTGGTCTAAAAAGTACTTGACAAAAAAGGATACAAATACCCTTAAAAAGTTAAGAGCTTTAGATGCAAAATTAATTACAAGAGATGAACCTTACTATGAGACAAGAATAACAGTTGATGGGTGGCTATTAGAAGATTTTCAAGAATCTGTTTTTATGAAAGGGAATCAAGCAGACGTTCCTATAATTATTGGTACAAATAAAGATGAAGGTAATTATTATTGGAACTTTATAAAACAAAAAACTATTAGTGACATTACCAAAAGCTTAGAAAGTTTTTATGCCTCTCGGGCAGAGCATATTTCAGAATTTTATTTTACAAATTCTTATAAGAGTGTAAAATTAGCAGTTAGTCGATATATAACTGATGCTTGGTTTTTAGAGCCTTCATTACATTTGTTAAAAGGTATGGATAATGTATCTTCTCAAGTTTATCAATATCGTTTTTCTGTGCCTAATAGAAAGTATCCAAAGTTAGGAGCTGTCCATGGTGCTGAAATAAAATATGTGTTCAATAACTTAAATGATACTTTTAAGAAAAAGGACTATAAAGTAGCCGAAAATATGATTTCTTATTGGGTTCAATTTGCAAAAACTGGAAATCCAAATAAAAAAGGTTTAAATACATGGGAACCCTATGATTCCAAAAAAAATAATTTTTTAGATTTTACAGAAATGAAAAGTAAAATAAGGAATATTAATGCTGAAAGTCAAAATCAAATTAATCAACTTAGAATATTAAAGGTAAAAGCATATTTAAAATGAGATATTAATTAACATCAGGGTTTTTAATGATAGTAGCTATTCCTTGTCCTATACCAATACATAAACTAACTAAAGCATATTTACCTCCAATTCTTCTTAATTCTCTACTTGCTGTTATTAATAATCTAGCTCCAGAAGCTCCTAGCGGGTGACCAATAGCTATAGCGCCACCATTAGGATTAATTCTGCTATCTGAAAAAGATAATTTTAGAGATTTTAAACAACCTAATACTTGAGTAGAGAAAGCTTCATTTATTTCTATAATATCCATATCATTAATTGTTAATCCTGCTCTTTTTAAAACTTTTTCAGATGCTTTTACAGGTCCAAGTCCCATATACATAGGTTCTACTCCAGATACTGCGTGAGCTACTATTTCTACTATTGGCTCTTTACCTAACAAATTGCTCATTGCAGCTGTACCTAATAAAATTGCCGCTGCACCATCATTAATACCTGATGAATTACCTGCTGTTGCCACACCGTTCTTGTTAATCGGTTTTAATTTAGATAACCCTTCTAATGAGGTATTTAGCCTTGGATGTTGGTCTGCAGTCATTATAAATTCATTCTCTCTTTTATTTCTAGCTAATATTTTAAAAGGTAAAATTTCATCATCAAAAAATCCTGTTTCTAGGGCATTCTTGTATTTCATTTGAGATTGATAAGCAAATAAATCACTTTCATCTCTTGTGATTTTTAGTTTTTTTCCAATATTATCTGATGTTTCTGGCATAGTGTGGGTACCAAATCTATCCAAAAGGTTTTTATTTGGAAATCTCCATCCAATTGTAGAATCAGCTACATCAATATTTCTTGTAAAAGCTTTTTCAGTTTTTGATATTATTAATGGAGCTCTAGTCATACTCTCTACACCTCCAGCAATATATAATTCACCTTCATTACACTTTAATGAGTTTGTTGCAAGATGAACAGCGGCTAAACCACTGCCACAAAGTCTATTTACAGTAATACCACCTGAATTTATTGATATTCCACTTAATAATGCTGAGTTTCTTGCAATGTTTCTAGAATCTTCTCCTGCTTGATTAGAATCTCCAATTACTACATCTTCAATTAAGTCTTTTATATTATTATTTCTCTCAACTAATTTCTTTAATATATAAGCCATCAAGTCATCAGGTCTGGTAGTACTTAATTCTCCCCCATATTTTCCAAAAGGAGATCTTATTCCGTCATATAAATATACTCTATTCATCTGTTTTAATTTTGTGTAGCCTCTAATTTTCTTAAAATTTCTAATTCTTTTAATGAAGGAGAAGAGGTAGTTATAATATTTTCAGATATTTTTAATGGCCAACCTGTTGCATCTTTAACCTCCTGTATACTTACTCCTTCATGAATATGTGTTAAAATAAATTCTTGAGTAACTTTACAAGGTTCTAATATTCCTAAATCTGTAATGATAGCTTTTGGACCATTACTAACAAAATTTAATTTATCTCTACTATTATTACCATCAGCATAGCCTACAGAAGTAATAAAATCTAATTTATTTACAAAGTTTCTTTTTGTTTGTCTTAACATAATTAATGTGTCTTTACAAAAAGCAGCTATTTCAGGAGCTCCACCAGCTCCTGGTAGTCTAACTTTTGGATTTTTATAGTCTTTACCTATTATAGTAGTATTTATATTTCCAAATTTATCTACCTGAGCCGCTCCTAAAAATCCAATTTCAATTTTACCTCCCTGAAGGTAATAGTTAAAAACCTCAGGTACAGAAATAACAGCTAAAGCTTTTTTACTTAATTCATCATCTCCAATAGATAAAGGCAGTCTTTCTGGCTTTGTATCTAATGTTCCGCTTTCATAGATCATAGATATATTTGGCGCTTGTACTCTTTTTGCTAAATTTGCGGCTAGACTTGGAAGTCCTATTCCTATAAAAACAATATCATCATCTTTAAGGAATCTAGATGCTGAGACAACCATCATTTCTTTAGAAGTAAAATTTTTATTCTTCATTATTTATTTTTTTAAAAAACTCCGTATAATTTTTAGTTGATAAGACGAATTTATTCATCCAGTTATTAAATGTTTTACGGTCTTTACTTATTGTATCCCATTCTTTATAAAATGCATTATAACGATTATAGTATCCCTCTGCATAAGATGGAAATGCTCCATTAGGTTCAACACAAATAGCATTAATTACCCACCTAGGTATTATTGTTCCACCATTCTTTTCATCAATTATATCAACAATTTCCTCAACGGTTACGATTGTTTTTTTTGAAGCCATTAATACTTCTTTTTGACTGCCTGAAATACCTTTAATCCAAATATTACCATTATTATCTGCTTTTTGGGCATGAATAATTCCAATATCAGGTCTTATTGATGGTATAATTGTTAGTTTTTCTTCAGAAAAAGGACATTTCATAAATTTTATATCATCATTTATATCTGGGTAACTTGTTCCTAAGTATCCTTTAAAAATAGCACAAGGTAACCCAGATGCTCCCGCTGCATATGCATTTGCCATAGCGGAATGCGCATGTTCTTTAAATTCAATTTTATTTGGAAATTCATTTTCATAAGCATCTCTGAATCTATGTAAAGAACCAACCCCAGGGTTACCACCCCAAGAAAATGTTAGTTTGCTAACGCATCCCATTCCAATCAATTGATCATAAATTATATCTGGTGTCATTCTAAATAAGTGCAAATCATTAATTTTTTGCCTTATGATTTCTAAACCTGCAGCGTGAGGTATTAGGTGGGTAAACCCTTCTAAAGCAACACTAGTTTTTGGTTTTACATACTTTTGTATTGCTTTTTCTAAACTAAGAAATTCAGTCATTTAATCTTTTTTTTATCAATAAGAAAATTATTTTTACAAAGATATTATTCAAAATATAGTAATCATTATCATAAGAAATCAAAGATTTCGTTAAATCTGTCGATTTCTAATGTTTTTATGAATCCTTAACAATTAAAAGTATTTTTCATTTAATTTTGGTAATAATACTATCAGTAAAATTTTAAATAAAATTAAAAGATGAAGCATAAATATGTTTTAATAACAGGGGGAGCCCTAGGTATAGGTGCAGGTATTGTAAAAGAAATTTTAAAAATGGGATATAGTCCTATTGTGTTAGATGTTGTAGAACCTGAAAATACTGAAGGTATACTTTTTTTTAAAGTAGATCTCTCTAATCAAATAGAAACTAGAAAAGTACTTGATAAGGTTACAAGTAAATTTAAAATACTAAGACTTATAAATAATGTTGGCATTGTATTACCAAGTCCTATAGAGGATACTAGTTTTGAAGATTTTAATAAAGTGATTTCACTTAATACTTGGGTGGCAACTCTGTGTTTACAAAGTTTATTACCGGCAATGAAAAATGCAAATTTCGGTCGTGTAGTTTCAATTACAAGTAGAACAATTCTTGGAAAAGAATTAAGAACCGCATACTCTGGGAGTAAGGGAGCTTTATCAGCAATGTCTAAAACATGGTCTTTGGAGTTAGCTTCTAAGGGAATTACAGTTAATACAATTGCACCAGGCCCAATTGAAACAGACGCTTTTAAAAAAAATAATCCACCTGAAAGCTCTAAAACAAAAGAAATAATTAACGCTATACCTGTCAAAAGAATAGGTACTCCTGCTGATATAGGTAATGCTGTTAATTTTTTTCTAGACGATAATTGTAGTTTTATTACGGGTCAAACTCTATTTGTATGTGGAGGTTTAACAGTAGGATTAAGTAGTAATTAGTAAAATTTAAAAAAAATGATTATTAAAAATAAAGACTTATTATGTTCAAAGGCAATCATTGGAGATTGGTGTAATGCTTTTGATAAAAGTACATTTAATATAATGAATCCTGCTACAAATGAGAGTATTGGTACACTTCCGAATATGGGAGAGCATGAGACGATAAAGGCTATAGAAATTGCTAATGAAGCTTTTCAAATGTGGAAAAATCAGACTGTAGATTTTAGGTCTAATATACTAAGAAGTTGGGCTGAATTAATTAGAGAGAATAAAGATGATTTAGCTGTAATAATGACGATGGAACAGGGAAAGACTATAAAAGAGTCAATAGGTGAAATAGTTTATTCGGCAAGTTTTTTAGATTGGTATGCAGAAGAAGCTCAAAGACCAATAGGAAGAATGATGCCTGCGCATCAAACAGATCAAAAAATATTAATTACACATGAGCCTCTTGGTGTTGGAGCAACAATAACACCTTGGAATTTTCCAGCACTAATGGTTATGAGAGAAGTTGCACCAGCTTTAGCCGCAGGATGTACTGTAGTAATAAAACCATCAGAATTGACACCTTTAACGCCTTTAGCCTTAGTCAAATTAGCAATTGATGCTGGTTTACCTCTAGGTGTCTTATCTGTAATTACTGGTGATAAAAAAAATACCCCAAAAATAGGAGATGTTTTGACATCTCATTTAAAAATAAATAAAATAAGTTTTACAGGATCTACAGCTACCGGTATAATGCTTGCAAAAAAAGCAATGGAATCTGTAAAGAAAATGAGTCTTGAACTAGGAGGAAATGCACCGTTTATAGTTTTTGATGATGCAGATATAGATGCGGCTTTAACAGGATTAATTTCTTCTAAGTATAGGAATTCTGGACAAGCTTGTGTTGCTACTAATAGAGTCTTTATTCAAAAAGGTATTTATAATGATTTTATAGTTAAATTTATTAAAAAAGTTGAATTACTTAAGGTTGGAAATGGTCTAGACGCTGACGTTGATATGGGGCCATTAATTTCAATTGAGGCATCAGAAAATATGGAAAATTATATAAAAGATTCCCTTTTGAAGGGAGGAGAATTGTTAACTGGAGGTAAAAGGCATAAACTAGGTAAAAGCTTTTTTGAACCAACAGTTATAGCGAATGCATCTGATGAAATGATGCCTTGTCAATGTGAAATTTTTGGACCATTAACAATGATTCAAAAGTTTGATTCTGAAGAAGAAGTTATAAAGCTAGCAAATAATTCTATTCATGGTTTGGCTGCATATTTTTACTCAAACGACAGGAAAAGGTCTTGGAGAGTTTCAGAGGCTTTAAAGGCTGGTATAATTGGTGAGAATACTGTTTCTTTTTCAACGCCTAGAGCTCCTTTTGGAGGTTATAAACAATCTGGAATAGGACGAAATGGCGGAAGTGAAGGATTAGTAGAGTGGCAAGAAGTTAAATACAGATGTATTGGAGATTTAAATTAGAAAATTATTTATGGAAAATTTTGAATATAACACACCGAATAAAATAGTTTTAAGAGATAGTTGTACTTATCAAGTTGATACTTATAAAGAGTTGAAGATTACAGGGAATGTTTTATTTGTTACAGATAGAAATTTAATAAATCTAAACATAGCAACTCCAGCAATAAAAGCATTAGAAAAGAATGATGCTAATATTTTTGTTTTTGATCAAGTAGCACCAGAACCAAAAGTATCAACAGTTAGAGAAATAGTAGAATTTTGTAAAAATCATGAAATCACTTATGTAGTTGGTTTTGGTGGAGGTAGCCCAATGGATATTGCTAAAATTGCTGCTGTTTTATTAAAATCGCCTCAAAATATTGAAGAAATTTATGGTGTAAATAAAGTGATAGGAGATAGATTACCACTTGCTTTAATACCAACCACCTCTGGAACTGGATCTGAGGTTACTCCGGTTGCTGTTGTAACTTCTGATGATGGAAGTAAATCTCCAATAGTTGATACTCATTTAATATGCGATATTGTTTTATTGGATGCAAAGTTAACCACAGGACTGCCACCTAAAATAACTGCAGCTACAGGTGTTGACGCTATGGTTCATGCAATTGAGGCCTATACCTCAGGAGTTAGAAAGAATGTCATTTCAGATAATTTAGCTAAAAAAGCATTTGTATTGTTGTTTAATAATATAAAAACAGCAACTTTTAAAGGTACAAACATAGTGTCAAGAAGAAATATGCTAATTGGGTCTTCATTGGCAGGTCTTGCATTTGCTAATGCCAGTGTTGGTGCTGTTCATGCATTATCATATCCTTTAGGTGTTTCTTTTAATTTACCACATGGAGAAAGTAATGCTTTAGTTATGATTCCTGTAATGCGTTTTAATTTAAAAAAGGCAACTTCATTATATGCAGATTTGTCTAGAATAATTAATTCAGAAGTAATTTTCAGTACTGATCTAGAAGCAGCTAATTATTTAATTAATCAAATTGAAAGTTTAATTAAAGAATTAAACTTAAGTACTAAATTATCGGATTATAATATTACTGAAAAAGATATAAATACTCTAACAACAGGAACATTAAAGCAGTCAAGATTATTATCTTATAATCTTACTAAAATGAATGAAACCGATATTTCTAATATTTTTAAATCAATTTTATAAATTGTGACAAAAAATAATACTGTTTAAAACTTTTTATTGTTCGAAGTTGTTAATTTGTTTTCATAATAGTATCATTAATTTGGTTAATTAACAAATATTTGAAATTTCAATATTAATATTTTTACAAAATAATAAAACTGTCTAATTTATGATAACATTTAAAAAACTTAATTTTATTTTCTTATTTTTTTTATTGTCTTTTATAGGAGTAGCTCAGAAGATAGAAATAAAAGGAACAGTTTTATCTCAGAAAGGAGAATTTCTTCCTCAAGTTTCTGTTTTTGAAAAAGATACAAAAAACGCTACAGTTACTGATTTTGACGGTAAATTTACTATTAGCGTAAATAGTAGAAAATCTATTTTAAGCTTCTCATACCTTGGTTTTTTAACTCAGGATATTCTCGTTTCCCAAAAAAACATTATTAATGTCATTTTAGTAGAAAGTTCAACTAGTTTGGATGAAATTGTAATTATTGGTTATGGAAATGTTAGAAAAAAGGACTTAACAGGTTCTGTAAGCACTGTAAAGGCAGAGCAGATTAAAGGGATACCTGCTTCAAATGCTGGGGAGTTATTACAAGGAAGAGTAGCTGGATTAAATGTTATAAACACATCTGATGAACCAGGTAGCCAAGCTACCCTAAGAATAAGAGGTTCTAGTACAATTAAAGGGAACGCATCCCCTTTAATTGTTATAGATGGCTTTCCTTATCCCGGAGGTTTAGATGAGATAAACCCTGCTGATATTGAATCTATAGAGGTTTTAAAAGATGCGTCTGCCTCAGCTATTTATGGCTCGCAAGGAGCAAATGGTGTAATTATAGTTACTAGAAAGCAAGGTAAGGCAAATAGGATGAACATATACTTGACTTCCCAAACTACAACTTCTTCATTTAATAAAGATTTTGAGAATGTATGGAAAAATACATTATTAATGGCTGAGTTAGCCAATGAAAATGCTATTAATGGTGGTGGTGTTGTGCCTTATGTTGGTGCATCGGGAGATGAGGAGTTACAAGGTGGTTTCTACCCTTCTTTAGAGCAAATTAGATCTGGAGATTGGCCTTATTATACCGATTGGACTGATTATGTTTACAGAAAGTCAAGTGAGATACAAAACACTAATCTAGGTGTTTATGGTGGTTCAGATAAAATTAAATACAATGTTAATTTAAATCATTGGAGCCAAGAGGGGAGTAAAATTGATAATAATTACGAAAAAATTAACTTGTTTTCTACTTTTAATATTAAACTACTAAACAATTTAAAGTTTACTTTAAATACAACATATACAAACATAAAATTTAGAAATAATAATTTCACGAATTACACACGGAATCCTTTATGGCCGGTTTATAATTCAAATAATCCAGCTGAAGGCTTTTACTTGGTTTCAGATAACGATTTTTTTCATCCCGCATATAGAAGAGGAAAGATAACTGATGAAACCAAAAGTGAAGACTTTTTAGTTTCAGGTTTTTTAGATTGGAAAATTACAGATCAAATTACATTTAATTCAAGAGCCAATATTAAATCAGGCACCAATATTAAAGATTATTATTTACCATCAACATTATCTCAAGTTTACGATGGTATTGGAAGTATTGAAAATACAACCGATTCTAAAAGAGTTTTCGAAA
Organism: Polaribacter tangerinus; assembly: GCF_038024095.1. Classification (NCBI taxonomy): domain Bacteria; kingdom Pseudomonadati; phylum Bacteroidota; class Flavobacteriia; order Flavobacteriales; family Flavobacteriaceae; genus Polaribacter; species Polaribacter tangerinus. The sequence goes on along the minus strand of NZ_CP150668.1, from coordinate 569,353 downwards.
ACTATATTACCTACAAAAATTCTTTTAAAAATCATAATTATACTATTATGATTGGAAATTCTGAGCAATCTACAAATGATAGGCGTTTATTTTTAGAAGGTAGGAATTTCCTTAATGATGTTTTAGGAAATGAGAATCTATCAAGTGCATCTGTTGAAAATCAGTTTGTAGATAATTTTCAATTTAATACGGGGTTAAGTTCATATTATGGAAGACTTAACTATTCTATAAACAGTAAGTATTTACTAACATTAACAGGTAGATTTGATGGTTCTTCTAAATTTGGTAAAAATAGTAAATGGGGCTTTTTTCCATCAGGAGCTTTAGCATGGAATCTTTTAGACGAGAGGTTTATGCAGCATTTTGATAAAATAAACCAATTTAAAATAAGAGCTAGTTATGGGGTTTCTGGGAATGACGGTATAGAGGCGTATTCAACACAATCTAGATTCGGAGAAGACCAGTTTTACAATGGTTCTCAGTGGCAAACTGTTATTGGGCCAGGTGTAAATTCTTCTTCAGGAGGAAGGTTGTTTCAATGGAGAGGAATTGCAAATAACAATCTTAAGTGGGAATCTACAGCTCAATTAAATATTGGAACAGATTTTGAAGCTTTTGATAGTAAATTAAAGGTTACGTTTGACTATTATTACAAGAATACAACAGATTTACTAAGAGATCAAGTACTCCCATTATCATCTGGTTTTGATTTTATGTTGGTTAACGATGGTGAAATTGATAATAAAGGGGTAGATGTAACATTAGAGGCAGTTCTATTAAAAAAACAAGAGTTGTCTCTTTCTGGAACACTAACATTTAATAGAAATCGAAATGAAATTATTTCGATAGGTTCAGAGGCTAATGCGGGCTTGATAACAGATTTTTTCGAAAATAAATTCTTAGATACAGGTCTTAGTCTAGAAAACACTTTTGGTTCTCAAACTATTTCAGTTTATGCATTAGGAAAACCCTTAAATGTATTTTATGGATATAAACAACTAGGTATCATCCAAAATAATGACCAAGCCCAAAATTTTCCAACGTATGCATCTGTAAATCAACCTGGAGACCCTTATTATGCCGATCTATCTGGTGATGGAATCATTACATCTGATGATAGAGTTATAATTGGAGACCCAAATCCTGATTTTACTGGAAGTTTAGCATTAAATTTTGAATACAAAAAGTTTAAGATTTCTACTCTTTTTAATGGAGCTTTCGGATATGATATTTTAGATACAAGGAAGTTTGAGAGAGTAACAGAGAAACCTTTAAGATGGACTGGAGAAAACACAACAAACTCATGGCCAAGTTTAAGAGGCGATAGAGGAACACCTTTGTTTTCTGATTGGTACTTAGCAGATGGTAGTTTTTTAAGGATTCAAAATGTTAATTTAGCTTATACTTTCAATTTTCCTGATATTGGTATAAAATCCCTTAAAGCATACCTAAATGCAACTAACCTTCACACCTTCACAAGTTTTAAAGGATACGATCCTGAAGTTGGAACAAACGGAATTTATTATGGATTTAGACCAAGAGTAAGAAGGTTTACTATTGGTTTTAACATTAACTTTTAATTTTAAAAAATATGAAGTTTAAATTTTATTATGTAGTTAGTTTTTTTCTCTTTTTTTTAAATTCATGTGCTGAGTTAGATGAAAACCCCAAAGGATTCTATACAGATCAAAATTTTTTTAAATCTGAAGACGAAGTTGAGTCTGCAATTTTATATGCCTATATAGTAAATCAGACAAATGAATATTTATATGGTTATATAGAATTAACTGACTTATCATCAGAAATAATGTACTGTACACCAACAAATACATTTTATGGTAGAAATGAGATTGATTTATGGCAGGTATCCCCTTTAACTCTTGGTATACAGGGTTTTTACAAGTATAGTTATATAGGTGTTAATAGAGCGAATACTGTTTTAGATAACATTAATTCTGTAGATATAGAAATCTCAAAAAAAAATCATTTTAAAGGAGAATTATATTTCATTCGTGCATGGCATTATTTTAATCTTGTTCGTCTTTTTGGTGAAGTTCCTTTAAGAAAAAGTTCAGTGACTAGTTCAGAAGATCTATTTCTTCCAAAAAGTAACATTCAAGAGGTTTATGATTTTATTATTGAAGACTTAACTAATGCGATTGATTTAATGCAAATTGAAAGGAAATATGGACGTGCAGATAAGGTAGCTGCTCAAAGTTTATTATCAAAAGTTTTTTTGACGTTAGCTTCTTCTAAAGAATGTAATTCTCCAAGATACAATTGGGTTTTGAATTCAGATGAAATGTACAATCAAGCAAAAGAATACGCAGGGAAAGTAATTTTTGATCAATCTATATATGAGTTGCAAACTGACTTATGGGATATTTTTGATGTTAATAATAAGATGAATTCTGAAAATATTTATTTTTTATCTACTAATAGAGAAAAATCTGTCGGTAAATCTGGTTTTGCTGCAATTTGGATGCCTAATCCAGGTGTAAGTTATTCTACAGATTTTCATGTAAGTCACCCTTTTTTGACAAACACATATTTACCTACAACATGGGGGTATAGGGTTTATAGAATATCAAATCAATTTGTAAATACTCATGAGCCTGGAGACTTAAGAAAAAACTTATATTCTAATATGCTTTATAACGCAGATGGTTCTCTAAGAGCTACTTATAATGAACATTATTTTTCATTAAAATATATTGATCCAGAATGGATAGATTGGGATAAAACGAGTTCTAGTCCTTTATATCTTAGAATGTCTGATATTGCATTAGTCTATGCAGAGGCATCCGGAGCTACCTCTTTGGCATATCAGCAAATAAATAAAATAAGAAATAGAGCAGGATTAAGTGATTTACAGCCAGGTTTAAGTGATCTAGACTTTAGAGAAGCAGTTAGAAATGAACGAAAATTTGAACTATCTGGAGAAGGTAATCGTTTGTTTGAGTTAAGAAGAACAAATAAAGTTATTGAAACACTTGGAAATGTTACGTATCCATACCTTTATCCACTACCACAAAACGAGGTAGATGTAAACCCAAAAATAGATTTTGACCCAGAAAAAATTAACTTAAAATAAAATTGATTTGTTAAAAATAAATAGATTATTAATATTAGTCTCCTGTATTCTTTTTTCTTACAATTCTTATTCTCAGAATAAATCAAAGGTTAATGTAACTTTTTTTGGTTCTTCTGTATGTAAAGGATATGGTGCAAAAAATGATCAAGGGTATGCATGGATGTTTTATAATAGTAACGTAATAGATACTCTTAAATACAAATATTATAATGTTTCTACTAATGGAGACAATACAATAAAATTAGAGAAGTTTGATAGATTATCAAAAAAATTGTATCCCACAAAACCAAAGATAGTTGTAATCGGTTTATCTTTAGGTAATGAGGGATTGAGAAAACAGGTAGACCAAAATGGTAGAGAGCAAGTTTTAGAACAGTTTAGAAGTAGATTGCTAAGACTTTCTGACTCTCTACACAATCAGGGAATAAAACCTGTTATTGTAAATTGTTATGCACATTCTTTATTTGATGAAAACCACTACAGGATTACAAAAAGAATGAATGAAATTATAAACACGTGGAAATATCCTAGTATTAATGTTTTGGGAGCTGTAGATGATTATGAAGGTAAATGGGTAAATGGTTTTGTAAATGACCCTTGGCATCCAAATAATTTAGGTCACAAAGAAATGTCATACACTATTGTACCCTCTTTATTTGATGCTTTACTAGCTGGAAAAAAAACTCCAACTTATGACTATAACCCTAGTTATGTAACTCTTAAAAATAAAAAATCAGAGCAAGCACCTCTATTATTGGATCTTAAAAATAATACTGTTCATTCCTTTACTTTAAGTTTTAGATTTAAAAAACTGGAAGATGGAAGTATCGCGGGTTTTGTTCAAGATAAAAAACATAATTTAATTTTAATTAAAGGGTTTAACTTAAAATATAAAAACATATCTGTACCATTTGATAGGTATAAAGATAAATGGAATCATCTAGTTTTATCGCATAGCTTTGCAAATAAGAAATCTATTTTATATTTAAATGGCGTAAATGTTGGCGAAGTTGAAGAAAGATTAAATCCTTCACAATTTTATTTTGGAGGGACTTCAAAGTCGATAGAGCTTAAAGATTTATCTTTTCATCGTTCCTCAATCAATAAAGATGAAGTTGTTAATTTATTTAACAAGAAAATTATTCAGTCTAGTTTAGACTTTTTTGCTTCACTAACAAAGTTAACTCTAAACAAAAAAATATCTAATGAAGCTCAGAGTCTATTGGAACTTAATATAGAAAAGTCACAAGAACTCATTCTAAATAACCTTGAATACTAGTAATTTAAAGTTTTATTATAAATTTAATATCCTTTTAATACAATGTTAGGAATAGTACAAAATGCAACTAAGCATTTAGAAAGAGTATGTATAAAAAGTAATAATAGAGATTATACATATCAAACACTTTTAAATAAATCAGAATCAATAGCAGTTGATTTACTTGCGGGTAAAAAGGACTTAAATGAACAGAGAGTAACTTTTTTAGTTGATCCAGGTTTTGTTTATGTATCTATTCAATGGGCTATTTGGAGAGCTGGAGGCATTGCTGTTCCTTTATGTGTAAAGCATCCTTTAGAGTCTATAAAATATGTATTGGATGATACAAATGCATCTGTTTTGATTTACAGTGAAAAATATAAAGATTTATTAGAACCTATTTTTAATAACAACAATATAAGATGTATTAAAGCAGAGTCTTTTACAAATATTTTTGGTCCTCTTCCAGATATTTCTTTGGATAGAAGAGCTATGATTATTTATACAAGTGGAACAACAGGAGCTCCAAAGGGAGTAGTATCTACTCATCATAATTTAGAAAGTCAGATTGTTACACTCGTTAAAAGTTGGGAATGGGATAAAAAAGATCATATTTTAAATGTTTTACCAATGCATCATGTTCATGGTATTGTAAACATAACTTTATGCGCTTTATGGTCTGGAGCTTGTTGTGAGTTTTTACCAAAATTTAATGCAAAAAATGTTTTTGATTTATTTAAAAATAAAGAGATAAATCTTTTTATGGCAGTACCAACTATCTACTATAAACTTATCTCTTTCTGGAAAACTTTAGCAAAAAATGAGCAAGACGAAATTTCTAATATTTTAAAAGATTTTAGATTAATGGTTTCAGGTTCAGCAGCATTACCAGTAAGTGTTCTTAAAGATTGGAAATCAATAAGTAATCATATTCTTTTAGAAAGATATGGAATGACTGAGATTGGAATGGCGATTAGTAACCCCTATAGAGGTGAAAGAAAACCTGGTCATATAGGTCAACCACTGAAGGGAGTATCTATAAGAATATCAGATGATAATGACAAAATGTCTAAAATAGGAGAACCAGGAGAAATACAAGTTAAAGGAAATAATGTGTTTAAGGAGTATTGGAATAAACCTAAAGAGACTAAAGAAAGTTTTACCAAAGATAATTGGTTCAAGACAGGAGATATTGCAGTTTTACAAAAAGGAAGTTTTAAGATACTAGGCAGAAATTCTGTAGATATAATTAAGAATGGAGGTTATAAAGTTTCTGCTTTAGAGATAGAAGAAGTTTTAAGGAAATATAAAGATATTGCAGATTGTGGTGTAGTAGGTTTGCCTGACGAAGAATGGGGAGAAATTATTGCAGTTTGCATAGTTATTAATACTAAATCAATTTCTATAGATGATTTAAAAGAGTGGTTAAAGTTAAAGTTGCCTTCTTATAAAATACCTACAAAATATAGTATTCAAAAAGAGTTACCTGTAAATGTTATGGGTAAGGTTGTTAAGAATGAAATTAAAAAGTTATTTTAAATACTACAAATATGAAAATTTATGGTGTTGCAATTCTTTCATTTTCTTTTTTATTAGGAAAATTTACTGGAAGTTTATTAGGTAATTTATTAAATATTGATGCAGATTTAGGGGGTGTTGGTTTTTCTATGGTATATCTTATTTTTTTAACTACTTTTTTAAAAAAAAGAAACTTATTTAAAAAAGAAACTAAAAGAGGAATTGTTTTTTGGGGGTCAATGTATATTCCAATTGTAATAGCTATGTCTGCAACACAAAATGTAAAAGCTGCTTGGGATGGAGGTTTTATTGCGCTTTTAGTTGGTTTTTTTGTTGTTTTTATCGGTTATTTTTTAGTCCCAGTAATTTCAAAAATAGGCAATAAAAAGTCATCAAATTTCATAAAATAATGATAGATATTTTAGAAAATATCATTTCAAAAAACGGATTAATTGTTGCTTTTTTATCTGTTGGTCTCTTAATGTTATTTTCTTTTTACGTATCTAAATATATATTCAAATCTCATATTCCAAGTGTAGCCGTAGCAATAATCATAGCATTAGGTTTAGCTTTTTTTGGAGAACAAAAGGGTCTCAGTGATGTAAGCACTTTTACAGGCTTATCTTTATTAGGTGGTTCTATGTTGAGAGACTTTTCAGTTGTAGCAACCGCTATGAATTCAGATATAGATAAAATTAAGGATGCAGGTTTGGCTGGGTTAATATCTTTGATTGTAGGGGTTTCTTTTTCTTTTTTTTTAGGAGTATTTATTTCTTTTTGTTATGGATATACAGATCCAGTAAGTTTAACTACAATAGGAGCAGGAGCTTGTACTTATATAGTTGGGCCAATAACAGGATATGCTTTAGGAGCTAGTTCAGAAGTAATTGCTATTAGTATTGCTACTGGAGTTTTTAAAACAATATGTGTTACTATTTTAACACCTTTTTTAGCTAAAAAAATAAATTTAAACAATCCCCATGAAGCTATTGTTTTTGGTGGTTTAATGGGGACAACAAGTGGTGTTTCTGCAGGTTTGGCTGCTACAGATCCAAAATTAGTCCCTTACGGAGCCATGACAGCTACTTTTTATACAGGACTAGGATGTTTATTGTGTCCTTCTATTTTTTATATAATCATAAGTTCTCTCTTCGGTTAAGTAAGAGTTTTTAAAAAATCCTTAACATTTATAAGTAATTTTAGATACTATATATCTGAAATAAAATGAAACAAGAAAACAACTAAACGTTATTTAATATGATGATATAAATCCGAAAAAACATTTAATTTTTTCATAAATTATGAACTATAATAATACTATTAATAAGTCGTTAGAAAATTTAGGAATAAAAAACGCAACAATTCAGTATCAGTTAACTTCAGATGAACTGCATGCTTTAACTATTGAGAAAGAACAAGGAGTTGTCTCTTCTTTGGGGGCAATTGCTGTTAATACCGGAGAGTTTACTGGCCGTTCACCAAAAGATCGTTTTATTGTAAAAGATAACATTACCAAAGATGAGGTTTGGTGGAGTGATATCAACCTTCCTTTTGATTCAGTTAAGTTCGATGCTTTGTACAATAAGGTTACAGCGTACCTTTCTAATAAAGAGATTTTTGTGAGAGATTCGTACGCCTGTGCAGACGAGAATTATAAATTAAAGATTAGAGTTGTTAACGAATATCCTTGGAGTAACATGTTTGCTTACAATATGTTTTTAAGACCTACTGAAGAGGAGTTGAAAGATTTTTCTCCAGAATGGACGGTTCTAAATGCACCTGGTTTTATGGCAGATCCAAAAGTAGATGGAACAAGACAGCACAACTTTGCAATTTTAAATTTCACCAAGAAAATTGCCTTAATTGGCGGAACAGGGTATACTGGAGAAATTAAAAAAGGAATTTTTTCTGCATTAAATTTTATACTTCCCGTATTTAAAAATACGTTGCCAATGCATTGTTCTGCAAATGTTGGTAAAAAAGGAGATACTGCTATTTTCTTTGGATTATCGGGTACTGGTAAAACGACACTTTCTACAGATCCTGAGAGAAGTTTAATTGGTGATGATGAGCATGGTTGGACTGCAGAAAACACTGTTTTTAATTTTGAAGGCGGTTGTTATGCCAAAGTGATTAATCTATCAAAAGAACAAGAACCAGAAATTTTTGGAGCCATTAAAAAAGGGGCAATTCTAGAGAATGTAGTGATGGATAAAAATGGAATTATCGATTTTTCAGATACATCAATTACCCAAAATACAAGAGTTAGTTACCCAATTCATCACATTAAAAATATTAAAGAACCTTCTATTGGTAAAAACCCGAAGAATATTTTCTTTTTGACAGCAGATGCTTTCGGTGTTTTGCCTCCTATTTCTATGTTAACACCTAACCAAGCTGCGTATCATTTTATTTCTGGTTATACGGCAAAAGTAGCCGGAACAGAAGCAGGTGTAAAAGAACCCACACCTAGTTTTTCAGCATGTTTTGGTGCGCCTTTTATGCCTTTACATCCCACTAAATATGCAGAAATGTTGAGTAAAAAAATGAAAGATGTGGGTGTCAATGTTTGGTTGATAAATACAGGTTGGTCTGGAGGTCAGTATGGTGTTGGAAGAAGAATGCCATTAAAATATACAAGAGCAATGATTGCTGCTGTTTTAAATGGAGATTTAGGGAGTTACAGATACGAAGATTACCACATTCACTCTGTTTTTGGAGTTGCTCAACCAAGAAGTTGCCCTGGTGTTCCTACGGAATTGTTAAGCCCGAGAGCTACTTGGAATGATGATGAAGCCTATTACAAAACAGCCTTTAAATTATCGAATGCATTTAGAAACAATTTTACGCAATTTGAAGAGGTTGCCAGTGAAGATATTCGCAGAGGTGGGCCTCAGCGATATATGCTATAGAATAGGACTAAATAATTTAATTTACTCCTTTATTCCGTTAACTTTAAATCTTAATGCTTGAAAAAAATACTGAATTCAAACCATCTTTTAACTTATATGATTTAACATTATAAATTAATTTAAAAAGGTTTAAGTTACTTCTTTATAATTTTAGCTGACTGTTTCATACCTTTTTTTAGAAATTCAATTAAATAGATTCCATTTTGTAATTTAGATACATCTATAATATTGGTGTTGTTAACATCCAGCTCTTTCTCAATAAGTTTTACACCTAATACATTGATTACATTAATACTTTCAAATTTTGTAATTGTATTATCAAAATACAAATAATCTTTAGTTGGATTTGGATATAGATTTACAGGCAAACTTTGATTTGTTTGTTCGGTACTTAAAGTTTGTTCAATTGATTTTATGGCATCATAAGCATTTATTTTGCCAACACCCCAAGTATTATTTAGAGTAGGAGATGTATTTTCTGTATTGGTGTCTCTTGCAGCGGTTTCATTTAAAATTTCCTTTATTTCGTTCAGGTTAAGGTTTGGGTTTGCTTCAAGTATTAAAGCGATAATTCCTGTTACAACAGGGGCAGACATTGAGGTGCCTTGGCTTGCTGCAAAATGCCAATTTTGATTTCCATCAGTAAGACCATCTTCAATATCTGAGTATAAAGCCTGACTGTTAAATGGAGTTGAAGTATCGTAAGTATAACTTTCATCAAAACTACTAATAGCAGATACAATTCTATTTCCAGGTGCTGTTATATCTGGTTTAACTCTATAGTCAACAGTTGGTCCTTTGCTGGAAAATGATGCAATTTTAAACAGTTCGGATAAACAGGAATTCTTTTCTATATCAGAGAAACTTAATTGAAGAAAAAACTAACGGAAGTTGCTGGAAAAACAAATATCTTAAGTTGCTTGAAGAACATATAGAGTTGCTAAGAAAAAAATAATATTTTTAATTTAAATTAGTCATTATAGATTAAATACAACTAGCATTATGGAAATTAGCAGCATATTTTATTCGATCTGAACGAGCTATTATTTTTCTAATAATATACTTTCAATATCCTCAAAAAAGTTAGAACTTTTGATTGTCGAGGTCACTTAAAGCTTCACAGAAATGTGAGGCTTTTTTGTTGTTTTATATTTCTATTGTTTTACATCACACAGAAATTTTCCCCTTTTTAGGTAACCTATAACTACTTTATTCTAAGATTTTCTTATTATGTAATTATTATTTTAGCCTATTTTGTGTTCATTTTTTGAGCCATGTAAATTATATTTCTGAATATGTAAAAGATGAAATCTTAGAAAAAATATTGCTATACTTTATTGTCTGAAGTATTGTTTTTTAAGAGAGATTTTCTAGGTGTTCTTTTTTATTCCTAAAAAAAGAAAATATAGATTTACTATCTTAGCTATAGAATCAAAAAAAGTTATTGTAAGTTGTTGTTACTTTTTAATTAAAAATTAAAAAAAATAAATATATGAACGAGATTATTTGTCCGAATTGCAAAAAAGCATTTAAAGTTGATGAAGCAGGTTATGCAGATATTTTAAAGCAAGTGAAAGATCATCAATTTGAAAAAGAATTATCAGACAGGCTCGCTATAGCGGAGAAAGAAAAACAAAATGCAGTGCAATTGGCAGAGGCTCAATTAAGAGCTAAATTTAACACACACTTATCGAACAGAGAAAATGAGTTAAATAAACTACAGGCTTCTGCAGAGAAGGCTTTGATAGAGAAATTAACAGCCAAAGAAACTCAAATTTCAAATTTACAGTCTTTAATAGATCAAGCAGAAATTAAAAATAAGTTAGCGGTTTCTGAGGCCATTAAAAACATTGAAAAGGAAAGAGATGCGTTAGCAAATGATTTGAAAATGAAAGAGACAGAAAAGCAGTTGTTAGAAAAATCGTTGCAAGAAAAGTATGTACAAAATTTGCTTTCTAAAGACAAAATTATAGAAATGAAAGATGACGAGATTGCAAGATTAAAAGACTTTAAGCAAAAGTTATCTACCAAAATGGTTGGAGAAACATTAGAGCAGCATTGCGAAATTGAGTTTAACAAATTAAGAGCTACTGCTTTTCAAAGAGCACATTTCGAAAAAGATAATGATGCCTCTGGAGGTACCAAAGGAGATTATATTTACAAAGAAAATGACGAGTTTGGCAATGAGATTATTTCTATAATGTTTGAAATGAAAAATGAAAATGATGAAACAGCTACCAAGAAAAAAAATGAAGATTTCTTTCATAAATTAAATAAAGATAGAATTTCAAAAAACTGTGAATTTGCAGTGCTAGTGTCAAATTTAGAGTTAGACAACGAATTGTATAATACAGGTATTGTTGATGTTTCCTACAAGTTTCCTAAAATGTATGTGGTGAGGCCTCAATTTTTTATTCAAATAATAACCTTGTTAAGAAATGCTGCTTTGAATTCGATGCAGTATAAGGCAGAATTAAACATAATTAAAAATCAGAATGTAGATATTACAAATTTTGAAGAAAAAATTAACGATTTTAAAAAAGGATTTGCTAGAAATTATGATTTGGCAAGTAGACAATTTAAAACAGCAGTTGATGAAATTGACAAGACAATGTCTCATTTGCAGAAAACCAAAGATGCTTTACTTGCTTCGGTAAATAATTTAAGACTAGCAAACAACAAAGCCGAAGATTTAACAATAAAAAAGCTAACTCATGGCAATCCAACAATGAAGCAAAAGTTTGAAGATTCCTCGAAAGATATTTAAAATAGTATTAAATCTTTTTTTATGAGTGTTTCAAAATCAGCTTTTAGTAGGTATCGAATAATTGATAGGATGCTTAGAAATTCTGCAAAAAAGTACCCTACTTTATTACAAATACAAGAAACATGTTTTCGTTTTTTAGATGTAGAGCCTTCTTTAAATACGTTAGAGAAAGATATTCGAAACATGAAGCATTCTGATACTTTTGAAGCACCAATTAAGTTTTGCAGACGAAATTTAGGATATTATTATACAGATGAAAACTATTCTATAAACGCTATACCTTTATCTAGTTACGATATTTCTAGTATTAAAGAAGCGCTCGAGCTTGTTAATAATTTAGGAGTACATAGAGTAAATAAAAGATTTTCTGAGGCAATTCAAAAAATATTAGTTTCTTTTAAAGAGGAGTTTCCAGAAGGAAATATTAATAGAAAAATTATTCAAACCGATTATGTAGAAGGTGCAAAGGGAACAGAAAATTTTTCAATCCTTTTTAATGCTTGCAAAAATTTAACACCCCTATCTATTGCCCTTTTTTCATATAGCCAACGAACGTTTAAATCGGAAATAGTTCATCCTATTCGATTGAAAGAGTTTGAAAATAAATGGTATTTAATTGCTTATTCAGAAAAAAGTAGTAAAATTAGTACCTATGGATTTGACAGAATTTATGAGCCAATTACATTAAAAAGGATTTATATTAAGTGTCCAGAAGAAATTGTAGACAGTTATTGTAACGATATTTATGGGGTGTATCCGATGAAAAATGAACCCAAACAGCTTATAAGATTTATTACATCAATACAATTAACAAACTATTTTGAGGCTTATCCGATTCATAAAAGTCAACAAAGTGAGAAAAACGAATCTGGGTCTAGTTTTTTTACCATAAATGTAGTGCCAAGTAGAGAGCTAATTCGGTTATTTCGGTCTTATGGAAAAAATCTAGTTGTAATTCATCCCGAAGGTCTAAAGAAAAAAACTGAATCGTTATTATAATGAACATACTCAAAAACAACCTATTATATACTTTAAATGTATTTGGTCATGGTGAAAACAATCCTTTGTTAATGAGGGTTTTAATTACAGATAAGTACACGAAAGTAGATTTTGGATATGTTACTACTAATAAATACATAAAAGGAGGTTGGATAACTATTTCTCCAAAAACCTATATAGAAATTCCTAGTTTAAAAGATCGTTTTTATTTGGTTAAAGCAGCAGGAATTACAATTGCACCTGAAAAGCACAATTTCGAATCTAAACAAGATTGGCGCTATTTTTCGTTATATTTTCCACCAATACCAAGGTCAGCAAAGTATATCCATATCATCGAAAAAGAGAATGGGTCTGAAAATGATTTTAATTACTACAACGTTCAATTAGATAAAGATTCTGCAATAGAAACTATCTAACCACTAAATTTAGTATATCATTTTTTACTTATTTTTCTTCTCTCTCCTTATAGTTTTAGGTTAACTTTTTATCACATTATATTTTCTTAGACACTTTTTTTTAATAAAAAACCATTCCGTATAAATTTTACGGAGTGGTGTTGCATCTTTGCATAGTAATTAGTTAAAAAACTATTTAGCAGATGTTAATAAAAATGAACTCACTGAAATTCAGTTTCAGTAGTAGGCTATAAAATTGCATTAAAATTGGATATAAGAGTTATCATAAGAATTGACAGTCTCATCTCAAGAGAGATGACAGGAAGCCCCAGAGATTTGGCTTCAAAACTCTCGTTATCCGAAAGAACTGTTTACAATTACATTGCATTTATGCGAGAAGAATTAAAAGCTAGCATTGTTTATAATTATCAGAAAGAGTCTTATGTGTATACCGATAATTGGAGTTTTAAATATAAAAGAGATACTTCTTAGTAGTAGCTATTTACTCGTATCATCCAATTAAAAAATCAGTTTATTTTAAAGTAAAAAAAATCAAATTATGAAATTTATCAATTTTTCTATTGTTGCCCTAGTACTTATTTTTTTCACTTCTTGTGCAAAGATATTTTATAGTCCAGATGCTACTTATTTAGCAAGTAAGCAAAAATTAATAGCCATTGTGCCCCCAAAAGTTTCAATAGCCGCTAGTAAAAAGATAGATGCAGAATCTATGAAAGAGCAACAAAAAACAGAATCATTAAATTTTCAGAACGAGATATATTCTTGGATGCTCAGGCGAAAATCACAAGGTAAAATAACCAAAGAGTTACAAGATATTCAAACTACAAACGCAAAATTGACTAATGCAGGATATCCAGAAAAGGTATTTACCACTGCAGAACTTTGTGAAATATTGGGAGTAGACGGCATATTAACGTCAAATTTTGGAATGTCTAAACCCATGTCTAACGGTGCTGCTATTGCTACATTAATATTAATTGGTGGTATTGGGTCAACTAATGAAGTTCGAACTACATTGAGTTTGCATGATTGTGATAATAAAAAATTAATTTGGAATTATGAACACAAAATTTCAGGAGGATTAGGAAGTAGTCCGTCACGAATTGTAAACGAATTAATGCGCAAGGCAAGTAAAAAGATGCCGTATGTGATTAAATAATGATGCCTAAAAAGTAAAACCATAATTATAAATATTAAAAATACCCTTATGAAAACGACTAAAACTTTATGTATTAAATTTTTATCAATAGTAACAATTGCTTTTTTTTTAAACGCTTGTTCTTCCAATTCAGATGATGAAGATGATGCTTGTGTTCCCATTTCTTGTTTAAACGATGGTGTTGCTACTTATGATTGCGTTTGTGATTGCCCAAACGGATATGCAGGATTAGATTGTGGTATTCAAGAAACACCAAAATCTATGACAATTACTAAAATTGTAGTTACTAAGTTTCCAAATGAAAATGATAATGAAAAATGGGATGCTGTACTTACAAATACCAGTGATGCAGATATTTATATCACTATGGAAGATTCCTCTGGTAACATAATTTATGAACATCCAAGCTATTATGAAAATGCAAGTGGTTTAGGAAATGTAACCTATGAATTTATACCTTCATCCCCAATAAAAATCATACAAACTAATAAATTTTTTATAGTAAAACTATTTGATTGGGATACTTTTACTAATGATGATTTTATTTCGTTGGCAGGTTTTACACCCTACTTTTCTGGTCAAAGTGGTTTTCCAGCAAGCAAAAAGTTTACAAATCTTTTTAACGATTTTGATTGTGAAGTCTTTTTAACTTATAACTGGTAGTTAGGTTCTTTTTTTGAGATATTTTAAAGTAAAATTAAAGTTATGAGAAATTATTTAGTGTTAACAATTCTGTTTACTATGAGTTCTTTGTTGGGACAGAATCTAAAAGATAAAATTGAGGCGAAAAGATTAACCATTAATAAAAATGAAATTAGGTTTAATAAAAAGAAAAATGTATCAATAAATACTGCATTATTAATAAATGACTTTAAAAAAGCATTAAAAGCCAATCAGATTAAAAAAGAACAAAAATTTGAATCAACATATGGTAAAGAAACTTTTGTAGATGCATTTATTAAAACAGATAATGATTTCGATATTAGCAAATTAAAACGTTTAGGAGTTGATATTTATATAGACTTAGAGGAAATGCTAGTTGTTGGATTACCTGTAAAAAATTTAGAGAAAATATCTGATTTAGAGGGAGTTATTTTTATTCAAGTAGCAAGCAGAGTAGAAAAACAGTTAGATGAATCTCTTATACTTACACGAACTAATGAAGTGCATAATGGTGTAACTTTAAGCCAGGCATATTCAGGTAAAGGTGTTGTTGTAGGTGTTATAGACATTGGTTTTGATTATACTCACCCTAATTTTTACAGTGTAGTAGATGGTAGTTACAGAATATCTCGGGTTTGGGAGCAAACTAATTCTAAAGGTATACCGCCTGCTAATTTTAATTTTGGAACTGAACTTATAGGGGAAAGTTCATTACTAAGTAAAAAGTATGATTTAGTCAATGATTCTCATGGTAGTCATGTTGCTGGAATTGCAGCTGGAAGTGGAATAACTCCCGGAAGTATATACAGAGGAGTCGCGTACGATAGTGAAATAGTTTTGGTTTCAACAAAAACAACGAACATTAGTGTTTTAGAAGGTATTTACTACATTATTAATTATGCAAAATCTGTAAACAAGCCCGCAGTTATTAATATTAGTTTAGGTAATCATTATGGACCACATGATGGAACATCTTTTTTTGATAAGTCTTTAGATAAAATTATTAGAGCTGCAGGGCCTGGTTATGTTGTGGTAGGGGCTGCGGGAAATAGTGGTAATAATAATATTCATTTAACTAAAAAATTTACAAATACAGAAAACTATCTATATAGTTTTTTAGATTTTAGACTAGGACAAGAGTCACCCTATCAATACAGTGTTGAAAATGGTCCTGTTAAATCAAAAATATATTTAACTGGTTCTAAAAGCCAACAGTTTAGTGTTGCTCTTTATATATATAATGTAAAAACAAAAGAAATTGTAGGTGGTACAAAATCGTACTCTTCAATTAATAGTTGTGCACCATGTACACCAGATGAAGGTTTTAAATTAATTGATAGTGATTTTATCAATCCAGATGAAGTAGTAGTTAAAATTAATATTAGTAATGATAGTGATAAGCCCTATGCGTTAATTGATATTGATAATTCTTTACAAGATGATGTAAACCATGCCATTTTAATAGAAGTTAAATCTACCTCTGGTAGGGTTCATTTATGGCAACAAGATGATAATGTGTATTTTACAAGTTTACATGAGTCAGTTGCAACTGATGGAGATAGTAATTTTACTGTTACGGAGGTTGGAGGTACAAGTAATTCAATTATAAGTGTAGGAGCTTTTAACTCTAAGAGTTGTACAACTAGGCTTTTTGAGGAAGGTACTAATAGTTGTGATTATGACACCGAAGAACTATTACATATCGCAAATTTTTCTAGTAAAGGCCCTACTACAGATTTACGTATAAAACCAGATATTTCGGCACCAGGTAATAGAATAGTTTCATCAATAAGTAGTTTTGACACTAATTATCTTCCAAAAGATGGAGATTTTTCAAACTCACTTTCTTATAGAGATGTAGAATCTAGTTTTGGCAACAATGACAGAAAATGGTATTTTGCCGCAAGTCATGGTACATCTATGGCTGCACCTATCGTAACAGGTATTGTTGCACTAATGCTAGAGGCAAATCCTAAGCTTTACACAAATGAAGTAAAGAGTATTTTGCAGAGTACAGCAATTAATGATTCGTATACCGAAGCTTTAACCTCTACTCCAAATTATTCTTGGGGAGCAGGTAAAGTTGATGCGTTAGCAAGTGTAACATTAGTAGAAAAAACACTTTCTGAGAAAGATATTTTACTCAAAGAAATGAATATATACCCTAATCCGATGGATCAGTTTTTAAGCTTTAACAATAATGAATATTTATTTGATATTTTAGAGATAACAAATACCTTAGGACAAAAGCTAAAAACTATAAATTTAAAAAATAATCAACAAAAAGTTGATGTTTCAAAATTAAGCCCTGGACTTTATCTTTTTAATTTTAAAAAAAATGGAATTCAAAAATCTTTAAAACTCCTAAAAAAGTAAAAGTTCTTATAATAATGCTTTTAAACAAACAAGCCCATAAAATTAATTTATGGGCTTGTTTGCATTAGATTTTTAATACTTTATTGAAAGTAAATTTGTTAAGGTACTGTTTATAATTTCTCCAAATTTTTATTTATTGCTATCTTTGATAGTCATAAAAAAAATAACTAATGATAAAAAATGTCCTAATCACACCTTTTCAAAAATTTGTTAAAATAGAAGGCTTTAGCGGAATTCTATTACTTTTAAGCACCTTAGTTGCATTAATTTGGGTAAATTCCGGATTTTCTGAAACCTATACAGCACTTTGGGATTATAAAATTGGAATTTCAGGTGAGAATTTTTCACTTAAAAAACCTCTAATCTTATGGATAAATGATGGATTAATGGCCATATTTTTCTTTTTGATTGGTTTAGAAATTAAAAGAGAAGTATTAATTGGCGAATTAAATTCTGTTAAAAAGTTAGCTTTTCCATTATTTGGTGCTTTAGGAGGTGTAATCGTTCCGGTTGCACTATATCTTTTACTAAATGAAAATCCATCTACATTTAAAGGGTGGGGAATACCGATGGCTACTGATATTGCTTTTTCGTTAGCAGTACTAAATGCACTTGGAAAGAGAGTTCCCTTAAGTTTAAAAGTATTTTTAATTGCTTTTGCTATAGTAGATGATATTGAAGCTGTTTTAGTAATTGCTATATTTTATAGCGGAGCACTAAATACAACACTTTTATTAATTGCTCTTGGTTTATTGGCCTTTTTATACTTTTTATCTTACAAAGGTTTTTATTCTAAATATGTACTGTTTTTTACTGGAGTTGTTGTTTGGATTTTATTTTTAAAATCGGGCGTGCATCCAACGGTTGCAGGAATTCTTTTAGCATTTTCTGTACCAATTCGCCCTAAAATTAAAACAGCCACTTTCGTAGCTCAATTAGAAACTATTTATACAGACATTAAAAATGCTACAAATTTAGAAAAGCCAATTTTATCTAAAGCACAAATAGAACACATGGATGATTTAGAAGATTGGAGTACCAAATTTCAATCGCCTTTACAGCACTTAGAACATGCTTTACATGGTTGGGTAGCTTACTTTATTATACCAGTTTTTGCACTTGCAAATGCAGGAGTGTTAATTGATAGCTCTGTAGCTATTGAAGTTCCTTTAGTTATAAACATAATTATTTGTTTAGTTTTAGGAAAAGGGCTAGGTATACCAATGGTTATTTTTATTGCCAAGAAATTAAATTTAGTTCAATTACCCTCGGATATTAGTTTCAGACAAATTATTGGAGTTTCATTTATTGCAGGGATAGGTTTTACAATGGCTATTTTTATTGCGAGTTTGGCCTTTGCAGATTCACCAGAATTAATTAGTTCTGCTAAAATAGGAATTCTTATAGGTTCTTTAATAGCGGCTATTCTGGGGTATTTTATACTTAGATTCTCAAATAAAAAAGAAGTTTAACAATTATAAATTATACTTTTTACGCATAATAAATAGTATTTTTTGTATTATATTGTATGTATTAATTAACAAAATAAGAAATGGCAAATAAATTATCAATTTCGAATCGTATAAATATTGGATTGGCACTAACCATTGTTTTTTTATTAGTTTTAGCAACAAATAGAATTGATAAAAGGCATTTCGAAACCGTACAAGAAACACTTACTACCATGCATAAAGATAGGGTTTTGGCACAAGATTATGTTTACAAAATGAGTGATATTGTACATAAAAAAAGATTGTTTTTAATTGATAGTAATTCTGTATTTAACAAAACAATCTCAAACAAACAGTTTGAAACTTTAATAGATGTTTTTGCTACTACTAAGCTAACGGTAAACGAGTCTAAGACATTTATTAGTTTACAAGAAAATTTTCAAAAATTAAAAGCAATTAATCAAAAGAAAGGTACATCTTTTGAAGAAGAAAATATGTTTTTACAAGCCTTAGAAACAGATTTAAATAATTTATCTATTATTCAGGTGTCCGAAAGTCAGAATTTAATGAGTGTAGCACAAAAGTCATTAGACAACAATAATTTAATATCTAATATTGAAATAGGTTTTTTAATTTTGATAGGTGCAATAATTCAATTTACCATTTTTTATAAGTTCAAAAAAGATATTTCGAAAACGGAAAATAAATATTAACTAAACAAAAAAGCAACCAAAACGGTTGCTTTTTTTGTTTAAATAGTTAGGCGTATTGCTTTTTTTATAAACCACTCATTAAACCCCCATAAGGATCTTTAAACTCTGTGCCTTCTACAAACCTTTCTTTACTTAGTTTTTTAAACTCTACTAGTGCCCAGAGTATAAACTCTTTAACAAAGTAGCTATCTTCTTTAGTAGTTTTTGGTTGGTATTTTTTGATAAAATCTGACAATGGAGTTATTTTTTCTAACGACTCCCTATAGTCCTTTTCACTAAAGTCATCTAATAATTCAAAAGTTTCTTTACTATTAAAAAACCACGATACAATAGGGTCATATGGTGTTTCTTCCGTTTGTTTCTCTAATTTTTTTATTTCAGGAAAATAGGTAGGGTACAAAGTTTTAATTGCTCTTTTTATAAGTGTTTCTGCCACTACATGAGCGCCTTCTTGTTCCCCTTCATACACCAATTCTACCTTTCCGGTTATTGCCGGAATAATACCATCAAAATCGCTGAGTCTTACGGTGGTTATTTCTTCTCCAGTTAATAACTTTCTCCTTTCAGCTGTGCTTATCAAATTTTCAAAGGCAGCAATACTTAAACGAGCACTAACACCACTTTTAGCATCAATATATTCGCTTTTTCTTGCCTCAAAAACTACTTGTTCAAGTAAATCTTTTGCCATCTCAGGAACACGAATTGTTTCTTTCTGTAAGCCTACTTTTACAGCTTCTTGTTGCGTAATTTTTTTTGCTGTTTCTATATCTTCCGGATAATGTGTTAATATTTGAGAACCAATTCTATCTTTTAGAGGAGTAACAATGGTTCCTCTATTTGTATAATCCTCTGGATTTGCTGTAAAAATAAATTGTAAATCTAAGGGTAATCTTAGTTTAAATCCTCTTATTTGAATATCACCTTCCTGTAAAATGTTAAATAGTGCTACCTGAATTCTTGCTTGTAAATCTGGTAATTCGTTTATTACAAATATGCATCGATTTGCTCGAGGTATCATTCCATAATGGATTACACGATCATCTGCATACGAAAGTTTTAAATTTGCCGCTTTTATAGGGTCAACATCTCCAATAATGTCTGCCACAGTTACATCTGGTGTTGCAAGTTTTTCTGCAAAACGGTCATTTCTGTGAAGCCAATAAATAGGAGTTTTATCTCCCATTTCTATAATTTTTTCTTTGGCAAATCTAGAAATAGGATGTAAAGGATCGTCGTTAATTTCTGAACCGGCTACTACAGGTATAAATTCGTCTAAAAGATTCACCATTAACCTTGCTAACCTTGTTTTTGCTTGACCACGTAGTCCAAGTAAATTAATGTTATGTTTGCTTAATATAGCTCTTTCTAATTCTGGTATTACCGTATTTTCATAGCCGTAAACTCCAGTAAAAACTGTCTCTTTATTTTTCATTTTACGAATTAGGTTTTCTCTTAATTCATCTTTTATCGACTTAGAGGTATAGCCTAATTTCTTTAACTCTCCTAGTGTTTTTATATTTTCTAACTTCATTTAAGTTGTATTTGTAACTAGCTTTTTTGCTGTTTACTTATTTTTAAAATTTAGCCTTTTATTCGCTTTTTTCTATTGTTTTCATAATCTTCAAAAATCATTTCACCCAAACCTTTAAGTCCTGTGTAGAATGCTTTTCCTTGATTTGCTTTAGTAAATTCTCTTACAAATTGCATAAGATAAGGGTCTTGTGCTATCATAAAAGTAGTAATGGGTATATGAAGTTTTCTTGCATGTTGCGCCATAGCGTAACATTTATTTACAATGTGTTGATCTAACCCATTACTGTTTTTATAATATTGACCGTCTGGTAAACGCAAACAGCTTGGTTTGCCATCAGTAATCATAAAAATTTGTTTGTTTGTGTTTCTCTTTCTACGCAATAAATCCATTGCTAAATTTAACCCAGCTACAGTATTAGTATGGTAAGGGCCAACCTGTAAATAAGGTAAATCTTTTATTTTTATAGACCAAGCATCGTTGCCAAAAACAATAATGTCTAACGTGTCTTTTGGGTATCTTGTAGTAATTAACTCTGCAAGCGCCATCGCTACTTTTTTTGCAGGTGTAATTCTGTCTTCACCATAAAGTATCATAGAATGACTAATATCTATCATTAGCACAGTACTCATTTGGCTTTTATGTTGAGTTTCCTCTACTACTAAATCATTTTCTGAAATAGAAAAATTACCGATTCCGTTGTTAATTTGTGCATTTTTAATACTCTCTGTAATGGATACTTTTTCTAACGCATCACCAAATTCAAAGGGCTTAAAGTTACCTGTATGTTCATCGCCAATTCCAATACTTTTACTTTTATGGTTTCCTGCACCACTTTTTTTTATTTTACCAAATATTTGATTTAGTGCTTGCTGTCTAATAGCGCGTTCTGTTTTTGAAGTAATTTTATGTCCTAACGCACCATTTCCTTTTATCTCTTCTTTAATAAAACCTTTCTTTTTAAGGTCTTCTATAAAGTCTTCAATTGTGTAATTTTTATCGGTTAATTTATATTCTTTATCTAATGTACGCAACCAATCTATTGCTTCCTCAAAATCTCCTGAGGTATGTGTAATTAGTTCTTTAAAAATATCAAGCAGAATTTCAAATGGAGCTTGTTTGTTTGCTTCAAAATTTTTAAAGATAAACCCTTTTCGTTTTTTATTTTTTTTCATCACTATAAAAATACAGCTTTATTAAATGTAGAAAAAAACATTAACATAGCTTTAATATTTATTTCTGATAAGTGACAAAAATAATAAAAGTTTATTTTTATTTGGAATGTTTGTTCTGTTATTTGTATGTTTGCTTTTTGGAACGATTGTTCTAGTATAATTTTAACTAAAAAAATATAAAATGACAAAATTAGCAGGAAAAATAGCTGTGGTAATAGGTGGTAATAGTGGTATTGGTTTTGAAACCGCAAAAGAGTTGAAAGATAATGGCGCTACAGTTGTTATTTCTGGCAGAAATAAAGAGCGTGTAAAACAGGCTTCTAATGAATTAGGAGTTTTGGGTATTGTGGCAGATGTTAGTAAAGTTACTGATATTGAAAATTTGGCTTCTGAAGTTCATAAAAAATTAGGAAAAGTTGATATTTTATTTGTGAATGCAGGAATATTTCAGCCAGCTCCGATTGGCAATATTACTGAAGAAATGTTTGATTATCAAATGGATATTAATTTTAAAGGAGCCTTCTTTACTACCGAAAAATTTTTACCTTTTTTAAATGATGGCGCTTCAATTATTAACTTATCATCTATAAATGCATATACTGGTATGCCAAATACAGCAGTTTACGCTGCTTCTAAAGCGGCACTTAACTCTTATACTAAAACAGCAGCAACAGAATTAGCACCTCGTAAAATTAGAGTAAATTCGGTAAACCCTGGTCCAGTTTCTACGCCAATATTTGGTAAAACAGGTATGGAGGAAAATCAACTAACTAATTTTGCAGCCGCTATGCAAGAGCGTATTCCTTTAAAACGTTTTGGTACTACCCAAGATATTGCAAAGCTTGTTACTTTTTTAGCTTCAGATGATGCTTCTTTTATTACGGGTAGCGAGTACAACATAGATGGTGGTATAATAATTAATCCTCTTTTAGGTTAATTTTTTATCATTTTTCGGAATGAAAGTTCCAAATAAATTATATTTGTGGAAATCATTTTTGGTTTCCACTTTTTTATGCCTAGAATTAAATTATTTGATGAAAATGAAGTTTTAACTAAAGCAATGAACTTGTTTTGGAAAAAAGGATATGCGGCAACTTCAATTCAAGATTTAGTAAGTCATTTAGGTATTAATAGAGCTAGTATTTATGCTACTTATGGTGATAAGGAACAATTATTTAAAAAGTCTTTTCAGTACTATACTAAAAAAAATATAGAAGCTCTAACTAATTTTTTAGAAAGTAGACCGAATATTAAAGAAGGTTTTAAAGAGTTGTTTAATAATTCGATTGCCGAGTCTATTAAAGACAAAGATAAAAAAGGCTGTTTTGTAGTAAATACAACAACCGAACTTATACCCAACAATAATGGTTTTACAGTTGCTATTGAAAATAATAAACACTTATTTGAGCAGATTTTTTATCAATATTTAAAAAAAGGAAAGGAAAATGGGCAACTTACAACTACGCAAGATTTAAAAGCTTTAGCTGCCTTATTATTTATACTTTACAACGGTTTAAAAGTAGTTTCTAAGATTCAATCAAATGAGTACGAATTAAAAAGAGCAGTAGAGGTAGCACTGTTACTCATTCATTAATTAACTTTAATTTATATAAATTCTTAGATTATTTTCATAATTGCTTTTTAATTTTACATTATGGCAAACATTTTAATTACGGGTGGTACAGGTTTAGTAGGAAAAAGGCTGGCTACATTATTATCTGAAAGGCAACATCAAGTTAGAGTTTTAACAAGAAACCCTAAAGAGGCAAATGAGTTTAAATGGAATTTAAACACCCATTATATTGATGAAAAAGCACTTGAAAATTTAGATTTTATAATTCATTTAGCGGGTGCTGGTATTGCGGATAAGCGTTGGTCTAAAAACCGAAAAAAGGTTATTATTGATAGTAGAGTAGCATCTGCAAAATTACTTTTTAACAAGGTTACTGAACTTGGTATTTCTTTACAAGGTTTTATTTCTGCTTCAGGTAGTAATTATTATGGCGCACTAACTTCAGAAAAAATATTTAACGAAAAAGATGCTGTAGGTAAAGACTTTTTAGGATTGGTTTGTAAGAAGTGGGAAGATGCTGCCAACCAGTTTCTACAATTAAATATTCGAGTAGCAATTTTAAGAACAGGCATTGTTTTATCTAAAAAAGGAGGCGCACTAGAGAAAATGAAAACTCCTGTAGTATCTCCATTAGGTAACGGAAATCAGTACATATCTTGGGTTCATATAGATGATTTATGTTTTGCTTATATAAAGTGTGTAGAAGAAAATATTTCAGGCGCTTATAATCTAGTATCACCAGAGCATCATACAAGTAAGAGCTTTTCTAAACTATTGGCAAACAGTATTAAAAGACCTTATTTACCAATTGGTGTTCCTAGTTTTTTATTACAGTTAATTTTTGGCGAATTAGCCATAATTCTATTAGAAGGTAGTAGGCTCTCTTCTCATAAAATTCAAAATACAGGTTTTAGCTTTAAATATGAGAGCTTAAAAAATGCTTTAAACAATCTTTAAATTTATATAAAATGCTAGCTCAAAAAAAAGCTAGTGAATTAAATTTCACTAGCTTTTTTTGGTTCGTAATTTACTTATGTAAGTTACCTAATTTTAGTAAATATTAAAATTTAGCTTTTATATTTAATGCTACCTCGCTCCATGTTTTTGTAATACCATCTGAACCTGTATGTAGTGCTTCGCAAATTTTGTTAAGAGATGCAAGAGCTTTAGAGGCGTTCCAGTTATTTACATCCATAGTTGCATTCATAGCAAAGGTGTTTTCATTAATAGTATATTTAAAAGGTATCTTATTTGAAACACCATTCATAACTATTGTAGCTGCACCAATAGAATCATTTTCTATGGATAATTTTCCTGATAGTAATTTAGTGTTTTCCATAACACCAAAGAAAAACTTCTGAATTTTATAGTCTCTACCAGAATCTTTCGTAAATAAGCTGCTAATAGGAATAGAGAACTCGGTATTGTTTATTGCTTCTTTTATAGAGTTTCCATCTCCACCAGAAGTAATTTTAACTTGTCTGAATTGCCCGCCAACAGGAAATTTCTCTGTGTATTTATAAGCAGTAAAATTAATTTCATTTTCTGATTTTTTTAAAGAAAATGCAGCATCACTCTTTTTACTATCGGTATTTGTTTCTTTTTTTTCTGATTTACAAGCAGAAAAGTTAAAAATCAAAGCACATACTACTATTAAAATTGTTGTTTTTTTCATGATTATTGTTTTTTACTTGTTAATATTGAATTTGCCAGTTCTATATATTTTTCTTTTGCCTCTTTAGAGCTCATTCCTTTAAGTTGCATCCAAGCATTTGCTTTAAATCCATTTCTTAAATTGCCATTACTATTAAAAGCAAAAGTACTACTACCATAGTTTGCTTGTTTGTAGTAGGCATAAAATTTCAACATAATATCTGGAGCAACCGCTTCTTTTAAGTCAGAAATTTTCTCAAATGCTTCTTTAAACGCCAAGTCTAAATCACTATGCATGTTTACTTATTCGCAATTACTTGAGTTCCTCCTTTAACTTTGTCACCTAATTTTACATTCAATTTAGTACCTAACGGTAAATACAAATCTACACGAGACCCAAACTTTATAAACCCTGCATCAGTTCCTTGTATTACTGTTTCACTTTCAGTAGCATAATTAACTATTCTTTTAGCTAATGCACCCGCAATTTGTCTGTACAAAATGTCTCCAAAAGTTGAATTGTTTATAACAACTGTTGTTCTTTCATTTTCTGTGGATGCCTTCGGATGCCAAGCAACTAAATATTTACCAGGATGATATTTACTATATTTAATAGTTCCACTCATTGCATATCTGGTAACATGAACGTTAATAGGCGACATAAATATAGATACTTGTAACCTTTTATCTTTAAAATATTCTGGTTCTTCTACTTCTTCTATTACAACTACTTTTCCGTCTACCGGAGCAATAACAGTATTGTCGTTTATTTTTGTAATTCTTTTAGGATTTCTAAAAAATTGTAAAACAATTATTAATAATGCAATGCAAAGTATTTGAATAGCTTTAGTAAGCCAGTTAATATCAATAAATTTCTCTGCCAATAAAATACCAGCAATTGTAATAATAAAGGTAATTACAATAATTTTATATCCTTCTTTATGAAAGCGTATCATAGTTAAATAATAAAGTTAATATACAAATATACAAAGGGTGCTGCAAACAACAAGCTGTCGAGTCTATCAAATATGCCACCATGTCCGGGCATTATGGTACCACTATCTTTAATGTTTGCTTGTCTTTTTAATTTCGATTCCACCAAATCTCCAAGAGTTCCAATAACAGAGAGTATTATAGAAATAATAATCCAATTGATAAGTTCGAAATCTTTGTTAAGTAAGCTAATTATGTACGCTGCTATTAGGGAGAATACGAAGCCACCTATAAAACCTTCTTGCGTTTTTTTAGGTGAAACACTTACAAATAATTTACGTTTTCCAAAATTCTTACCTACTAAAAAGGCAAAACTATCATTTACCCAAATTAAAACGAGAATTGCTATCATTAAATACGGAGTATATTCTCCTTTATAAAAGGGTAGGAGTAATAAAAAGCATAAAGAGAAAATTAAGTATCGTATTGTAAAACCAAGTTTTTGTCTTTCTGTTTCATATTTAATCTCTTTTTTTGATAATAGCTGATAAATTAAAAACAAGCAAGAAATTAAATTAATACCTAAAATACCATTTATTGCATAGCTTTGTGGTCTCATCATCATTAAAAAAGCCGTCATTCCAAAGAACAAATAGGGAACTATATTTTTTAATTTTATAATCTGTAAAAATTCCCAAACACAAAGCACACTAAAAGCAGCAATAAGTACAATATAAGACTCTTTTGCTACAAGAATTGCTGTAATAAAAAGCACTACATATATAATTCCAGAAAAACTCCTTTTTAAAAGGTTACGCATATTATAAATCTTCTAACAGGAGCAAATATAGGTTTTTTGTATTGTTGTTGCCGTAGTTTAAAAAATTATCATCGTTTTTATTTTCGCCATAATTTTTAATTGCAGAAATATTTGTTGGCAACGCACTTTTACTATTTGTTTTAATACCTGTTAAACCTTGTCCGGTATCTTTAACCAACTGACTGGTTGTTGCATAAACAATAAAGTCTTCAGATAGTTCAGACAATTTTCTGCTTTTTAATTGATTGGAAGAAAAAAGAATATCTCCGTTGTCTGCTATCAAGTGCTCACAAGTTGTTAATACAGGTGTTGTACTATCTAGTTTTGTTAATATTTGAACATTAGTTCCTTTCAGAAAAGAGCTAATTTTAGGTTCTAAAAGTAAAATATCTGACCAATTGTTTTCGGTTATTACTTTTTGAAGGTTTTCTTTTATTTCTTCTTCTTTTAAACAGTATAAAAATTTACCACCTTTTTCTATAAAATTATGTACAAAAGAGTCATCCAAAGACAAATTTACTTCTTGCTTTTGGATTTCTTTGTCTTCTTTTATTGGAATATTAAGTAGCTTTTTTATAAAATTCATTGGTCAATTAAAGATTTTTAAAATTATTCTTCTGGTGTTTCTGCAACAGGAGCAATATCTTCTTTTTCTTCAATTATTTTACTCTTTTTTTCTATTACTTCTTCTTCAAAAGGTCTCTTTCCAAATATTTTTTCTAAATCGTCTTTAAAGATAACTTCTTTTTCTAAAAGTAATTCTGCTAATGTAGTTAATTTTTCTTTGTTTTTTTCTAATATTTCTAGAGCTCTGTCATATTGTGCTTCTATCATTTTAGAAATTTCACCATCAATTGTCTTTGCGGTGTCCTCGCTGTATGGTTTAACAAAAGAATCGTTACCAGAAGAATCGTAATACGTTATATTTCCTACTTGGTCATTTAAGCCATAAACGGTTACCATTGCTCTTGCTTGTTTGGTAACTTTCTCTAAATCACTTAAAGCACCGGTAGAAATTTTATTAAAAATTATTTTTTCTGCGGCTCTACCTCCCAATGTAGCACACATTTCATCTAACATTTGTTCTGTTTGAACAATCATTCTTTCTGCAGGTAAATACCATGCGGCACCTAAAGATTGGCCACGAGGTACAATGGTTACTTTTACCAATGGTGCTGCATGTTCTAACATCCAGCTAATAGTTGCATGTCCTGCTTCATGAAATGCTATTACTTTTTTCTCTTTCGGTGTAATAACTTTGTTTTTCTTTTCTAAACCGCCAACTATTCTATCAACTGCATCTAAAAAGTCTTGGTGGTGTATAGATTGTTTTCCGTTTCTAGCAGCAATCAATGCAGACTCGTTACACATGTTAGCGATATCTGCACCCGAAAATCCAGGTGTTTGTTGTGCTAAGAATTCTACATTAACATCATCGGCAAGTTTTAAAGGTTTAATGTGAACATCAAAAATTTCTTTACGTTCGTTTATGTTTGGTAGGTCTACATAAATTTGTCTATCAAAACGACCTGCTCTCATTAATGCACTATCTAATACATCTGCTCTGTTGGTAGCAGCAATTACTATTACGTTGGTATCTGTACCAAAACCGTCCATTTCTGTTAATAGCTGATTCAGCGTATTTTCTCGCTCATCATTACCACCTGTCATGCTGTTTTTACCACGCGCTCTTCCAATAGCATCAATTTCATCGATAAAAATAATGGAAGGAGATTTTTGTGCCGCTTGTTTAAATAAATCTCTAACTCTAGAGGCGCCAACACCAACAAACATTTCTACAAAATCTGAACCAGATAAAGAGAAAAAAGGAACTCCGGCTTCACCAGCAACTGCTTTTGCTAATAATGTTTTTCCTGTACCTGGAGGTCCAACTAATAATGCTCCTTTAGGAATTTTACCTCCTAATGAAGTATATTTGTCTGGGTTTTTTAGAAAGTCCACAATTTCTTGCACTTCTTCTTTTGCACCTTCTAAGCCTGCTACATTTTCGAATGTAGTCTTTACCTTTGTGTCTTTGTCAAATAATTTTGCTTTCGATTTTCCGATACTAAAAATTTGTCCACCTCCACCAGCACCAGCACCACCGCCAGACATTCTTCTCATAAAAAACAGCCAAATTGCTATTAGTATAATAAAAGGTAAAAAGCTAATAAATGTATCTAGAAAGCTAGTTCTGTCCTTATTATCGTAAATAAAATCTAGGTCATTTTCTGTTCTTAGTTTATCTACTGTTTCTTCAAAGTATTTCTGATCACCAAAATTATACTCATACAAAGGAGCTCCCTTTCTGTAAAATGTATTATTGATTAATTTTTGATATTTTGCTTTTTTTAGTGATTCATCTTTTATGTATATTTCAGCTACACTTTTGTTTATTACATAAATTTTTGCAATATCGTTTTCATTTAAAACTTCAAAAAATTCATTTTTTGATATTTTTTTAGAAGCTAAATCACCACTACTAAAAAACTGAAAACCAATTAGTAGTAAAAATACAGCACCATAAATCCAGTAAGCATTAAACTTAAATTTAGGAGCATTATTGTTGTTGTCTTTGTTAGAATCTTTCATGTGTTTTTTAAAATCAAAAAAGTTTAAGCTTGTTTTATTTCTGTAATTTTTGCATCACCCCAAAGGCTTTCTATATCATAAAATTCTCGAATATGCTTTTGAAATACATGTACAACTACATTTACGTAATCCATTAAAACCCATTCTGCATTGACTTCGCCCTCTACATGCCATGGTTTGTCTTTGATTTCTTTACTTACAAATTTTTGAACTGCACCAGAAATTGCACTTACTTGCGTATTTGAGTTTCCTGAGCAAATAATAAAATAATCGCAAACGGTATTTTCTATCTCTCTTAAATCTAGTAATTGAATATCTTCTCCTTTAACGTTTTCAATTCCTTGAACAATTACAGCAATTAAATCGTCTGTATTAACTTGTTTGTTAGCCATTAACTTTTTTCTAATTTAAACGCAAAGTTATTATTTTTTTGCGAGTATTTTACGTATTATTGAACTAGTTTACACTTTATTTAACAATTGAAAATAATCAAACTTAATGCCATCGACTCTACCAATTCTTTTTTAAAGAAATTGGCGCAAGATTCTACCCAAGAAAATGGTACTATTGTTTTGGCAAATGAGCAATTAAGTGGTCGTGGTCAGATGACAACTAGTTGGGTTTCTGAGCCTTTTAAAAACCTGACTTTTAGCTTTTTGTTTTATTTTGACAGACTTTTAGTATCGCAACAAAAGTATTTAAATTTTGCTACTTCATTGGCTGTTTACCAAGTGCTTTTAGAGGAAGGAATTCCTAATTTATCTATCAAGTGGCCTAACGACATTCTGTCAGCAAATAAAAAATTATGTGGCATATTGATAGAAAATATTTTAAAAGGTTCTAAAATTTCTTATTCAGTTATTGGTATTGGTTTAAATGTGAATCAAACAGAATTTCCAAGTAGTATAGGTAAAGTTACATCGCTAAAATTATTGATGGGTAAAGAGTACGAATTACCATCTATTTTAGAAAAAATATCTTTTCGTTTAAATAGTTTGTTATCCTCTTTATCGAAAGATACATTCGAAGTTTTAGAAAAGAATTATTTAAATTCACTTTATAAAAAAAATACCACTACTATGTTTAAAGATAATAATGGTAAATTGTTTATGGGGATTATACGGGGAATTTCTACTACCGGAAAACTGCAAATAGAAGTAGCTAATAGCGAAATATTAGAGTTTCAAATTAAAGAAATTTCTTTTCTTTAAAGTGTTGCAATGTTTGTGGTTAGTGTTTCAACAAACTTGTTCAATGGTTTTTTTATCATCATTGCCATCATAGCATTAAATTCTCCATTAAATAAAAGCTGAACACTCGTTTCATTTTCAGATATTGAAGTTAACTCTGCAGCCAAGGTAAATGGAAGTTTACTGCTTGCTGCGCCTAGTGTAATATTTGAAAATGGTGTTTTTTCTTTCAGAACTAATCGAATTTCTGGCATGCCAGGCAATCCAAATAAAAAAGAATCTCCGTCAACTTCAAATTTCTCGATATTTTCGGGCATTATTTTTTCAAAATTATTCAAATTGCTAAAAAAAAGAAAAGTATCTTCTTGAGATTTTACAACCGTAACTTTATTTCCTTCAATATTCATGTTTTTCTTTATTTTATTGTTTCCAGGTACTTGGGTTTTCTCTCCACTCTTTTAGCGCTACAACTTCTTTTTCGGTAATGTAGCTACTATCTAAGGCTTGCTCTAAAAGATTTTCGTAATTGCTTAGAGTAACTAAATTTAAGTTCTTTTCTTCAAAGTTTTTAGAAGCAACCTCAAACCCGTAAGAAAATATAGCCACCATTCCCTTCACTACTGCACCGGCTTCTTTTAATGCATCAACTGCATTTAAACTACTTTTACCAGTACTAATCAAATCTTCAATTACTACCACATTTTGTCCGCTTTCGAGATGTCCTTCAATTTGGTTTTTGCGACCATGCTTTTTTGGTTCTGGCCTAACATATATAAAGGGAACACCTAACTCTTGCGCAACCAAAATACCAATAGCAATTGCACCTGTGGCAACACCAGCAATTACATCTGGTTTTCCATATTCTTTCTCAACAATTTTTGCAATTTCTTCTTTCAAGAAAACACGAACTGGAGGATATGAAAGCGTAACTCTATTGTCGCAATAAATAGGAGAGTTCCAACCAGAAGCCCATTTAAATGGACTCGTAGGATTTAACTTTATCGCCTTTATTTGCAATAAAAGTTCAGCTGTTTTTTTTGCCGTATCTTTGTTTAAATTCATGCTGCAAATGTATAAAGTTTTTGTAAATGATAGCCCAATAATTTTAACAACTTCTCAAAAAAATGAGAATAATTTTCCGACCCTAGTTTTAGAAGATTGTTCTTTAGAAGACCTCTTTTATGAACTACAAGAAAACCGACTTAATGGCGTAAATTTATATACTCCTGATTTAGAGATTGGTTGGGCGGTTTTTAATTGTTTTTTTGTAAAAATTTCTGCTGCCGGCGGTCTCGTTTTAAATAATGCTGAAGAGGTTTTATTTATATTTAGAAATGGTAAATGGGATCTTCCAAAAGGTAAAATAGAGGTAAATGAAACAATAGAAATGGCCGCTATTCGAGAAGTAGAGGAGGAGTGTGGTATTCAAAACATAAAACTTATCAAGCCATTATTAACAACGTATCACCTTTATTTTTACAAACAAATTATTCTAAAAGAAACTTTTTGGTTTTTAATGTCTTCAGATGATAATAATACGCTTACTCCACAATTAGAAGAAGGCATAACAAAAGTAAGCTTTAAAAACAACGAGCAAGCATCGATTGCGTTACAAAATTCATACAAAAATATACTCTTAGTGTATGATACTTACTTGAAAATGTGATAATCCCAAAAAACCTACTATCTTTGCCGACTTCAAAAAAGGGACAAAATGACAAATTTTATCAAAAAAATTACACCAAACGCAAAAGATGATGTTTTAGCAGGAATTACCGTATCATTAGCAATGATACCAGAGGTAGTTGCTTTCGCATTTGTAGCACAAATAGATCCTTTAGTAGCACTTTCCGGTGCTTTTATTATAGGACTGATTACAGCTATTTTTGGGGGGAGACCTGGGCTTATTTCTGGCGCAGCTGGTGCGGTAGCGGTAATTTTTGTAAGTATGATAGCAGATGGGCACACCAAAGGAATGCTCTTTGATACACCTGTTGATAATATGGGATATTTTTACCTGCTAGCATGTGTTATTTTAATGGGACTGATACAAATTTTAGCAGGTGTTTTTAAAATCGGAAAGTTTGTTCGTTTAATTCCGCATTCTGTAATGATGGGATTCGTAAACGGTTTGGCAATTGTAATTTTTTGGGCTCAAGTAAAAATGTTTTCTCACAAGCAATTGCAGGTTTCTTCAGACGGTGTAAAAAATTATGTGAGCACATTTATGCAAGGTACCGAACTTTATACAATGATTGGTTTAGTGGCTTTAACTATGGGTATTATTTGGGTGTTGCCAAAAATAACAAAAAAAATACCAGCCTCTTTAACTGCAATTTTAATTACAACTTTTGTAGTGGTAGTATCTGGTTTAGAGGTTTCTACTGTAGGTTCTTATATAATTGAAGGTGGAGGAACAGGTTTAAAAGGAGAGTTTCCAACTCCAAATACAGAATTATGGCAATATTTGCCATTTAACTTAGACACTTTACTTTTTATTTTGCCATATGCATTTTTGGCAGCCTCTGTAGGCTTAATCGAATCTTTAATGACTATGAATTTAGTAGATGAGCTTACAGAAACTAGAGGAAATGGGAATAGAGAATGTGTAGCGCAAGGAGCAGGTAATATTTTAAGTGGTCTGTTTGGGGGCACAGGAGGATGTGGAATGATTGGGCAGACTGTAATTAACATAAATGCCGGTGGTAGAGGAAGGCTTTCTGGTATTATGATGGCTTTAACTCTCTTAACGTTTATTCTTTTTACAGATAAATTGATAGAGCAAGTACCAATTGCAGCGTTGGTTGGTGTAATGTTTATGATGGTTATAGAAACATTTGCTTGGTCTAGTTTTAGAATTTTAAAGAAGATACCAACCTCAGATGCGTTTGTATTAATTACGGTTTCTGCTGTAACAGTAATATTTGATTTGGCAATTGCTGTTTTTGTGGGAGTGATTATTTCTGCCCTAGCTTTTGCTTGGGAAAATGCAAAGAAAATTAGAGCAAGAAAGCGTTACAGAGAAGATGGAACTAAAATATACGAAATTTGGGGACCATTATTTTTCGGAAGTATTGCAGCTTTTAATGAAAAATTTGATGTAAAATCTGATCCAGAATTTGTAGAAATAGATTTTGTGGAGGCAAGAGTTTCAGACCATTCTGCTATTGAGGCTATTTTTGCATTGGTAGAAAAATATCAGGCAGCTGGTAAAAAAATAGCTTTAAAGCATTTAAGTGAAGATTGTAAAATTTTATTGCACAAAGCTTCGCCTGTTTTTAAAGATATAATTATAGATGATATTGATGACCCTAGATACCATTTAGCTGCAAATCCAGAAGATTTTCCAAAACCTTTGGGAGAGTATAAGTTTTAGATAATATATAAAAAGTAAGCGCTGTTTTTTTACAAAAACAGCGACTTACCAATTTAACTAATAAAACCAAGTATTAGTAAAATTATAGGAAGTTAGCTTTCCTATAAAAAATTAATTATTTTTAATTTCTTTTAGAAACACTTCCTCCCGAAGATGTTTTTTTGTTAATCTTAGAAGGACTTCCATCAAAATCAATATCTCCACCACTAGATGCATTTGCTTCAATTTTTTCTGTAGCAGTTACGTTAATATCTGCACCGCTCGAAACCCTAGCAATTACATTTTTACTCTCTAACTTATAAGCATCTATAGAACTTCCGCTAGATGCTTTTGTAGCGTGGTTAATTGCATTTCCAGAAATTTTAATATCTGAACCACTTGAGGCGCTAGTAGACACATTTTCTGCAGCAATACTTATATTTATATCTGCACCACTACTTGCCGAAATGCTTATTTCATTTGTGTTTATGGTGTTTTCTGAATACACATCACTTCCGCTAGAGGCTTTTAAAAGTGAAAGTTCTTGAAGCGTAACGTATACTTTTCTGGCAGAAGATTTCCATATATTTTCTTCGGTGTATATTTTTAAAATCCCATCTGAAATAGAAGTTTTTATGAGTTTCTGTAGGTTTTCGTCTGCCTCTACAATAATTTTATTTTTGTTTCCTTGTGTAATGTACAAGTCTATTCCTGCGCTTACTTTTATGCCAGAAAAAGGAGCTGAAGGCTTTCTTTCTTCAGTAACAATATTTCCGTTTCCACGAATGCCGTTAAATATATCTGCACCACATGAACTAAAAACACTAGTTACTAATAAGGCGATTAAAAATTGATGGATAGTTTTTTTCATTTGATTGTTTTTAATGATTTGTTAAATATCATAATTAAAGACGCAATTATTACATAAATAGTTGCTTAGTTGTTGTTTTTTTGAGTTGAATTGTAAATTCTACCATTCTTTACTAATCGAATTATCTTTAGTATCGGTAATACAGTCTGTACATTTTAGTGTTTTGTCGGTCATCATAAAATAATGACTTCC
Source organism: Polaribacter tangerinus (assembly GCF_038024095.1). NCBI lineage: Bacteria > Pseudomonadati > Bacteroidota > Flavobacteriia > Flavobacteriales > Flavobacteriaceae > Polaribacter > Polaribacter tangerinus. The sequence continues at coordinate 534,142 of NZ_CP150668.1, read as the reverse complement.
CATATCAGTATCATAAATATTTTCTTCATTTTTAACATCATCTAAAAAGTTTTTGATAGAGTCGTCGAAGTAAACGGTAGTTGCTTCAGGAATAAAAAATGTAATCGCAATTTCTTCGTCTTTAAAAAGATTGCTAAGGTCGGTTAGGAAATAGCTATTTAAAAGTACCTCATTATTATAAATCTCAAAATTATAGGCAATTTTTTTTGCATTTATGTTTGCATCTGCGGTGCTTTTACCATTAGATTCCTTTTGAATTATAAAGTAGGCTTGGTTAGTAGTGCTTCGTTTAACATCTACACCAATGTTATTTGTATAAATTAGTTCTGTATTTTTTACGGTAATTTTGTATTTTCTAGCACTAGTTCTAAAGTTTTGTTGATAATAAATAGTGTCATCATTTTTCATTTTTAACACCAACGTATCTTTTTTTGCAAGAATTAAATTGTTTTTTTCGATGTGTTTGCCATCAAATGCTTGCGTAGTTGCATATTCTATACCAGTAAAAATAATGGCCAACAAACATAGAATCCAAATACCTAATAAGGTTAAAGAAGTTGTTTTATTAAACTTTTTTACGTTGTTAGATAAAATTCTTAATCCGAGAACAAACAATACTACAAAAGGAATTGCTGCAAGTACAAAACTTACCACTGTTAAGAGCCAAAGCGGTAAAGTAGCATCGTAAAAAAATGGTGGATATTGAACTATCTCTCCGTTAAAATTTAAGAACTCTAGGCTCCCCACAGAAAATCCTCCTATAGTAAGAACTAGAATTACAGCTGCAGCTATAAATACTAATAGAATGCCTATTAGTTTTCCGATTACTTTAAAAAATACAAGAAAAATTTTACCAATGGTGTCTAAAAAATCTTGTAAACCATTATTTTTTTTTGTTTTTGCTGAAAATTTTTGATGCACTTTTTCTGAGAATTCGTTTGCTCCTTCTTTCAATTTTTCGGAAGCAGAATTTGCCGCGTTTTTTACAGACTCAGAAACATGAGTAAATTCTTCTCTAATTTTTTTTTCTATATTATCAATATTTACTGGTTCGCCTTCCATTTGCAATTTTTCGGCTGTTGTTTTTGCCTCTGGAAGTAAAATCCATAAAATAATATAGATAAAAATACCTGCTCCTAAGCCAGCTAGTGTAGATACCAAGAAGGCCAAACGAATCCATATACTATCAATATTAAAATAATGAGCAATTCCGGATGCTACACCTCCTAAGAATTTATCTTCGCCATCTCTAAAAAGTTTTTTCTTATTTTGGTTGTTTCTTTGGTAAGCGTATTTCGTATCAGAATATCCTTCTTCTGCTTCGGCATAATCTTCTGGTTGCCCCATAATGGCAATAATATCTTCAATATCTTTTTCGTTTACTACTTGTCTACTATCGGTAATTTTTTCTGATAGTAACTCGCTAATTCTTGCTTCTATATCTGCAATTATTTCGTTTTTACCTTGTGAATCTTCACTTAAAGATTTTGCAATCGATTCTAAATAACGTCTTAGTTTTTGGTATGCAATTTCATCAATATGAAAAAAGAATCCGCCTAAATTTATATTTATTGTTTTATTCATTGTGGTTTGGTTTTGTGCTAATTACTTGGTTTACTGCGTTTAATAAATTACTCCATGTTTTGTCTAATTCTTTTAAAAAAAGGCCTCCGTTTTCTGTTAAAACGTAATATTTTCTTGGTGGTCCAGAGGTAGATTCTTCCCACCTATAACTTAGTAAACCAGCATTTTTTAATCGGGTAAGCAATGGGTAAATGGTACCTTCTACAACAATCATTTCTGCACCTTTAAGTGTAGATAGAATTTCGGAAGTATAAGCATCTCCTTTTTTTAGGATTGATAATATGCAATACTCCAATATCCCTTTTCTCATTTGTGCTTTTGTGTTCTCTATTTTCATGAATTGCTTTATTTTATAAATTTAATGGTAAAAGGGTATGAATACTGTTCTCCATCTTTAGCTTTTATGGCTCCAATAATTACCAAGGCTATACCTATTAAATAGATAATACCCGTTATGAGTGCAAAACTTGTAATTTTAATAATGTAGCTACTACTAAAATCTACATCTAAATTAAAAGTACCAAAATCGTTTATATTTCTAAAAAAAGATCCGATAGCAAAGGGCAGAAAAAGCACACCAATTATTAGAACATATAATGTATAACTTAAGTTAAAATTTACTACTTCTTTGCCTTGTTCATCTAAAAAGTTACTTCTATCTTTTAATGTTTGCCAGGCAATTAGAGGGGTTATTATATGACCAAACGGAAATATAAACCCAGCAAATGAAGATATATGTATTAAAAAAGCATTGGTATTCTCATTGTTGTTTTTCATAATTTATTTATATATACTACTTTCTTATGCAAATATATGTTTAAAAAAAGGTATTATGTATAGCATAGTACTGTTTTAACATTTATTTAACATTTTTCATATATTATTATGTATTGATTTAAAAAGTATTAAATTGCCCTAAATAGTGTTTTTATGAAGATTACAGTTAAGAGAATACACTTATTTATGTTTTTAAAATTGCCTTTGGCTTTTTTAGCAGGAGTTCGTGTAAAGGATATTTCTGAAAATAGAGTAGTAGTTTCTATTAAACATAAATGGATAAACCAAAATCCTTTTAAGAGTATGTTTTGGGCGGCACAAGGCATGGCTGCAGAAATGAGTACTGGGGTTTTGGTAATGAAAGCGATTGCAGTATCTAAAGAAAAAGTTTCTATGCTAGTTATCCAACAGGAAGCTAGTTTTTTTAAAAAAGCTACCGGAAAAATTGTTTTTTCATGCGATGGTGCAACAGCTATAAGTAAAGCCATCCAAAACTCTAAGGAAACTAAAGAGGGACAAACGTTTTGGTTAACGTCTGAAGGTAAAAATGAACTAGGAGTTGTAGTCTCTAGATTTGTTTTTCAATGGAGTGTTAAAGTAAAATAATAGGCAAAAAAAAACCGATAATTATCGGTTTTTTGGAGGTGTTATTTTTCTGAATTAGATTTTATGCTTTTTATAAACTTATCTAAACGCTTACCATAATCGGAGTTTTTAACTTTTGGTGTCAGAGAGTTGTTTATAGTATCTAACAATTTAACATTTGCGTCAAATAATTCTGTTAAAGCTATAAAAGGAGCTGCTTCTGAGTTTGGATTGGAAAGTGCAAAATTTGTGGTGTATAAGTATTTTCTTCGAATCATGTTAGAAAAGTCTTTTTCTAATTTCTTAAGTAAATCTTCATCATTCGCTTTTTTTGCTTCAAATTCTTTCTTTATAAACTCTAATCGCTGATTTTTAAATTTAGAATTTACTTCTAGAAACTTATTAAAAACAAGCTGGTTTTCTGAACCTTTTATTTCTGGCGAAATTCCAAATAAATCTATATTATCGTTAATAGTAATGGTGCCTTGGTTTCCAAAAAATAAAATTCTACGGTTTGTAGTGTTTCCGTTAAAAGTTAAATAATAAATTACAGGAGAATCAACATTATCAGACAATCTAAAGTTTCCATCACCAAAAACGGCAACAGAATCAACAGATGTTAATAGCGTATCTTTCATTTTTTGAAGATATAAAGTGCCTTTTTTTAAACCTTTTATATTTCCTTCAACAATCATATTTCCTTCCTTTTTAGAGGAACAAGCAAAAGCAAAAGCTGCCAATAATACTAAAACAATAATTTTCTTCATTTAATTTAAATATTTTGATGCACAAATATGCTGATTTTTATTTAAAGTGTTGCCGATAATTCTAATAAAATAGTACATAAAATTGCACCAATGGTTCCTATTGCATATCCAAAAACAGCCAATAAAACACCAACGGTTGCTAATGACGGATGAAATGCTTGTGCCACAATTGGAGCAGAAGCTGCGCCACCAACATTTGCTTGACTTCCTACTGCTAAAAAGAAATAAGGGGCTTTAATAATTTTTGCAACTAAAATTAGTAATCCTGCATGTATTCCCATCCATACAAGACCCACAGCAATTAGGCCTAAATTGTCTAATATCATTGCTAAATCCATTTTCATTCCAATAGTGGCAACAAGAATATATATAAACACACTGCCTAATTTACTTGCACCTGCTCCTTCATAATTTTTTGCTTTTGTAAATGATAAGAGTATGGCAACTATTGTAGAAATACTAATGAGCCAGAAAAATCCAGAGCCAAGAAATGAGAAAATATTACGCCATGTTTGAGAGCTTAGAGAGGCCACAAAATCAGCAAAAAAAACGCTTATATATTTGGCAGCAAAATGTCCGAAACTCACTGTGCCAAAAGCTATAGCTAACATAATCATTAAATCTGATAAAGAAGGGTTTCTTTTAACTTTTTGGGTAAATTGAGACACTTTATTTTTTAATTCTTCAATGGCTGTATTATCTGCTTTTAACCATTTATCTATTTTTTCTTTTTTACCAATTCCTATTAAAATAATTGCCATCCAAATGTTGGCAACCACAATGTCTACAAAAACCATTGCGCCATATTTTGCTGGATTGTATTTGTAAATTTCGAGCATAGCTGTTTGGTTAGCTCCTCCACCAATCCAACTTCCTGCTAATGTAGATAAGCCTCTCCAAACAGCATCAAAATCTGCGCCGCCTACTGTTTCTGGTGAGAATATAGAAATTAATAATACAGCTATTGGTCCTCCAATAATAATACCAATAGTTCCTGTAAAAAATAGGATTAATGCTTTTGAGCCTAGGTTAAAAATAGCTTTTAAATCGATGCTTAGTGTCATTAAAACCAATGCTGCTGGTAATAGAAATCTACTAGCAATGTAGTACAATTCAGATTTTCCTTTTATAATTTCTCCTGCTGCGTTCGTACTTTCCCATTCTGGGGATATGATACCAAAAGTGGTAAATAGTGCCGGAATAAAATAAGCCATAAATAAGCCAGGAACAATTTTATAGAACTTAGACCAAAAGCCACTCTTTATATTTTCGGTATAAAAAACAAAGCCTAAACTAATCATTAAAATACCAAAAACGATGGCATCACTTGTAAATATTGGTTGCATATTTATTATTTTTTTCTGTGTATAGTATTTAATATAACTCCTAATTGTATTCTTTTAAGAATTTTTGAAGGGGTTTTTATTTGAAAATAGCCAATTCTAAGTTTCAACTGTTTATTCAATTTATTTATAATTCCGCCGCCTGTCCAATTTTGTGCAAATCTTTTTGAGCTATCTAAGTTCATGAAAATTTCATTAAAAACGTCAATACTCCAGTTTTTTGCAAATGGATATTGAATATTTAGGTCGTATCGAATCCAGTTTTTAGTTTCATCAATAGTTGTGTTTTTATGAATAAAGCGGTGTTCTAATCTAAAACGATGTTTTGTTTTTAGATTGCCCCATTTAGATGTTAAAAAAAAATCTTCATACAATCTCCATTCGTAAAGATGTGGAGAAGGAATGTCAAATATTAAATCTGCTTTAGCATAGCTTACACCTAAAGTTGTACTTGTTTTTTTAGATATTTTGTAGTTAACTCCTAGTCTATATATTTCTTGTTGAAACTTACTTATAAATTTAAAATATCGAAAATGTGCCATTGTTTTTATGGCAAATTTATCAGTCAACGTATGCGAACCATTGTACATATACCAGGCTCCTAATTGGTTTTCTGGTTTTTTTTGTGCTTGCGTTTTGAAAATAGAAAAACACAAGCACAAAATAAAAGCAATATTTTTCATTTAACTTTAGTAGGTGTCAAAAATAACGGTCTCTTTAAAAGGAGATATCTTAATATTTTCGGTTTTTTGTTTAAAGTTTACCCAATCATTATTAAAAAATGAATTGGTTTCGGAAATTGCCTTGTTAAATTCTTCTTTAAATTGATTCATTAATACTTTTTCGGTAGTAGTTTGCTCGCCAAAACGAGAACGAATGTAACTACTTGCTTGTCCGAAACGTTGGTTAACTGTAATTTCTGGGTTTCTTGTAATTCCTTGTCGTTTATCTATACTTCCTAAAAACTTTGCTATTAACGTATCTATTTTTTTTACAATCTCTTTAGTTGTTTTAATTGGATCTTTATATTTTTCTTTGTTCTCGTTAGTTAAAGCTGTTTTAATTTTGTTTGCTGTATTTTTACTTTCAACTAATTGTTTTACAGCAGCTGCAATTTTTTCTTGATATTTTTCAAGTTCTTTGCTTGCTGTATATTTTTGGTTGATTGCTTTTTCTGAAATTGACAACCTAGGGTCAAATTCAACATTAATATTTTGTTCTGCAACTTCACTACCAAAAGTCATTTTTAAACGATAAGTTCCTGGTTTTACAGTTACTCCAGCTGGTTCTCTGGTAGATTTTCGGATGCTTCTAGAAGCGCGCTCTACTCCTTTTTCCCTTAAAAACCAAGTAGTTTTATGGATTCCGTTTTCTTTCGGAGTTTTAAATTTTAAAGTTCTAATTTGTCTGTTACCATCAAAAATTTCTAGTTTAATGGAGTCGTATTTTACTTTTTGTATGTTTTTCTGAGAACTTTTGAGCGTTTCTTTTTTGTTAGTTTCTAATTTTTCTAGTTCGGGTTTGTTAATGTAGTAAGAAATAATGGCACCACCATTTCTATTTTCACCTTGGTACATAGCATCTGCTCCAAATCTACTTCCGGTAGGTTGTTGAGTTGCAGTTTGGTAAGCTGTTGGAGGTTCGAATAAGTGTAATTTTTTTATTGTTGCATTTTTAGTTGCCAATGCTCTTAAAGGTCTAATGTCATCTAAAATCCATGCAGCTCTACCAAAAGTACCAATCACTAAATCGTGTTCTCTAGGGTGTATTACGAGATCTTTTACAGGTACAGTTGGGAAACCTTGCGTCCATTTTGTCCATTTGTTACCGGCATCAACAGAAATATACAAACCGTCATCAGTACCTAAAAACAGTAAATTTTCATTTTCTGGATCTTCTATTATACAAAGTGTGTAACTTTCTACGTCATTTTGGTCTACAATTCGCTCCCAAGTTTTACCATAGTTTTTGGTTCTATATGCATATGGTGTGTAATTAAAACGCCTATAGTCGTTGGCTACTAAAAGTGCCTCTCCTTTATTTTTATTAGATGCTTTTATTTGGGTTATCCAGCTATTTTCTGTGAGTCCTTTAATGTTACTAGCTACATTCGTCCAAGTTTCTCCTCCGTTTTTAGTAATATGAACTTGTCCATCATCAGTAGCAGCCCATAAAACATCTTTTTCGAGAATAGTAGGTTCAATTACTAAAATGGTGCAGTGGTTTTCTGCCCCAGTGGCATCCATAGTTAAGCCACCACTTTCTGCTTGTTTTAGTTTTTCGGGATTATTAGTTGATAAATCAGGTGAAATCACATTCCATGTTAACCCTTTGTCTGTAGATTTATGAACAAATTGACTACCAAAATAGAGCGTATTGTTATCAAACGGATCTATATTTATGGCTGCATTCCAGTTAAATCGAAGTTTAACATTGGCGTCTTTATGTGTTGGTTTTACAGAGTAATTATTACCAGTTATATAGTCATATCTTACAACGGAGCCTTGCTGACTCATAGACCATCCGTAGCGAGAATCATCTTTGTCGGGTACTACATCAAAACCATCACCAAAACTAATTTCTTGCCAATACGAATTTCTAATTCCTTGTGCTTTCCAAACATAAGCAGGTCCTCTCCAAGAACCATTATCTTGCATACCTCCGTAAACATTATAAGGGTATTCATTATCTACATTAATATGATAAAATTGCGCCACAGGGATATTACCAATAAAGCGCCAAGACTTTCCGCCATCTCTAGTAATATTAAGTCCACCGTCGTTACCATCTATCATAAATTTACCATTTTTTGGATGAATCCACCAAGCATGATGGTCTGGGTGAACGCCATTATCTACGCCATAAGCAGGCATAAGTTGTTTGAAATTTTTACCACCATCTTCTGACACATTTACGTATGTAAAAACAGTGTAAAGGCGATTTTCATTTTGTGGGTCCACATAAATTTCTGAATAATAAAAAGGTCTGTTACCAATACCTGGTTTATCGTTTACTTTTTTCCATTTAAAACCTCCGTCCTCGCTTTTGTAGAGGGCATTTTTTTTGGCTTCAACTAAAGCATAAATAATGTTTGGTTCGCTAGGAGAAATGGCAACGCCAATTCTGCCTAATTCTCCTTTTGGGAAACCCTCTTTCTCGGTTACTTTTTTCCAGTTATCACCACCATCATGGGTAATGTATAAACCACTTCCTTTACCACCAGACTTAAAAAACCATGGTTCTCTTTTATGTTCCCACATTGCTGCTATTAATTTATTAGGATTTTTTGGATCCATAATTAAGTCTGCAGCTCCAGATGTAATGTTGGTAAACAAAACTTGTTTCCATGTTTTTCCACCATCAATTGTTTTGTATACACCACGTTCTTTGTGTTCTCCCCAAGGCGATCCTATTGCACCCACATAAACTATATTTGGGTTTGTTGGGTCGATAACCACTCTATGAATATGCCTTGTTTTTTCGAGACCCATAGCTTGCCATGTTTTTCCAGCATCTATAGATTTGTATATTCCATAACCACCATTTAAGCTATTTCGTGGATTACCCTCGCCTGTTCCTGCCCAAATAACACTAGGGTTCGATTGCTGTATGGCAACAGCACCAATAGAGGCTGTAACTTCTTTTTCGAAGATGGGCTCCCATTTAATTCCTCCAGAGGTAGATTTCCAAATACCACCAGAGGCAGTTCCTACATACATTATTTCGGGGTTATTTTCTACAACATCTATTGCAGTTACACGACCAGACATTCCGCCAGGGCCAATGTTTCTTGGTTTCATGTTTTTTACTAAATCCATAGAAAACTCTTGTGAAAAGAGTAATGTAGTAGCACATAAAAATAGGAGTGTGGTTAGTTTTTTCATAAAAAAAAGTTTGATAATTTTATTTAATAGCGAACAATATACAAAATAGAAAACGCTCAATAAAAATTGAGCGTTTATTTTAACAAAAATTACAACTACTTTTATAATTGTAATGGTTATTATTTTAATTATTTAAAGTTATTATTTGACTAATCTTCTTTGTTTTTTGGGGTTCTTTTGGCTTCTTTTAAAGACTGCATAAGCATCCATTCTATTTGCCCATTAGTTGAGCGAAATTCATCTGCAGCCCATTTTTCTATAGCTTTTAACATTTCTTCATTAACACGCAGTGCGAAAGCTTTCTTTTTTGACATTCTATTTTTTTATAAATTGTACTACAACTTCAATTAGTTTTTCTGAAATAGGAAATTTATCGGAATAATAAGAACTCATATTTTCACTATCCGAATTAATTTCTTTTAAAACATGGTTCATATTTTTTATGATGACAAGTTTTGAAGATGGTTTTGCTTTCTTTAAAAGGTTGGCATCCTCTATTTTTACTTGCAGCTCTTTATCTCCCTGAACAATTAGTATAGGAGTCTTTATTTTTTTTATTTCCTTAGCTGGGTTATATTGCATCCAAGAATATAAAAATGCTTGAATTTGTTTTGCGAAAATGCTTGTTAAAAACAGATTAACTACAGCTATTTTCCCTTTTACTTTTAAAGTGTCGAATTGTTTTTTTGCTGCTTCTGCTAAAGTTGAATTGTTTTTATTTAACTGCTTAACAATTGTTTTGTCTATTGTTTCTCCTGTTCCTGCAATAGATACGAAACCAGCTGTTTTTTCTTTTGTTAACATGGCAATTAGGGAGCCCTGACTATGACCCACTAAAAATATTTTAGAAAACCTGTTGTCTTTTTGGAAATATAGAATAACTTCATCTATATCTTTTGCAAAGTCTGTTATTTTAGTCTCTTTTAGAAAATCTTTATTTTTTGGATTAGCGCTTCTTTTGTCGAAACTAAAAAAGGCAATATTTTTTTTGTTTACTGCGCTTCTAAACTGCTGTATATAATTTGCTTTAACAGGAGTTTTGGGCTGATTTCCGTTTCTGTCTATATTTCCTGAACCATGAACCCAAATAATTAAAGGAGTTTTTTCTTCATAAAAAGAAAGTGTACCTGGAAGTTCAATCTTTTTGTTGTGTATTGTTATTTCTTCTGTTTTTAATTGTGCCGAAAAGTCAGAAATAACAGACAGAAAAATAATTAAAACGATTATTTTTTTCATTACGATTTTAAATTATTATAAATAAATGAAAATAAAATAGTTAAATATAAGCCCGTTATAGCAATAAAAGCATAGCTAAAATAGCTAAGGTTTAAATGTATGTTTTTTGTTTTTTCGATAATACAAATAACTAGAAGAAGTGTTGTAATAGATAAATAAGGATGTATTAATAGTATAACTGTTTTTTGAGCTTGTATAGTTTTTAATTTAAGCTTTATAGTGTTTTGTTGTTTAGAAATCCAATAAATTAACAAATGGAGTGTAGTAAAAATAGTTGGTATAAACCAAATTCTAATTTTAGGGTCATATCTATTTATATTTCCATAAAAATCTAAATGACCAACAATTTTTAATGGTAATTTGGAATAAGATATTGCCGTGTAAAACCATGTAATTATTAATGTTGATACACTAAAGAATATGATTATTTTATGCAATTTCATCATTGGTTGTTGCTAGGTATGTTTTTAAGATTTGTATTGCTTTTTCTTTATTTTGCGTTCCAATTAATAGTTTCTTACTATTTTGTAGTTCTAATTGAATACCAATATCTCCAGATACATTTATACATTTTCCTTTCCCTTTATTCCAAAAAGCACCGCCTTTCAATCCCCAGCCACCATATTCACCTATCGGATCGTAAGTTCTTACATATGCCTTTTTAATGTCTTGCCATTTTATAATTCGGTATTTTAAATGAAATGGAAAGAATTGATAATGAATTCCAATTTCATCAATTCTAGTTTTTAGTTTGAAGAAGAAAATAAAGCAAGTTGAAGCAATTATAGCCAGTAATGTTCCTATAAACTCATTGCTAGTCGTGGTGTTATTTTCACTTAAAAACTCTTTTGAAACAACTGTTATTGGTACAATTAAACTAATGGCTAAAAGAACAATTAACCATGTTTGAGTAAAGCGCTGTTCTTCTATAAAAATTTTCATGCTATCTGTTTTTCTCCCTCTCCAGAACAATAGCGTTCCAATTTGTTGGCATTTCTTTTAAAACCCATCCCTCTCTTGCATATTGATTTAAAAGGTGTTCTAGTTTTTCATTCCTTTTGGTAAGTCCAAGTCTTAGAGTTACTACTTTGTATTCTTTCATTATTTATGTTTTTTGAATAAGTAAATTTACGCGAATTGCTGTTTTTTTTAATGATTTAAAGTACCCGTATTTACCACTGGAGAAGCCTCTTTGTCGCCACATAAAATAACCAATAAGTTGCTAACCATAGCTGCTTTTCGTTCTTCATCTAAAGCAACAATTTGTTTTTTATTTAATTCTTCTAGAGCCATTTCTACCATTTCTACGGCACCTTGAACAATTTTATGTCTTGCGGCTACAATAGCAGTTGCTTGTTGTCTTTTTAACATGGCAGAAGCTATTTCTTGTGCATAAGCTAAATAACCAATTCTGGCCTCTAATACTTCAATTCCTGCAATAGACAATCGTTCATCAATTTCTTTTTCTAACGCTTCTGAAACTTCGTTTACACTAGAACGTAGTGTAATGTCTTCATCATGTCCTTCATCAGCAAAATTATCATAAGGATACATACTTGCTAGTTTTCTTACTGCAGCATCCGTTTGTACACGTACAAAGTTTTCGTAATTATCTACATCAAATGCTGCCTTGTAGGTGTTTGTTACACGCCAAACAAGAATGGTAGAAATCATAACAGGGTTTCCTAATTTATCGTTTACTTTTAGTCGTTCACTATCAAAGTTACTTGCTCTCAAAGAAATTGTTTTCTTTTTATAGAAGGGGTTCGCCCAATACAATCCATTTTCTTTAATAGTTCCAACATATTTTCCAAAAAGTAGTACAACTTTCGAGGTGTTTGGATTTACCAAGATAAAACCAAATAGGCACATAAAACTTGCTACAGAAATAAGTATAAAAAATGGATTTTCTTTTACAATAGAAAAAGTAATACTTCCAAAAAATAAGGTAAGAACAATTGCTAACATTAGGTATCCGTTAGCTGGTTTAAAAATTTTTTCGACTTTCATTATTTTGTTTTATTTTAATATTAAATTGATATCGTAAATATATGATTTATTTTTTTAAGTTTCTAAAAATATTCTTTATAATATTTATAAATTAGCAAAAAAATAATTTTAATAATTTACACATGAAAGCTTACATTATTTTATTAGTATCTCTACTTACTTTCTCTACCACTAAACATGACAAACCCTTTTTTTGGGGTCAAAACGGACATAGAGCAACTGGTAAAATAGCAGAGTCTTATTTAACTAGAAAAGCGAAAAGAAAGATTGATAAGTTATTAAATGGACAAAGTTTAGCTTTTGTTTCTACTTTTGGAGATGAGATTAAATCGGACAAAAAATATCGTGAGTTTTCTCCACTTCATTATGTGAACATGAATTTGGATGATACTTACGAAACTGCAGAAAAAAATCCTAAAGGAGATCTAGTTACCGGAATAAATAAATGTATAGAAGTTCTAAAGGATGCTAATAGTGCTGAGCAAGACAAGGTTTTTTATTTAAAAATGTTGGTACATTTTGTAGGAGATTTACATCAACCAATGCACATTGGGCAGCGTGAAGATAAAGGTGGCAATACAATACAAGTTCAATGGTTTGGGCAAGGAACAAATTTACATGCAGTTTGGGATACCAAGATGATAGAGGCTTGGAATATGAGTTATTTAGAATTGGCAGATAATGCGCAATACTTATCTAAAAGACAAAAAGCTGCCATAGAAAACGGTTCTGTGGTAGATTGGGTAAATGAAGTTCATCAGTTAACAAAAAAAGTATACAAATCAGTTACAGTTGGCGAAAACCTCAGATATAGGTATTCTTACGATTATTTTGGAATTGTAAGACAACAATTACAAAAAGGAGGAATTCGTTTGGCTAAGATTTTAAATGACATTTATTCTTAATAACTATTTTATTTTTACCACTTATCGATTTAAAAAATCTTTGTAAATTCTTTGAGAAATTGCTCTACCTAAAGTATCTAGCAGTGCAGTTTCAGGTCCTTTTTTCAAGATTGTTTTATTGCTTACAAAATCAAAAATAAATTCGTTGTTTTTATCTACAACCCCAAACCCTTTATTAAAATTAAAATAAGCATATTTTTTGGGTGAGTTATTAAAAAGATGATTTCCAAAAGTAAACTGAGAGTTGTTAATTTTTAGTAAGTCTAGTAGGGTGTAAGAAAAATCTACCTGACTAGAATAAGAGTCTATTTCTAGTCCTGTTTTATGCAAAGCACCACCTAACCATAGCATTGGAATTTTAAATTTTTTTGGGCCATTAAATAATCCATCATGTTTAGGAGAACCATGTCCGTGATCTGCCATAATTACAATAAGCGTATTTTTGTACCAAGGTTGTTTTACTGCGAAATCTAAGAACTTACCAATGGCTTTGTCGGTATAAAAGTGTGAGCTTCTAAATAAGTTGTCTTCGGTATCTCTTCCAAACTGATACGTGTCGGGAAATTGAAACGGTTCATGACTGCTTAGTGTAAGGGCTATTTTAAAGAAAGGCTTTTTGTTATCTTCCTTAAAGTCTTTTATAAAACGATTTATAAGAACATGATCGTGTACACCCCATTTGTCGTTCCAATCTTTTTTGCTAAAGCTGTTTCCATCAACAAAATTTGTAATTCCGGCATTTCGTAGATAGGTATTCATGTTGCCAAAATTTAAATCACCACCGTAATAAAACGAAGTTTCGTAACCTTCAGAAATCATTTTTTGAGGTAACATTGGTAATTTTCTAGTTTTGTTAGGCATCCTCATAACCCTTTTTGTAGGTAATGGATAATAACCGCTTAAAATAGCAGGAATTCCTTTATCTGTTCTATCTCCGTTTGCAAAATAATTGGTAAAAAGAATTCCTTGTTTTGCGTAGCTATTAAAATTAGGTGTTACTGTGGGTTCTCCGTCTAATACACCTACCACTTTTGCTGTTAAACCTTCCCAAATAATAAGTATAACATTAGGTTTATCTGTTTTTAAAATGCTGTCTATAGCACTTGTTTTTAGTAGTTTGTTTCTATTAGAAATACTATTGTTAGCGATCTTATCCTCTATCGTTTTGTAAATGTTTTTGGAACTTGTTTTATGGGTAAGAGTGTTAAAAAAATTCCAAGAGTAATTTATTGCAGCATGATTGGCAAACATGTTTTTAGAAAAATATACATTGCTTTGGTTTATTGGTATTGTTTGCAAACCTCCTCTTAAGGGAAATATTAATAGCGCTGTTAATAGTAAAAATATTGGAATTTGTAATTTGTTTTTGGGACTAATTAAAGCTATTTTTTTTTGAATAATTTTAGAGAATATTTTACAACTTACATAAGTAATTAATAGGAAAAAAAATGTGCCAAGAAAAAGCATTTTTTTTGATACAGAAGCTATCATTAACTCGGGAGTATCTATATAGGCAAGTATACTCGTATCTAATCGAAAGCCCCATGGTTTGTACAAACCGGCATCTATTAATAATAATAAATTAAGTATTACTAAGAGAAAGAAAGTATAAAATTGTATTATTTTTTTGATGTATTTAATTGGAGTTACAGCAGAAAAAGCAACCATAAGAAAAGGAATTATACTTACATATGCAGTAAAAGAAAAGTCTAATTTTATACCATATACAAAAGTTTTTAGAATAGTTAAAAAATCTATTTCTAAGGTTTTATCTAACTGAAAAATTAAAAAAAATAAACGAGCAAATACAAAGTAGATTGTCCAGCTTAGAAAATAATATACCGAAAAAAGAAAACTGTTTTTTAATATTTTCATCAGAAATAAATTTGGTAAAAAGATTAATCGGTTACCTTTAATCGTGCTTTTGCAGTTACATTCATACTCGCATAGTCTTGTTGAATGTATTTTAGATAGCCTGTAATGGCAATCATAGCCGCATTGTCTGTAGTATACTCAAATTTCGGAATATAAGTAGACCAACCCCAATATTTTTCTGCTTTAGAAAGACGTTTTCTAATTTCTGTATTTGCAGAAACGCCACCTGCAATTGCAATGTTTTTGATACCTGTTTCTTTGACAGCATTTTTTAATTTATCCATTAAAATCTCAACAATTGTATGTTGTATAGAAGCACAGATATCGTTTCTATTTTCGGCTATAAAATTCGGATTGTTTCGCTCTTGTTTTTGGATAAAATATAAAATACCAGTTTTTAAGCCACTAAAGCTAAAATCTAAATTTCCAACTTTTGGTTTTGTAAATGAGTACGCTTTAGGATTGCCTAATTGTGCATATTTGTCTATTAGAGGACCACCAGGATAAGGCAATCCTAAGATTTTAGCAGATTTATCGAAAGCCTCGCCTACTGCATCATCAATAGTTTCACCAAGAATTTCCATTTCAAAATAATTGGTAAGTTTTACTATTTGAGTATGACCACCACTTATTGTGAGGCAAATAAAAGGAAATGAAGGTAATTTTGTGTTTTCTTCTGAAATGAAATGCGCTAAAATGTGAGCTTGCATATGATTAATGTCTAACAACGGAATGTTTAGTGCCAACGCCATAGATTTTGCAAACGAAGTGCCCACCAGTAAAGAACCCATTAATCCTGGTCCTTTTGTAAAAGCAATTGCCGAAAGCTCTTCTTTTTTTATGTTTGCATTTTTTAGGGCTTGTTCAACTACAGGTACAATGTTTTGTTGATGTGCTCTTGAAGCCAACTCTGGAACAACACCACCGTATTTTGCATGTACCTCTTGGTTTGCAGTAACATTACTTAAAATAGTAGTGTTAGATATTACGGCTGCACTAGTATCGTCACAAGAAGACTCAATTGCTAAAATATAAACGGGCGATTTCATTTTATGGAATTATTTGATACAAAATTAAGTATAATTTTACGGTCATTTTCCTTTTTTTAAGAATAGAAATTTAAATCTTTCTAAAATTTGCACGTTCTTTGTAATACTTGGCAATATTTTTGTTAAGTTCATAATCAAAATAATCTAATTTAAAAGTATTACAATCATCAAAAATAGTTTTAGAAAAATAGCGAAGTGGCTTGGGTACATAGTGCTCTTCTTATTTTTGTGTGCAATGCTACTATCAACATCATTTGTACAAACAAAACTTGGTGGTTTTGTAACGAATACTATACATGAAGATTTTGGTGTAAACTTAAAAGTAGGAAAAGTAAACTTGTCTTTTTTAGGAAGTGTTCAGCTAAAAGAAATAGAGATTAGAGATCATCATAATGATACTTTAATATTTGTAGGAAAACTTCGTACTTCTCTTTTAAGTGTTGGTAAAATGATGAATAATAAGTTTCTGTTTGACGATATCACTCTAGAAAATGCCTCATATTTTATGAAGACTTATAAAGATGAAAGTACTGATAATATGAGTGTCTTTTTAGCTAGTTTTAAACCCAAAAAACCAAAAGATTCTTTAAAGCCAATTTTTAATCTAAATGCTGCCAATGTTTATATTAACAATCTAGATTTTAAATTAATTAATGAAAACAAGGAAAACGAAGTTACCTTTTCTGCAACAAATATTGGAGGTAATTTACAAGAAATGCAAGTTTTAGGACCAGCATTTAATGCTAAAGTTAGAGGATTATATTTTACAACAAACCAAGGTTTAAATGTTGCTAATTTTACTACCAATTTTAGTTACTCATCCACAAAAATGAAGTTTGTAAACACACATCTAAAAACACAAAGCTCATCATTAAAGGGCGATATTACTTTTAGGTATAAAAAAGGTGAGCTAGCAGACTTTAGTAATCGAGTAAAAATTTCTGCAGATTTTAAAAAGAGTAACTTAAAAGTACTTGAAATAAAAAAGTTTTACAAAGAGTTAAATGGAGATGATGTAGTTTATTTTTCGGGTAAAATGAATGGTACACTCAATAATTTCTTGCTTTCTAAGTTAGAACTAGCCTCAAAAAACGGAATTAATTTATCGGGTAATTTATCTTTTTTAAATGCTGTTAATCTAGAAAATGGACTAGTTTTTAATGGAGATTTAAAAAATACTTCAGCCACTTACAAAGATTTAAAGAATATTTTACCAAACGTTTTAGGAAAAAATGTTCCTTCGGAATTTGCCAAATTAGGTGTCTTTACAATTAATGGAAATATTAAAGTAACTCCCACAGAAATTGATGCTGTTTTAGAGTTAGACTCTGAAATTGGAAGTATTATTTCAGATTTGGAAATAAACAATATTAAAAATATAAACGAGGCGTCATATAAAGGAAATGTTTCTTTAAATAACTTTAATGTTGGTAAATTTTTTAACAATAATAATTTTGGAAACGTATCATTAGAAGGAGAAGTAAATGGGAGTGGTTTTTTGCTAGACAACATAAATACCTCATTTGTTGGTACAATTTCCGATTTAAATTTTAATAAATATACGTACAGAGATATTTCTGCAAACGGTCAATATCAAAATAATAAATTCGATGGAGAACTTATAATTGATGATGATAATTTTAAAATGCAATTTAACGGTTTGGCAGATTTGTCTTCTAAAGTAAATAAGTTCGACTTTAATTCTGATATCAAATATCTAAATCTTAGAGAAACCAACTTATTTACAAGAGACACTGTTTCTATTGTTAAAGGAGCTATTTCTTTAGATATTGAAGGAAATACTTTTGATGACATAGTAGGAAAAGCCATTTTTAAAAATGTATTGTATACCAATCAAAAGGAAGAATTTCGGTTTAAAGAATTTGAGGTTACTTCATCTTTAAAAGATAGCATTAAAACAATAGAAGTTGTTTCTGAAGACATTGCAAAGGGCTATATTACAGGTAAGTTTTACTTTTCTGAATTAGGTAAGGTGGCACAAAATGCTTTGGGTAGTATTTATACAAATTATAAGCCTTATTCTGTGGCTCCAAATCAATTTTTAGATTTTAATATTAGTGTATATAATAAAATAGTCAATGTTTTTTTTCCAAAAGTTTTTATAGATGATAATACTCGTTTTAAAGGAAAAATAAACTCAGACAAAGAACTTTTTCGGTTCAATTTATCATCGCCAAGAATTTTTGCTTACAATAACGAGGTAAAGGATATCTTTTTATTAACCGATAATAAAAATCCATTATACAACACTTCTCTAACTGCCAGTGAAGTAAATACCGAATATTACAAAATTTCTAAACTAAATTTAATTAATAGAACAGAAAATGACACGCTGCATTTTAAGTCTATTTTTAAAGGCGGAAATAAAAATAACGAAAACTTTAATCTCGATTTCTTTTATACATTTAACAAAGAAGGAAAATCTGTGCTAGGATTCGAAAAATCATCTTTTATTTTTAAAAATAACACCTGGAATATCAATCCAGACTCAGAAAATCTCGATAAAATAACTTTCGATTTATCAAACAATGAGTTTAACTTTAGTAAGTTTAAATTAGTTTCTAATGAACAAAAAATTGAGTTTACAGGAAGTGTAAAAGGAGATGATGAAAAAATATTTTTAGCAGATTTTACCAAAGTTAAGCTACAAAGCTTTCTTCCTAAAATAGACAGTTTAGCATTAAAAGGAGTACTATCTGGTCATTTAGATTTTATACAAAAAGATAGTATTTACAATCCAGAAGCAGCACTAAAAATTAAAAATTTTGAGGTAAATGATTTTAAACAAGGCGATCTTGTTGTAAATATCAAAGGAGATAATTCATACAAAAAATACGATGTAGCTATTTCAATTGATAATAAAAATGTAAAAAGTATTGCCGCTAATGGGAAATTAGATTTTTCAGAAGAGAGACCCATTATAGATTTGGAAGTTTTTTTAGAAGAGTTTCAACTAGAGGCTTTTAGTCCTCTCGGAAAAGATGTGTTATCCTCTTTAAGAGGAAGTGCAACGGGCAATTTTACATTACGAGGTTTCTTGGGAAATCCGGATATGGAGGGAACATTGCGGCTTAAAAATGCAGGCTTAAAATTTCCTTACTTAAACGTAGATTATGATTTTGAGGGAGAATCGGTAATTACACTTTTGCAACAATCATTTATAATTGAAAATTTTAAAATGATTGATACAAAATCTAAAACAAAAGGAGTTTTAGAAGGGAATATTTCTCACCTAAACTTTAAGCAATGGTTTTTAGATTTAAATATAAAAAGTGATAATTTATTGGTTTTAGACACCGAAAACTCAGACGAGGCACTTTATTATGGCACTGCATTTATAGATGGCTCTGCAGATATTTTTGGGTTAACAGACCGGTTAACCATTAATATTAATGCCAAATCGATGCCGGGAACAGTTTTTGTTGTGCCGTTAAAAGATGTAGAAACAGTAGATAGTTTTAATCTTATTCACTTTAAGTCGGACGATAAACTTGTAAAAGAAAGGCAAAAAGAAATTGCACTTGAAGCGCTTAAAGGTCTGACACTAAATATTACGTTAGAGGTAACTAAAGATGCTATTGCACAGGTGGTTATAGATGAGGTATACGGGAGTCAATTATCTGGAAAAGGAACCGGTAACCTGCAAATAGAAATAAATACCAGAGGTAAATTTAATATGTTTGGAGATTATGTGGTAGATACGGGTGTTTATGACTTTAAATATGGCGGTATCGTAAATAAACCATTTGTTATTCAAAAAGGAGGAACTGTTTCGTGGAACGGAAATCCGGCAGATGCAAATTTAGACGTAACTGCCGTATACAAAGCAAAGGCAAACCCCGGTGTTTTATTAGAAAATTTTAATTCAAATAGAAATATCGAAGTAGATTTGGTAGCAAGGATTACGGGAGGTCTTTTCACCTCTAAACAAGAGTTAGATATTTTATTAACGAACGTAGACCCAACAATAGCAAACGAGTTAGAATTTATTCTTAACGATAACAATGTAAATGAAAAAACAACTCAATTTATTTCTTTATTAGCCTTTGGTAACTTTGTAAATCCAGATAGAGTTAATTTTAATGCCTCAGATCAAATCACAAATACAGCTTCTAGTGCAATTGCTGCTGCTTTTTCAAGCTTGCTAAACAGTCCAGATAGTAAATTTCAGCTCGGGGTAGATTATCAACAAGGACAAAGAGATAACGATTTAGATCGATTAAATATAGATAATCAAGTAGATTTATCTGTAAGCACACAAGTAAGTGATCGAGTAATTATAAACGGAAAAGTAGGAGTACCAATAGGCACACAAACACAGTCTAGTGTTGTGGGAGAGGTAAAGGTAGAGGTATTGCTGAATAAAGAAGGAAATTTTAGAGGTGTTATTTTTAATAGGCAAAACGAAATTCAGTATACAATTGAAGACCAGGGCTACACTCAAGGAATAGGACTTTCATACCAAGTAAACTTTAATACTTTGTCTGATTTACTCTCTAAAATTGGCGTTAAAAGTAAAAAAAAGCAATCGGTTGTAAAGTCTGTTAAAAAGGACACTACCCAAACAAGAAGAGTTCCTTTCGAGAATTTTGAAGGAAATTAAAAAAAAAGTAGACTTCGCAAAATATTTTAATTTTCCTTTACATTCGTATTCATTTTTTACTTTTTATAAACGCATAATTTTGTACTTTTAATACACAGGAATAAGGGTTTTTATTTCAATTATTTCCGAATAAAAAGCTTTTTAAATAAAGGGAAAACAGGCTAAAACGATTTCGTAGTTTTTTTATTAAAACTGCTTAAAAAGCATTAAATTTACAAAACATAAATATGAAGAAAATAAAGAAAATAGCGGTCATGACTTCTGGTGGAGATGCACCAGGAATGAATGCAGCAATAAGATCTGTAGTGAGAGCATGTGCTTATTACAGAGTTAGTTGTGTAGGTGTATACCGAGGGTATGAAGGTTTGATTGATGGAGATTTTATTGAGCTTACAGCAAGAAGCGTAAACAATATTATTAATAAAGGAGGTACCATTTTAAAATCTGCAAGATCTAAAGAATTTAGAACTAAAGAAGGAAGAGCAAAAGCATATGAACACCTGAAAGAAAACGGAATTGAAGCAATGGTCGTTATTGGTGGAGATGGCTCTTTTACAGGTGCAGTAATTTTTAATGAAGAATTTAACTTCCCAGTTATTGGAATTCCAGGAACCATTGATAATGATATTTTTGGAACATCACACACTTTAGGGTATGATACCGCACTTAATACTGCTGTAGAGGCAATTGACAAAATTAGAGATACTGCTTCTTCTCATAACAGATTGTTTTTTGTTGAGGTAATGGGTAGAGATGCAGGTTTTATTGCCTTAAATGCAGGAGTTGGTGCTGGTGCAGAAGAGATATTAATTCCCGAAGAAGACCTTGGGCTAGACAGAATGTTAGAATCTTTAAAGAAGAGCCGAAGAACAGGTAAATCTTCTAGCATTGTTGTTGTTGCAGAAGGCGATAAATCTGGTAAAAACGTATATGAGTTAGCTAAATATGTTGAAGAAAACTTACCGGAATATGATGTTAGAGTATCTGTTTTAGGACACATGCAAAGAGGAGGTTCACCTTCTTGTTTCGACAGAGTACTGGCAAGTAGGTTAGGAGTAAAGTCTGTAGAATTAATTTTAGACGGTAAAACAAATTTAATGGTTGGTCTAAAAGATAACGAAGTAATAAGTACAAGTATTGCAGATGCAATAAAAGGAGGTCATTCTATTAATCAAGAACTTTTAAGAGTTTCTGATATTATGACCACATAATTTAATAATACGTAAATAAAGTTTTAAAAGATGATAAAAGTAGGAATTAACGGATTTGGAAGAATAGGAAGATTAGCATTTAGATCTTCGGTTTTAAGAGACAATGTTCAGGTAGTAGCAATTAACGATTTGTTAGATGTAGATTATTTGGCATATATGCTAAAATATGACTCTGTACACGGTAAATTTGATGGTACTGTAGATGTTAAAGACGGTAAATTAGTTGTTAACGGAAACGAAATTAGAATTACTGCAGAAAGAGATCCAGCAAATTTAAAGTGGGATGAGGTAGGTGTAGATTTTGTAATTGAGTCTACTGGTTTTTTCTTAACAGAAGAAACGGCCGGAAAACATTTAGAGGCTGGAGCTAAAAAAGTAGTTTTATCAGCACCATCTAAAGACCATACTCCGATGTTTGTTATGGGAGTAAATAACCACGAGTTAAAAGCAGATCAAAAGATTTTTTCGAATGCTTCGTGTACTACCAACTGCTTAGCACCTATAACTAAAGTGTTACATGATAATTTTGGTATTGCAGAAGGATTAATGACTACTGTTCACGCTGCTACAGCTACCCAAAAAACTGTAGATGGACCGTCTATGAAAGATTGGAGAGGTGGACGATCTGCTATTGGAAACGTAATCCCTTCTTCTACAGGAGCTGCAAAAGCTGTAGGAAAAGTAATTCCTGCTATGAACGGAAAACTAACAGGTATGGCTTTTAGGGTACCAACAATGGATGTTTCTGTTGTAGATTTAACAGTAAAATTAGAAAAAGCAACTTCTTACGACCAAATTTGTGCGGCTATGAAAGCAGCTTCAGAAAGCGGGCCAATGAAAGGTGTTTTAGGATATACTGAAGAATTAGTAGTTTCTCAAGATTTTGTTGGTGATACTAGAACTTCAATTTTTGACGCCAAAGCAGGAATTGCTTTAAATGATAACTTTGTAAAAGTTGTTTCTTGGTATGATAATGAAATGGGATACTCTACAAAAATTGTAGATTTAATTGAGTATGCAGCTACTTTATAGTAGAAACTCATATATTTATAAAAAAAACCTGATAGATTTATTTCTATCAGGTTTTTTTAGTTCTTAGAGTAACCATTCGGTTTGTCTCGCTGAAAGCGTCTCAAGCAAGAGTAAGCAACAGTGCATAAAGATTCTTACAGAATGACAAATTGTGCGTAAAATATTTAATAGTGCGGTAGCAAAAAGTTAAAAACTTACTTAACAGCAATCATGCTTATTTCTACGTTTACAAATTTAGGTAAGTTGGCAACTTCTACAGTTTCTCTTGCAGGAGCTGTTTCTTCATTAAAATATTCTGCATAAACAGCATTTATTTCTGTGAAATTGTTCATGTCAGAGATAAAAATAGAGGATTTAATTACGTTTTCGAAAGTCATATCCGCAGCTAATAAAACCTGTTTCATGTTTTCCATAACTTGTTTCGTTTCTGTTTTTATATCTTTTAGAACTAATTCACCATTTTCTGGATTAATTGCTATTTGCCCTGAGGTATACAATGTATTTCCACTTAAAATTGCTTGGTTATATGGGCCAATTGGAGCAGGTGCTTTTGATGTTGTTATTACTTTTTTCATATTTTTTAGATTTTAGTTTTTTATTTAAGAATTAAAATAACCTTCTGTCTGGCGGCTTGTTTTTATCCCATTTTAAATCGGCTAAAACAGAAGATTTTACGCCAATAAAAAAAGTATAAGATGAGTTTGTACCGAAAGGAACCCAATTAAAATTGAACTGCCAGCTGTCTAAGTCTCTAGTAAAATTGAATCTAGAAAATGTAAAAGCTCCGCCTTTAAAGTCGTATCCAGAAGAATATCCCATTTTCCATTTTGGAGAAAGTTCTACATTACCACTAAACATTAAACTATGAACCCCAATTTCTCCACTGTCAATTCCATTATTTCTATAATTCGTAGAATATGCTAAATTAATAGACCAAGGTATAGTAGCTTTGTAAAGCTCTGCCGATTTATTTTTATCTTTTTTATCAGTATTTATTCCTGCACGACTTCCAAAACCATCAGTCGGGTTTATATCTGCACCAATTACGTCTGGTGCGTTATTAGGGTCTCTTTTTTGGTTATTCTGAGTATCTTCTTTAGAATCTTTTTTAAAATCTTCACTAGAAATAGAATAGTTAGCAGTTAAATTGGCATTGGTTAACCTTAAAAATCCTGGGTTAAATTCATCAATATTAATAATGCTTCCCGAAGCTGTTTTAATAACTTTATACGGATCTAAACTTCCACTTAAATTAACGGCCAACTTATCTTTAAAAAGTCTGGTTCCAGCAGAGAAAGTAACAGGAGAAAGTTTTAAACTGTCTGCTGCTAAATTATAGTTAGTTCTAAAGTTTAGGTTGTTTAAAAGGGTAACTTTTTTATCTTCCTCATCGCTATCTGGATCTTCGGGTGCCATTTTTGCCTCTAAAACATTGTTTAAAGATATTCCTATAGAATTGCTTAGACCACCAGACGGTCCGCCATAAATACCTCTATCGAAAGCAGTATAGCTTTCAATGTCGTTTGGGTTATTACCATTTCTAACTTGTTGAAGGTATTTTTCTTGAAAATCGGGTCTGTAATTATAGGAAATTGTAGGTCTAAATGTATGTCTTATTGCCTTTAATCGTCCTTTGTTAATATTAAAAGTACCATATAAATTTGTAGCAATACTTACACCAGTATTGTATTCTCTAAAACTTTTAAAACCACGTAAAGTATCGGTTACAACTATATTATCATTAGCATCGTATTTTTTTTGGATATAATCGAATTGCCAAACCTCTTCATAATTAATACTTGGCGATACCGTAAAATATTTAAATGCTTTAAAGTTGGTGTTTGTTCCGGTTCTATGTTTCATACCAGAACGAGCAGTTTCAAACATTTTACTTGTTAAAAATTCACTGTCGGTAGTGTTTATTAAATACTGGCCCTCTAACGTATAGTTGAAGCCCATTTTTTGAATGGCATTTTTCTTTACACCACCTTTACCTTGAAACGGATACACTCTGTTCATATTTAGTGTAAGCGATGGCAAGGTCATTGTTATTTGCTCTGTATTTGTATTTTGTTGATGCGTTGCGGTTACATTCATATTAAACGGTGTGCCAACAAATGTTTTACTGTAATTTATAGAGGAGTTAAAACTATTAGTTTGTGTTTGAGCAATGTTAAATTGGTTTTGAGATTGTCTAAAAAATTTACTGCTACCTAAGTTTACAGAGGCAGAAAATCTAGAATTCGGACTCGCTTTTTGGTCTTGATTGTGACTCCATCTGATGTTAAAATTACTAGACTTACTAAAGTCGTCAAAACCTCTAATACCATTGATGTTGTTTTCGAAACTAAAATTAAAATTACCATTAAAGCGATATCTTTTATTATAGTTCGAGTTGGCTCTTAAGCCCCAGCTACCGTTAGAATAAGCATCGCCAGTAATGGCTAAATCTACATAATTATTTATGGCAAAATAATATCCACCATTCTGAAAACCAATACCTCTAACACTGTTACCGGTGTCAAAAGCCGGAATTAAAAAACCAGAAACACTTGTTTCTGTTATTGGAAAATAGGCAAATGGTAAAAATAAAGGTGTTGGTACATCAGCTAAAAATAATTGACTTCCACCTACAATAATTTTTTTTCCAGGTACAATTTTTGCTTTGCTTGTTCCTATATAATAATCAGGATTGTCTTTGTCTGAGGTTGTAAAACGTATTTTACGAATGTATAACGTAGAGTCGTTTACCCGTTTTGTTTTTTCTCCGTAGGTAAACATTTCGCCTTGTTTTGTTTTTAAACCGTAAATAAGTGCTCTTTTAGTTTTAAAGTTATAAATGATAGAATCTTGAACAGTTTCCTCACTACCTTGTCTAAAAACAGGTTTTTGTACATAGCCCGTACTGTCTATTATTCCTTTTGCAAAAAGAGTGTTTTTCTTATAATCTACAACTATAATTCCTGCTTTTAAGTCTATTTCGGTGTAGGTAATATTGGCTTCGTTGTAGAGAGTAACCTTTTTATTTACAGCATCTTGTATGGTATAGTCTTTTGCTACATGAACAATAATATCTTCAATAGTTTCTTTCGGTTTTAGAGAATCTAATGAGATACTATCTTTTTTTTGTAAAACGAGACTGTCCTTTTTTTCTTTAAAAACAGTGTCCTTTTTTAGAGGTAATAAAGTGTCTTTTTTTATTGCTTCTAACACTATTTTTTTTGAAGATTTTATATCTTGAGTGTATGTAAACTTCGTAAAAAAGAGGCTACAAAATAAAAGAATATATGATAGGTTTGTTTGCAATGCTTTAAATACTATTTTTGTATTAATTTAAAATAGGGTATACTTTTTGAATCCCCAAATTTAAAAATTCAAAATTAGTTAAATTTTATTGATGCAATCCCAACAAAAACACAAAAATATTTACACTTCTAAAACAACTCTTTTTAGGGTAGTATTTTTAGCTATGTTATTTATAAGTTTCTCTGCAGCTGCACAAAAAAGCTACACCATAGTTTTAGATGCAGGGCATGGAGGGAAAGACCCTGGTAATTTAGGTAACGGTTTTAAAGAGAAAAACATTGCTTTAAAAGTGGCTTTATTAGTAGGTAAAAAGTTAGAAAAAAGACCAGATGTTAAAATAATATATACAAGAAAGAACGATGTTTTTGTAGATTTATGGAAACGTGGAGATATTGCTAACCATGCAAAGGCCGATTTATTTGTGTCGATTCATTGCGATTCTCATACTTCAAATGCATATGGGGCAGGAACTTTTGTTTTAGGACTTAGAGGGAATAAGAAAAACTTAGAGATTGCAAAAAGAGAAAATGCAGTAGTTTTATTAGAAGATAATTATCAAGATAAATACAAGGGATTTGATCCTAATTCGGCAGAATCTGTAATAGGTTTGTCTTTGTTACAAGAAGAAAATTTAGACAAAAGTTTAACTATTGCAAGCTTAATTCAACATAATTTTGCCTTTAAACTAAAAAGAAATGATAGAAAGGTAAAACAAGATAATTTTCAGGTTTTACGAGAAACAATTATGCCAAGTGTATTGGTAGAATTAGGTTTTTTAACAAACAAAACAGAAGGAAGGTATTTAAATTCTAGTCGGGGGCAATCGCAAATGGCTACTGCAATTGCAGATGCAATTTATAAGTATGTAGAAAATTTAAAATTAAATACGGTCGTTTTATCCGAAGAAGATACTAATGATAACTTTATAATGTATAAAGTACAAATTGCTTCAAGTAAAAACAAGATAGCACCAAAAACATATAATTTTAAAGGTTTAAAAAATGTAGAAAGGGTAGTAGTTGGTGCCTATTTTAAGTATTATTATGGTAATAGTTCGAGCTACAAAAATATACAAAAAGCTTTAAAAGAGGCAAAGTTAAAAGGTTACAAAACAGCATTTATTGTTGCCTTTAAAAATGGAGAAAAAATTAGTGTAGAAGAAGCCTTAAAATTACCATCTAATTAACGGTTTCAACAAAAAAATAATAGTAATATTGTTTGTAAAAATTTAAATATGTCTAAAGAGTTAAAAGTAGGGATAATAGCAGTAGTAATAGTTGTTGGTTTTATTTGGGGATTTAATTTTCTTAAAGGAACAAATTTATTTGATACTGGTACTAGAGTCTTTAAAGTAGAGTATGCAAAAATTGGTGGATTGTCTAAATCTAGCCCTGTTACCATAAATGGATTAAAAGTAGGAAAAGTAGATAAAATTGAGTTTAATACCACCCCAGAAAAAAAAGGCTATTTAATTGTTACCTTTCATGTAGAAAATGATTTCGAGTTTTCTAAAAATAGTTTGGTACAAATATACTCTCCAAACCCATTAAGTGGTTCTAGCCTTGCTATTATACCCGATTATAATGGAGAAGCAGCAGTTTCTGGAGATTTTTTAACAGGTGAGATGGAAGAAAGCTTATTTACGTCTATAGGCGAACGATTAGACCCGTTACAGCAAAAAATAGAAAAAGTTTTGGTTAGTGCCGACACTTTGTTTGGTGGTATTAATAAGATTTTAAATGAGAAAACTATTTCTGAAGTAAATCGTTCAATTACAGATTTGTCCGCTACAATTCATCAATTAAGATCTACTGTTTCAACAGTAAATACAATGATTGTAGAAAACAAAGAATCTTTAAAGAATAGTATAGAAAATACTAAAAATATCACAGAAAATTTTAGTAAAGTATCAGACAGTTTAGCATCAGTAAACTTTAATGAAATTATTAAAAATGCAGAAAATGCTATTTCTAATTTTAACAGTGTATCAGAAAAAATTAATTCGGGAGAGGGTACTGTTGGTAAACTTATTAATGACAAAAACATGTATAACAATTTAGAGGCTGCCACCAAAGAGTTAGAACAATTGTTAAGAGATATTAAGTTAAATCCTAAAAGATACATCCATTTTTCTATCTTTGGTAAAAGTCCAGATTCTTACGAAGAATCACCAAAAAATTAATTTTATTCGTATGCAATATATTCCGAACATTCTATTTACCATTGCATTAATTGCTGGTATAGGTTTTTTTACGTTAAATATTCGTAAAGTAATTAGAAACATCAATTTAGGAAAAGATATCAATAGAACAGACCAAAAATCTGCTCGCTGGAAAAATATGCTAAGCATAGCTTTTGGACAAAGCAAAATGGTTAGAAGACCAATTTCTGGTATATTACATTTGATTGTTTACATTGGTTTTGTAATAATAAATATAGAGGTTTTAGAAATAATTGTAGATGGTGTTTTAGGAACTCATAGGGTTTTTAAAGATTATATTGGTACTGCTACTTATGGTTTTCTTATTGGTTCCTTTGAGGTTTTAGCAGCACTTGTTTTTGTAGCAGTTATAATTTTTTGGACACGAAGAAACGTAGCAAATATCAAAAGATTTTTAAGTAGCGAAATGAAAGGTTGGCCTAAGAAGGATGGAAACTTTATTTTGTATTTCGAAATGGTTTTAATGGCTCTTTTTATGGTGATGAATGCAACAGATGTGCCTTTTCAGCAAGCAGGAACTGGTAATGTGATAAGTCAGTTTATATCTCCGTTATTTAATGGTTTCTCGTCAGAAAACTTACAACTTATCGAAAGAACAGCTTGGTGGTTGCATATTTTAGGAATTTTAGTATTTTTAAATTACCTTTATTATTCAAAACATTTGCATATTTTACTTGCTTTTCCGAATACATATTATGCAAATTTACAGCCCAAAGGACAGTTTACAAACTTAGAATCGGTTACGAACGAAGTAAAATTAATGTTAGATCCTGATGCAGATCCCTATGCGACACCTGTAGATGAGTCCACAGAAGAAGTTCCTGAAAAGTTTGGTGCTTCTGATGTTACAGATTTAAACTGGGTTCAATTAATGAATGCATATACGTGTACCGAATGTGGACGTTGTACCTCTGCTTGCCCGGCAAATTTAACTGGTAAAAAGTTGTCTCCAAGAAAAATAATGATGGACACAAGAGATCGTTTAGAAGAAGTTGGAAGAAATATTGATGCAAATAATGGGACTTTTAAAGAAGATGGTAAACAGCTTTTAAATGATTATATTACCCCAGAAGAGTTATGGGCATGTACAAGTTGTAACGCGTGTGTAGAAGAATGTCCTGTAAATATAGATCCGCTTTCTATAATTATGGATATGAGAAGGTATTTGGTGATGGAAGAGAGTGCAGCACCACAAGAATTAAATGCTATGATGACGAATATAGAAAATAACGGAGCTCCTTGGCCATACAATCAACAAGATAGATTAAATTGGACAAAAGAAGGATAATTTGAACAATTTGTTTACGAATTGCTAACGACTTCTTTAGAGATTGAAATTTTTCTTAATATACGAGACAGGAGTAAAAAACCTACTTAAATACAAGTTTTAACGATTTAAACAGTAAGAGTTATGAATGTACCAACAATGGCAGAGATGATGGCACAAGGAAAGCAACCAGAGGTGTTGTTTTGGGTTGGCGCCGCTGGAAGTTATGACGACAGGGCAAAAAAAATATCGAAGGCTTTTGTAAAGATTCTTCATGAAGCTAAGGTAGATTTTGCCGTTTTAGGAGTTGAGGAATCCTCTACAGGAGATGCAGCTAAAAGAGCCGGAAACGAGTTTCTTTTTCAAATGCAGGCTATGATGAATATTGAAGTTTTAAATGGATATGAGGTAAAAAAAATAGTTACCTGCGATCCCCATTCATTCAATACACTAAAAAATGAATACCCAGGTTTGGGAGGAAACTATGAAGTTTTTCATCATACACAATTTATTCAGAATTTAATTAATGAAGGACGTTTAAAAATAAATAACACTAATTTAAAAGGAAAAAGAGTTACTTTTCACGATCCGTGTTATTTAGGTAGAGCAAATGAAGTATATGAATCGCCAAGAGACCTCATTCGAAGATTAGGTGTTAATTTAACAGAAATGAAACGAAGCAAAAGAACAGCTTTGTGTTGTGGTGCAGGGGGAGCGCAAATGTTTAAAGATGCCGAAAAAGGCGATAAAGAAGTAAATATTTTAAGAACAGAGGACGCACTTGAAACAAAGCCAGAAATTATTGCAACGGGCTGCCCATATTGTAATACAATGATGACAGACGGAATTAAATTCAAAGAAAAAGAGGCCTCAGTTACTGTAAAAGATATTGCAGAATTAATATCAGAAGCTAATAAATTATAAAATGAGAAACTATATCCTATTTTTGGTGTTTTTAGTATTTTTATCTTGCTCAAATAAAGAAAAAAATACAGAATTACCAATAGATAATGTAGTTGTTAAAGACTCCGTTATCCCTAATAAAAAAGTAGTAATACCTACAAAAGAAGAACTTATTTTTACAGTCCAAATTGCGGCATTAGAAAAGCAAAATAACTCTTTAAGAGCTCTAAAAGAAGTGCAAATTTTTAATGAAAACGGACTCACAAAATACCGTCTTGGACGTTTTAGTAGTTACCAAGAAGCAGACTCTTTAAAACTACAATTACAAAAAAAGTACCAAGGTGTTTTTATACAAGCACTAAAAAACAATAAACCAATTCATATTAAAGAGGCTTTAGCAAAAAACTAAATGAAAGATTCTTTTGAGAATATTGCAATTCATGATTTTCCTGCTCTAGAGGAGGTTTCTTTTTTACCTGTAGAAAAAAAATACCTCAAAGTGTTAATTCTTTCTACTTTTTTTGTCTTTTTAATATTGTTTTTAGTACTCTATTTGGTAGATTTTTATCAGCTTGTATCAAACCAAGAAGTTATAAATTATGCATATATCTTACTTTCTGTAGTTTTTATTTATTCGGCAACTATTATTATTGTTGGGTTTAAGAAGAGAAAGTACTTAGTTAGAGAAAGAGATATTTCATATAAAAAAGGTGTGTTTTTTAGAAAAATTACTACCGTTCCTTTTCAAAGAATACAACACATAGAAATAGACCAAGGACCAGTTTCTAGGTTTTTTAATTTGGTTTCTATTAGTATTTATACTGCTGGTGATAGTAGCGACGATTTAAAAATAAAAGGGCTAGATGCAAATAAAGCTTCTCAAATTAAAGAATTTATTACCCAAAAAATAGATGCTTAATTCCGTAGATTTTAGTGTTTATAGAAAGCAATCAAAAAAAGGAATTTTTGTTATCTATTTTCAGATTCTTTATAAAATTTTCAAAATCTTTTGGGCTTTGCTATTTATTTTTGTGCAACGTATTTCTAAAATACCAGAAACTACACTTTTGTATATTTATGTAGGTGTATTTTTATTGTTCCTATTTTTTTTAATAATTGCCTATTTATCTTTTAAAAACTTTCAGTTTAAAATAGATAAGCACCATTTTGTTCTAAAAAAAGGAATCTTAAAAAAAACAACAACCTCTATTCCGTTCGATAGAATTCAAAATATTAATTTTAAGCAAAATATCATACAGCAGCTTATTAATGTGCACGAGGTTATTATTGAAACAGCAGGCTCATCTGTTGCAGAAATTTCTATAAAAGCGTTATCTTTTAGCGAGGCAAGTGCATTAAAAGATAACATTTCTAGTTTTAATAATGATGTTTCCGAAAACTTAGAAAAATTAGATGATAAGCCATTTGTAAAAATAGGTTTTTCGGCACTTTTTAAAGTGGCACTTACAGAAAATCATTTGCAAAGTTTATTACTTTTTGTTGCGATACTCTTAGGGTTTTATCAACAAATAAGTGATGTAATAGAGGGATTTGGAAAACAATTGGCTTTAGATACATATATTTTAGAAAATACTTCTCAACTACAAACTAATATTATTTTTATAATTACCTCGATAGTTTTGCTTTGCATTGTTGGAATTTTAAGTTCAATAACACGCGTTTTTTTAAATCATTACAAGCTAACAGTGTTTTTAAAAAACTTTTCTTTAGAAATATACCAAGGTTTATTTACTAAAAAAGCATTGGTATTAAAAAAAGATAAAGTGCAGCATATTACTATTTCAGATAATTTTATAAAAAGGAAATTAGGTATTTCTTATATTACATTTAATCAGGCAATCAGCGGGAATTCGAGTAAGAAGCAACAAAAAACAATTAAAATTGTTGGCTGTAAAAACCAAGAGATACACACAGTAAAAACCTTGTTATATCCGAACGAAAATTTAGATAGTTTTAAAAAAAGCGAGGTAAATTCTTATTATAAAGTTCGCCTTTATAGTAGAGGTATAATTTTTTTATTGATATTGAACACTTTATTATACATTGGTTTTGATAGTGAATATCCGTTTCTTATAAACCTTTTTTTTATTCCCTTATTACCTATTGCTATTTCATTTATTTACAAAAAAAGAAGGTATCTTTTTTCAGAAGAATTGTTACTTATTAAAGCGGGAGTTGTAGAAACACATCAAACATATTTGCCTTTTTTTAAAGTGCAGAATATTCAATTAAAGCAAAATTATTTTCAAGCAAGAAGAAATATTGCAGATATAGTTTTTCAAACTGCTTCTGGCAAAATAAAAATACCATGTATCGATTTATACAAAGCCAGAAAAATTTATAATTATACACTCTTTAAAATAGCAAACAGCAATAAAACATGGATGTAAAAAGTTATTTAAAAGCCGCTCGTTTAAGAACATTGCCGCTATCAATCTCAGGAATTATTATGGGCGTTTTTTTGGGAAATATAGCTACGAATACTTCCCACAACTATTTGCATGCTATTTTTAGTTCTTCCGTTTTTTGGCTTGCAATACTTACTACTATTGGCTTTCAAGTACTTTCTAATTTTGCAAATGACTATGGAGATGGTGTAAAAGGAACTGATAAAATAAGATTAGGCGAGGCTAGGATGGTTTCATCAGGAAAAATTACTCCAAAACAGATGAAAGTAGCTATGATTATAACCACTATTTTAACTCTTCTAGTAGCTTTGTGCTTAATTTATGTATCATTTGGTAAAGATAATTTTGTGTATTCGATATTATTTTTTGTTTTAGGAATTTCATCTATTGTAGCTGCTATTAAATATACTGTAGGAAATTCTGCCTACGGTTACCATGGTTTTGGTGATGTTTTTGTGTTTTTGTTTTTCGGGATTTTAAGCGTTGTTGGGAGTTATTTTTTAGTTACAAAAAATATAGATTATCCTATTTTTTTACCAGCAATTTCTGTGGGACTTTTAAGTGTAGCAGTATTAAATTTAAATAATTTAAGAGATTTTACAGAGGATATTAAAAATAATAAAAACACTTTGGTGGTTAGGTTAGGAGAAAAAAGGGCAAAAATATATCATTATTTACTCATACTAACGGCTTTATTTACTTCACTTTTGTATGTCTATATAAATTTTAGTTCATTTTTTGAACTTATTTTTTTAGTAGCATTTATACCGTTGTTTAAAAATATAATTACAGTATATAAAAATAAGGTATCAGCAACTTTAGATGCAGAGTTAAAAAAGGTGGCGCTGAGTACTTTCTTATTTGCAATACTTTTTTCAATAGGACAATTTTTTTAACACAACTTGGTCTCAAAAAAATGGTATTTTTGTAGTCCCAAAATCACGTATTCAATATTGTATTTATGAAAACAATAAAAGTCATTTTAGTAATAATATCTTTAATGGTTGTTGCATTTTTAGCAACAGGGTTTTTAATTAAGGAAACAACATACACCGTTAAAGTGACAATTAATAAGCCTTTAAATGAAGTGTTTACTTCATTTACCAACATAGATAACTCTAAAAATTGGATGCCAGAAATTCAGGAAATAGAAACCATTAATAAAAACTTTGGAATTACAGGAAGTACTTATAAATTAAAAATACTTAATCAAGAACAACCTATTTTTGTTACAGAAAGAGTAATGGCTTATGTTCCTAAAGAAAAGTATACCGTTTTTATGGATGCAGAAAATATGTTAACAAAATACGACTATCTTTTTTCTGAAGAAAATGACAAAACTACCATCGAATTAAATGCCAGAAGACAAAGCGAAACTTATTTAATGGGTTGTATGTTTCCTTTTTTTAAAGGGAATTTTATAACACAAGATCAATTGATTTTAAATAATTTTAAAGACTTTATAGAAAAAGATTAATAACATTTTTATTTTGATAAAAGCAACTTACAAGAAGTATATACTTAATTTTAAAAACCCGAGTGGTACTTCTCGCGGAGTTTTAAAAACAAAAGAAACATGGTTTTTAATGCTCGAGAGTGATGGTAAATTCGGAGTAGGAGAAACGGGTTTGTTTAGAGGCTTAAGTAGCGATGATGTACCAGAATATGAAGAAAAATTAATTTGGGTATGTAAAAATATTCATTTGGGTTTACCTACATTGCTTATGCAGTTATCGGCATTTCCCTCCATACAATTTGGTTTAGAACAAGCCTTTTTATCATTAAATTCAACTTCTGAATTTGAATTGTTTCCGTCCGATTTTACGACTAAAAAGTCTCCAATTAATAT
Organism: Polaribacter tangerinus; assembly: GCF_038024095.1. Taxonomy (NCBI): domain Bacteria; kingdom Pseudomonadati; phylum Bacteroidota; class Flavobacteriia; order Flavobacteriales; family Flavobacteriaceae; genus Polaribacter; species Polaribacter tangerinus. The sequence continues at coordinate 499,285 of NZ_CP150668.1, read as the reverse complement.
AAACGGACTTGTTTGGATGGGAGACAAGCAGTTTATGAAAAATCAAATTATAGAAAAGATATCCGCAGGTTTTTCTTGCATAAAAATGAAAATTGGAGCCATAGATTTTGAAACAGAATTGGCGTTATTAAAAAGTATAAGAAAAGAATTTTCTGAGGCAGATATTGAGCTTCGTGTAGATGCAAACGGAGCTTTTAAGGTAACTCATGCATTAGAAAAGCTAAAAAGATTGTCGGAACTCGAGCTACACTCCATAGAACAACCAATTCAACCAAGACAATACCAGGAAATGGCCCTTTTATGTGAACAAACACCACTGCCTATTGCTTTAGATGAAGAGTTAATTGGGGTGCATTCTACCAAAGAAAAAGAGTTGATTCTATCAACAATTAAACCACATTATATTATTTTAAAACCTAGCTTAATTGGAGGTTTTTCTGGTGCTAAAGAGTGGATTTCGATTGCAGAAAACAATAATGCAGATTGGTGGATAACTTCTGCTTTAGAAAGTAATGTTGGTTTAAATGCAATTGCACAATTTACTTATACCTTACAAAATAATTTGCCCCAAGGTTTGGGGACGGGAGGTTTGTTTACCAATAATTTTGAGAGTCCGTTAGAGGTTACTAATGGAAAGCTATTGTATAATTCAGATAAAAAATGGCATTTTAAGGTTTAAAGTATGAGTTTTATTTTACAAGCAGTTAAAGGAAGAAATGAATGGTATCATTGGGTTTTTACAATTCTATTTGTCTTTTTTGGGTGGCAATTCATAGGAATTATTCCTTTGGTTTATGTAGGGTATTCTAAAGCTACTGATATTTCTGAATTTTTAGAATTTGCAAGTACTAATTTTGTTACTGCCGGAATTGATAAAAATCTGCTGCTTATGTTAATGATATTTACTTTTTTTTCGGGTTTGTTTTTTTTGTGGATTGGAGTTAAATACATTCATAAAAGATCGTTTATTTCGATGATTACTAGCAGAAAAAAAATTGACTGGCAGCGAGTAGTGTACAGTTTTTCTGTTTGGGGTATTTTAGCAGTTCTTTTAACTATTTTTTCGCTACTAATTGCTCCCGAAAATTTTATTTGGAATTTTAATCCAACGCCTTTTTTCACTTTAGTAATTATTTCTTTTCTTTTTTTACCCTTTCAAACAACTTTTGAAGAAGTTCTTTTTAGAGGCTATTTTATGCAAGGAATTGGCATTGTTGCAAATAATAGATGGGTTCCTTTATTAGTAACCTCTGTAGTTTTTGGCTTGCTTCATGGTGCAAATCCAGAGGTAGCGAAACTAGGTCAAACCATAATGGTTTATTATATTGGTACTGGCTTGTTTTACGGTATTGTAACACTTATGGATGAAGGGTTAGAATTGGCCATAGGTTTACATGCAGCAAATAATATAACTGCTGCATTTTTAGTAACTACCGATTGGACAGTTTTTCAAACCGACGCATTGTATGTAGATATTTCTGAGCCCTCTTTAGGATGGGAAACTTTTGTGCCAGTTTTTTTATTATATCCTTTTATGGTTTTTATTTTTTCTAAAAAATATGGATGGCATCAATGGAAAGAAAAATTAACAGGGACTATTTAAATAGTTAATTAATAGTGCATTTTTTTGCGCATAAAGTAATAAGAGTGAATACACGTAATTTTCATACTAATTTTAAGCTACAAAACAAGTTGTTTTTAAATGCTGAAGAATTACTATCGTATTCGTCTACCATCTCTAAAGATTTGCAAGATTTTCTTACAGATTGGTTTTCTTCTAAAGAAATTATAACGGTTCAAACTTCTGGCTCAACGGGTAAACCAAAGCGAATAAATCTACAAAAGCAACAAATGATAAATTCGGCTTTGGTTACAGGTACTTTTTTTAGTTTACCACCAAAAACTTCAGCACTTTTGTGTTTGCCTATCAATTTTATTGCCGGTAAAATGATGATCGTAAGAGCCTTAACTTTAGGTTGGGAATTAGATATTATTCCGCCAAGTTCTTATCCTCTTAAGTCAATTTCTAAATCATATGATTTCTGTGCAATGGTGCCGTTGCAAGTAGAAAACTCCTTAGAAAAGCTATCTTTTATTAAAACTTTAATAGTTGGTGGTGGCGTGGTATCAAATAAATTACAGCAGAAACTTCAAGATTGTAGCACTCATATTTTTGCAACATACGGAATGACAGAAACCATTACGCATATTGCCATAAAAAAAATAAATAATTTTTCTAAAGGTAATAAAACGCATCATAATTATTACAAGGTATTGCCTAACACAACTATTTACCAAGACAAACATAATTGTTTGGTCATAAAAAATTCAAAAATAGCGTCCGATGTAGTTTTTACCAATGATGTTGTTAAGTTGGTGTCAGACAACAAGTTTGAGTGGTTAGGACGTGTAGATAACGTAATTAACTCTGGTGGTATTAAATTGCATCCAGAATCGATAGAAGAGAAATTAGGCACAGTTATTGATTCTCCTTTTTTTGTAACTGCTTTTTCAGATGAAAAATTTGGTCAAAAACTAGTTTTAGTAGTAGAAAGAACGATATCAAACAAAGAAACGCAAGCAAAAATTTTGTTGGAAAAAATTAAAAAATCCAACATTTTGCACAAGTTTGAAATTCCTAAAGAAATTATTTATTTGAATAATTTTAACTACACTTCAACAGGTAAAGTTCAAAGAACTAAAACTTTAAGGCAGTTGTAAATTAAAATAATGTCATCCTTTATTTTTATTGAATCGATAACTAAAACCCTAATAGTATGTTCAGAATTTTCCTTTTTTTTATGATATCAAGTATTTCGATATCTCAAGCACAACAAGTTTCAATTTCAGGAACAATAACAGATACGGATAGCAATCCTTTGCCAGGAGTTACTGTTTTTGTAAAGGGCACTAAAGTAGCAACAACATCATCTGTGGATGGTTTATATGCAATAAAAGCAACCGTAACAGATACTTTAGTATATCGTCATTTAGGTTTTAATTCCATAGAAAAAATAGTTGGAGAAAATCGTATACTAAATATTGAAATGAAAGAATCTGATGTGATGCTAGAAGAAGTAGTAGTTACAGAATATGAAACAACTGCTACTGAAAAAAGAATATCGTCAGATTTTAAAGCAAAAGGATTATCTGCATCTCGCATGATGAAAAGACAAGAGCCAAAATCGGGACAATTAACTGCAGGAGAATTAAATGATATTGAGAAATGGTCGGAGTGGTTGGAGTTAAAAAAGAACGAAAACTATGCAAAAGTAGTAAATGATTGGGGTTTTAAGCTAACAAAAAAAATAACAGTCAGCGTTTTTAGTAAGCAAAATATGCCAATATCGAATGTGGTAATCTATCTTGTTGATGAGAAAAATCAATTAGTACAAACTGCCAAAACAGATGTTTTTGGAAAAGCATTAGTATTTAAAACAGCAGATAAAAAGTATACCGTTCAGGCTGTTTATAATGGGTTGGTTAAAGGATTAAAAACAACTAATAGCCAAAAGGATGTTAAATTTGTTTTCGAAAAAGCAACAATAACTAATGATGTAGATATTTTATTTACAATAGATGCTACTGGCTCTATGGGAGACGAAATTTCTTTTTTGAAGTCAGAAATACAAAATATTATTTCTAGAATAGACCAAAGAGTTCAACAAAAAAGAGTTGGTTTAACTTTTTACAGAGATAAGGGAGAGGAATATATTGTAAAAGATTTTGCTTTTACAACCGATATAAAAAGAGTAAAAGAAAATTTATCAAAACAATATGCAAGTGGAGGAGGAGACTATGAAGAGGCTGTAGAAAGAGCCTTAGAGGTTTCTATGGCAAAGTCTTGGAACAAAAATGCAAAGGCCAGGTTATTATTTTTAGTTTTAGATGCGCCACCACATTTAACACAAGAAAATGTGGTTACCATTAAAAAAGTTATAAAAGAGGCTCAACGTAAAGGAATAAAAATAATACCAATTGTGGCAAGTGGTGCCGATAAAACTGTAGAATTTTTAATGCGATCTTTTAGTGTTGCTACTAATGGAACGTATGTATTTTTAACAGATGATAGTGGTATTGGAAACTCGCATATAAAACCGTCTGCCAAAAATTATAAAGTAGAAAAATTAAATGATTTAATTGTTCGTTTAATTGAAAAGTATACAGGTTTTGAAAACTAAGCATATTAAAAGTAAAAGAGGCTGCCAACTTAATGAACAGCCTCTTTAAAGGAAAATTAAAAAAAAATGTTTACGCTTTTGTAAATTATTTATAATTTAAATCCAAAGCTTAGCATCGGTTGTACAAAAGATGCTATGGTGTAATTGTTTATTTTTCTTGCATACATTCCTGGAGCAGGATATTTAGAGTTATTTACACTAGTAAATGTTAATGGTTTTATGCTAAAACCTAAGTACATACTATTGGTAAGGTAGTAATCGACACCAGCTACTGCTTGAGCGCCAATTCCGAATATTTCTAAATTCCTATTTCCTAAGTCTCTAACCGAACCATCGCTTAAAACTGTAGGGTCGAATAAAGTTCTTGTTGCATGCTGAAAAGCTGCAGATACTCCTAGGTAAGGCATTAAGCGTTCATTCTTTGTGTTAAAGAAGTACAAAGCACCTAAAGAGTAACTTACGTCTAATCTTTTATCAGATACCACTGAGTTGTATGCTGGTAAAATAGTAGCATTTGAAACATTGTCTATTACTGCTGGTATCGAAACACTAGCAGGAGTGCTGCTAAATTTTAATCCACCAGAAAGTGTAAGCGCAATATTATTGGTAAGAAAGTACCTACCTTCTGCACCAATCATATTTGTTAAATTGTTATGATTAACATCGATAGTGCTTGTAGAAGCCTCTCCAGATACATTTCGGTCGTAATCTAAAATAGACATTCCGCTAGATATAAAAGAGCCTCTACCAAAGTTTACACCTACTGTAAAATCATTTTTTGTAGGTTTAATAGTACTTTGCTTGTCTGTGTTACTATTTTCTTGTGCGCCAATACTTAAGTGAATAAGTATGAGCATTGCTAAAAATATATTTTTCTTCATCGTATAAATCTTTAAGAGTTTAGTGTTTTTTAAATAGGGGCTATAAGTTTTGTATAGCCCCATTAAAGTTCTTAAAGAATTAGATTAAGCTATCTATTAAGCCTTTATATTTAGCAACTAAAGCTGAGTAGAAAGTTATTTTCTCTTGAATTTCTAATAATTTGTTCTCTAAGTTAGCTAGTAGTGCTGCATTAGCTGCCTCAGCAGTATTAGAGTCAGCAATTTCTTGTTTTAATGAAGCAATGTTATCATTAGCTTTTTTAATATCTGTATCTGCTGTATCAATAGCATTTTTGTAAGTTGTATATTCAGCTCCAATTAGATTTTTTACATTTGAAATTTGAGTTTTAGTTGAATTTAGTATAGAAAGCTCTGTAGTTAAATCATCTAATTCAATATTTAAATCATTTACTACTTTTTGAGCTGCAACTACTTCTGGAGAAGTTCCTGCTTCTAGCTTAACAACCAGTTCTTCAATTTTAGTCTCAATTACTGTTATATCATTTTCTAGCTTGGTAACTGTTGCATTATAAACTAATAAGTTATCTTCATGAAGTTTAATATTATCTTCTAAAGCTATTTTTTCGCTGTCAAAATTATTCACTTTATTAGTTAAGTTAGTTACAGTAGTACTAGCTTTTGTTTCAGCGGTTACTGCTGCAGTTTTTGCTTTGGTTGCTGCTGCTAAGTCATCAGATGCCTTTTTGTGTGCAGCCTCTGCAGCTTCAATATCGTTACTTATTGTTTCAAATTGTGCTAATAATTTTTCGTAATTGCGTTTTAATGTACCAACATTTTTTTGTGCATCTGCAAGGTTAGTTTCAGCAGTTACTAAAGCTTCTTGCTTTACCTTCAAGTCGGTAATAGTTTTATCAAAATAAGTTCTATTATCTCCCTCTGGATTTTGTTTGTCATCAAACTCAATATTGAAATAGTCACCAACATTAGTAGAAGTTAAGTCTTTAAATAAAGTGTTGTCTGCTAATATATTTTCTCCAGTTTTGGTAGTTATATCTGCTACATCAGTATATTGTTTCGTACCAAATGTAAAACCACCTGTAGCGCTATACGATACTATTTGAACATAAGTTATAGTGGATACGTTATCATCTGAGTGGTCTCCAAATAACTTATCTGCACCAGCATCTGTCCACTCATGGCCTGAAGGGTCTGCATCAAAGAATTCTTTTGCTTCTTTAAAAGCAGCTTCAGCTTCTGTTAATGCTTTTTTTGCGTTTGTTACAGCGGTCTCTAAAGATGAAATATCTTTTGCATTAAAATAAGCTGTAGTAGCAGCAATTAAATCTGTATCAATAGTATTGTAAGCAGTTTGTAAATCACTAAGTTTTTTACTTTCTGCAGCTTCAACTTTAGCAATAGCTGTTTCTTCATCTGTTAATTTTTTTACATTTGCTTTTGCTGTTTTTAAAGCAGCTTTTGCATCTTCTAAATCTTTTTCTAAAGCAGTAAACTTAGCAGGTGTATAATCTTCTAATGATTTTTTATCTTTAGCTATTTGCTCTGTAGATGTTTTGATATTTAATAATTCTGTATCTCTAAGATTAACAGCTGTTTTGTGTTCTAATCTTAAATCAGACAAATCTGTTTTTGCTGTATTTAAATCGCCACGCAAAGCTATTAAATCATTATTTGCTACAGCTATTTGATTTGTTTTCTCTTCTTTAGAAATTTCTAAAGCATTTATTTGAGTCTCAATTTTTTTTAATTCAGCTTCTAACTCTTTTTTCTTTTCGTTATTTTTATAAGCGTCTGAACCATTTGCTATTAATATCTCATAATTTGCTTTACTTTCTTCTAAAGTAGCAATTTCAGCTTCCTCTTTTTTTATCTCATTATTAAGCCTAGCTAAGATAACCTCAAGTAAGTCTGTACCTAAAGTATTTGCTATAATTTGTTTAGCAATAGCTTCTTGGGTATCAATCTCCTCACCTCTAAGGTTTAAGACAGTATTATTGTGGCCAGAATATGAGGTGTAGTATTTAACTAAGAGGTCATCATCTGCTTTTAAAATTTCAATTCTTAAATCATTAGCTTCTTTTTCAAAAGCTATTTTGGCTTTTTCTAAATCTAATCTTGCTTGTTCTACAGCCAATGCTGCTTGAGCTTCTAATTTTTCTAATTCCAAAGCGTTTTTTGCCTCTGCAAAGCTATTTGCAATTTCTTGTGCTTTAGCCATGGCATTTTCATGAGCTGCTTGTGCATTTTTGAAGTTAGCCTCAGCTTCATTCATTAAAGCTCTTGCTTTTAACAAGCTTGCTTGCCCATCATAAATATTCTGTATCTCTTCTGGTATTTCATTTTCTACACAAGAAGTAAAGCTACCTACTGTTGCAGAGGTAACTAAGAGTCCTAATACTAATTTTTTAATTGTTTTCATTTATCTAATTTTAATTTAAAATTTTTAGAACTTTAGCGTTCTATGTTGTTTTTTTACTTTTTTAATTTTGCGTATTCATTAAAGATAAATTCAGCGATTTCATTTTTTCTTTTTTTATTAATACATTGTATTATGTATTTTTTACTAAGACCGTATTTATCTTTGATTTTTTTAATAATTTCTGTTTCGTGCATTTTTCTACAATTTTTTACTTGCAGATTTGTTACAAAAATTATTGTTTGCTATTAGCTGTAACAAACCTACTTTTATTCTTTTTCTTTGAGGTACTTATACCAGATGGGCACTGTGTAGAAACCTATTTGAGTATAAGTTTTTTTTCGATGTAATTTATTCTTTTGAAGAAGTAAGAATTAAATTACGTTTACTACACTTTCTATTTTTCTTTCATTTTTGGGGGATTTTAATGTTAACAATCTTTTAACTTACTATATTCACTTTTTCGAGTGCTATTTTGCAATGTTTGTTTTTATATTGTGTTATATTGTGCTACTTTTGTTGAATATAATTTTTTACAAATTAACTTACTATTTTCTATTAAAACAAATTTTTAACTTACTTTTTTCTAATGATTATTGATAATATTTTTTATTTTATTGATTATAAGCAACTTAGCGTGTACGAGTTTTCAAATAAAATTGGAGTTTCAAACGGTTATTTGTTTAAAACAAAAAAAAATAAAGGGAATGTTGGTGGTCACATCTTAGAGAAAATTGTAAGTCAGTACCCAGAGATTAATCCTAAATGGTTGCTTACAGGTTCTGGCGCAATGTTACGAGATGTAGATTTTGAAGCAGCATCAGCAGAAAATACCAATCAAGTATTTAATACTGATCTGCCTGTTTTATCAACATCAGTAAAAAATACTGCTATTAAAAAAGAGGTACCACAACCAGCAACTTTATATCTTTCTAAATTGTGTAAAGGAGTTACGGCGGCATTTGAAGTTTTAGATCATAGCATGAGTCCTAATTATAAGAAAGGCTCGTTTGTTTTTCTTGAAGAATTGCCAAACAATGAAATTATTGTTTTTGATAAAGATTACATTATAGAAACAAAAAAAATACGTTTCTTAAAAAATATTAAAGTTTCAGACCAGCAACAGTCTTTTTTATGTGAGTCTTATAATAATGAGTTGCATCCTTACACCAATAAACCAATTTATGATTCTTTTTATATTGATAAAGAAGAAGTTGTAAAAATATATAGGGTTGTTGCTTCAATTGAATTTAATAAATAGTTTTTTTTAAAATGGCACCATCAGTTTTTAATTACTTTTGCTATAGTTAAGCAACTATAATTTATACACTTTTTTATGAAAATTATATGTATTGGGCGCAACTACGCAAAACATATAGAAGAGCTAGAAAATGAAAGACCAAAAAGTCCCGTTGTGTTTTTGAAGCCAGATTCTGCTATCCTACCAAAAAAAAATCCTTTTTTTATACCTTCTTTTTCTTCAGATGTTCATTATGAAGTAGAGGTACTTGTAAAAATTAATAAAGTAGGAAAATACATTGACGAAAAATATGCTCCTAAATATTATGATGAAATAGGTTTAGGTATCGACTTTACTGCAAGAGATGTTCAGCAAGAATGTAAAGAGAAAGGGTTGCCTTGGGAAAAGGCAAAAGCGTTTGATGGTAGCGCGGTAATAGGAGCTTTTTTTAACAAGAATGATTTCGACTTACAGAGATTACAATTTCAGCTTTTAAAAAATGATGCTATAGTTCAAGATGGCAATACAAATTCGATGCTTTGGAAAATAGATGAACTTATTGCATATGTTTCTAAGTATTTTACCTTAAAAAAAGGAGATGTAATTTTTACAGGCACTCCGGCCGGAGTTGGTAAAGTTTCTGAAAATGACGTTTTAACAGGAATACTAGAAGGTAATGAAGCTTTTACCGTAAAAGTAAAATAGTCGGTATTTACCGTCTAGTTAATAGTATGAATTACTACAATAGTAATTGTAGTATAATTGGTAGTGTTTTATAAAGCAAGTATGAAAGCAGAAATAATTACGATTGGAGATGAAATTTTAATCGGACAAATAGTAGATACCAATTCGCAATGGATAGGCAAGGAGTTAAATAAAATTGGAGTTGCTGTTTATCAAATTACCTCTATTCAAGATAATAAACAACATATTTTAGAGGCCTTAAAAGAAGCGCAGCATCGAGCAGATATTGTAATAATAACAGGCGGTTTAGGTCCTACTAAAGATGATATTACCAAAAAAACAATCGCTACTTTTTTTAATGATACAGAAACAATAGTATACGAACAAGTAATAGATCATATAAATGCATTGTTTAAAAAAATGAATCATCCTTTTAAGGAAATTCAAAAAACGCAGGCTCAATTACCCTCAAAAGCAACTCTTCTAATGAATAATTTCGGAACTGCACCAGGAATGTGGTTTTTCGAGAATAATACAGTTTTTGTATCTCTGCCAGGTGTACCTTATGAAATGAAAGAATTGATGAGTACCGAAGTTTTGCCAAGAATTCAACAGCAATTTGAGCTTCCTTTTATAAGCCATAAAACAATTATGACTTACGGACAAGGAGAGAGCACGATAGCAGAAACTATTGAAGATTTTGAAAACAGCTTACCGCCACATATTAAGTTAGCGTATTTGCCTTCTTATGGTAAAGTTAGATTACGACTGTCTGGAATAGGAATGAACAAAGATGTGTTGGAAAACGAGCTGCATAATTATGTTCAAAAAGTGTATGAGTTGATACCAGATATTATTACAGGTTTAGATGATGATGCTTCTTTAGAGAGAAAAATAGGGAAGCTATTGCTCTCAAAAAAGCAAACAATAGCTACTGCAGAAAGTCTTACTGGCGGACAAATAGCAGCAAATTTAGTAGCAGTTCCTGGTGCATCTGCCTATTTTAATGGTAGTATTGTTGCCTACACTGCGGCAACCAAGCAGCAATTGCTTCATGTAAATGAGGCAACCATACAACAGCATTCTGTTGTTAGTGAGGCGGTTGCTATAGAAATGGCTAAAGGAGCAAAAAAATTACTAAATACTAATGTTGCTATTGCTGTAACAGGAAACGCTGGTCCAACCAAAGACCAAACTGATGCTACTCTAGGAACTGTAGTTATTGCTTTAGTTTCTGATAATAAACAATTTGTACAAAAGTTTAATTTCGGTCAGCCAAGAGAAAAAGTAATTAATAGAACTGTAAGTAAAGCCTTAGAAATAATTTTAAAAGAAATAATTTAAAAATTACTAAATTTATTTTGTGCAATATTTTAATTATTTGTAGATTTGCACCTCGTTTAGAGATAACACTATAAATACTGTCGAAAAGATGTCTAGAGTTTGTGAATTAACAGGTAAAAAAGCAATGGTAGGAAACAATGTTTCTCATGCTTTGAATAGAACAAAAAGAAAGTTTGACGCTAACTTAATGGTAAAGCGTTTTTACATTCCAGAAGAAGATAAATGGATTACTTTAAAAGTATCTGCATCTGCTTTAAAAAATATTAACAAGAAAGGAATTTCTGCAGTTATTAAGGAAGCGAGAGCTAACGGGTTTTTAACAAAATAAGCTCAAGCAGAATAAAATTATACAGAGATGGCAAAAAAAGGAAACAGAGTTCAAGTAATATTAGAGTGTACAGAACACAAAGAATCTGGAAAACCAGGTACTTCTAGATACATTACTACTAAGAACAAAAAGAACAGTCCTGATAGAATGGAGATTAAAAAGTTTAATCCTATTCTAAACAAAATGACTATTCACAAAGAAATTAAGTAATTAATTTATCTAGAACTTCTTATTTAGAAGCACATAGATTTAAAAATAATACACAATGGCAAAAAAAACAGTAGCATCTTTGCAAACATCTTCTAAAAGATTAAGTAAAGCTATAAAAATGGTAAAGTCTCCAAAAACAGGAGCTTACACTTTTGTAGAATCAATTATGGATCCAGCATTAGTAAATGACTTTTTAGCAAAAAAATAATCATTTACTAAAAAAATATATCAAACTACTTTCTACAATATAGAAAGTAGTTTTTTTGTGCCTTATTATTTTGTACTTTTGACTGCTTTTATGTCAATAATGTTTGAGGAGTTAGTCTCTTTAGTAGCTTCTATTACACAATCTTATAAAGTAATGTATACTTTTAATTAAGTATTAGTGTAGATGATTATTGTTTTTAGATGTGAAATTGCATGCAGACAATTTGTCTGGAAATAGTAGGTGGTATAATTATAGCTATATCATTTTAAATGAGTAACATATATGAGTTTTTTTAAAAAAATATTTACAAAAGAGAAGAAAGAAACCTTAGATAAAGGGTTAGAAAAAACAAAAACTAATTTTTTCGATAAACTATCAAAAGCAGTTGCTGGAAAATCTAAAGTAGACGATGATGTTTTAGATAATTTAGAAGAGGTTTTAGTTACTTCTGATGTAGGAGTAAACACAACTTTAAAGATTATTGAGAGAATAGAAGCAAGAGTTTCTAGAGATAAATATCTTGGCACAGACGACTTAAATAAGATTTTAAGAGAAGAAATTGCTGGCTTGTTGTCTGAAACCAATTTAGGAGACGAAACAGAGTTTTCAATACCAAAAGACAAAAAACCTTATGTTTTAATGGTGGTGGGTGTTAATGGAGTTGGTAAAACTACTACAATTGGTAAGTTGGCATCACAATTTAAAAAACAAGGTTTAAAAGTGGTGTTGGGAGCAGCAGACACTTTTAGAGCTGCAGCTATAGATCAATTACAAGTATGGGCAGACAGAACATCGGTGCCAATTATTCGACAAGAAATGGGTTCGGATCCTGCATCCGTTGCTTTCGATACACTAACATCTGCCGTAAAGCAGAATGCAGATGTTGTTATAATTGATACTGCTGGTAGATTACATAACAAAGTAAACTTAATGAATGAGCTAACAAAAATAAAACGTGTAATGCAAAAAGTAGTTGCTGATGCTCCGCATGATGTATTATTGGTGTTAGATGGTTCTACAGGACAAAATGCTTTTGAGCAAGCCAAACAATTTACCAAGGCAACAGAGGTAACCTCTTTAGCCGTTACAAAGTTAGACGGTACTGCAAAAGGAGGTGTGGTTATCGGTATTTCTGACCAATTTAAAATTCCTGTTAAGTATATTGGTGTTGGGGAAGGAATCGACGATTTACAAGTTTTTAATAAGTATGAATTTGTAGATTCGTTTTTTAAATAATTCTTACTTACACAAAAAGCAATTCAGGAGCTAAAAAATACTTATTTCATTTTTTCAAAAAAAGTAGTTTTGTAGTTTGGTAGTACTTCAGGATTTGTAATTTTTATCAAATCTTTTAAGACTAAATCGGGTCTTGTTGGTGCTAATTCATAATAAATAACACCACCAGTTTTTCCTTTTTTTGTAGTAGGTGTATAAATTTTATCATTTTTATAGGCACTAAATTTTTGGTAATTAGAATTGGCATTTTTTAGCTCATTCTTGGTTGAGAAATAACCAGGTGCAATCCAGAAATCAGCATTTTTTGCTTTGTCAAAAACAGTTTCAAAACTTAATGATAAACTTCCTTTTCCTTTAGTGTTTTTAAACAAATATGATAAGTTTGCATCCTCTAAAAAATAAGAAACAAAACTCTCGCCACCTGGTAAACTCCAAATATCTTTACTCATAATAGCACCAGAAATTACTGTTGGTCTTGTATTTGTCTTTTTGGCAATTTTTTTTGCCTCTAAGTAGTTTTTTTCAATGCTATTAAAAATACTATCGGCTTTCTTTTCTTTGTTAAATAATACACCAAAAAACTTTATCCATTCGGCCCTGCCTAAAGGTGTTTCTTCGAGCCAATCGCCATTATATATAACCTTTATTCCTGCTTTTTCTATTGTTGTTAGGCTTTTATCAGCAGAAGACACACTATAACCTACAACTAACTCAGGAGCTAAGGAAAGTATAATTTCTGTATTTAGTGAGTTTTCTTTACCGACTTCTACAATAGCACCTTCAGAAAGTAATTTTCTGGTTTTTTGTGCAGATATGTATTTTGTATATGGAAATCCCACAATAGTTTTTTCTTCATTTAATAACTCTAACATTGGTATGTGAGTTGTAGAGGTTACCACTATTTTTTTTAAGGGAGTTTGTATACCTTGTAAGTTGGTTTGTTTATTGTTCTTAGACAAAATAGTATAACTTTTACTATTGGTGGCATTTTTATATGGTGTTTTAATAAGCAGTTTTTTAATACCATTATCCGTTATAATATCAAACCCTTTTGCATACTTAATACTGGAAGTTTCGTTTTTAAATTTTTGCAACTTTTCCTTCTTACAAGAAAAGGAAATCAAGATAAAAAGTAGGTATGATAAAAATGTATAAAAGTGCTTCATTAAAAGTAAATTTTAAACAAGATTACAAAAAATTCTTTAATAAAAATTTTTAAACTACATTTGCGGCGATGTATGGTTTTGATGTTTTTTAAAACATCAAATTAAAAGGGAATCTGGTTAAAATCCAGAACTGTTCCCGCAACTGTAAGTTAATACCAAATTAGATTGGTACCTCTTTAGAGGATGTTATTTACACTTTAGCCACTGTTTACACTGAAAGTTTTCGGTAAAAAATGGGAAGGCAAAATAACATAAAAACAAGTCAGGAGACCTGCCTAACATCAAGATATAAAAACTTTCGGGATAAAAGTTTATGTACTAATCTATTTTCGTACACGAAATTTACCTGATTTATTGTAAATCAAATTTATTAAAAAATGAAAAAACAAGTATGTATAGCTGGTGTTTTTGCATGCAGCTTTATCAGTACACAGTTTTTTGCGCAAAAAGTGCAAAAAGAATCTCTAAAAACAGACACCTTAAAAGAGGTGGTTATTACTGCTACAAAGTTTCAATTAAAAAAGGAGAATACAGGAAAAGTAATACACACAATTTCTCAAAAACAGTTACAAAACAATGCTGGTAAAACGGTTATAGAGGTTTTAAATTCGGTAGTCGGTATAGATGTGAGAGGTGTAAATTCAAATCCTTCCGAACCTAGAGGTATCAATGTTAGAGGAGGTAGAGCAAGGCAAGTTTTGGTATTGATAGATGGAGTTCCAGTTACCGATCAATCTGCAATTAATCAAGAGTTTGATTTACGTTTACTCACTGTAAATCAGATAGAAAGCATAGAAATTTTAAAAGGAGGAGCCTCGGCTTTGTATGGTTCTGGTGCAGCTACCGCCGTAATTAATATAATCTTAAAAAAAGCAACAAGTAAAAATATTTCGGGTACTTACGAAGTTAGTTTAGGAACAAATAACACTGCTAATATTTCTAAAAATACGCTATCTGACAGAAATCAAAATATTAACTTAAACGGTACCATCGGAAAATTTGCTTTTTTAGGTTCTTTTAGTTTAACTGGTGTAGACGGAATGTCTTCGGCTAAAAGTACCACTAATAAACAATTTGAAGAAGATAGTTATTATGCAAAAAACGGATTATTAAAAGTAGATTATTCTTTAAATGATAATATAAACATCGCTTCTTTTTTTAATTATGATGCATTCGAATACGATTTTGATGCAGGGGCATTTTTAGACCACAAATTAAACACTGGAGCAAACGAACAGTTTAGGTTTGGTATAAAACCTTCATATAACTATGCAAAAGGTACGCTTTATTTACTATCGTCTGCTACTATTGTAGAACGTAATTTTAATCAATTTAATTCTTTTTCTAATACCTTAGATTCCTATGAATTTGTAGGTAGAAGTGTATTTGTTGATTTGGTTAATAAGTATGAATTTTCGTCAAAAGTTCAGTTAATTACAGGTGTCAATTATCAAATTCACAGTAATAATACCATCACGCCATTTGCTACAATAGCCAAAGAAACTGCAAATTTTTATACTGTAGATCCTTATTTTAGTCTAGTTTACATGGCAGAAAACGGGCTTTCTGCAAATGCAGGAGGACGTTTAAATATGCATAATGTTTACGGTAATAAATTCGTTTATGATGCTAATTTAGCGTATAATTTAACTATTAAAAATCATCATCAGGTAAAATTACTAACTTCATTTAATACTGCTTTTATTGCACCAAGTTTGTATCAATTATATGATGGTTTTTCTGGGAATATCAACTTAAATCCGGAGTCGAATGAAACTTTTGAGCTTGGCTTAGAGTACGATTTTAAAGATAAGTTTTCTATTGATTTAGTTTATTTTAACAGAAAAGAAACCGCAGCTATTATTTTTGATAATACTACTTTTAAATATACAAACGCTTCATCTGAAGCAAATGGTTTTGAGTTCAGTTCTAATTTTGTAGCTACAGATTTTTTAGCTTTTAGTGCCGCTTACACTTATATTGATAGAGAAAAATTTGAAGATTTTGACGATTATATTCCAAAAAATAAGCTTGTTGCTACAACATCAATAACTCCGTTAAAAAACGCCACTTTAAACTTTACCTACAGAAATGTTGGTGAAAGAAATATTTTTGATAGGTATGGTTCTTTCGGAGCAGCGGGTGAAGATGTTATTTTAGAGCGTTATGAGGTTTTAGATTTTATGGCAAACTATAAATTATTGAACGGTACAGCAACTATTTTTGCTGCAATTACCAATTTATTAAATGAAGACTATGATGATATATTAGGCTTTTCTACTCGTGGTAGAAATTATAAACTTGGGGTCAGGTTACAGTTTTAGTGAATATGAACTTTTAGTGCCTATTCTTATAAAAGCCTTCTTAATGAAGGCTTTTTTACAATAATGTTTTTACTTCTTTTTTTATGAGAATAATTGCTGTTTCGGTTGGAGGAAGTATTTTCGAATAATCTATTAATATATTTTCTCTAAAGTTGTTGGCGGTAGAAGACTCTTCGGCAGCCTGTTTCAGTTTATTGATAACTGCATTTTTTGCACCTAAAACAGCTGTCCAAGTTTCGTCTGATACATATATTTGCTGAACTAAATTATGTTCAAATTCCTGATTAATATTAGCAATTAACAACTCTAAATAATCTTTAGTTTCGTTGGAAATTGGTGGTATTCTCATGAGTATTTTTATTGGGTTTACTCGGTCACAAAATAAAAGTAAGCGTTCGTAGGCTTGCAGTTTAATTGGTAAACTTTCTTTTTTTTGTTGTGCCAATAGTTGAATTTTTTTCTCATTAATTGTAGTAACAAGAAAGCCGTTAAACATGTAATATGCTACCAAACCTGTAACTAGTGAAGGTAAAACGTAAGCAAAACTCTCTAAAATAGTTTGTTCCATAAATTATATATTCTTTATTACTTGTAAATATAAAACACCTATTAATACCGCCAAGCCAAAACTTAGTAAAGTACCAATTAAAATATACTCTGTTAATTTTCTGTCTTTTGCAGAAGTTAAATCGCCAAACCTAAAAACGGATTTTGCAGCCAACAAAAATCCAATAGCTTGCCAGTTATTTGTAATAATGAATGTAAAAACAAATAAGCGTTCTAAGATTCCAATATAACGCCCTGCTTTTGCTAAAGAATCATCATGCTGTTTTTTACTTTCAGGATTCCATTGAGTTATTACAACTTTTATTACCACCGCAGAAAAACTTGTAACTAACAGAAGCGATACTACAAACAGCAGTACTTTTGTAGTTAAAAGGTCTGTAAAATAAAAATTGATATCGCTGTAAATATTTGTCACAATTAGTATTGCTGTTAAGTGTAATCCTTGATCTATGAAAAACCATATTCTTTTATTTTTTTTCTGCTGATAGTAGGCTTTTACAACATCAAAAAAATAATGAGAAATGATAATAATTGCAATACCTAGCCAATATTTTTTTATACTAAAATCTAAAATTAGTAACAATAAAAGGGTGTGAATGGCTATATGAATGTATAGTTGTAAAGATTTAATTTTATTTTTTTCTTTGTCTTTGATTTGCATTTCTGTTTGAAAAACAAAGTCACCCAGAATATGAGTTAGCAATAATTTTAAAAATAAAATCATATTAATTATTTTTTTGTTGAACTATTTTTCTAAAATATTTTTCTAGTTTCAAAATAGGTTCAGAGCCTGCTCGCTTTTGCCGTTCGCTTACTCTACCTTGCGTAATACCTAAAATACCTGCAATTTCTTTTTGGGTTATTTCGTTATTTTCTAGAGATAAATTAAAAACTTCGGCAGAATTTTGTGTCCAAAAATCGGCAGTTAAAAGAGCTAGCTCTAGCGCAATGTTTATGGCTTCATCTATATCTTGCCAAGGAGTTTTTATGGCGATATTTTGTTTTTTTAAATACGTGTCAAAAGCAATACCAGAATTTACGAAAGCCTCTCCATTCGATTCTGTAATAGCTGTGTTTTTAGAATTTTTTTTTCCTATTCCAATCCCAATTCTAACATTTGTATTGGCTCTTTTTTTTAAGTAAGATTTTATTTTTAGCGCAGCATGTATCCCTTCATCAGCATTATTTATGATCAATTGAAAACTATCTCCTCTATAAATTTGCCAATTTTTTGGTGATGACCCAAAAGTTTGCAATATTTCTTTGAGCGCATCTAGCCAAATAGTGCTACTTTTTTTTCTTGAATCTATAATATCTCCCGTTAAAATACTTATCATAAAAAACATTTTATTACACAAATATAACTTTTATGATGTTGAAAAACAAAAATATCTGCTAGTAAGCAGATATTTTTGTTTATCTGTCTATTAGCAGATATTTTTAATTATCTATTAATTAACAGATAAAAATGCAGCTACAAACATTAAAACCTACTAATAACTTGTGAATAAAAAAGAGGAATCATTCTTTAAAAAAACGAATAGTTTGGCTAATTTCACACTTTAAATACTTGTAAAAAAATATCTCTTGAATAGTTACTTAAATTCTTTAAACGAAGCCCAAAAGCAAGCAGTTTTACAGAAAGATGGCCCAATGATTATTATTGCTGGTGCTGGCTCTGGTAAAACACGTGTGCTAACATACAGAATAGCTCACTTGATGAAACAAGGCGTAGATTCGTTTAATATTTTATCGCTAACATTTACAAATAAAGCAGCTAAAGAGATGAAAGCAAGAATTGCTTCTGTGGTAGGAAATAGCGAGGCAATGAATTTATGGATGGGTACTTTTCATTCTGTTTTTGCACGAATTCTTAGAGCTGAGGCAGATAAACTTGGCTTTCCATCTAATTTTACTATTTATGATACGCAAGACTCAGTTCGATTGATTACGAGTATAATTAAAGAAATGAATTTAGATAAAGAAAGATACAAACCAAAGCAAATTTTGGGAAGAATATCTTCTTTTAAAAATAGTTTAATTACGGTAAGGGCTTACTTTAATAATTCAGATTTGCAAGAGGCCGATTTACATGCAAGCAGGCCAAAAGTAGGAGAGATTTACAAGAATTACGTAGACCGATGTTTTAAGGCTGGTGCCATGGATTTTGACGATTTGTTGCTAAGAACAAATGAATTACTAGCTCGTTTTCCAGATGTTTTGGCAAAATATCAGGATAGATTTAGGTATATAATGGTAGATGAGTATCAAGATACTAACCACTCTCAGTATATAATAGTTAGAGCATTGGCAGATAAATTTGGTAATATTTGTGTTGTTGGAGACGATTCTCAGAGTATCTACAGTTTTAGAGGTGCCAATATTCAGAATATCTTAAACTTTCAGAAAGACTATCCAGATGTTAAAACCTTTAAACTCGAACAAAATTACAGGTCTACCAGCAATATTGTAAATGCAGCCAACTCAGTTATCGAAAAAAACAAAACGAAGTTAGATAAAGAAGTTTGGACCTCTAACGATTCTGGAGACGCTATTAATGTAATGCGAACAATTTCTGACGGAGAGGAAGGACGTTTTGTAGCGCAGTCTATTTGGGAAAATCAAATGAATCATCAACTAGATGCGAGCAACTTTTGTGTTTTATACAGAACAAACTCTCAATCTAGAGCTATTGAAGATGCACTGAGAAAGAAGAATATAGACTATAAAATTTATGGAGGAATTTCTTTTTATCAGCGAAAAGAAATAAAAGATATTTTGTCTTATTTACGTATACTAATCAATCCGAACGATGAAGAGGCGTTAAAGCGAATTATCAATTATCCGGCTCGTGGCATCGGAGCTACTACAATAGATAAACTTACTATTGCTGCAAATCACTACAAGAAATCTATTTTCTATATTATTAAAAATATCGATAAAATAGATGTAAAAATTAATGCAGGAACAAAAAATAAGCTACAAAATTTTGTAAATATGTTGCTTAGATTGCAAATAGAAGCAACCACAAAAAATGCTTTTGAAATTGCAGAAGTTGTAGTTAAACAAACACAACTAATTAAAGATTTAGAAAAAGACGGTACTCCTGAGGCTGTAAGTAAAGTAGAAAATGTGCAGGAGTTGTTAAACGGAATAAAAGATTTTATAACCGATAAAATTGAGCAAGGAGAAGATGCTTCACTAACTTCGTTTTTAGAGGATGTAGCTTTGGCAACAGATTTTGATACAGAAAAAGAGAATGACAAGCCTACAGTTTCTTTAATGACTATTCATCAATCTAAAGGATTAGAGTATGCTTATGTTTACATTGTTGGACTAGAAGAAAACTTGTTTCCATCTGCAATGAGTATGAATACAAGAAGCGAGTTAGAGGAAGAGCGAAGGCTGTTTTATGTTGCATTAACAAGAGCAGAAAAAGTAGCTTATTTAACGTATGCACAAACACGTTATCGATGGGGTAAATTAGTAGATGCAGAACCTAGTAGATTTTTAGAAGAAATAGACGATCAATACTTAAATTATATAACTCCAAAAGTTCCTGAGCCCGCAGTAAATAGGTTTGTAGACAAAAGTATTTTTGAGGATGCACCAAAAGGAATCCGCTTTCAAAAACCAATTCAGCGAAAAAAAATGGAGAGAGAACTTTCTAAAAAGAAAGAAGTTGTTTTGCCAAAAAACTTAAAAAAAGTAACACAAGTAAGTACAAAAATGAATCTTTTTGATGGCGATATTACTGTAGGAAATATTGTAGAACACAATAGGTTTGGTAAAGGAACTGTTTTAGGAATTGAAGGAAAAGGACCTGATAAAAAAGCTGAAATTCAGTTTGCAACTGCAGGAAAAAAGAAATTACTATTACAATTTGCGAAATTGAAAGTTATTGGTTAAAATGATACTGTAAACTAAAAATAATTTGCTATTTTGCAGCCTTAAACAACTACATAACAAATGTTTCTGTTCCCCCTTAGTTTATTCCTTAGAATAGTAAGCTAAAAGAACATACTACAAAAAACTATAAATGACATTCGATTTAGAATACAATTCAGAAAGACCGTTAATGATAATACCAGAATACGGCAGACACATACAAAAGCTAGTAGACCATTGTTTAGAGATTGAAAGCAAAGAAGAGAGAGATAAAATGGCAAGAGCAATCGTAGATGTTATGGGAAACTTACAACCTCACTTAAGAGATGTTCCAGATTTTAAACATAAACTATGGGATCAGCTCTACATTATGGCAGATTTTAAATTAGAAGTAGATTCTCCATATCCAAAACCATCAAAAGAAGAACTACAAGAAAAGCCAGAATCTTTGGCGTACCCAAAATCTGCATCAAGATATCGTTACTATGGTAACAATATTCAAACAATGATAGATATAGCATTAAGTTGGGAAGATGGAGAAAAAAAAGAGGCCTTAATTTTTACCATAGCAAATCACATGAAAAAGTGCTATTTGAATTGGAATAAAGACACGGTAGATGATGTAGTTATTTTTAAGCATTTATACGACTTATCTGATGGCAAAATTGATATTAGAGAGACAGATGAAACGTTGTCTGATAGCAAGAATTTATTAAGAAAAAGAAACTCTCAGGGGCAGAATACTTCTAAAAACTCTAATCATAAGAAATCACATCACAACAATCAAAATAAAAACAGAAAACGATAATAGTTCATGGCATCATTTAAGATAGAAGGTGGGCATACGTTAAAAGGAACCATAACGCCACAAGGAGCAAAAAACGAAGTATTACAGATTTTATGTGCAGTTTTGTTAACCCCAGAAAGGGTTGTTGTGCATAATGTGCCAGATATTATTGATGTAAATAAATTGATTTTTATTCTTGGTGAGCTTGGAGTAAAAGTAGAGAAGCTTACCAAAAATTCATATGCTTTTCAGGCTGATAATATAAATTTACCTTACTTAGAGTCTGAAGATTTTAAAAAAGATGGTAGCTCTTTAAGAGGCTCTATTATGATTGTTGGACCGCTTTTAGCAAGATTTGGTAAAGGTTATATTCCTAGACCAGGTGGAGATAAAATAGGTAGAAGACGTTTAGATACTCATTTTGAAGGATTTATTAAGTTAGGTGCAAAATTTAGATATAACAAAGAAGAGCATTTTTATGGCGTAGAAGCCGAAGAGTTGCATGGTGTAGATATGTTGTTAGACGAAGCTTCTGTAACAGGAACAGCCAATATTTTAATGGCGGCAGTTTTAGCAAAAGGCACGACAAAAATTTATAACGCAGCCTGCGAGCCATATATTCAGCAACTTTCTAAAATGCTGAATGCAATGGGAGCTAAAATTAGCGGAGTTGGTTCTAATTTATTAACTATCGAAGGTGTCGAAAAATTAGGAGGTTGTGAACATTCTGTTTTACCCGATATGATAGAAATTGGTTCTTGGATTGGCGTTGCAGTAATGACCAGATCTGAACTTACTATAAAAAATGTAAGTTGGGATAATTTAGGACAAATACCAAGTGTTTTTAGAAAACTAGGAATTACATTAGAAAGACAAGGAGACGATATTTACATACCTGCACAAAAGTCTTACGAAATTCAAAATTATATAGATGGTTCAGTACTTACAGTTGCAGATGCACCTTGGCCTGGTTTTACACCAGACTTGTTAAGTATCGTTTTGGTAATAGCTACACAAGCCAAAGGGACTGTTTTAATTCATCAAAAAATGTTTGAAAGCCGATTATTTTTTGTTGATAAGTTGATAGACATGGGAGCAAAAGTAATTTTGTGTGACCCACACAGAGCTACGGTTATTGGTATGAATTTTGAAAGCTCATTAAAAGCAACAAAAATGACATCACCAGATATTAGAGCAGGTATCTCATTATTAATAGCTGCATTATCTGCCAAAGGAACTTCTATCATTCACAACATAGAACAAATAGACAGAGGTTATGAAAACATAGAACAACGACTAAAATCTATAGGAGCAAAGATTGAACGAATAGAAGGCTAACATATTCTATTTTATTATACATAAGAAGGGGAAAAACGCAAGAAAGAGAAAAAGTTGAATTAATTTATTAATTAAACTTTTAAAGTATGATAAGAAATTTATGGCAAGAAGAATGGAAAGTTGTGAAGTTCGATGAAAAAATTTGTAGTTCATTTAAATTTAAAATATCTAATTATGGTCGTGTAATAGATTGTTCGAAAGAGAATGAACAATTAAGAAAGCCTACCTATATAAATGGATATGAAACAGTTTCTTTACGACAAGAGGTAAACAAAAAATCTACAAGTAGATATGTACATAAGTTGGTTGCGCAACATTTTTTAAAAAAAGAAACAGAAAATCAGCTGTATGTAATTCATCTCAATTACGATAAAAAAGATAATAGAGTAGAAAATTTAAAGTGGGCTACTAAAAGAGAAAAAGAGTTGCATCAGTTTAAAAATCCAACTTTTATTGAGTCTAGAAAAAATATTACCTATGGAAAATTATCGGAAGGCAAGGTAAAAATTATAAAAAAACAGTTGTTAAATAAAAAGAACCGTCTTTCTATGATTGCCAAAAGGTTTGGAGTTTCCGATATGCAAATTCATCGAATAAAAACTGGTGAAAACTGGTCTAAAGTTAAAATATAAAAAAAGAGGTGTCAGTTTGACACTTTTTTTTTGTTGGCAATATTTTTGTAAACATAAAGTAGAAATTTAACGACTACATTAAAATGAGTAAAAAAGATAAAATAAAGGAAGAAGAAGTTTTAGAATCTCAAGAGACATCTCAAGTGGAAGAAAATCAAGATGTTGAGCAGGAGGTAGAGAAACAAGAACCTACTCCTGAGGAACTAATTCAGGCAGAAAAAGATAAATTTTTGCGCTTATTTGCAGAGTTCGAAAACTACAAAAAAAGAACTACCAAAGAGAGAATAGAACTATATAAGACAGCTGGTCAGGAAGTAATGACATCTTTACTGCCAGTTATTGATGACTTCGAAAGAGCTCTGTCACATATAGAAGAAGATAAAGAAGCAGAAGAGTTGAGAAAAGGTGTGTTGTTAATTTATCAAAAGTTTTACAATACGCTAGAGCAAAAAGGTTTGTCGAGAATAGAAACAAATTCTGGAGACGTTTTTGATGCAGAGCTTCATGAGGCTATTACTCAAATTCCAGCTCCTTCAGAGGACCTTAAAGGGAAAGTTATTGATTGTGTAGAAAAAGGATATAAACTAGGTGATAAAATTATCAGATATCCAAAAGTAGTTATCGGACAATAAATGAAAACCCAGTAGTTAGTCTATAAACTTACTTTTCATATTTTAATAGTTTATAGAAATTAACCACTTAAAACAACAAGATGGCAAAACAAGATTATTACGAAATACTTGGCATTTCTAAGAATGCTTCTCAAGCTGAAATTAAAAAAGCTTATCGAAAAATGGCAATTAAGTATCATCCAGATAAAAATCCGGATGATAAAGTTGCAGAAGAAAATTTTAAAAAAGCAGCTGAAGCCTACGAAATTTTAAGTGACGAAAATAAGAAAGCGAGATATGACCAATATGGTCATGCTGCCTTTGACGGACCACAAGGAGGTGGTGGCTTTGGTGGCGGAGGCATGAATATGGATGACATATTTAGCCAGTTTGGAGATATTTTCGGTGGCGGTGGCTTTGGCGGAGGTTTCGGTGGCTTTGGCGGAGGTGGCCAAAGACAAGCTAGAGTAAAAGGGAGTAATATGCGAATTCGTGTAAAGCTTACTTTAGAAGAGATTGCAAAAGGGGTAGAGAAGAAAGTAAAAGTTCGTAGAAAAGTACAAGCAAACGGAGTTTCTTACAAAACATGTGCTACTTGTAATGGATCTGGTCAGCAAATGCGTGTAACAAACACTATTTTAGGAAGAATGCAAACAGCTACAACTTGTAGTACTTGTTCTGGTGCTGGAGAAACAATGAGTTCTAAGCCAAACGGAGCAGATGCTCAAGGTTTAATTGTTAAAGAAGAAACTGTTTCTATAAATATTCCTGCAGGAGTTTCCGAGGGTGTACAACTAAAAGTTGGTGGTAAAGGAAATGATGCACCGGGTAAAAATGCCATTTCAGGAGATTTATTGGTGTTAATTGAAGAAATACCGCATCAAACTCTTAAACGAGAAGGAACAAATATACATTATGATTTGTATATTAATTTTTCTGAAGCCGTACTTGGAGCAAGCAAAGAAGTAGACACCGTTTCTGGAAAAGTAAAAATAAAAATTGAGCCTGGTACACAATCTGGAAAAATTTTAAGATTAAAAGGCAAAGGGTTGCCAAGTATTGAAAGATATGGCACAGGAGATTTTCTAATTCATATAAATGTTTGGACTCCCAAAGAACTAAATAAAGAGCAAAAGCAGTTTTTCGAGAAAATGTTAGAAGATGATAATTTTACTCCAAGTCCGAATAACAGTGATAAGTCGTTTTTCGAGAAGGTAAAAGATATGTTTTCATAACATTTCGTTAAAAAATTACGATTTCATACAAAAAAAGTTGAAAATATTTTTTTGTATAACTAAAAAACATATATTTGCAGTGTTGTTGAGAAATCAGCAACACTTTTTCTTTTTCATAGCAATTTTTCCCACTCAATTTATTGAGTGGGTTTTTTTATGAAATAAAAGTAGTAATTTTGCACAACCATAAAATAAGCAGGCTTATCTTATCGACATATTTACATATGTAGGAAAGTCCGAACATCACAGAGTAGTATAGCGGATAACATCCGTCCGACGTAAGTCGAGGACCAGTGCAACAGAAAGCAAGTACAGTTCGGCTGTAGTGAAACCAGGTAAACTCTATACGATGCAATGCCATGTATATTAGAGCTTGAGAGCTACTCGCTCGATTCTAAAGGGTAGGCAGATAGACTCTAAGAGTAATTTTAGAGCTAGATAAATGATAAGAGCCTTTTTAAGGTACAGGATTCGGCTTATTAGCCTGCTTTTTTATTTTATGGAATCTCCATTATTTTAAGAGTATTTATTGTTTTTGTTGTTGAATTTTCATAAAAATAATTAGATAGCTTTTTCTTATTCATTAATTACTGCTATCTATTATTTATTTTTTAAAATTAATAGAAAAAACGTAGTTTTGTAGTTACAGTAAATATTAAAAATAGAAAATAGATATGGCATTTGATATTGATATGATCAAAAAAGTGTATGCAAACGTTGCAGAACGTGTAGATGCAGCACGAAATGTTACAGGGAAACCTTTAACTTTAGCAGAGAAAATTTTATATTCTCATCTCTGGGACGGAACTACAAATAAAGCTTTTTCAAGAGGAGCAGATTATGTAGACTTTGCTCCAGACAGAATTGCTCTTCAAGATGCTACTGCTCAAATGGCATTATTGCAGTTTATGCAAGCAGGTAAATCTAAAGTAGCAGTTCCAACAACTACACATTGCGATCATTTAATACAAGCTAAAAATGGAGCAGGTTCAGATTTGCAATCTGCCTTAAATACTAGTAATGAAGTGTTTAATTTTTTAGAATCAGTTTCTAATAAATATGGTTTAGGATTTTGGAAGCCAGGTGCAGGAATTATTCATCAAGTGGTATTAGAAAATTATGCATTTCCTGGAGGAATGATGATTGGAACCGATTCTCATACAGTAAATGCTGGAGGATTAGGAATGGTAGCTATAGGTGTTGGTGGTGCAGATGCAGTAGACGTAATGGCAGGAATGCCTTGGGAATTAAAGTTTCCAAAACTTATCGGTGTTAAATTAACAGGAAAACTTTCTGGTTGGACTGCCCCAAAAGACGTAATTCTAAGAGTAGCAGATATTTTAACTGTAAAAGGAGGAACTGGAGCAATTGTAGAATACTTTGGACCTGGAGCAGAGTCGATGTCTTGTACCGGAAAAGGAACCATTTGTAATATGGGAGCAGAAATAGGTGCTACAACTTCTACTTTTGGTTATGACGAATCTATGGAGCGTTATTTACGTGCTACCGATAGAAGTGATGTAGCAGATGCCGCCAATAAAGTAAAAGAATATTTAACAGGAGACGCAGAAGTGTACGCAAATCCAGAAAACTATTTCGACCAAGTAATAGAAATAAACTTATCTGAATTAAAGCCATTATTAAATGGCCCTTTTACACCAGACTTATCTACAGAGGCTGGAAAAGATATGACTGATAAAGCAAACGAGAACGGTTGGCCATTAAAAGTTGAATGGGGTTTAATCGGTTCTTGTACCAATTCTTCTTATGAAGATTTATCAAGAGCCTCTTCAATAGCGCAACAAGCTATAGATAAAGGTTTAGGTATTAAAGCTGAATTCGGAATTAATCCTGGTTCTGAAAAAGTAAGATATACTGCAGACAGAGATGGTATTTTAGGAATTTTTGAAAAATTAGATGCTAAAATATTTACCAATGCATGTGGTCCTTGTATAGGGCAGTGGGCAAGATATTCAGATCCAGCGAATGCACCTAAAAACTCTATTATTCATTCTTTTAATAGAAACTTTGCAAAACGTGCAGATGGAAACCCAAATACACACGCTTTTGTGGCATCTCCAGAAATG
Source organism: Polaribacter tangerinus (assembly GCF_038024095.1). Lineage (NCBI taxonomy): Bacteria > Pseudomonadati > Bacteroidota > Flavobacteriia > Flavobacteriales > Flavobacteriaceae > Polaribacter > Polaribacter tangerinus. The sequence continues at coordinate 471,943 of NZ_CP150668.1, read as the reverse complement.
GTAGCAGCAGTAACAATTGCCGGGCGATTAGATTTTAATCCAATGACAGATACTTTAATCAATAAAAATGGAGAAGAAGTTATGTTAGATGAGCCAACGGGTTGGGAATTACCGCCTAAAGGATTTGAGGTTAAAGATGATGGGTATTTAGCACCAGAGGAAGATGGAAGCCATGTTCAGATAGCAGTGAAAGAAGATTCTGAAAGGTTACAGTTATTAGCTCCATTTACACCATTAGGAAATTCTATTACTGGAGCAAAATTATTAATTAAAGCACAAGGAAAATGTACTACAGATCATATTTCTATGGCAGGACCATGGTTGCGTTTTAGAGGACATTTAGATAATATTGCCAACAACACCCTTATAGGAGCTGTTAATGCTTTTAATGGCAAGACAAACTTCGTTAAAAACCAATTAACAGGAGAGTATGATGCGGTTCCTGCTACACAAAGGGCTTACAAAAAAGAAGGTATAAAAACGATAGTTGTGGGAGATCATAACTATGGTGAAGGTTCTTCTAGAGAGCATGCAGCAATGCAGCCAAGGCATTTGGGCGTTGCCGCAGTTTTAGTAAAGTCTTTTGCAAGAATTCACGAAACTAATTTAAAGAAGCAAGGAATGTTAGGTTTAACTTTTGCGAATGAAGCAGATTATGATTTAATTCAAGAAGATGATACTTTTAACTTTGTTGATTTAAAAGATTTTGCTCCAGGGAAACCATTAACTCTAGAAGTAGTTCATGCAGATGGAACAAAGGATACTATTTTAGCAAACCATACGTATAACGAAGGTCAGATAGAGTGGTATAATGAAGGTTCTGCTTTAAATTTAATTAAAAAGCAAAACGCCTCTTAATATAATTTGTATTTAATCATAAAAAAAGTCCGAGTTTATCTTCGGACTTTTTTTATGATAGTATTTTTTTACTCTTTCAAGCTTCCAGTCATTTCTTCTGGTTTAACCCAATCATCATATTGTTCTGGAGTTACATATCCTAAACGTACGGCTTCTTCTTTTAAAGTTGTACCATTTTCATGTGCTGTATTTGCTATTTCTGCGGCTTTGTAGTATCCTATTTTTGTGTTTAGTGCAGTTACTAGCATTAAAGAATTATTAACAAGCTCTTTTATTCTGGTGTAATTTGGTTTAATACCAGCTACACAATTCTCTTCAAAAGAAATACAAGCATCACCTATTAATTGTGCAGATTGTAATACGTTTGCGGCCATCATAGGTTTAAAAACATTAAGCTCATAATGACCTTGTGTACCACCAACAGTAACAGCAACATCATTTCCTATAACCTGTGCACACACCATAGTTATAGCCTCTGCTTGAGTAGGGTTTACTTTACCTGGCATAATTGATGAACCTGGCTCATTGGCAGGAATAATAATTTCTCCAATACCAGAACGTGGTCCGGAAGCCATTAAACGAATATCATTAGCAATTTTATTTAAAGAAACGGCAATTTGTTTTAATGCACCATGCGTTTCTACTAATGCATCATGCGCTGCTAATGCCTCAAACTTGTTTTCTGCGGTTACAAAAGGTAATCCTGTGAACTCAGCAATATATTTAGCAACCAAAACATCGTAACCTTTAGGTGTATTTAAGCCTGTACCTACAGCAGTACCACCTAATGCTAATTGAGATAAATGTGCTAAGGTGTTGTTTAGTGCTTTTAAACCAAAGTTTAATTGAGCCACGTAACCAGAAAACTCTTGACCAAGAGTAAGTGGTGTTGCATCCATTAAGTGGGTTCTACCAATTTTTACAACCTCTTTAAATTCTTCAGCTTTTTTTTGTAAAGAATCTCTAAGTTGAGTAATACCAGGAATGGTGTTTTCTACTATTTTTTTATAAGCAGCAATATGCATTCCTGTAGGGAAAGTATCGTTAGATGATTGTGATTTGTTTACATCGTCATTTGGTTGAATTGTTTTTTCACCTTCACCAATTTTTTTACCTGCAATTTCATGAGCTCTATTGGCAATCACTTCATTTACATTCATGTTAGATTGAGTTCCAGAACCAGTTTGCCAAATTACTAATGGAAATTGATTATCTAGCTTACCTGCTAAAATTTCGTCACAGACTTGTGCTATTAAATCTCTTTTTTCTGCAGTTAAAACACCCAAATCTGTGTTTGTAAAAGCTGCGGCTTTTTTTAAATAAGCAAAACCATAGACAATTTCTAATGGCATAGAGCCAGCAGCACCAATTTTAAAGTTGTTGCGAGAACGTTCTGTTTGAGCTCCCCAATATTTGTCTGCAGGCACATTTACTTGGCCCATGGTGTCTTTTTCGATTCTATATTTCATAATAAATGATTGTAATTATAAGTATAACAAATTTACAAAAAACAATGTAGATAGTTTTAAGACTTTAGGCTTTAAATACCTATGAAAAAAAATAAATTTAGGTAGTAAAATTTGAAAATATATCTTATTTTTGCATATATAACTTTTTAAACAAATTATAATGTTAGATTTTTCTCAATTCTCAGGATTGGTTTTGTTCATGTTTATATTTACAGCTGGTTTTTGGTTGTTAATATTTTTATTAACATTTGTAGTTCCTTATTGGATTGGTGGAACTATTTGGGGAAACCTAAAATTAAAAAAAGAAGCAAGAGAAGCTGCAGAAGGAAAGTAGTTTTAGCATTCGATATATAGTACTTTTAATATAAAAACCTCGTTCAATTTTATTGAATGAGGTTTTTTATGTTCGAGTAATGCGTTAAGGATAGTAGTGGAAATCCTTTTTTAAATTCCGATTTAATTTTAAACCTAACTTTACTAAAAAAGATTGAAACGGATAGCCTGTTTAAACGCCCAAAAGATTGTTATTATCCTTCGTAATCTTCTCCACCATCGTTATTATTACCTCTGTTTCCTCTATTTTGCTTTTTCTGCTGATTAAATCGGTACACAAAACTAACTCTAAATTGTGGCTCTCTCCATTGAAATTCTGAGTATTGCTCTAAAAATTGCGGAATAAATGTAGTTCTTTGACTTATTCTGCTATTAAAAACATCGCTAAAATTAATACTTAACGAAGCTTTTTCATTAAACAAATCTTTACTAGCTGCAAGATTCATACTAAAAACACCTTTGCTTTTTGTTTGCGCGTTTTCGCTTGGGCCACGATAATTGGTATTTATTTGCAGGTCTGTTTTACCAGGTAAGGTTATTTTTTGATTTAATCGAATAAAGAAGGCGGTATTTTCAAAATCAAAATTTTGGGTATTATTTGTATCAGGATTGGTGTAATCGCCTTTGCTGGTTACATTAAATAAATTAAAATCACTATTAATATTCCATGCTTTAAAAGGTTTATAGTTTAGGGTAAACTCTAAACCAACTCTTTCTTCAGTTGATAAATTGATTGGAAATCTTCTGGTTATTGGATCTCCGTTGTCGGTAATTTCTCCGGTAGCTTCTTGTATTCTCTCCCAATTATCTTCACTTCTGTTGTAATACACAGAGCTGCTTAGGGTAAATTTGCTCCAACGTTTTAAGTAACCAAAATCTAACGCATCTGTAATTACAGGATTCAAATTTACGTTTCCACTGTATATATTACTTTCACTAGATCTACTAGGAAACGGATTTAAGCTTCTGCCTCTGGGTCTTCTTATTCTTCTGTTGTAGCCTAAAGTGATGTTTTCTCCGTCTTTAAACTCAAAGCCAATATTTAGTGTTGGAAAAAGATTACCATAGGTTCTTTTATTATCTGAATTTACTGTTTCTTGCGTAATTTCTAAAGAAGTATTTTCATATCGGAGCCCTGCCAACAAAGATATTTTATTAAACTTTTGTCCATATTGAAAATAGGCAGCGTTTACAAGTTCTTTGTAATTGAAAGAGTTATTAAGTCCAGTATCTGGAATTAAAGGACCGTTATTTACAAAATCTTGTCTTTCTGCTAAGTAGAAGCTATTAAAAATGTCTCTATAATTCCCCCTATAACCAGCTTCATATTGTATATTTTCTCCTACAGGGTGCACGTAATCTATTTGTAATAATGCGCTTGTTTCGTTTTGGTCTTCTATAACTTGTTCTAGATCATTTAATAAATTTATTTGCGTATCTACCTCAGTTATATTATTTAAAATATCTTCTACTTCTGTAGAATATTGTGTATTGATAGTTAATCTTTTACCGTTACCATCAAAATTATTAACATAATCTAATGTATATTGTATTCTTTGCTCATCTTCACCTTCACTTTCTGTTCGGTAGGTAGCTTCATTAATATCGCCTACGTTATTAAATCTATTAATTTCGTTAGTATTCGTATCGTCATCATTTCCAGTATTAACAATAACATTTCCTATGATACTTGAATTTTCAGAAATATAGTATTCTGCTCCAAAACTTGTAAACAACGATCTTCCTAATCTTCCAAAATTTCTTGTTTCTACTACCTTTGCATTTCTTGCAGAAGGAGATAAAAAGTCGGAATCGCTAAAAGCGTTTCCAGGTGTTTCATTATACCGAAAACCTGTGTTGGTAAATAAGTTCCATTTTTTAGTTCTCCAATTAGCATTAAAAGCTGTCCCAACTCTTGCAGGTTCTCCTAAGTCTAATTGTAATGATCCGTTAAAACCAGTTAATTTATTTTTTCGAAGAATTATGTTTAGAATTCCTGCGGTTCCTTCGGCGTCATATCTTGCAGATGGAGAAGTTATAACTTCTACTTTTTCAATTGCTTCTGCAGGAATTTGCCTTAATGCCTCTGCACCATTTATACCAACAAGAGCGCTAGGTCTTCCATCTATTAAAATAGTTACATTTTCATTTCCTCTTAAACTAACATTTCCTTCTACATCTACCTGAACAGAGGGTACATTTCCTAAAACATCGCTTGCATTTCCACCACGAATAGATAGGTCTTTTCCAATATTGAATATTTTTTTATCCAAACGAATATCTACCGTAGTTTTTTCGGCAACAATTACAATCTCATCTAGGCTATCTGTATCTTCTTTTAATTCTATGACTCCAAAATTTTTGTTTGAAGTAATATTTTCTTCTGGAAACTTTTTCGATTTAAAAGAAATAAATTCGATACTTATTGCATATCTGGCTTTTGGAGTTTTAATATTAAATTTACCTTCTAAATCAGTAATTCCTCCAGATATTTCTTGAGTTTTTGTGTTTTTTAGAATGATAGTTGCGTATTCTAAAGGCTGTTTCGTAGTAGCATCTACAATTTTTCCTGAAATGGTAATTGTGTTATTTGTTGTTTCTTGTCCGAATGATAAAGAAGTAACTACAATACAAAAAATGATAAGTAAAAATTTTCTTGTCAAAACTTAGCTTTTTAATTAAAAGCGTAAAGTTCATTTTATTTTAAATTTTACAAAGTTAATTAAACGTTAAACAATTGTTTTTTAACATTAATTACGTTCTTTTACCTTTAAATAATTGTAAGTATTCTTTCTTTAGGTCTACCAATTACTGCCTTTTTTCCATTTGTTACAATGGGTCTTTCTATTAGTTTAGGGTTTTCTATCATGGCAGATATAAGTTCTTTATCAGATAGTTTTTTGTCTTTGTAATTGTCTTTCCAAATTTTTTCTGATTTCCGAATAAGTTCTATAGGAGGTATACCTAATTGTACTATTAAATTAGTAAGTTCGTCTCTGGATATAGCTGTACTTAGGTATTTTACAACCTCAAATTTCAAAGAGGAGTTTTCTAATATTTCTAGACCTTCTCTAGATTTTTTGCATCTTGGATTGTGGTATATTTTTAGCATAATTTGAGTTATTGGCTGTTTTTTTGTCCATTCATCATTAAATACGATTTTAAAAACGGATTGATATCTCCGTTCATAACATTGTCTACATTACCTGTTTCATGAGCAGTTCTAACATCTTTAACTAATTTATAAGGATGCATTACATAGTTTCTAATTTGGCTTCCCCACTCATTTTTTAATTTTCCAGATTCTATCTCATCTCTTGCGGCTTGTCTTTTTTGTAATTCAATTTCATATAGTTGAGATTTTAACATTTTAAGGGCAGTAGCTCTATTGTCATGTTGAGAACGCGAATTAGAGCAAGATATTTGAATTCCAGTAGGTTTGTGTGTAAGCTGAACTTTAGTTTCTACCTTATTAACATTTTGCCCACCAGCACCACTAGACCTGGCAGTAATTATCTCTATATCTGCCGGATTTATATCTATTTCTATAGAATCATCAGCTACCGGAAAAACATAAACAGCACCAAAAGTTGTGTGTCTTTTTCCATTTGAATCAAACGGAGAAATACGAACTAGTCGATGAACACCATTCTCACCTTTTAACCATCCAAAGGCATAATCTCCTTCAACTTCTATAGTAATTGTTTTTATACCAACTACATCTCCTGCCTGATAATTTAGTGTTTTTAGTTTGTAGCCTTGCTTTTCGGCCCACATTGTGTACATTCTAGAAAGCATTTCTACCCAATCACAGCTTTCTGTTCCACCTGCTCCAGCATTTATTTGTATGGTTGCAGAAAGAGAATCTCCTTCTTCAGACAGCATGTTTTTAAATTCTAAATCTTCTAAAAAAGTACTTGCTTTTTCAAATTGAACTTCAATTTCATGTTCCTCTATTTCACCTTCTTTATAAAAATCGTAAAGTACTAGAAGATCTTCATACAAAGAAATTGTTTTTTCATAATCTTCTACCCATTTCTTTTTTAATCTTAGTTCTTTCATTAAAATTTCTGCCGCTTTCGGGTCATTCCAAAAATCTGGATTTGCCGTTTTTTCCTCTTCATTGGCAATTTCAATTAACTTTTTGTCAATCTCTAGATAAGATTTTAGTTTGGTTATTCTGGCACCTATATTTTTTAGTTGTTCTTGTGTAATCATAGTTAAAATCAAAAGTAAACAAATCTAAATAGCTTACATAAAATACCTAACAGTAAATTCTTAAAAAATATATAAATAGCTATTTTTTTATTAAAATATTCTTTTGTTTCTGTGTTGGATTTTTATAATTTTAGAAAAATTATTTACACATGAAAAAATCGCTTTTTTTCCTACTACTATTTTATGTTTCGTTAAACACTTTTTCTCAATTTTTTATTGATAAGAATATAAATAAACTCCAAAAGGGAATTACAAAATTTCAGGGATATTTTACTTTTTATTACGATGAAAATACAGATAAAATATTTTTGCAAGTTGAAAAATTAAATTCAGAGTTTTTATATGTAAATGCTTTATCTGAAGGTGTTGGCTCTAATGATATTGGCCTAGATAGAGGTCAGCTAGGCGGCGGAGCAGTGGTGTTTTTTAAGAAAGCTGGAAACAAGTTACTGTTAATTCAGCCAAATTTAAACTACAGAGCAATTACAAACAATACCCTAGAGAAACAGTCTGTAAAAGAAGCTTTTGCAAAATCTGTTCTTCATGGCTTTGTAATTAAAGAAGAAAAAAGCGGCATTTTTTTAGTAGATGCTAGCTCTTTTTTAATGAGAGATGCCCATGGCGTTTCTACTACTTTATCTAGAAAAGGACAGGGTAATTACAATTTAGATTTTTCTAGGTCTGCTTTTAATCTAGAGCGAACCAAAGCATTTCCTAAAAATGTTGAGTTTGATGTAATGCTAACTTTTAAAGGAAGTCCGAAAGGATATAGTATAAGAAGTGTAACGCCCAACGCCAACCTTTTAACTGTTCATCAACATCACTCTTTTGTGGCACTACCAGATACGAATTACAAACCTAGAAAATTCGATACTCGGTCTGGTGGTTATGCAATGTCTTATTTAGATTATGCCTCTCCTGTAAATGAATCTATAAAAAAGCAATTTATTTATAGACATAGGTTAGAAAAAAAGAACCCGAGTACCAAGGTTTCTGAACCTATAAAACCAATTATTTATTATTTAGATAATGGAACACCCGAGCCTGTTAGAACGGCACTTTTAGAGGGAGGAAGTTGGTGGAACCAAGCATTTGAGGCTGCAGGATATAAAAATGCTTTTCAGATTAAAATGTTACCAGAAGGCGCAGACCCTTTAGATGTAAGATATAACGTAGTGCAATGGGTTCACAGATCTACAAGAGGTTGGAGTTATGGTGGGAGCATTTCAGACCCTCGAACTGGAGAGATTATAAAAGGCCACGTAAGTTTGGGAAGTTTAAGAATTCGTCAAGATTTTCTTATAGCACAGGCACTAGAAGCGCCTTACAAAAATAATAAGGTTAACGATACTCATGCGTTGGAAATGGCAATAGCTAGAATAAGGCAACTATCTGCCCATGAAATCGGACATACTTTAGGTTTTGCTCATAATTTTGCAGCAAGCACAAACGGAAGAAGTTCGGTAATGGATTACCCGCATCCGAAATTTAGGTTAAAAAGTGATGGAACTATAGATTTTTCTGATGCTTACGATACTAAGATTGGAGAATGGGATAAAGTTATTGTTCAGTATTTTTATCAAGATTTCCCTGAGGATATCAACGAAGACAAAGCACTTAACACTATTTTAGAAGAAGCTACTCGAAAAGGATTAAAATACTTGTCGGACCAAGATGCTAGATCACAAGGAAGTGCAAGTTCAGCAGCTCACTTATGGGATAACGGAGCTAATATTCACGATGAGTTATATTCGGTTTTAAAAATCAGAAAAAATGCAATTGCTAATTTTTCAACAGACAATATTAAAGATAATGAACCTTACAGTGTTTTAGAGGATGTTTTTGTTCCTCTATATTTTTTCCACAGATACCAAACAGAGGCAACTACAAAATTAATTGGTGGTTTAGATTACTCTTATGCTGTAAAAGGAGGAAATCAAACAGTTGTTAAACGCATTTCTGGAACTACAGAACGTGTTGCTTTACAAGCAGTTTTGCAAACGTTACAATTAGATGAAATAGCCATACCTAAAGATAAACTTTCTTTATTTCCACCAAGAGCTATTGGGTATGGAAGAACAAGAGAATCTTTTAAAAGTAATTTAGGAGTAGAATTTGATGCTTTTGGAGCTGTAGAAACTGCTGCTGAAATGACTTTAGACTTATTGTTGCACCCACAAAGAATGTCGAGACTTGTAAATCATAAAAGTTTGCAGAAAAGTCAGTTAGGATTAGAAGAGTTAATAGACGAATTAGTTGCAAAAACTTTAAAAAAGCAACATAAAGACACCTATTATCAGGAGTTGCAGCATGTAATAAATGTTAAAGTGCTAGAGCAGTTGTTTTACTTAGCTAATAATAAACAACAATATTACCAGGTAAATGCTATTATAAGAGCTAAACTAGAAAATATTAAGTTGTTTCTAAAAAACACCACAAAAACGGGCATTCAGAAAGTATATAATGTTTCTTTAATAAAGATGATTGATGATTTTGAGAAAAACCCAGCTAGCTTTCAAAAGAATAAAGCACCACAAATACCAGATGGTTCGCCAATTGGTAGTTATTAATTTTTTCTAAATACTAGATAAATGATTATAGATTTAATTTCTGATACGGTTACAAAACCAACAGAAGGAATGTTAGAATCCATGATGCAGGCAAAAGTTGGAGATGATGTTTTTAATGCCGATCCGACTGTAAATGCTTTACAAGAAAAAATGGCAAAGCTTTTTGGAATGGAAGCTGCATTGTTTTTTCCATCCGGTACGATGGCAAATCAGGCAGCAATAAATATTCATACTCGCCCAGGAGATAAGCTTTTTTGTGATAAATATGCGCACGTTTATAATTATGAAGGTGGTGGAGCGGCTTTTAACTCTGGTGTAACTTGTAAGTTGATAGATGGAAAAAGAGGCATGTTTACTGCAGATCAGTTAGAATATTCTGTTGCAGGAAGATCAGATATTCATGTGCCAAATGCTAGTTTAGTTTGTATAGAAAATACCACAAATAAAGGAGGAGGAGCTTGTTGGCAATTTTCGGAGTTAGAAAAAATACAAAAAGTTGCTACAAGTAATAATTTGGCATTTCATTTGGACGGAGCTAGATTATTTAATGCTTTAGTAGCCAAAAATGAAAATCCAGTTCAATACGGAAAATTATTTGATACTATTTCTATTTGCCTTTCTAAAGGTTTAGGGGCCCCAATTGGTTCTGTATTATTAGGTTCTAAAGAGCATATTTCTAAGGCGCTACGAGTGCGAAAATTATTTGGAGGCGCCATGAGGCAAGTCGGTTTTTTAGCAGCTGCTGGTATATATGCTTTAGACTATCATGTAGATAGACTTGCAGAAGATCATAAGAAAGCTAAAGAAATTGCAGCTGTATTATCAGCTGTTTCTTATGTTACAAAAGTAGCACCAGTAGAAACTAATATTGTTATTTTTTATGTTGATAGCAACATTGGTGACACAAACTTTATACTTAAAATGCGTGAGAAAAATATTTTACTAACACCTATGGGAGAGGGAAGAATTAGAATAGTAACACATTTAAACTACACAGAACAAATGCACCAAAAATTATTAGAGACGTTAAAGAATTTTTAAAAGTTCTTTATTTATCATCAAGAGTCGCAATTTCTCGGTAGTTTTTATGTAATTTTTTAAGTAGTATTCCGTAAAGAAGTTGGTAAAAAAGATAAAATAACCCCACAAAAATAATTGTTATAAAGAACATTATTAAAACAAACCAAATACTTTGTGATGTGTTAAATGGATATTCGTTGCTATTAAAAAGAACGGCTGAAGTAACAGTTACAATAACAAAAACAACATACGCTAAATTAAAGATAACATAGTTTCTTACCGTTTTTCTTGTTTTTATAATTTTGGTTAAAAGTCCTTTTGTAGATTCTACAACAGATATATTTTTATAATTCATGTAAAATTGATATAGGAAGTAAAAAAGTACTAGGTAACAAATAATTTGAGAGTACCACACAATATCGACAATACCTAAATCTGAGTAAGTTTTATTTGCATCTTCTAAATCTACAAATAGATACAGAGAATTTAATAAGATAAACTCCAATAGTCCAATAATAAAAATCCATTTTACAATAGAGGATGAATTAGAGTGTGCAAGTTTATAAATTTCTGAAGCAGATAATTTGGTACTACTATCAGTCTGATCTTTCCAAGCTTTTTTATAGTTATCTAATACATCCATTTCTATGAGTTTAAAATATTTTTTATTTTTTCTTTAGCTCTATTCATTTTTACTCTTGCGTTTACACTAGTAATTCCTAGAGTTTCAGAGATTTCATCATAGTTTTTATTTTCAAGATATAAAAATATCAGCGCTTTATCTATATCATTTAGCCTATGAATTGCGCTGTATAACGCTTTCAATTGCTCATCTTGAGTAGCATCATATCCTTTGGTTTCAATCTTATAAGCTAAATCGCTATAGTTTTGTGTTTTAATTGTTCGAGTAGATTTTCTATACAAAGAAATAGCTGTATTTAACGCAACTCTATAAAGCCATGTACTAAACTTCGAATCTCCACGAAATTTCGGATAGTTTTTCCAGACTTGTATGGTTATTTCTTGAAATAAATCTTTGTGAGAATCGTCATCTGTGGTGTAAACACGACAGATTTTATGAACAATATTTTGATTGATTTCAAAGTCTTCTAAAAATTTTTTCTCTAAATCTTGATGCACTTAGTTTTTGTTAGCTAGTTATCTATTAGTATACAATTTCATAAAAATGTTACAATTATGCTAAAATAACTTGTAATTTATAAAAAACTGCTACATTTGTTTAACTAAAAAAAAAATACATTGAACAATATTAAAGAAGATTTTACTATTAAAGACCTAGAGAATATTTCTGGTATAAAGGCGCATACTATAAGAATATGGGAAAAAAGATATAGTTTATTAGAGCCAAAAAGAACAGAGACCAATATTAGATATTATACACATAGTAATTTACAAAAGCTTTTAAACATTGTGTTGTTAAACAATAATGGTTTTAAAATTTCTGCGATTGCCAAAATGTCTGAAGAAGAATTAAAAGAACATGCAAGACAGCTCGCTTTTTCAACGGCAATTAATGATGAGGCAATTCATACTTTAAAATTATCGATGTTTCAGTTCGATAAGGTATTGTTTAACAATACTTACGATCAGCTTTTACACAAAAAAACATTTCGAGAAATATTTAAAGATGTCTTTATTCCGTTTTTAACACACATTGGCTTGCTGTGGCAAACAGATACTTTAATGCCTGCCCACGAACACTTTATATCTAATTTAATTGCTCAAAAAATTCATATCAATACAGAAAACTTACAAAGTAGTGTTCCAAGCTCTAACAAAACATTTGTACTTTTTTTACCAGAAAATGAAATTCATGATTTAGGCCTACTATATTTAAATTACGAATTAGTGTTAAGAGGAAATCATACAATTTACTTAGGTCAAAGTTTACCTTTAGATAATTTAAGTTATTTTTTCGAAAATGATAGAAAACTTTGTTTTATAACCTCCTTAACAGTTCAACCTTATGATGATAAATTAGAAGCCTATTTTAATGAGCTTGAAGGAATTTTAAAAGATACCTCTCATGAATTTATTGCTATTGGTAGAAAAACAATAAAAATTAAAGATAAGAAGTATAATTTTAATATTTCTTTTCATGATTCAGTGACCGATTTGTTAAAAGAATTATAATAATAATGTTAGTGAAACAAATTGTTTAATTTTTAAATATATTTGTTAAACAATCATATCCATCAATGAGTAAAGAAATATATATTATAGGATCTGGCTTTTCAGCTTTATCAGCCTCGTGTTACTTAGCAAAAGAGGGTTACAAAGTAACAGTTTTAGAGAAAAATAACACTTTAGGTGGTCGAGCTAGACAATTTAAAAAAGAAGGATTTACCTTCGATTTAGGTCCTTCTTGGTATTGGATGCCAGATGTTTTTGAACGTTTTTTTGCTGATTTTGGAAAGAAGCCGTCAGATTATTACACCTTAGACAAGCTCAGCCCAGGTTATGAAGTATACTTTGGTAAAAATTCTTCACTAAAAATTTCTGATAAGTTAGAGGAAATCTATCAGTTATTTGAATCAGAAGAGAAAGGGAGTTCAAAACATTTAAAAAAGTTTATAGACTCTGCCAAATCAAATTACGAAACTGCCATTAAAGACCTAGTTTATAGGCCAGGTGTTTCTCCTTTAGAACTCGTTACAACTACAACTGTTGCAAGAGTATCTCAATTTTTTTCTACCATTAGAAAGCAAGTTAGAAAAAATATTAAAAGTGAAAAGCTTATTAAAATTTTAGAGTTTCCTGTACTTTTTTTAGGTGCAAAACCTAGTAACACACCGGCGTTTTATAATTTTATGAATTATGCAGATTTCGGTTTAGGAACGTGGCATCCTCGTGGAGGAATGTATAAAGTTATAGAAGGTATGGTTTCTTTAGCGACCAATTTAGGTGTTACTTTTGAAGTAAATGCGAATGTAGAAAAGATTATCACAGACAGTAATAATCAAGTAACAGGGCTGTTGGTAAATGGACAAAAAATTGATACTAATCTTGTTTTAAGTGGCGCCGATTATCATCATACAGAAACCTTACTAGATGAAAGTTTACGCCAATATTCAGAAAAATATTGGAGTAAAAAAATATTTGCACCCTCTTCGTTATTGTTTTATGTAGGCTTCGATAAAAAAATTCAAAATGCAAGTCATCACACACTATTTTTCGATACTGACTTCGATGCCCATGCAGAAGAAATTTATGATGCGCCAAAATGGCCATCATCGCCATTGTTTTATGCCAATTTTACATCAATTACAGATGTTACCTCTGCACCTGAAGGAAAAGAGGCTGGCTTTTTTTTAATTCCTATTGCACCTGGTATTGAAGATACTGAAGAATTAAGAGAAGCGTACTTTCATAAAATTATAGATAGATTTGAAAAATTAACAGACCAAGAAGTTAAGAGTAGCGTACTCTTTAAACGATCTTTTTGTGTTAAAGATTTTCAATCAGAATACAATTCTTACAAAGGAAATGCATATGGTATGGCAAATACTTTGTTACAAACTGCTTTTTTAAGACCAAAAATAAAAAGTAGTAAAGTTAAAAATTTGTACTTTACAGGTCAGTTAACTGTTCCGGGTCCTGGAGTTCCGCCAGCCTTAATTTCTGGAAAGTTAGCAACAGAATTAATTATTAAAAATAATAAGTAACCGATGAAAGCATTATTTGATAAGGTTTCTAATGAGTGTAGTAAGTTAGTTACTGAAAAATACAGCACTTCTTTTTCTTTGGCAGTTAATACGTTGTCCCCTAAAATAAGAACTGATATATATAATATTTATGGATTTGTTCGCTTTGCAGATGAAATAGTAGATACTTTTCATGATTTTGATAAAGCGCAGTTAATGGAGAATTTTGAAAGAGATTACTATTTAGCAGTTGAGCAAAAAATTAGTTTAAATCCTATTTTAAATTCATTTCAGCAAACAGTTAATAAATACAACATTCCAGATGAAATGGTTCAAGCTTTCTTAAAAAGTATGAAAGCAGATTTGCACAAAACAACCTATGCTACAAAAGAGGAATATGACCAATATATTTATGGCTCAGCAGATGTAGTAGGTTTAATGTGTTTAAAGGTTTTTGTAAATGGAGATGATGAACTTTTTAATAAACTAAAAGAGCCAGCAATGCGTTTAGGCTCAGCTTTTCAAAAAGTTAACTTTCTGAGAGATTTAAAAGACGATTATGAGGTTTTAAACCGTTCTTACTTTCCTAATATAGACCTCGGAAAGTTAGACAAAGTATCTAAACAAGTTATTATTGATGAAATTGAAGAAGATTTTGATTTTGCTTTTAAAAACGGTATATTAAACTTACCATCTGAGGCTAAATTTGGAGTGTATATGGCTTATAGATATTACAGAAGATTATTAAAAAAGTTAGACAGTGTACCTTCAGAAAAAATTATGGATACTAGAATCCGTATTTCCGACCCAATGAAAATAAACCTTTGGGCTAGAAGTTATGTAAAATATAAGTTGAATTTAATATAGAATCAATTTTATTTTTACTAAATAATAAGTAACAATTACCTCACATAAACGGTGAGGTTTTTTGTTAAAGGCATGCAAATTAAATCCCAAAATCATTTTTCTTGTAAAGTATGCTCCTGTGGTTGTTAAAATAACCTTAATTTATGAAAATATACCATTTTATTTTACTTTATGGCATACTCTTTGGAATATGTTAAGAAGTATCTTTTAATACATTAAACATCCCCTAAAGTAGCTGAAGTTAAATTAAATTTTGACTTTTTTTTTATGGGTAAAAATTAAAGAATGAAATTCGTAAAATTAGCACTATCTATTGGGTTTATACTAACATTTGTTAGGTGTGATAATGTTTTTGACTATTCGGTTTACGGTGCAGAAGTTAGAAATGAAGATAAAAATAGCACTGCAAGAAACATTACTTTAATTAAAAACTTACAACCCACTTCGAACAGTTTTAAGTTTGCCTTTATTACAGATATTCATTATTACTACACAAATTTTAGAAAAGTAATTGATGACATTAATAAAAATGAAGATATTTTATTTGTAATTATTGGAGGAGATATGACAGAGCAAGCTGTTTTAAAAGAATATGAGATTTTTTATGATATTATAGATAATCTTAAGAAGCCATATTTAACTGTTATAGGAAATCATGATTATAAGTCTAACGGTGCTCAAATTTACAATGCTATGTTTGGATCATTCAATTATTCATTTTACTTTGATAATAAAAAGTTTGTTTTTTTTGACAATATTGTTTGGGAGAGTAAAAAAAATCCAGATTTTACGTGGTTGTCAAAAGAATTAGAAAACTCTAATGCTGCTAATCAGGTTTTTGTATTTGCTCATATTCCGCCAAATGGAGATCAGTTTACAGAAGAAATGAGAGAAACTTATACCTCTATATTAGAAAATCAAAAGGTAACTCTTTCTACTCATGGGCACACTCATAACTATTATTTTAAACAAAATACGGTTAGTTATTTAACGGGTCCCTCTGTAAAAGAAGCTGCATATTGTTTAGTTGAAGTTTCAGAAAATTCTTTTAATGTTTCGTTGGTCGAACTTTAGGTTATGAAATTAAAAAAAATATGCTTTGTAATTGTTGTTGTTATTTTGTGTTATCAAAAGTATTCTGCACAAAATATTTCTAATAAGAAAAGTATTTATAAAGATGAATTACCAATTATTTCTGATTTAAAAAACAAGAAACCTTGGTATGTGCCAGATTATGTAAAAACCCAATTTGCGGGTAATATTGGTCTTTTTTCTTTTGGTGTAGGTTATGAAGTTATAGACAAAGTATGGTTTTCAGAATTACTATTTGGCTTTGTACCTGAGTCTATAACTAAGGCAAAACCAGTTCATCTTGTTACTTTTAAAAATAGTTTTTCTCTAACAACAAAAAACATATCCAAAACGCTCAGTTTTTCTCCTATTGTTGGTTTTACAACTACTTTAGAAACTAATAATAATTCATTTATAACGGTTCCAGATATTTACCCAAGTGGATATTATATTACAAATGCAGTACATTTTACATTATTTGGTGGAGTATCCTTTCACAAAAACTTTACCAATGATGCATTGTTAGATGGTGTAAATATTTATTTCGAATTGGGTACTGTAGAAACTTATTTATGGTATTTAATCACCTCAAAAGAAGTAGGTTTAAAAGATGTTTTTAGCACAGCAATTGGTATCAATTTTCACATTAAATCGTAAATAAAAACACCATTATTCTGTACATAGAATAATGGTGTAAATAAAGTTAGTCTTACGATTTAATTAGGATATTTGTCACGAATCTTATCAATAGAAAGATTATGTATACTTCCGGTGTGAGTGTGTTGTTTACCAAGATCTGGTTTATAAGTTCCGTTTTGTACTTGACCACCAATTTGTTGATATGCCTCTCTAAATGACATACCTTTAATAACCAAGTTGTTTATACTATCTACTGTAAATAAATATTGATATTTTTCATCATTTAAATCTATTTCTTTTACAATTACTTGTTTAATAGTATGATTAAAAATATCTAATATATCCTTTAAGTCTTCAAAAGCATTTATAATATTCTCCTTTAATAACTGATAATCTCGATGATATCCTGTAGGCAAATTATTAGTAATTAAAATCATTTCTGTTTGCAGCGCCTGAATTTTATTACATTTACCACGAATTAACTCAAAAACATCCGGATTTTTTTTATGCGGCATTATACTACTTCCAGTGGTAAGTTCATCTGGAAAAGAAATGAAATTAAAATTCTGACTCATATAAAGGCAAACATCCATTGCAAATCTTGCCATTGTATTACACAAACTACCAAAAGCACTAGCAATGGCACGTTCACTTTTACCACGACTTAGTTGTGCTGCCACAACATTATATTTTAAAGTACTAAACTGAAGCTCTTTTGTTGTTAATTCTCTATCAATAGGGAAGGAGCTACCATAACCAGCAGCTGAGCCTAACGGATTTTGATCTACAATTTTAGTTACAGCATTTAATACATAAACATCGTCAATCAGCAATTCTGCATAAGCAGAAAACCAGAGTCCGAAAGATGATGGCATAGCTACTTGTAAATGGGTATAGCCTGGTAAAAGATTGTCTTTGTGGGTTTCTGCTAAATTTAAAAGTGTGTTAAATAAAGTTTTAGTTTTGTTATTTATTTCTAGTAAGTTTTCTTTGTAATAAAGTTGTAAGGCCACCAAAACTTGGTCGTTTCTAGACCTTGCGGTATGAATTTTTTTCCCTATTTCGCCGAGTTTGTTTGTAAGTTCCCATTCAATTTTTGAGTGAACATCTTCAAAATTATCCTCTATTATAAAAGTGCCTTTTTCTATATGGCTTGCTAAAACTTTTAGTTCTTTTTCTAAATCAGTTAATTCATTATTGCTAATAATACCAATAGACGCAAGCATTTTTGCGTGTGCAATAGATGCTTGTATGTCATATTTTGCAATATACATATCTATTTCTCTATCATTTCCTACCGTAAATTTTTCTATTTGTTTATCTATAGAAAATCCTTTGTCCCACAACTTCATAGTTTCAGTATTTTATTTTTATTGATGGTTATTTTTATAATTGATTACTAATTATCATTTTTAATAATTACTCGATTTAATAGCTCTATATAAATGTTAATACCTTCTTCGATTTCATTTATGTAGATAAACTCATTCGCAGAATGAGAGCGTGTACTGTCTCCTGGTCCTAATTTTAAAGATTGACAACTTAAACATGCTTGGTCGGAGAGCGTTGGAGAGCCATATGTATTTCTTCCCATTTCAATGCCTGCTTTTACCAATGGATGATGTAGTGATATTGAAGATGAGTTTAAGTGTAAACTTCTTGCATTTATTTCATCGCAAGGAGATTCTCTTTCTAAAATTTCTGCAATTTCTTTATTAGTATACGCATCGTTTACACGAACATCTACAACCATATCTACATGGCCAGGTACTACATTGTGCTGAGAACCTGCGTTTATTTGAGTAACAGTCATTTTTACATCACCTAAAATTGCAGAGGTTTTGCCAAACGAAAAATCTTTAAACCACTGTAATACTGGTATGCTGTTGTATATTGCATTGTTATTATTGGGGTGTGCAGCATGACTAGGAGTACCTTTTATTTTTGCATCGAACACAACCAGGCCTTTTTCTGCCACGGCTAAATGCATTTGTGTAGGTTCACCAACAATAGCAACGTCAATTTTTGGTATTATTTTTAACATTGAGTTTAAGCCATTTTTACCACTACTTTCTTCTTCGGCAGAAGCAACTATTACTAGGTTATATTGTAGCTTTTTATTGCTGTAGAAATATGAGAAAGTTGCCAGTAAAGAAACCAAACAACCACCGGCGTCATTACTTCCTAAACCATACAATTTACCATCTTTTTCGAAAGCTTCAAAAGGGTTGTTGGTATATGCAGAATTGGGCTTAACAGTATCGTGATGTGAATTTAAAAGAATGGTAGGCTTGGTGCTATCAAAATATTTATTGGTGGCCCAAACATTATTTTTTGTTCTTTTAAAAGGAATTTTATTGCACTGAAACCACTCTTCAATTAAAAGTGCTGTTTGCGTTTCTTCTGATGAAAAAGAAGGAGTTTCAATTAATTTTTTTAAAAGTGAAATTGCGTTATTAGTTAGTTTCTGAATATCCATTTATAGTGAAATTGTAGTAAAGTTAGTGTTGTTTTTTGTGAGTATATCTGTGTTACCAAGGTATACTTTTTGCACCCCTTTATTAATAGCATTTATACAGTTTTCTAATTTTGGTATCATACCATCTACAATTTTATTTTCTGATAATAATTTATTGTAAGTACTGTTGTTGATAGTTTTAATAACAGAGTTTGTATCGTTTATGTTTTCGAGAACCCCATTTAATTCAAAACAATAATAAATAGAAGTTTCATAGATTTTACTTAATGAAATGGCTATTTGAGCCGTAACAGTATCAGCATTTGTGTTTAATAATTGTCCGCAGTTATCATGTGTTATTGCACAGAATACAGGAGTAAAATTTGCTTGCATCAATTTATTAATGGCTAGTTGATCTACTTTTTTTACATCACCAACATAACCAAAATCGACTTCTTGTTTTGGCCTTTTTTCAGAAATTATAGTATTGGCGTCTGCACCAGTTAAACCAATAGCATTTGTTTGTAAAGCTTGTAATTTAGCTACTATGTTTTTATTTATTAATCCGCCGTAAACCATCGTAATAACCTCTAAAGTTGCTGCATCTGTTATACGCCTACCATTTAGCATTGAAGGTTCGATTCCTAATTTTTTAGAAATAGTTGTTGCACGTTTACCACCTCCATGAATCAGTATTTTTTTTCCTTTCAAATGAGCGAATAACGTTAAAAATTTGTTTAGTAAATTTTCGTCTTCAATAATATTTCCTCCAATTTTTACAATTGATAATTTTTCCATTTGTTTTCAATTATTAGCAATATACTATTTGACCTAAAGCGTTTCTAGAATTTTTTTTAATACTAATTGTACAGCAAATGTTCTGTTATTTGCTTGCTTAATTACCAAAGAGTTTTTACTATCTAACACTGCATCTTCAACAACAACATTTCTTCTAACTGGTAAACAGTGCATAAATTTGGCATTTCCAATTTTTTGTTTGGTAATTTTCCAATCATCATATTTTTGAGTAATTGAACCATAATCGTCATAAGAGCTCCAATTTTTAGCATAAATAAAGTCTGCATTTTTAAAAGCTTCTTGTTGGTTATTTGTAACCATACAGTTTTTAGTTATTTGTTTATTTAAATTGTATCCATCCGGATTTGCAATTATAAAATCAACATCCATTTTTTGCATTGTTTGTACAAAACTATTAGCAACAGCGTGCGGAAGTGCTTTTACATGAGGCGCCCAACTTAGTACAACTTTAGGTCTTTTTTTTAGAGAGTATTCTGCAATAGTAATTGCATCGGTTAAACCTTGAAGTGGATGCCCCGTGGCACTTTCCATATTTATAATTGGTACAGTGGCATGTTTTAAAAAGGCGTTTAAAACAGTTTCTTTCTCATCCTTTTCTTTATCAGTTAAACTCGGAAAAGCTCTTACAGCAATTACATTACAATATTGAGAAATTACGGCAGCAGCCTCTTTAATATGTTCGGCAGTAGTTCCATTCATTACCGCTCCATCTTCAAACTCTATTCCCCAAGAGTCTTCTGTAACGTTCATAACAATGGTATTCATTCCTAAATTTAAAGCTGCTTTTTGTGTGCTTAAACGGGTTCTTAAACTAGCATTAAAAAACAATAAACCCAACGTTTTATCTGTTCCTAGCTTCTTGTTTTTTAAGGGATTACTTTTAATTTCTTTTGCCTCTGTTATCCAAGAATAAATGTTATCTATGTCATTTATATGTGTGTAATTTTTCATGATTCGTTATTTTTATTTTAATACTTCTTTTAAAGAAATAAAAAATTGGTCGATGTGTTTTTCTTTTACTGTTAGCGATGGTAAAATTCTTATTACATTTGGGTTTTTAGCATTTCCTGTAAAAATATGGTGCTCTAGAATCATTTTTTTTCTTATTTCTGCAATCGGAAAATCAAATTCTAGTCCTAACATTAAACCTCTTCCTTTTACCTTTTTTACTTCAGATATTTCTTTTGCTTTCTCTATAAAATAGTTGGAAATTTTGGTAGCATTTTCCATCAATTTTTCATCTTCAAGAACCTCTAATACGGTTAAAGCGGCTTTACAGGCAAGATGATTTCCTCCAAAAGTTGTTCCCAATAAACCAAAAGAGGCTTTTATATTTGGGTGAATCAATATGCCTCCAATAGGAAAGCCATTCCCCATCCCTTTGGCAATAGGAATAATATCTGGACTCACATTGTATTTTTGAAATGCAAAAAAATCACCAGTTCTTCCAAAGCCAGACTGAACTTCATCGGCAATAAAGCAACAATTGTATTTTTTACAAAGTGCATCTGCTCCTTCATAAAAACTAGCATTGCTTTCGTCTAAACCACCAACACCCTGAATAAACTCGACAATTACTGCACAAACATCTCCTTTTTTTAAAGCATTTTCTAGTCCTGATAAATCGCCTAATGCAAGTATTTCTACTTCTTGCTGAGCATTTAAAGGGGCAATTATTTTAGCATTATCTGTGGCAGCAACGGCCGCCGAAGTTCTACCATGAAATCCGTTTTTAAAGGCTACAATTTTCTTTTTGTTGGTATGAAAAGAAGCTAGTTTTAGCGCATTTTCATTAGCCTCTGCACCAGAATTACACAAAAATAACTCATAACCATTACAACCAGATATTTGTATTAATTTTTCGGCTAGTTTTGTTTGAAGTGGGTTTTGAATAGCGTTGCTGTAAAAACCAAGTTTTGCCACTTGTTCACTAATATTTTTTACGTACTTAGGATGCGAATGACCAATTGAAATAACAGCATGACCGCCATACAAGTCTAAATACTTTGTGCCATTTTCGTCAAATATATACACATCTTTTGCCGTTGTTGGAGTAATATCAAATAACGGATATACATTAAATAAGCTCATTTTTTAACTATTATATTTGTTCTTCTTTTATTGAATTTATTTTGGTGAAAGAAGCTACCATTCCCTGAATAAGTGCTGCACTTAAACCTTTTTGTTCCATTTGATTTAAACCTGTAATAGTACACCCTTGTGGTGTTGTAACTTTGTCTATTTCCTCTTCTGGGTGTTTTCCATTTGCAATTAATAAACTAGCCGCACCTTCGCTGGTGAACATGGCCAATTCTTGCGCTTCTTTTGCATCAAAACCTAATTGAATAGCTGCCTGTGTAGTAGCTCTAATAAGTCGCATCCAAAATGCAATTCCGCTTGCACAAACTACCGTTGCAGCTTGCATTTGAGTTTCTGGAATAGCAATAGAGTTTCCCAATCTATTAAAAATTGCAATGGCTATATTTATTCTTTTTTCTCCTTCTTTATTGGCACACAAGCATGTCATAGACTTACCAACAGCAATTGCGGTGTTTGGCATTGCTCTTATTATAAATTTATCTTTTCCTATAATTTTTTCAATTTTTGGAATTAAAAAACCAGTAATAGTAGAAATTATAATGTGTTTTTCTGTTAACAGCGGCTTTATTTCTGACAGTATTTCTTCAAAATGTTTTGGCTGAACAGCAAAAATTAAAATATCACTATTTTTCACAGCCTCTTTATTGTTCGAAGTAATCTGTACATTTTTATATCCCTTAAAATTCTCTAAGGTATTTACCTCTCTTTTCGTCAAAAACAACGAAGTTATTGCATTATTTACAATTAGTCCTTTTGCAATAGATTTACCCAAGTTCCCTGTACCTATTATAGCTATTTTCATTTTTTTTGTTTTGGGCGTTCCCCAAAAAAGGGGTCGCGCTTTTCATTATATCTTTTTAGTTTTTTTTGTCCCTAATAGTTCAAAAAAAACTAAAAAGGATGTCATTTCAATCGCTAACGCGAGCTTTTGAAAATTTTAAAAATAATTTGCTTTTAACTGCAAACCAGTTGTTTCATTTAGGTTACACATTAAATTCATATTTTGAATTGCCTGACCAGATGCACCTTTTAACAAATTATCTATGCAACTAGTAATTAATAATTTGTTACCGTGTTTTGTTAAATGAATTATACATTTATTGGTGTTTACTACCTGTTTCAAATGGATTTCATCATCAGAAATAAAAGTAAAGGCAGCCTCTTTATAGAACTCTTTGTATAATTTCAAAGCATTTTCAAGACTATCATCAAAAACAGTATAAGCAGTTGCAAAAATTCCTCTAGAAAAATTTCCTCTATTAGGTATAAAGTTAATTTCTTTATCAAAAGATTTTTGTAGCTGTTGAACCGTTTGTACTATTTCACCTAAATGTTGATGATTAAAGGCTTTGTAATGCGAAAAATTATTGTCTCTATATGTAAAATGAGTGGTTGCCGACAAAGAAGTACCAGCACCTGTTGCACCTGTAACAGCATGTATATGAACATCATTTTTTAATAATTTACTAGAAGCCAATGGTAAAATAGCTAGTTGAAGCGCAGTAGCAAAGCAACCCGGATTTGCCACATTTTGAGCTGTTTTTATTGCTTCTTTTTGTAGTTCTGGTAGGCCATATATAAACTCTTTATTGTTAAAAAAATTATCCTTACTAAGTCTAAAATCATTACTTAGATCTATGATTTTTGTTTGCGCAGAAAAAAAATTATTTTCCAAGAAAATTTTTGAGTTTCCATGACCAAGGCACAAAAATAGAACATCAATATTTCTGTTTATTTCATTTGAAAATGAAAGATTTGTAGAACCCAACAAATCTTTATGAACGGTATGTATTTTGTTTCCCGCGTTAGATGTACTAAACACAAAATTAATATTTGTATGAGGATGATGTAATAATAACCTTATTAACTCACCTGCAGTATATCCTGCACCACCAACAATGCCTATTTCTAATTTTTTCATTTTAAATAGAAGTATTATTTACTTGTTGATAAATTTTATTCTGATTTCCAACAATTTTTATGAATCCTTTGGCCTCTTCAGCAGACCATCCTTTATTTTCTTCCCCATAACTTCCAAATTTTGCATTCATTAAGTCATGTTTAGAAATAATACCATCTAGAGAAAAGTGATAAGGTTTTAATGAAACAGTAACCAAGCCAGAAACATTTTTTTGTGAGCTTTCTAGAAAAGCTTCCATATCTCTCATTACAGGGTCTAAATACTGTCCTTCGTGCAAATGCATTCCGTAGAAACTTGCTAAGTATTCTTTATGTTGTAATTGCCATTTGGTAAGTGTATGTTTTTCTAATAAATGGTGTGCTTTAATGGTTATAAGAGCTGCTGCAGCCTCAAAGCCAACACGCCCTTTTATACCAACAATAGTGTCGCCTACATGAATATCTCTACCAATAGCATATTTAGAGGCAATTAGATTTAATGATTCAATTACTTTTTCTGGAGTGTTTTCTATACCATTTAAGGCTACTAATTCTCCTTTTTTAAAAGTCAGTGTAATTTTTTCTTCCTGTTTTTTTTCAAGTTGAGAAGGATAGGCATTTTCTGGTAATGCTTTTTCAGAGCCTAAGGTTTCTACACCACCTACACTGGTTCCCCACAAACCTTTATTTACCGAATATTTCGATTTTTCCCAAGACATATCAATACCATTATCTATGAGATAGTCAATTTCTTGTTGTCTAGTTAAGCTGCCATCTCTTATAGGAGTAATAATTTTTATTTCGGGAGCCAGTGTTTGAAAAATCATATCGAAACGAACTTGATCATTTCCTGCACCCGTAGAACCGTGAGCAATGTATTGTGCACCAATACTTTTGGCGTACTCTATAATTTCTATAGCTTGTACAATTCTTTCGGCACTTACAGAAAGCGGATAGGTGTTATTTTTTAAAACATTACCATAAATCAAATATTTTACAACTTTTTGGTAAAATGTAGCAATAGCATCGATATTTTTGTAGGTAGACACGCCCATTTTGTAGGCATTACTCTCTATGATTTTAATTTCAGATTCAGAAAATCCTCCTGTATTTACGCTTACTGCATGAACATCAAATTTTTTACTTAAACTTACAGCGCAGTAAGAAGTGTCTAAGCCACCACTGTAGGCAATTACTAATTTATTTTTAGTCGTTTCCATTATTTTTATTTTTTTTTAGAAGTAGTGTTTGTTTTATATTTTTTAATCGTTTAAAAACAGTCTCTTTAACAGCTTTTTTAGGTTCATTTTTTACTGCTTTTGGGTCATAGAGCATACCGGTACAAAGGCACATTTTTTGTTCTGTTCTTGTTAAAACATCGTAATTTTTACAAGTTTGGCAGCCTTTCCAAAAAGATTGATCATCGGTGAGTTCAGAGAATGTTACCGGTTTGTATCCTAAATCGCTATTTAATTTCATTACCGCCAAACCAGTAGTAATACTAAAAACTTTTGCCTCAGGAAATTTTGTTCGGGAATGATTAAAAATGACTTGTTTTATTTTTTTTGCCAAACCGATATTTCTAAAATCTGGATGCACAATTAAACCTGAATTTGCTACAAATTTTCCATGGTCCCAAGCCTCTATATAGCAAAAACCAGCAAATTTATCTCCTTCTAAGG
Source organism: Polaribacter tangerinus (assembly GCF_038024095.1). Taxonomy (NCBI): domain Bacteria; kingdom Pseudomonadati; phylum Bacteroidota; class Flavobacteriia; order Flavobacteriales; family Flavobacteriaceae; genus Polaribacter; species Polaribacter tangerinus. Next base: position 446,275 of record NZ_CP150668.1, on the reverse strand, counting down.
CAATTACTGCATTGCCATTTTCCATTTTAGAAATAATGTATTCAGGCTTTCTTTTGGCAATACCAGTGCCTCTTACCTTAGAGGCTTCTTCAATCGTATTGCATATAATTTCTGCATATACGCTATGTGTTTTGTCTGCAATTACAATTCGCATTGTATTGATAATTTAAAAATTGATATTTGTTAAGATGATTTTAAAAGGAGAATTGGACGCACCTAATTCTAGTAATTATGCCACACCCAAAGGGCGAAACATTAAAAATCGGCGTGTATAAAAACTATTATTAAAATTAATAATATTTTTTTGTGGGCTACTAAAATTGTTTGATTGGTACATGTTGTAAAAAATAAAATGAGAGTTTCCTTAATAATACGAAATAGATTATTAGCGTATTAGATTGCGAAAGCGGAAACTCGGAACAAGAGTATATATTTTATTTTTGTTTGTAAACATGTTGTAAATGTAAATTATTTTTTTAATTGAAGGATAAAATTAAAGTGTTTTTTTAAATTTTTATGAGAATGACAAAAAAACAAATCATTAATTAGTGAATCTTTATTTTTTGCTTTTTACAATATTGTATTATTAAATGTTTACCTTAAAGCTAAGGTGTACATATCAATTTTTAAAAATTTACAATTCGGTAGTAGTTTTTTACACTTCGGTATTCTTTACTTTTTTTATTGATGTTACAGATGCACATTTGTACTATTAAAAATAAAAAGGAATGAGAATTTTAATACCAATTTTAGTATTAGTAACAACGCTAGTCTCAGAGTCTTTAATGTCTCAAAATAATCAAATTGAAGTAACCGTAGAAAATATATTTTCTAGTAAAGGAACTGTTCGTTTTGCTTTATACAACGAAAAAGATTTTAGAATTAAGCCCTTAAAAACAGCAATCTCTAAAATAAACAACTCTAAAGCTACCATTGTTTTTGAAGATGTAAAAAAAGGAACGTACGCTATTATTTGTTTTCATGACAAAAATGAAAATGAGAAAATGGATTTTACACCCAATGGAATGCCCTTAGAGAGCTATGGAACCTCTGGTGTTACCAATGCTTTTGGCCCTCCAACTTTCGAAGAAACAAAGTTTTTACATGATGTAAAGCCTACCAAGATAAAAATTAAATTATAATGGTAACTTTAAACTTTTAAAAGAACTTTTTAAATATGAAAGCATTGCCCGAAATTTATACTATAAATGATATTAAGAAAACCGCCATTTTATGTTTGAAACTAACCCTAATTTTTGGTGTTTTTTTTAGCATTGTTTTTAGGCAAACTTCTTTAAACGGCATATCATGGTCTTTTTTAATATCTGCCATGTATTGTTTTGGTATTGGTTTTGGTAATGGTTTTATAAACAATTATTTATCTAAAAAATGGCACTGGGTTTCAGATACTAATAAGCGTGTTTGGGCGGGAATTATAGCAACTACTTTATATACAATTCCGGTTGTTTTATCAATTAATTATTTAGTATTTATTGTAATTAACAACGGTAATTCTTCTCAATTTTTTAGAGGTTCATATTTATGGGCACATTTATTTTACTTTTTATTGTCTATAACAGTATCCGCATTTTTACATGCAAAGGGATTTATGCAAAATTGGAAAGTAGCCATGTCTCAAGAGTCTACAAAACAAGAAATTGTTGCTAAAACAGAGACCGCTAAATTCGAATCATTAAAAAACCAATTAGATCCACATTTTTTATTTAATAGCCTAAATGTATTAACGAGTTTAATTGGAGAGAATACTGTATTGGCAGAGAAATTTACCACTAAATTGTCTAAAATTTATCGATATGTTCTGGAGCAGAGAAATAAAGATATAGTCCCTATAGAAGAAGAATTGAAGTTTGCTAAAACTTACATGGAGTTGTTATCGATGAGATTTGAAGATGCCATACAGTTTAATATTCCTGATACTATTGGTAATAGTGAGTTAAAAATTGTTCCATTGTCATTACAACTTTTATTAGAAAATGCAGTTAAGCACAACGTAGTTTCTTCTACTAAACCATTGCATATCAACATTTATGAAGCAGCTAATTATTTAATTATAGAAAACACTTTAAATCCTAAGGAAGCCATTGGAAAAAGCACTAAGGTAGGACTCCAAAATATAGCCGATAGGTATGGTTTAATAACCCAAAAACCAGTTAAAATAGAAAATAATAACAAACAATTTAAAGTAAGCTTACCACTTTTAACTAAAATAAAAAATATTATGTACAACGAAAATTTAGAAAACAGTAACTATGTAAAAGCAGTAGAAAAAGTAGAAAGATTAAAAGATTTCTATCAAAACTTAGCGTCCTACTGTTTAATAATTCCTTTCCTAATATTTATAAATTTAAGGTTTACCTCAGGTTTTTATTGGTTTTGGTTTCCTATGATTGGTTGGGGTATTGGCTTATTATTTCATTTCCTAGAAATAAATAATTACAACATATTTTTGGGAGAAAATTGGGAAGAAAGAAAAATAAAAGAAATGATAGAAAAAGAGAAAAAGAATAAAAAACTGCAATCATGGAGATAAATCAACAAGATCAAGAACGTTATATTTTAGCACAAAATAGGGTAGTAAGAATTAAAAAATTTTATAAACACCTGCTTATTTATCTGATAGTAAATATCTTTTTAAGTATAATGTTTATTGTAGGAGAAATAAATGATGGTAAACATTTTAGTGAAGCAATACTAAACTTTAGTAATTACAAAATTTGGCTTTATTGGGGTGTAGGGATTGTGTTTCAATTTTGTGTAACATTCGGAGTTCAACTATTACTAGGAGAAGAATGGGAACAGAAAAAAATAAATGAATACATAACTAAACATAAAAAGAACTACTATTAAAAGATGAATTTAACAGAACAACAAGCCTATTTAAAGGCACAAAAAAGAGTAAAAGATATAAAGGCTTTTTACACACATTTATCTGTATACTGTATTGTAATTCCGACTATAATTTTTGTAAATTTAAAATTTGAACCCTCTTTTCATTGGTTTTGGGTTTCTACTTTAGGATGGGGATTTGGGCTTTTTTGTCATTGGTTATCCGTTTTTGGATTCTATTTATTAGGGTTTGGTAAAAAATGGGAAGACAAGAAAATAAAAGAATACATACAAAAAGAACAAAATAAATAATTACAATATGGAGCAAGATTTTATAGAAGAACAAAGTTATATTAGAGCTAAGAAAAAAGTAAAAGCAATGAAGGGCTTTTACATTCATTTGATTGTTTTTGTAATAGTTAACGTTTTTTTAAGCGCTTTAATAGTTTTTGGATTAACAAAAAGTGGAGACACTCTAGCAGAAGCGTTTAACAATTTCGGAGTATATTCTACTTGGATATTTTGGGGTATTGGTCTTTTTTTTCACTGGTTAGGTGTTTTTGGATTTAAGTCGGTATTAGGTGATGATTGGGAAGAACGAAAAATAAAAGAACTTTTAGAAAAGCAAGACAATCATCAAAGAAAAAGTTAATATGACCGATGTACAAAAAAAGCAATTAGAAGAGGTAAAATGCAGTGTTTTAAAGCAAAAAAAGTTTTACAAACACCTAATCTTTTATCTGTTGCTAAACATATTATTTACCTTTATTATCAAAATTAAATTTACCATTATTGGAAATTTTGTATTGAGTAATAATTTTAATTAAAACGGATTTATAGCAACTCCTATATGGTTATTTTGGGGCGTCTTTTTGATGTTACATGCACTAGTAGTTTTTGTTTTTCCTGCTTTTTTTGGTTCAGATTGGAAACAGAAAAAAATAAATGAATATTTAAAATAAATTAAAGTAACAAAATAACTCCGATAAAAGTAATCGAATAATGAATGTATTAATTATTGAAGATGAAAAACCAGCTGCAAGAAGATTAAAAAGAATGTTGTCTGTTCTTAATATAGAGGTTCAGCAACTCTTACATTCGGTAGAAGAGTCTTTAAATTGGTTACAAAATAACAAGCATCCCGATTTAATTTTTTTAGATATTCAGCTTTCAGATGGTTTATCTTTTGAAATTTTTGAGGAAATTACTGTAAAATCTGCTATTATTTTTACAACTGCTTATGACGAGTATGCTTTAAAAGCTTTTAAATTAAATAGTATAGACTATTTACTAAAACCTTTAGATGAAGATGAATTAAAAGTTGCCATAGAAAAATTTAAAGAACATCAACCGAACATTGCTAATTTAAAAGTACATCTAGATGATATTAAAAAGTTATTAGTAAATCCGGTAGATAGGAAGTTTAAAAAAAGAATAACTATTAGAGTTGGGCAGCATATAAAAATTATTAACATAAATGAAATTGTATGTTTTTTTAGCGAAAATAAAGCTACTTACATACACACTTTAGACGGAAGAAATTATTTACTAGACCATTCTTTAGAATATTGGTTAGAGCTTATTAACCCAGAAATTTTCTTTAGAGTTAATAGAACTTTTATTGTGCATATAAATGCTATCGAAGATATTATTTCATACACTAATTCTCGATTGAAGTTAACCTTAACTTCTTATAATGATACAGAAATTATAGTAAGTAGAGAACGCGTAAAAGATTTTAAAAATTGGATTAATTAATATCTCTTTTTTTCAATTCAAAAATATCTTTTCTCCGATCATTTAAATTTCTTACAGCGCCAAACTTGTTTAAGTCTTTCAGTAAATCTAAATCTACATCTGCTATTAAAATCATTTCTGTATTAGTGGTGGCTTCTGCCTTGATACCGTTTGCAGGAAAAGAAAAATCGCATGGGGTAAACACCATAGATTGCGCATATTGTATATCCATATTATTTACTTTAGGTAAATTACCTACACTACCAGCAATAGCAACATAGCATTCATTTTCAATTGCTCTTGCTTGTGCACAGTATCGCACTCTCGAGTATCCGTTTTGAGTATCAGTTAAAAAAGGTATAAATAAAATATCCATTCCTTCATCTGCAAGTAAACGACTTAGCTCTGGAAATTCTGAATCGTAACAAATAAGAACGCCAATTTTACCACAATCAGTATCAAAAGTTTTTAACTGATTACCACCTTGCATACCCCAAACTTTAGCTTCATCGGGCGTAACATGAAGTTTTTCATATCGTTCTGTGGTTCCATCTCTTTTACAAATATAGCCTACGTTGTAAAGAAGCTTATTTTTAATTTCAGGCATACTACCAGTAATAATATTAATATTATACGTAATTGCAAGCTCAGAAAATTTCTGAACAATTTGTGGCGTATATTTTGCCAATTCTCTAATGGCTTCAGATTCTGGTAAATGATTGTTGTCTGCCATTAAAGGAGCATTAAAAAATTCAGGAAAAAGAGCAAAATCAGATCTGTAGGCAGAAACGGCATCCACAAAATATTCTGCTTGTTGCATAAGTTCTTCTAAATCTTTGTACAAACGCATTTGCCATTGAATTAGGCCTAAACGAACTACTTTCTTTTTATTAGCTGCCTCTTTAGACTTTTTCTCGTAATAAATATTATCCCATTCTAGTAGTACTGCAAATTCTCCCGAGTTTTCGTCTCCTTCTAAGTAGCCTTTTAATATTTTAGAAGGATGAAAATCATTTGAAATTTGAAAATTTAATACAGGATCATTAATTTCTTTACGTTTTACTTTTTCTATGTATTCTTTTGGGGTTAAAGTTGCTGCATATTTATGGTAGTTCGGTATTCTCCCACCAAATGCAATACCTCTAAGGTTTAATTTTTCTGCCAATTCTTTTCGGTAATCATATAACCTTCGTCCAAGTCGTAAGCCTCGATATTCCGATTTAATAAATACATCAATTCCATATAAAATATCACCATTTTTATTATGAGTATCAAAGGTAAAAGCACCAGTAATTTCTTTGTAGGTATGCTGGTCGTCGAAACGGTTGTAATCTAAAATTATAGAAAGCGCACAGCCTGCTAGTTCTCCATTAATTTTTATAACTACTTGTCCTTCAGGAAATTTATTTATTAGCGCTTTTATTTGCGCTTCTTTCCAGTAAGAATCTGGCATGCTGTCATAGGCATTTATCATAGCGTCTTTTAACTCTTTATAGTCATTTAAAGTTAAAAAATGAAGCTCTATATTTTCTATATTTTGAATCATAATTAAATAATGGTAATTTAATTGACACCATTTTGTTTTAACGAATTTAAATAAAAAAAGAATGTCTTTTTAAAAAAAATAGATAGGTAAAAAAAAGTTTAATTGTTAAATAAAATTTATACGTATGGTAATTTATATTGCCATAAAACAAGTTTTATTTTTGCAAAAAAGCCGTTAATGAATCGTTTCTGGACTTTCTAGCACTCGAAAGCAATTTTCCTCGCCTAAAAATTGTGGGTTTCCGAACTCTTCCGACCAAAAACCTTCTAAAATGTTTTTGGTGATGCATTTATAAACTACCACTCCTTTATAAATATTTTGTTCGTCGCCATGGTATTGAAAATTAATTACTAAGATGTTGTTTTTAAAAAATCCGACTCCAAATTGTTCCTGACCTTTATTAATGAACCATTTAGCAATAATTCTGTTATGCTCATCTAAAGTTAGAGACAGTGTGCCAGTGTATGTGGCGTCTTTGTCGTCTTGATTGCTACCAATAATTGAGTAGTTTCCAATTAAATCTTCAGGTTTCATTATTTCCCGATACAAAAATTACCAAAAATATGTCCTAAAATATCTTTATCAACATCATATTCTCCGGTAATATTTCCAAGATGACGCAAGCACTCACGAATATCAATAGAAAATAAATCTGTAGAAATTTCTAAATCTATACCTTCTTTTACAGAAGAAATGGCGTTTAGCGCGTTATTTAAAGCTTCAAAATGCCTAGAATTGGTAACTATAGTTTCGTTGTTACTTAAAGCACCAATATTTACAAGACCTGTTAATTCATTTTTTAGCTGGTCTAAACCTGTTTTGTTTTTTGCAGAAAGAGGAATTAAGTTTTCAAACGATCTTTCTAACGTTTCAATTTCAGTGTTAGAAAGCGTATCCACTTTATTGGCAATGATTAGCAATCTTTTGTTTGGAAATTTTTCTTTAATTCGATTAATTTCTTCTTCAATTTTATTTTTTTCAGTTGTAAATTTATTGGCTGCAATCATAAATATTAGCAACTGTGCATTTTCTGCTTTTTCAAATGTTTTTAAAATACCAATATTTTCTACCACATCTGTAGTGTCTCTAATACCCGCAGTATCTATAAAACGAAAAGCAACACCATCAATTATAATTTCATCCTCTATGGCATCTCTTGTGGTTCCTTCAATATCAGAAACAATTGCTTTATCTTCGTTTAAGAGCGCGTTTAATAGGGTAGATTTGCCCACATTAGGAGCACCGATTATTGCAACTGGAATTCCGTTTTTTAAGGCGTTTCCAAAGGCAAAAGAGTCTATTAATTTCTTTAAAACAGCTGTAATTTTAACAACTAATTCCTTAAACTTTGTTCGGTCTGCAAACTCAACATCTTCACCGGAAAAATCGAGTTCGAGCTCAATTAAAGCAGCAAAATCTAGTAGCTGACTTCGCAATTCCTTTAACTCGCTTGTAATACCGCCACGCATTTGCTGTATAGCCATTTGATGGCTTGCCGCCGAATTAGATGCAATTACATCTGCTACTGCCTCTGCTTGACTCAAATCCATCTTTCCGTTTAAAAAGGCTCTCATGGTAAACTCTCCGTTATCTGCCATTCTACAACCTTTTTTTAGAAATAATTGAATAATTTCTTGTTGTATAAAACTCGATCCATGACAAGATATTTCAACAATATTTTCTCCGGTGTAGGAATTCGGATTTTTAAAAACAGATACCAAAACTTCGTCTATAATAGTATCATTTTGGATGATATGACCAAGGTGAATTGTGTGCGTTTTTTGATTTAGCAACTGCTTATTTTTATGAACAGACTTAAAGTTTGCAGCAACAATTTCTATGGCTTTTTCGCCAGAAAGTCTAATAACAGAAATAGCACCAACACCTGCAGGTGTTGCCAATGCAATAATTGTATCATTATTATTCATAAAGCAAAAATACAGAACATTTTTATCAGTTTGTAGATAATAAATCTATTAATTCAATATAAATGAATAAAAAATTCACCTTGGTTGTAACAAAATAAATAAAATAAAGTCTTTAATAAAAGTAACTTTATTATAAAATAGGCATCAATTAAAGGCGATAAAGCCAATTGTATTTTTTATGTAGTTTTTATTTACTACATTGTTACTTTATAAAAAACGACTTTAAATTTATGAAAGAAGATAAACAATTATTGGTAATAACCCATTTAAGTCAACTATTAGACTTCGTATCAGGTATTGGAGGTTTTATTGTTCCTTTGGTTTTATGGCTCACAAAAAAGGATGAAATACTGGATATGGATTTTCATGGTAAGGCTATTCTAAACTTCAGAATTTCGATGTTTATTTACATATTAATTTGCATTCCGCTAATTTTATTACTCGGTTTAGGTATTTTAGGGCTAATTATTATTGGTGTGTTTTATCTTATTTTTCCTATAATAAACGCAATAAGAGCGAGCAATAACCAATTGCCTTCATACCCGCTAAGCATACAATTTATAAAATAAAACGAGTAAATTTTTTTTTTGGGCGTTACCACACAAAAAAAGTGTGGTCAGGCTTTTTGCTACACTATTTTATTTTTTTTGTTTCTTCATATTTCAAAAACCAAAAAAATAAAATGATTTTCGCTTCAATCCTTAACGCAAAAGCGTTGTTACAGTTAAAATAGTAGTTGTGAATAGGAATTAAATATTTTTTATAACATCTTCATAGTTAATGTAAAAATCTTCGAGTTTAGACATCTTTTCAACATAAAATTTGTAACAATCCCTCCAGGTATTTTTATTATGAATGCTAAACTTTCCTTGAAAAGGCACATATATTCTATGAATTCTTTTTCCGTTTTCTAACAGATAATCATCATCAAAAATTACATCCGGAATCTCATTTTCAAGTAACGTTTTTAAAGACAATAACTGATCGTAGTAGAGTAGGTTTACCAATTCATCCTTATTTTCAATATCCAAACAAACGGCAGCTTTTTTTCTATCTGCTACAAATTTAAAAGAAAAACCTTTTATTTTTGTGTTGTACAAAAGCCATTTTCTTGGAAAAGACTTTCCAAAGCTAGTCCAAAATTCTTTTCTTAATAACGCAGCTTCCTCTTTGCTAAACATTCTTTGTGGTTATTTTACTCAATAAAATTAGCCGTGAATTTTAGCAGTTTTTCCACGTTCTTTCATCATTTCTGCTTCAAAAGCCAACAAGTCATTCCATTTTTTGTCTACAACTTCTCTGTCTTGGTATTCTCTTGCAAACTTTAAAAATGTGGTATAATGCCCGGCTTCAGAAATCATTAAGTTTTTATAAAATTTTTGCAACTCTTCATCTTCCATATTTTCAGAAAAAACTTTAAATCGCTCACAACTTCTTGCTTCAATTAATGCAGCAATTAATAAACGCTGAACTAAGGCCTCTGTTCTGTCTTTTGTTTTTGTGAAAAATTTTTGCAAACGAATTGCATAATCGTTTTTTTGTTCTCTTCCTAAAACCATTCCACGTTTTACCATTAACAAATGAACCATTTTAAAGTGTTGCATTTCCTCTATGGCAATATTGCTCATTTCTTTTACTAGCTCCGTTTCTTCGGAGTAATTAATAATAATAGAAACAGCATTAGAGGCCGCTTTTTGCTCTAAAAAAGCATGATCGGTTAATATTTGTTCTAAATTCACTTTGGCAATATCTGCCCAAGAAGTAGCCGTTTCAAATTGTAGTCCTAACATGATTTGTTTCCTTTTTTGTAAGGCAACAAAAATAATGATTATTCTACAGAAGAAACTTGCTAGTCAAAGGTTTTTTTATAACTTAGTTTTTTTAAATTAAGCAATGTTAGAACTCGCAGGAATTATTATACTAGGAATATTAGCACAATGGTTTGCATGGAAATTTAAAATTCCAGCAATTTTACCATTAATACTCATTGGTTTGTTGGTTGGTCCCATAGCAGCGGCATATTTAAGCGAAGATGGTAGTAAGTGGATAGAACCTATCTGGAACGGTACTAAAGGCCTTTTTCCTGGAGATGGCTTATATTATTTTGTTTCTTTAGCCATAAGTGTGGTTCTTTTTGAAGGAGGATTAACACTTAAAAGAAGTGAAATTAAAAATGTAGGCCCTGTAATAACAAAGTTGATTACTTTAGGTTCTGCAATTACTTTTTTTGGCGCAGCCATAGCGGCGCACTATACTTTTAATTTAGGTTGGGATTTGTCGTTTCTTTTTTCTGGCTTAATAATTGTTACAGGTCCTACGGTAATTACCCCCATTCTTAGAAACATTCCTCTTAAAAAAGACATTTCGACAGTGTTAAAATGGGAAGGTATTTTAATTGATCCAATAGGTGCATTAGTAGCCGTTTTGGTATTTGAATTTATAAGTGTTGGCGGTGGTGGTGGTTTTACCAAAACAGCTTTAATAGAATTTGGTAAAATTTTACTATTTGGTACTACTTTCGGTTTCACTTTTGCCCATGCATTGGCGTATGCAATAAATAAAAAGTTAATTCCGCATTACTTATTAAACGTAGTTTCATTATCTACCGTTTTGTTAGTTTTTGTAGAATCAGAATTATTTGCCCATGAGTCTGGCTTGTTGGCAGTGGTAGTAATGGGAATGGTTCTTGGAAACGGAAAGTTAAACAATATTAAAGAACTATTGTATTTTAAAGAATCTTTAAGTGTTTTATTAATTTCTATCTTATTTATTTTGCTTGCAGCAAACATAAATATTGAAGATTTAATGTTGCTTTATAACTGGAAAACAGCGGCACTTTTTGCAAGTGTTGTATTTATTATAAGGCCACTAGCAGTTTTTTCTAGTACTTTTAAATCGAAATTAAAATTTAAAGAAAAACTATTTATAAGTTGGGTAGGACCACGTGGTATTGTAGCTGCGGGTATTGCTTCTTTATTTGGTAGTAAATTACTAAAACAGGGCGTTGCTGGTGCAGAGTACATAACTCCATTAGTTTTCATGATAGTGTTGGGTACAGTACTTTTAAATGCAACTACCGCTAGATTTTTTGCAAAGCTTGTAGGAGTATTTTTAAGTAAGTCAGACGCTATTTTGTTTGTTGGTGCCTCCAATCCGGTTCGTTTAATTGCCTCTTATCTTAAGCAAAAAGGAAAAAGAGTTATATTAATTGATTCCAATAAAATATTTATTCAACAAGCCTTAGATAACGATTTAGATGCTTTTGAAGTTGATGTTTATGATGATGAATTAGCAAACAATATAGAGCTTAATGATGTAGGTTATTTAATAGCTTTAACAGGTAGCGATGCTGTAAATAACCATGCTATTACAAGCTTTACAAAAGATTTCGGAGAGCATGGAAGTTATAAGCTGGCTTCTTCAACAGAAATTATAAACGCGCCGAAAGATGCGAGAGCAAGTTTTTTTACACCAAATGACGATTATATAAATTTAAGTGAAGCGTACAGAGAAGACCCGAAAATTCATGAAGTAACTATTTCTTCGCCTCAAGAATACTATAATATTTTAACGCTTTTATCCACAGAAGAAAAATCAATACCCTTATTTGTGCAAAAAGATAAAGGCATTTATTTAATTTCTGAGTTCGAAAAATTAGGCGTTGATAAAAAAGAGCTTACTTTTTCTTATTTAGGCAAAAGCATTGGAGATTCTTACAAGTCTAACTCAAATGTTTGACGCAATTTTTCTAAAAGCGGATTTTTCTCTTTAAGTTTATTGTATTTTTCTTGAGGTGTATACGCAAACTTTTTTTCAATAGTTTCATTAAGAGCTACCAAAATATCAATACCATAATTGTTTAGTTTTTCTCTTAAGAAATTTAGTAATTTGGGTCTTCCCTTTAAGAACTGATCTTGCATCAATTTATTAGGAACAGTAAAAGATATTTCAAAATTTTCTTTAAGCACAGGAGTATCTGTAGCAACTATAGAAGCCATACTTCTTTCCCCTTTTTTGTTTAATACAGTAACATATTCTTTCCAGTAGTTTTGTAAATCGTTGTTGGTAAAAGGAGTTTTAGGATGATTGTCGAAGTTTTCTTCTTCTACTGTTTTTTTTGTTTCCTTTTTTTGATGAATTCCTTTTAAAGAATATTTGCTAGGTTGTTTATTTAAACGACCAATATTTTTTAAAATTGGTGAAGCTTCCTTTTTATCATCAACTATTTTTTTGGCCGTCGTAGCCGATGTAACTTCCTCTTTAAAATCTTGCTTTGTAGGTTCTTTTATTAGAGGTGCTGTTTTTTTTACGGGCGATAATGCTTGAAAAAACTTAGCCGGAATTATGAAATTAGCTGGCTTTTTTTTTTCTCCATCAAAAGTGATAGAGGCAATTTGCATTAACGTTAATTCTACGAGTAGCCGTTGGTTTTTACTAGCTCTATAATTTAAATCACATTGATTAGCTTTATCAATAGACTGCATTAGAAAAGGAATGCTAGCTTTGGTAGCTTGTGTTAAGTATTTCTTTTTGGCATTATCGCCAACTTCAAGTAAAGAGATGGTTGCTTTATCTTTTGCTACCAACAAATCTCTAAAATGACTTGCTAAGCCATTTATAAAGTGATGTCCTTCAAATCCTTTGCTTAAAACAGTGTTAAAAGCGTTTAAAACTTCCGGTATATTATTTTCTAGAAGAAGATCGGTTATTGTAAAATAGGTGTCATAGTCTAGTACATTTAAATTTTCTGTAACCGCCTCTCTAGTTAAGTTTTTTCCAGAAAAACTAACAACTCTATCAAAAATAGACAATGCATCTCTCATAGCACCATCTGCTTTTTGAGCAATAATATGTAACGCATCATCATCTGCAGAAATTGCCTCTTTTTCACAAATAGTTTTTAAGTAGTTTTTGGCATCTAAAACACCAATTCTCTTAAAATCGAAAATTTGACAACGAGATAATATTGTAGGTATTATTTTGTGCTTTTCGGTAGTTGCTAAAATAAAAATAGCATGAGCTGGAGGTTCTTCTAAAGTCTTTAAAAAAGCATTAAAAGCCGCCTGAGATAGCATGTGTACCTCATCTATAATATATACTTTGTATTTACCAGTTTGTGGTGGTATACGTACTTGGTCTGTTAAACTTCTAATATCATCAACTGAATTATTAGAAGCAGCATCTAACTCGAAAATATTAAAGGCAAAATCTTCATCAGTAGAAAAGTTAGCCTCTTGCTGATTAATTTTTTTAGCCAAAATTCTAGCACAAGAAGTTTTACCAACACCTCTTGGACCTGTAAAAAGTAATGCTTGTGCTAAATGATTATTTTTTATAGCATTGTCTAACGTATTTGTTATGGCTTGTTGGCCTACAACATCCTCAAAGTTTTGAGGTCTGTATTTACGTGCTGATACTATAAAATGTTCCATTTAGTTTAAATAATTGAATAAAATAATGATTGTTTTGCTTCTTTATTTTTAAAATAGTGAATACAAATAATCTATAATTTTCAACAAAAATAACCATCTACAAGCTTTCCTACAAATAGGTTTCTTAACAAAATGCTAAAGTTGTGAACAACTGTAAAAAGTTCAGTAATTTTGCAACTCATTACAAACGACTATTAGTAGATATTTTACTCCTTAAATTAATATATCAAATGAAATTTTTAAAACCAGTATTACTTTTAACTTGCCTTTCATTATTGATTGCTCTTTTCGGGTTTGAAAAAAACGACAATACTATTAAAGTTAAAAATTATCTCCCTCAAGAAACAACAAAAGTTGCCTATTTTGCAAGTGGTTGTTTTTGGTGTGTAGAAGCAATTTTCGAGAGTGTTAAAGGAGTAGAGGAGGCTGTTTCTGGTTATGCTGGTGGATTTACATTAAACCCAACTTACGAGAAAATAGGCACCGGAAAAACTGGTCATGCAGAGACAGTTGCAGTATATTATAATCCTAAAATAGTATCTTTTAATACTTTAGTAGATGTTTTTTTTGGTTCTCATAATCCAACTACTGTCAATGGTCAGCATCCAGATTATGGCTCTCAATATCGCTCCATCGCTTTTTTTAAGACTACAGAAGAAAAAGCAGTTATAGAAAAAACGATTTCCATGCTAAATTCAACAATTTATGATGGGAAAATTGCAACAGAAGTTTTAGAGTTAGAAAAATTCTATAAAGCAGAGGAGTATCATCAAGATTTTGAAAAAAGAAATCCAAATCAAAGCTACGTAAAAGCAGTTTCTATACCAAGATTAAATAAATTTAAAAAGAAGTTTCCAACTCTTTTAAAGCAGGAAAAGCATTAGTTTTTTATACAAATAGCTTTTGTATCATAAAATACTATCTTTGAATTATAAATTAAAGATGTATGAAAATTATTGCAATGATTCCTGCGCGTTATAGCGCGTCTCGATTTCCGGGTAAGTTAATGCAAGATTTGGGCGGCAAGCCTGTAATTTTAAGGACTTACGAAGCTGCTATAAATACTCAACTATTTTCTGAAGTTTATGTAGTTTCAGACTCAGAGATAATAGCTAGCGTAATTAGGCAAGCCGGTGGTAAAGTAATAATAAGTGAAAAAGAACATGAATGTGGTTCGGATAGAATTGCAGAGGCAGTTACAAACTTAGAAACCGATATTGTGGTAAATGTTCAGGGAGATGAACCTTTTATTGATAAAGTTTCATTAGCTAAATTAATTGATGTTTTTAAAAAAGATAACAAAAAAGAAGTTGATTTAGCTTCTCTAAAAGTAGCTTTAAAAACAAAAGAAGATATTGAAAATCCGAATCATGTAAAAGTGATTACAGATGTAAATAATATGGCCATTTATTTTTCTAGAAGTGTAATTCCGTATCATAGAGATACTAATGTTTCGGTAACATACTTCAAACATAAAGGGGTGTATGCTTTTCGAAAACAGGCCTTAATAGATTTTTACAACACTCCAATGACACCTTTAGAGGCCTCAGAAAAAATCGAAGCAATTAGGTACCAAGAAATTGGTAAAAAAATAAAAATGGTAGAAACAACCGTAGAATCTATTGGAATAGATACTCCAGAAGATTTAGAAAAAGCAAAAAAGCAGTTAAAATTATAAGAATGTTTAACAATATTAAAGTAGTTGCTTTTGATGCCGATGATACTTTATGGGTAAATGAAACCTATTTTAGAGAGGCTGAAGAGAAATTTGCAGAACTTTTATCTAGATACGAGACAAAAAATAAAATTGATCAAGAGCTTTTTAAAATTACCATCAAAAATTTACCAATATATGGATACGGTATAAAAGGTTTTGTACTCTCAATGATTGAGTGTGCAATGCTTTTATCTAATAATACTTTACCACAACCTACTATTTCGAAAATAATTAACATTGGTAAAGAAATGATTGAGAAGCCGGTGGAACTTTTAGAAAATGTTACCCAAGTTTTAGATTTTTTAAGTAATAAATATACACTCATTGTGGCTACTAAAGGAGATTTATTAGACCAAGAACGAAAATTAGAAAAATCTAATTTGTTAAAGTATTTTCATCATGTAGAGGTTATGAGTGAAAAAAATGAAAAGGACTATAAAAAGTTATTGGAGCATTTAGATGTTTTACCTAGCGAGTTTTTGATGATTGGGAATTCACTAAAATCGGATATTTTACCAGTATTAGGTATAAAATCCCATGCAATTCACATCCCTTTTCATACAACATGGGTTCATGAAGAAGTTTTTTTAGATAATAAGAGACAAACAGAAGTGATTACTTTAGCAAATATCAAAGAAGTTTTAACGCTCTTTTAAATAATTAAACTAACTTTGCAACTTCTAAAAATAAAATAAATTATGGCTAGCATAAAAAATTTAAAAAAAGACATCAACTACACATTAGGGGATATTATAGGTTTTGTATCTGAAAAAGTTGATGTAAAAGGAGATAACTCTAAAGTAGAGGCAATTATAGACGAAACAATCAATACTTTCGATGTCTTAATTGCAAAGATAAATACAAAAGGTGTAGAGAATAAAAAAGCTCATTTCAATGCAATAAGTGCAGAGTTAGAAGAAAAAGCAACAGATTTAGTGGCTAAAATTAATAAGCTATAATCTTAACACTTTTAAACATTTTTTTAACGACCATCAATATAATATTGATGGTTTTTTTGTTATTTTTGGAAACATATAATAAATAATTTTTAATAACGTTATCTATTAAATACACATTAAAAATGGCTAGAGCAATGTTTGAATATACCAAAACGGTATTAAAAAAAGTGAGTTTCAACTCAGATTTGTTCTGTAAAGAATTAAACAAAGCATTAAAAATGTTATTACCTTATGAGGTAGATGAGTTGTTAATTTGGCTCGAAAATTATACAGAAAATAAGCCAGAACTCATTGGATGTTTATCCACAATTAAATAATAATTTAAATAAAAAGAGGCCTTGAGCCTCTTTTTTGATGAATAACCTTTCACCTTTTTAAGGATATTATTTTAATTGCAGACTTATTTAGTTAATGTTAAATTGCTGTTTGTTAAAGAGTTGTTTTTCCATTTTTGTAAATACACTTCTTAAACTCATCAAAAATTACCACAACATTAACTGCACATTATTAGTTTTTTCATCCTTATTTAACAAAATAGAAATATTAATAAACATTCAAAAGTTAAGCTATGTTTAGTGTTTTCGTAGTTTTGCATACTTTATTTTGTGATGTATGTTTTATATAGTGGTTAAAAATGATGATTTAACATTTTTTCATAGATAACTTTACAAATGAAGAAATTCATTAACTTAAAAGCAATCATTATGAAAAAAATTACTTTCCTTATTTTATTACTAAGCACTTATATTTTTCAAGCCCAGAACGTTCCAATAGATTTTGAAGATTCTGGTAAAGGAGCTAACTGGACTTGGGTAGTAAATGATAATGCATCAAACCCGGCATTAGAAATTGTAGCAAACCCTGCCACAACTGGTATCAATACCTCTGCAAGAGTAGCCAAATTTACGGCCTTAGATGCAGGTAACGATTGGGCGTTGGTAATAAGTGACGATATAGGTTCTTTTACTTTTGATGCTTCCAATAGTTTGGTAAAGTTAATGGTAAGAAAAGATGTTGCGTCAGATGTTGGAGTAAAGTTTGAGGGGCCAGCAGGAGCTGCCAAAGAAGTAAAAGCAGCATCTTCTGTAATTAATGGCGATTGGGAAGAGCTAACGTTCGATTTTAAAAGTGCCATTGGAACCACTTTTAATAAATTAGTTATCATTCCAGATTTTGCAGCTAGAGACCAAGATAATATCATTTATTTTGATAATTTAACTTTTAATGCTCAGCCTGCAGGAACTGTAGTTTATAATCAAGAGAATATAGATTTTGAAGCAAATGGTTTCGGGGCAGATTTCTCATGGACGGTAGATCAAAATGGTGCAAACCCACCGCTAGAAATAGTAAATAATCCTAATAAAACGTCGGAGAATAACTCAGATAAAGTGGCAAAATTTACTGCATTAGACGCAGGTAACGATTGGGCTTTAACCTATACAGATGATATTGGTTCTATTACTTTTGATGCTACGAATAGTATTGTAAAAATATCAATTTTAAAAACGGTGGCTTCAGATGTAGGTGTAAAATTTGAAGGGCCAAATAATTCGGTTTCTCCAGAACTTAAAGTAATCAATACTATTGTTAATGGAGATTGGGAAGAATTAAGTTTTGATTTTAGTTCAGAAATTTCAAAAACATACAATCGAATAGTTATTATTCCAGATTTTGCAGCAAGAAGTCAAGACAATATTATTTACCTAGATAATATTTCATTTAATGCAATGGATAATGGGAGTCAAAATGGTACAACAAATACTGTTACCATCAATTCAGACAATAACTGGAAAGGTTTTATGAATGTATTTGAGACTAATGGTACGTATGTATTTGGTCAATCTTGGGGGGTGGCTGATTTAAAAACCACCGTTAGTTCAAATACAATTACTTTACAGCCAAACTTTAATGGATATCAAAACTCTTTAAGCGGTGGAGATGGAGACAAAGCTTTCTGGACAAATTCTTCTGATGGTGGAGTAACACCAGGGCCCAAAGGAAATAAAAATGTAGAAGCTTCTACTTTTATCGAGCCAGGAGCTACTTTTACTGGCAAAGATTTAACTTTTACAGGTAAAGTTGTATCCAATACATTAGATGCCAATTACACAGCTAAATATTTTATTAAAGCTTTAGATCCTAATAATAATTTTGCAGATGCATTAAATGCATCTAAAGTTATCGATATTCCTGCCTCTGGAGAGTTTTCAGTATCTGTAGATGCTGCAGATTTACCAGCAGGGTTAATCATTCAGTACGGATTTACAATTGCAGGTGTAAATGCAAATCCTGCAGATGAATCAGCTCTAGGGAGCATAATTATTGAATCGAATACATTAAGTACTAAAAATGTATCGAAATTATCTGTTACAACTTACCCTAATCCTACAACAGACTATTGGAATATTGCGGCTCATGAGAGTCAAATTCATACTATTTCAATTTATAATGTTTTAGGTAAAAAAGTATATACCTCGTCAAAAAGTAAAGACAACATTAAAATTGATGCGACAAGTTTTAGCAAAGGTGTTTATTTAGCAGTTCTTAAAAGTGATAAAGGAACTACTAGTTTAAAACTAATAAAAGAGTAATTTAATTACTTAAATTCCCAACAAAGTTAATAGGGCGGTATATAACATATCGCTCTATTTTTTTAAATACATGATAATAATCAAAAAACCTTTTATGGAAAATCAGACAAAAAAGCATATTACCTCTATTTTCATTCTTTTATTTACGGTAGCAACATTTTTGGGGCAAACTATTGTAGGTAGTGGTAGTTATACAACTAATTTTCCTGGTACAGATGCAGCGGGTAGAAATGGTTTTCCAAGTGGTAGCCCGCAATTAAGTGGAAATGCTATTGGTAAACCGGTTCCAACAAACGATTGGTGGTCTAAATTGGTAAAAGAAAACCATGCCGACAATTTATTTAATTATCCCATGACATTAAAAACCACCAATAAAGGTTTGATTGTAAGTTATATTCCGTGGGGTGTAATTGGAGATTCTGCCCCAATAGAAGTAAGCTTATTAGGATTAAATACCACCAAAACAACGGTAGATGATTATTCGGATTGGACTGTTACAATGAATTGGAATGATGCTGATAATAACCTAAAAGTCACTGCTGGAATTGGAATGCCTTTTTTGTATTTCGACAAAAAGCCAAGCGATGTTGTAGCGATAAAGGTAAACTCAGGAACCACTACAATTAACAATGAAATGTTAATAATAGAAAATGCCTCTTATGATGCAGATTTTGTTTTATATGCACCATCGGGAAGTACATGGACTCAAAACGGAACATTATTTACCTCTAGTTTAGCGAATAAAAATTATTGGTCTATGGCTATGTTGCCAGAAAATAACATCAATATTAGTTCATTAGCTCAAGCCTATAAAAAATACGCTTATGTGTTTCCAAAAGAAACAAGAACAAGTTGGATTTACAACCAAAATAGTGCCATTGTTACAACTACATTTATTGTAGATACTGAAGTAAAAGAAGGGGTAGAAACTAACGTTTTATTGGGTTTATTGCCTCATCAGTGGAGTAATTTGGCAACTTCTTCTCCAACACCTCAAGGAGACAATTATCAATCTGTAAGAGGTGTTTTAAAAATGTTGGCGGGTAACAGTTTTGTAGTAGAAAATAAATTTAAAGGTATTTTACCAACCTTACCCTACTTAGCTAATTATAGTGAAGGTTTTAGTCCATCGGAGCTGCAGCAAAAAATTGCGCAAATTGAAAATGATGGTTTGTCAACTTGGACAGATTCATACAATGAGGGTC
This sequence comes from Polaribacter tangerinus, assembly GCF_038024095.1. Lineage (NCBI taxonomy): Bacteria > Pseudomonadati > Bacteroidota > Flavobacteriia > Flavobacteriales > Flavobacteriaceae > Polaribacter > Polaribacter tangerinus. The sequence continues at coordinate 426,313 of NZ_CP150668.1, read as the reverse complement.
AGGTAATGAATCGATTAATTCAAACAGCTAGAATTGCAGATCAAACGGGTAATAGAACCGCGAGAGATAAAATAATAGCTACCATTAAAGAACGCTTGGAAAACTGGCTAACCTACCAATCAGGAGAAAAAGCATTTTTATTTTATTACAATAATACTTGGTCTGCAATGCTTGGGTATCCTGCGGGGCACGGTCAAGATACAAATATTAATGACCATCATTTTCATTGGGGTTATTTTATTCATGCGGCTTCTTTTATGGAGCAGTTCGAGCCAGGTTGGACAAATAACTGGGCTGGAATGATTAATATTTTGGTAAGAGATGCAGCAACCTCAGATAGGAGCGATACAAAGTTTCCTTTTTTAAGAAATTTCAGTCCTTATGCCGGACATAGTTGGGCAAACGGTTTTGCTTCATTCCCTCAAGGAAACGATCAAGAATCAACTTCAGAAAGTATGCAATTTGCATCTTCGTTAATCCATTGGGGAACTATCACTAATAATAACTCAATTAGAGATTTAGGTATTTACATTTATACAACAGAGCAAACAGCAGTAGAAGAATATTGGTTTGATATTTACAATAGAAACTTTGCGCCATCACAACAATATAGCCTTGTTTCTAGAGTTTGGGGAAATTCATATGATAACGGTACTTTCTGGACCTCAGACATTGCCGCTTCATATGGTATAGAAATGTATCCTATTCATGGAGGTTCTCTATATTTAGGACATCAGCAAACATATGCAAAGTCTTTATGGACAGAAATTTCAAATAATACAGGGATATTAAGTAATGAAGTAAATCCGAATTTATGGCACGATACTTATTGGAAATTTTTGTCTTTAACAAACCCAGAGGCTGCTATAGATTTATATGACTCTAACCCAGATAGAAATTTAAAATTTGGTATTTCAGATGCGCAAACCTACCATTGGTTACATGCCATAAATGCTCTTGGAATAGTAAATACAGATATTACTGCAAATTATCCGATTGCTTCAGTTTTTGAAAAATCAGGAGAGAAAACATATGTTGCTCATAATTATTCAAATTCTCAAATTACAGTAACTTTTTCAGACGGATTCAGTCTAATAGTGCCTCCAAATACAATGGCAACAAGTAGAGATGTTGCTGTAAATGGGGTGTTATCGTCAAATTTTAAACAAGCTTTTCCGAACGGAAGTGTAAATTTATCAGTTCAAACTTTAGGCGCAGGAATTACAAAGGTTGCTTTTTATGATGGAGATACTTTTATAGGAGAATCTACAACAGCACCATATTCTATAAAAGCAGACAATCTACAGCTAGGTATGCATGGTTTTTATGCAAAAGTATATGTAGGTAATCTTTTTAATGTTACTAATATAGTAACGGTTCAAGTGGGCGAGCAACTCCCATTTAATGGGAATTTAAACCAAATACCTGGAGTTATAGAAGCGGGTAATTATGATGTTTTTGAGGGTGGAAGAGGTCAAAATATTAGTTACGTAGACACTTCTTCTTTTAACGAAGGAGATTACAGAACCAACGAATCTGTAGATGCAGTAACAAATACACAAGAAGGAAAAATTGTTGGATGGATTGTTGCAGGTGAATGGTTGGAATATACTGTTGATGTTCAAACAGCTGGAATTTATGATGTAGATATTAGATATGCATCAGGAAATACCAGTGGAGGTGGTCCTTTTCACTTCGAAATAGAGGGCAAAAAAATAAGTCCAGATGTCATGTTAAGTTCAACAAATGATTGGAGTTCGTGGAGTACAAAGACTGTTTCAAATATAGAATTAACAGCAGGAAAACATGTTTTAAGATTAAAAGTAGCTAATGGAGAATTTAATATTGGTAAAATAACTTTTATATATAGTAATCCTTTACCATTTGTGCCACCAGTTGCTAATGCAGGAGATAATGTTGTGGTAATATTACCTAATAACACCGCGGTGCTAGACGGTTCTTTAAGTAAAGATGACGAAGGAGAATCTCTAACGTATGTTTGGAATCAAGTATATGGGCCAACAACCATAACTTTTGATGACGTAACAAGTGTTTCTCCTAATATTTCAAATTTAGAAGATGGAATTTACAAAGTAAGGCTAACGGTAACCGATGGAACTTATAGTGCTTTTGATGAAGTATTAGTTATTGTATCTGACACTGGAAATACAAAACCAACTGTGGCAATTACTTCTCCCAATAATAATAGCGTTTTTCAAGAAAATGAAAAAATAAGTATAACCGCTTCTGCAAGTGATTTAGATGGAACAATAGCAAGTGTTGCTTTTTATAAGGGAACCACAAAAATTGGGGAAGATTTTACGGCTCCATATACTTTTGAGTGGGAAAACGCACCAGTAGGAAATCAATTAATAACAGCTGTTGCAAAAGATAATTTAAACGAAACGACTACATCGGCGGCTGTAAATATTTCGGTAGCTGCAGTACTTTCGTGTTCAGAGTCTACTAATATTGCTCAGCAAGGTTCTTTTTCAACAGGATACAAAGCAACTTTTAAGACTGTCGGAAATGAGGTAACTATTTCTTTTGAACTTTTAGATACCGACAAGTTGGGTGTTGTTGCTTACTTGTGGCAAAAAACGCCTTTTGGTGAGACTCAAATGGAGAGCACTTCTGAGCGTGTTTTTTCAAAAAAAATTACAGGTCTTACGGTTGGAGAAACCATAAGTTATGCATGTAAATTTGCTTTTGCTGGTGGTCTATCAGTTACCAAATATATAGACTATAAAGTAGGTACTAATTGTGGCACTAATAGTGGAGATAATGAAGTACCTACCAATTTTACAGCTACTATCGGTAATGTTACCGCAAGTTCTGTAGAAATTTTAGTTCAGGGAAATGACAATTCTGGGACTGTTTTATATAGTGCATCATACAACAGTATTACAGAAACGATAACTGCAGATTCTGGTGTACAGAAATCTCTAGTAATAGCAGGTTTAAGCCCAGAAACTAATTATGTATTTTCTGTAAATGCCTCCGATTTAACGGGAAATGAAGCTACAAACAATTCGATAGAAATTTCAACAACTACTGCAAAAGATCTAAGTACAGAGTGCGCAGGAAGTAGTGCAGATGCACAACAAGGTAGCTTTAGTTTAGGATATAATTATAGTTTTGAAACCATTGGAAGTGATGTTGTTATTACTTTTGAACTTTTAGATACCGATAAAACAGGCTTGGTGGCTTATTTATGGAAAGAATCTCCTTTTGCAGAAACCGCTATGAACAGTGAATCAGGAAATAAATTTAGAGCAACTATTACTGGGTTAACTGTAGGGGAAACAATTAATTATGGTTGTAAGTTTGCTTTTGCAGGAGGTTTGGCAGTAAGCAAATATTTTTCATATACAGTAGGAAATTCTTGTTCGTTAAATGTTGCAGAAGAAAAGTTAGAAGACTCAATTTTAATGTATCCAAATCCTTCTAATAATCAAATTTCTATTTATGACAGAAATAATATCATTCAAAAAGTTTCCTTTTACTCTGTATCAGGGAAAAAAGTATTAGAAGTTCAACAAGGCTATTCGAAAATCAACTTAAATAATTTGAATTCCGGAATTTATATTGTCAAAATTCATAGTAACCATAAAATCATAACAAAAAAGTTATTTAAAAAATAAAAGGATATTTTCTTTTTTTTAAGGCTCCAGTTTTCTAAAAATAATGGGACTTTTTTTATCAAAATAAAAAAAGAATGTTATAATTATATGTAGGGCATAAGTCTAACTATCTTTGCAGCCTTATTAAATTAGTAGTAATATGGCAAATACGATAAAAGATCAAGAAGAAATTTTACAAAAACTGAGTATAAATCAGTTAAATCCTATGCAATTAGAGGCCATTGCAACTATTAAAAAGAACACAAATACCGTTTTATTATCTCCTACAGGAACTGGTAAAACACTCGCTTTTTCGCTTCCTTTATTAGCTACTTTACAAGCTGATTTAGAGGAAATACAGGCTTTAATTTTAGTGCCTTCTAGAGAATTAGCAATTCAAATAGAACAGGTAATAAGATCTATGGGGGCTGGTTTTAAAGTAAATGCCGTTTATGGAGGTAGACCAATGTCTAAAGATAAAATTGAATTGAAGCATTTACCTGCAATTTTAATTGGTACACCAGGTAGAATTTCAGATCATTTTGCAAATGAACGTTTTTCTAAAAAGTATATAAAAACACTGATTTTAGATGAGTTTGATAAGTCTTTAGAAGTTGGTTTTGAGTACGAAATGAGAGGAATTATAAACGAACTTCCGGCTGTTAACAAGCGAATACTAACATCGGCTACCCAAGGTGTAGAAATACCCGATTTTGTAAATTTAGACTCACCAAATATCGTTAATTATTTAAAGGCAATATCATCTAAATTACAAGTAAAAACAGTAGTTTCTCCAGCAAAAAATAAACTGAATACTTTATTACATTTATTAAATCACTTAGGAAATCAGCAAGGTATTATTTTTTGTAATCTTAAGGATACAATAAATAATGTGAGTGCATTCTTAGAAACTAAAAATATAAAACATGAGTGTTTTAGTGGTGGAATGGAGCAAAAAGACAGAGAGCGTTCATTAATAAAATTCAGAAATGGTACTAATCAGCTTTTAGTAGCTACAGATTTGGCTGCTCGTGGTATAGATGTACCCGAATTAAAGTACATTATTCATTATGAATTACCAAGAGAAATAGAAGAATTTACTCATAGAAATGGTAGAACAGCTAGAGTTTCAAATACAGGTACTGCTTATGTTTTACGATGGAAAGATGAACAATTACCAAGTTTTATTAATGTGAAAGATTCAGAAAACATAAGTAAGCAAGCAGTTAGAGAGGCTGTTTATTGGGAAACGCTCTTTATTTCTGGAGGAAGAAAAGATAAAATTTCTAAAGGAGATATTGCAGGACTTTTTATAAAACAAGGTAAATTACAAAAAGAAGAGTTAGGAGTTATAGAGTTAAAGCAAGACTGTGCTTTTGTTGCTGTGCCAGCAACTTTATCGGATACATTGGTAGAAAAATTAAATAATTTAAGACTGAAAAAGAAAAAAGTAAGAATTTACAAGATATAAAATAGATTTTTTTAAATAAAATTGGTTTGAAAGTGCCCTGAATAATAATTTTAAAACTTTATCTAAAAATATAGTTGTTATGAGTTTTATTGCACCATCTTTGCAACATCAATATTGATAAAAATTAAATAAAGTATTATGAGTAAAGGTACAGTAAAGTTTTTCAACGAAACAAAAGGTTTTGGATTTATAACTGAAGAAGGAGTAGATAAAGATCATTTTGTACACGTTTCTGGTTTAGTTGATGAAATTAGAGAAGGAGACGAAGTTGAATTTGACTTACAAGAAGGAAACAAAGGATTAAACGCAGTTAACGTAAAAGTTATCTAATATAAATTCATACATTTTCTAAAAATCCGTCTTAAGACGGATTTTTTTTGCTCTTTATTAAAAAAAATAAGTTTTATAAATCTATTTTAGTTAATAAAATACAATAGTGCCATTCTTAATACCCGTTTCTAATGTATTGTAAAACAAATATTAATAACTGTTTTTTGAAAAAAAAGCAAACAGAAAACGTATAATTTACATAGAAACAACTACTTTTGCACGAAATTTAAGAAAGCACAAATGCAACCAATTAGAAACATCGCAATTATTGCCCATGTCGATCACGGAAAAACGACATTAGTAGATAAAATTATTGATCAGGCTAAAATTTTAGACGATCGTAAAGAACGTACAGATTTATTGTTAGATAATAACGATTTAGAACGTGAAAGGGGAATTACAATTCTTTCTAAAAACGTTTCTGTAAACTATAAAAACACCAAAATTAATGTAATTGATACACCGGGTCACGCCGATTTTGGTGGAGAGGTAGAGCGTGTTTTAAAAATGGCAGATGGAGTTTTATTGTTAGTTGATGCTTTTGAAGGACCAATGCCACAAACACGTTTTGTATTAGGTAAAGCACTAGAACTTGGTTTAACACCTATTGTTGTTGTTAATAAAGTAGATAAAGAAAATTGTACACCAGATTTAGTTCATGAAAAAGTTTTCGATTTAATGTTTGCTTTAGAAGCATCAGAAGAGCAATTAGATTTTACAACCATTTATGGTTCTGCCAAAAATAACTGGATGTCTACCGATTGGAAGAAACAAACAGATAATATTGTCCCATTATTAGATGCTGTATTAGATTCTATTCCAGAAACTAAATACAATGAAGGTACCCCTCAAATGCAAATTACATCTTTAGATTTTTCTGCATTTACTGGTAGAATTGCTATAGGACGTGTTTTTAGAGGAGATTTAGAAGTAGGAAAAGATTACATGTTGTGTAAATCGGATGGAAGCACAAAAAAAGTACGTATTAAAGAGTTGCATGTTTTTGAAGGAATGGGTAAAGTACAGGTAGATAAAGTTCCTTGTGGAGATATTTGTGCAATTACTGGTATAGAAGGTTTTGAAATTGGAGATACTATAGCCGATTTAGAAAACCCAGAAGCGCTGCCAAGAACAGAAATAGATCAGCCAACAATGAGTATGTTGTTTACTATAAACAATTCTCCATTTTTTGGTAAGGAAGGAAAATATGTAACTTCAAGACATTTAAGAGATAGATTATTTAAAGAGTTAGAAAAAAATCTTGCTTTAAAAGTAGAAACTACAGACAGCGAAGACAAATTTAATGTTTTTGGTAGAGGAGTATTACACTTATCTGTTCTTATAGAAACAATGCGTAGAGAAGGATACGAATTACAAGTAGGTAGACCACAAGTAATTTTAAAGGAAATAGATGGTGTAAAATGTGAACCATATGAAACATTATCTATAGATGTGCCTGAAGATGTTGCCTCGAAAGCTGTAAACCTTGTATCACTAAGAAAAGGAGATTTATTAGTAATGGAGCCAAAAGGAGATTTACAACACCTAGAGTTTACAATTCCTTCTCGAGGATTGATTGGTTTAAGAAACAAAATTTTAACAGCTACTTCTGGACAAGCAATTATAAATCACCGTTTTTCGGAATACGGTCCTTACAAAGGAGATTTTTCAGAAGATATTAAAGGAGCTATAGTTTCTTCTGCAGCAGGTAAAGCTACTGCGTATGCTTTAGACCGTTTGCAAGATAGAGGTCGTTTCTTTATCGATATAAATCAAGAAATATATGTTGGTCAGGTAATTGGAGAAAATTCAAAGTCTGAAGATATGGCTGTGAATCTAATTAAAGGTAAACAATTAACCAACATGCGTAAATCTGGTACAGATGATGCAATGAAAATTGCACCTAAAGTAGATTTTTCTTTGGAAGAAAATATGGAGTATATAAAAGCAGACGAATATTTAGAGGTAACTCCTTTAAGTTTACGTATGCGTAAAATAAACTTTAAAGGATAATAATAGTATTTAATTTACTTAATATGTAAAAGCTCAAGTTGTAAAACTTGAGCTTTTTTGTTGATGCAACAACTTTGGTTGTGGGGATATTTATTTTTTTTTTGAACTTATTACTCAGAAAATACCAACAAACTCAGTTTCTTTAGAGCATTGCTAAACGTTACTTTTGCTTTATGTTTGTCTTTTATAAAATCGGTAATTTTTAGCGAAGTACAAGAATTGTTCGAAATTTTTAACGGAACTTTTGTACTTCCTTTAGGAACATGTATGTATGCAAAACTATACATCCATTTTGGGTTTAATTCTGATAAATGATAAGTAAACGTAATGTTAGAGTCGTTACAAATAGTCCAATTTCTATAATTTTCTTTGGCAATTTTAGTATACTCTAAACCACTTATTATTAATAGTTTTTTTTCAGAATTGTAAGTTACTTTAATATTACCACTTTCGGTGGTAAAAGAAGGCAGACATGTAGCACATTTTTGCTCACCAATTACCTTAACACCATACTCTTTAAAAACGTTTTTTATAGTACGAATAGTTTGGTCAATAGCTTTTTGTTGAGCATTTACATTTGAGTTCGATAACAAAAACATAAAAAAAGCTAAAAGAGTAACACTTTTTTTCATAATAATTAGGGATGAGCTTGTAATTTAACTAATTATATTTAATTTTTAAAATAATATTAGAATTTTACGCTCTACAAAACTATCTTTTATTTTGAAATTTCAAAAGAGGTAAAACCCCCATTTTTAATTTCATTAGCTAGTTACATTTTTAGAAAAGACATTTTCAATTATTTTTTTTTATAAAGATAAAATCAACTATAATTTTTTTTCAGATTTTTTAAAAATCACTAAAATTTAACAAATTCTAATAAAAATTGCATAAAAAACGGTAAAAATATCTTGATTTCACCCTAAAAACGATTAAAATTGTTATATTAGCAATAATGGTTCTTTTGCAAAATAATTGTTAACTATTATTAGTTATTAAAAATAATGCTAAAGTGCAATCCCTTTTTATCAATTACAAAAAAGCAATATATAATTTTGAATTCTAACGAACACAGTCCTGAAAAACTTCAATCTTTAGAACAATTAATTACCGCCCTTACAGAGAGTGATATAAAAAAATACAATCGTATTTTTCATTCTGTACAGTTTTCTCAAAATGCCTTTGATTCTTATTGTTCTTGGTCTGAAGATTGTTACACAAGAAACTGTATTATAGATACAGAAAAGTTTGAACTTATTTTAATTTGTTGGTGCGAAGGCCATAAAACACCAATTCATGACCATGGTGGTGAAGAATGTTGGGTAAAAGTAATTGAAGGTTGTTTTGAAGAAACAATTTACAAAGAGGATGATAATGGACTTCTAAGCTTGGTAAAAACCTCTAAGTCTCAAAAAGGAGAAATTACTTATATGAAAGATTTTATGGGGTTTCATCGTTTAGAGAATATTGCTAAATCGAACAGTATATCTTTACATTTGTATGCAAAGCCAATTAGAAGTTGTAGAATGTTAGATGAAGATTCTAATCAATTGGTAGAAAAAGAAATGTCTTACTGTACAGTATCATAACTAATAAAAATATATAGATGAGTATTTCTCAAATAAAAAGTGACTTAAATTTGTTTAATAGTTTGGTAGAATCCTTGCTAGAAGAAGAGAGTAAAAACCCTGTTGCACAAAGAATTGAGGCCGCAGAATTATATAGCACCTTAGATTTATCTTTAACAGATAATGGCATGGTAGATACTAATTTTAAAGAGCTGTTAAAAGAAGTTTTAAAGGCTACGCCAAAAACAGCAACAAATTTATTTTTTAATCAGCTTTTTGGAGGAAGACAAAGCAAAGCTGTTTTAGGAGATTTATTAGCAGTATTGTTAAACAATAGTATGTACACCTACAAAGTTGCAGGTCCGCAAGTTGGTATAGAGCAAGAAATTATAAAGTATTCTTGCAAACTTATAGGTTACGGACCACAAAGTAATGGTACTTTTCCTACGGGTGGTTCTATGAGTAATTATATGGCTTTAGTTATGGGGAGAGATGCAAAAGATCCAGAAAGTAGGCTACAAGGAGTTAGAAAGCCTTTGATAATATATACCTCAGAAGAAAGTCATTATTCCAACGCTAAGAATGCAAGTTTTGCAGGTATTGGTAAAAATAATATACGCTATATACCAACAGATGCTAAGGGAAGAATGTTGCCAGAAGCTTTAGAAGATCAAATTAAATTAGATATAAATAATGGTGGTATTCCTACTTATGTAAATGCCACTGCAGGAACCACAGTTTTAGGAGCATTCGATCCAATAGATGAAATTGCAACGATTACAGAAAAGTATAATATTTGGTTACATGTAGATGGTGCTTACTGTGGCAGCGTAATATTTAGTGAAAAGTACAAACATTTGTTAAAAGGGGTAGAAAAATCAAATTCTTTTAGTTACAACGCACATAAAATGTTAGGAACACCACTTACTTGCTCTATTATTTTGGTAAATGACAAAAAGCATCTCTATAATTCATTTAGTAATGATGCCGATTATTTGTATCAAACAGATGGAGACGATTTTAATTTGGGAAAAACTTCTTTTCAATGTGGACGAAGAAACGATGCATTAAAATTTTGGACTCTTTGGAAGTCTGTTGGAACAAAAGGATTGGAAAAAATTGTAGATCAGCAATTTAACCTAGCTAATATTGCCATTAATTATATTAAAAACAATCCAGATTACACATTATATAGTTTCAATGATGCCATTTCTGTTTGTTTTAATTACAAAAATATCGATCCGAAATTATTGTGCACGGCGTTGTATGAACATCAAGAAACCGTAGTAGGTTTTGGTTCTTTTAAACAAGATACATTTGTTAGATTTGTAACCATTAATGCAAATAATGAGGAGCAAGATATTTTAAACTTTTTTAAAGTATTAGAAGATTTTGTTTCTAAAAATGAACACCTCTTTAAAGAAACTGCTATAAACGTATAAACCAATATTTTAAACATTAAAAGCTAGTTTATTTTTGAAATCTTATAATATTGCTTAATGAATTCGTTAGATGCCCTTTTTAAAGAGTTGCATAGTTGTATTGCCTCAAAAGATTTTGTAAAATTTACAGTTAGCAAACCACTTCGTAAAAAAGAAGGTTTACTAAATGTTTACATGCGAAATTTTTTGCAAGAGGATAATGAACTGTTTGAATTTAAATACCGTTATAATGACAAGGAAATATATAAAAATGTACCTTTAAATGAGGCTATTAAAGAATTAGAACATCTATTAATGACAACCTTTAGAGCAGGAACACTATTTACTTTACAGAAAGATGTAATTGTAATGATTTCTAAAAACAAAGCAGTTTCTTTTAGAGAGAATTTACCAAGTTTTAAAAATAAATTGCCTGAATTTTCTAGAAAAGACTAGCAAATAATAACTTTTTATCGATTAAATTAAAATTAAACAATTTTTATGAAATTGATAAATTTTTATTTTTATATAAATTTTTACAAATCTATTTGCTTTTATTAAAATAAAATTAGAATATTTGCAACATAAAATAAAAGAAAATGACATTTACTCAAAACCATCATCATCATTTTAATAATTGCCATCAAGCGATGTAAAAATGTATTGAGTAAATTCAAGATATTTAAAAACCCGTTTGAGCAAATCAAACGGGTTTTTATAGTTTAAGCCCAATTTGTTCAAGCTCATAAAAACCAATTAAAAAGGTATGCAAAATTTAAGAATTGCTGTTCAGAAGTCTGGAAGACTAAATGAAGACTCTATGAAAATCTTAAAAGATATTGGAATTTCAATAGATAACGGAAAAGATCAATTAAAAGCAGCGGCTAGAAATTTTCCTGTAGAAGTTTTTTACCTAAGAAATGGAGATATACCACAGTATTTAAGAGATGGAGTAGTAGATGCAGCTATCATTGGAGAAAATATTTTAGTAGAAAAAGGAACAGATATTCAGTTTATAGAACGTTTAGGTTTTTCTAAATGTAAAGTATCTATTGCAGTTCCAAAAGAATCTAATGTAGCATCACTCAAAGATTTAAACGGAAAAAGAATTGCAACATCGTATCCAGAAACAGTTAAAAAATTTTTAAAAGCTCAAAATATTACTGCACAATTACACCAAATTAACGGTTCGGTAGAAATTGCACCAAATATTGGTTTGGCAGACGGAATTTGTGATATTGTTTCAAGCGGAAGCACTTTGTTTAAAAATGGTTTAAAAGAAGTTGAAGTACTTTTAAAATCTGAAGCAGTTTTAGCAGTTTCGCCAAAAATATCTTCAGATAGGAAAGCTATTTTAGATAAAATACAATTTAGAATGCAGTCTGTTTTAAAAGGACAAGAATCTAAATACGTACTTTTAAATGCACCGAATAATAAGCTAGATGCTATTTTAGAACTATTACCAGGTATGAGAAGTCCCACTGTTTTACCATTAGCAGAAAAGGGTTGGAGTTCTGTGCATACGGTAGTTTCAAAAAATCAATTTTGGGAAATTATAGATGGCTTAAAAGCCAATGGTGCTGAAGGTATATTAGTTTGTCCAATAGAAAAAATGGTGCTTTAATTGTTTAATTATGGCGTTTTTACAGGCTTTTCACTATATCTTTTTATGGTTGTTTTATATAAAAAATTAATCAATAAGTAATTCAAAAATCTTAGTTTAAATAAAAACAGTACATAAAAAGGATGTCGTTTCAATCCTGAACGCAAAAAGAGAAACTAAAATTTTATTTCATTTACATCAGTAAAATAAATATGAAAAGTATAGAAAATCCAAGTAAAGAAAGTTGGAAACAAATTTTAGAAAGACCCACAAAAACTGTCAATGATATTGAGGCAACAGTTAACGAGGTTTTTAAGGAAGTTCAAACAAAAGGAGATGCTGCCATTTTTAAGTATACTCAAAAGTTTGATAATGTTACTTTAAATACTCATTTAGTAAATTCAGATGAGATTTTAAAGGCAACAAAATCTATTTCAAGTGATTTAAAAAAGGCTATAAAATTGGCCAAAGACAATATTACAAAGTTTCATAACGCACAAATAACAACTAAACAAATAGTAGAAACCACAGAAGGTGTTGTGTGTTGGCAAGAAAAAAGAGCTATTCAAAAAGTAGGTTTATATATTCCTGGCGGAACAGCCCCACTTTTTTCTACAGTATTAATGTTGGCAATTCCGGCTAAAATTGCAGGTTGTAAAGAAATAGTTTTATGTTCACCACCTAACAAAGAAGGCGAAATTCATCCAGCTATTTTATACGCTGCACACCTTTGTGGAGTCACACAAATTATAAAAGTTGGAGGTATTCAGGCTATTGCAGGTTTAACATTTGGTACAACAACCATTCCGAAAGTATACAAAATATTCGGACCAGGAAATCAGTTTGTTACAGTTGCAAAACAACTAGCAACAAAATATGGAGTTGCCATAGATATGCCGGCTGGGCCGAGCGAACTTTTAGTGGTTGCAGATGATAGTGCAAACCCTAGTTTTGTTGCTTCAGATTTATTAAGTCAAGCAGAACATGGCATCGACAGTCAGGTTATTTTGGTCTCTACCTCTAAAAAACTAATACTTGAAGTTGCTGCCGCTTTGCAAAAACAACTTTTAGACTTACCGAGAGTAGAAATTGCAAAAAAAGCAATTGAAAATTCGAAATCAATCTTAGTAGCAAATGATACCATTGCATTAGATTTAATTAATGAATATGGACCTGAGCATTTTATAGTTTGCACAAAAAATAATTCTTTTTACATAGAAAATATACAAAATGCAGGTTCTGTTTTTATAGGTAACTATACACCAGAAAGTGCTGGCGATTATGCTTCTGGCACCAACCATACATTACCAACAAACGGTTTTACAAAGGCATATTCTGGTGTAAATTTAGATAGTTTTACAAAGAGTATTACCTTTCAGGAAATCTCTGAACAAGGCATTAAAAATATAGGTACATCTATAGAGATTATGGCCGAAAAGGAAGGCTTGTTTGCTCATAAAAATGCAGTAACCTTAAGACTAAATAATATAAATTAGTAGCTATTTAAAATTAGAATGAACTCTATTTACAGCGCAAAAAAATGAAAGTAAAGTTTAATATAAACAGTTTAGTTAGAGATAATATTAAGACTCTAAAGCCATATTCTTCTGCAAGAGACGAATACAAAGATGTAGCTGTTAAAAATATGGTTTTCTTAGATGCCAATGAAAATCCCTATGAAAACGGAGTAAATAGGTATCCCGATCCTCAACAAAATTTAGTTAAAGAAATACTATCAGAATTAAAGAGTGTTCCGAAACAAAATATTCTTTTAGGAAACGGAAGCGATGAAGTATTAGACCTAATATTTAGAGCATTTTGTGAACCCTCTAAAGACAATATTATTACCTTACCACCCACGTACGGTATGTATAGTGTTTTAGCAAATATTAATAATGTAGAAAATAAAGAAGTCCTATTATCAGATAGTTTTCAACCAAAAGTTTCGCAGATTTTAGAAAAAACGACCGAACAAACAAAAATTTTATTTCTATGTTCTCCCAACAATCCAACCGGAAACACTTTTTCGGTAACTGTTGTAGAAGAGTTACTCACAAAATTTAATGGCTTAGTAGTTATTGATGAGGCATATATAGATTTTTCCGAGCAGCTAACTTGGCTAGAAAGACTAAAGGATTTTCCGAATTTGATAATTACTCAAACCTTGTCAAAGGCTTTTGGCTTGGCGGGTATTCGGTTGGGAATTTGTTATGCATCAGAAGAAATAATAGCAATATTAAATCGAATAAAACCTCCTTATAATGTTAATGAATTAACTCAAAAAAAGGCTATTGAACGCTTATTAGAACCAGGCAATGTTGTAAAAGAAATTGAAAAAATTAAATTACAAAGAAAGTGGTTGATGAGCTCTTTAGAAGAAGTAAGCTTTGTAGAAAAAATATATAATACCGACTGTAATTTTGTGCTCGTAAAAGTAGACGATGCGGTAAAAAGGTATGAGCAACTAACAGAAAAAGGTTTTGTAGTTAGAAACAGAACTAACCAACCATTGTGTAATAATTGTTTAAGACTTACTATTGGTACAGAAAAAGAAAATAGCGCTTTATTACAAGCGTTGAAAGAAATAATATAAGCATGTATTAAAATTTACTTTTTAACTTCTTTTAATAAAGTAAGCTTAAGATAAAAATAACAAATGAAAAAAGTATTATTTATAGATAGAGACGGTACATTGGTATTAGAACCGCCAGTAGATTATCAATTAGATAGTTTAGAAAAGTTAGAGTTTTACCCAAAAGTTTTTCAGTATATGGCTAAAATTGCTAACGAGTTATCATACGAGTTGGTAATGGTTACAAATCAAGACGGATTGGGAACAGAGTCATTTCCTGAAGAGACTTTTTGGCCAGCTCAAAATAAAATTATCAATGCTTTTGCAAAAGAGGGTGTTATTTTTTCTGAGGTTTTTATAGACAAGAGTTTTCCTTATCAAAATGCGCCAACAAGAAAACCAAGAACAGGTTTACTTACAAAATATTTTTCAGAAGAATATGATTTGGCAAATTCTTACGTGTTAGGAGATAGGATTACAGACATGGAGTTAGCAAAAAATTTAGGAGCCAAAGGAATCTTTTTATCTGAAGATATAAGTTTAGGTGCCGACGAAATTGAGAGTTCAAAAAAAGAAATATTAGATGTAATTTCTTTAAAAACAACAGATTGGTTTGCTATATATGAGTTTTTAAAGCTAGAGGATAGAGTAGAAGAAATTACTAGAGTTACCAATGAAACAGATATTTACATAAAATTGAATTTAGATGGTTCTGGTAAAAATGATATTAGTACAGGACTATCTTTTTTTGATCATATGTTAGATCAAATAGGAAGACATGGTAATATGGATTTGACCATAAAAGTATCTGGAGATTTAGAGGTGGATGAACACCATACTATTGAAGATACAATGATTGCTCTTGGTGAATTATTTCATAAAGCATTAGGAGATAAATTAGGAATTGAGCGCTATGGATTTTGTTTGCCTATGGATGATTGTTTGGCTCAAGTAGCCGTAGATTTTGGTGGTAGAAATTGGTTAGAATGGGAGGCAGAATTTAAGAGAGAAAAAATTGGTGATATGCCTACAGAAATGTTTTTTCATTTATTTAAATCTTTCTCAGATGGTGCAAAATGTAATTTAAACATTAAAGCAACAGGCGTTAACGAGCATCATAAAATAGAGGGTATTTTTAAAGCTTTTGCAAAAGCTTTAAAAATGGCTGTAAAAAGAGACTCTAATAAAATGTTTTTACCATCTACAAAAGGCTTATTATAAAAAAAATAGTACAAAAAAGATACTTTAAAAAACAAGTATAAATTAATTAGTGCATGAAATTAGTAATTATAGATTACGGTGCTGGAAACATAAAAAGTATTCAATTTGCTTTTAAAAGATTAGGGGTAAATGCTATTTTAACAAGTAATACAACAGAGATAGAAACTGCAGATAAGGTTATTTTTCCGGGAGTAGGCGCAGCAGGATCTGCTATGAAAATGCTTAAAGAAAGTGGTTTAGATGTGGTAATTCCGAACTTAAAGCAACCTGTTTTAGGTATTTGTTTAGGAATGCAATTAATGTGTTGTAATACCGAGGAAGGAAATACCAAAGGATTGGGAATATTTAATGTACCTGTTAAAAAATTTCCGAATACTTTAAAAGTACCACAAATGGGGTGGAACGTAATTTCCAATTTAAAATCGCCTTTATTTAAAGGGATTAAAGAAAAAGAGTTTATGTATTTGGTACATAGCTATTATGCAGCAAAAAATGAGCAAGCAATAGCTATTTCTAACTATGGTTTAGAATATTCAGCGGCATTGCAACATAATAATTTTTATGGTGTACAATTTCATCCAGAAAAGAGTGGTATTGAAGGGAGTAAAATTTTACAAAACTTTTTAAATTTATAATAATGAGAATAATACCAGCTATAGATATTATTGACGCAAAATGTGTTCGTTTAACAAAAGGAGATTATGCTACCAAGAAGGTTTATAATGAAAACCCCATAGAAGTAGCAAAAGAGTTTGAAGCTTCTGGTATTGAGTATTTACATGTTGTAGATTTAGACGGAGCAAAAGCAAGTAAAATTATTAACTACAAAGTTCTAGAGGAAATTGCCAGTAAAACAAATCTAAAAATAGATTTTGGTGGAGGCTTAAAAACTGATAAAGATATAGAAATTGCTTTCAATTCTGGTGCAAATCAAGTAACAGGAGGAAGTATAGCAGTAAAAAATAAAACACTTTTTAAAAGTTGGATTGATAAATTTGGTGCAGATAAAATTATTTTAGGAGCAGACTTTTATCCTGATGAATACGGTGGCAAAATTGCTACCAATGGTTGGCAAGAAGAAAGTGATTTAGAGTTAATTCCTTTTATTAAAGAATATCAAGAAAAAGACATTCAGTATGTAATTTGTACCGATATTTCTAAAGATGGCATGTTGCAAGGACCTAGTTTTGATGTTTATAAGCGCATTTTAAGTACTTGTAAATTAACAGCCATAAAAAAATCTTTAAAATTAATTGCTTCTGGTGGTATTTCAAATTTTGATGAACTCCCAAAATTATTAGAAATTGGTTGCGAAGGTGTTATTATTGGAAAAGCTATTTATGAAGAAAAAATTTCTTTGAAACAGCTAGAGCAATTCATTTTAAAGAATAGTTAAAAATTAAGTGTATGCTGACAAAAAGAATAATACCTTGTTTAGATATTAAAGACGGGCGAACCGTAAAAGGAGTCAATTTCGTAAACCTAATAGACGCTGGTAACCCAGTTGTTTTAGCAAAAAAATATGCAGAATTAGGTGCAGATGAATTGGTATTTTTAGACATATCTGCCACTCTAGAGGGACGTAAAACTATGTTGGAAATGGTTTTAAAAGTAGCCGAACAGGTAAATATTCCCTTTACAGTTGGTGGCGGTATATCATCAATTGCAGATGTAGACTTACTTTTAAAATCTGGTGCAGATAAAGTATCTATAAATTCATCTGCTATAAAAAGACCTGAGTTAATTAATGAATTATCTGATAAATTCGGAAATCAGTGTATTGTTGTAGCTATCGACGCCAAGCAAGTTAATGGTGTTTGGAAAGTACATTTAGCTGGTGGTACGATAGCTACCGATTTAAATTTGTTTGATTGGGCAAAAGAAGTTGAAAAAAGAGGTGCTGGAGAAATTTTATTTACCTCAATGAATAATGATGGAACAAAAGCAGGTTTCGCTAATGATGCTTTACGTAGGTTGTCTACCGAATTAAATATACCAATTATAGCTTCTGGTGGAGCAGGAACCATGGCGCATTTTGTAGATACATTTACCCTAGGAAAGTCGGATGCAGCCTTAGCAGCAAGTGTTTTTCATTTTAATGAAATTCCGATTTTAGAGTTAAAAAAGGAGCTAAAAAAAAATAACATTCAAGTAAGAATTTAGAATAACATAGTACATTATAATAAATGACATTTAAATGTTGATATAAGTTAAGTTTTAATATAAACGATAATGAACGTAGATTTTAGTAAAAATTTAGATGGTTTAGTACCTGCAATAATACAAGATGCACAAACAAAAAATGTGTTGATGTTAGGGTACATGAATGAAGAGGCTTTTTTAAAAACAAAAAAAACAGCTTTGGTTACCTTTTATAGTAGATCAAAAAAAAGATTATGGACCAAAGGAGAAGAAAGTGGTAATACACTACAATTAGTAGATATAAAGTTAGATTGCGACAATGATACATTGTTGGTTTTTGTAAACCCGAAAGGCCCTACATGTCATAAAGGCTCAGATACTTGCTGGAATGAGAACAATAATAGTAACTTTGGTTTTTTATCAACTCTAGAAAATACCATTGCAGATAGAATAGAAAATAAAAACACACAAAAATCTTATGTTGCTAGTTTATTTGACAAAGGAATAAATAAAATTGCTCAAAAAGTTGGAGAAGAAGCAGTAGAAACAGTTATAGAGGCATTAGATACAAACAACGAATTATTTTTATATGAAGCTGCAGACTTGTTGTTTCATTACCTTTTACTATTACAAGCAAAGGGTTTTACATTAAAAGATATTGAGGCAGAACTTTTAAAAAGAAAGAAATAAAATTTGTTATTTTATTTAAATACAAAAGTATTGATGTCGAGTTAATTTTTAGTGGTAGTTTTGCCAATTAAAATTCTACTTAAGAATGAAATTCGACACCACAAAACTATTAATTGTAGTTGCATTTATATCTATTTATGTAATTTGGGGCTCTACCTATCTATTTAATAAAGTAGCAGTTACAGAATTACCTCCTTTTTTTCTAGCCTCTATTCGGTTTTCTACAGCCGGTGTTTTAATGCTAACAATAGCAAAACTTTTTGGTTATAGTTTTAAAATAACTAAAAATCAGTTAAAAAATACAGCTATAGCCTCTTTCTTTTTTTTAATTTTAGGAAATAGTGTTTTTGTTTGGTCTTTGCAATTCGTAGATAGTGGTTTTGCAGCTTTAATTGCTTCTACCCAACCATTATTTGTACTGCTAATTCTTCGCTTTTTAGACAGAAAACCAATGCAGAGAAAATCCATAATAGGTGTCTGTTTGGGTATTTTTGGTATGTATTTGTTAATTAGTCAACAAGAACTTGTTACTTCTAAAGATACAATTATTGGTATTATAGTAATGTTGGGTTGTGTTTTGGGTTGGAGTTATGGTGGTGTTTTTGTATCCAAAGCAAATTTACCTAAAAACTTTTTTGTAAGTACCGGTATTCAAATGGTAATTGCAGGATTTGTTTTAGCTATTATTAGTGCTACTTTTAGAGAAAATTGGAGTTTTCCAACAACATGGAGTTCAAACGTTCAAATATCTATGTTGTTATTAATAGTTTTGGGCGGTATTGTCGCTTTTACAGCTTTTAATTATTTATTAAAAACTGTTTCTACAGAAAAAGTGGCAACTTCTGCATATGTAAATCCTGTTATTGCACTGTTTATGGGATGGTATTTCTTAGATGAAAATATTAGTAACCAATCTATGATTGCTTCTGTAATATTACTTACTGGGGTTTATTTTATCACCTCAAGAAAAAGAAGATAAAATTACAATACTATTCTAGAAGTTATTTTGAGTTATTATTTTTGTTTCCGTGAAATATTAAGCGTTATTTTCGTTTATTAATTATACGTTGCTATATTGTAGTAAGATGAGGTTAAGAATTATTCTTTTTTTTATGCTGATAATTAGTCAATCTGTAAAATCTCAGGTAGGCGGTGAGCAAGTATATCAATTTTTAAATCTGTCTACATCTGCCAGACAAATTGCCTTAGGTGGTGAGGTTTTAAATATTATGAACGATGTAAGCCAGCCTTTATGGAATCCAGCAGTTTTAAATGACGACTTAGATAGAAAACTATCTGTAAATTATACCAATTATTTAGCGGGTATCAACTTGGGTTCGCTATCATACGCCACAAAAATTTCTAGAAGATTTGGAATGATGCATACCAATATTACGTATTTAGATTATGGAACTATTATAGGAGCCGATGAGCAAGGTATAGAAACAGGTAATTTTGGGGCAAATGATTTGGCCATAACTCTAGGATATTCATATAATTTTCCAAGAACAAATATATATGCAGGAGTGAACTTTAAGTTTATAAATGCGGCTATTAGTAATTTTAATTCTTTCGGTGTTGCGGCAGATTTTTCAATACTTTATTTTAGTCCTTTTCAACCTTTTTCCTTTACTTTGGTAGCCAGAAATTTAGGAACACAAATAAAATCTTTTACAGGAAGCGAAGAAGATATTCCTTTGAAAGTAGCTTTTGGTGCATCTTACAAATTGCAATATGTTCCCTTAAAGTGGTATTTAACAATTGATAATTTACAAAGGTGGAATCTTTCGGTACCGAATCCATCTAACCAAACAAGCGACTTAAACGGAAATATAACACAAGAAAAAATTAGTTTTTTGGCAAATACTTTTAGACATTTTATTGTTGGAGCAGAATTGTTTCCAGAAAGTCTTATTAATGTAAGATTGGGGTATAATTTTAAAAGAGCAGCTGAATTAAAGTTACAGAATGTTAGAACATTTTCTGGTATTTCTTTTGGTTTTGGTGTTCAAATGAACCGTTTTAAACTTAATTATGCATATTCTAAGTTTCATAGTGCTTCTAATGCGAGTACTTTTAGTTTAGAGATAGATTTAGATACACGCACGAGATTTAGATAGTAAAAATAAATTTATGAATAAAAATATTACCATTGCAATAGATGGTTTTTCATCAACAGGAAAAAGTACCATTGCAAAATTATTAGCTAAAAAGTACAATTACATTTATGTAGACACTGGTGCTATGTACAGAGCTGTAACTTTATATGCAAAAAATAATAATTTAGTTTCAGACAATTTTTTAGATGCTACAACCTTAATTTCTAAGTTAGATGCTATCTCTTTGTCTTTTAAATTTAATAAAAATCTTGGTTTTGCTGAAATGTATTTGAATGGAAAAAATGTAGAAAAAGAAATTAGGACTTTGGCAATTTCTAAGCTGGTAAGTAAGGTTTCTGAAATTTCTGAAGTACGTAAAAAGTTGGTGAAAGAACAGCAACAAATGAGAAAAAATAACGGAGTAGTAATGGATGGTAGAGATATTGGAACTGTTGTTTTTCCGGATGCCGAACTTAAACTATTTATGACTGCCTCTGCAAATAAAAGAGCTACAAGGCGCTACAAAGAATTATTAGAAAGGGGAGATGAAGTAAAGTTTGATGAAATTCTTTTTAATGTACAAGAAAGAGATAGAATAGACTCTACCAGAAAAGATTCTCCGTTGATAAAGGCAGATGATGCTATCGAATTTGATAACTCAGATATGGGAATAACAGAGCAATTTAATAGAATTTGTACTTTAGTAGAAGCTAAAATTGCTAATTAACAATTAGATATTCTTATAGAGAATACAGTTTTTACCTCTAAAAAGACCAGTTAAATTATGGAATGTTAAGGTATTTGTGAGTTTGTAAAGAAATTTTCCACTTCGGATTTTTCATTACATAGTCAACAATTTCAGCAGTCATTTTTTCTTTTTTACTCCATTCGGGCTGTAAATATAGTTTGCAGTTTTCAGAAACTTTTGCTGCTTGTTGTTCTGCGAAGTCAAAATCAGATTTATTGTGAATAATCATTTTTAACTCGTCTGCTTCTGGGTAAACTTCTTCTAATGGAAGTTTCGTTTTTTTTGGAGAAAGACAAAACCAATCCCAAGTGCCCGAAAAAGCGTAAGCGCCAGAAGTTTCAATATGAGTTTTAATACCATTTTTTTGGAGCAGCTCTGTAATATAATCCATCGACCACATTAACGGCTCTCCACCGGTTATAACTACTGTGTTGGCATATTTTTTTACATTTTCAACAATTGTATCAGCAAGCGTTGGTGGGTGTAAATCTGCATTCCAGCTTTCCTTAACATCACACCAATGGCAGCCAACATCGCAACCTCCAACCCTAATAAAATAAGCGGCAGTTCCGGTATGAGAACCTTCACCCTGAATGGTGTAAAACTCTTCCATTAAGGGAAGCATTATTCCTTTATTTACTAATTCTTGTGTTTTTGTATCCATGCTAATCAGAAGAAATATTTACTTTTAATCAAATCGAGTACAAATGTAGTTCTTGCTATTAGATTATCCTTAAAAAAGTAGCAATAATTGAACTTACTTTTTTAAATAAGGCACTTTTGTTCTTTATATTCAAAAATAAAAAATACTGTTTTGTAACATCTTAAAAATATTTTTACTCTAAATGATTAAAAATCAAGTATTTTTTGTAAATTTGCACTCCTTTTTACGAGAACAGATTCATAAAAGGAATTTTATACAAAACAAATTTAAAAACTTCTCTTACTGTTTTAATTGTTAAGAATCTGTAAAACAATAAGATACAAAATTATTTTCAGAAATGTCTGAAGAATCAAAAAACACTGAAGCGCAAGTTGAAGCTTCTGAAAACCAAGCAGCAACTCCTGCTGTAGATCCAAAACAATTTTTAGCTGACTTTAACTGGCACAAATACGAACAAGGTATTGAAGCTGTTGATGAAGAAAAATTAAAAAACTTCGAGCAAGCGTTAGAAGGAACCGTAGGTTTTGTAAACGAACGTGATGTTATTGAAGGAACTGTAATAAGAATTACAGATAGAGACGCAATTATAGATATTAATTCTAAGTCTGAAGGTGTAATTTCATTAAATGAATTTCGTTACAACCAAGGCTTAAAAGAAGGCGATACTGTAGAAGTATTAGTTGATAAAAGAGAAGATTCTTCTGGTCAGTTAGTATTATCTCACAAAAAAGCAAGAGTAATTAAAGCTTGGGAAAGAGTTAACAACGCTCACGAAACTGGTGAAGTAGTGAACGGTTTTGTTAAATGTAGAACAAGAGGTGGTATGATTGTAGATGTTTTCGGTATCGAAGCATTTTTACCAGGTTCTCAAATTGATGTAAAGCCAATTAGAGATTACGATCAATATGTAGAAAAAACAATGGAGTTTAAAGTGGTTAAGATAAATCACGAATTTAAAAACGTTGTAGTTTCTCACAAAGCATTAATTGAAGCTGATATTGAAATTCAAAAGAAAGAAATTATCGGTCAATTAGAAAAAGGTCAAGTATTAGAAGGTATTGTTAAAAACATTACTTCTTACGGTGTATTTGTAGATTTAGGTGGTGTAGATGGATTAGTTCATATTACAGATTTATCTTGGTCTAGAATTAATCATCCAAATGAAGTAGTTGAGTTAGACCAAAAATTAAACGTTGTAATTTTAGATTTTGATGATAACAAGTCTAGAATTCAATTAGGTTTAAAACAATTATCTGCGCACCCTTGGGAAGCTTTAGATGCAGAATTAAAAGTAGGTGATAAAGTAACAGGAGAAGTTGTTGTTTTAGCAGATTATGGAGCATTTGTAGAAGTAGAGCAAGGAGTAGAAGGATTAATTCACGTTTCAGAAATGTCTTGGTCTACACACTTACGTTCAGCTCAAGATTTCGTTAAAGTTGGAGATAAAGTTGAAGCTCAGGTATTAACTTTAGACAGAGAAGACCGTAAAATGTCTCTTGGTATTAAGCAATTACACCCAGATCCTTGGACAGATATTACTTCTAAATATCCTGTAGGTTCTACCCACACCGGTACCGTAAGAAATTACACAAACTTTGGTGTTTTTGTAGAATTAGAAGAGGGTATTGATGGTTTGGTATATATTTCTGACTTATCTTGGACTAAGAAAATTAAGCATCCTTCAGATTTTGTAACTGTTGGCGATAAATTAGATGTTCAAGTTTTAGAATTAGATGTAGAAAACAGAAAGTTAAACCTAGGTCATAAGCAAACACAAGACAACCCTTGGGATGCTCATGAAGCTACTTATGCAATCGGTTCTACTCACCAAGGAACAGTAAAAGAGAAAAATGATAAAGGAGCTGTAGTTACTTTTGCAGATGGCGTAGAAGGTTTTGCACCAACTCGTTTCTTAGAAAAAGAAGACGGTTCTAAGTTAGAAAAAGGAGATACCATCGACTTTATAGTGATGGAATTTTCTAAAGAATACAGAAGAGTAGTAGTTTCTCATACTTCTATTTTTAGAGAAGAAGAAAAGAGAAACATTAAGGCTGCTGCAAAAAAATCTGCAGATGCAGAAAAAACAACTCTTGGAGACATAGGTGGTTTAGCAGCACTTAAAGAAAAAATGGAAGCTGGAGATAAAAAGAAGAAATAATTTTATTCTTTTATACCAGTAGATTTTTTATCTATTAACAAAAGCCGATGCAACTTGCATCGGCTTTTTTTTTAACACACTTTTTTTTTAAAAGCTTGTATCTTTCGAGCAAAATAACAGGCAATATTTTTTAAATAATTTTAGAAATCTAAAAAGCTGAATTCAAAAATTTAAATTTTGAGTTTTTTGGGCGTTCCCTAAAAAGGTCGGGCTTTCCACTATATCTTTTTGCCAACAAAACAAAAAGGATGTCGTTTCAATCCCTAACGCAACTTTATAATAGAAATTAGCCTACAAAAATGAAATTGGTAAAAATTGTTTTAATAAAAAAATGATTAAAACTTTAATAAAGCTTTATATAGTTTGTGAGTAGGTAAGCCTACCACATTAAAATAACTACCTTTTATTTTTTCTATTCCAATAAAGCCTATCCATTCTTGTATACCATATGCTCCGGCTTTATCAAAAGGTTTGTAATTATTTATGTAGTAGTGTATTTCATCGTCTAATAATTCTTTGAAAGTTACAGTAGTAACATCATTTATTATTTTTGTAGAATTTAAGGAGCTAATAGCAATAGAAGTTATTACTTCATGAGTTTTACCAGATAAACTTTTTAACATTGTAAAAGCTTCTAAAGCATTTTTTGGTTTGCCCAACGCTTTATTTTCGAACCAAACGATTGTGTCGGATGTAATTAGAATATCATTTTCTTTTAAATTTTTAAAGGCAGTTGCTTTTAAAGCTGCTAAATAATCTGTTATTTCTTTTCCTTTCAATTCATCCGGATAATTTTCTTCAACCTCTTGAAGCTTTACGACAAAGTCGATATCTAAATCTTTAAAAAACTGTTGCCTTCTTGGTGATTTTGAAGCTAAAATAATTTGATAATTTTTAAGTCGTTCTTTTAACATTTATGAATCTATTAAGATGAATACACTATTTGATTAGAAATAAAAGCATTGATAAAATGCCGAATAGCATTATTATTTTTAAAATTTTACTTAATCTAGAATAATCACTCTTATTTGTAGCAATCCAAAGATGGTAAGTAAAGTATAATAAAGGTGCTAAAATAAAAGCGATTCCGTATAATAAAAAAAATGGTTGATTTCTAACACGTAATAATACTATCATTAACATAAATACTAAAAATCCGCTACAAAAAAGTGCAATATTTGCGGCTCGTTTTCTGCCAACTACAATAGGAATAGTTTTTGCTTTAATAGCTAAATCTCCATTAACATCTTCAATATCTTTAATAATTTCTCGAATGAGTGTTGTTGTAAATGCAAAAAATAAATATAAAAATATTTGTGGCGTTGCTATTTTGAAAATCATTAAAAAGTTATTGGTTGATACAACTTCATTATAATCTGTAGAAAAACTGTACACTAAATAAATGGGGAGTGCAGTAAGAAAAGCCACAGTTAGATTACCAATAAGAGTATTTTTTTTAAAACTTTTAGAGTAGAAATATAATAGTATAGGAGTGGTAAAAAAAATAAAACCATTAGCATAAGAGCTTTTAAGTATAGAAATATACGTACCCGTAATAAAACCTATTAAAGTACATAAAAAATAATATATTTTAGCTTTTTTAATTGGTATAAATGTTTCAATAAACATTTTGTGAGGCTTGTTTATAGCGTCGGTTTTTATGTCAAAAATATCGTTAATTATATATCCGCCGGCAGTTAAAAAAAGAACACTAGTGCAAAGAAGAATAAACTCTACATTATTTATGTTGGTGTTTTTTGCATCTATATTTACTACAGCATATTTAGTTAAAACCATAGTTATTAAAACCATTAAAAGGTTTTTGTAACGCATTAGTTTTAATATAGCCATTCGGGGTAAAATAATTAAATTAGATTTTATGGATTACAAAGAAATTTAAAAGTTCTTTTTTATTCTTGCCAATTCTCTTTTGTTATCTCTATCTTTTATTACTTCTCTTTTGTCATGATTTTGTTTTCCTTTAGCCAACGCAATTTCTAGTTTGGCAAAACCATTATCATTTATAAAAAGCCTCAAAGGAACTATAGTGTTTCCTTTTGCTTCTACATCTTTTTTTAAACTTCTTAGTTCTCTTTTATTTAACAATAGTCTACGTTCACTTTTTGGCTTGTGGTTAAAATGATGACCAAACATATATTCTTGAATGTACATGTTAACAATAAACAATTCTCCACGTTCATTAAACTCGCAAAAACTTTCTGTTATTCTTGCTTGGCTTAATCTAATCGATTTAATTTCTGTGCCAGTCAACTGAATCCCTGCAACATATTTGTCTAGAATTTCAAATTCGAAGCGTGCTTTTTTATTTTGAATATTGATTTTTTTCTGAACCATTAAAAATCATTTTTAATTTTAACAAAGATACATTTTTACATTCGAGAAAGAAATGTAATTTTGGTATCTCTTATAAAGAACATAAAAATATAAAATGCGTTATATATTCTTACTTTTTCTACTTTTTTTTATTTCATGCCAACCATCTAAACAAAGTTTTACAGCACAACAGCTAATAGATAAAACAATTATTACATCGGGTGCTAGTAGTTTAAACAATGCTAAATTAAGTTTTCGTTTTAGAGAAAAAAGCTACAAAGCATATAGAAATTATGGAGTTTTTAAACTTTCTCGCATTTTTAAAAAAGATTCTAACATTGTAAAAGACGTACTTTCGAACGATGGTTTTATAAGAACTATTAATAACAAGAAAGTGGTAGTCTCTAAAAAAGAGGCTTCTCGATTTTCTAATGCTTTAAACTCAGTGCATTATTTTGCTGCGTTACCTTATGGTTTAAACGATGCTGCAGTTCGAAAAAAAATGCTGGGTTCGGCAACAATAAAAGGAAAAGAATATTATAAAGTAGAAATTACTTTTACAGAGAATGGCGGTGGAGAAGATTTTGAAGACGTGTTTATTTATTGGATAGGTAAGCAAGATTTTTTAATAGATTATTTAGCATATTCATTTCATACAAATGGAGGAGGAAAACGTTTTAGAGTTTTAAAAGAACAATGTGTAAGAAATGGTGTTCGTTTTGTCGATTACCATAATTATAAACCTTTAGATAGCAACACTGCTTTAATTAATTTAGATACTTCTTTTGAAAATAACGAATTAACAAAAGTATCTGAAATTGTTTTAGAAAATATACAAGTTGTACTTAACAATAATTAATTTGTTACACTATAATTAGTAAAAAACCCTAAAAGTTACTAACTTTTAGGGTTTATGATATATAAAATTTCGTGTAGGAATTATTTATCCTTTTTGCTTCTACCATACTTACGCATTAAGTTTCTGGCAAATTCTCGTTCAGATACAAAAAGATGCATAATTTTTTTATAGCTTAAAAAAGTTGCCAATTCCTTTATGAATATCTCTCTTTGAGAGGTCATTTCTCGCTCTAAATCAATTTTAGACAATATTTGCTGTTTGGCATCATCTTCGGAGATATTCTTGTAATCATTTTTTTCTTTCATTCTATTTTTCATCTCTATTCTACCCTTGCTTCTTAGAGAATCTATTATTTCTTGATGTTTGTTATAAATAGGCCAAAACTTTTGAGCCTCTGTAGAAGACAGATTTAATTCTTGAGATAAGAAAGCTATTTTAAGTGCTTTAATTTTATCTCTACTTTCTTTACTGTGTTGAGCATTTGTTTGAAAAAAAGCCAATAGTAAGATTAAAATTGAAATATTTTTTTTCATGTTAATCATTTTCGTTTAGTATAGAGGTGTTTTCGGTCTGAATTAAATAGTCTTCAATAGCCTCATTTTTTATTTGGTTAAAAGAAAAGTCGTTTACTGTTAAAATTTCATTTTCTAAAATGCTAGCAAAATCATCGTCGGACAATTCAGTTACATTATCTACAATCCAATTTTCAATAGCCAATTCACTTACCGAATCAAAATTTAGTTGATTAGTATTCGTTTTTAAAAAGTACTCAACACTTAAAAAGAGCATAAAAGAAGCTGCAACACCGAAAGATATTAATTTTAAAACTTTCTTTTTAATTAAAATTGCTTTTGGTTTGGTATTGGCAGTCTTTATTTTTTTGAGCAAGCTATCTTCTAGGTTGTCAAAATAATTATTTGGTACTGTAAAGCTTTTATTATTAGGAAGCTTGTTTTCAGATATTGAGCACAGAATTTCTTCTTCTAATTCTATAAAATAGTTTTCAGGCAAAGAAAATCCAGGTTTTTTTGGAGTTTCTGCGTTCAGAAAGTTTTCGATATTATTAGAATTCTGTTTCATTATATTAGTTAGACCTAATTTTTAACAAAAGGTTTAATTAGTTTTATTTTTTATATATGTTTCTATTTTTTTAACGGCATGAAAGTAAGAGGCTTTTAGGGCTCCTACAGAGGTCTCTAAAATATCTGCAATTTCCTGGTATTTTAACTCATCAAAATACTTCATATTAAATACCAACTGCTGTTTTTGAGGTAGTGTAGCAATTGCTTTTTGTAGTATTTGCTGAATTTCATCTCCGGTAAAATAAATATCACTTTCTAGCGAGTTTACCAATTGATTTTTAATTTCAGAAACTTCAATATTATTTTTTTTGGCGCGTTTATTTATAAATGAGATTGCTTCATTTGTAGCAATTCTGTACATCCAAGAAAAAAGTTTACTTTCTTGGTTAAATTTATCAATATTTCTGTAAACTTTAATAAAGGTGTTTTGCAAAACATCATCAGCATCGTCATGAGAAATTACAATTTTTCGAATATGCCAATACAATCGCTTTTTGTAAAGCGACAAAAGAGCTCTAAAAGCCTTGTCTTTGGTAGTTGCATTTTTTAGTTCTGCTACTAAAATATTTTCGTCTTTCAATAATTTCTTTTTTTAGTAAGACAAAATATTTTTACAAAGGTTTAATACGGCTAAATTATTTTTTTAACCTAGCTCTAGAGTATCCAAAAAGGCGTTTTTGTTTAATTGTTTCTGCAATTCCTTCAGGTAACATTTCCTCCCAACCTTTCTCTCCAGCAACAATCATTTTTAATACTGTTCTAGAAAAAATGTCCATTATTTCTTTATCAAAATCTTCAATATTTACTAATCGCCCGTTATTTTTAAAGAATTTATATAATTCTTTCATTCTTGGGTGAACTTTTAGGTTTTCACTGTTGATGTATTCATCAGACTCTTGGTCGTGATAAGGATACATATACACTTTTAAATCTCTGTAAAATAGTTTTCCAAAAGCCTCTAATATACCACCACTTAAATTACGATAATATTTCTCATCAAATATTTGAATAAGATTGTAAACTCCCATTGCCAAGCCCATTCTTTCTTTAGTGAATTCGCTAAAATACTCTACTAGTTTAAAGTATTGTTGAAAGCTGGTAATCATTACATTTTGCCCTAAAGAGCACAAGAGTTCTGCTCTGTCTAGGAAGTCTCGTTCATTAATTTTACCTTCGGAAGTAAGGTTACTAAGTGTAATTTCGAAAATAACTTGTGTATTTTCTTCTTTTACCTTGTTTTCGGATAAGAAAAGTTTTTTAGACTTTTCGTACATATCCATATTTACTTTGGTTACCGGTCTAAAACTACCTCTTAAGGCTAAAATGTTTTGCTTGTAAAGCACTTGAGCAGGCAATAAGTTGTTACCATCTGGCCCAAACATTACAGCGTTTGTCATACCGTTTTTGAGCAATTGTAAACTCATCAATCGGTTGTCTACATACATAAAGCGTGGTCCCGAAAAGTTAATCATATCAACTTCTAGTTGGTCGTTGCTAAGATTGTGATAAAAAGATTTTACCAATTCTTTCGGATTGTCATTTAAGTAAAACGCACCATAAATTAAGTTAACACCCAAAACACCTAGTGTTTCCTGTTGTAAACGAGCATCTGTCTCTTTAAAACGCAAATGCAGTATTATTTCATTGTATTCTTCTAGAGGATCTAACTGAAAACGAATACCAACCCAGCCATGACCTTTAAACTTTTTTGCAAAATCTATGGTTGTTACTGTATTTGCATAACTAAAAAATAGTTTATCAGGGTGTTTTTCTCTACTCAATCGATCTTCAATTAAATCGATTTCGTGATGCAACATTTTTTTTAATCTTGGTTGCGTTACATAACGTTTATCTTGTTCAATACCGTAAATTGCATCAGAAAAATCTTTATCATAAGCACTCATTGCCTTTGCAATGGTTCCTGAAGCTCCACCAGACCTAAAGAAGTTTCTTGCAGTTTCTTGGCCTGCGCCAATTTCTGCAAAAGTTCCGTAAATGTCTTTATTTAAGTTTATTCTAAGTGCTTTACTTTTGGTACTAGGGACTGTACTTATTTCTTGATCTCCTTTTAAAGAAATTGCCATAAATCTATTTTTATATCTAACAACAAATGTAATAAATTACTGTGCTATCAGTCAATTTTTATCTTATTTTTGTTTAAATGAATTCAAAGAAAAAACTATTAACAGTTACTTTTTTAGGAACGGGTACCTCTCAAGGAGTACCAATGATTGCCAGTAAACATCCGGTTTGTATGTCTAAAAACAGTAAAGACAAACGTTTACGGTCTTCAGTTTTAATATCTTGGGACGATAAAACAATTGTGATAGATTGTGGGCCAGATTTTAGACAGCAAATGTTGCGAGAGAATGTGCAAGAAATCTTGGCAGTATTATTTACGCATGAACACTCAGATCATACTGCAGGAATTGATGATTTAAGGCCCTATTGTTATCAAATTGGTGCCATGCCAATTTATTTAAACAAAAGAACTTTGCAAAGTTTAGAAAAACGTTTCGAATATATTTTTTCGGTTGAGAACAGATATCCTGGCGCTCCTAGTGTATTGCCAAAAATAGTAAATGAGGTTCCATTTGAAGTTTATAATATGCCTGTTACACCTCTACATGTTTTACATGGTAATTTGCCAATACTTGGGTATAAAATTCAGAATTTTGCGTATTTAACAGATGTAAAAACAATTCCGTTAGAAACAGAAAAGCAACTTTACAATTTAGAGGTGTTGGTTATAAATGCACTTAGGCAAGAAGAGCATCCAACACATTTTAACCTAGATGAAGCTTTAGCTTTGGTTGATAGAGTGCAACCTAAAAGAACATATTTTACGCACATTAGCCATAAATTAGGTTTTCATGATGAGGTAGAAAAGAAACTTCCCGCAAACGTTTACCTTGCTTTTGACGGCTTAAAGATTGAAATCTAGATTTTTATTTTATTTTTAATGTATATTTGTTTGATGATTTAAATAATTAGTTAACTCAATTAAAGAATTTCAATGAAAAAAACAATTGACAAAAGTAATTTAGAGGCTCAAAAAATTACAGAAACTCCCCAACAAATAGATAGCAGAATTGCTGCAGTTAGAGACTTAATATTCGGGGAAAACATACAGCAATACGATTCTTAATTTGCAGATGTTTACGATAAAATTAAAAAGTTAGAGCAAGCTACACAAAGTAATTTAGCAGAAGCTGTAAGCAGTCTCGAGCATAAAATTGCAGATTTAGAAAGTTTAATGGATCATAAGTTTCAAGACCTAAATGAAGAGTTAGATAAGAAACTTGCAGATTTAGATGATGAAAAAGCCGACAGAAGAAAACTAGGAAAAGCATTAGAGAAAATAGCTTTGATGCTGCAAGAATAAATGGGAAAGGAAACTGTAGATAACAATAAAGACAATCGTTTTGAGTTGCTCAGAGAACTTTTATTAGAAGATGATAGAGAAAAATTTTCTGCTCTTAGCGAAGAAATTATCAAAAAAGAGCAACTACACAAAAGTGTTTCACCACTAGTAGATGAAAAAATAGAAGATCTTCGTAATAAATTTCCAGAATATTTTGGAGACACTATTACTCAAACAATTAAAGTTCAAATTAGAGACTCTAAAGACGAAGTTGTAGAGGCCTTGTATCCAATAATGGGTAAGTTGGTTAAAAAAGCTATTGTAAGTGAAATAACCAAACTTACAGAGAAAATTAATGCTACAGTAAAAGAAAAGTTTTCGTTACAAGAAATAATAAAGAGATATTTTAAAAGAGAAAAATCTGACGCAGAAATTATTTTGCAAGACGTTTTTGAGCCTGTAATAGAGGAGGTTTTTGTGATAGAAAAAAATTCTGGTTTACTTTCTGGTAGTTACTCCAGAGGAAATGTTGCAGATAAAGATATGATTTCTGGAATGCTAACTGCTATTAAATCTTTTGCAGAAGATGCTTTTTCTAAAGAAAATCAAAACTTAGAAGATATAAAGTTTGATAGTTTTCAATTAACCATAAAAAACTTCCAATCAATATATATAGCAATTGCAACATCAGGTGTTCTCAATATCGATTTTAAAGAAGAGTTGACAGATAATGTGAATGATTTAGCTGAAATAATTTTGAGAGACCGTTCTTTTTTATCAGATGAAGACAAATTAGGTAAATTAATTCAGAAACACCTTATAGATTAAAATGCTTGCAAAAAAAGTTTTATTGGTTGGTAATTTTGGTGTTGGAAAAACTTCTCTTATAAGAAGGTTTGTGTTAAATGAGTTTTCAGAAGATTATATAAGTACTATAGGCGTTCGCGTTAGTTCTAAAATTGTAAATTATAAGAATCAATCTATAAAATTACTAATTTGGGATGTTGCGGGAACAAGTGGTAACGAAAAAGTGCCAAAAGCTTATTTTTTAGGAGCTAGTGCCGCTATGTTTGTTTTTGATGCAAGTAGGCAAGAAACCTATGAGAATGTTACCGCTTATATAAACACTGTTAAAGAACTTTCTGGCTTATCAGAAGTAACAGTTGTAGGAAATAAAAAAGACCTACTTAATTCTGTGGAAATAGAAAATTTACAAAATTTAGTTTCTGTAAAAATTGATTTATTAACAAGTGCTAAAGAAGATGAAAATGTAGAAGATGCTTTTATAAAACTGGTTTCCCAAGCCCTAAAATAATACCAATTGATACCTGCAAAAATACAAGATACATTTATACAATTAACCACCAATTTTAATGGATTAATTATTGAGATTTCTGCAGGAAATTTTTTAAAGTCCATTTTTAAGCCAAATAACTCAATATTTTCAGTTACAGACTTTTTAGAAGGTACTTTAGAAGCTTTGGAGTTAAATACTTCTATTTTGTTAGAAGGTATGCTTATTGTTTACAATAATAATGAGTATAATGTTTCTGTAGAATTATTTAAAAGTAATTCGGATGTTACTGTTTTAATTCATGATAGAACCACTGCATATAAACATATTTCTCAATTAAACCAGCAGAGAAATGATCTCTTTTTTTTAAAAAGAGCAATTACAGAAAAAAACAAAGAGTTAAAAAGACTTAGAGAAATTGCCGATAAAGCAAATGAAGATAAATCTAGATTTTTGGCCATGATGAGTCATGAAATAAGAAATCCATTAAACGTTATTTTAGGCTATGCTGCAATGATTTCTGAAGAGGCAATTACAGATAAAGTTGCAGAATACACCAATTTGCTCTCTATTTCTGGTGAGCATTTAAAAGTGATTGTAAATGATATTTTAGATTTATCTAGAATAGAGGCAGGAAGGTTAGAGCTTGTAAACTCCCCAATTAATCTTATTGAAATTGCTCAAAACAGTATCGAAAATTTTCGTTATCAGAATGCTAACAAAGAAGTTTCTTTAGTTTTACATAAACCAGTTTTACCCAAAGATACCTTTACTGTTTTAGGTGATGATGTAAGATTATATCAGATTTTTTCTAACTTATTGTCTAACGCATTAAAGTTTACTACTAAAGGAAGTATTTCTATTGCTCTTTCAGTGGCATCAGAAACCTCAAAAAGCGTGCAAGTTGTTTTCGATGTAACAGATTCTGGCGCTGGTATGACCGAAGAGCAAGCAACTAAAATTTTTGAAGAATATCAACAAAATAATAGTAGTGATTATAGAGTGTTAGGTGGTGCAGGCTTAGGTCTTTCTATAGTTTCTCGTCTATTAAGCGCAATGGGAGGTAGTATTTCTGTAAAAAGTAAACTTCACGTTGGTAGTACTTTTACGTTTAAAATTCCCTTTAAAAAAGTAAACGAGTCTAATGCAGTTCAACATGATTTAATAGAAAAAAATAATTTTTCAAACAAAAACTTGTCTGGTAAAAGGGTATTAGTAGCCGATGATGATGTTTTAAATCAGACCATAGTAGCACATATTTTGAAGAAAGAAAAGGTAGATTTTGTTCAGGTAAAAGATGGGTTATCTGCGTTGCATAGTCTACAAAAAGAAGTTTTTGATGTGTTACTTTTAGATATTCATATGCCAAATATTACAGGTGAGGAGTTGGTTAGTTTAAAAAGTGATTTTTTAGAAAAAAACAAAAAGATTCCTATAATAGCGCTAACAGCCAATACATCTAAAGAAGACGTCGAGAGGTATTTAAGTGTTGGTTTTACAGAAGTTGTAGGAAAACCATATAATGCCGCTACATTATTAGAGAAAATAAAGAGATCTTGCTATTCGTTTTCATAAATTAATACCATCTTTTTTTTCTTTTCTTTGAGGCCTCAGATTTTCTTCCTTTCTTATTTTTACTTACTGTATTTGGTTGCTTTTTTTTGTGTTTCGGTTTCGAAATTGGGTATGGATGATCAGAGATTACTTTTATGGTTCTTCCTAAAAGATCTTCTATTAATTTAACGTATGAATTTTCATCTGGTGAGCAAAAAGAGAATGCAATTCCCGATTTTCCAGCTCTACCTGTCCTCCCAATTCTATGAATATAGGTTTCTGCAACATTTGGTAAATCAAAATTAATAATAGCATCGACATTGGTAATATCAATACCTCTTGATGCTACATCTGTAGCAATTAAAATGGATGCTTTTTTGCTTTTAAAGTCTTCTATCGCTTGGTTTCTAAGAGCTTGAGTTTTGTCTCCATGAATGCTAGCTACATTGTACCCATTTTTACTTAGCGATTCTTCTAATTTGTCTACTCCGAACTTTGTGCGTCGAAAAATAATTATTTTTCCGTTTATTGTGTTTCTAAGAAGGTGTAAGCATAAATCTGTTTTATGTTTTTTTGGTAGATAATATAATAACTGACCAATGTTTTTTGAGGTAGTTTCGGTGGGGTTAATTTCTACAATTACTGGTTTGCTGATAATTCTTTTTGCCAAGTCTACAATTTTATCTGGCATTGTTGCAGAAAAAAGTAAGGTCTGTTTATTTTTAGGACAAGTTGCTTCAATTTTTTTTACATCTTCTATAAACCCCATATCTAGTAGTAAATCTGCTTCATCTAAAACAAATATTTCTACGTTACCTAAATCTACATGTCCTTGTTTTTGAAGATCAATTAATCGACCAGGAGTTGCGATTAAAACATCAACCCCTTTTGCAAGCATTTCTTTTTGCGGGTTTAAAGATACACCTCCATAAATAGCAGTAGTTTTTATGTTGCAATGCTTGCTAAAATTTTTAAAAGTATCTAAAATTTGTATCGCTAATTCTCTGGTAGGTGTAATTATTAACGACTTAATTTTTGATGAGTTTGATTCATCTACTTCTTTTCTCGATAATAACTCTATAATAGGTAATGAAAACGAGGCAGTTTTTCCTGTTCCTGTTTGTGCAGAGACAACCACATTTTTTTGTTCTAGTATAAGCGGAATTACTTTATGTTGTACCACTGTTGGTGTATGGAAGCGTTGTTCTTTTACTGCTTTTAAAATAGTAGAATTTAAGGAAAAATCAGAAAACTGCATAGATGTGTTTTTGTAAAGGTAGTTTTAATCCCTTTTTTTATTAATAGTTAAAAGAACTTTTTAAATATATTTATTTTTAGATTGTTGCTTTATAATTGCTCTTCAATCCATTTTTTAAAACTATAAAAGTTTTGAGGCGCAACACCGTGACCGACATTATACTCAGAATAGTTACATTTAAGTCCTTGTTTATCTAAAAATGGTTTTGTGTTTCTTGCCCATTCTATTGGTAAAACTTGGTCTACAATACCGTGCGAACTGTAATATGTTGTTTTGATAGTTTCTGAAATTTTGTCTGGCAACAACTCTTTATTTATATAACCACTTAGAGCGATTATATGTTGTACTTTGTTTGGGTAAAAAAAGCTTAAGGAGTAGCTGAGGATGGCTCCTTGGCTAAATCCTAACAGGAACGTCTTTTCTGAATTTGTATTGTATTTTTGTTTTATTTCATCAATAAAAGTGGCTATTTTATCGATTGATTGCTTTGCTTCTTTTAAGTCAGAGAATTTACCATTTATATCATCAAAATTAATTGAGTACCATGCATATCCGCCAAAACCCATAGAGAGTGGTGCTTCTGCACTAACTATTAAAAGTTCTTCTAGTAGTTCTTCAGAAAAAGAAAATAAGTCTTCTTTGTTGCTTCCGTAACCATGAAGTAAAACAAGCAATGGAGGGTTTTCGATATTCTTTTTTGGAGCCCTAACAATGTACTGTAAATTACTCATATATTTATAAATATTTATTTAAAAGAGGAAACGTATGAATTCGTTTTAAGTTTTT
This sequence comes from Polaribacter tangerinus, assembly GCF_038024095.1. Taxonomy (NCBI): domain Bacteria; kingdom Pseudomonadati; phylum Bacteroidota; class Flavobacteriia; order Flavobacteriales; family Flavobacteriaceae; genus Polaribacter; species Polaribacter tangerinus. The sequence continues at coordinate 389,459 of NZ_CP150668.1, read as the reverse complement.
TTGGAATTGAAATTTTTAGTTTTAATTAATAGAAAAGTGTCGTTTTTTTTAATCATTTAAAACTAATTGGTTATTAGCGAAAATACCGTACACAATTCCCTTCATTTTTTTATTTAAAAAAGCGCTGTTTTTAGAAGTAGATAAAATATTTTTTTCTGTAAATAGGTATTCTTTTGTTGGGTTGAATAAAGAAATATCTGCGGTATTTCCTTCACTAATTCCTGTTTTTTCTAAATTAAAGATAGCCCTTGGTTTTGTGGTTAATGTGGCAATAAAATCTTCTAATTCTAAAACAGTAAGTAGGCTCCCAAATAAACTTTCTAGGCCAATAGTACCGTTTTTTGCTTGGCTAAACTCCATTTTTTTATGCTCTATATCTATTGGGTTATGGTCTGAAGTAATGTTGTCTATCACGCCGCTTTTAACGCCTTTAATTAGTGCTTTACAGTCATTTTTTGTTCTTAAAGGAGGGTTGGTTTTATAGAGGCTGTTAAAATTTTCTAAAGTGCTGTCTGTTAATGTTAGGTGATGAGCCGAAACGCTACAAGTTACTTGCAGTCCCTTCTTTTTTGCCTCTTTAATTAGTTGCACAGATTCGGCAGTAGAAATTGTAGGTATGTGAAGTTTTCCACCTGTATATTCTAATAAAAATAAATCCCTAGAAATTTGAATGTTTTCTGCAAGGGAAGGTATTCCTTTTAACCCTAACCTAGTACTGTTTTCTCCTTCATGCGCAATACCTTCACCAGCTATTTGATTATTTTTTGGAAAACTTTGGATAAGTCCGTTAAAGTTTTGAGCATATTGTAATGCAATTTTCATCAAATTGTCGTTGGTAACTGGTTTCTTATAATCATAAAAAGAAATAGCGCCAGATTGTTGCATATCGTAAAGCTCGGCAATTTCGTTACTACTTCTATTTTTAGTTAATGCACCAATAGGATAGAGCTTAGTTGCTGCATTTTTAGCACTATTAATTAGAAATTCTACACTACTTTTAGTGTCAATTACAGGATATGTATTTGCATTTACAGCAACACTGGTAAAACCACTTTTTGCAGCTACCTTTAGTCCGTTTTTTATTGTTTCTCGTTCTTCAAAACCTGGTTCTCCAAAAGAAACGCTAGTATCGAACCAACCACAAGAAATATGTAAGTTTTCTCTGCTTACAACAGTGTACTTTTTTTTGACAGGAATATTATCATCAATTTTTGCAATACAACCGTCTACGATTAAAAGGTCTTTTTTTTGACGATGAAACTTGCTTTCGCTATCTATGATTGTTGCAGATTTTATAAGCGTACTCATGGTTTAAAGAATTTTAAAATCAAAATTTCTAACAGCAAAGATACAATTGCTATGATTAAAAACCATTTCCATAGCCATTGAACTTCGTTATTTTTTTTTACTTGGTTAAAAAAAGAAGGGATGTCTTTATGTAATTGTATGTATTGGTTGTTTTTTGTAATCTCTTTAAGGTCTAAGAAATTGAGTAGGCTCTCTTCTTTTGGATTATTAAAAGCAATATTTTTTATACTTTTTCCTTTGATGGCAATGGTTTGGAATCCGTTTTCTACAATTTCGTCACTTGTAGATATGATTACTTTATTATAATAGGATTGTTGTAGAGGTATAATTGCTTTGTTTTTATTGTTGATTAAGGAAAGAACTTCATCTTTTTTTAATTTCGTTTTTACTTCAATTTTATTCTTTTTTCCTATTACATAAGCTAATTTACTATTGTTAAAACTCGAAATACCAATATTATAAAAAGTAGGTACTATTAATGGTGAATTTATAAAGTTACTGTTCTCTTTTTTTAAGGAACTACTAACAAAATAGATGTTTTTGTTAAGTAGGCTTATAAAAGGTTTGCCATTTTCTAAAGTTAAAATTTTACTGGATGTTTTATTAATGACAGGGTAGTAGCTCTCTACCATTGGATATTGAAAATTTGTTATAGTTTTTGTAAACACATTTTTAAACAAAGGATGGCTAAAATTGATTGTTGTAACTTTAAGTGTGTCTTTAACTTTTGGTTTTAAATTACCAGCGTTTAGTTTTTTAAACAAATTATTATAGGAGTCTATATCTATATTGTCATCTGGAATAATTAGTAGGGTTCCTCCTTTTTTTGTGAAATCTATAATTTTATCAGCAAAAATTGTGGGTATTTTTTCTAAGCTATTAAGCACTATTAATTGATGTTCTAAAATACCATTATAATCGATGTTTTTTAATGGTGAGTTGGTAAGTGAAAATTTAGCATCATTAAATATTTTTGAGATGAATTTTTGAGGATTTCCCACAGAGAGAATTCGTATTTTTTTGCTTTTATTAATTGCAAAATAGTACGTGTTGTCAAATTCAAAAATGTCGTTATAAGTTATTTTTACAGTTCCTAAAAATGATGTGAAGTTAGAGATGTTAAATTCAATTTTTTTAGTTTCATCTTTTGCAATCGAAAAGGTTTGTTTACTTACCAGTTCATAGTTGTTGTATAATGCAATTGGTACTTTGTCTGTTTTATTGCCTTGGTTTTTAATAGCAACAATTAGGGTTTTATTGTTGGGGTTTTTTGTAATAGTGTAAGCAGTATCTATAGAAATGTTGTAATTTAAAGAGCTTTTTCTTTTTACTACAGAAAAATAGTCTTTTACATTTGTAAACTTATTTTTGTAATTACCCTGAAAGTCAGATATTAATACAACATCATTTAAAGTTTTTATTTTGGTTTTTTTTTCTTGAAAAATTGAAAGTAAAACACTGTTAATATTTAATTGAAGAGGAGTAATTTTGATTTTAAGTAGTTCATTTTTTAGTTCGTTATAGTCAATTTTTTTAGAAAATGAATTGTTGGTAATAAAAGTATATGTATTTTTTTTTGAGGCATTTTCTATTATTTCTTCAATTGATTTTTTTAACAGATTTCCTTTGTCATCATTCGTATCTAAACTCAAAGAATTGTCTAAATAGATAAAAGTATGATTTTTATTTAGGGTGTTTTTTTTGCCAAAATAAGGTTGTGAAAAAGCAAAAAGTATCGCTGAAAGTAATAATAATCTTGTGCATAAAATTAGCCATTTTTTTAGGCGAGAACTTTTACGATTTTGTTGTTGCAGTTTTTTTAGAAAAGCAACATTAGTAAATGTGGTTTTTGCATATTTCTGTAATTGAAATAAGTGTATTAGAATAGGTATAATTAATAGAAATAAAAAGTATAAAACTTCAGGGTTTTTAAAATGCATTTATTTAGTATTTTGCAGACTTACCATTCGACAAACTATTAGAAATAAAGGTTCTTAAATCGTCATTAGATTTTTTTAAATCGTCATTTCTCAAATACATCATGTGGCCACTTCTATATCCTTTAAAGAAGAATCTATCTTTTAATTTTCCACTAGGATCTGTTTTCCACATGGTATATTTTGCACCAAAATAGGTGGTGGCACCATCGTAATAACCTGACTGTATAAGTACTTTTAAAAATGGGTTTTGTGCCATTGCTTGTCTTAATTCTTCTCTAACATTATTGTTTCTGTTGTCCCAAGGAGAAACATTTCCAAAAACATTGTATTTAACATCAGTTTTAAATTTAAGTTCTTCACGAATGTAATAGTTAATAGCTGGAGTAAAAGAGTGAAGCCACGAGGTTAATTCAGAATTGTAGTCTGTACTACTTCCGGTTTCTCTTTTATCGATACCAAGATATCTAGAGTCTAACCTACCAATTGTTTTTCCATTTTTGTCTCTTAACAATTCTTTCCAAAAAAAACTTGGTGAAACTTCTAAATTATTTTGCAGTATCACTTTACTACTTAAACCAGAGAATTTAGAAAATTCATTAGCAACTTTTTCTTTTTCGGAATTTTCTATAAAACCACCTTTTGCAATTGCTGGTAATAAAGTGTTTATGGCAAAATTTTCTGCCATAGGTAATATTTGTTCCAAATCTTGAGACTGTAAGTTTTCTGGTAGCATTTTATGGTACCAAGCAGCGGCTGTAAAGTAAGGTAGGTTTATAGCATAATCTACAGAGCTTTCTGTTCTTAAAACTTTATAATCTGCAGGTGAAACCATAATAACACCATTTAAGTACATCCATTCTTTATTTTGTAAAGCAGCAGCTAATCCCATAACTCTGGTGCCGCCATAACTCTCTCCAATTAAGTATTTTGGAGATTCCCATCTATTATTTCTAGAAATAAAAGTTGTTATCCAGCTGGCTAGGTATTTGATATCTGCATTTATTCCAAAAAATAACGACCTATCTAATTTTTCTCCTTTTTCTAAAACGGGTCTAGAGTAACCTGTGTTTACTGGGTTTATATACACAATATCAGCAACATCTAAAATAGTATTTGAGTTTTCTTTTACACCATAAGGCTGAATAGGAAAACCTTCTTCATCAATTTTAAGCACTCGTGGCCCAGTGTATGCAATATGCATCCAAACAGAGGCAGAACCAGGGCCACCATTAAAAGATAAAATTAGCGGCCTTTGTTCGCTATTTTTTACATCAGTTCTTTTGTAGTAGGTGTAGTATAAAGAAGCAATTACTTTACCGTTTTCGTTCCAAACAGGCTGCATTCCTGTGGTAGCAGAATAAGAAACTTTTACTCCTTTAACGGTAACGCTATTGTTGGTAACAATTGTTGTGTCTATAGGTATTCTGTTATCTTGTGCAACAATATTTAAACTTAAAATACACCCAATTATAATAGATAACCTTTTCATAATAATAGAATTTAAAAACTCTAATTTATTCAAAATAAAAGGATAAAAAAATTCTTGTTAATTATTAATTAAAACTTTTCGAAAACACCGAGTCCAAATAGTGCAAAATCATATTTTACAGGGTCTAAAGCGCAAAGTTCTCGTAATTTAGTATCCAACTCGGTTACAGCTTTCCAGTCGTTTTGTTTCCTGGTTAGTAATTTTAATTTTCGTGCTACATTGCCAGAGTGAACATCTAAAGGGCAGGATAGGTTAGCTGGATTATGAGATTTCCAAATTCCAAAATCTACCCCTTTGTTATCATTTCTTACCATCCATCGTAAAAACATATTGATTCTTTTTGCAGCAGAATTTTTTAAAGGGTCAGAAATGTGTTTAAGCGTTCTATTTTGATGTTCAATTTCAAAAAACAATTTCTTAAAATTATGAATACTCTTCGCATAAGTTTTTTCTCCTTTTTTAATTGATAAGCTATTTTCCAAGCCTCCATGAGAGTTATAAATATTTTTTAGAGAACGTATAAATTGTATAAAATCGCTTGCATTAAATGTTCTATGTACAAAGCTGTCTATGAGTTTTAAATCACTTTGTTGATGGTTTATAATAAAATCATAAGGCGAGTTGTCTAGCAACTCCATCATTTTATAGCCGTTCTTAATAATCATTTTTCGATTTCCCCATGAAATGATTGCTATTAGAAAGCCGGCAATTTCAATATCTTCTTTTCTAGAGAATAAATGAGGAATTTGAATAGGGTCAGATTCAATAAACTTTGGGTGATTATAAAGTGCTACTTTTTCATCTAAAAAGTCTCGAAGTGCTTCTTTTGTCATTTTTAAGGTTCTAATAAGCTTAGAATAAATACAATACTATTGTAACTACTATGTAATAGAATTGCCCAAAGTAACCCAAATTTAACTCTAATATATCCTAGGTAGAAACCCAATATAATTTGTGGAAGCACTAGAAAGAAAGAGAATAGTAGTGTGTTGGTGTTAATGTCGAAATTAGTTAAATGTACATATCCAAAAAGGAGAGTGAATGTATAAAAGGCTATTTTAAAAAATAAAGGTTTTTTAAAAGTAGTAATTGGGGCTCTAAAAAGAAGTTCTTCAAATAATGGTGCAATTAAAGATATTGCTATAAAATTTTGAAGGTTAGACATGTTTTTAAGCATTTCTTCTACCTTATGATTTTCCATATCTACAATTTCAAAATATTCAAAAACCAGAAAAATTGGAGATAATGCGAAGCTAGTAATAAGGCATATTAAAAGTATTAAAAAGAATTTTCTGCTTCGATATTTGTAGTTTGTATTGCTATCTTTTTCGTTAGTAGGTTTTTTTATGTAATTTATAATTTCAATAAAAGTTTCTTTCATCTTATGAGATTGAAGTATTTGATGGTTGTAAAATTTTACCGTCTTTCATGGTTAGTTTTCTGTCTGCCATTTCTGCAAGTTCTTCATTATGAGTTACCAAAACAAATGTTTGTCCGAATTTATCGCGAAGGTCAAAAAATAATTCGTGTAATTTTTTTGCAGATTCACTATCTAAATTTCCGCTGGGCTCGTCTGCTAAAATTACCGAAGGGTTATTAATTAAAGCTCTTGCAACGGCAACTCTTTGTTGCTCACCACCAGAAAGCTCGTTGGGTTTGTGATGTATTCTGCTCGAAAGGCCTAAAAAGGATAAAATTTCTAAGGCTTTTTTTTCTGTTTCAGAAGTTGTTTTTTTAGCTATAAATGCTGGGATACAAACATTTTCTATAGCAGTAAACTCAGGTAAAAGTTGGTGAAACTGAAAAATAAAACCAATTTCTGTATTTCTAAATAAAGAGAGTTCTTTATTCGATAATTCTTTTAGAGAATTGTTATTAATTAAAATTGAAAAATCTGCTGTTTCATCGGGTTTGTCTAGCGTACCTAATATTTGAAGCAGTGTTGTTTTACCTGCTCCAGACGGACCAACAATGGCAACAATTTCTCCTTTGTCAATATGTAAATCAACACCTTTTAAAACAGCAATATCACCATATTTTTTATGGATATTTTTACACGTTATCATTCATACATAATTTGTAACGAAAATATAAAAAAGAAATCATAATGCATCTAAAATTCGACTTCATTTCTTGTAGTTATTAGCTTTTTAAAGATTTTATTGAAGTATTTATTTTACAAACCAAATAAGTTTATGTGTAAACTTTAGAAATACGTTTACAACTTTCATTCGCAAAACAAGAAGGTGTATTTTTAATTATATGTAGTCGGTTAACACAAAATTATAATTGATAGGTTTTTTTCTTTAAAATATAATAATATTAACAACTGAATTTGTATTTTTGTGGACGTTTTAAACATTTATAGAATGAACTTACACGAATATCAAGGAAAAGAAATATTAAATAGTTTTGGAGTTAGAATTCAGAGAGGAATTGTAGCAAGTACGCCCGAAGAAGCGGTAACTGCGGCAAAAAAATTAACAGAAGAAACCGGTACAGGTTGGTATGTTGTTAAAGCTCAGGTGCATGCCGGTGGTCGTGGAAAAGGTGGAGGTGTAAAGCTTGCTAAAAACTTAGACGAAGTAAAAACTATTTCTAATGATATTTTAGGAATGATGTTGGTTACACCACAAACATCTGCTGAAGGTAAATTGGTAAATCAGGTTTTAATTTGTGAAGATGTTTATTATCCTGGTGATGAAGAGCCAGATGAATACTATATTTCGGTTTTGCTCAATAGAGCAACTGGTAAAAATATGATTATGTATTCTACAGAAGGCGGTATGGATATAGAAACTGTTGCAGAAGAAACTCCGCATTTAATTTTTACGGAAGAAATAGATCCTTTATTAGGAATTATGCCTTTTCAAGCAAGAAAAGTAGCCTTTAATTTAGGATTATCGGGAACGGCTTTTAAAGAAATGACAAAGTTTGTTACTGCTTTATACACTGCTTATATAAAGTCAGATTCAGCAATGTTTGAGATAAATCCAGTTTTGAAAACTTCAGATGCTAAAATTATGGCAGTAGATGCTAAGGTGTCTCTTGATGAAAATGCATTATACAGACATAAAGATTATGCTGCTATGAGAGATTTACGAGAAGAAAATCCTATTGAAGTTGAAGCAAAAGCAGCAGGTTTAAATTATGTAGATTTAGATGGTAATGTTGGTTGTATGGTAAATGGAGCTGGTTTAGCCATGGGAACTATGGATTTAATTAAAGAATCTGGTGGTGAACCTGCAAACTTTTTAGACGTTGGTGGTACGGCAGATGCTGCAAGAGTTGAAACAGCATTTGGAATTATTTTAAAAGACCCAGCTGTAAAAGCAATTTTAGTAAATATTTTTGGTGGTATTGTACGTTGCGATAGAGTAGCGCAGGGAGTAGTAGATGCGTACAAGAATATGGGTGATAAAATTACAGTTCCTATTATTTGTAGATTACAAGGAACAAATGCTAAAGAAGCCAAAGAGTTAATAGATAATTCTGGTATGAAAATAATTTCTGCAACAGAATTTCAGGAAGCTGCAGATAAAGTACAAGAAGTACTTCAAGTATCTTAATTACAAACTTAGTTTACTTATATAATAAAAAGCCTTGCACTAACTGTGCAAGGCTTTTTTTTTGTTGATATTATTGTGAATTTTTACTACAAATTATAAAATATTAGCAGTTATTATTCATAAATTTTAGAGTAAAGATCTTTATAAATTTCTTTAATAATTTCTCTTTTCATTTTCATAGTAGGTGTTAAATGTCCACCGTCTATAGACCAAACATCATCTGTAAGTTCAAAACGTTTTATTTGCTCCCACTTACCAAAATGAGTATTGCATTTGGTAACTTCTTTTTGAATTCTGTCTTTAACTATCTCAGAATTTGCAATTTCAGTATTTGATTTGCCTATTTTTAACTCTTTTTTATCAATCCAATCCCTAATAAAATCGAAATTAGGTTGAATTATTGCAGCTGGCATTTTTTCACCTTCTCCAACAACCATAACTTGTTCTATGAATAAAGATTGTTTTAAGTCTCCTTCCAATAATGGAGGTACCACGTATTTGCCTCCAGAGGTCTTAAACATTTCTTTTGTTCTACCTGTTATTTTTAGAAAACCATCATTGTCAATTTCTCCTTTATCACCGGTGTAGAAATAGCCATCTTTTAAAACTTGTGCTGTTTTTTCTGAATCTTTGTAATAGCCCATCATTACATTTGGCCCTTTTACAAGAATTTCTCCATTTTCGGCAATTTTTACCTCTACATCTTTAATAACCTTACCAACAGTACCTACTTTAAAACCATTATTTCTTTGATCGTTTACTGTTACTACTGGTGATGTTTCTGTTAAACCATATCCTTCCATAATTGGCATTCCTGCAGCAGTAAAAACTTTTGTTAGTCTTGGTTGTAAAGCAGCACTTCCCGAAACCATCAGTTTTAGTTCGCCTCCAAGAGCTGCCTGCCATTTAGAAAAAATAAGTTTTCTAGCTATACCTAATTTTTTTTCATAAAGCCAACCATTTTCTCCGTCTGGCTTATATTGAAGACCTAAATTAACTGCCCAAAAGAATAATCCTTTTTTTATACCAGATAAAGTTTCACCTTTTAAAATAATTTTATCGTAAATCTTTTCATATAGGCGCGGAACTGCAGTCATAACATTCGGCTTAATTTCTTGTGCATTTTCTGAAAGTTTCTCTAGTGACTCTGCAAAATATACTGAAACGCCACAGTATTGATAGAGGTATAAAATCATTCTTTCAAAGATATGACACACAGGTAAAAAACTTAAACCTTTGTCTTTACCATATTCTAGTGGTACGCGTTCTTTAGAGGCTAAAACATTACTTACAATGTTTTTATGTGAAAGCATAACGCCTTTGGGTTTACCAGTTGTGCCTGAAGTATATATTAGGGTTGCTAGATCTTCTGGTAAAACAGCTTTTTTTCTATCGTCTAATTCTTGCTGATTAGAAGTATCTTCGCCCAATTTTAAGATTTCCTCCCACGATTTTTCTCCCGCTATTTCATCAAAAGTAAAAACTTCTTTTATTTTAGTATTTCCTTTAATTTTATTGATTTTATCTAGCACCTCCTGATCTGAAACAAAACAATAAATAGCCTCTGAGTGATTGATTACATATTCATAATCTTCTTTACAAATTGTTGGATAGATAGGCACGTTTTGAGCACCTGTTTGCAATACACCAATGTCGCAAATATTCCATTCTGTTCTATTGGTAGATGAAATAATAGCTATTTTATCATTTGGTTGAACTCCAAGTTTTAATAAACCACGAGATATTTTATTTGCCTTTTCTATGTATTCTTTAGTAGAAGTGCTTTGCCACCTATTTTTGTATTTAGAGGTAAATGCTTTTTCTAAATTGTAGGTTTCTAGTTGGTAATAGGGAAAGTCAAATAATCTTTTTATTTCTATGGACATATCTTAAAAATTTGTAGTTGCAAAGTAATCATTTTACAACTATTTCACAAACACTAATATAATGTCAAAAAAATTAATGAATTGTTAATTTAAACTAAAAACATGTCAGATTACTATTATTATTTTAAAATTTTATAATTATAATTATCGGAGTTCCTTATTTTTTCAATGCTTTTTTTATAAGAGAGTACTCTTCATTAAAATATTTTTTAAAAGTTTTATCAGTAAAAAGTTTAAAGTCTTTAGAAAAGTGTGATTCATCATAATAATCATACATATATATAAGGTCCTTTAAATCTATTTGCTCTTTTTCAAATTTTCTCATCAAATTTAAAAAGCGTTGCAACTTTATATATTTTCCAGGTGTTAAACCTATCATAGTTTTAAACTTTGTTTCCAAAGTTTTTTGTCCGAAAGGAACTTTTTCTAAAATATCTAATACAGATAGTAATCCTTCTTTTTTATGAATTTCTTGGATCACTTTATCAATTATGATGGTACTTTTAGTTTTAAAAAGGGAGATAGAGCTAAGTAATAATTCTATTTGTTTAAAAAGATTTACAGGATCTGATTTGTAACGCAAAAATATGTCTTCAAACTGTTTAGATAGTTTGCTATTTATGCTACTAAAGTCTACATGTTTATTCTTGTACTTAGAAAGGTTTAGTTTAGTTATTTTATAAAGTGCTGTAGGTTTAAAACTAATGCCGCAGGTATAGCCTTCAGTGTCTACACACATTAAGTAAGACTTGTTAAATTGTCCGGTAAGAGTTAACCCTTTTAAAATTTGTTTATTTTTTTGTTGAATTGAATATTGATTATCTGAGTATATAAAAGACAAGCCAGAAAAACCCATCGGAATAATTCCGGTTTTTATGGGTACAATTTCTTTAGCGTATGAAACACTATAAAATTCTTCGACTAAATTAGCCGCTGATCCTGTATTGTAATATTTTAAATCTATCATTAGAAAAAATAAAATTCCAATTTATGAAAAAAAAGGGAAGTATTTATTTTTTATTTAAAATCCAATTTTTAGCATTACTAAATGCCTCTATCCAAGGCGATACTTCATCTTTTCTTCCGGCAGGGTAGTTAGCCCAATTCCATTGAAAAATAGAGCGCTCTATATGTGGCATAGTTACGAGGTGCCTACCAGTTTTGTCAGACATCATTGCAGTGTTAAAACTAGATCCATTAGGATTATTTGGGTATCCTTCATAACCGTATTTAGCAACAATATGATAGTTTTCTTCTGCCTCTGGTAAATTAAACTTTCCTTCACCATGAGAAATCCAAACACCTAATTCCGAGCCAGCTAAACTAGATAGCATTACCGAATTATTTTCTTGTATTTTAACAGAGGTAAATGAGCTTTCGTGCTTTTTGGAGTCGTTGTGAACTAACTTACCATGTGTTTTATGATCAGGATTTATAAGCTCTAATTCCATCCATAATTGTGCACCATTACAAATACCTACAGATAGAGTGTCTTCTCTTTTAAAGAAATTTGTGAGCGCTTTTTTAGCTTTTTCATTATATAAGAAAGCACCAGCCCAGCCTTTTGCAGAGCCTAAAACATCAGAATTTGAAAACCCTCCAACAGCACCAATAAACTGAATATCTTCTAGAGTTTCTCTACCAGAAATTAAATCGGTCATGTGTACATCTTTTACATCAAACCCTGCCAAATACATAGCATTTGCCATTTCTCGTTCAGAATTTGAACCTTTTTCTCTTAAAATGGCAGCCTTCGGACGAGTATTTGTACTTTCTATAACAGGTAATTTTCCAGTAAAATGTTCTGGAAAACGATACTTTAAAGGTTGTTTTTTGTAGTTTTCGTATCTTGTTTTAGCCAAGCCGTTTGCAGTTTGTTTAGTGTCTAATAGGTAAGATGTTTTGTACCAAACGTCTCTTAATTCTTCAACATTAAAAGAAAAAGTATCATCATTATTTTTAATTGTAACAACACCCTTATTATTTGCATTACCAATTTTAAAAGCGGCTATTCCTGCTTCTTCCAAAACTTGCTCTACCGAATCGTCTGCTTGAAAAACAATACCTGCATTTTCAGAAAATAAAACTTTTATGCTATCTTCTTCATTTAATGCTGATAGGTCAAAATTGGCACCTAAGTTAATTTCTGCAAAGCACATTTCTAAAAGAGTGGTAATTAAACCACCAGAAGCTACATCATGACCAGCTTTTATTTTTTCTGCTTTGATAAGTTTTTGTATGGTATTAAAAGTGTTTTTTACATACAATGGGTTTGTAACATCTGGAGCTTCGTTACCAACGGCATTTAGAGTTTGGTTAAATGAGCTACCTCCTAATTTATATTCATCTTGAGAGATGTTTATGTAGTAAATATTTCCACCATTTACTTGTAATACTGGTTCTACTACTTTGGAAACTTCATTACAGTTTGCAGCGGCAGATATAATAACAGTTCCTGGAGAAAGCACCTCTCCATCTGGATATTTTTGCTTCATAGACAAAGAATCCTTTCCTGTAGGAACGTTTATTCCTAACGCTATAGAAAATTCTGAAACAGCTTTTACTGCTTTGTACAAACGAGCATCTTCACCTTCATTTTTACAAGGCCACATCCAATTTGCAGATAATGAAACCGATTTTAAATTTTCTTTTAATGGTGCCCAAACAATATTTGTTAACGCCTCTGTTATTGAATTTCTACTACCAGCTTCAGATGCTATTAATCCTGCAATAGGAGCGTGACCAATAGCAGTTGCAATTCCTTCTTTACCATTATAATCTAATGCCATTACGCCAACATTGTTTAGCGGAATTTGTAAGCTACCAACACATTGCTGTTTGGCAACTTTACCGCCAACACATCTATCTACTTTATTAGTAAGCCAATCTTTACAAGCAACGGCTTCTAGTTGTAAAACTTGTTTTAGATATATCTCTAAGTTTTTTGTTTTATAACGAGGGTTTTTATAATTTCTGTTGATGTTGTTATCGTTAAGAATTGTTTTTGGAGATGAGCCAAACATATCTTCTAACGCCAAATCCATTGGCTTTTCTCCTGATTTTTTAGATTCGAAGGTAAAACGGTGGTCTCCAGTAACATTACCTACGGTATACATGGGAGATCTTTCTCTAGCAGCAATTTTTTCTAAAGTTTCTAAGTGTTTTTCTGCAATTACAAGTCCCATTCGTTCTTGAGACTCGTTTCCAATAATTTCTTTAGCAGAAAGGGTTGGATCTCCAACAGGTAGCTTTTCTAAATCTATATTACCACCAGTATCTTCTACTAATTCCGACAAGCAATTTAAATGCCCTCCGGCACCATGGTCGTGAATAGAAACAATAAAGTTTTCATCACTTTCTACCATTCCTCGTACAGCATTTGCTGCACGCTTTTGCATTTCAGGATTAGAACGTTGCACAGCATTTAACTCTATACCTGATTCAAATTCTCCAGTATCTGCAGAAGAAACTGCAGCACCACCCATCCCTATTTTATAATTTTCACCACCTAAAATTACAATTTTATCACCTTCTTTAGGAGTTTCTTTTAAAGCTTGTGAAGCTTTTCCGTACCCGATACCACCAGCTTGCATTATTACTTTATCAAAGCCCAATTTTCTTGGTTTTGCAATACTAGAAGAAGCATTTTCTTCATGTTCAAAAGTTAATACAGAACCAGCAATTAGTGGTTGCCCAAATTTGTTACCAAAATCAGAAGCACCATTAGAAGCTTTTATCAAAATATCCATTGGTGTTTGATATAGCCAATCTCTTTCTTTAAATTTTTGTTCCCAAAATCTATTTTCTTCTAAACGAGAATAAGAGGTCATATATACAGCTGTACCTGCTAATGGCAAAGAACCTTTTCCGCCAGCAAGCCTATCTCTAATTTCGCCTCCAGAACCCGTAGCAGCTCCGTTAAAAGGCTCAACAGTTGTTGGAAAATTGTGTGTTTCTGCTTTTAAAGAAATTACAGACTCAAAGTCTTTTGTTTCATAAAAATCTGGTTTGTCTGCAGATTTTGGTGCAAATTGCGTTACTTTAGGTCCTTTAATAAACGCAACGTTGTCTTTGTATGCAGAAACTATGCTATTCGGGTTTTCTTTAGCAGTTTCTTTAATCATTTTAAATAAAGAAGTTGGTTGTTCTTCTCCATCAATCACAAAAGTACCGTTAAATATTTTATGTCTACAATGTTCTGAATTTACTTGACTAAAACCAAATACTTCAGAATCAGTAAGTTTTCTTCCTATTTTTTTTGATACATTTTCTAGGTACAAAACTTCTTCATCGCTAAGAGAAAGACCTTCTTTTTGGTTGTATGCGTCAATATCTTCAATTTCTATAATGGCTGCAGGTGTAGTGTTTATTTTAAAAGACGTTTGATGAAGACCATTGTATTTTTCTGAAATCATAGGGTCGAAGTCGGTAAAGTGTTCTGATACAGCCTCAAATTCTTCAATTCTTATAATATCTTTAATCCCCATATTTTGGGTAATTTCTACGGCATTTGTACTCCAAGGAGTAATCATAGCTGCTCTTGGTCCTACAAAAAAGCCATCTATGCTGGTTGTGTCAATTTTTGGTTGTGCACCAAATAGCCAAGATAATTTAGAAATACTAGAAGCATTTATGGTTTTTGAAGTTTGAACCGCAAATACTTTATTGTTTACATTGCCAAAGAAATGAATCATTATAATTTGTTTGTGTGTTGTTGTAAAAATGCAAATTTACTTTTTTTCAACTTAATTATAATAAATTATTTTTTCTAATGTTGTTGAGTTGTTCACTAGGTTTTAAACAAAAAAAGAAGTGTCAATTAATAGGCACTTCTTAATGTGTAATTTACATTGTTTAATTAAAGTTTCATGAACTTTACTGTAGTTTGTTTTCTATTAGAAAATGCTTTTAAGAGATAAATACCTGGTGATAAGTTTTCTATATTGATTCTATTTCTACTATTATCAAGTGTTTCTTTTTTTACTAGTTTGTAAATAGTAGAGTAAATTTCAATATTTAGAGTTTCTTTCGTGTCGATGTGTAAGAAGTTTCCTTTAACTGGGTTTGGATAGTATTTAAAATTTATAAGCTCATTGTTAGTATTGCTTAACGAAAAGTTATGATTTCCAATACCATCATAGGTGTCGGTAGTAAATGTTACCCAATCATTTTCTAAATTAAAACTTGTTGTCGGACCTGTTATATTACTTTTTCTTCTTAAAGTAATATTTTTTGCAAAATCTCCTTTATTGGCATTAAACTCTCCAACAATATCAATTAAATTATTTCCTTTAAAAAGTCCGACAGGGTCATCACCATTAAAACTCAAAGGCGCACCATTATCTACTGCGGCATTAGTTTGTAAGTCAGATTCAGTTACAAGTTTTGTGGCACTTGCGTTTGGATGCGTAACCACAAAAACATCATTTGGTAAAATATTTTTTATGTTCCCGCTATTTAGGTAAAAAGCATCTGACCAACTATTTCCACCACCAGGGTTTCGCCTTAAGTTATAACTATTTAGATTTACTGTTTTGCCCGTTAGGTTTACGATTTCTATAGCTTTATTGTTACCAGAGCCTTCTACATATTCAGATATAAATAAAGAGGTAGCAACACCGCTTGTACCAGCCACTGTTTTTGTAGTAATGGTTTGGGATAGTTCAGAATTATTATTAGACATATCTGTTGCTAAAATCTGACAATTGTAATTTGTATTCGGTTGCAAATTTGTTACAGTATAGCTAGTATTTGTAACTTTTCTAGAGAGTACATTATTTATATATACACTATAAGAATCTACCTTATGATTGTCTGTAGAAGCTTGCCAAGTAATAGTGAAGGAAGTATCTGTAATATTTCTGATAATTATATTTGTTGGTTTAGTTGGTGCTTCTGTGTCTTTTAGTGTTTGGGTAATTAGAGGGCTACTTTTTTGAGACTTATTATTTACTAAATCTTTTGCAAGTATTTGTACAGAATATTGGGTACCTGGAGAAAGATTGCTTATGGTAGCAGATGTTGTAGTAGTTTTTAAGGCTAACGTATTGTTTATAAAAACATCATATCCCGTTACACCCACATTATCTGTGGCTGCCAACCAAGTAATATTGAACGAACTAAAATCGATATTATTTACTGTAACGTTTGTAGGAGTGGTAGGAGCTTCATTGTCTTTTGATGTGTAAATTCCCCAGGTATCTTCTGCACCATCGCCGCCCCATATTAATGTAGCAAGAAACGGATTGTCTATAAACGGATTTCTATTACCTTGAGCCGATGGATTACTAGTGTTTTCATGATAATTATTTCTTGCTTTTTCGAATTCAGAAACTGGGTCTTCTACATTCCAGTTTAGGAACAAATCAATCATATCATCAGGAGTTTTCGAACTGTCTCCAATGCCAACACTAGAAGGTAAACAAACATTTCCATAGCGTAAATACATGTACATTATCATTCTTGCAACATCCCCTTTCCATTCGTCTCCAGGATACCAAGCAGCTGTATTTGGACCATCGAGACCAGGGTAAAAGTCAATTGTAGATAAGCCAGAATTTCCACTTCCTCTTCCAAATTTTCTATTACTTCTCAGAGAATTTCTAGAGGCATCTGCGGGTCTTAGGTGATGTGCATCTGCACCTGGCCCTACATTTCCAAGATTTGGATTTCCAAGAGATTTCGGAAAAACGTGTTCTCGATTCCAATTAAATATTGCGCCGCCATTATTGTTTATTCCTCTTTCTCTGTCATTAGATAAATCGGAATCAGTTCCGTTTTCGTAACCGTAAATTAGAATAACTTCAGCATTATTATTCGGATTTTTATCTGTAGCTTTTGAAGCAATCCAAACATCTGGTGTGTAAGTTAAAAAATTACTATGGCTACTGGTTATTTTTGTAGCTAACTCATTTTTTAAAGCTAAACCAGTAAGTTGCAAGTTTACATTATTATAATAAGATTCATGCTGAGAAAAACTACAAAAGGATGTTATAGCTGAAATAGCAAGAAATATTTTTTTCATTTTATGAAGCGTTATTTTTTTCTATGAGTGCCATATAAAATCCATCAAAACCGCTTTGATGCGCCAAAACTTTTTTGTCTGATATAAATGTAAAATCTTTACCTGCTTCAGAAGCTAAGAATTCTTTTACTTGATTTTGATTTTCGGATGGTAGAATAGAACAGGTTGCATACACCATTTTTCCTCCTGGTTTTAACATTTTAGAGTAACTTTGTAATATCTCTTGTTGCACCTTTTTGATGTTTTCTATAAATTCTGGTTGAAGTTTCCACTTAGAGTCTGGGTTTCTTTTTAGTACTCCGAGTCCAGAGCAAGGTGCGTCTATTAAAACTCTGTCTGCTTTACCATATAATTTTTTTATTGGCTTTGTAGAGTCTATTACACGCATATCTATATTATGAGCTTTGTTTCTCTTTGCTCTTACTTTAAGTTTGCGAAGTTTACTTTCATAAATATCCATTGCAATTATTTGCCCTTTATTTTGCATTAATGATGCCAAATGAAGTGTTTTGCCACCAGCACCAGCACAAGTATCTACTACTTTCATGCCAGGTGCTACGTCTAAATACGCTGCAACCAATTGAGAAGAGGCGTCTTGAACTTCAAAAAAGCCATTATGAAAAGCTTCTGTTTTAAAAACATTGGCTCTTTCTGGAAGTAAAAGGGCATCTGGGTGATTGGGTATAGTTTCGGTAACTACGTTTTCTGAGTGTAATTTTTTTTGTAAAATTTCTTTAGAAATTTGTAAAGTATTTGTTCGTAAAATTACTTTTGCTTGTTTGTTTAGTGAAGCTATTTCTTGGGTCCATATTTCTTCACCTAGTTCAGTAACACACAACTCATCCATCCAATCTGGAATAGATTCTCTGTATTTTCTAATTTTAGACAACTCTGCAAATCTCCCTTTTATTCTTCTCTCTGGTACGTTTTCTCCAATTTGATTCCAATCAGGTAACTTAATACCTCTTAACACACACCAAACTGTAAATATTCTCCAAATATTATCTCTATCATAAGGAAGTTTTACCTCTGCAATTTCTGCATATAAACGATTCCAACGTACAATTTCATAGATGGTTTCTGCAACAAATTTTCGGTCTCTAGCTCCCCAACGCTTATCGCGTTTTAGTGCTTTTTCTACAGCTTTATCGGCATAGACACCCTCGTTAAAAATGTCTCTAATACTATCTATTACTGCAAAAGTTAAATTTCTATGTAATCTCATTTGTGGTTTTCTAATGGTTTGCAAAGATACATTAAATATTATCGAATTTTTCACTAAAATTAGCGCTGATTTCTGTATTTTCGTAATAAGATTTTTTTCTTTTGAACTTAGAATATCCAGTAACATATATAGCAGGAATTAGTGTGCAAAGAGCTGCTCTTTTGTATACAGAATTGGGTATAAAAACATGCAATGATTTATTAAATTTTTTCCCTTTTCGGTATATTGATAAAACAGCTTTTTATGCCATAAAAGATTTGCAGCCGAGTTCTTCGGAGGTACAAATTGTTGGTAAAATTACTCATGTGAAATCGGTGGCACAGAAAAGAGGAAGTAGACTGGTAGCGACGTTTCAAGATGCAACAGGTTCTATGGAGTTGGTTTGGTTTAAAGGACAAAAATGGATTAAAGATTCATTAAAAATTAATGAGCCTTATGTAGTTTACGGAAAATTAAATCATTACAATGGTAGTTTTAGCATTCCGCATCCAGAAATAGAATTGGTAACAAACTACAAAAAAAAGTTGCAATCTAAGATGCAACCAGTGTATCCATCAACAGAAAAGTTAAATAATTCTGGAGTTTCGAATAAGTTAATGAGAAACTATATTCAAAATTTATTGCAGCAATGTTATGATGGTATTCAAGAGACATTATCTCAGGAAATTATTACCGATTTTAACTTAATGAACAAAAGAGAGGCACTACTAAATGTTCATTTTCCAAAAAATCAAGAAAAACTTGCTAGAGCTCAAAATAGGTTAAAGTTTGAAGAGTTGTTTTTTATTCAATTGCAATTGGTTAGAAAAAAACTGATTCATAAATCAAAAATAAAAGGGTTTAGTTTTGAAACTGTTGGCGATGTATTTAATCAATTTTATTCAGAAAAACTTCCCTTCGATTTAACAAATGCTCAAAAAAGAGTTTTAAAGGAAATTAGAAAAGATGTTGCGTCTGGTGCTCATATGAACCGTTTGTTACAAGGAGATGTAGGTTCTGGTAAAACAATTGTAGCAATTTTAGCCATGTTATTGGCTATAGATAATGGGTTTCAGGCAACAATTATGGCGCCTACAGAAATTTTAGCAAATCAGCATTTTACAGCAGTTTCTGAACTTTTAGGAGATTTAAATATTCAGGTAGCTATTTTAACTGGTTCTGTTAGAGCAAAAAGAAGGCGAGAAATTCACGAACAGTTAGAAAATGGAACACTACATATTTTGGTGGGAACTCACGCGCTTTTAGAAGACAAAGTACAGTTTAATAATTTAGGTATTGCAATTATCGACGAGCAACATAGGTTTGGGGTAAAGCAACGAGCTAAATTATGGTCTAAAAATACATTGCCTCCTCATATATTAGTGATGACAGCAACTCCTATTCCCAGAACTTTGGCAATGTCTGTTTATGGTGATTTAGATATTTCTGTTATTGACGAATTACCACCCGGTAGAAAAGAAGTGAAAACGGTGCATAGGTATGATAGCAACAGACTTTCTGTATTTAAGTTTATGAAGGATGAAATTGCAAAAGGAAGACAAGTGTATATTGTGTACCCATTAATTGAAGAGTCTGAGGCAATGGATTATAAAGATTTGATGGATGGTTACGAGAGTGTTTCTAGAGAATTTCCTTCGCCTAAATATCAAATTAGTATTGTTCACGGTAAAATGAAGCCTGCTGATAAAGACTATGAAATGCAACGTTTTGTGAAGGGCGAAACTCAAATTATGGTGGCCACTACTGTAATTGAAGTAGGTGTAAACGTACCCAATGCGAGTGTAATGATAATTGAAAGTTCTGAGCGGTTTGGTTTGTCTCAGCTACACCAGTTAAGAGGTAGAGTAGGTAGAGGAGCAGACCAAAGTTATTGTATTTTATTGTCTAGCTTTAAACTTTCTAGTGAAGCTAAAACAAGACTAGAAACAATGGTAGAAACTACCGATGGATTTAAAATAGCAGAGGTAGATTTAAAACTAAGAGGTCCTGGAAATATAATGGGAACCCAGCAAAGTGGTGTTTTAAATTTAAAAATAGCTGATGTAGTAAAAGATTCTAAAATTTTGGTTGCAGCAAGAAATACTGCTATAACAGTTTTACAAGAGGATGCAAATTTAGAAAAAGCAGTAAATTTACCTATTAAAAACACGTTTGCAAAAATAACTAGATCTTCAAAAATTTGGTCTAATATTAGTTAATATTGTATTTATAATTAAAAAAGACCAAGCTTTGCTTGGTCTTTTTTAATATCTCAAAATTAGTAAAATTATTTACTTGTTTTAACTTCAGTTGCTTTGTCTGCAACAATTCTTGTTTCTCTATTTGCAACTTCCCAAGCTGTATGAAAAACCAAACGAGCTCTATTTTCTAATAATTCATAGTTTATTTTGTCTGGTGTGTCTGTAGGTCTGTGATAATCGGCATGAGTTCCGTTAAAATAGAAAATAATTGGTACATTATTTTTTGCAAAGTTATAATGATCAGATCTGTAATAAAATCTATTAGGATCATTTTCATCATTGTACTTATAGTCTAAACTTATGTTGGTGTATTTTTTATTTACAGCTTCAGATAAATTATGTAGCTCAGTGCTTAATTTATCAGAACCAATTAAATAAACAAAGTTAGGATTGTCTTTATGTCTTGCATCAATTCTACCTACCATATCAATATTTAAATTACAAACGGTATTCGATAGCGGGAATATAGGGTCTACATCTGTATAATATTTAGAGCCAAGTAATCCTTTTTCTTCTCCAGTTACATGTAAAAATAAAATTGAACGTTTCGGACCTTTGCCAGCTTTTGTCGCCATTTGAAATGCTTGTGCAATTTCTAAAATTGCAACAGTACCAGAGCCATCGTCATCGGCACCATTATAAATTTGTCCGTTTTTAATTCCTTCGTGATCTAAGTGAGCAGAAATTACAACAATTTCATCTGGTTTTTCCGAACCTTTTATAAATGCAACTACATTTTCTGAGTCTTTAAATTCTCCTCTTCTAGTATTTTTATTAATCCATTCTGTAGGAACTTCTTGAAAGTAGTCGTCTCCACCTAGGGGAGAGGAAATGCCTTCGTTCACATAAAAATCTTTTAAATACTTAACCGCTTTTTTTTGGCCAGGCTCTCCAGTGTTTCTACCTTCAAACTCGTCTGAAGCATATGTAAATAAGTGCGTGCCTAGTTCTTTAGCTGTAATTGTTGCTGCGTATTTAGCAGCTTGGTCTACGTTTGCGTCTTCTTTAGACACTGTTTTGCTTGTGCCGCAGGCTATAAAAGCTACTGCACTTGCAAGGTAAATTATTTTTTTCATCGATTTTAAAAGTATTTATTTGTATAATTAAGTATTCAAATGTAACAAAAAGTTAGGCTTTCGTCAAAATTATATTTTATTAACCACAAATTGCTGAAGGGTTTTATTAAATTTTAACAACGTATTGGGAAAAAGTGTTTCAAATGTGCCTTTATCTACTAATTTTTTTATGGTTCCTTGTACTACGTTTTGTTCTGATATTATGATAGCTTCATCTGCAAGCTGTATAGCCAAATTAATTTCGTGTGTAGAAATTAAAATTGTTTTTTTTGTTTCTGATACCAACTTTTTTAGGAGACTAAAAATTTTAATCGTTTGATGCATATCTAAATGCGCTGATGGTTCATCTAAAATAATTACTTCGGTATCTTGTGCTAATGCTCTGGCAATTAAAACTCGTTGAAGCTGACCATCGCTTAATTCGTAAAACCGTCGGTTTTTTAGGTGAGAAATATCTGTGAGTTCAATGGCATTTTGTATTTTTTTTTCATCTTCTTTTGCTAGTGTATCTAGCCAATTTGTGTAAGGTTGTCTTCCAAGTGCAATAAGCTCGAAAACAGTTAGTTGACTTTCTGGAAGTCTTTCTGTTAAAACAAGACTTAGTTTTTTAGAGAGTTCATTTTCTGAATATAAATCTAGTTTTTTTTCTTCAAAATAAAGAGTTCCAGCTATGGGTTTTTGAACTTTAGAAAATGTTCTAAGCAACGTAGATTTACCAATGCCATTTTTTCCTAAAACAACCACTAATTTTCCAGCTTCTATTTTTAAGTTGATGTTATCCGCAACTACATTTCTGTTGTTATTGTTGTTATATCCAATACTTAAATTAACTGTTTCTAAGACGATATTTTCTGTTGTTGTTTTAATTTTATTAATATTTTAAATTTTATACAAATAATTTCTTTTTTCTAATGAGAAGCCAAATTACAATTGGTGCGCCAAAAAGTGAAGTAATGGCATTAATTGGTAAAGTAAATTCGCTAGTTGGTAGTTGTGCAATTGCATCGCAAATAAGCATTGTTATGGCTCCTAAAATAATTACCGCAGGGAGCAACACTTTGTGGTTCGAGGTAGCAAAAATCATTCTTGCAATGTGGGGCACTGCAAGTCCAATAAAAGCTATCGGACCAGCAAAAGCTGTTGTTACTCCAGTTAAAAGACTAGCAATTATCAAAATAATATTTCTACTTTTTTTAATATTTATACCCAAACTTTTAGCATAGTTTTCGCCCAATAAAAAACTATTTAATGGTTTTATAATAAACAATGTAGCTACAATGCTAATAAAGTAAATGGGACTAAAAATTAATAATTCGTTCCAAGATAAATTTCCTAAGCTACCAAAGCTCCAAAATAGGTATTGTTGTATTTGTGCTGCTTGGCTAAAATAAGCAAGAACACTAATAACTGAAGCAGTTAAACTTCCAAACATTAAACCTATAATAAGTATAGACATGGTGTTTCTTACTTTATTTGCTGCTAAAATTACTGCAAAAAGTACTAGAAATGAGCCAATACTAGCCGCTAAAGGAAGAGATAGTTGAGAGCTAGTAATGGTAAAGCCACCAATGGCTGCTGCTCCTAAAATTAATAAGGCAACACCCAAGCTAGCTCCCGAAGAAATTCCTAAAACAAAAGGGCCAGCAAGCGGATTTCTAAATAATGTTTGCATTAATAAACCTGCAACTGATAAACCAGATCCCACCAAAACTGCGGTTATTGCTTTTGGTAGCCTATAGTTGATAATTATTATTTCCCAACTTTCTTTTACAGAAAGGTTTCCCAATATTATTTTAAATATTTCTTTTGGAGGTATCGTTACTGAACCGAGGCAAATGTTTAAAAAAAACAATATAACTAGAAAAGCTACAAGTATTATAAATTGTTTTTTAAAGCTATTTAGAATCATTTTTAAAATATACTTGTATTGTGATACCTATTGGTGTGTAACCTTTTGTAAAAAAGCAACTAATTTTTTAATGGCAATGCCTCTATGAGAAATGTTGTTTTTGCTTTCAGAATCCATTTCTGCAAACGAAATTTGGTGATTTTCTGGAGAAAAAATTGGATCGTAACCGAACCCTTTTTCTCCTCTTTTTTCATTTAGAATTTCTCCTTTACAAATTCCTTCAAATATATATTGTTTTTTATCTATATTTAAACAAATTGCGGTTCTAAACTGAGCTTTTCTATTAGTTTTATTATTAAGTGCTAACAATAACTTTTGCATGTTTTTTTCAGAATTTGATGGTTCTCCTGCATATCTTGCAGAGTATACGCCAGGATTTCCATCCAAACTTTCAACCTCTAAACCTGTATCATCTGCAAAACAGTTATAACCAAATTTTGTTGTAATATAATTGGCTTTTAATTTTGCATTTCCTTCTAAAGTCGTCTCAGTTTCTTCTATATCATCATTACAACCAATATCATTTAGGCTTAATAATTTTATTGAAGCAGGTAACATTTCTTGAACTTCCTCCAATTTATTATGATTGTTGGTAGCAAATACTATTTCCATTTCAGATTGTTGTTTTAAAAAACCAAAGTTACAAAGTTTTAACGCTACTAAATTTAAAAATATAAAAAAGGAAAAAAGTATGAGTTTTACTCATGATGATAGGGCTCGTTTTTTAAAATAGTAAAACCTCTATACAATTGTTCTATTACAAATAAGCGAATCATTTGATGTGAGAAAGTCATTTTAGAAAGCGATACTTTACCGGCAGATTTTTGATATACTTTTTCAGAAAAACCATACGGACCACCAATAACAAACACCAACTGTTTTATACCAGCATTCATTTTTTTTTGAAGATATTTAGAAAATTCTACAGAAGTAAATTGTTTTCCCTTATCATCTAAAAGAATAAGATTATCGGTATTTTCTATTTTAGAAAGAATTAATTCTCCTTCTTTTTCTTTTTGTTGAATTTCACTTAAATTTTTGGTGTTTTTTAAATCTGGTATAATTTCTAATTCAAACTTTATGTAGTGCTTTAACCGTTTTTTATACTCATCTATGAGCAGTATTAAGTTTTTATTATCAGTTTTGCCAATGGCAAGTAATTTAATTTTCATCTTTTAACTATCATTTCTAATGATTACTCAACTTTTAAGAAATATCGACAAATCATTATACTAATTCTCTACAAATTTATCAGTTTTAGAACATAAAATCACTAGAACTTCTTAAAAGTTGAAAATCATTGTTATTTTTACATCAGAATAAAAAGATTTATGATATCAAAAGAACAATTTCAAAACGAATTAGACATCATCATTAAAAATGCTGTTAGAGAAGATGTAGGTAATGGAGACCATACCTCACTTTCTTGTATTCCCGAAACCGCCTCTGGCAAAGCAAAATTATTAGTTAAAGAGGATGGAATAATTGCTGGGGTAGAGTTTGCTAAACAAGTTTTTAATTATATTGATAAAGATTTAATTGTAGAAACTTTTAAAAATGACGGTGATAAAGTTACTTTTGGCGATGTTGTATTTTATGTTTCAGGTAAATCACAATCTATTTTAATGGCAGAGCGATTGGTTTTAAACTCGATGCAAAGAATGAGTGCAATTGCTACAAAAACAGCTGCTTTTACAACGCTTTTAAACGGAACTAAAACCAAAGTTTTAGACACCAGAAAAACAACTCCTGGTATTAGAGCTTTAGAAAAATGGGCTGTAAAAATTGGAGGTGGAGAAAACCATAGGTTTGCTCTGTATGATATGGTTATGATAAAAGACAATCATATCGATTTTGCAGGCGGAATTACGCAAGCCATTACAAAAACAAAAAAATATTTGTCAGAAAATAATATTGATATTAAAATAATTGTAGAAGCAAGAAACTTAAAAGAAATTAAAGAAATACTCAAAAACAAAGGCGTTTATAGAATTTTAATTGATAATTTTACCTTTGAAGATACTAAAAAAGCTGTTCAATTAATTGGCAATACCTGCTTAACAGAATCTTCTGGAGGAATTAGCGAGAAAACTATTCGTAAATATGCAGAATGCGGAGTAGATTATATTTCTTCTGGAGCATTAACCCATTCTGTACACAATTTAGACCTAAGTTTAAAAGCTGTTTAATAAAAAAAAGAACTTTAAAAGAAACTACTTTACATAAATGATGGAACTTTATTTTACAGAAGAAACTTATTCGAAAATTGATTATACCCCAATAGGTATCGTCAAAGCATCGTATGATAGTTGTACTTTTTTAAATTGTAATTTTGATGGTGTTCATGCATCTAACATCGAGTTTATAGATTGTATTTTTATAGAGTGTAATTTTAGCAATACCAACATTGCCAATACTGCTTTTAAAAATGTTTCTTTTGAAAGCTGTAAAATGATAGGATTAAAATTTAATGAGTGTGATACTTTTTTACTCCAGTTAAGTTTTAAAAGTTGTCAGCTTAATTTTTCTTCTTTTTATCAATTAAATATTCCTAAAACTAGTTTTACAAATTGTAATTTACAAGAAGTAGATTTTACAGAAACAAACCTCAGTGAGGTAATCTTTGATAATTGCGACTTAAAATCCGCTATTTTTGATGCTTCTAATTTAATAAAATCTGATTTTAGAACAGCATATAATTTTGAAATTCATCCAGAAAAAAATCGTTTAAAAAATGCACTTTTTAACAGAAATACTATAGATGGATTACTAGTTTCCTTTGGTATTAAGTTGGTTTAAAATCGATATGTAACTCATGAGCAAAGAGATAGAAAATAAATTACATAAAATTCCTATTGTAAATTTATTGGTAATTTTTGGAAAGAAGATTAAAATTCCGGGTCTCGAGGGCATGTCTTTGTACGATGTTTTGGAAATGTATATTATAGGTATTGTAAAAGGTGCTTTAACTTCTAGGGCAGGCGGAATAGCTTTTAGTTTTTTTATGGCAGTTTTTCCTTTTTTACTCTTTATACTTACATTAATACCCTACATTCCTATAGACGGTTTCCAAGAAGGATTGTTTTCTTTCATAAAAGAAATTTTACCTCCACAAACCTTCGATGCTGTAAATTTAGTGTTGGTAGATATTGTTAATAATCAGTATGGAGGTTTACTATCGTTAGGTTTTTTATTGTCAATTTTTTTAATGACCAATGGCGTAAACGCTATTTTTGGAGGTTTCGAATATTCGTATCATGTAAAAGAATTTAGAAATGTTTTTAAAGCCTATTTTATTTCTTTAGGTGTTTCTTTATTAATGTCTTTTTTTTTAATAATTACGGTCGTTCTCATTATTTTATACCAAGTTGCATTATCAAAAATTGACGAAAAAGGTTGGTTAAATACCAGCGATTTAAACCTATTTTTTATCGGTAAAAGTTTGTTATTTCTAATCATGATTTTTACTATAGTATCCTTATTATTTCGTTTTGGAACAAAGCAAGGAAAAGAAGTGAAATTTTTCTCAGCAGGTGCTTTTTTAACAACTGTGGTTTCTTTATTTACTTTTTATTTATTCGGAATTTATGTAGTTAAGTTTGCTCAGTATAATCAATTATATGGTTCTATAGGTACACTTTTAATACTCATGTTGTTTGTTTGGCTTAACGCCATTATTCTATTGCTTGGTTTCGAACTAAATGCTACTATTTATTCTTTAAAGCATAGAAATAAAATGAATAGAACTTCCAAAAAAATATAACTTTTCACGATATTTGCTCGAGAAAATAAAATTTACATTTTTAATAGACATAAAGTTTTTTTACAAAACAACGATGTTAGGATAAAAAATAAAAATCATTTAATGAAGCCAAGTATTCCAAAGGGAACAAGAGATTTTTCTCCTGTAGAAGTTACTAACAGAAATTACATAATTAACACCATTAAAAAAGCATTTGAAATTTTTGGTTTCCAGCCAATAGAAACACCAAGTTTCGAAAATTCATCAACTTTAATGGGAAAGTACGGAGAGGAAGGAGATCGATTGATTTTTAAAATATTAAACTCGGGAGATTATTTAAAAAAGGCAGAATCTAAACTGTTGTCAGAAAAAAATAGTACAAAATTAATTTCTCAAATATCAGAAAAAGCTCTAAAATACGACCTTACCGTTCCTTTTGCACGATATGTAGTTCAGCATCAAAATGAAATAACTTTTCCATTTAAAAGATATCAAATTCAGCCAGTTTGGAGAGCAGACAGACCACAAAAAGGTAGATTTAGAGAGTTTTTTCAATGTGATGCAGATGTTGTAGGAAGTACTTCTTTGTGGCAAGAAGTTACTTTTGTTCAATTGTATGATACCGTTTTTTCAGACCTACAATTAAATAACACAACCATTAAAATTAATAACAGAAAAATACTATCAGGTATTGCAGAAGTTATTGGTGCAAAAAACAAGTTAATTGATTTTACTGTAGCTTTAGATAAACTAGATAAAATTGGTAAAGAAGGTGTTGTAAAAGAAATGCTTTCTAAAGGTATTACTGAAGAGGCCATAAATAAAGTTGCGCCGTTATTCGACTTTTCTGGTACTAATTCAGAAAAACTATTGTCATTAAAAAATATGTTAGCATCTTCTAACGAAGGATTAAAAGGAGTAGAGGAGTTGCAATTTGTTGTAAATACTATTCAAGAGATTGGTTTAAAATCTGCAAATTTAGAGGTAGATGTTACCTTAGCAAGAGGCTTAAATTATTACACAGGAGCTATTTTTGAAGTTTCTGCTCCTAAAGAGGTAAGTATGGGTTCTATTGGTGGTGGTGGAAGATATGATGATTTAACTGGAATTTTCGGACTTAAAGATGTTTCAGGAGTAGGTATTTCCTTTGGTTTAGATAGAATTTATTTGGTATTAGAAGAATTAGGCTTATTTAAGTCGGTAGATTTACCAAAGCCGAAAGTGTTATTTTTAAATTTCGATGATTCAGCATCTCTCACTATAATGAAAACAATTAAAATGCTTCGAGAAAATGGTGTAAAATCAGAATTTTATCCAGATTTGGCAGAAAGTAATAAGCAACAAAAAAAGCAATGGAAATATGTAAGTAATAGAGCCATAGAATTTGTAGTTTCTAAATTAGAAAACAGCCGTTTTACTTTAAAAAATATGAGTACAGGAGAACAGTTCGAATGTACATCAGATGAATTGCTACTTCAATTAAAGTAGTATTTTAAATAGTAGCCAATTGCATAAAGAACAGTATTCTTTATAACTAATAATCCCTAAGTATTAAAGGTTAAAAATTATTTAATTATAACGATAATTTATACAAAACATCAAATAATAAAAACCAAACACTTAAATTTGCATTTATTAACAGATTGAAATGTTTGAATTTAGTAGCAAAATGAATGACGAAAGAATTGAAGAAATAGGCGCAAATCATGTGGCAACTTCTGCAGAAAACCCAATAAGACCAGATGCATTTACTATTTCTGATCAAGAAAAAATAGCTAAAATAGAAGAAAGTGTTAAAGATATTTTACATACCTTAGGTATGGATTTAACAGACGATAGCATACAAGGTACTCCAAAAAGAGTTGCCAAAGCCTTTATTAATGAAATGTTTATGGGACTGAACCCCAAAAACAAACCAAAAGCATCAACTTTCGATAATAATTATAATTATGGAGAGATGTTGGTAGAAAAAAACATAGTTGTTTATTCTACTTGTGAGCATCATTTATTGCCAATTATTGGTAGAGCTCATGTTGCGTATATTTCTAAAGGAAAAGTAATTGGCCTTTCTAAAATGAATAGGATAGTAGAATATTTTTCTAAAAGACCACAAGTACAAGAGCGTTTAACGATGCAAATTGTACAGGCAATGCAAGAAGCTTTAGGTACTGATGATGTAGCATGCGTAATAGATGCAAAACACTTATGTGTAAACTCTAGAGGAATTAAAGATATAGAAAGCTCTACAGTAACCTCTGAGTTTGGTGGAAAGTTTAAAGAAAAAGAAACCAGAAAAGAGTTTTTACAGTATTTGCAAATGGATACACAGTTTTAAAAACATTTCTTTGTGTCGATTCAAAAAAAATTTTTTTCAATAGAAAAAAGTTTTTTTTTGAATACTAATCAGGTTATCAAAACTAGCAACTTGTAAATTTTGCTTAAAACAGCTGATGCGTTAAGCAGTATTTTGTAATTTCTGCAGTAGAATTAAAATCTAATTTTGCTAAAATATTCCTTCTGTGTGTAGAGGTTGTAAAACTACTTATGTTTAGCCTATCGGATATTTCTTTAGTTGATAGACCTAAAGATAATAAACGTACAATATCTAATTCTCTATTGCTTAAATTGTCTAATAAAATATTTTTAGAATAATTTTTATAGAATAAAGTTTCATATTCTCCATTGTTATTTAACTTTTTACAAACTCCAATTTGAGCTTGTTTTTTTACACTATCTATTACAGTACTTTGAGAAAAACCAACAAGCGGTTTTCCATAAGAATCAAAATAAATAGGAGTTAAGCACTCTTGTATATTTAAATATTTTCCTTTTTTTGTTTTTATTCTGTAAGTCCAGGTATACGTACAATTACTTCTTTCTTCTTCAGGTATCTCTTTCATTGTAAATTGCATTAGCTCATTTAAGGTCTTCTGCCAGTTTTCTACATCTTCTGGGTGATAGTTCGAAAAATGAAAAGGTAGTCCTTTTTCTAAAGTTTCGTTTTTATTGTAACCTAAAATACGACTGTAATTTTCGCAAAGATGCCCTATAGATTGATTAACGGTGTCTTGAAGCATAAAGTAAGACTGAGTTTTTGGTAAATAAACACTAAGTTCTTTAATTTTTTTTAAGTGTCTGTTTATAACATCTTGGTTTACTTTGTCTATAGTACTAAATACTTTTTCAAATAGTTCTAGATTCATTTTAGGGATTTTAAGTTTATTGATAGTTGCGTAAACAGTTAAGGATAATTAACAAAATTTATATTCAACTTTTCCAAAACTACAATATACACATTTATAATAATCAGGAAAAACCCCCATTTTAATAAAAAAAAACCAAAGCAATTGTGCTTTGGTTTTCAAACTTTAAAATTTGTTCTTTTTTTTGAAACTCAAAAATTATTTTTGAACTATAACAAATTCGCCTTTTTCTATTAAAGGAATGGCTTGTTTATATTTTACTTGCTTTTCTTCGCCACTCATTACATTTTTAATAGTAACTTTTTCGTTTCTTCCAATTTTTGGTTGCTCTCTTACTACTGTTTCTACAGGCTCTGAAGATTGCTGACGAGAATTTTGTATAGCTTGTTCTGTAGAGTTCTGAACGGCTGCTTTACTGGTGTTTAAAGCTTGTCTTTTTTGTTGACGAGCTTCTGATATTTGAGATCTGTCTTGAGTAGGTAATTCTCCTTTAAATAAGAAAGATAGTACTTCTTTATTAATTTCATCAACAGTAATCTTAAACAACTCAAAGGCTTCAAACTTATATATTAATAGCGGATCTTTTTGCTCATAAGATGCATTTTGTACCGATTGCTTTAACTCGTCCATTTTACGTAAATGCTCTTTCCAATTTTCATCAATAATAGCTAGAGTTATGTTTTTTTCGAAGTCAGTTACTAAACTTTTCCCTTCAGTTTCATAAGCTTCCTTAAGGTTAGTAACTACTTGTAAAGATTTCGTTCCGTCTGTAAAAGGAACTACTATACGTTCGTATTTATCACCTTCATTTTCAAAAACATCTTTAATTACTGGATATGCTAAAATGGCATTTCTTTCAATTTTAGACTTATAATGAGCTGTTACCACATTGTATAGTTTGTCTATAAGTTCTTTTTCAGAACTTTTTTCGAACTCCTCTTTAGAAAAAGGTGCACTCATTGCAGAAAATTTTATGAGCTCAAATTCAAAATTCTCAAAGTTTTTGGTAGGTTTATTTTGATTGATAATAGATTCGCAAGTATCATAAATCATGTTTGCAATATCTACCTGAAGTCGTTTACCATCTAGCGCATTTCTTCTTCTTTTGTAGACAAATTCACGTTGAGCGTTCATTATATCGTCGTATTCTAATAAACGTTTACGAATTCCAAAATTGTTTTCTTCTACTTTTTTCTGAGCTCTTTCGATAGATTTTGTAATCATAGAGTGCTGTATAACTTCTCCTTCTTTAAGGCCCATTCTATCCATCATTTTGGCAATTCTATCAGAACCAAAAAGACGCATTAAATTATCATCTAAAGCTACATAAAATTGAGACGATCCAACATCACCTTGTCTTCCTGCACGACCCCTTAACTGTCTGTCTACCCTTCTAGAATCGTGTCTTTCTGTACCAATAATAGCCAAACCGCCAGCTTGTTTTACAGCCTCCGAAAGTTTAATGTCTGTACCACGTCCTGCCATATTCGTTGCAATAGTTACAACACCAGGTTTACCAGCTTCTGCCACTACATCTGCTTCTTTTTTATGTAGTTTTGCATTAAGAATATTATGAGGAATTTTACGCATTTGCAACATCCTTCCTAATAATTCTGATATTTCAACAGATGTTGTTCCTACTAAAACAGGTCTTTTTTCAGCTACCAATTTTACAATATCTTCAATAACAGCGTTGTATTTTTCACGAGCAGTTTTATAAACTAGATCTTGTTTGTCGTCTCTTTGAATTGGTTTGTTAGTTGGAATTTCTACAACATCTAGTTTGTAAATTTCCCAAAGTTCTCCTGCTTCTGTTATGGCTGTACCTGTCATACCCGAAAGTTTTCGGTACATTCTAAAGTAATTTTGTAAAGTTACCGTAGCAAAAGTTTGCGTTGCATCTTCAATTTTTACGTTTTCTTTAGCTTCAATTGCCTGATGGAGTCCGTCCGAGTAACGTCGTCCGTCCATTATACGACCTGTTTGCTCATCAACTATCATCACTTTATTGTCCATAACAACATATTCCACATCTTTTTCAAAAACAGTGTATGCTTTCAAAAGTTGATTCATGGTGTGAATGCGCTCACTTTTAATGCTAAAATCTTTGTAAAGTTCTTCTTTTAAGCTCGCTTTTTCTTCTGCGGTGGCTTCAGAAGAGTCTATGTCTCCAATTTTTACACCAATATCTGGTAAAACAAAGAAAGAATCATCTGCTGTTTTATTAGATAAATGAGCAATTCCTTTGTCTGTTAAATCTATTTGATTATTTTTTTCTTCAACAACAAACCATAGGTCTTCATCTACTTCTGGCATTAGTTTATTGTTATCTTGCATATAAAAATTCTCAGTTTTTTGAAGGATTTGTTTGTTCCCTTCTTGTGATAAGAATTTGATAAGTGCTTTATTTTTCGGTAACCCTCTGTATACTCTTAATAATAAAAAGCCACCATCTTTTGTATTGCCTTCTGCGAGTAGTTTTTTTGCTTCTGCAAGTACGCCAATTAAATGTTGTTTTTGTAGCGCAACTATATCTGCTACTAGAGGTTTTAATTCTGTAAATTCATGTCTATCTCCTTCTGGTACTGGACCGGAAATTATTAAGGGAGTTCTGGCGTCATCAATTAAAACAGAGTCTACCTCATCTATAATTGCGTAATTGGGAGCTCTTTGTACAAGATCGTCTTTAGAGCTTGCCATGTTATCTCTAAGATAGTCGAATCCGAATTCGTTATTTGTTCCGTAAGTAATATCAGCGTTATATGCTTTTCTTCTGGCATCAGAATTTGGTTGATGATAATCAATACAATCAGTTGTTAAGCCATGAAATTCAAAAATTGGTCCCATCCAGGCTTTGTCTCTTTTTGCCAAATAATCGTTAACAGTTACCACATGAACTCCGTTTCCAGAAAGTGCATTTAGGTAAACGGGCAGGGTAGAAACTAGCGTTTTTCCTTCACCTGTCATCATTTCAGCTACTTTTCCTTGATGTAAAACAGCGCCACCAATTAACTGAACATCATAATGAACCATATCCCAAGTTACTGGTTTTCCTGCTGCGTCCCAAGAGTTAGCCCAAATTGCTTTTTCGCCATCAAGCGAAATATGGTCTCTAATACCAGATAGTTCTCTGTCGAATGCGGTAGCAGTTACTTCAATTTCTTCATTTTCGGCAAAGCGTTTTGCAGTTTCTTTAACAACAGCAAATGCTTCTGGCATAATAGTTAATAGCGTCTTTTCTGATATTGCATAAGCCTCATCTTTAAGTGCATCTATTTCTGAGTAAATGTCTTCTTGTCTGTCTATATCTGCATTTTTTGCCTCTTCTTCGAGTGTAGCAATTTTAGAATCAAAACTTTGTGTAGCCTCTAAAAGTTGTTTTTTAAATTGACTGGTTTTTGCTCTTAACTCATCGTTACTAAGTTTAGAAATAGCCGCTTCGAACTTTTTTACATCTTCTACAACTGGTTGTAAAAACTTTAAGTCTTTTTGTTGTTTATCGCCAACAAATAGTTTGATTACTGAATTTAGAATGCTCATATATATAATATTTTTTACGGCTTTAAAAAAAGCTGTTTTTATTTAGTTGTATATCAGGTTTTTAAATTTAGAAAAAAAGGTATCTTTTTTCTAAATAAAAAAACAAAAAAAAAGCCTCTTTAGAGACTTTTTATATTTTTATTAGTACGTTTAGTATTCATCTTCGTTCCAAAGATAATCATCTTCGGTAGGATAGTCTGGCCAAATTTCTATAATTGAGTCGTACGCATCACCTTCATCTTCTATATCTTGTAGGTTTTCTACAACTTCTAAAGGAGAACCGGTTCTAATAGCGTAATCTATTAACTCATCTTTGGTTGCTGGCCAAGGCGCATCTGCTAAATAGGATGCTAATTCTAATGTCCAATACATTTCTTATTGTTTAATTTTGTGCAAAAATAATTTTTTTACTGAATTATGCAAGTCTTTTTTAAGAAATTTATTGTAAAGTTTATCTTATTTTTTTTTGTGCTCTTGTAGTGCTAGAACTAGGAGCATCTTTAAATTTAATGAAACTTTAAAATCGATAAAAAAAGAACGTGTTATTTTTTGGTCGGAATCCATTTAATTTCCTCTACTCCTAAGTCTTTAGACAACTTTCGTGCCAATACAAAAAGATAGTCAGAAAGTCTGTTGAGGTACATTAAAATGGCTTCGTTAAGTGTTTCATCATCATTTAAGGCAACTGTTAATCGTTCAGCTCTTCTACAAACACATCTTGCTACATGACAGAATGACACTGCTTGGTGGCCTCCAGGTAATATAAAATGTGTCATTTGAGGAAGTGATTCTTCCATGTTGTCTATTTGTTGTTCCAAAAACAAAATAGAATTTTCATTTATTTTTGGAATATTTAATCGCTCTTTGCCAGATTTAAGCGTTTCTTTTTCTGGTGGGGTTGCTAACATAGCACCAAGTGTAAAAAGATCGTGTTGTATTATTAGCAAGTCGTTTTTTATTTTTTCTGCAATTTTTTGGTCTTTAATTAACCCAATATAGGCATTTAGTTCATCGACTGTACCGTAGCTTTCTATTCTTAAATTGTGTTTTTTTACTCGAGTTCCTCCAAATAATGCTGTAGTTCCAGAATCGCCCGTTTTTGTGTATATTTTCATTTTTAGTTTGCCAATAAATTAAGTATCAAATTTACAAAGATTAAAACTGCTTTGACTTATAATTAGTAAGTTTTAACAATTTTGTTGTTTCTTAATCTAGAACGTTTTTTAAATACGTATTTTAAAATCTTCTTTTGCTTGCTCTTTTCTAAAAAATACAATTCCGAAGTAAAATAAATCTAAAGTTACACTTACTTTATTGTTGTTTTTTATTTCTTGCCAAGCTTCTTGCATTTCAGAATTCCAATAAATATCATCAAAAATAAAAAGTGAATTATTATGAGCACTTTCTAAACAGGTTTCAAAATAATTAATTGTTGCTTTTTTTGTGTGATTTCCATCGAAATAAATACAATCGTATTGTTTGTCTTTAACAACTTTAGCGAGTGTTTTATTAAAATTTCCGGTTACAATAGTTATCGAATTAAAGTTACTTTTAGTAAAATATGCGTCGGCAACTTTACTTGTTTCTGGGCAACCTTCTAATGTTGTTATTATTGTACTTGGGTGTGCTATTTTCATTACAGCAGTTGCTAATCCAAGCGATGTACCTATTTCTAATATGGCATTCGGCTTAAAATAGTTTATAATTTTTAAGAGTATTTTTCCTTTCTTATTAGAAATACCTGCAATTTTGGCAATTTTTGCTACTTGTCGAAGATTGCTTTTAAATATTTTTGATCCTGAGCCAAAATCTGTGACTTCAATAAATTTTTTATTGTCTAATAGTTTGTGTTTATGTTTTGTAAATAGCTGCCAACTTTTTTTGTTTGTTTTTTTGTAAAGAGACTTAGTAATAAAATTAAATATAAATGGTGAGTGAACACCATGATGATTGGTAGATTTGAATAAAAAGTTGATGTATTTTCTTTGTTGATAAAGCATTAGGATTTATATTAAAAAAACGAAAATAAAATAAAATTATAGCATTAGACTTATAAAAAGTATATTTGTGCTTGTTATAACAAAAATTCATGATAAAAAAATACCTATACATTATAGCCGCAATTTTCTGTTTAACGTCTTGTATATCTAACAAAGACTTAACTTATTTTCAGGGAAAATCTAAGGCTTCTACTATTGTAAAAAGAGTAGACAATACCCCTTACAGACTTCAAGTTGGAGATATGTTAAATATTCGAATTAACTCTAACAATGAAAAAGCAGTAGATGCTTTTCAGAAAAATGGTAATAGTGGAAATTTAGCTGGAGGTCAATTAAATAATCAGCCTTATTTTTTAGATTATAGTATAGATTCTTATGGAAACATTAGAATACCAACATTAGGAGAAATTAATGTGCTTGGTTATACAACCTCAGATGTGAGAAAGAAAATTGAGAATAAGCTTAGAAAAGACTTTTTAAAGAACGACGAAAGTTTATTTGTTGATGTAAAGTTGTCTGGAATTAGATATACTATTATTGGTGAAATTAATAGTCCTGGAACACGTATTATTTTGCAAAATCGTTTATCTATAGTAGATGTAATTGCAGAATCTGGAGGAATAACCGATTTAGGAAATAGAAAAGCTGTAGAAATATACAGGAAGACACCAAATGGGGTAGAAAAGTTTAGTTTGGATTTAACAGATATTGATGTGTTAACATCTAGTAATTTTTTTATAAAATCTAATGATATCATCAACATCAATCCGTTAAAGCAAAAATCTTGGGGTACAGGAACCACAGCTTTACAAAGCTTGTCATCGGCAGTTTCTGTTTTAACACTCATTACTACAACTCTTATTTTAGCAAGAAATTTATAATATAATGAACAATCCATCATCAGAAAATAACACTACTGTTAACATAGATGTTAAGGAATATATTTTTAAAGTGTTAGCCTACTGGAAGTTATTTTTAGTAACTATAATTATTGGCTTGCTGGTAGCTAAATTTATGAATAGCTATATGCAAAAAATATATAGTTTAGACAGTATTATATCTGTAAAAGAGGTTAATAATCCGTTATTTTCTTCAAGCACCAATATTGCATTTAACTGGGGAGGTGCAAGTGATGAGATGGAAACAGTAAAAGTAATATTAAAGTCTAGAACACATAACGAAATTGTTGTTAATAGGTTAAATTTTTATATTTCTTACTTTAAAGAAGGGAAGTTTAGAATGGTAGATTATTACGGATATACTCCCTTTTTAGTAAATTTAGATAAAAGCAAGTACCAGCTTTATAATACCCTTATAAAAGTTGAGTTTACAGGAGAAAAAACGTTTAAACTTTCTTTTAGTCCATCAGAAGAGAATACTTATCAGCTTATAAATTACAATGCCAATAAAATTACTTCTTTTCAAACAGAAACTATAAATTTTGATAAAGAATATAGTACAAACAAGCCAATATCCTCGCCTTTTTTCAATTTTTCTATTGACAAAATAATGCCAATTGATGTTGGAGATGTATTTTACATTCAATTTAATAATTTTGATTCGACAGTAAAGGCCAATAGAAACCTTAGCGTTACCAGTGTAACAAATGCTGCTTCGATGCTGAAACTGCAAAAAGAAGGTGTAAACAAAAGGAGAATTGAAGATTATTTAAACACTACAATACGCGTTTTAGACTCTGTAAAGCAAGTTCAGAAAATAGAATACGCTGTAAAAACACAATCTTTTATTAATGAATTGTTTTTAGAAGAAGAGCAACGGTTAAGATTGTTAGAAGATCAATTAGGAAATTATAGAGAAAAAAATAATATTTATGATCTATCCTCTCAAGGAGCAGAAATTTTTTCAGAGGCAATTGCTTTAGAAAAAGAAATAACTGCTTTAAAAAGCACCGTAAATTATTTAAAAGATTTAAGGTCTTACATACAGTCTAATACTAATTTTAGTAGAGAGAATTTAGTACCAGCAACAGTAGAAATTCAAGATCCTAAAATTGTTGAGTTGATTAGTATTTTAGTTACTAAATCTAGTTTAAGTGAAAGTGTAAGAGGGTATGCAAAAGAAAATCATCCGGATGTAAAGTTGCTGAACAGAGAAATAAGTATAACTAAAGAAAACTTACAAGAAAATATTACTTCGTTATTAACTTTAAATAATCAGCGAATAGCACTTTTAAATGAGCAATTAAGCAAATACAACACCAAGAAAAAAACATTACCAAAGAAAGAGCAAGGGTTAATTACGTTTCAAAGAGATTACGAAATTTCAGAAATGAATTATAATTATTTAAAGCAAAAAAGATATGAAGCCGAAACTGCTATAGCCGCGAGTGTATCTGACGTTAAAGTTATAGATACAGCAAAAGATTTAGGACAAGGTCCTGTGTATCCACAGCCTAAATTTAATTATATCGTTGCTTTAATGTTAGGTATTATTTTTCCGTTATTTTATATAATAATTAATGAACTTTTAGATAATAAAGTTCATACAGTAGAAGAAATCCAGAAAAATTATGCCATACCAGTATTGGGTGTTGTTGGAAACAGTCCTGGTAAAAATAATTTGGTTGTTTATGAAAGTCCTAAATCTACTGTAGCAGAATCTTTTAGAGCGCTTCGATCAAATGTTCAGTTTCTATTTAAAAATTCAAAATCTACAGATTCAAAAACATTAATTTTAACTTCTTCGGTGAGTGGAGAAGGGAAAACAATGATTTCTATAAATATGGCAACTGCCTTTGCTTTGAGTGGGAAAAAGACAGTTTTAATTGGGTTAGACCTACGTAAGCCAAAGATTTTTGATGATTTTGGTTTTCCAAATGATGTTGGTATCGTAAATCATTTAATTAAACAAAAATCATTAGAAGAAGTAACTTTACAAACTGAAATTCCGAATTTAGATTTAATTCTCTCAGGACCAATACCACCAAATCCTTCTGAACTTCTTTTAAGTAAAGAAGCAGATGATATGATTGCTCAACTTAAAAAAGAGTATGACTACGTGGTTATAGACTCTCCACCAGTTGGCTTGGTTTCTGATTCTTTAGAACTTTTTAAACACTCTGATGCCATTATCTATGTTGTACGACAAAATTATACAGAGAAAGGAATGATAAAAATGATAGACGAAAAATATCGAAATAATGAAGTTCATAATATTAGTTTTGTTTTGAATGATTTTATCATAAAAAATAGATATGGTTATGGCTATGGTTACGGATATGGTTATGGAAAATATGGAAATGGTTATCACGAGAATGAACAAGAAAAGTCATTCTTCAAAAAATTATTTGACATTTTTAAAGGATAGTAAATTATCTGAATGCTAAAAGGTAATCTCTTACAGAAATATTTGCTATCATTTACAATAACTACAAATCAGCAATTTAAATTTGTCATCTTTTCTTGACAAAGAAATACTATTTGTTTAGAATTTCCTCTATACTTTCGCAAATTATTTTACAGCCATTAACAATTTCGTCATCTGTAATAGTTAGTGGAGGTGTTATTCTTAGAGCCTTACTTTCAAAGAGTAAAAAAAAGAGAATTAATCCTTTTTCTAAACATTTGAACACAATTTTTTGAGCAAGTTCTGGAGTTTCTACAATGGCAGCTAACATCAATCCTTTTCCTCTAATTTCCTTAATTATTGGGTGTTTCAGATGTTTTTTTATTAGTTTTTCTTTACGTAAACTTTCGCTTAATAAATTTGAACTTAAAATTTCGGTAATAGTTGCTTCTCCTGCGGCGGCAATAACAGGATGACCTGCAAAAGTTGAAATATGCCCCAAAGTAGGATTCTTTTTTAATAGCGACATCATTTTTGTATCGGCAATAAATGCCCCAATTGGCATTCCGCCACCTAAGCCTTTTCCGGTAATTACAATATCTGGAGTAACATTATAATTTTGGAAGCCCCAAAAGGAGCCAGTTCTTCCGATACCAGTTTGTATTTCATCTAAAATTAATAATGCACAAACTTCGTTACATTTTTGTTTTACTTTTTGTAAAAAATTGTTTGTAGGTTCTATAAAACCAGCACCACCTTGTATAGTTTCTAAAATTACAGCAGCTGTATTATGGGTTATTTTGTTTAAATCAATCTCGTTATTATACCGTATAAATTTTGTGCCAGGTATTAATGGTCTAAATGCACTATTCTGTTTTTCTACTCCAGAAACACTCATTGCTCCCATTGTATTGCCATGATATGAGTTTTTCGCAGCAATAATCTCAGACCTCATGGTAACTCTTTTTGCTAATTTAATTGCACCTTCTGTAGCTTCTGTGCCAGAATTTGTAAGATAAACAGCATTTAAATTACTTGGAGAATTTTTAGCTAACAATTTACAAAGGTTTACTTGAGGTTTCTGAATAAATTCGCCGTAAACCATTACATGCGTGTATTTATCTAGTTGATTTTTAATAGCTTTAGATACTTTAGGATGATTGTGACCTAAACTATTAGCAGAAACTCCAGCTACAAAATCTAAATATTTTTTACCAGTAGTATCAAAAATATAGCTTCCTTTTGCATGAGAAATTTCTAAGGCAAAAGGATGTGGAGAAGTTTGAGCTTGATATTTAAAAAAATCTGATTTCATTAAAGTTTATTAATTCTCTTTTAGTAAAATAACAGGTTTTGAGTCCAATTTTTTTGTTGATTGTGTTGATTTAATATCAACATCATCAATAAAAATAGCCTCTTTCGTTTTAGGTTGTTCTTTTTCTCGCCAAATAAAACCTTTTAGAATTCTAACTTCTTCTGGAAGTTTAGAAGGAGGGAAGGTAGTTCCTTCAGATGCTTTTAAATATTTGATTGATTCAATTTGACCTTCTAGTAATGTAAATTCTATGTTGCTAGAAACTTCTTTTGTAACAGTTTCTAATTCTCCATTATCATTTCTATTAAAATATACAGACTCTGCATTTCCTTTTACTAAAAGTGTTTTAAGTTTGTTTTTGATAAATTTACCAAACATATTTCTTCCTTTTATTTGGTTATAGTTATCGTCTGCTAGGCTATCCTTAGAAACTATAAAAGAGTTGTTCAATACTTTTAAAGAATCTAATTGTTCGGTTTCTACATTACTTTGTAAGTGAATTGTGTCTCCAGTAATTTGATTTCCGTCCGACCATAAAACAGGAGAATCAAACATTCTGGTGAGTCCATTTTGCTGATTTGTATGAATGGAATCACATTTTCCTTGTAAGTCTGATTTAAAAATTTTTACTCCCGGATATATTCTTACAATGCGTTTTTCTGGTTTACCTGTTACCAAGAGAGTATCTCCATGAATAAATGTAGAGTCTTTGTCTACAATAGAAATTGCAACAGCTTTTTTAACTATAAACAAAGAATCTTTAAGCTCATAAATTTCTGCATAGTTGCCTTTAGTAACAAAGTTTTTTACGGTATCAATTACTTTAATATTATTGGTTGCAGATGCGAATCCTTTATTTTTATCGTAGTATAAACTGTCTCCTTCTACAGTTCTTTCTTTTAAATAAAGTTTTGCATTTTTTACAAAATAAGATACATCAGTTTTTGTATTGTAAAAACCACGTTCACAATATATTTTGTTTGCATTTTTGGTATTGGTAATAGTAGAAGGTCCATATAAATAGGTTAAGCCAGAATCTGTATAATAGTCTAAATGATTAGAAGTGAGATTATGCTCTGGGTTTACTACAGTAACCCTTGTGGTTGCAGTAAATTTTTTGGTTTCTAAATAATAGTTGCCATTTTTACTTTTTAAAGTATTTGTTTGATCTTTTATAGTTGCGTAGCTCTTATAAAATAATTTTTGGTTTAAGCGATCAAATTGTAAGGTATCTGAAGTTAGGGTCATACTTGGGTCTTTTAACACAACATTACCCCATGATAATGCTTGTTTAGAATTTGCGTCATAATCTACATAATCACTTGTTTGAGTGATAGTATCTCCTTGCTTAATAGTTACGTCTTCTAAAGCTTTAAAAAAATTTTCTTTCTGATAAAATAGGGCTTTTTTGCATGTTAATACAGCGCCATCATGTGTCATTTTTACATTGCCAATTAGTAATGTGGCACCAGGATAATTTTCTTCATCTACTTCTTGATACTCTGCATCATAGTATATTTTTTTAGATTGAGAATAAATAAGTAGTGGTGCAATTGCCAACAATAAAAAAAATATTTTTTTCAAAATGATAAATTTTAGCAAAAATACAGAAAAGTAATCTGTAGAGTATTAAAGAAAGTTAAAATTTAAAAGTAAACTAACTATTTTCTCCTATCAGTAGTTAATATGACTCCAAGAGTAACTTTTTAATGCTTTTTTTGTAAACAAAAAAAGCATCTTTTGTTAAAAAGATGCTTCCATAGTTAATTGTAAATCGTTTTAAACTCTAGTAATTGTTTGTTTCCTGTCTGGTCCAACAGAAACAATAGTTACAGGAACACCTGTTTCTTTTTCAATAAAAGCTACATAGTCCAATAAGTTTTGTG
This sequence comes from Polaribacter tangerinus, assembly GCF_038024095.1. Taxonomy (NCBI): domain Bacteria; kingdom Pseudomonadati; phylum Bacteroidota; class Flavobacteriia; order Flavobacteriales; family Flavobacteriaceae; genus Polaribacter; species Polaribacter tangerinus. Next base: position 346,801 of record NZ_CP150668.1, on the reverse strand, counting down.
GTAATTGTTCTGCTGAGGTCATTTTTGTTAAATCTTCTTCCCAGCCTTTAAATTCTGAATAGTTAACGGTTACATTTTCAGGTTCTATGTTATATGGTAAATGATGAATTTCTTTTCCTTTATAATTGTAGGAAGTACATACTTTTAATGTGTCAAATCCAGAAAGTACATCTCCTTTCATCATCATTAATTGTGTTACACCATTTACATCTACAGCATATTTTAGTGCCACTAAATCTAACCATCCGCAACGTCTTGGTCTTCCTGTTGTAGCGCCAAATTCATGACCAACTTTTGCCATTTGTGCACCATCATTATCAAATAATTCAGTAGGAAACGGACCAGAGCCAACGCGAGTTGTGTATGCTTTAAAAATACCAAAAACTTCTCCAATTCTGTTAGGAGCAACCCCTAAACCTGTACAAGCTCCTGCTGCAGTAGTGTTTGAGGAAGTTACGAAAGGATAAGTTCCAAAATCTATATCTAACAAAGATCCTTGGGCTCCTTCTGCTAAAATTGTCTTTTTATCTTTAATAGCTTTATTTAAAAACTCTTCACTATCTATAAAAGTTAGGGTTTTTAATTTGTCTATACCTTTTTTAAACTCCGCTTCTAATTCTGCTAAATTATATTCAATTTTTACATCAAAAAAAGCTAACATTTTTAAATGCTTTTCTGTTAAAGCGTCGTATTTCTCTTTCCAGTTTTCTAACTCTAAATCTCCAACACGCATTCCGTTTCTTCCGGTTTTGTCCATGTAAGTCGGACCGATTCCTTTAAGTGTAGAACCAATTTTAGCTTTACCTTTAGATGTTTCTGACGCTGCATCTAATAGTCTATGTGTAGGTAGAATTAAATGTGCTTTTCTAGATATTAATAATTTATTGGTATAGTCTATAGTATGTTTGTCTAAATTTTCTAACTCTTTTTTAAATATTACAGGATCTATAACCACTCCATTACCTACAACATTAAGTGCAGTTTTATGAAAAATACCAGAAGGTATTGTGTGTAATACGTGTTTATGACCATCAAAAATTAAAGTATGCCCTGCATTTGGTCCTCCTTGAAACCTAGCAATAATATCGTAGTTTGTTGTTAAAACATCTACAATTTTTCCTTTTCCTTCATCTCCCCATTGCAATCCGAGTAATAAATCTACTGCCATTATTTGTTTAGTTTGTTGTGTGTTTTTGTTTTGTATAAAATTTGGTACTTCTTTACTTTTAATCCTTTTTCTTTTTTGTTCCGTAAAAATACAGTGAGTGGTTGTGAATATCTATATCAAAAATTTCTTCAATAGTTTTTTTGATTGTTTGAATTCTAGGATCACAAAATTCTTTTACTTCTCCAGAATCTGTAAAAATAACGTGGTCGTGGTTTTTGTCGAAGTAACTTTTCTCATATCTTGCCATCGATTGTCCATCAAATTGATGTTTTCTTACCAAATTGCAATCCAGAAGAATATCTATGGTATTGTAGAGTGTTGCTCTACTAACTCTGTAGTTTTTATTTTTCATTTTAATATAAAGAGATTCTATATCAAAATGTTCATCTGCAGCATATATTTCTTGAAGAATAGCATAGCGTTCAGGAGTTTTCCTGTGTTTATTTTCTTCTAAATACTTTGTGAAAACAGTTTTTACTACTTCTTGATTTTCAAGAGAATTACTCATTTTTTTAATTTTTAACGAAAGAACAAATTTACAGTTATTTCTTAATTAATTACTTTTTTTTAAAAATGATATTTACAAAGTATTAACACGTTCTACTTTTTTTACTCCTTCTACCTTTTCAATATTTTTTATCAGCTTATTTAATTGTGGACTATTCTTAACACTTAAGCTAATTTTACCATTAAAAACACCTTCATCACCTGCAATATTTATACTGTTAATAAAAACGCCCATATTGCTAGAAATAATTCTAGATACATCATTTATAATTCCTCGATTATCTACACCACTTATATGTAAAATGGCTTTAAACTCTTGTTTAGTAGAGTCTATCCATTTTGCTAACATTACTCTGTAAGCATAATTAGATTGAAGAGAAATAGCATTCGGACAATTTTTTTTGTGAACATTAATGCCTTCGTTAATAGTTAGAAAACCAAATACTTGATCTCCAGGTATGGGATTGCAACATTTAGAGAGTTTGTAATCTAATTCTTCTTCTTCTTTACCAAAAACAAGTGCATCGTATTTGTTGGTAATTTCTTCATTATCAAAAGCATCTTTGTTCGTAGAAGGATTTCTTCTAAGCTTTGTTTTAAAGAAATTTATAATACTACTATTTCTTTGGGTTACAAATGCTTTTAGTTGTGAATTATCGATTGCACCATTTCCAATTCTATAAAATAAGTCGAAACTAGTTTTTAGTTTAAAGTAAATAACAAGTTCATTGATTGTTTTTTCGCTAAAAGGTATTTTTAAGTGTCTTAATTTTCGGGTTAAAATTGCTTTTCCTTCTTCTGCAATTTGTTTTTCTTCTTCTTTTAAAGCGGCCCTAATTTTTGTTTTTGCTCTTGCCGTTATAACAAAGTCTAACCATCTAGCATTTGGTTTGTTGTTTGCGGTAGTAATTACTTCTATTTGATCGCCACTTTTTAGTGTGTGACTTAGCGGCACCAATTTTCCATTTACTTTTGCTCCTCTACATTTTAGCCCAACATCGGTATGAATAGAAAAGGCAAAATCTAGGGCAGATGCATCTTTTGGTAATGATTTTAAATCGCCTTTTGGAGTAAATACATAAATTTCTTTAGAATATAAATTTAGTTTAAATTCTTCTACAAAGTCTACCGCATTTAAACTTTGGTTTTCTAAAGATTCTTTTAATTTATTTAACCAACTTTCTAAGCCGCTTTCATTGGTATTGCCTTGTTTGTATTTAAAATGAGCGGCATATCCTTTTTCTGCAATTTCGTTCATTCTATTAGAACGAATTTGTACTTCTACCCATTGAGAGTCTGGACCTACAACTGTAATGTGTAACGCTTCATATCCGGTAGATTTTGGTTGAGAAATCCAATCTCTTAAACGCGTTGGATTGGGTGTAAAATAGTCTGTAACAATAGTGTAAATTTTCCAAGCATCAAACTTATCATCATTTGAGTTTGGAAAATATATAATTCGAATTGCATATTTATCATATACTTCCTCAAAAGTAACATTTTGAGTTCTCATTTTCCTTCTGATAGAGTATATAGATTTAAAACGACCTTTTATTTCATACTTAAAATTTTCTTTGTCAAGTCCTTTTTTTAGGGTCTCTGTAAAGGTTGTTAAATATTTTTGTTGTTCTTCTTTACTTTCTTTAATTTTAGTAACAATGTCGTTATAAACTTCTGGTTCAGTATATTTTAACCCTAAATCTTCTAGCTCTGTTTTTATATTGTACAATCCTAATCTATGTGCTAAAGGAGCGTAAATATATAAGGTTTCAGAAGCAATTTTTACTTGTTTGTGAGAGGGCATTGCGTCCATTGTTTGCATGTTGTGCAATCTGTCTGCAATTTTTATAAGAATTACTCGTACATCATCGTTTAACGTAAGAAGCATTTTTCTAAAATTCTCGGCTTGTATAGAGGCGTCTTGTTCTTTATTTAACCGAGATATTTTAGTAAGTCCGTTTACAATTCTTGCAATTGTCTCTCCAAACAACTGCTCCATGTCATCTAAAGTATATGCTGTATCTTCTACAACATCGTGTAGTAGTGCAGCTGCAATAGAGGTAGCTCCCAAGCCAATTTCCATAGCAACAATTTTAGCAACAGCAATAGGATGAAAAATATAAGGTTCTCCTGTTTTTCTTCGTTGCTTAGAGTGAGCATCTACAGCAATATCAAATGCTTTCCTAATTAGCTCTTTGTCTTCTTTAGAAAGAATTTCGTACGTTCCTTTCAGCAGGTCTTTGTACCTGTTTGCAATCTCTTTATTTTCTTCTTCTAGGGTTGCTGAGTATGACATATTTTAAGAGAAAAGGTTGGGTTTTATTACAGTGAATTTAACAATTACAAATGGAACAGGCAAAAAAATAAATCCTATTTTTTAAGATTTTTTATTCTGTTCAACAAAGTTGGATGAGAGTAATACATACTTACATACCAGGAATGAGGTGTTAAGTTGCTCAAACTATTTTTAGATAATTTTTTTAACGCCGAAATTAACGGAGCAGCTGAATATGTTTCTTTTGCAAAATTATCTGCTTGATATTCAAATTTTCGCGACATATAATTCATGCATAAATTTGTAAATTCTGAGATAGGTAAATATAATATGCCGAATGCAATAAGACCAATATGAAAGCTAGGAACAGAAATGCCAAGAGCATTAGATAACAAGCTAGATTGGATACATAGTGATAATAAATAGAGTGTAATACCAGTTATTAGTATAGAAATTAACAAGTTGTATAATATGTGTTTCTTTCTGTAATGACCAACCTCATGCGCTAAAACAGCTACTATTTCATTTGTTTCTAAATCGTTAATTAAAGTATCGTAAAGAGTAATTCTTTTTTGATTTCCAAAACCAGAGAAATATGCATTAGCTTTTGTAGATCTTTTAGATCCGTCAATAACAAATATATTGTTTATCCTAAAATTTACTGTTTCTGCATACTTTTCAATTTCATCTTTCAGAGGTCCTTTTTCTAAAGAAGTTTGTTTGTTAAATAAAGGAACAAATATTTGTGCATAAAACAGATTTATCAGTACCGAGAAAACTCCTATTGCTAGCCACGCATATATCCAAAAAGTTTCTGTAAATTGTTGGTAAAAAAATACAATAAGTGCTAGGATAGCGCCACCTAGTACTATTGTTAAAATGCCGCTTTTTATGAGGTCTAAAAAAAAAGTTTTTTTAGTAGCTTTATTAAAGCCAAACTTTTCTTCAATTACAAATATTTTGTAATAAGAAAAAGGGAGGTTTAAAAGACTGTTTGCAAAAATGATACATCCAAAAAACAACAACGCAATTACTATGGAATGTGAGCTGTAATTTCTTACAAAATCATCAACAATTCTAAAACCATCTACAAAATAGAACGATATTGTAATTAGCAAAGAAAAGGTATTTGTTAGTAAAGAAAATTTATGATTTATTTTTTTGTAGGCCTGAGATTTTTTGTAGTTTTCTTTGTCATAAACATCTTCTAGTTCATCGGGTATTTTGTTGTTAAAATGTTTACTATTTAAGCCATTTAAAATTTCTTGAATACTATAATTAATAACTAAAATACCTATAATTATATAGAAAAGTAGGGTAGGAGTCATCTTTATTGTTTAAAATTACGTTGTCTTTTAGCTTCAAATAATACAATTGCAGCGGCAACAGAAACATTCATAGAATCTATTTGACCTTGCATAGGTATATTTATATTTTGTGTTGCAGCCTCTCTAAAAATAGTACTTAAGCCAGTTGCTTCTGTGCCTACAACAATAGCGCTAGCTTTTTGATAGTTTTCTTTAAAGTATGCATTTGAGTTTTGTAAAGTTGTCGCAAAAATTTGCACCTTTTTTTCAACTAAGAAATTAATAATTTCTTCAGTTGTACCCGTGGCAATTTGATTGGTAAAAACACATCCTAAACTTGCCCTTATAATATTAGAGTTGTACAAATCGCTTTTTGGGTTAGCTATAAATACTGCATCTATATTTGCAGCATCTGCTGTTCTTAATAGTGCACCAATGTTTCCGGGTTTTTCTAAACTTTCAGCTACCAATATTAGAGGTGTTTTAGTTGAAAATTTAATGTTTTCTAACGAAAAGTCTTTTGCTTTTGCAACAGCAATAATTCCCTCTGTAGTATCTCTGTAGGCTAATTTTTCATAAACCTCTTTTGATATTTTTATACAAGTTACATCCGTTTTAAAAAGAGAAACTACATTTTTTTCGGAAATTAAATCTTCATAAAATAAAATTGTGTCAAATTGATAATTGGCAGCAATTGCTAATTTAATTTCTTTAATACCTTCAATTAAAAAGCTCCCTGTCTTTTTTCGTTCACGCGATTTTTCTTGCAATTTTACAAGGGCTTTAATCGTGCTGTTATGAATGCTAGTAATTTCTTTCATTGGCACAAATATACCTATTTATAGGTATTGTTTTCAATAAGAAAATAGACAATATTTGTAAAACAATTTTGTATGAGTTGTTTTTCTATATTAAAATTGTTATGATTAGAGAGTTGATTGTAGTTAACTGTTTTTGAAGATTTAGTTAACTTTTAGTAATTAAAAAAGGCTCGCATTTTTGCGAGCCTTTTTGTGTATGGTAACTGTTACTTTAGAGTTACTTTGTTTTGTATTTATTAGAATAACGTTTCCAAAGTGTAGTTTGGTGAGTTTCTAAACTAATTTTTCTACCTTGTATAAAAGCGTCAGAAATTTGATTACCTATCATTTCTAAAGCATCACCAGAAGAAATAAACAACGTAGCATCTTTACCAACTTCTAGCGAACCTGTAAATGAATCTATACCTAATACTTTAGCTGTATTTAGTGTAATTAATTGCAAGGCAACTTCTTTATCTAAACCAAAAGCAGCAAATGTACCTGCATAAAATGGAAGGTTTCTAGTATTCATTCGCTCCATTTGTCCGTCCATTCCTAAACTAACTACAACGCCTTTATCTGTTAAGGTTTTTGCAATTGTATAGGTAGTGTCATAGGCATCGTCTTCATTATCAGGATTTCTGTGTGGTCTTGGTAAAATAACTGGTATGTTGTTTTTTACCAATAAATCGGCAACCTTGTCTGCTCCATCAGCATCTACAATTACTAAATTATCAATACCTACCTTTTTAAGAAGTTGAATAGCATCAGTAATTTCTTTTTGACCATCAACATGAACATACAGTTTTTTTGTACCGTTAAATAACCCTTCGGTAGCTTGAAAAGGCAAGTGTTTTTTCTCTTTATTACCTGCTAAATATAATTTAGCATCTTCAAAATAGGATTTTAAATTGTTTAATTTCTCTCCGTACTTTGGGTCTGGTTTTAATGCAGGATCTTCTCCTAACCACCACCGACCAGATGTAAAGCTAGTAGGCCAATTCATATGAATACCATCGTCTACTTTTATAGCAGCATCTTCCCAGTTCCAAGCGTCTAACTGAACAACTGATGACGTACCAGAAAGCAAGCCACCTCTTGGGGTAACTTGTGCCATTAATACACCGTTTGGTCGCATAGATTCTACTACTTTACTTTCTGCATTGTAAGCTATTAAACTTCTAATATGCGGATTCATAGTACCTATTTCTCTTTGATCGTCACTTGCTTTTACAGCATCAATTTCTACTAAACCTAGTGTAGCGTTAGCAGCAATAAAACCAGGATATACATGTTTACCACTTGCATTTATTACAGTACCTTGTCTTGCAATTTTTTGCAGTGCGCTTCCTACAAAAGTCAATTTTCCTTCACTAAAAATTAATAAAGAATTTTCTATAACTTTTCCGTTTCCAAGATGTGCTGTTGCACCTTCTATTGAATAAGCTTTTGTTTGTTTGTCTGCGGGCGTTTGTTGTGCGTTTATGCTTCCTATACAGAAGAAAAGCAACAAACTATATATTATTTTTTTCATCATTTTTAGTTTTTAAAATTCTTCTAAAGTATCACATTCAAAATTCCTGTCAGCTCTTTTCATTGGTGCTTTCGTTTTTCCTCCATTCATTTTTTCATTTAGCATCATATTTATAAGAACGCTTTTTTCTTTTTTAATTGCCTCTCTTTTTTGCTTGTCTTGCGCTCTATCAAAAAACACCTTACCCTCTATAATAGTTTTGTCAACTTTTGCATAAATAGACATCGGGTGATTTGTCCAAAGAACTACGTCGGCATCTTTACCTACTTTAATACTACCAACTCTATCATCTATATGTAATAGTTTTGCAGGGTTAATAGTTACCGTTTTCCAGGCTTCCAATTCACTCATTCCACCATATTTAATGGTTTTTGCTGCTTCTTGATTTAGTCTTCTAGACATTTCTCTGTCATCAGAATTAATGGCTACAGTTACACCTGCATTGTGCATAATTGCGGCATTGTATGGTATTGCATCGTTTACTTCATATTTATATGCCCACCAATCAGAAAAAGTAGATCCGCCAACTCCATGCTGTGCCATTTTATCTGCCACTTTATAACCTTCTAAAATGTGTGTAAATGTATTTACTGTAAAGTTAAATTTTTCGGCAACTTTCATGAGCATATTAATTTCAGATTGCACGTAAGAGTGACAAGAGATAAAACGCTCACCGTTTAAAATTTCAACTAGAGTTTCCATTTCATCATCCTTTCTATAAGGTTTACCACTTTTTTTAAGTTTTTCGTATTCTTGGGCTCTTGTAAAGTAATCTATAAACATTTGTTCAACCCCCATTCTTGTTTGTGGAAAACGAGTTCCGTTCGGACTTCTCGATTGTTTTACATTTTCACCCAAGGCAAATTTTATAAATTTAGGAGAATTATCATAAATCATATTTTCTGCATTTTCTCCCCATTTCAGTTTTATAATTGCCGAACGACCACCAATTGGGTTTGCAGATCCGTGTAAAATTTGCGAGGTAGTTGTACCTCCAGAAAGGTTTCTGTAAATGTTTATGTCATTAGGGTCTACTACATCTTCTATACTTACCTCTGCAGAAGAGTTTTGAGCCCATTCGTTTACTGCAGAAGTAGCAATATGAGAATGTTCATCTATAATACCTGCAGTAAGATGCTTGCCGGATCCATCGATAATTTGAGCTCTTCTCGCATTTAAGTTTTTGCCAATTTCTGCAATTTTACCGTTTTTTAAAAGTACGTCGGTATTTTTTAAGATACCTTCATCCTCACCAGTCCAAACGGTTACATTTTTAATTAGCATGGTAGTTTCTTTCGGCAATTCTTTGTTCCCAAAACCAAGGTTAGGGTAGGTTACAGGGAGCACAACAATTGCTTCATCTCCTTTTTTCTTGGTCTTCTTTTTAGCAATTTCTTTTCGTACTTTTTTACTAGCAGACCAAGAAGTTTCATTGCCTTCGGTATCATAAGCAACACCTTGCATAACGTTTGCTTCATTTACAATTTGCCCCATCATTCTTGTATATCCACTATCTTCATTTAAAGTTAGACTAATCCAATTGTCTTTAAAAGAGAATTTAGAAGATATTTTTTTATCACCAAGTTTAACTGCTGCAGATTGTTTGGCACCTTTACCTGTTATAGCAACTTCGTAATTTTTATTATTAACATTTAGCATATAATTGCCTGTTATGTCTCTAATAGTCATATCATTAATTACTATTTTATCTCCTAAAACCCAGTTTTCGTAGATTGTTGTTTTTGCATCAAAAACATCTCCAGAAGTAATAATAAAGTTAGCATAACTGCCTGTGTTTAGGTTACCAATATTTGAGTTTCCTATAATTTTTGCAGGAATAGTTGTTAATGCTGCTAACGCTTTTTCTTTATCAAAACCATATTTAATGGCTTTCTGTAAGTTTTTATGAAATGATTTTACGGTTTTTAAAGAACGAGTTGTTAGTGAAAACGGAATACCATTGTCTGATAAAACTTTTAAATTTGAAGGTTCTTGATTCCATTTTCGCATATCTCTTAAAGAAATTTGTTGTGCCAAAAGTGGGTTCGATACATCATAAGCATTGCTAAAGTTAACAGGAATAACAAAGTTTGCGTTTGTAGCTTTTATATCGGCAACTCTCTCAAATTCATCACCAGAGCCAACTATAGTATACTGTATTCCGAATTCATCACCAATTTTATCTGCTCTCAAAGCATCTAAAAGATTTCCTGTTTCAAAAATTTGTGGCAGGTTGCTGTTTTGGTTTAATGCTTCTAAGGCCAAATCTTTGTTTTTAGCATTTCCGCTTGCATACCAATTAGCATCGTTATAGGTTTGACGCAATAATGCAATAGCTCCCATTATAGAGCCAGGGTAGGCCTGCCTAGAGGTAACGCTTTTAGAAAAAGATAAATGCTGAGCAGATTTTGTGTCTAATATTCTGTATGCATCAGAAGAATTAGGATTTAATGCTATAAGAAGTCCGTTTCCTCTAATAATTCCGTCTTGCATATGGGTATTTACAACACCAAAACCAGCTTCTAATAATTCTTTTGCTTTTTTAGCATCAAAAGAAAAGTCTTTAATAGGGTTAATATCTGGTCTTATATGATCGTTCCAATAATAACCTTCTCTAGAGGCAGCATATTGTGTACCTCTTGCGTTACCTGAAGCTCGCTTAGGTTTTTTAATTCCGAAGTTTGCATATAAATCTATAAAAGATGGGTATATAGTTTTGCCAGAAACATCAATTGTTTTTGTTCCTTCGGGGATGTTTACAGATTTCCCTAAAGCTAAAACTTTTCCATCTTTAAGAAGTAATGTTCCTTTTTTTAAAATTTTTTCGGGGGTTACATAAATAGTTGCATTTTTTAAAGCAACCATAGTGTTTTCTGTAGTTTTAACTCCTGCATCTGTTGGAAAATAATCTTGCGATTGCAAAGATAATGCCAATAGAAATAAGGAGAAAAAGAGTAGTTTTCTCATTTTATTTGAATTTGATTGGTTATTAGTTGTTAAATTTAATTAGAAGCGATTTGGAAAATGTTAAATCAAATAATTTTAACATATTTTTATGAGATAAAAAAAAGTTGCTAAATAGCAGTTTTATGTTGATTTTCTCTCTCAAAATAAGAAATCAATAAATCTACAATATAGTTATAAGATTCAATTCCCTTTTCTTGTTTATTAGCTTTTAAGTATGCGTTGTACCCTTTTTTAATTAACGGCTCAAATGGATTTTTATAAGCTTGCCAAAACAGATAGCTATCGTTAAAATCTTTAATTATTCCTTTATTTACTTTTTGCCATAGTTGCGCAGATTTTTCTGTGTCTCTTTTTCTAATTTCAGAGATACAATAACTAAATGCCATGCGATAGCTAGCATATTTAAAATAGGTGTTTTCATTATAATTTGCAGCCAAAAAACCTATGAAATTTGCTTCATTTTCTGCAGCAAAACCAATTTGATGTGCCATTTCATGGCAAATTGTTGTAGGATAGCCAGTTTTAGGAATTTTGGCATTTACTTGGGCTTCTCCTGTTAGCGGATTCATGTAGCCAGATGTTCCGTTATAAGTTTGTAAAAAACTCATTAAAGAGCTCTTTATAGAAGGTGTTTTATACTCTAATAAAGGAAAATTAATAGACAAATTTTTATAACCGGCAACAGCCATTTCGTACATTTCATTTTGGTTGTATGGGTTTTTTGGCTTTAGAGTATCATTACTAGCTATTTTTAGGTGATAAAAATTTAATTGGCTAATAATTTTTTCTGTAACTTTTGTAAGTTGTAATGTGGTGTATTTTTGTGGTTGATAGTTTAAATTTTTAGCCAAAGGTTCTCGATAGTAATTTAATCCCCAAAAAAAATAAAAGCAAAAATATAGTATTGAGAGAATAGCTGAGAAATGTATAATTTTAGGAAAAAAATTATGAAATCTATGTTTTATGAGTCGGTAAAAAAAACGAACTCCAAAAAATAATAAAAGCGCTAATAATACATCACCGAAAGAAAAAGGAATCCAACCAAATATACGTCTTAGAATTGCAGATATTAATACATATATTCTTCTCGAGTAATAATGCTCAACGATGGTTGAATTTTGTGCTGCCCATTGCACTAATAGTATTTGAACAGGAAGAAAAATAGTTAATAATATGTGTTTCGTATTCCATTTCATGAGTGTAAAAATAACATTTCATTTTAGAAGTTGGTTGGTTATTAACAAGATAATAACAATTTAGTTTACAATTGTTGTCAACAAATAAATGTGTAATTTTATGGAGTCTAAACCAAGTAAAAAAGTACATTTGTTGTCATGGAAAAAACGAATACAATTGCAGGTAAAAAAATAGATAAGTCTAAAATTATTAGTCTCGAAAAGGGTAAAATCCCACCACAGGCAGTAGAATTAGAAGAAGCTGTTTTAGGTGCAATGATGATTGATAAAAAAGGAATTGACGATGTTATAGACATTTTAAGTGCCGATGCTTTTTACGATCAGAAACACCAAGAAGTATATGCCGCAATTTTCGAATTATTTCAAAATTCAGAGCCAATCGATTTATTAACAGTTTCTAATCTTTTAAAAAAGAATGGCAAGTTAGATTTTGTGGGAGGAGATTTTTTCTTAATCCGTTTAACACAAAAAGTTGCCTCATCGGCGCACATTGAATTTCATGCAAGAATAATTCTTCAAAAATACATTCAACGAAAATTAATTTCAATTTCTAGTGAAATTATCGAAAATGCCTATGATGACGGAACAGACGTTTTTGATTTATTAGATGATGCCGAAGGAAAACTTTTCGAGGTTACTCAAGGAAACTTAAAAAAGAGCTCCGAAGATGCAGGTTCTCTGGTAAAACAAGCTCTTCGAAAAATTCAAGAAATAGGTAATAAAGAAGGAATGTCTGGTTTGGCAACAGGGTTTACAAAACTAGATGCATTAACTTCTGGTTGGCAACCTTCAGATTTGGTTATTATTGCTGCCAGACCTGGTATGGGAAAAACAGCTTTTGTAATTTCTATGGCAAAAAATATGGCGATTGATTTTGGTCATGGTGTTGCCGTTTTTTCTCTAGAGATGTCCTCAGTTCAGCTTATTACACGTATGATTTCTTCTGAAACTGGATTAACATCAGAAAAACTAAGAAAAGGAAACTTAGAGCCGCATGAGTGGGAGCAGTTAAATGTAAAAGTAAAAAGATTGTCTGATGCACCTATTTTTATTGATGATACGCCTTCTTTATCAATTTTCGATTTGCGTGCAAAAGCTAGAAGATTGGTGTCGCAGCACAATGTTAAAATAATTGTAATTGATTACCTTCAATTAATGACCGCCGGAGGAAAAGCAGGTGGCAATCGTGAACAAGAAATATCTATGATTTCTAGAAATTTAAAAGCATTAGCTAAAGAACTATCAGTTCCCGTTATAGCATTGTCTCAATTGTCTCGTGCCGTAGAAACACGTGGTGGTTCTAAAAGGCCTTTACTATCCGATTTGCGTGAATCTGGTGCAATAGAACAAGATGCAGATATTGTAAGCTTTATTTTTAGACCAGAATATTACGGAATGACAGAATGGGATGATGATGAGCACACTCCTTGTGAGGGTCAGGGAGAATTTATTGTTGCCAAACATAGAAATGGTGGTCTAGACAATATTCGATTAAAATTTACAGGACATTTAGCAAAGTTCTCCGATTTGGAAGAAGGATTTAGTTCTGAGTTTCAATCTTCAATGAATACAGATTCTCAGCAAGATTCTTATTCTAATGAAGGAGGCATAGAACCTAAAGACGCTTTTGGACTTGATGATGATACTGTTCCTTTTTAACAAATAGCTACTCACACAAAAAAAACACACCTACACAATTTTTATGTAAAAATGTGTACAGTTGTCGGCACAATGGGAAAACATATTTTATACTTACTTTTTATTTTCGCTTTTAAAAATACTTTTGCGTCTTTCATTTACATTCCTATGAGTAATGAAAATCAGAAAAATCATTTAAAAGCATACGGAGTTGTTTACTTTTCTTTGGAGGCAGGCTTAAAATCGAAATGGTTATTGAATCATGATGGTGGAGCTTTTCTAATAGAAAACAACAAAATTGTTAGTAACGAATGTAAAGTAAGAGGTGTTTCTTTTGAGATAATTTCTGATGCGAAAGCACAAATTATTTTAGAAGAAATAGCTTCTCCATCTTCTAATAAAGATGCAGTTAATTTAGAAAAAGCCCCTAAAATAGCGGTGTACTCTCCTAAAGATAAAATGCCTTGGGACGATGCTGTTACGCTAGTTTTAACGTATGCCGAAATTCCGTTTGATGTAATTTATGATAGAGAGGTTTTAGATGATAAATTAGTAACCTATGAATGGTTGCATTTACATCATGAAGATTTTACCGGACAGTATGGTCGTTTTTATGGCGCTTTTAGAGCAGAACCTTGGTACATAGAAAATAAAAGAAATGCAGAAAAATTAGCCTCTGAGCTAGGGTTTGAAAAAGTTTCTTTACAAAAACTTGCTGTTGCAAAAAAAATAAAAGAGTATGTAATAGGTGGCGGTTTTATGTTTGCAATGTGTTCTGCTACCGATAGTTTTGATATCGCATTGTCTGCAGAGGGCATAGATATTGCCGAAACAATGTTCGATGGAGATGGAACAACTCCAAACTATCAATCTCTTATAGATTACAAAAAAACGTTTGCTTTTAAAAATTACAACGTAATCAGAAACCCTTTAACGTACGAGTTTTCTTCAATTGATATGACTTCAAAAAGAAAAATTCCTAAGACTTCAGATTACTTTTCGCTGGGTGAGTTTTCTGCAAAATGGGATCCTGTGCCCACCATGCTCACTCAAAATCATACTGTTTTGGTAAAAGGTTTTATGGGACAAACTACGTCATTTGATAGAAATACAATAAAGTCGAATGTATTAGTATTAGGAGAAAATAAAGTAAATAGAGAAGCACGTTATATACATGGCACTAAAGGAAAAGGTATGTTTACTTTCTATGGAGGTCACGATCCAGAAGACTATACACATAGAGTGGGTGATCCAAAAACAGCCTTAGATTTGCACCCAACCTCTCCTGGATATCGTTTAATATTAAACAATGTCTTGTTTCCAGCTGCTAAAAAGAAAAAGCAAAAAACATAAAATGAGCAACTAGTTTTTTTTGATAATAAGACTGTTAATAATTCTACTATAAATTTATCTTATTTTTAATTCTAATTGATTCACTTTTGTATTTTTGTAACCAAATAAATACAACAAAATGCCAACAACACAACAATTACAAGATTTTACGCAACAAGTTCGTAGAGATATTTTAAGAATGGTACACAAAGTAAACTCTGGTCATCCAGGAGGTTCGCTTGGTTGTGCAGAGTTTTTAACCTGCTTATATCAAGAAGTAATGGACTATTCTACAGATTTTACAATGGACGGTAAAAATGAAGATTTATTTTTCTTGTCTAACGGACATATTTCACCTGTTTTTTATAGTGTTTTGGCACATTCAGGTTTTTTCCCTGTATCTGAATTAGCAACATTTCGTTTGATAGATTCTCGTTTACAAGGGCATCCAACAACTCACGAAGGTTTACCAGGAGTAAGAATTGCCTCTGGCTCTTTAGGGCAAGGTATGTCTGTTGCTATAGGTGCTGCAGAAGCTAAAAAGTTAAACGGAGATGATAAAATTATTTACACTTTGCATGGAGATGGAGAATTGCAAGAAGGACAAAATTGGGAAGCAATTATGTATGCATCAGCAAAAAAAGTAGACAATATTATTTGTACAATCGATTTAAACGAAAAACAAATCGATGGAGCGACAGACGATGTTTTACCAATGGGAAGTTTAAAAGCGAAGTTTGAAGCTTTTGATTGGTTAGTTTTAGATGTAGAAAAAGGGAACGATATCGATACCATTTTGTCTTCTTTAAAAGAGGCTAAGTCACTAACAGGAAAAGGAAAACCTGTCTGTATTTTATTACATACAGAAATGGGTAATGGAGTAGATTTTATGATGCATACACATGCATGGCACGGTAAAGCACCAAATGATGAGCAGTTAGAAAGTGCCTTGCTTCAAAACCCAGAAACTTTAGGGGATTATTAAGTAAAAATTGTGCAAGATATTATCTTATAATACAGTTATGTAAAAAGCTTTTCAGAAAATTGAAAAGCTTTTTTATTTTAAACCCGAACTAACTATAAGATTAATTCTATCTTTACCTTAGAATTTGAATGATAAAAAGTAAAATTATTACCTAAATTTTTTTAGAATATGAAAATTGGTATTGTGTGTTATCCAACATTTGGTGGTAGTGGCGTTGTTGCCACAGAATTAGGAATTGCCTTGGCAGATAATGGTCATGAAGTTCATTTTATTACATACAATCAGCCAGTTCGTTTAGACTTTTTATCGCATCATTTACACTTTCATCAAGTCGTAATAGAAGAATATCCTTTGTTTCAATATCAACCATATGAACTCGCATTATCTAGTAAAATGGTAGATGTGGTAGAGAAGTATCAGCTAGAGGTTTTACATGTACATTATGCTATACCGCATGCTTATGCAGCATACATGGCAAAGCAAATGTTACAAGAAAAAGGTTTAAATATAAAAGTAGTAACTACTTTACATGGTACAGACATTACTTTGGTTGGGAGCCATCCTACCTATAAAACAGCAGTAGAATTTAGTATTAATAATTCTGATGTAGTTACTGCTGTTTCTAACAACTTAAAAAGTACTACAAATAAACTATTTAAAATTAATAATGATATTCAGGTAATTTATAACTTTATAGACACAGAAAAGTACGACAAAGCACATCAGCAAAAATGTAATCGAATAGCTATTGCAAGGCCTAAAGAAAGAATTCTTACACACATAAGTAATTTTAGACCAGTAAAAAGAGTAGAAGATGTAGTGCGTATTTTTGCAGAAGTAAGGAAGGAAATTCCGTCTAAACTTTTAATGATTGGAGAAGGACCTGAGAGAATTAAGGCAGAAAATTTAGCACATCAATTAAAAGTTGCAGCAGATGTATTGTTTTTAGGAAACAGCTCTGAAGTAGCAAAAATTTTGTGTTATTCAGATGTGTTTTTGTTACCTTCTCAAACCGAAAGCTTTGGTTTGGCAGCTTTAGAGGCTATGGCTGCAAGTACACCAGTAATATCTACAAATACCGGTGGTTTACCTGAGGTAAATATTCATGGTGAAACAGGCTTTTTAAGCAATTTAGGAGACATTGAAGATATGGCAAAAAATACGATTTCTATTTTAAAGGATAACTCAACTTTAGCGATGTTTAAAGAAAAAGCAAAAGCGCATACTAAAAAATTCTCTTTAGAAAATATTCTGCCAAGCTATGAGGCAATATATAAGTCTTGCTCAAAAACAAGCTAATATTGAACAAAAAAAAGCTCAAACCTTATAAAATTTGAGCTTTAATTATGTATAATTTATAAAATTATTTACCGAATAATCCACCTAAGAGTCCGCCGATTCCACCAGATTTTTTAGGGTTTCCACTCAAAAACATTCCTGCAACATCATCAATAACACTTCCGTCACCATCGGCATCCAATACTTTTTCTAAAAAGCTCTGTTCGTTTGCAGTAGAACTACCGCCCAACATTCCACCTAAAAGATTTCCAATTCCGTTTGTATCTGTAATATTTTGTTCTTTTTTCTGTTTTCCTAACATGCCCATTAAAATAGGTGCAGCAACCTTTAAAATATTTGCAACAGAATTCGCATCTAAACCAGATTTTTGTCCAATAACTTGTTCTACACCTTGCTGTTTAGCTCCTAAAACATGCTTTAAAATACCTGCTCCATCCTGTTTTACAGATTCATCTACGCCACCACCAAATAAACCACCAAGATTATCTAAAATACTACCATCATGTTTGTTCGATAGTGCATTCATCAATCCTTCTGCACCCTCAGGAGACGCAGCATTTCGTTCCATCGCTTTCATTAAAACTGGCAATGCCATTGTTAAAGCACTCCCTGTTTTGCCAGTATCGTTTCCTGTAGAACCTGCCACACCAGAAATTATTTGTTTTCCTAAATCGCTATTTAATAAATCTAAAATACCACTCATTTTTATGTTTTTAATAATTAATAAACCTAATTTCTATAAATATGACACATTATCTCTATAAAGTCACGTGGTGTTTTAATAATTTTTTTATCTTTCAAGCTCAAAATAACGATACTACATACAATGAAGAAACTAGCATTACACTGGAAAATTTTAATAGGAATGGCATTCGGTGTCATTTTTGGCTTTATAATGAATACTGTTGATGGAGGAAAAGGGTTTGTTACAGACTGGATTAAGCCATTCGGAACAATTTTTATAAATCTTTTAAAATTAATTGCTGTTCCTTTAATATTGGCATCTTTAATTAAGGGTATTTCTGATTTAAAAGATATCTCTAAAATTAAAAAAATGGGACTTAGAACCATTTCTATTTATGTAGGTACTACATTGGTTGCAATTATTATAGGGTTGGGAATCGTAAATATTATAAAACCAGGTGCAGGGATGTCTAGCGATACCATCGAAAAAATAAAATTAAAATATGAAACCTCTTCCGGAGTTACAGATAAATTAGCAAAAGCTTCTGCACAAAACGATGCAGGCCCTTTACAAGCTGTAATTGATATTTTTCCGAGTAATATTTTTCAGTCTTTTGCTGATGCAAGTATGTTACAGATTATCTTTTTTGCCATGTTTGTCGGAATTTCTCTATTATTAATACCTGAAAAAAAGGCAAAACCTCTAATGGATTTTTTCGATTCATTAAATGAAATGGTAATGAAAATGGTAGACTTAATTATGCTATTTGCACCCTATGCAGTATTTTCTTTATTAGCAAACGTTATTATTGCTTTTGATGATACCGAAATATTGTTAAAACTATTAGTTTATGCAATTTGTGTTATTGGAGGATTATTTTTAATGATTGG
This sequence comes from Polaribacter tangerinus, assembly GCF_038024095.1. NCBI lineage: Bacteria > Pseudomonadati > Bacteroidota > Flavobacteriia > Flavobacteriales > Flavobacteriaceae > Polaribacter > Polaribacter tangerinus. The sequence goes on along the minus strand of NZ_CP150668.1, from coordinate 328,218 downwards.
TTTTTATTTATTGTTAGTTAGTTTATACACTAAAAAATCTCCTTTATGGTTTTTAAAACAAATTAGTCCTGCTCAACTTTTGGCATTTTCTACAAGTTCAAGCGCAGCCACTTTACCAGTTACAATGGAGAGAGTAGAAGAGCATTTGGGCGTAGATAAAGAAGTTTCTGGATTTGTATTGCCTGTGGGAGCTACTATAAATATGGATGGTACAAGTTTATACCAAGCAATTGCAGCAGTTTTTATAATGCAAGTAATTTGGCCAGAAGGCTTAACGTTTTCGAACCAAATTGTTATTGTATTAACTGCCCTGTTAGCCTCTATTGGTTCTGCAGCTGTACCAAGTGCAGGGATGGTAATGTTGGTAATTGTTTTAGAATCGATAGATTTCCCTTCGGAATTACTCCCTATTGGTTTGGCGTTAATTTTTGCTGTCGATAGGCCTCTAGATATGTTAAGAACAACTGTAAATGTAACCGGAGATGCTACAGTATCTATGTTAGTTGCAAAATCTTTAGGAAAACTTAGAGATAATCCAAAGGCTAAAAACTGGGATGATAATTACGAAAAAGTTAAATAGAACTTTTTAAACAGTTGTTTTTTTTATGAAATCGTCTCTTATTTCTGTAGATTTTTTGAAAAACAATCTAATGCAAAAAAACATTGTTGTGCTAGATTGTACTATAAAAAAAGTAACAGAAGTAAATGCGAATCATACTCGAAAATATCAAATTAAAAATGCTCGTTTTTTTGATATTAAAGGAGTGTTTTCCGACGAAGATTCAACATTACCTAACACAGTTTTGTCTCCTGAAAAGTTTGAAATTCGTGCTCAACAATTGGGAATTTGTAAAGACAGTTATGTAGTTTGTTATGACGATTTAGGTATTTATTCTGCACCAAGAGTTTGGTGGATGTTTCAGCTTATGGGTTTTGATAATGTGGCAGTTTTAGATGGAGGTTTACCAGCGTGGAAGACCAAAAATTTTCCTGTTCAAAAACCTCAAAAGGCTGTATATTTCATGGGAGATTTTAAAGTTAATTACAAGGCCTCTAAACTAAAAAGTACTCAACAAGTTTTAAATGCTATTTCTAAAAGTAGTTTTTTAATAGCAGACGCAAGATCATCTGAACGTTTTTATGCAAAAGTTCCAGAGCCAAGAGCAGATTTAAAAAGAGGTCATATTCCTAATTCGGTAAATATACCCTATACAACAGTGTTAAATAGTGGAAGGTTAAAACCTAAAAATGAGTTAGTAAAAATTTTTGAGAATTATAAAAATAAGGAGGTTATTATTTTTACTTGCGGTTCAGGAATAACTGCCTCAATATTAGCACTTGCTGCAGCGGTTGCAGGTATTAAAAATTATGCTATTTATGATGGCTCTTGGACAGCTTGGGGAAGTAGTAATAATTTGCCTATTGCAACATAATTCAAAAAAAAAAAGAGAACACAATTATGTTCTCTTTTTAGTTAAAGGTTGTTTTTTAAATTATTAATTAAGCATACATTTTGTCTCTTAATTCTTTAATTTTTGGGTCTGATAAATACTCATCGAAAGTAGTATATCTATCTATTACACCTTTAGGAGTTACCTCTATAATTCTATTGGCCACAGTTTGTGCAAACTCATGGTCGTGTGTAGAAAATAGAACAGTTCCTTTAAAATTAATTAATGAATTGTTTAAAGATTGAATAGACTCTAAATCTAAGTGGTTTGTTGGCTCGTCTAAGATTAAAACGTTTCCTCTTTTCATCATCATTCTAGAAAGCATACATCTTACTTTTTCTCCCCCAGACAAAACATTGCTTTTCTTTAGCGCCTCTTCACCAGAAAAAATCATTTTACCTAAAAAACCTCTTAAATACACTTCTTCTCTTTCTTCTTCTGTTTGCGCATATTGTCTTAACCAATCTACAAGGTTTAAACTACCATCCTGAAAAAAGCTAGAATTATCGAGTGGTAGGTATGATTGTGTGGTGGTTACACCCCAAGATACTTTGCCAGAATCTGCTTCTGAATTGCCAGTAATAGCCTCGTAAAAAGCAGTAATTGCTCTTGAGTTTTTAGAAATAATTGCTACCTTATCACCTTTGTTTAAATTGATATCTATATTGTTAAATAAATACTCACCCTCGAAACTTTTAGACAATCCTTCTACATTTAATATTTGGTCGCCAGCTTCTCTATCTCTATCAAAAATAATAGCTGGATAACGTCTGCTAGAAGGTTTTATATCTTCAACATTAAGTTTTTCTATCATTTTTTTACGAGAAGTAGCTTGTTTAGATTTTGCAACATTTGCAGAGAATCTTCTAATAAAGTCTTCTAATTCTTTCTTTTTGTCTTCTGCTTTTTTGTTTTGTTGTGCTCTTTGTTTTGCAGCTAACTGGCTAGACTCATACCAAAAGGTATAATTACCAGAATAGTGGTTTATTTTACCAAAGTCTATGTCTGAAATATGAGTACATACAGCGTCTAAAAAGTGCCTGTCGTGAGAAACTACAATTACGGTATTTTCGAAATTTGCTAAGAAATTTTCTAACCAAGCAATGGTTTCAAAATCAAGATCATTGGTTGGCTCATCCATTATTAAAACATCAGGATTTCCAAATAAAGCTTGTGCTATAAGTACACGAACTTTTTGTTTACCATCTAAATCTTTCATTAAAGTATAATGTAAATCTTCTTTTATACCTAAATTAGATAACATCGCTGCAGCGTTTGCATCTGCATTCCAACCATCCATTTCTTCGAAGGTAATTTGAAGTTCGCCAATTTTTTCAGCATTTTCATCTGTGTAATCGGCATATAAGGCGTCTATTTGTTTTTTTACATCAAAAAGATTTTTGTTACCCATTACTACGGTTTCTAAAACGGGATATTCATCAAAAGCATAATGGTCTTGAGTTAATACAGACATTCGTTTCCCTTTTTCTAAATGAACTTGCCCCGAGGTTGGTTCTTGAACACCAGAAATTATTTTTAAGAAAGTAGATTTTCCTGCTCCATTTGCACCAATAACACCATAGCAATTTCCTTGAAGAAACTTAGTGTTTACCTCATCAAAAAGAACTCGTTTGCCAAACTGTACAGATAAATTAGAAACTGATAACATAAATTGTATTTTTTAAATTTTGTGCAAAAGTACAAATTCCATTTTTCTTAACACTGTTTAAAAGTCTCCCTTTTTTAAGGACCTTTTATTTAAAAAATTGGCAATTTCTTTAAGGCTATTTTAACAGTGAATTAACAATGCAACCTCAATGATATATATACATTTGTGCATTACCATTCCAAGAAAATGAAAACTAGAATTATTTATACTACTGCATTACTGTTTGCCTTTTTTTTAGCAAGTTGTAAAAACAACGATGCTAATAATTTGGCATATTTTGGTGGTAAAATAATTAATCCTAAAACGAAGTTTGTTGTCTTGTACACCATGGATAAATTGGTTGATACACTTTTTTTAGATGACAGAAACAAGTTTATGGGTGTTTATAAAGACATCAATGAGGGTTTGTATTATTTTCAGCATGGCAACGAAAACCAATACGTTTACATCGAACCTAATGATAGTTTAATGGTTCGTTTAAATACCTGGAATTTCGATGAGTCAATTGTTTTTTCCGGAAGAGGTGCAGAAAGGAATAATATTTTAATTGATATTTTTTTAGAGGATGAAAAAGACAAAAATTTTTATTACGTTTTAAGCAAATTATCGCCTGAACTTTACAAGCAAAAAATTGACTCTATTCTAAAGCAAAAGTTAAAAACTTATGAAGAGTATGTTGCTTTACATCCCTTAGAAACATCAAATTACTTTAAAATATTAAATGTTGCATTAACATATCCTGTATATTCTAGGGTAGAAAGGTATTACAAAACGTATAAAGATTATTCGAATTTAGAAACATTACCAACATTACATGAATCATTTTATAGTTTTAGAGATAAAATAGATGTAAACAATGATACTTTAATGTATTATACACCCTATGCTACTTACATAAGAAATTATTTATATAATAGTGCTTACAATAAGAACGTATATAAAAATGATAGCTTAGCAGAAACTAATTTTACGGTAGATTTATTGCAAACTATAAACTCTAAAATTCGTGTAAATTCGTCTAAAAATGCTTTTTTAAAGAGTACGTTATTAGATCATTTTTATAACAAGTCTAGCTGTAATATAAACAGAGATGCTTTTGAAACCTTTTTTGAGTTTTCTACAAACACAAAAGATAAAGAGCTTATAAAAAACTTGTTAAGAGACAGTGAAAAAATAAGTAGAGGAGATAGAATTGCTGGTTTTGCTATTCATGACTTTACGAATCAGCCTTTTAAAATAGAAGATTTTACTAAAAATAAAAATTCTGTATTGTTCTTTTGGAATAAAGAATATGCCTCAAAGATAGCTGTAGGCTCAAGAATTTCTTATTTACAAAAAAGATATCCTTCTTTGAACTTTGCTGTTATAGAAATAGATGGTGGTAATTCGACCTCTAATAGAATTGAAAATATAGACATTAAAAATCAATTTTACATTACAAAAGATAATGCTGCCAATAATTTTTTAAGTTGTAAAATGCCACGAACTATTCTTATAAATAAAAAAGGAATTGTTACGAACGGTTTTGCCTCAATATCATCAAAAAAAATCTACTTTCAGTTAGAAGAATTGCAAAATAAATAAGAAAATTACCATAAAAATTGCTTTTCGTTTAATTTCCCGTACCTTTGCGCGATTTTAATATTGAAATTATTCAATAGAAAATCAAGTCGATATTTATAATTTGATTTGCAGGTGGGCGTTCTGTGAATCTACAAAAAATCACAGTATGTCAACATTTTTAGAATTAGGCTTAAAAGAGCCTATAAACAAAGCATTAACAGATTTAGGTTACGAAAAGCCAACTGTTATTCAAGAAAAAGCAATTCCTCAAATTATTTCCTCTAAAGAAGATTTAAAAGCATTTGCACAAACAGGTACCGGAAAAACAGCTGCTTTTAGTTTACCAATATTAGAGCTTTTAGACGAAAGTAATAGCAATGTACAAGCAATTATTTTATCTCCAACAAGAGAACTTGCAGTACAAATAGGAAACAATATAAAAGATTTTTGTAAGTATTTACCAAGTGTAAAGGTTACTACTGTATACGGAGGTTCTAGTATGGAAGAGCAAATTAGATCTTTAAAAAGAGGCTCACAAATAGTTGTTGGAACTCCTGGTAGAACAGTAGATTTAATAAACCGTAGAGCTTTAAAATTAGGCAATGTTAAATGGCTTGTTTTAGATGAGGCAGACGAAATGCTTAATATGGGATTTAAAGAAGAGCTAGATAAAGTTTTAGAAGCTACACCAGATACTAAGCAAACGTTATTATTCTCTGCAACTTTTCCAAGAGAGGTAGAGGCTATTGCCAGAAACTACATGACAAATCCTGTAGAGGTAACATCAGGTCAAAAAAATCAGGGGTCTGACAATGTAAGTCATGAATATTATGCAGTAACAGAAAGAACAAGATATCCTGCATTAAAAAGAATTGCAGATTTAAATCCAGATATCTATGCAATTATTTTTTGTAGAACTCGAAGGGAAACACAAGAAGTAGCAGACAATTTAATAAAAGATGGTTACAGTGCCGATTCTTTACATGGAGATTTATCTCAAGGGCAGCGAGACTCTGTAATGGGGAAATTCAGAAAAAAAACAATTCAAATTTTGGTAGCAACAGATGTAGCTGCTAGAGGTTTAGATGTAAATGAATTAACACATGTTATTAACCACAAGCTACCAGACCAAATAGAAAATTATACCCACCGAAGCGGTAGAACAGGAAGAGCTGGTAACAAAGGGATTTCTATTGTATTGGTTAATGGAAAGGAAAAAGGGAAGTTAAGACCGATAGAAAAAATTATTAAAAAGAAATTTGTAGCTGCTCAGGTTCCTTCTGGTAAAGACATTTGCCAGAATCAACTGATGCATTTAATTGATAAAGTACAAAATATAGAGGTAAACGAAACTCAGATTAATGAGTTTTTGCCAAATATTTATGAAAAATTAGAGGGATTAGATAGAGAAACATTAATACAAAAATTTGTTTCTTTAGAGTTTAATACCATGTTATCTTATTACGAAAATGCCAAAGATTTAAACGATTTATCATCTAGAGATAACTCAAGAGCTAGAACAGAAAACGAGAATATGACTCGCTTTTTCATTAATATAGGAAGGAAAGATAGTCTAAATCCAGGTAAGTTAATTGGTTTAATAAATGATCAAAACATTGGAGATAAAATAGAAATTGGCGCCATAGATATTTTAGATACTTTTTCCTTTTTTGAAATAGATAAAAACTTCGAAGACAAAACTTTAGAAGCATTTGCAGCAAATCAACCAGATTTTGATGGACGAACTGTAAATGTAGAAATTACCAAGAAAGAACGTTCTGGAGGTGGTAGAAGAGGTGGTAAAAAACCTTTTGGTAAAAAAGATGGAGGTTTTGGTAGAAGAAGAAATACCGAAGGTTCTGCAAGAAGATCTGGAGCTAGTAGTAAAAGAAGATCAGACAGACCAGATAGGGCAGAGAGAAGCACTAGTGGATTTGGAAGAAAACGTAGAGATCGTTAATACTTCTAATTGTTACAACATGTAAAACTTACAAGGCAATTTATTGTTTTGTAAGTTTTTTTTTGAACGATTTTATACTTTAGCTACAATCGAACTATTTTGTGATGTTTACTTTTTGTTAAGTAGTTTTTTACAATTGTTTTTGCTAATGCACTGTTAGTAATATTGGTAAGTACAGATTTTAAGACCTCTAACTTATTCTCTTGATATGCTAAATTGGTATATCCCATAGAAATAACTTCATTTTTTTCTATCAAAACAATAGCTTTTTCTTCAATTTCTCGTCCTTTTTCGATGATTAGAAAATCTTCATTATTAAATGGTTGAAGGGTAATTTTTTTCTCTTTTTTAATATTGAATTTTGGTGATAATGCTTCTAGTTCTAAGTTATACTTTAGTCTTGTAAACAGCTCGTTTCCTGTTTTTTTAAAAGTTACATCAGCAGTTCTGTCCTGAATTTTAAGCGCCCTTTTGGTGTTTTTTAAAAATAGTTTGTTTACTTCTTGTTTCATATTTTTTCCTCTACCCAAGAAAATAATTTTCCCTAAAGCATCATGTACATAAAATAAGCCTTGTTCTTTAGGAATTTTATCAATTATTTTTTGAAATTTGGCTTTTTCAACTCTTCTATCGTAATACTTTAAATTATTTTTAAAAATTTCTTTATTAGTGTCTTTTTCTAACAAAATTTTAAATAACTGAACTGTAGCTAGCGCGTCGCCCGAAGCTCTATGCCTATCTGTCATAGGAATACCAAGTGCTTTTGTTAGTTTTCCTAAACTATAGGAGGGTTGATTTAAAATTAATTGCTGGCTTAATTCTACCGTACATAGTGTATTTCTATTGAACTGATATCCTAATCTTTCAAACTCTACACTTAAAATTCTGTAATCGAAACTTGTATTGTGAGCTACTAAAGTACAATCTTTTGTAATTTCTATAATTCGTTTGGCAACTTCATAAAACTTGGGAGCATTTCTTAGCATCTTATTGTTGATGCCTGTAAGTTGTACAACAAATTTTTGAATTTCTCTTTCTGGGTTTATCAGACTTATAAACTGATCTATTATTTCATGACCATCAAATTTATAGATTGCAATTTCTGTGATGCCTTCTTCATTAAATTTACCTCCTGTGGTTTCAATATCTAAAATTGCGTACAAATGATAATTTTTAGTTGTTATAATTTCTATTGCCAAATATAGCACTTCCTATTCGTACCATATTACAGCCGTTTTCTATTGCCAAAGAATAATCTCCACTCATTCCCATAGACAATATTTTTAGGTTACAATTGGTTAATGAAATTCTTTTTTGCTGTTTGTTAAAGAAGGTTTTTAATGATGAAAACTCACTTTCTAATTGTTCTTTATTATCTGTAAAAGTTGCCATTCCCATAAAGCCAACAACTTTTATGTTTTGTAGTTCAGCAAATTCTTCGGCATTTAGTATGTTTTCAATTTCGGTAAATGAAAGTCCGAATTTGCTATCTTCTTTAGCAATTTTAGCCTGAAGTAGGCATGAAATAATTCGATTGTGCTTTTTTGCTTGCTTGTTAATTTCCTTTAATGTTTTAAACTTGTCTACTCCATGAATTAAATGAACAAAATGTGCCATATACTTCACTTTATTACTTTGCAAGTGGCCAATCATATGCCATTGAATATCTTTTGGTAGTGCATTGTATTTTTCTACCATTTCCTGAATCTTATTTTCACCGAACACTTTTTGTCCAGCATTATAAGCTTCTAAGATATCTGAGGCAGGTTTTGTTTTGGAAACGGCAACAAGTGTAACGTGTTTTGGCAATTCTTTTTCGATAACAGACAAGTTTTTTTTAATCATCATAGAAAAATTAAAATTAGTTTTTTAAAAGCGCAATAATTTGTTTCGCAAGTTCAATACCAATTCTATCTTGAGCTTCTTTGGTGGCAGCACCAATATGTGGCGTTAAAGACAACTCTGGGTTCATTAATAGTTGTACTGCAGGAGAGGGTTCGGTTTCGAAAACATCTAAACCAGCAAACTGTACTTTACCACTTTCTATAGCATTTACCAAATCTACTTCTTGTAAAATACCACCTCTGGCAGTATTTACTATACCAACACCATCTTTCATTTTATCAAACTCGTCTTTGGTAATTATATAATCTTCTTGTGCAGGAACGTGTAACGAGATAAAATCGGCTTCTTTTAAAAGTTCATCTTTCTCTATAGTTTCAATATTAAAAGTAATTTTTTGTCCGTTATAAAATGCTATTGAAATTGGTGCTGCAGTTATTTGCGCATCTGTTGCAATTACTTTCATACCTATTGCCAATCCTATTTTTGCTACTTCTTGTCCTATTCTACCAAAACCTATAATACCGAGCGTTTTTCCTCTTAATTCAATTCCGTTAGAATAGGCTTTTTTTAATTCTTTAAATCTAGAATCTCCTTCTAAAGGCATTTCTCTGTTAGATGAATGTAAAAAACGTGCCATTCCAAATAAATGAGCAAAAACTAGTTCGGCAACGGCGCTAGAGGAAGCCTCTGGAGTATTTATAACATGCAAACCTTGATCTTCGGCGTATGTTACATCAATATTATCCATGCCTACACCACCACGTCCAATTAATTTTAAACTTGGGCAGGCATCTATAAGTTCTTGTCTTACTTGTGTAGCACTTCTTACTAAAATAGCATCAATATTATTTTCATTTATATAATTTTCAAGTTGATTTTGTGCAACTTTAATATTCAAAACCTCAAAACCACCTTTTTCTAAAGCAACTAAACCGCTTTCAGAAATTCCATCATTTGCTAATATCTTCATTATCTATTCTTTTGTATTTTACAATTCTATATTATTAATTGTAAGCATTTATTTGTGTATTTTTTTTGGGTATTTTTATTCTTTATACACTTCTTTCTAATTCTTGCATAACATCTACTAATGCTTGTACGCTGTATAATGGCAATGCATTATACATACTAGCTCTATAGCCACCAACACTTCTATGACCATTAATACCACTAATACCAGCTGCGACGCACATCGAATCAAACTTATCTTTGTAAGACTCATCTACCAAGTTAAAAGTTGCATTCATAGTACTTCTGTCTTCTTTAGCAACAATTCCGTTAAAAAGAGAATTTCTATCTATTTCAGAGTAAAGTAGAGTCGCTTTTTTATCATTAACTTTTTCAATGAACGAAATTCCTCCTAAATCTTTTAGCCATTGCATGGTTAGCATAGAAACATACACAGGGAAAACAGCAGGTGTATTAAACATGCTATCTTTTTCTATATGAGTTTTGTAGTTTAGCATAGAAGGAATATGTCTTTCGACTTTTCCTAAAATACTTTCTTTTATAATGATAAGTGTAGTTCCTGCAGGACCCATATTTTTTTGTGCTCCTGCATAAATTAAATCGAATTTTTCAAAATCTAATTGACGAGAAAAAATATCGGAACTCATATCACACACTAACGGAACTTTAGTGTCAGGAAAAGTTTTTATTTGCGTTCCTGCCACGGTATTGTTACTGGTACAATGAAAATAATCGGCGTCTTCTGGGATTTGATAGTTTTTAGGAATATAGCTAAATCCTTTATCTTTAGATGAAGCAACTTCTACTACTTCGCCAAAAGAAGAAGCTTCTTTTATAGCTTTGTCCGACCAGGTTCCGGTATTTAAATAAGCGGCTTTTTTATGGAGCAAATTATATGCAACCATTAAAAATTCTAAGCTTGCACCGCCTTGTAAAAAAAGTGCTCTGTATCCTTTATTTTCAAGTCCTAAAAGTTCTAAAGCAAGAGAGCGGGCTTTTTCCATAACAGCTACAAAAGGCTTGCTTCTGTGAGATATTTCTAATAAAGATAAATTATCATTATTAAAGTTTATAACTGCTTCAGATGCTTTTATTAAAACTTCTTCGGGCAAAATACATGGTCCTGCGCTAAAATTATGTTTTTTCATTTTTTAAAGTTTTTATAATATTGGAAGTTATATGTTAGATAAGAATGTTAAGGTGTTTATTCCGTCTGCATACTCCCAAAGTTTGGGTTTTTGAGTTTCCCCAAAAGCGATTTCATTTTCTATAAATTCTTTAGAAACAATACATTGTATCTTTTCTTTGTCTTGATGTAATTTTATTTTTAAATCGATCTCATTATCGTAATATTCATAAAATATTGTGGCAATAGGAGAGGCGTAACTTTCATCTTCTTTAATCATTAAAAAACCGTTTTCTAGCAAGTCATATTCGCTCATTAAATAAACGGCTTTGTTGTAATCATAATTATTTGCGTATTTGGCATTATTTATAATATCTTTTTGTACAAACATGCCCTTGAAGAAAAGATCGAAATTGTAGTTTTTAGGAACATAAAGTTTAGAAACAGACCTACATCCTAAGCCGAAATAGGTAAAAATATCTGAAGCTAATTTTTTCATATCTTCTTCAGTTTCTTTGCCCGTAATAACGGCAACGGAATTTCTGCTTTTTCTAATGATGTTCGGTTTATTTTTAAAATAATAATCAAAGTAACGAGCGGTATTATTACTACCGGTTGCTATTACTGCGTCAAAATTTTCTAACTTTTTTTCTGTAAATGTTATTTTGCCTTTAAAACTATCCTCTACATATTCTAAATATTTTGCTAAAAAGGGAAGTAAATGTTTGTCGTTTGATGACTGTTTTACGAGTACAGAATGACCAGAAATTAGCACCGATAAAAAATCATGAAAGCCAACTAACGGAATATTTCCTGCCATTACAATAGCCACTGTTTTGTTGCTGCTGTTTAAAACAGTGTTTTTTGAAAGCCATTTTTCTAAATTAGTGCTATTAAGTGCTTCAGACCAACTTTCTAATGCGTATAAAATATTGTTTTTTGTAAACCAAGAGTTATGTTCTTCTGCCAGTTTAATTTGGTGTTTAAATCCATCAAAAAAAAGAGAATTATGAGCAATGTTTTCTTTTTGAGCAATTTTAGTAGTAGAAAACTGACTCAGAAAAAGACCTAATTTGTTAAAAGCGGAAATTCTATCTTGAATACTATTCATTTATTTTGGATGTAACTTTTTTTGCGTTATTTTTGCAACTGCAAAGGTACAAAACAGAAAAGAAAATTATGGCAATTATAATAACAGATGAATGTATAAATTGTGGCGCATGTGAACCTGAGTGTCCTAACACAGCAATTTATGAAGGAGCAGACGATTGGAAATATGCCGATGGCACAGATTTGAAAGGAAATATAGTGTTGCCAAATGGTAAATCTGCAAATGCAGATGAAGATCAAGAACCTATATCTGACGAAATTTATTATATTGTGGCAGACAAATGTACAGAGTGTAAAGGGTTTCATGACGAGCCACAATGTGCAGCTGTATGCCCTGTAGATTGTTGTGTGCCAGATGATGACAATGTAGAAACTGATGATGAACTATTAGCGAAACAAAAATTTATGCACAACAGTTAATTTTATAGCTTTTAAATACAGTCTAATAAAAATTCTAAGGTTACTTAGAATTTTTTTTATTCCTTATTCTTTAAAAAATGTACTAGTTTTTCTTGTTCTTTTTCTAATTTTTTAAGCATTTCTCTGTTGTTGGAATAGGATATTTTTTTTAAAAAGAAATCTTTATCTACTGATGATAAAAATTTGTGTTCTTTTTTTAAGCTAACATCGTAAAAATATATCTCGTTAATTTCAGATACAACAGCTTCAAACTTTATAGCTATTTTTAGTTTATTTTTTTTCTCTGAATTTTCTATGAATTTAAAGGGTCTATTGGCATAGGTGTAACTTTCTACAGAATCTTTCCAATAGGCTAAATAATAGTTATTATTCATATTTTTTTCATAAATGATTTTCCCAAAGTTAGTACGTTTGGCATGTTTTACTCCTAGTAACAGTTTCAAATTTAAATATTCTCCTTTTTTGCCTTTGGCATATTGATATTCAACTTTCGTGATTCCAAAATCTTTCGGATTTATATAGATTTTACCTTGATGTTTTGCGCTTGATTTTTTTGGTTTAAATTCTACAACATAACTGTTACCCGATTTTAAAAACTCATTCTGTAAAAGCTTAAATTTGTAATATTTTGGATTCATGAAATTATTTTCATCTTCTTTAGTATAAAATAATCCAATTTTATTAGCTTCCGACAAGTAATCTAAAATTTTAAATGAGTTAAAAGTATTATTGGTTAATGAATTTTTATGCTGAGTCGTTTTTTTTAATGAAACAGAATCTTCAATTTTAAATAAGCCAGATTTAACTTTATAGGTTTTATTAGTGTCTAAAAATTTTAAAATTAGTTTTGTTAACTCTTTTCGTTGTGTTTCTAAAGAAAAAGGTGTGTTATTTATTTCAGGTTTGTAGCCAATCAAACTATCTGGCTTTGTAGATAAAAATTTTTTATTGTCCTTTTTTGATGTAGAATTTATATGCTCTACAATGCCCGAATAACTATGTAGAATGTTAAATTTTCCTTTTTCAATGTTATCAGCAAACTCATCTAAAGTGTTTTTTGCATGTTTTTTTATTTTTCCTTTAAAAAGTGAACTATGTTTTAAAGTTATTTTTGGGTTTTTAAAATTAAACCTTTCGGCAGTATTCCATAAGAAACTATTTTTTAAGGGAGATAGTATATGATTTTTTTTCATGCTCCTCGTTGTTTTCATCAACAAGGAATCTAATGATATTTTTGGTAGAGAAAGAGCAATTTCATCGAGTAAAGTAACAGCTTCTTTAAGAGCGATTGTGTAATTTAATTTTTCTAAGTTTTTAATAGAAATAGTAGTAGGTTCAAATCCTAATTTTGAAAAAGTTAGGGAACTTACATTTTTAACAGAGATAATAAACTTACCGTTTTTATCTGAAACGGTTCCTGTATTTATATTGGTACTTATAGCAACATCAGAAAGAGCTTCATTCGATAAAAAATCAATTATTTTTCCTGTTATTTCTTGAGATAAAATGCTACAATGAAAGTAGATTATAAAGAGAGTAATAATTTTTCTTTTCATAATATTTTACACTTATATCTTGTTAAGATATCTAATTCTATTAAATGAAATAAAAAGCAATTTAATTTTAACAAAGTATTATCTTTGCATTCTTAAAATTTTAGAGAATTTAACATAAATAACTTTAATTATTTTCTTTTTTAGAAAACATGTAAATATATGAAAGCCGGAATTGTAGGATTGCCAAACGTTGGAAAATCAACTTTATTTAATTGTTTATCAAATGCAAAAGCACAAAGTGCAAACTTTCCTTTTTGTACGATAGAACCAAATTTAGGAGTTGTAAATGTACCAGATAAGAGAATAGAAAAGCTAGAAGAGTTGGTAAACCCAGAACGTGTTTTACCAGCTACAGTAGAAATTGTTGATATTGCAGGTTTGGTAAAAGGAGCAAGTAAAGGAGAAGGTTTGGGAAACCAATTTTTAGCCAATATTAGAGAAACTGATGCTATTTTGCATGTTGTAAGATGTTTCGACAATGATAATATTGTGCATGTAGATAGCTCAATAGATCCTGTAAGAGATAAAGAAACTATAGATATTGAGTTACAGTTAAAAGACTTAGAAACGGTTCAAAAAAGATTGGAACGTGTAAAAAGAACTGCAAAAACTGGTAATAAAGAGGCACAAGCAGAATTAGTTGTTTTGTTAAGAATAGAGGAAACTTTATTACAAGGCGTATCTGTAAGAGCTTTAGAGTTTTCCGAAAAAGAAATAGATTTTGTTAAATCGTTACAATTTATAACGGCAAAGCCAGTATTGTATGTGTGTAATGTTGATGAAAAATCGGCAGTTTCTGGAAACGAATATGTAGAGAGAGTAAAAGAAGCTGTTAAAGATGAAAATGCAGAAGTTATAGTATTAGCGGTGGGTACAGAGGCAGATATTACCGAGTTAGATGATTATGAAGAGCGTCAAATGTTTTTAGCCGATATTGGTTTAGAAGAAGCAGGAGTGTCTAGATTAGTTCGTTCTGCTTACAAATTATTAAATTTACAAACTTATTTTACAGCAGGTGTAAAAGAGGTTCGTGCTTGGACAATTCCTATCGGTGCTACTGCACCACAAGCCGCTGGAGTAATTCATACAGATTTTGAAAAAGGTTTTATTCGTGCAGAAACAATAGCTTATGAAGATTATGTTGCATATGGCTCTGAGGCTAAAGTTAAAGAGGCAGGAAAAATGAGAATTGAAGGTAAAGAATATGTTGTTAAAGATGGAGATGTAATGCACTTCCGTTTTAATGTGTAAATAATTACACTAATAAATTTTTAAAAAGAGTAGTAAGTATTTACTACTCTTTTTTGTTGTAAATTATGTATTATGACAATTTTTATTGTGGTAGTAATATTTGGTTTAGGTAAAGAAAAGCACTTTTTATGTAAAATAAAAATTGACAAACAGAAAACTAAAAAATTGGGGGTTTTAGTTTTGCTTGTTTGTCAATTTTATCAAAAACTCTCGACTTTACCAGGCGGTAAAGTCTCGAGTTTTATCGATACTCTCGTATCATCCCTAATATGGTTCAAAAATAATACTTAATTCATTTCTAAAACTTTAACTAAGGACAAAAGTTGTTTTTTTGTACACGAAAAGTTGTTTTTTATACATAATGCCTCTTTTATCGAAAATTGAAAATTATCATTACTTTTTTAATGTGTTTACAGTACTTTTGAAAAGATAATAATTTATAGATATGACTATTTTTGAAGATGATTATTTTATATGTGTTAATAAGCCTAATAACATGTTGGTACATCATGCATACCACTCTAGAAATGTTGCTGAAGAACAATCTTTATTACAGTTTATATTTGAAGAGAAAGGAATAAAAGTGTTTCCAGTTCATCGTTTAGATAGAAAAACATCGGGTATTATACTTTTAGCAAAAGACAAAAAGAATGTTTCTAAATTTCAAGAATTATTTACAAATCAAACTATACAAAAAGTGTATTATGGTGTAGTAAGGGGTTTTTCGCCAACAGAAAAGCAAATTGATTCTCCTGTAAAAGGGAAAGATGCAAATGTGCATAAAGAGGCATTCACAACTTTAAAAACACTAGAAAATATTATCTTAAATATTCCTGTTAAACCCTATGAATCTTCTAGATATAGTTTGGTAGAAATGCATCCAAAAACAGGAAGAATGCATCAGCTTAGAGTGCATACTAATAAAATTAGTCATCCTTTGTTAGGAGACCCAAAATATGGAGATAAAAATCATAATATAATGTTTCAAGAAAACTTTAATTGGAAAAATTTATTTCTTCATGCAGGCAAACTTACTTTTATTCATCCTTTTACCAATAAAAAAATGGTTATTTACGCAGATTTCCCGGAAGATTGGTTGTTACTCTTTGAGAAGTTTTCTTGGAAAAATCCTATAAAAAAATAACACCTTTCTTTTATTTTTAGATGATGATTTTTTAAGTTTTTTTTTACCAATCTATAGGAAAATAATCTTTTAAAAATTTTCCACACCAATGCTTACCAGTATTTATTCCGTCTATTAACGGATCCATTACTCTGGCAGCTCCATCAACAATATCTAAAGGAGGTTGAAAATCGTGAATTTCTACTTTCTTTTTAGACAGTTCTGCAGGATCTTCATCTGTAACCCAACCAGTATCTACGGCATTCATATAAATACCAGATTTTGCCAAGGTTGCTGCAGATGTATGTGTGAGCATATTTAACGCTGCTTTTGCCATATTTGTATGCGGATGCCTGTCTTCTTTTTTAAATCTGTGAAATTTACCCTCCATAGCCGTAACGTTAATAATATGTTTTTGTCCGGTATTTTCTTTCATCATTAAAAGTGATAAACGATTGCAAAGTACAAAAGGTGCCACGGCATTTACTAATTGAACTTCTACCATTTCTGTAGTTTCAATTTCTCCCAACTTTAAGCGCCAACTGTTTGTTTTTCGTAAATCTACTTGTTGTAAATCGGCATCTAATTTTCCCTCAGGAAAAACTTCTGCAGTTTTTAATGAGTTGTCGAAGCTGTACGGAATTTGAGATAACTCTGCAGAACTTCTTAATCCAATTCCTGGCTCTGGGCCATGCCATGTTACAGGTAATATATTGTTTTTACTTGTTTTAGAGGTGTTTATACTTAAGTTTGCCAATTCGTCTAAGCAAAGTGCGTGTTCTTTTAACAATGGTTGTGCTAACTTTGGAAGTTCGTTAATTGGTTTTTTTTCATTTTCCATTAAATGAAAATAAAAGCCAGAAGGTCTTCTAACTGTTTGTGCAGCATTATTTATAAGAATGTCTAGTCGATGGTACTTTTGTTCTATATAATTGCAAAATATTTCTACACTAGGTATGTGTCTTAAATCTAAGCCATGAATATGCAATCTATCTTTCCAATCTTTATAATCATCTTCTTTAGAAAAACGAATAGCTGCATCTGCTGGAAACCTAGTAGTAGCAATAACAATAGCACCTGCTCTTAACAACATAAGTGTAATGTGGTATCCTATTTTTAATCTCGATCCTGTAATAACAGCAACCTGATTTTTTAAATCTGCTGTTTGAAATCGTTTGGCATAATTTAAATCGCCACATTCTGTGCACATAGTGTCGTAAAAGTGATGCAGTTTTGTGTATTCGGTTTTACATACGTAACAGTTTCTTGGCGATGTTAACTCTGGAGTATCTTTTAAAGTCTCTGCAGCACCTAGTAGTTTTGGAGCAACAAAAAAAGAAGCTTCTCTTGCAGTTCGAATTCCAGTTGATTTTCTTGCATGTTTGTCGCTTTCTATTTGTTTTCTCTTTGCTGCTTTTTTTGCGTCTTTTCTTCTTCGTTGAAATTCTTCTCTGTTTGGTCTAGATAATTCTCCGGCAACTTTAAAAAGTGCTATTCTTTGTGCTTCAGGAATTTCGAAAAGCTGGTTGGTATTTGCTAATAAATCCTCTAAAGTTTTTATGCAAAAATCAATATTTGGGTTGTTTTTTTTATCGCTCATAAAAAGAAAAAATGGAGCTATTATTAGCTACGTTACTTTTTTACATATTTTTTAGAATTTACAAAAAAAGACAGCAATTAAAATTACTGTCTTTTTGTGATGAATTCTAAGAGTGTTCTTACAATAAAACTATTTTTTATAATTTGTAAGAAAGACCAATAATTACTTGGTTTACTCTTGTGTCGAAATTATTAATTCCGGTATTTCCAACAATTCTAGATTCGATACCAGAAAAGCCTCTTTCCATTCTAACATCTACACCAATTTTACCAATTTCTATTCCAGCACCAAACTGTAAACCAACGGTAAAATTATCTGTATCAACATCAGAAATATCGCTAAAACTAAAGCCAGAGTCTAGAATATATTGAAATGAGGGCCCAACAAATATATTTCCTACTCCAAAAATTTTCTTTCCTAAAAGAACAGGAATATCAATTTTTTGAAAAGAATACGTGGCGCTGTTGCCAGTAGTTTTGTACACTATTTCATTTTCTAAATTAGTGTATACCAATTCTGGTCTAACATAAATACCTAATACAGGTATTTTTGCACGCAGCCAAATACCAGCATGATAACCGGTTTTGCTTTTAGCGCCATCAAAAACATCAGTACCAACTTCTTTAATAGAATTTGAGTTGTAATTGATACCACCTTTTAAACCAAAATTTATTTGTGCCGAAGAAGTTTGGCTTATTCCGAATGCCAAACATACCAATAGGATTACTTTTTTCATTTTTTTATTTATTAAGGATTATTATTAAGTTATTTTCTTGCAATAGCTTTTTTTGCAGCTTTTTCTATAGCAGCAGCATCTAAACCATATTTAGCCATTAATTGGTCTGGTGTACCCGACTCACCAAAAGTATCGTTAGTACCAATAAATTCTTGAACTGTAGGGGTGTTTAAAGACAAGGTTCTAGCAACGCTTTCTCCTAAACCACCAATAATATTGTGTTCTTCTGCAGTAACAATACATTTTGTTTTTGCTACAGATTTTAATATTATCTCTTCGTCTAAAGGTTTAATTGTATGAATATTTATTACTTCTGCAGAAATGCCTTGAGCTTCTAACTTTTCTGCCGCTTGTAAAGATTCCCAAACTAGGTGACCCGTTGCCACTATAGTAACATCTGTACCACTAGTTAATTGAATTCCTTTTCCTATTTCGAATTTCTCATTATCTGGCATAAATACTGGTACTTTTGGTCTTCCAAAACGTAAGTAAACAGGTCCGTCAAATTCTGCAATTGCAATAGTTGCTGCTTTTGTTTGGTTGTAATCACAAGGGTTAATAACTGTCATTCCTGGCAACATTTTCATCAAACCAATATCTTCTAATATTTGATGTGTAGCACCATCTTCCCCTAAGGTAACTCCAGCATGTGAAGCACAAATTTTTACATTTTTACCAGAGTAGGCAACAGATTGTCTAATTTGGTCGTAAACTCTACCAGTAGAAAAATTTGCAAATGTTCCTGTAAAAGGTATTTTGCCACCAACAGTTAAACCAGCAGCTATACCAATCATGTTAGCTTCGGCAATTCCTACTTGAAAGAATCTCTCTGGATTTTCTTTGATGAATTGATCCATTTTTAGAGAGCCAATTAAATCTGCACATAAAGCTACAACGTCAGGATTTGTTCTTCCTAATTCTGTTAAACCATCTCCGAAACCAGAACGTGTATCTTTTTTTTCTGTGTACGTGTATTTTTTCATTATAATATAATTGTGTTGTAAAAATTTGTGTAAAAATAAACTTTTATTTTAACTTACTACTTTAGAAGTGAAAGTTCTAAAAAAGACTTTTTAACAATTATTGATAGTCGTTTTTTTATCTTTAGTTTCTTGTATAACAAGGTTTTATGGCTTTTTGTTAGTTAACAAGAGCCAACTGAATTCGTTTTCTTTGCATATCTACCTCTATAACCTTTACATTTATTTGTTGTTCTAATTGCACAATGCTGCTTACATCTTTTACAAATTCTTTAGAAAGATTAGAAACATGAATGAGTCCGCTTTCTTTAATTCCTAGTGCAACAAAGCATCCGAAGTTTGTAATGTTATTTACAATTCCTGGTAGTATTTGTCCGATTTTTAAGTCTGATATTGTTTTTATTGTTTGATCAAAAGAAAATGCTTTTGCCTTTCCTCTAATATCTAACCCCGGTTTTTTTAATTCATTTACAATATCTGTAAGAGTTGGTAAACCAATATTTTTAGTGCAGTATTTTTTCAAAGGAATTTGTAGTAACAACTCATTGTTTTCTAATAAGTCTATAATATTTACATTTAAATCTTTAGCCATTTCTTTAACAACCTCATAACTTTCTGGATGAACGCCAGAATTATCTAAAGGATTTGTACTGTTTTTGATTCTTAAAAACCCCGCTGATTGTTCGAACGCTTTTTTGCCAATACTTGGTACTTTTTTTATGTCGTTTCTATTTGTAAAAGCGCCATTTTTATTTCTGTAGGCAACTATTTTTTCTGCTGTTTTTTCTCCAATACCTGCAACATAGCTTAGTAGAGAAGCGCTTGCGGTATTTATATTTACGCCCACATTATTTACACAACTTTCTACTACATTATCTAGCGATTTTTTTAATTTTACTTGATCAACATCGTGTTGATATTGCCCAACACCAATAGATTTTGCATCAATTTTTACCAATTCTGCTAAAGGGTCTTGTAATCTTCTACCAATAGATACTGCACCTCTAACAGTAACATCAAAATTAGGAAATTCTTCTCGTGCAATTTTAGAGGCAGAATACACAGAGGCACCAGCTTCGCTAATAACAAAAATAGTTGGTTTACTTGTAAAGTGTATTTTTTTAACAACAGCTTCAGTTTCTCTAGATGCAGTTCCGTTACCAATAGCAATTGCATCAATTTTAAAGGTTTCTACTAAATTATTAATTTTTTTTATAGCTGCTAAAGTTTGGTTTTGTGGTGCGTGTGGATACATGTTTTCGTTGTGTAATAATTGTCCGTATTCATCTAAACAAACAAGTTTACAGCCCGATTTAAAACCAGGATCTATTGCCAGCACACGTTTTTCGCCAAGCGGAGCACCCAGCAATAGTTGTTGTAAATTTTTTGCAAATACAGCAATCGCTTTATCATCTGCTTTTTCTTTTGAGAGTGTTCGTATTTCGTTTTCTAAAGATGGAACTAAAAGTCTTTTGTAAGCATCTTTAATAGCTTTTTTTAGCTCAATTGTACAATCATTTTCTGAGCTAATTATTCGTTGGGCAATTTTTTTACAAATCAGTTCATTATCAATTATTATTTTAACCCGAATAAAACCTTCTTTTTCAGCTCTAAAAATAGCCAATAATCTATGAGAAGGTATTCGTTTTAATGCCTCGCGCCAATTAAAATAATCTTTAAATTTTTGTGCTTTTTCATCAGCTACTTTTGTATCAATTACTTTTGTGGTAATTTCACTATAAAGCGCAAGTTCTTTTCTTACAATGTGTCTAATATCTGTTCTTTCGCTTATCCATTCTGCAATTATAAATCGGGCGCCTTCAAGTGCTTTTTCAGTAGTTGAAACTTCTTTAGAAATAAATTTTTTAGCAGTTTGATGAAGGTTGGTAACTCGCTGGCTTATCAGCATTTTAGCAAGGGGTTCTAAGCCATGTAAACGAGCAGTTGCAGCTTTTGTTTTTCTTTTCTTTTTGTATGGTAAGTACAAATCTTCTAAAGCGATAAGAGTAGTTGTGCTATTTATTTTATCTAAAAGAGGTGTTTCTAAAAGTTGTTGTTCTTCTAGTGTTTTAATGATATATTTTTTTCTCTTTTCTAGAGTTTCAAAAATATCTTTAAACTTTACAATTTCTCCAATTGCAACTTCATCTAAACTCCCTGTCATTTCCTTTCTGTATCTGCTTATAAAAGGAATAGTAGCCTCACTATTTAATAAAGAAATGGTGTTTTTTACAGCTGTTTCTGGTAATTGTGTTTGCTGTGTAATATATTGAAGTAATTGCATTTTTATTGCGAAATTTTCGTGATGCTTAAAGTGATAACTTGTTGCTTTTTTATTAAGAAATTAATTTCTCAAAAGCAAGTCTTTTTGCATTGTAACTAGTGTAAATGATGCCACAATATTTGTATCCTAATTTTTTAAGAACTTGTTGCATTCCAATATTTTTTTCGTGGGTATCAATTTTTAAACTTTTAATATTTTTTTCTTCTAATTGAAGATGAAATTCGTGAAAAATTAAAGTTGCCAAACCAAACTTTAAAAATTCTTTTTTTACTGCCATTCTATGAATTACGCCGTAAATTTCACTCTCGTTTCGCAGCCATTTACCGTCAATTATTTTATAGGTAGGTTCTTTTCTGTTTGTAAACATAGCTGTAGCAACTATTTCTTTGGCAGTATTTTCTACCACAAAACTTTCGTTATTTTTAATATCGTTTTCTATTTGAGATACATTTGGGTAACCATTTTGCCATTGATCAATGTTTTGTGACGCTAAATATGCGATGGCATCATTAATAATTGCTAAAATTGCTGGAATATCTTTTACTGTTGAAGGTCTTATTCTCATGATTCTTAAATAAATAAAAAAGCCACGATTTTATAGATGCGAAACCTATTAAATCGTGGCTAAATTTACTTTATATTTTTTAAGCGCTTATAGCTTCTTTAACTTTTTTTTCTTCAGATGAAAAGTTTACTATTTCTTGGTTGTGTAAAATGTCTTTAAGAGTTTGTCTTTTTCTAATAAGGTAATCTTTTCCTTCATGTATCATTACTTCGGCAGGTAAATAGCGAGAATTGTAGTTAGATGCCATAGAAAAACAATAAGCTCCTGCATTGTGAAAACACAAAATATCCTCTTCAGAAATCTCTGCAATTCTTCTATTAGAGCCAAAAGTATCCGTTTCGCAAATGTATCCAACTACCGAATAATAACGATCTCTTCCTTCAGGATTAGAAATATTAGTAATGTGATGATACGAATTGTACATCATTGGTCGAACTAAATGATTAAATCCTGAGTCTACGTGTGCAAAAACAGTAGAAGTAGTTTGTTTAACAACATTTACTTTTGCTAAAAAAACTCCCGCTTCGGAAACTAAAAACTTACCAGGTTCAAACATCAAAGTAATTTCTTTGCCATATTCTTTGCAAAAATCATTAAAACGCTCAGAAAGTTGAATTCCTAATTGTTCGATATCAGTAGAAATATCTCCTTCTTTGTAAGGTACTTTAAAACCGCTTCCAAAATCTATAAAATCTATATTTTCAAATTGTTTAGCGACATCAAAAAGTATTTCGGTAGCACGTAAAAAAGTATCAATATCTAAAATATCAGAACCTGTGTGCATGTGAATTCCGTTTATATTCATTCCGGTATTTTCTACAACACGTTTAATGTGCGGTACTTGGTGAATTGAAATTCCGAATTTAGAATCTATGTGTCCCACAGAAATTTTAGAATTTCCACCAGCCATAATATGAGGATTTATACGCACACAAACAGGAATTTCTGGATGTTTTTGACCAAACAATTCTAGAATAGATAAATTGTCGATATTAATTTGAACGCCTAGTTTAGCAACCTCTTCAATTTCTTTTAAGGAAACGCCATTTGGGGTAAAAATTATTTTCTTCGGATCAATTCCTGTTGTTAAACCTAATTGAACTTCTTGAATAGATACCGTATCTAAACCAGCGCCAATATTTTTAAAAAACTTTAAAATATTGATGTTTGAAAGAGCTTTAACGGCATAGTTAAGTTTTAAGTTTTTTACGCTGCTAAAAGCGGTAGTTAAACGGTTGTATTGCGATGCGATTTTATCGGTATCGTAAACATAAATAGGGCTTCCGTATTTATTTGCTAGTTCTAAAAGTTGAGTTCTTTCCACGTTATTGTTGTTAATTCGGTTCAAAAGTAACCAAATACTTTAAGAAATAGTGTTTTGTTTAAAAATACAACAAATTGTTTTTTATTGTGATTTTTACACTTTTTAATACCCGCTATGAAGCAAGTCTTTTGGCAGTAAAATAGCACTTATTTTCGTTGAAATCCTGTTGATAACTAATTTTAAAATGAGTTTCATTTTTGTAGGGTAAACCTTACTTTTACGAGTACTTCAAACCTAACAGTAGTAAGCTATTTTTATGAGTAAAGAAACAAAATATACAGAAGATAATATTCGGTCTTTAGATTGGAAAGAGCATATTAGAATGCGTCCAGGAATGTACATTGGTAAGTTAGGTGACGGTTCTTCTGCTGATGACGGAATATATATATTGCTAAAAGAGGTTTTAGACAACTCTATTGATGAGTATGTAATGGGTGCAGGAAAAACCATAGAAATTTCTATTCATGGTAACAAGGTAACTGTTCGAGATTACGGTAGAGGAATTCCTTTAGGGAAGGTTGTAGACGTGGTTTCTAAAATGAATACGGGTGGAAAATACGACTCTAAAGCCTTTAAAAAATCGGTAGGTTTAAATGGTGTAGGTACGAAAGCTGTAAATGCACTTTCTTCTTATTTTAGAGTAGAATCTTCTAGAGAAGGAAAATCTGCCTCTGCAGAATTTAGCCAAGGAAACCTAGATGCACAAGAATTTTTAGAAGAAACTTCTAGAAGAAAAGGAACAAAAGTTTCTTTTATTCCGGATGAAGAAATTTTTAAAAAATATAAGTTCAGGAATGAGTATGTGGCTAAAATGCTTAAAAATTATGTGTATTTAAACCCAGGTTTAACGATTATTTTTAATGGCGAGAAATTCTTTTCTGAAAACGGACTAAAAGATTTATTGGAAGACAATAACAATCAAGAAGATATGTTATATCCAATAATTCACATAAAAGGTCCAGACATAGAAGTTGCTATTACACATAGCAAAACTCAGTATTCAGAAGAATATCATTCATTTGTAAACGGGCAACATACTACACAAGGAGGTACTCACCAAGCTGCTTTTAGAGAAGCTGTGGTTAAAACAATAAGAGAGTTTTATGGTAAGAATTTTGAAGCTTCTGATATTCGAAAATCAATTATTTCTGCCATTGCCATAAAAGTGATGGAACCTGTTTTTGAGAGTCAAACAAAAACAAAATTAGGTTCTACAGATATGGGGGGCGATTTGCCTACTGTAAGAACTTATATTAACGACTTTTTAAAGACAAATTTAGACAACTACTTACACAAAAATACTGAAGTAGCAGACAAGCTTCAAAGAAAAATTTTACAAGCAGAAAAAGAACGTAAAGAGCTGTCGGGAATTAGAAAGTTAGCAAAAGATAGAGCTAAAAAAGCTAGCTTGCACAATAAAAAGTTAAGAGACTGCAGAATTCATTTAGGAGACATTAAAAAGGAAAACTATTTAGAAACAACGTTGTTTATAACCGAGGGAGATTCTGCTTCTGGTTCTATTACAAAATCTAGAAATGTAAATACACAAGCTGTTTTTAGTTTAAAAGGAAAACCCCTAAACTCTTACGGATTAAGTAAAAAAATTGTGTACGAAAATGAAGAATTTAACTTACTACAAGCTGCTTTAAATATAGAGGATGGTTTAGAAGATTTGCGTTACAATAATATTGTTATTGCAACAGATGCCGATGTAGACGGAATGCATATTAGATTGCTACTTATAACTTTTTTCTTACAGTTTTTTCCAGAATTAATTAAAGAGGGGCATTTATATATTTTAGAAACTCCGTTGTTTAGAGTAAGAAATAAAAAAGAAACTTTTTATTGTTATTCAGATGAAGAAAAAAGAGACGCCATAGAAAAGTTAAAAGGAAAGCCAGAAATTACTAGATTTAAAGGTTTGGGAGAGATTTCTCCTAACGAGTTTGTTCACTTTATAGGAGACGACATTCGTTTAGATCCTGTTATGTTAGACAAAGAAATGTCTATTGAACAAATGTTAGAGTTTTACATGGGCAAAAATACCCCAGATAGGCAAAAGTTTATTATCGAGAATTTAAAAATAGAATTAGACACTGTAGAAGATGAAGTGTAATCTACTGCATATTGCTAAATAAATGAAAGTCTAAGTTCGCAATCGTAAAAAAGAGGTTTTAGTAAGTGAAGAACTTGGCAAAATAGTGCGTTAGGGATTGAAACGAAAATCCTTTTTATCATTAGTTCGAGTTCCACGTCTTTTTACGTGGAGTTTCGAAATAAATAAAAAGATTGTAGTGTAAAGCCCGACCTTTAGGAAACGCCAAAATAAAGAAATACATAAGTTAAACGATTAAATAATTAGACGTTTAAAAGCATGAGTGAAGAAATTAACGGAAACGAGCACGAGGAAGAATTAACAAATTTAAATGAGAATTTAGATTCAGATAATCTGGCAGATTCTGCCCAAGAAGAAACCATTACTAGGGTTACAGGAATGTACAAAGAGTGGTTTTTAGATTATGCATCTTATGTAATTTTAGAAAGAGCAGTACCCTCTTTAGAAGACGGTTTGAAGCCTGTGCAGCGTAGAATAATGCATTCTATGAAAGATTTAGATGATGGGCGTTACAACAAAGTAGCTAACATTGTTGGTCATACAATGCAGTATCATCCTCATGGCGACGCTTCTATTGCTGATGCGATGGTGCAAATTGGTCAGAAAGAATTGCTAATTGACATGCAAGGAAACTGGGGAAACATTTTAACAGGAGACAGAGCAGCAGCATCTAGATACATTGAGGCGCGCTTGTCTAAATTTGCACTAGACGTTGTTTTTAATCCAAAAACTACCGACTGGAAAATGTCTTATGATGGTAGAAGAAAAGAGCCGATAGATTTACCTGTAAAATTCCCGCTTTTATTAGCACAAGGAGCAGAAGGTATTGCAGTTGGTTTGTCTACAAAAATATTACCTCATAATTTTGTAGAGTTAATAGATGCCTCTATTAAATATTTAAAAGGAAGAAGTTTTAAAATTGTTCCCGATTTTTTAACAGGTGGAATTGCAGATTTTACAAACTATAATGATGGTAAAAGAGGAGGTAAGGTTAGAATACGTGCTAAAATATCTCAACTAGACAAAAAAACATTAGTTATTACGGAAATTCCTTTTGGTACCACAACATCTACCTTAATAGACAGTATTATTAAGGCTAATGAAAAGGGAAAGATTAAAATTAAAAAAATAGAAGATAACACTGCCGCAGAAGTAGAAATATTAGTTCATTTACCACCTAATGTATCTCCTGATAAAACAATAGATGCATTATATGCTTTTACCAATTGTGAAAATTCAATTTCTCCACTGTGTTGTACAATTCAAGAAAATAAACCGGTTTTTTTAGGAGTTTCTGAACTGTTAAAACACTCTACAGATTTAACTGTTGAACTGCTGAAAAAGGAATTAGAAATTCAGTTAGACGAGTTAGAAGAACAGTGGCATTTTTCTTCGTTAGAGCGAATTTTTATTGAAAATAGAATTTATAGAGATATTGAAGAAGAAGAAACTTGGGATGGTGTTATTGCTGCAATAGATAAAGGTTTACAGCCTCACATAAAGCATCTTAAAAGGGCTATTACTGTAGAAGATATTACAAGGTTAACAGAAATAAGGATTAAAAAAATATCTAAATTTGATATTGATAAGGCCAAACAGTTTATAGAAGGCTTAGAAGATAAAATAGCTACCGTAAAAAATAATTTGGCCAATTTGGTAGACTTTGCTATTGATTATTTTAAACGTTTAAAAGACACTTACGGAAAAGGAAAAGAACGTAGAACAGAAATAAGAATTTTTGATGATATTGTTGCTTCTAAAGTAGCTATGAACAATACCAAACTTTACGTGAATAGGGCAGAAGGTTTTATAGGAACTTCTCTTAAACGTGATGAATTTGTTTGTGATTGTTCGGATATAGATGATATTATTATTTTTAGAAAAGATGGAGGGATGATGGTTACAAAAGTAGATACTAAAACTTTTGTTGGCAAAGACATTATTCACGTTGCAGTATTTAAAAAGAAAGATAAAAGAACGGTTTACAATTATATGTATAGAGATGGGGCAAAAGGACCTTCTTACATGAAGCGTTTTAATGTAACCTCTGTAACTAGAGATAAAGAATACGATTTAACTAACGGAAAAAAAGGTTCTATTGTTCATTATTTTAGTGCAAATTTAAACGGAGAAGCTGAGGTAGTATCGGTAAACTTAAGGGCAGTTGGTAGTATAAAGAAGTTAAAATGGGATATTGATTTTGCAGATTTGGCTGTAAAAGGTAGAGCAGTTCGAGGTAATACTATAACTAAGTATGCTATAAAAAGTATCGATTTTAAGTCGGAAGGTGTTTCGACTTTAAAACCAAGAAAAATTTGGTTCGACGATACTGTACAAAGATTAAATGTTGATGATAGAGGTGAGTTATTAGGAGAATTTAGAGCAGAGGATAAATTACTTATAATTACACAATCTGGAAAAGCGAAAGCTGTAAAACCAGATTTAGCGATGCATTTTGAAGATGATATGATTGTTTTAGAAAAATGGCAGCCCAAAAAGCCTATTTCTGCAATTTATTACGATGGAGAAAAAGAACGTTATTTTGTAAAGCGCTTTTTAATAGAAACTACCGATAAGGAAGAAGAGTTTATTTCTGAGCACCCAAAATCGCAATTAGAAATTATAGCTACCGATTACAGACCAATAGCAGAGGTACAGTTTTCTAAAAGAAGCCTAGAAAATGAAGTTGTAAATTTTGAAGATTTTATAGCTATTAAAGGTATAAAAGCTCAAGGAAATCAACTGACTACAGAAAAAATAAAACAAGTAAATTTGTTAGAGTCTTTACCTTATGAAGAGGTTGAAGAACCCAGTGATAACAATACAAAAGATGAAAAGTTACTTGCAGATACTAGCACAGATAAATTACCAATAGAAGTGCCTGAAGTTGTAGCTAACAAGCCAGTTTTAGAAGAGCTGTCTGCCGAAGAGAAAGCAAAAATAGCTCTGCAAAAGTCTATTGCAAGGAAAAAAGCTGAAGAAAAGAAGCGCGATGACGAAAATCAAACTAAGCTATTTTAAAACTATTTTATAGTTAGAAATAACTGATATTTTTTAATCTTTTGCATAGAAACATTCATATGAAGAGAAAACATATTTTTTTAGGACTGTCAATTTTAGGGCTTTGTTATACGTGGTTTTATAATATTCAATATTTTTTGACAGTTGAAAATGCAAGTTTTTTAAATTTTTTTAAAACTGCAGAATCATCTTTACCAGGTAAATCTTATGGAGCAGATTTGTTGGTAGTTGTGCTAACTTTTTTTGTTTTCTTGTATTTCGAATCGAAAAGATTAAAAATTAAAAGGTGGTGGTTGCTCATACCACTTACTTTTTTAGTTGCAGTAGCTTTTACTTTTCCACTGTTTTTGTATATTCGAGAAATAGTGA
Organism: Polaribacter tangerinus; assembly: GCF_038024095.1. Lineage (NCBI taxonomy): Bacteria > Pseudomonadati > Bacteroidota > Flavobacteriia > Flavobacteriales > Flavobacteriaceae > Polaribacter > Polaribacter tangerinus. Next base: position 299,180 of record NZ_CP150668.1, on the reverse strand, counting down.
TAGAAAAAGAAAATAAATAGTTTTTTACTATTTCAATTTCTTTGATGCCCAAGAGTTTTTGAATCATTTAATTAATCAAGCATTTTTTTATTTAGCTTAAAAAGTTGTGTTTTTATGTTCTTCGTATTAAATTCAAAAACATGTATTTTTTTTATTTCATTGGGTTTGCCCCAATTTAAATAACGGGTTACTTTAAGAAATGTTGGTTTATACTGCTTGTTTCCAAAATAAGTAAAATTCACTAAAATGGGTGCTGTATCTAAATTTTCTATAAACACCTCTTTCGAATTATATCCTCTATTTTTTTGATCGATAATTAGAGCTTCATTTATTTTTAATGAGTTTTCTAATGTGTATACTTGATCGAAAGTATTTACAAATTCAATACTAAACTCTGCTTCAGAAGTGTTCCATTCAAATACCAAACGAACATCACTTTCGGTATTTTTAATAGGATTTTTAATTTTAATTTTTCTTGGAGTACTATCGTTATTTTCATCTTTATTAAAGGCAGAAATAATTTCAGAGGCAATAATTTCTCCGATATCACTTTGGTCTATCTCAAATCCTTTTTCTATATAATAATTGTATATTTTCCAGAAATTTTTGTAATCTTTCAAAGATAAATAGGTGTTTGCTAAATCTCTGTATGCTTGCCTACTATTTGGACTTTCATTTGCAATTTTTTTATAAATTTCTGAAGCTTTTGTTGGTAGGTTTAATTCGTCGTACATATAAGCAAGTGCTTTTAGGTTTTCTACATTGCTTTTAGAAAAATTTTCAAAATCATTTAAAACATTGAGTAATTTAATAGGAGCGTTAAATTTTTTGACTAAGAAATTATAAACATTAAAGTGAAAGTTGGTAAAATCTTTACACTCATCATATTGTTTTTTGTAAATAGTTATGGCTTCATTTATAGTAAGAGCGTTTTTATAAGCGTTTAAATAGCTTGGCGTGTCTTTTTTAATTTCTTCATAAGGAGTGGCATCATCATTATAATACTCGTCATTAGTAAAATAATAATTATTTACATCAAATCCTTTAATTTTTTTGTAATTTAAATTAGTTGATACCTTAATAATACAGCGATCCGACTTCATGTTTACAATTAAAATCTTTTCTATGTCGTTTAAATCTATCGGTAAAGGTAAATCGTAGATATTGCCATCAATTTCCCACAGAACCGGACCATTCAACTCTTTTCCTTTCAGGTATATTACGGGTTCGTTAAAATTATTGATTCTAGAGAAAAAGAGAGGTACTTTTTCTAAAATTGCATTAGTTAGTGTAATCGCCTCTTTATTAAGTTTATCTTTATCAATGGTAATGATATCAAAATCAGGATATTCATCTCCAACAGTGCTTCTTCCAAGTTTTAAAATTTCTGGTCTATTTACATTAGGAACTTTAAAACTAGGTTCCATATCTATGTTTAATGTAGCGGTTATATCTTCTATAAGAATAGATACTGTTCTAAAGCCAGCATGTTTATATTCTAAAAAGTCACCAGATTTAGCGGTAATATTATAGAAACCTTTGTTATTGGTTAGAACTGTTTTTTCAGTATTTGAAACCAATACATTTGGTAGTGGATTATTGTTGTATAAGACAACTCCAACTATTGTTTTTATATCTTTTTTTTCGAAGTTTTGAGAGCTTAATTGTCCAAAAGATAAAAGTACAAGGCAACATAAAATTTTTTTCATAATTCAGCATAAATTCATCTATAAAAGTATCAAAATTTATGCCGATAATAAAATTAAAATAGTGTTTTAAAAAAATAATCTAATTGGCAGGCAACCTTTATAGTACTTTAAGAGTCTTTATATTTGTAGCGCTTATAAAACAGAATAAAAACGTTTGAAAATTATAAAATTACATACAGAAAAAGGGCTTATTAAGAAGGCTGTAGACAACAATCGAGAAGCTCAAAAAGAAATTTTTAACACGTATTCTCCAAAAATGTTGGGAGTTTGTAGGCAATATGTTAAAGATATTCATCATGCAGAAGATTTACTATTAGAGGGATTTTTTAAGGTTTTTACTCATTTGCATACTTTTAAACATCAGGGAAATTTTGAAGGTTGGATTCGAAGGATTGTTATAAATACGTGTATTTCATACCTTAGAAAGAAAAGTGTAATTGAGTATACGGATGAAGAGTTTTCTTTTAACGATATGGCAACTATAAATTTAGAAAATTCTACTGTTGATGAAATACAACAACTAATTGATAATTTACCAAATGGCTATAAAATAGTTTTTAATTTATTTGCTATAGAAGGTTTTAAGCATACAGAAATAGCAGAAAAATTGGGTATATCGGTAAGTACTTCTAAATCTCAATTATTTAAAGCGCGCAAGTTGTTGCAAGAAAATTATTTAAAATTGAATACCATTGTTCATGAAAAAAACTAAGAATTATTTACAAGAAAAGTTCGAAAAAAGAACTATAAAACCTGCGGATTCATCATGGCAAAGACTGTCAGATAAATTAGACGAACACCCTTATAATAAGAAAAAACCGTGGTTGCTATATGTATCGGTAGCTGCAAGTTTAGCACTTTTTATAGCAGTTGGCGGTTACTTTTTTTCATATGAAAATAAAAAACAATTTAAACAACCCATAAAAGAGTTAATAGTATTAGAAAATACAGAAAAAATAATTAAACAAAGTTTGCCTATACAAGAAAGTGAAGTTGTAGGTTTCACAGAAGAAAAAGTTGAAATTATAGCATCTGATACAAAAAAGGAAGGTTCTAAAAGTAAGCAAGATTTTAAAAGAAACATCAAAACGCTAACGATTGCTGAAACAGTGAATGTTACTGAAAAACATATCAATAGTAAATTAGAAAAGAATGATAAAAGTATGTCGGAAGCTCCGTTGAAACTTAAGGATTCTAATTTGCACAAAAACATAAAAAGCACCTCTAGAATTCAGGTAAGTAGTGCTGCATTATTGGCGGCTGTTTCGGAGCCTGAAAATAAAATAAAAGCGCTTTATACCAAGCACAATACTTCTAGAGAGCAATTAGAGAATACCATAAAAAAAGAGTTAGAAAAAACAAATTTGAAAGTAAATCCTAAAGTAATTTTAGCGGAAGTAGAACGAAGTATTGACGACGATTTTTTTAAAAATAACTTTTTAAAGACATTAAAAAGGAGAGTAAACGATATTGCAACGGCCATTGTAAGTAGAAATGATTAAAAACCAAAATCCATTATTTAAAAACAGTATCATAATGAAAAAAAATATCTTATTTGTATTATTGATAGCAACTATATCTCTAGTAGCGCAAGAACAAAAAAAATTTGAAAAAGAAGTAGTAAAAATTTCTAAGAAAATAGAGCAAATCACAAAATCTCAAAAAGATTCTTTGAAAGTAAAAATATTACAGGTTGAAAAACGTTTAAAAAACGGCGAAATAACAGAAGCAACAGCAACAATTTTAAAGCAAGAGCTTGCTAGTTACCATGCAAAGCAAATAGAAGTAAAGGTAAGTGAACAAGAAAAATTGCTGCAACAATTAGTTCAAGATAAAATAAACGGAAAAATTAAAAATTCTGAAAGTGTTGCAGATAATAAGGAGGAAGTAAACTCTTTTTCGGTTGGAAATAAAAAATTCCGCTTTTCTGTTAGTGATTCGGATGATGAACTTGAAGTTGACGACTTTGAGGAAGATATAAGTGATATAAAAAAAGTGAAGAATTTTAAACTAAAGAATAAAACCACCAGCCAATTTGTTTTTGCAATGGGTGTAAATAATGTTTTGAACGACAACAATTTTTCTTCATTAAATAATTCAGAATATCAGTTTTGGCGATCTCGTTTTTATGAATTAGGTTTTACATGGAAAACCAGAATTTCTCCAAAGCCATCTTCGTTATATTTTAAGTATGGTATTTCTTTTTTGTGGAATAATTTACGTTTAGAAAACAATCAGTTTCATGTTAAAAACGGTACAGTTACAGATATAGTAGTGTTTGCAGACAAACTTTCAGAAAGTAGATTACGCCATGTTCAAATGAATTTTCCAGTACATTTAGAGTGGGATTTATCTAAAAATAAAACCTATTCGAGTGGAAAGGTTGCAGACAGAACAAATCAATCTGTTCGATTGGGACTTGGAGGTTTTGTAGGTTTTAAACTTGGAACCAGACAATATTTAGAATATTTAGATAGTAACAATGTGAATGTAGAAGAGGTTCAGTACGACAATTTTAATATGAATACAGTAAACTATGGACTAAGTGCTTATGTAGGTTATAAGTCTACTAGTTTATATCTAAAATATGATTTGAATCCGCTTTTTAAAGATACAGAAGTTAGAAATATATCTATGGGAGTTCGGTTAGATTTAAATTAGCGCCACACACATATTGGTAAAATGCTAAAGGGTTTTAAAACATTTAGTTATAAATGTTAATAATTAGTAAAAAGTTACTATATTTGCACCCTTAAAATTAAACAATAAATATTTTATTATGAATCATTACGAAACTGTTTTCATTTTGAATCCCGTTTTATCTGATACTCAGATAAAGGAAACAGTACAAAAGTTTGAGGACTATTTGGTTTCTAAAGGTGCCGAAATGATTTCTAAAGAAGATTGGGGCTTAAAAAAATTAGCTTATCCAATTCAAAAAAAGAAAAGTGGTTTTTATCACTTATTCGAGTACAAAGTTGCCGGTGAAGAAATTGCTGCATTTGAGTTAGAGTTTAGAAGAGATGATAGCGTTATGCGTTATTTAACTGTTAAATTAGACAAACATGCTGCTGCCTGGGCAAAGATTAGAACTGAACGTGTTAAATCTGCAAAAAAATAAATAATGGCTACAATAGAACAACAAGCAAAAGGAGGAAAATCTGCTGACGTTAGATATTTAACGCCATTAGATATAGACACAAAAAAAGAATCTAAATATTGTAGATTCAAGAAAAAAGGAATCAAATACATCGATTATAAAGATGCAGATTTCTTAATGTATTTAGTAAACGAACAAGGTAAAATTTTACCAAGACGTTTAACAGGTACTTCACTAAAATATCAACGTAAAGTTGCGCAAGCAATTAAAAGATCTCGTCATTTGGCTTTAATGCCTTACGTTGGAGATTTGTTAAAATAATAAAGAGGTAGAATATGGAACTGATATTAAGACAAGACGTAGAAAATTTAGGATTTAAAGATGATATCGTAGAAGTTAAAAACGGATATGGTAGAAATTTTCTAATTCCTACAGGTAAAGCCTCTTTAGCAACTTCTTCTGCCAAAAAAGTTTTAGCAGAAAACTTAAAGCAAAGAGCTTATAAAGAAGCAAAATTAATTGAAGATGCAAATGCAATTGCAGAAACAATTAAAGGATATGATATTAAAATTGCATCTAAAACTGGTAGTGGAGACAAATTATTTGGCTCTGTAAACAATATCGATTTAGCTGCAGCTTTAGCAAAAGCCGGTACAGAACTTGATAAGAAATTTATTAAAGTTGTAGGTGGCTCTGTAAAAAGATTAGGTAAATATGACGCTACTGTTAGATTACACAGAGAGGTAATTGCAGATATTTCTTTTGAAGTAATAGCTGAATAGTATATACCAAAGTTTATAAAAAAAAGCTCGTTAGAAATAACGAGCTTTTTTACTTTTAAATATAATACATCTTACATTTAGGTAAGAAAAACAATTAAAATAAATAATTGGTTGTATATGAAATATAGACAATTAACAAAAGAACAGTTTGAAAGTTTACATGAAGAGTTTGCAAAGTTTTTAGCAACTCAAAGTATTGATGCCAGAGAATGGACAGAGATAAAGGAAGAAAAACCTATGGTAGCAGAAGAAGAGTTAAATATTTTTTCTGATCTTGTTTGGGATGATGTTCTTTCGAAAACAAAGTATATAGAGCATTTTTCTAAAACAAAAGTAAATTTATTTAAATGTGATGCTACAGAAATTCATAGAATTGCAATACAAGTAACTTGGGATATTGATTTATTAGCGCAAGAAGGATTTGAGTGGTTAATGCAGAATCCTATGGATAATTCTGTTGAAATTTTTAAGGGTTCTAAACCTTATAATGATGATAGAAATTTAGAAATTTTTGACCTCATAGAAAAAGGGAGTACAATTTCTAAAGGAGAAATATTTGAATACTTCAGTCAGTTAATATAGTTTTATAAATTAACATTTTTTCTATGGCAAAAAAAAACTTAATAAGCAAAGAGCTTGAGGCTTTTTATAACAATGCCTCCGAAGAAACTCGCCTAGAAAGTGGTATGGGTTTTTTTGAGTTTGAGCGAATAAAATCATTAATTTCTAGACACTTAAAAAAAGAACATAGTGTTATTTTAGATATTGGTGGAGGTACAGGAAAATATAGTGAGTGGTTGGCAAATAAAAATTATGAAGTCCATTTATTAGAACCCGTAAAAAAACATATAGATTTAGCAACCAAAAGAGCTAATCAATCTATTAAAAAGTTTACGGTTTTACAAGGTGAGAGCAGAAATTTACCCTTCGAAAATAATTTTGCTGATATTGTTATTTTACATGGCCCGCTTTATCATCTTCAAAAAAAAGAAGACCGATTAAAAACAATAGCAGAAGCAAAAAGAGTATTAAAAAAAGGAGGATTAGTTTTAGGATTTGCAATTAATTCTTCAGCATCTACAGTGGTTGGTTTAATGCAAGGATTGGTGCACAAAAAACCATTTTTAAAAATGTGTAAAGAGGAGCTAACTTCAGGTATTCATAATCCACCAAAAGAGTTTCCTTGGTTATTGGCAGACGGATTTTATCATAAACCAAAACAATTAAAAAAAGAGTTTACTTCTCAACAATTAGAAATTTTAAATCTTTTTGCTGTAGAAGGTATGATTTGGCTAGACAGAGAATATTTTTCAAATATGCTTCATCCAACAAAAAAAGAAACATTATTATCAATTTTAAAGGCAACAGAATTAGATGAGTCTGTGTTGGCTTTTAGTCCGCATATGATGTTAGTTGCAAAAAAGTAATTAAGAGTTTCGTAAAAAATGTATGTTTAATTTACCGCTATAACTTTGCTGGAAATAGACTTTCCTATAATAGTAACTATATAAAGGCTCGCATTATCTTTGTCATCCATGCTTTTGTATAATTTTGTATCTTTTACACTATTATTTTTCTTATAAATTGTATTTACAAAAGCAGGTGTAGTATTACTATGCCCCACAATTAAAACAGATTTACCTAAAGTTTCCTTTTTAAAATCATCATTGTACATGTTGTTTGGTTGATAGCTTTTTACAATCAATTTTTTGTTGGCTGCTGTAGGTTGAGCTGTTTGTTGAGTTCTATTATAATTTGTGGAGTAAATAGCATCTAAATGTATGTCTTTAAAATAATTGGCCCATTTTTTTGCTCTGTCTAAACCTTGTTCATTTAAATTAGGATTCTTATTTGTTTTATCGGTTCTATCTTTTTCTGCATGCCTAATTAAATAGTAGGTGGTGGTAGTATCATCATTGCAAGAAAAAAGTGTTAAGAATGTAATGGCGAGGGTAAAGAAATAATTTTTCATGATATTAAATATAAACGAATATAGGTAAAAAAAAGCAACCTTTTAAAAGGTTGCTTTTTAAGTGCTCTTGATGATATTTTAATGAGTTTGGTTTCTGAATACAAGTTTATCATCAAATGCGTCTAAAAGCACTATACTATCCGTAGTTATATTACCAGCTAATATTTCTTTAGATAAAGCGTTTAGCACCTCTTTTTGTATAACACGTTTAACGGGCCTTGCACCAAACTCTGGTTGATATCCTTTTTTTGACAAGTATTTTAGTGCTTCATCTGTAGCATCTAAAGTAATGTCTTGTTTACCAATCATTTTCTGTAACTGAGCTATTTGTAGTTTTACAATTTCAAATATATCTTTGTTATTTAAGGGTGTAAACATAATAACATCGTCTATTCTGTTTAAAAACTCAGGTCTTACAGATTGTTTTAGTAATGCAAGTACTTCAATTTTGGCAAGTTCTGTTGTAGCTTCTATAGTAGTATTTGTATTCGTAAACTTTTCTTGAATTATATGGCTTCCCATGTTCGAAGTCATAATAACAATAGTGTTTTTAAAATCTGCTAATCTTCCTTTATTATCGGTTAATCTTCCCTCGTCTAAAACTTGTAATAGAATATTAAAAGTATCTGGATGTGCTTTTTCTATTTCATCTAAAAGCACAACAGAATAAGGTCTTCTTCTTACAGCTTCAGTTAACTGACCACCCTCGTCATAACCAACATATCCTGGGGGCGCTCCAACCAATCTACTTACTGCGTGTTTCTCTTGATATTCACTCATATCAATCCTTGTCATTGCATTTTCATCATCAAAAAGGTATGCTGCTAATGCCTTTGCAAGTTCAGTTTTACCAACCCCAGTTGTTCCCAAAAACAGAAAACTTCCAATTGGTTTATTAGGATTTTGTAAACCAGCCTTAGAGCGTCTTACAGCATCAGAAATTGCAACAATAGCCTCTTCTTGACCAACAACTCTTTTATGAAGTTGAGTTTCTAATTTTAATAGTTTTTCTCTTTCAGATTGAATCATTTTTGTAACTGGTACACCAGTCCATTTGGCAACAACTTCAGCAATATCTTCATAATCGACTTCTTCTTTAATAAGAGATTTTTCTTGTGAATTACTAGCTAAATGGCGTTGTAAATTCTCTAATTCTTGCTGAGCTTCTTTAATTTTACCATATCGTAATTCGGCAACTTTACCATAGTCACCATCTCTTTCTGCTTTTTCTGCAGCTAATTTATAGTTTTCTATGGCTGCTTTTGCATTTTGAATATTATCTACCACTTCTTTTTCCGATTTCCACTTAGCATTCATTTCATTTCGCTCTTCTTTTATGTTCGCTAAGTCTGCACGTAGAGATTTTAATTTGGTTTCATCGTTCTCTCTTTTAATAGCTTCAATTTCAATTTCTAATTGCATTACTTTTCTGTCTAAAACATCCAGTTCTTCTGGTTTAGAGTTAATTTCCATTCGCAATTTAGACATTGCTTCATCCATTAAATCGATAGCTTTATCGGGTAAAAACCTATTGGTAATATATCTTTGAGATAGCTCTACAGCACCAATAATAGCCTCATCTTTTATACGTACTTTATGGTGTGTTTCATATTTATCTTTAATACCTCTTAAAATAGAAATAGCACTTTCTATATCTGGTTCATTTACTTGCACTTTTTGAAAACGTCTTTCTAGCGCTTTGTCTTTTTCAAAATATTTTTGGTATTCATCTAAAGTTGTTGCACCAATAGCCCTTAGCTCACCACGAGCTAAAGCAGGTTTTAAAATATTTGCTGCATCCATGGCTCCTTGTCCGCCACCAGCCCCAACAAGTGTATGAATTTCATCTATAAATAAAACGATATCTCCGTTGGCATTGGTAACCTCTTTTATAACTGCTTTTAGGCGTTCTTCAAACTCTCCTTTATATTTTGCTCCGGCAATTAATGCTCCCATGTCTAAAGAAAAAATAAGTTTTTCTTTTAAGTTTTCAGGTACATCACCATCTACAATTCTATGCGCCAAACCTTCAGAAATAGCGGTTTTACCAGTTCCTGGTTCTCCTACCAAAATAGGATTATTTTTAGTTCTTCGAGATAAAATTTGTAGTAATCTTCTTATTTCTTCATCTCTTCCAATTACAGGGTCTAGTTTACCATCTGAAGCGAGTTGGTTTAAATTTTTTGCAAATTTTTGAAGCGAGTTATAGGTTTCTTCTTGACTTTGGGAGGTTACACGCTCTCCTTTTCTAAGCTCTTCTATAGCTGTATTTATTAATTTTTCTGTAACACCTTGGTCTTTTAATATTTGTGCTATCTTACTATTAGATTTAAAAATTGATAAGAATATATGTTCTATAGAAACATAATCATCTTGCCATTTTTTTGCAATTAACGTAGCATCTGTTAAACTTTTAGAAGCTTCTCTAGAAAGCAGTAGTTCTGCACCTGAAACTTTAGGAAAACTTTCTAATTGTTTGTCTAATATTTGATGTAAAAGTTTGGTGTTTATATTTAATTTTTTAAATAAAAAAGGAAGTACATTTTCATCTACTTGTGTTAATGCTTTAAATATATGTTCGTTTTCTATTTGGTTATGCCCATATTCTTGTGCCAATTGTTGGGCCATTTGTATGGTCTCTTGAGATTTTGTGGTATAGTTATTAAAGTTCATTTTTCTTTTTTTTATTAAAATAGCTTTCTATTTTGAAGGTTACTTTATTTTTTACAATTACTTATTAATCAAATTATAGACCAGGTCATTTATATTGTAAAATGCAAGACAAAATGTCTTTAAACCCTTTTAAATACTGACTTTTTGTCATTATGAAAGTTTCTTATATTTGTACCGACAAAGCAATAAACAAAAAATAAAAATGGGAATATTTAACAACATGTTTGGAAAAAATGAAAAGAAGTCATCAACAAAACAGCACAAAGCATTCGTTAATTGGATTCCTTTAAAATCTATTGAGGAGTTAGATAACATATCAAAAAATTCAGAATCAGAGGCTATTTTGGTGTTTAAGCATTCTACAAGATGTGGTATTAGTAGTATGGTTATCAAACAGTTCGAAAAAATGTTTACTGATGAGCATCAACATTTAAAAGTGTACTATTTAGATTTATTAAACTACAGAGATATTTCCGATAAAGTAGGTTTTCGTTTTCAAGTAATGCATCAATCACCTCAATTAATAGTGGTTCGAAATGGGGTTTCTGTGCATCATGCTTCGCATCATGATATTCTTCAAACAAATTTATCGAGATTTATATAGTTTTAATTTGGGATAAACCTTTTTTAAGTCTTATTTTTGTTGCTTAAAATTTTTAAAATTTTGGCAGAAACAAACACTTCAAAAGTTACAATAGGTAAAGAATTATACGGATATCAAAAGGAAGCACTCGAAGAAATCTTTAAAAGATTTGGAACTGCTCCTCAAGACTATCATTTGTTATATCAATTGCCAACAGGAGGAGGAAAAACTGTAATTTTTTCAGAAATTGTAAGACGTTACATTGAAACATTTAAAAAGAAAGTATTGGTTTTAACTCACAGAATAGAGTTAAGCAAGCAAACATCTAAAATGTTACACGAGTTTGGTGTAAACAATAAAATTATCAATAGTACAGCAAAACTTGATGATCAAGACGATTATAAATGTTTTGTTGCGATGGTTGAAACCTTGAAAAATAGGCTTAATGATGATAAATTAGATATTTCTGATATTGGTTTGGTAATTGTAGATGAAGCACATTATAATTCTTTTACTAAAATTTTTAAGTTTTTTGACGAATCTTTTATTTTAGGTGTAACAGCAACTCCTTTAAGCTCAAACATTAAACTGCCAATGTATGAGAATTATCAGGAATTGTATGTCGGTGAGCCAATACATCAGTTAATAGAAAGTGGTTATTTGGCAAAAGCTAATATGTATTCATATAATGTTGGATTAACTTCTTTAGAAGTTGGTGCCAACGGAGATTATACCGTTAAATCTTCTGAAGATTTATATACTAATACAGACATGCTATCGAAATTAGTAAGTGCTTATGAGGAAACTGTAAAAGGGAAAAAAACGCTAATTTTTAACAATGGTATAAATACTTCTATTCAAGTTTTTCATGCTTTTAAAAGGGCAGGGTATCCTATTGCTCATTTAGATAATACAAATACTAAAAAAGAACGCGAATTAATTTTAAAATGGTTTCATAAAACACCAAATGCCATTATAACTTCTGTAAGTATTTTAACGACTGGTTTTGATGAGCCAAGTATCGAGGCAATTATTTTAAATAGAGCAACAAAATCGTTAACCCTTTATTACCAAATGATTGGTCGTGGTTCTAGAATTTATAAAGATAGAACGGAGTTTGATGTTATAGATTTAGGTAATAATTTTCATAGGTTTGGTCCTTGGGGAGCAGATTTAGATTGGCAAAAAATGTTTAGAGCTCCCGATTATTATTTAGATGCTATTCTTTCTGACGAAGAGATAGAAAGTAATTTTAGATATGAACTTCCTGCAGATGTAAAAAAAGAATTTGCCAATTCTACTGATACCTATTTTGATATGAAAAAGGTGTATATAGCAACTATCAAAGCAGGAGAATCATCTAAAAGAGTATTAGAAAAATCGATAGTTCATCATGCAAAAATGTGCATTGAAAATAGCGAAGATGTATTTGATGCGCTAATTTTAGCCAAAAAGTTAGGAGAGGAGATTGATGACAGAATCAATAGGTATGCCAAGTGTATTTCTAAGAGTACTCACAACTTTGTTACTTGGTTAAAAGACGATTACAGGAAGAAATTAAATGCCTATTTACGTGCAAATTTCGATGAAGACTTTGAAGCTATTCATGGATATCCACCAGAAGACTAGTATTTATAAGGAATTTTAAAAGTGAAAATTATTTTCACTTTTTTTTTGCTTTTGTTTTTTGTATTGAAAAATAATTTACTTTTGATTTACTTATTTAAGTCAAATGTTATGTTTTTCTTATTTCGGGAGTAATAGTTTATTGGAGAAAAATTATTACACAGCATTTTGGAAATGCAACGAAAAAATTAAGGTAACTCCATTTTCATATCTTCAAGAACTGCTACTTACCCTAAAGTTGCATGTTGTTTACTTACAAATTATACAGTGATAACTGCTATTAAAATAGCTACAATTTTCTTTTTCAAATAATTTTATTATATTGAATTAGAGCATTTTATCATACCTTATAATTTAAAACAAAAAGTGAACACAAAATATATAGATTTAGTCGAACAAACATTCGACTTTCCACAAGAAGAATTTAAAACAGAAAACAATAAATTGTTTTGGCACGGAATTAATTTAATGGAATTAACATCAAAATATGGCGCTCCATTAAAGTTTACATATTTGCCTAAAATATCTGAAAACATAAATAAAGCAAAGAGTTGGTTTAAAAATAGTATGGATAAGCACCAATATAAAGGCACTTATTTTTATAGCTATTGTACTAAAAGTTCTCATTTTAAGCACGTTTTAAACGAAGCATTAAAAAATGACATTCACATAGAAACGTCTTCTGCATTTGATATAGATATTGTTAACAGTTTAAAAAAGGAGGGGAAAATTAAAGACGATACTTTTGTAATTTGTAACGGATTTAAAAGAGACCAATATGTAAAAAATATTGGAGGTCTTATTAACTCTGGTCATAAGAACTGTATTCCTATTATTGATAATTTTGAAGAAATAGCTTTGATACAGCAAGAAACGTCAAAACCTTTTAAAGTAGGTATTCGAATTGCCTCTGAAGAAGAACCAAAATTTGAATTTTATACATCTAGGTTGGGAATTGGTTACAAAAATATTGTTGCTTTTTATGAACGAGAAATTGCAGCAAACCCACAGGTAGAGCTAAAAATGTTACATTTTTTTATCAATACAGGTATACGAGATAATGCCTACTATTGGAACGAATTAATGAAATGTTTAAATGTATACATTAATCTAAAAAAAGTGTGTCCGAGTTTAGATAGTTTAAATATTGGAGGAGGTTTTCCAATAAAAAACTCGTTGGCTTTTGAGTATGATTACGAGTATATGATAGACGAAATTATAAACCAAATAAAGTTAGTTTGTGAAAATGCTCAAGTAGATGTACCGCATATTTTTACAGAGTTTGGTAGTTTTACCGTTGGTGAGTCTGGGGCAACTATTTACGAGGTACTATATCAAAAAAAGCAAAATGATAGAGAGCGTTGGAACATGATTAATTCTTCATTTATTACTACGTTACCAGATTCTTGGGCCATTAATAAACGTTTTATTATGTTGCCACTAAATAAATGGAATCATAAATATGAACGCGTATTATTAGGCGGATTAACTTGTGATAGTGATGATTATTACAATTCTGAGCAACACATAAATGGTATTTATTTACCAGTATATGAAAAAAACAACCCGTTATATATTGGTTTTTTTAATACTGGTGCATATCAAGAATCTATTGGTGGTTTTGGCGGATTACAGCATTGTTTAATACCGCATCCAAAACACATATTAATAGATAAAGCTAACGATGGCGAATTTACATTTCAAATTTATAAAGAACAACAAAAAAGTAGCGAGTTATTATCTATATTAGGGTACTAAAAAAACAACAAAACTAAATTAAAAGGCAGTTTTCTACCTTACAAAAAAAGAAAAATAATTATGAATACCACAAAAACTTATGCAGGAATTCCGCAGGAATACGGAAACTTGTCAACATCAAAAATTGTAGTAATACCAGTTCCTTATGATGGAACAAGTACTTGGCAAAAAGGCGCAGATAAAGGGCCTAAGGCTTTTTTAGAGGCTTCGGAAAATATGGAGCTTTATGATATTGAAACAGATTCTGAGGTTTACAAAGAAGGTGTTTTTTTAGCAGAACCTATTACAGAAAATACTTCGCCTGAAGCAATGGTAGACAAAGTACATGAAGTTACTAAAAAGTATATTAACAGAAATAAATTTGTAACTTTATTTGGAGGAGAACATTCTATTTCTATTGGAACAATTAGAGCATTTAATGAATGTTTCGATAATTTGACAGTTTTACATATAGATGCTCATGCCGATTTAAGAAAAGAGTATGAAGGTTCTACCTGCAATCATGCATGTGCTGTTTATGAGGCAAATTCGCAAACTAATTTGGTACAAGTAGGCATAAGAAGTATGGATATTTCTGAGAAAAGAACCATGAATTCCGAAAAAGTTTTTTTTGCACATGATATGGCTACTAATGAGTATTGGATGGACGATGTTATAGATCAACTAACAGAAAATGTTTTTATAACTTTCGATTTAGATGCTTTAGATCCGTCGATTATGCCTTCTACAGGAACTCCAGAGCCGGGAGGTTTATTTTACTATGAAACACTAGATTTTTTAAAACAAGTATTTGAGCAAAAAAATGTTGTTGGTTTCGATATGGTAGAACTTTGTCCTAATGAGAATGAAAAATCGTCTGATTTTTTAGCAGCTAAATTATTTTACAAAATGTTAAGCTATAAATTTTCTTCTAATGACGATACCTATGATACAGGAGAGGATACTACTTTGGAAAATCCATTTAGCAAATTAGCAAAATTTAAAAATGATGAAGATGAATACTAATCAAAAACCTATTTCAGAATTTATAGAAAAGTATTTTCTTCATTTTAACGCAGCTGCACTATTGGATGCAGCAAAAGGCTACGAAGATCAGTTAAATAAAGGAAACAAAATGCTTGTTTCTTTAGCTGGAGCAATGAGTACTGCCGAATTAGGTAAAATATTTGCCGAAATGATTCGTCAGGATAAAGTACACATTATTTCTTGCACAGGTGCAAATTTAGAAGAAGATGTTATGAACTTAGTGGCACATTCTCATTACAAAAGAGTACCAAATTATAGAGATTTAACTCCGCATGATGAGTGGGGTTTATTAGAAAAAGGATTGAACAGAGTTACTGATACTTGCATACCAGAAGAAGAGGCGTTTAGGAGAATACAAGCTCATATTGTTAAAATTTGGAAAGAGGCAGAAGAAAACGGAGAACGTTATTTACCACACGAATACATGTATAAACTCTTGCTCTCGGGTGTTTTAGAACAGTATTACGAAATAGATATTAAAAATTCTTGGATGTATGCAGCTGCAGAAAAAAACTTACCAATGGTAGTTCCTGGATGGGAAGATTCTACCATGGGAAATATTTTTGCCTCTTATGTTTTAAAAGGAGAACTAAAAGCAAGTACAATGAAGTCGGGTATAGAATATATGACTTTTCTTGCAGATTGGTATACAGATAATGCTACATCCGGAATTGGATTTTTTCAAATAGGAGGAGGAATTGCAGGAGATTTTCCTATTTGCGTAGTACCAATGTTGTATCAAGATATGGAAAGAACAGACACTCCTTTTTGGAGTTATTTTTGTCAAATTTCAGATTCTACCACCAGTTATGGATCGTATTCTGGAGCTGTGCCTAACGAAAAAATTACTTGGGGAAAACTAGATATAGATACACCCAAGTTTATAATAGAAAGTGATGCTACTATAGTTGCTCCACTAATTTTTGCGTATTTATTGGAAATGTAATTTTTTAAAGAAATGAAGAGAGTTATCGTAGATTATGCAAAGCTAACAACTGATATTTTAGATATGTTGGTAGAAAAATATCCGTCAGGATATGATTATTCAGATATTATTTCCTTTAAAAATTCTAAAGGCGAAACTATAAAAACAGTGGAAGTTAGAACAGATGACACTATTTACTTAGTTAAAATTAGTTCTAAATTAGAACAAACTATGGAAGATTATATAGAGGATGAAGATTCTTTTGATGAAGACGAAGATTTAGATTTAACAGACCTAGAAGATGAAGGTTAGTGACTAAAAAAAAGCTCAGAGATTTTTCTGAGCTTTTTTTTGGTCTGTAAAAATTAATCTACAGGGACTTTTATTTCATAAAGCTTTCTACTTTTGTTATTTAATTTGTATTCTCTTAACCAAGGATTATGAATTTTTAGTTCTTTATAGTTCATGTTAAATTTTTTTGCAAAAGCCGTTAAGTTACTTATTGCAGTATCTACTTTTACAGTTTTTGTTTTTTCTAAAGTATATAAATCGTCTTTTTCAATCACAAAACCATACTTTTCGGGATTATTAATGATTTCTTTTAGAGCAAGAATTCTAAAAATATATCTTTCTGTTTCATCTGGTAGTTTAGCGTCGTAATAACTAGTTACTTCCTGTGCCTCAAGCCTTTTAGAAATACCATAGTTTCCAGCATTATAAGCAGCAGCTGCTAACGTCCAAGAACCCAATCTTTCTTTAGATTTTTTTAGATATTCTGCAGCCACAGCAGTAGATTTTTCTATGTTGTATCTTTCGTCTACATTTCTGTTTATTTCCAAGCCATATTCTTTTCCTGTAGCTTTCATAAAATGCCACATTCCTGCAGCCCCAGCTGATGAAGTTTCGTCTATAAAAGCACTCTCTGCAAGTGCAAGAAATTTAAAATCGTCAGGTAAATTGTGCTTTTTTAATAGCGGTTCTAAAACAGGAAAATATTTGTTGGCTCTTTTCAAAAGTAGTAATCCGTTGGATTGCCAATAAGTATTTACCAAAAGCTCTCTCTCCATTCGTTCTTTTACATCATTTATTTCTAGAGGAACTCTTTCTCCAGCTAAGTTTAAGTCTTGAGGTAGGTCTAAAGACTTTATTTTGTATGTTTCATGAGTTTGAAGCTCTGGATCTGATACTTTTGTAGCTGTTTCATTTTTATTAATTCCGTTAATAAAAAAGAGTGTAATTATCGAGATACTAAGTAAAAGCAATATTCTATAAGATGTTTTCATGGCTATAAATTTTTATACCCTAAAAGTAAGAAATCACCACTAAACTAACAAGTTAAAACCCTATCAATAATAGTAGAAATTTTTTTGGCTTTTGTAATAATCATCGCATGATTTCCTCCTTCTATACGTGTAACATTATCAATGTTTTTAATTGGGAAAACACTGTCTTCTGTGCCGTGAACGTGTGTAATATTTTTAAGGATTTTATCTTGTTTCCAATGTAAAGTGTTTTTAATTCCCCATTTTAGGTATGTGTTTTCTCTAACCGATAAATATTTTTCATATAAATTGGCCTTTTTTTTAAGACTTTTACCAACAAATAAAGAAGTATATTGGTCGAAGTTTTCAATTACTTTTGTAGGAAAGAGTTTGTATAATTTTGTTGCTTTTGCCATTTTGAACACAAAAGGAAACTCTTTGTTGCTTTTAACGCTAGAAATAATAATAACTTTTTTAACGGGTATAATTTTGGCAATTTCTTGTGCTAAAATTCCTCCAAAGGAAACTCCAACTAATACAATGTTATTACCAATTATTTTTTTAGAAAACCTTTTGGCATAATTTTCTAATTTTTCGTCTTCAGAAAGTGGAAGCATCCATTCTAAAAAGCAACTTGTATACTTTGAAGAATTTAAGGTAAGACCTTCAAAAATTTCGGGCCCTGCTGCTAAGCCAGGTAAAAAATAAATAGTAGTATTTTCTGGCACTTTTTGCATTATTTCTTAAAACATTTTTTAAATGCTTACAAGTTCATTTTCAAACTTAAAACGTACCAAACCATCTTCATCAATTTCTGTAAGTTTAATAGTGTGAAGCGTATTTAAAAGTGCTGGGTTCCAAGTAGTTTTAACTTTTACATAATTTTCTGTAAACCCGTTAATATACCCTTCTTTGTTTTCGTTTTCAAATAAAACTGTTAAGGTGTTACCTAATTGCGATTCGTAAAAAGCACGTCTTTTTTTTGCCGAAAGACCTCGTAACATTTTACTTCTTTTAGCTCTTACTTTTTTAGGAACCACGCCTTCCATGTTTTCTGCTTCGGTATTCGGTCTTTCAGAGTAAGTAAACACATGTAAATAAGAAATATCTAAAGCGTTTAAATAATTGTAAGTTTCTAAAAAAAGTGCTTCTGTTTCTCCAGGAAAACCAACAATAACATCTACACCTATACAAGCGTTTGGCATCGTTTCTTTAATTTTTGAAACTCTATTTGTATAGGTTTCTCGTAAATACCTACGTTTCATCCTTTTTAGTAAAGTGTCGCTACCAGATTGTAAAGGAATATGAAAGTGAGGAACAAAAGTTGTAGACTCAGCTACAAATTGTATGGTTTCATCTTTTAGTAAATTTGGTTCGATAGAAGATATTCTTAGACGATTTATGCCAGAAACTTTATCTAATTCTTTCACCAATTCTAGAAAAGTATGTTGGTGTTTTTTATTTCCAAACTCACCTTTTCCATAATCTCCAATATTTACTCCTGTTAATACGATTTCTTTAATGCCTTTAGAGGCAATTTCTTGAGCATTTTTTAGAACATTTTCTAGTGTATCGCTTCTAGATATTCCTCTGGCCAATGGTATAGTACAATAAGTACATTTATAATCACATCCATCCTGAACTTTTAAAAAAGCTCTTGTTCTGTCTCCAATAGAATAAGAGCCAACATAAAAGTCGGCATCAGAAATTTCACATGAGTAAATTTCACCGGTGTTATTCTTTGTTAAATCGTTTATATAAGCTGTAACATTAAATTTTTCTGTGGCGCCTAAAACCAAGTCGACACCATCTACAGCAGCCAATTCTTCTGGTTTTAGTTGTGCATAACAGCCAACAGCAATTAAAAATGCATCTTCATTTTTTTTGAGTGCGTTTTTTACAATAGATTTAAAACGTTTATCTGCATTGTCTGTTACAGAACATGTATTGATAACGTAAATATCTGCTGCTTCTTCAAATTCTACTCTTTCAAAACCCTCTTTAACAAAGTTTCTTGCAATTGTAGATGTCTCAGAAAAGTTTAATTTACATCCTAATGTGTAAAACGCAACTTTTTTATTGGCTTCCATGTCGATACATTTATTGATTGCAAAATTACAATTTTATTCATGATTTTTGAAATACATAAGCTACATCTTCTAAATAAAAATTATATTTACAGGGTAATTTTACACCAAATATTAGAATCCTAAAAAAATGTTAGTTTCCAATATAGATACTCCATATTATGCAGTTATTTTTTCTACTGTATTATCAGAAAATATAGATGGTTATGAGAAAACATCAGAAAGAATGATCACTTTAGCCAAACAACAAGAGGGCTTTTTGGGAATTGAGTCTGCCAGAAATTCTATCGGAATTACGGTTTCTTATTGGTCTAGTTTAGAGGCTATTTCTAAATGGAAAAATAATTTGGAGCATACAGAGGCAAGAGTTTTAGGGAGGGAAAAATGGTATGCAAAATACCAATTAAGAATTTGTAAGGTAGAAAGAGCGTATAGTTTCGAAAAATAGAACTACCAGTTTACTCTAGCTAGAATAGGGTAGTGGTCGGAGAACTCCTCATTATATACTACAAATTTGTTTATGATTGCATTTTTATCTGTTAGAATGTAGTCAATCCTTAACGGAAAAAAATAGTTAAAAGTCTTTCCAAACCCTTTACCAGCTTCTATAAATGCATCTTTTTTGTTTTTAGAAATTTGATGATACATCCAAGAATAAGCTGTATTATTAAAGTCTCCAGAAATTATTTTCTTCCCAAGCCAATTTTGCTCGTGAGCCAAAAAAACAGCTGTTTGTACTGCTTGTTTTTTAAAAGAACTTGAGAGTCTAATGAATAATTTCTCAGAGTCTTTTTCGCCAAAATTTTCTTCATTTGGCTTTATTCTTAAAGACTCGAAGTGTGTATTGTACACTCTAATTGTGTCATTATTTTTAAGAACATCAGCAAAAATTATATTATTTGAAGTTTGAGCCAAATCTAATGAACCAGAGTTAATGATTTTAAATTTTGAGTAAATTGCCATTCCAAAATTTCCCTTTTTCTTTACATACTGATAAGGGTAGTTAATTTTAATTTTTGAGCTGCTAAAATATTCTTGTATACATAATATATCTGGATTTTTACTTTTTATAAATTCCAATCCGTTACTTACTCCTTTTTTGAAGAAAAGGTCAAAAGCTTTTACATTATAACTCATTATTTTTAAGTCATTATTTAATGCACTGTTTTCACTAGATATTTTGAAAAAAGGTTTAGAAACGAAAAGACCAATCGATATAATTAGTGTAGAGAGGAAAAATTGTTTTTTTAATTTTAATAACCAGTAAATAATAAACAATAAGTTTAAGAGTAATAGTATTGGAACGAAAAGACTTAAAATGGTAAAAAAAGGAATTGTTTTTGGTGATACCAGTGGTAAGCAATAGGATAATAGCAAAAGTGTTGCTAAAACAGAGTTTACCAAAAAAATAAATTTATCTAAAAAAGAGAGCTTCTTCATTTATTATTTTCCTTGCTTAAATAAAAAATCTTTTTCTGCTTTAGTTAGTGTGTCGTAACCAGATTTACTTATTTTATCTAAAATAGCGTCTATTTGTTGCTGATTAGGTGGTGTATTTTGTTCTTTTTTTTTCGTTTTTATATTAGATTTATAAACGGTTTTTAAAGGTTTTTCTTTTCTTTTAAAAAGTGAAAGTATGTTGTCTAAAAAAGTAATTTCTTTATTGCTTGCTTGGTTTACATATAAAAAACCGAATAGACTTCCGCCTAAATGTGAGAAGCTTCCACCAGCATTGGGGCCAATTAAACCAACAATATCAAAAAATAACCAAACCGCAGCTAAATGCCATATTTTTACAAAACCAATAAGCGGAATTTTTAGTTGGTAGTTTGGCATATAAGTAGCAATACCAATAAAAATTGCAGATATTCCTGCAGATGCCCCAACTAATAATGCTGATTTTCCTTCGAACAATGGAAAATAATTCTGACTAATTATAAAGAGCAATCCACCAAATAATGTACCTAATATATAGAAGTTTAAAAGCTGTTTTTGAGTAAAGTATTGTATAAATAGAGAACCTATAAAGTATAAGGTAATCATATTAAAAATTAAGTGTATAAAGCCTGCGTGTAAAAATCCATATGTAATTATAGACCATGGCTTTAATAGGTATTCATTAAAGTTACTATCTAATGAAAACCATTTTGTAATAAAATTTACCTCGCTTAAAAATAATCCTTGAATTACAGATATTAACAGCGATATGGCAAAAACAGCAATATTTATGTAGATTATTTTTTCTACTATATTGGCTGTTTTAAACTTGTATTTAATGTTTTCTATAAATGTCATTAGCTAGGTTTAAACTGATTTTTTTTCCAATAATATGCAATAATAAGTCCAATTAAAGCACCACCAATGTGGGCAAAATGAGCAATATTTCCTACGGAGTATTTAGTCATACCAAAAAATAAATCACCCAAAATCATCACAGGTATAAAATATTTAGCAGCAATGGGTACTGGGAAAAATATTAATGCCAATTTAGCATCTTTAAAATATAGACCAAATGCTACTAAAACACCATAAACTGCTCCAGAAGCACCTACAGCAGGAGTGTTATAAAGCATCGATATTTTACTAAACTGTTGTTGGGTAATCGATGCAACTACTCTAGAATCATTAGTACTCCCTTTTTCTAAAATTGCAATGACCTCAGAAGGTGTTAAACCAGCATTTAAAAAGAGTTCGTAAATTGTAGAAAATTGATAATAGTTCACTAGAGTATAAATTATTCCTGCGCCAATCCCGGCAGAGAAATAGAAAAATAAAAATTTTTTCTTGCCCCACATTTGTTCTAAAGGGGTACCAAATGCCCAAAGTCCATACATATTAAACAATATGTGTGCAAAACTACCGTGCATAAACATATGACTCACATATTGCCAAAAGCCAAAATTTTCATTCTTTGGAAAGTGCAGTGCTAACAAATTAGTAAAATCTAATTGTAAAAATTGTGGTGCAATAAATACAATTACATTTATAATGATTAGGTGCTTAATACCGTCTGTAATCTTGTTCATATTTAAGAGTTAAATATTTTATCTAATTCTGCAG
The DNA here is from genome assembly GCF_038024095.1 of Polaribacter tangerinus. NCBI lineage: Bacteria > Pseudomonadati > Bacteroidota > Flavobacteriia > Flavobacteriales > Flavobacteriaceae > Polaribacter > Polaribacter tangerinus. Next base: position 276,617 of record NZ_CP150668.1, on the reverse strand, counting down.
ATTTTAAGGTTTTAATAATAGATTTACCACTAGGCGATGTTGTTGGTTCCTTACAAGAAAACAGGTTGTTTACTAAATTTTCTTGTTCTTTTTCTGTAATTGTTGTACCTGTTTTTATACAAAGTGTTTTTGCGAAAGATTTAGCCATTGTATCGAAATGACTGTAATTTGCATCGGGTACCTCTAAGTTAATATCGTTTAATAGTTCTTCTAAAATTATTCCTATTTTACTTTCTGTAACAGAGCTAGGAATTCCTTTTATAGTAACACTATCTTTTGTAAATTCATCAAAAGAAAAACCTGCACTTTCCAATTCTGTTTTTATGGTGTAAATAATTTCTATTTCCGATGAAGAAAATGAAATTTTTACAGGAAACAATAACTGTTGGCTATTTGCATCTTTTACAGTTATGCTTTCAAGAAATTCTTCATACAATATTCTTTGATGTGCCAATGATTGATGAATTAATACAACGCCAGATTTTATGGAACTTAACACATATTTTTTCTGAATTTGAAATGTTTTTTGTGTTTTTTCTTCTTCTTGATGTTCAAATAGTTTGGCTTGTTGCTCTTGCTCTGTTTCTATACTCGTTGTATATAAAGACTCCCAGCTTTCGTTTTTTACTTCTTTTTTAAATTGAAAATCTTTTCCTTGTTTTATCTTTTCTTTAAAAGGATTAAAATTAGGATCTACAGATATTTTTGGTGTGCTTGCTGCGGTTGATTTTCCATTAAAATGATAAGGAGTGTCTAGGCTAGAATCTCTATTAAAATCTAAAACCGGAGCAACATTGTATTGCCCTAAGCTATGTTTAACAGTTGCTCTAAGCATTGCATAAAGCGCTTTTTCATTGTCGAATTTCACCTCTGTTTTGGTGGGGTGAATGTTAATATCGATAGTGTTGCTAGGAACCGATAGGTATAAAAAATAAGACGGATGAGCACCTTGTTCTAAAAGGCCATCAAAAGCACTAACAACCGCATGGTTTAAATAAGAACTTTTTATAAACCGGTCATTTACAAAGAAAAATTGCTCCCCTCTTTTACGTTTAGAAAATGCAGGTTTAGCTACAAAACCATGAATGGTTAATATATCTGTTTTTTCATCAATAGGAACTAATTTTTCGTTCATTTTATTCCCAAAAATAGCTACAATACGTTGCCTTAAATTGCTACTTTTTAAATGATATACTTCGTTGTTATTATGGTGTAAGAGAAATGCAATATTTGGATGTGCTAATGCTACTCTTTGAAACTCATCTATAATATGCCTTGTTTCTACTGTATCAGACTTTAAGAAATTTCTTCTTGCAGGAATATTGTAAAATAAGTTTTTAACAGCTAAAACGGTTCCATTTGCTGTAGATATAAACTCTTGTGAAATTACTTTACTTCCAGCTATTTTTATGCATGTACCTAATTCTTCTTTAGGTTCTTTAGTTTTTAATTCTACATGAGCAATAGCGGCAATCGAGGCAAGAGCTTCTCCTCTAAAGCCTTTTGTATGAAGATTAAATAAATCTTCTGCTTTTTTAATTTTGGATGTGGCATGTCTTTCAAAAGACATTCTAGCATCCGTTGCACTCATTCCTTTACCGTCATCAATAACCTGAATAAGGGTTTTTCCAGCATCTTTTAATAGAAGTTTTATATTGGTAGCACCAGCATCTATGGCATTTTCTAGTAATTCTTTTACAACAGAGGCTGGTCTTTGAACTACTTCTCCTGCTGCAATTTGATTGGCAACATGATCTGGTAAAAGCTGAATAATATCCGACATTATTTTTTTATAAATATTGAGATATCAAAATCGATGATGTATAAGAAGATAAATACCAAAATGGCAATTATTACCAAAATGGTACTACTTGTTTTTTTATCAGTATTTTTTAAATCGCTTAAAGCTTCATTAAAAGTACCTTTAATGCCTTTGTTTTTACCAACCGTACTTCTATATTTATCTAGCTTATGTTCTATTTTAAAAGGATTTCCTTCTCCTTTGTAATAGCGAGGTTGATAATCAAATTTTTTGTTTGTACGTTTTAAGAATCCCATATTTTTAAGATAACTGATATTGTTAATGATACATCAATTTTTGTACCATATTTTAGGCTTATCAAATTTAATTAATTTAGAATAAAATGCCTAATATAGTTGATAAAAGTATTTAGATATTCTAAAAAGTTAGGGATTCTTTTTAGATATAAAAACTTGCGTTTTAAAAGCCGATGCTCTCTGTATTTGTGTTGCTGTTTTTAATGGCAGCCATTTTTATAGCTGCAACGGCACATTCTATACCTTTATTACCTAGTTTTCCTCCAGCTCTGTCTATAGATTGTTGCTTTGTATTGTCTGTAAGAACACAAAAAATTACAGGAACATCATATTTTATATTTAAATCTACAATGCCTTGAGTTACACCATCACAAACAAAGTCGAAATGTTTTGTTTCACCTTGTATAACGTTTCCAATGGCAATTATGGCGTCTAAATTAAGAGTTTGAATCATTTTTTTAGCTCCGTAAACTAGCTCGAAACTTCCTGGAACTTGCCAAGTTGTTATATTCTCTTTTAAAGCACCACAGTCTAATAAAGTAGCAATAGCACCGTCTTTTAAATTTTCTGTAATTTCAGGATTCCATTCAGAAACAACAATCCCAAATCGAAAAGACTTCGCATTTGGGATTGTTGTTTTATCGTAATAAGATAAATTTGTTGTTGCCATATACTTTATTCTGCTGCGTATTTTGCGGCATTTATAAACTTTTCAATATCTCTACCTTGTTCAGAAGAAGCATAGTTTTCTTTAATTTTAGTAAATAAAGATGCTGCCTTAGAAAACTCTTTTAATTCCATGGCTGTTTGTGCTGCTTTGTATAAAAATAGAGGAGTAGTTAAATTATTGTCTCTTTTATTTGCTGCTTTTGTGTAGTATTCTAGGGCATCTTTTGGCTGGTTAATGTCTGCAAAAGCATCACCCATAGCTCCTAAAGCAACTGGGCCAAGCATTTCGTCATCAGAGTCAAATTTACCTAAATATTCAATAGCTTTGTCATATTGTTTCATTTGTAAATAAGATACTCCAGCATAATAGTTCGCTAAATTTCCAGCATCTGTTCCGCTGTATACTTTAGCAATATCTATAAAGCCATACTTTCCGTCTGCTCCTTCTAAACCAAGAGTTAGCAAAGAATCTATTCCAGAACCAGCCGTTGAAGCCTCATCAAAGTACTTTCTTGGAAACGCCAACTCGTTAGAAGCTTCTAATTCGTTTGGAGCTACAACATAAGTACTGTAGGCTAAATAACCTAAAAATATAACTACAATAGCTACTAAAGAAGTAAATAATAATTTGCTATTTTTTTCAATCCATTGCTCAGATTTAGATGCAGTTTCGTCTAAAGTATTAAATACTTCTGCGGTTGTGCTTTCCATTTCTTCTACTTGCTGTTGCTCTTTTTTACCTTCTGGTTTATATTTTTTCTTGTAAGTTGCCATATTTTGGTTAAAAATTATTGGCGACAAAAATAGTTTTTTTAATTGGATTTTAAAAGCCAATAATTCGCAAATTTTCAATAATTTGCAATTCCGTTTTTAGAACTAATTATATTCATGTATTTACAAAAACTTTCGGTACTTAATTTTAAGAATTTAACATCACAATCTTTTGATTTTCAGCAAAAAATAAATTGTTTTGTAGGTGATAATGGCGTTGGTAAAACCAATGTGTTAGATGCTATTTATTATCTCTCTTTTGCTAAAAGTTACTTTAATTCGGTGGCAGTCCAGAATATTAAACACGGAGAAACTTTTTTTATGATAGAGGGTGATTATCTTTTAAATGATAGAAATGAGAAAATTATTTGTAGTTTAAAAAAAGGGCAAAAAAAAATACTAAAGAGAAATGGAAAGAATTATGAAAAGTTTTCTGAACATATTGGTCAGCTTCCATTAGTAATAATTTCTCCGGCAGATAGAGATTTAGTTACTGAAGGAAGCGATACTAGAAGAAAATTTATTGATGGTGTTATTTCTCAACAAAATAAAACGTACTTAAAAGATTTGTTAAATTATAACAAAGTGCTTTCTCAAAGAAATGCATTGTTAAAATACTTTGCCGCAAATAGAACTTTTGATGCGCTAAACTTAAATGTTTACAATGAACAATTGGCTAATTTAGGAACCAAAATATATGAGGTTAGAAAGGAGTTTTTAACTACTTTTATTCCTATATTTAATCAAAAATATCAGATAATTTCTGGTGATAAAGAACACGTAAATCTTTTATATAAGAGTCAATTAAACGACAATTCAATGGATAATTTACTGCAGCATTCTTTGGAGAAAGATAAAATAATTCAGTACACAACAACCGGAATTCATAAAGATGATTTGAGTTTTGATATTGGAGATTACCCAATAAAAAAGTTTGGTTCTCAAGGGCAACAAAAATCATATTTAATTGCCCTTAAATTAGCCCAATTCGAGTTTATAAAAAGGCAATCTCAAGTAACTCCAATTTTATTATTGGATGATATTTTTGATAAATTAGACGAAAAAAGAGTGGCTCAAATAATAGATTTGGTAGATAATGATGAATTTGGTCAAATTTTTATTACCGATACACATTCTGAAAGAACAGAAAATATTGTTAAAAAGAGTAATAAAGCCTATCAAATTTTTAAGTTATAATCTAAAAAAAATAATAATCAATATCACTCAAACATTGTTAAATAGTATTAAAAACCAGTAATTTAAATGTCTAAAAGAAAAAATGATTCTTTTTCAATAGAAGAGATAATGCAACTTTTTATCAAAGAAAATAATCTGACAAAAGGCATGCAAAAGATAAAAGTTGAAGAAACTTGGTCTAAAATGATGGGACCAGGAATTGCTACTCATACTACAAGCGTAAAATTACAAAACAATACTTTGGTTATTAGCTTAAATTCTTCTGTATTAAGAGAGGAGCTAACTTATGGAAAAGATAAGATTATAAAAATGATGAATGAAGAGCTAGGTGAGGAAGTAATTAAGAAATTGATGTTGGTTTAAAAACTGTTTATTATAAAGACAAAAAAATCGCGTGGAAACACGCGATTTTTTTATTGTAATAGAATAAAACGAGGAGCGTTTTTTAAAACTGCTCTCTTCCAGAAAAATGAAAGTTTCCTTCTATAGCTGCATTTTCATCAGAATCTGAGCCATGTACGGCATTTTCTCCCATCGATGTAGCATACATTTTTCTTATAGTTCCTTCAGCTGCTTCCGCAGGATTTGTAGCCCCAATTAAGGTTCTAAAATCTTCTACTGCGTTTTCTTTTTCTAAAATTGCAGCTACTATCGGACCACGAGTCATAAACTCAACTAATTCTCCAAAAAACGGACGTTCTTTGTGAACAGCGTAAAAAGCTTCAGCATCTGCTGTAGTCATTTGAGTTTTCTTTAAAGCTACTATTCTAAATCCTGCACCATTAATTTTTTCTAAAATTGCACCAGTATGCCCATTTTCTACTGCATCTGGTTTTAACATTGTAAATGTTCTATTTGTTGCCATTTCGGTTTTTTAAATTTTCGGCAAAAGTACTACTTTTATTCTAAATATTCGTTTTTTGGATATTGTTGAACAAGTTCTTGTAAAACTTTATTGTTTTTGCCGCGCATTTGCATGGTAATATTATTTTTCTCAAAATTAAATTTTAGCAGTCCAAAACTAATTTCTGAAATTACATTTTGAACTCTATATTTATTTGGCTCTGAAGTAAAACCGTTATAGGAGTGCGTTAATCCGCTCGATGTAAAATCGATTATTGGGTAATTTATGCCTTTTATATTTGTTCTTGAGAATTCAGAAATATGCCTATCACCAGAAAGTAGCAGAACTCCTTTTGCATTGCTGTTTTTAATTATTTCCGTAAGTTTTTGAACCTCATGAGGAAAATTTCCCCAGGTTTCAAAACCATGTTCTGCGGCTAAAATTTGAATACTACTTACAATAATATTAAAATTTGCCTTAGAGTTATTTAATTCTTCAGTTAACCAATTCCATTGTGCAGCACCCAAAATAGTACTCTCTTTATTTGTATTAGGTGTGAAACGCTTTTTTGTGCTTGATGATTTAGTTAGTGAGTCTCTAAAATATCTGGTATCTAAAACAATCACTTTAACACTTCCTTTTTGAGTTTCAAAAACTTTACTGTTATAGATTCCTTTTTGTTTTCTTCTTGAGCTATTTTTAGGAACCTTAAAAAAGTCTAAAAAGGCACTTTGTGCTCCAGCTTTCATGTAAAATTCCTTGCCGCTATCGTTAAAACCATAATCATGGTCATCCCAAGTAGCCATAATAGGTATTTTTTGTACTATTTTTTCATATCCTTTTTGTTGGCTTAAAGTATGGTATGCCTCTTTTAAAACACTCATGTTGTCTGTATCGGCATATACATTGTCTCCTCCCCAAATCCATAAGTTTGGGTTGTTTTTAAGTATTTCTTTCCAGAGTATATTTTCTTTGTATTGTTTGTTACAAGAACCAAAAGCAATTGTAAAATCATCATTTAAACTAGCAGTATTTTTTTTGGAAATACAAGATAAATGAGTAATTACAAGCGAGAAAATAAGTAGTTTTTGAATTGTTTTCATTCGTTTATAATTATGTTAATTCAACAAATGTACATTAATTTATTCTTTGTAAAATAGGATTAAATTGTATCTTCGCAAACTATGATTTTAAAAGGATTTGAGGATTTACAAGGTTTTTTAAAAAAACCAAGAAATATAGTTATTGTTGGTCATAGAAATCCCGATGGAGATGCTATGGGAGCAACATTAGCGCTATATCACTATTTAAAGAAAAAAGGACATCTACCAACTGTAGTAGTGCCAAATGAGTACCCAGATTTTTTACATTGGTTGCCCGGTTCGGAAAATACTTATCGTTTCAATTGGCAAAATAGTCAATCTCAAAAAGCTATCAATAATTCAGAAATCATCTTTTTATTAGATTTTAATGCATTGCATAGAGTAGGGACAGATATGCAAAGCACCTTAGAAAAGTATCCGAATGATTTTGCGATGATAGATCATCACCAGCAACCAGATGACGTAAAATATATGTATTCTGATGTTTCTATTTGCTCTACTTGTCAAATGGTGTATCAGTTTATAGACTTAAACAACGATTTACATTTAATTGATAAAGATATTGCAACTTGTTTGTATACAGGTATAATGACAGATACAGGTTCTTTTAGATATCGTTCTACAACTAGTAAAACTCACAGAATTATTGCTGATTTAATAGAAAAAGGCGCAGAAAATGATAAGATTCATAATAATGTATATGATTCAAATTCGTATGGGCGACTGTTGTTGTTAGGTCAAGCGCTTAGTAATTTACAGATTTTTCCAGAATACAATACTGCATTTATTACTCTAACAGAGGCAGAAAAAAGTAAGTTCAATTACGAAAAAGGAGATACCGAAGGAGTAGTAAACTATGCACTTTCTCTTAAAGGAATTGTTTTTGCTGCTATTTTTATTGAAGATAAAGAACAAAATATTATAAAAATTTCTTTTCGCTCAAAAGGACATTTTTCTGTAAATCAATTCTCTAGAAACCATTTTAATGGAGGAGGCCATGACAATGCGGCCGGAGGTAGGTTCGAAGGTACTATGAATCAAACCATAGAAGCCTTTAAAGAGTTGTTACCTAAATATAAAAATGATTTAAATACCTCTTATGAAGCATAGTTTTTTTTTAGTTTTACTTACGATTTCTCTTGTAGGCTGTCAAAAAACTGTTCCAAGACATCCTATAAACCCTAAACCAGCAACGACTATTTTTCAAGAGAATATTTTGACATCAAAAAAAATAATGTCTCGTCAAAATGAAATTATTTTAGATTATATTGCTCGAGATTCTGTGAATACTTATGTAGATTCGCAAAGTGGATTTTGGTATACATACATCACTAAAATAAATAAAGATGCTACAACACCTAAAATGGGTGATATTGTTACTTTTGAGTATGATATAGCAGATATAGAAGGGAATGTTATTTATGACAAAGAATCTCTAGGAGAAAAAACATACACAGTTGATAAAGAAGATTTTATAACAGCAATTCAAAAAGGTATAAAGATTATGAAAAAAGGAGAAGTAGTAACTTTTATAATACCTTCATATAGTGCATTTGGGATAGCTGGCGACGGAAATAAAATTGGTGTGAATACAATAATAAAGAGTACAGTTAAATTAATTAATATTAAATAAATTTTAAACAAATGAGATTTTTAAAAAGTTTTGCAGCAGTTGCAATTACAGTAAGTATGTTTTCTTGTGGAAACCAATTAAAAGAAGTAAAGTCTTTAGAAACAGAGTTAGATTCTGTAAGTTATGCAGTTGGTCTTAGCATGGCTGGCCAACTAAGGTTTAACTTTAAGGAAGTAGACAAAGCTGTTTTAGTTCAAGGAATTATAAACGGACTAGACTCTACAAATCTTTTAATTAAAGAAGACAAAATTCAAGCAATATTAGGTCCTTACTTTAACAAGAAAAGAGAGGAAATGATGAAAGAACAACAAGCAAAGGCGGCCAAAGCTGCAGAAGCTAAGTTTGGCGAAAATAAAAAAAGAGGTGAAGAATTTCTTGCAGAAAATAAAACGAAGTCTGGTATTGTAACAACAGAAAGTGGTTTACAATATGAAGTGCTTAAAGAAGGAAAAGGAGATAAGCCAGCAGGACCAACCACTAGAGTAAAGGTGCATTACCATGGTACAAATTTAGATGGTAAAGTGTTTGATAGCTCTGTAGATAGAGGTACTCCTGCAGAATTTGGGTTAAATGAAGTTATAACTGGCTGGACAGAAGGTTTACAGTTGATGAACGTAGGTTCTAAGTATAAATTCTATATTCCACAAGAATTAGCTTATGGTGCTCAAGAAAGAGGTGCAGAAATTAAACCTTTTTCTACTTTAATTTTTGAAGTAGAATTACTAGAAATTGTAAAATAAGTATGAAAAATTTTTTCTTCCTTTTACTAACAGTAACTTTATGTATTTCTTGTTTGCCCAATAAGTTTAAAAACTTAGAGGATGGCATGTACGCAGAAATTATAACAAATAAAGGGACTATCTTTTTAGAACTTTATGCAGATAAGGTGCCAAAAACAGTAGCTAACTTTGTGGCATTGGTAGAAGGAAACCATCCTAGTTTGTTAGACTCACTAAAGGGAACTAATTTCTACAAAGGAATTATTTTTCACAGAGTTGTACCAAACTTTGTAATTCAGGCAGGTGGTTACACAACACAAGGAAGAAAAAATGCAGGATATCTTTTTGGAGATGAATTCCCAAAAGATTCATCAGATAACTTATTTTTTAAACATGATGATAAAGGAGTGTTGTCTATGGCTAACGGAGGACCGGCTACAAATAATAGTCAGTTTTTTGTTACCCATAGAGCCATTCCTCATTTAGATAGTAAACACAGTGTTTTTGGAAAAACCACTGTAAACGCAGAAATTTCAGAGCGTTTAAAATTAAAATTTTTGGAAACAGATGCTCTAAAAAGAGCCATTGACTCTGCAAGAATGCAAGTGGTAAACTCTATTCAGCAAAACGATACAATAAAAGATGTTCGAATAATTAGAGTTGGTAGTTTTGCGGCAAATTTTAATGCTCCAGAAGTTTTTGAAACAGAAGAAGTAAAGTATAGAGAGTCTCAAAAAGAATTATTGGCCAAAGAAAAGTTAATAGAACAAGAGAGATATTCTAAATTTTTAGAGGATAAAAAAGCCTTTTTATTAAAAATGGGCGAGCCAAAAGCAAAGAAAACAGGCACTGGTTTGCGCATTTTAAAGTTACAAAAAAGCAACGGGAAAAAAGTTGTTTCTAACAAGTCTATTACAGCAAATTACACTATTTATTTAGCTGATGGTAAAAAAATTCAGTCTTCCAAAGATGCACAAACTCCTTTTGTTTTTAGGTTAGATGATGCAACAAAACCAATGATAAGTGGTTTTAAAGAAGGTGTACTAAAATTAAGAGAAGGAGAAAAAGCTCGTTTATTTATCCCTTACTCTATAGCTTATGGCTCAGAAAAATATGGTCCTTTTCCTGCAAAGGCAGACTTGGTTTTTGAAGTAGAAATATTAAAAGTAGCAAACTAATTTGATAGAGAGCATTATTGACAAAGATAAAGAGTTACTAATTTTTTTAAATAATTTAGGCTCTGAATTTTGGGACCCTTTATGGCTCACCATTACAAATCAATTGTACTGGTCGCCATTATTTATCTTTATTTTTTACTTAATCATAAAGTTTTATGGATGGAAAAATGGTTTATTTATTATTTTTTCTATGATTTTGTTGGTCGCTTTTTCAGATCAATTTACCAATCTAATAAAAAATTCAGTGGCACGTTTAAGGCCTAACAACGATCCTGAAATACAACATTTGCTTAGAACTTTAATAAACCCAAGTAGTTACAGTTTTATGTCTGGCCATGCTACTACGTCTACATTCTTTTCGGTATATGTAGTTTTATTATTAAGAAAAAAAGTGAAGAATATCTATTTGATATTACTTTTTCCTGCCATTTTTTCATATAGTAGGTTGTATTTAGGGGTTCACTTTCCTATAGATATAGTTGTTGGTATTTTTATTGGTGTGCTGTTTGCAAATGTATACTTTAGAATATACAAGTCGATTCATAAATCGGCATTTAATTAGTCTTTTTTATTATTAAAGTATAAATACTTTGTACTGTGATAATAGCCTTCTAGAAGACTATCTAAATTTTGTGCTTTTTCTGGTAACTCCTCTTTAAAATCCTTTTTAATACCAGTTTCTAAATGATACAACTTTACTGTTTTAGAACTATTTGTTTTCTCATAGTAATAACCATCTTTTATAACACCAACTGCTTTTTCTCCTTTATTCTGAATATATACAAAAGCACTCGTATTCGTATAAGTACTGTCTAGTAGGTTTCTTCCTAGCGTATAGTTCGTATAATTAATTTTAGCTATACTTGTAGCAGTTGGAAAAACATCTACAAGTTTGGCATATTTATTTATGGTTGCCGGAGCAATATATTTGGGTGAATGAATAAAAAATGGAACGTGATGTACTTGAATTCCCAATTCATCTTCTTTATCATTTAAAAAAGGTAGTTTTTTCATTCCGCCTCTATGATCTCCAAAAAAAACAAAGATGGTGTTATCGTAATAGCCAGATTTTTGAGCTCTTTCTAAAAAACGTTTCACATTAAAATCTAAATAACGCATACCGTTTAATTGTCCTAAAGAACGAAATCCACCTTTTAGCAATATATCCTCAGAAATATTACTTTCTAAGATAGGATAAAAGTTTTCTTTTTTATCTGGCACTGTAAAGGGCATATGGTTGGTTGCTGTTTGAATATACGCAACAAATGGTTGGTTGTTTTTTTGAAGTTTACTCAACTCTTTATCTGCTTCTTTAAATAAATCGTAATCGTCAATTCCCCAAACATCAGCTCTGTTTTCTGTTTCGTAACTTCCTTCTTCAAAAATTTTAAGATCTTTAATATTAGATTGAAAAACCCCTCTAATATTTGCCCAATTTGCACTTCCTCCAATAAAATATAATTTTTCATATCCTTGGTATTGGTCAAAAATAATACGCTGATCTATAGCTAACGGATTTCTTGATACCGTTTTTATGTCATCAATATCAGGTAAACCAGTAATACTAGCAAAAACACTACCAGCAGTTCCTGGCTTATGGACATAAAATTTAGAAAAGCGCAAACTTTTTCGAAGTATACTATCTATGTTTGGAGAACTTTTTAACGGGTTTCCGTAATAGCTTAATGTTGCTGTACCAGTAGACTCTAACATTACATATACAACATTTGGTTTTGTGGTATGCGTTTCTTTAAAAGTAACTTTTTTTTCAAAAGAAATGCTATCTTTTGGTAGTTGTAAGTGTGCTGCTAAAGCAGGATAATATTTTTTAAATTCAGCTATGTTTACGCCTTCACTTCGAAAAGCAAAACTATCAAAAAAGTAAAGAACGGGATTTAATGCAGCTTGATTTACAGTATTGTTTTTCGAGAAAAAAGCCTCACTCCATCTTAAAGGATAATGTGTAATACTGTTGTATATACCAAAAGTCATCATCAAAAAAATAAAAATAAAATAGACAGCTTTTACTTTTTTCTGAATTGCTGTTTTTTGATGTGTAAATGTTTTTAGGAGATATTTAGAAAATACTAAAATAACAACGCCAAATAGTAATAATCCGAACACACCTTTATACACTGGGTAACTTTCAACTAAAACCTGACTAGAAATTTTAAAATTAGATAAAAAACGTAAAGAAGATGCATCTAAACGAATATTTAGATAATCGTAATAACCGAAATCAAAAATAAAAAATAAGAGCAATACAATGTAAATAGTAACGATATAGAAATTTGCTAATTTTTTATAAATTTTCTTTTTAAAGAAATTATAGTTTGCTATTAGAGTAAACAACACCAAAGGAAAAAGAGAAATAATAGCCAATTTAATATCAAAGCGAATTCCTAATAAAAATGCTTTTTTTATTTCCGTATTTAAAATTCCATCTAAGTCGGCAAAAAACATAAAAAAGATGACTCTAAAAAAAAGAATAAATAGAAACATGCAAAGTATATGAACAAGACTATATTTAATGTAATTTGGAATTTTTAAAAACATGAATTTTGTATTTATATCACTTATGCAAAGGTATTTATTTTAGGGTATTTACTGGCTGTTTTTTTTAAAATTGAAAATAACAGCTAATCTTGTTAAAATGTTGTTGGTTATTATGGCAAAATACCTTTAAAAAAAGTAGAATTTTCAGTAAATTTGCGGCTGAAATTCTCAAATAGAGCATATGAAGATATCATACAATTGGTTAAAGCAATTTTTAAAAACTGACTGGGAGCCTGCTAAAACAGGTGAGTTATTAACCGATTTAGGATTGGAAGTAGAAGGAATAGAGGTAAAAGAATCTATCAAAGGGAGCCTAAAAGGTGTAGTTGTTGGTGAAGTTTTAACCTGTGTACAACATCCTAACGCAGACAGATTAAAAATTACCACTGTAAACTTAGGGTTAGATTTACCAGTACAAATTGTATGCGGAGCGCCCAATGTTGCAGCTGGCCAAAAAGTACCTGTTGCTACTATTGGAACTACTTTGTATGATGCTAAAGGAGACGGGTTTAAGATTAAAAAAGGAAAAATTAGAGGAGAAGAGAGTCATGGAATGATTTGCGCTGAAGACGAATTAGGTTTGGGCTCTGGGCATGATGGTATACTTGTGTTAGACGCTTCTTTAAAGCCCGGAACACCTGTTGCTGATGTATTTGAAATAGAAACGGATGCTGTTTTTGAAATAGGCTTAACACCAAATAGATCTGATGCAATGAGTCATTTTGGAGTGGCTAGAGATTTGCGCGCAGGCTTTTTACAGAATGATGTAACTTTAGAGTTAATATCGCCATCTGTGAGTAATTTTCATGTTGATGAGCGAACTTTAAGAATCGATGTAGAAGTTGAAGATAAAGAAGCTGCACCAAGGTATTGCGGAATTACAATTACTGATGTTACTGTAAAAGATTCTCCAGAATGGATTCAAAATAGATTAAAAGCCATTGGTTTAACACCAAAAAATAATATTGTAGATATTACAAATTATGTATTGCATGAATTAGGTCAACCCCTTCATGCTTTTGATGCACAAAAAATTAAGGGAAATAAGGTGTTGGTAAAAACTTTACCAGAGGGAACTAAATTTACAACTTTAGATGAAGTAGAAAGAACTCTTTCTGATGAAGACATAATGATTTGTGACGAAGATTCAAATCCACTTTGTATTGCTGGAGTTTTTGGAGGATTGGAGTCAGGAGTATCTGATACAACAACATCTATTTTTTTAGAAAGCGCCTATTTTAATCCGGTTTCTGTTAGAAAAACGGCAAAAAGACACGGTTTAAATACCGATGCCTCATTTCGTTTTGAAAGAGGTATTGATATAAATATGACAGAATATGCTTTAAAAAGAGCTGCACTGTTAATAGAAGAGTATGCAGGGGGAAAGATGGGCTCTGATATTTCTGATTTTTACCCCGAGAAAATTGAAGATTTTCAGGTGTTTTTATCTTACGAGAGTGCTTATCGATTAATTGGGCAAGAAATTCCGAAAGAAACAATTAAAAATATTTTAGCCTCATTAGAAATCAAAATAAATAGTGAAACAGAAGGAGGTCTTGGTTTAACAATACCTTCCTACAGAACAGATGTTCAAAGAGAAGCAGATATTATAGAAGAAATATTAAGAGTGTATGGATATAATAATATTCAGTTTTCTCACAAATTAAATACCTCCATTTCTTTTGAGTCTGATAAAAGTGTAAAGATTGAAAACGTAATTGCAGATCAATTAAGTGCTCTTGGTTTTAACGAAACCATGGCAAATTCGTTAACCAAACCCTCTTACATTTCGCTTTCAGAAAACCTTAATGAAGAAGCTAATGTAACAATGTTAAACCCTTTAAGTAACGACTTAAAAGTTATGCGACAGTCTATGCTTTTTAGTGGTTTAGAGTCCGTTTCATATAATATAAATAGAAAAAATACTTCACTTAAATTTTATGAGTTCGGTAAAACATATCATAAGTTTAATAACACCTATGAAGAAGTTAAACATCTAACGTTGTTTATCTCGGGAAATAGAGCCAATGAAAGCTGGAGCTTGTCAAATAAAACAGCAGATTTTTTCTACTTAAAAGGAATTGTTACAAATCTTTTAGGAAGATTAGGAATAGAGAATGTTAAAACTACTCCGAGTAAAAATGATGTTTTTTCAGAAGGGATTACCTTTAGTTTGGGTAAAATTAAATTGGTAGAATTTGGTGTGCTAGCATCGAGTGTGTTAAAGGAATTTGGAGTAAAGCAGGAGGTACTTTTTGCAGATTTTAGTTGGGACACTTTACTAAAACTTACCACAAAAAAGAATATTAAAGTTTCAGATTTACCAAAGTTTCCTGTTGTAAGAAGAGATTTAGCATTGTTAATTGACTCGGATGTTGCTTTTAAAGAAATTTATAATTTGGCTTTTCAAACTGAAAAGAAATTATTAAAAGAAGTAGATTTATTTGATGTATATGAAGGAGAAAAATTGCCAGAAGGCAAAAAGTCTTATGCTGTAAGTTTCCTTATACAAGACGAAACAAAAACATTGGCAGAGAAGCAAATAGATAAAATAATGCAAAAATTACAGCAAAGTTTCGAAAAGAATTTAAACGCTGTTTTACGATAAAATTTAAAAAGTAGTATCCCTAATAATGGTTTTATAGAAGCAATAAAAAACGAGATAATTATATATGTACAGTTCATTTGTTAGACCTTTATTATTTTTATTCGATCCAGAAAAAGTACATTACTTTACTTTTTCTTTGATTCGTTTTTTATGTCGAATTCCTTTTGTTGCCACTATTTTTAGAAAACTATATCTTATCAATGATAAAAAATTAGAGCGAAATTTATTTGGTTTAACTTTTAAAAACCCTGTAGGTTTGGCAGCAGGTTTCGATAAAAATGCTGTTCTATATAATGAATTAGCAAATTTTGGCTTTGGTTTTATAGAAATTGGAACAGTAACACCTAAGGGGCAACCTGGAAATCCTAAGAAAAGATTATTTCGTTTAAAAAGTGATGAGGGTATTATTAATAGAATGGGATTTAATAATGATGGTGTAGCTGAGGCAATTAAAAATTTAAAGAAAAATAAAAAGAAAGTGATTATTGGTGGTAATATAGGTAAGAATACCAGTACACTTCCTGAAGATTATACACAAGATTACTTAGAAGTTTTTAGAGAACTTCATCCTTTTGTAGATTATTTTGTTCTAAATGTTAGTTGTCCGAATGTTGGTAGTCATGCAAAACTGAATGATAAAGAGTATTTAGTTGAGCTCATTGAGGCATGTAAGAAAGAGAATGATTTATTTAAAATTAAAAAACCAATTTTATTAAAGATTGCTCCAGATTTAAATACGAATCAGCTAGATGAAATTGTAGATTTGGTTGCAGAAACAGCAATAGATGGTGTTATTGCTTCGAACACTTCTACAAGTAGAAAAAATTTAAAAGCATCACAAAAAGAATTAGAACTGATAGGAAATGGTGGTGTAAGCGGTAAACCAATCAAAGACAAAAGTACTCAGGTTATTAAATATTTATCTAAAAAATCTAATGCTTCTTTCCCAATTATTGGAGTAGGAGGTATTCATTCTGCAAATGATGCATTAGAAAAAATTGCAGCAGGAGCAGATTTGGTTCAAATTTATACTGGTTTTATTTATGAAGGTCCCTCATTAATAAAAAAGATAAACAAGGCAATTTTAGCTAATTATTAGGGTTTTAAAAGCCACAAATATTTAAAGAACTAGGTTTAAGATTCCAAAGAAAAAAAGCTGAGCAGCAAAAACAATAAAACTTATTTTAGTATTTAAAGCAGGTTTAAACAAATATATTATACTGTGAATACAAATACTTGTTACAAACCACATTACATAATTTTGTAAAGGGATTACATTGTTTTCCCAATTCCAAAATCCTAGTTTTATAGCAATCGGCTCTACTAAAAAATCTAATCCTGTCATTAACAAAGCAGGAATGCAAATAAGGAAAAAAGTTTTTTTAGTAAAATATTGCACTATTCCATAACTGCTAAAAGCTAAAAATAACCAGTTAACACCAATAAGCAACGGAGTTTCAAATATTTTCGGTCCAAATGCATCACCGTAACTATAACTACCAAATAATACACCAGTTGCTACACCAACAGCTTCAACGGAAAAACCTACAAGGAAAATAATAGTTGATAATAATATAAATTTTTTGTTAAAGTTATCAGTAACTTTTAGAAATACAAAAAGTGTAATTAGTAAATTTAAAGGAGTTAACGGTAAAAAATAACCTCTTGTAATTTCTAAAGAAATTCCTAGCAATCCAAAAAAGTAAAATAACAATAAAAGGATTATCCATTGTTTATTTTTGTTGGTTTTTTCTATCATTTTATAAGAGTATCTATAATTTTTGCTGATGATAAGGCCAACGGAATTCCACCACCAGGATGAACACTACCACCACAAAAGAAAACATTTTTATATTCAGAAGAAAAGTTTTTATGTCTAAAAAAAGCAGCGAATCTATTATTGCTAGAGGTACCATATAAAGAACCTTTGTAGGAGTTAGTTTTATCTTGAATTAGTTGGGGTGTTAATAGTTCCTCAAATTCAATTAGAGGGGCAATATCTTGGTTTAAAATTCTAGTTAATTTAGCTAAAATTTGTTTTTTAGCTTCAGCAATCATTTGCTCCCAGTTTTGTTCATAAACAGAAGGTACATTTATCATAACAAACCAATTTTCTTTTCCATCTGGTGCATCCGATGTAATCTTTTTACTCGTAATATTTATATACACTGTAGGATCTTTGTAAATAGTTTTATGGTCAAATAGATGTTTAAATTCTTCTTTGTAATTTTCTGTAAAAAATATGTTATGAACGTCTAATTCTTTAAATTCTTTTCGAATACCCCAATAAAATATTAAGGCAGAACTTGAACGTTCTTGTTTATCTACTTTTTTTAATTTTTGAGCAGACGGAAGTAATTTTTCATAAACGGTATGAATATCTGCATTACAAACTACAATTTCGCAAGTATATTCATTTTTTGAAGTAATTACAGATTTTGCTAGTTTACCGGTTGTTGTAATTGTTTTTACTTTTTGGTTAAATAAAAAGGTTACACCGATGTCTTTGGCTAATTTTACAAGGCTATTGGTTATTTCGTGCATGCCTTTTTGGGGTAAATAAGCTCCTAAGCCATACTCTAAATGCGGAATTATATTAAGAATTCCCGGAGCTTTGTAAGGGCTAGAACCATTATAAGTGGCGTATCTGTTAAATATTCTAATAGTTTTTGAATCTTTAAAAGCAGTTTCATTAACTCCGTTCATAGAATTAAAAATATCTAAGAATGGAAGTTTTAAAATAGATTTAATCGTATTAAATGATAAAAATGATCCTACCTTATGTAACGATTTATTAAGAAATTGTTCATTTGTAGCATTGTAAATAAACGCACTTTTTTTTAAATGTTTTTTAACGCTTTTAGCAGTGTCTTTGGTGTTTTTTTGAACATTATTTGCAAACTCATCAATTTTTGCAGAGGCACTTATTTTTGTTCCATCTTCAAAGAAATAATTACAAAGTGTATCCAAGCGTTCGTAAGAAAAATAATCTGATGCTTTTTTGTTACAAAGTTCAAAAAGTTCAGTTACAAGATTAGGCATTGTAAATAGAGATGGACCAGCATCAAAGCGATAACCGTTTCCTTCAATAGAGGTAAGTTTGCCTCCAGGGTATTTATTTTTTTCTAAAACAGTTACAGAATATCCTTTCTTTTGTAATCGTATTGCCGAGGCAATTCCTGCAATTCCTGCACCAATAACAATTGCTTTTTTCATTAAGCTTTTGCTTTTTTAAGCTCTTGTTTTACAAATTTCCAAGGCACAATTAACATACCAAAGCACTCTCCATGTTCTTTACCTTGGTGTTTATGATGAATTTTATGTGCTCTTCTTATAGCTCTTAAATAAAAATTATTGCTATTTCTAAACCATTTTAAACGTTGGTGTATAAATACTTCATGCACTAAAAAGTAAGCAATACCATACGCTAAAATACCAAACCCTATGTACATTACAGTATAAGTTTGATACATAGATCCTAGCATAATACATAGCCAAGAAGGAACAGCGTAAATTAAAAAAAAGGCATCATTTTTTTCTAGAAAGCTATTTTTATTCGGTACGTGATGGTCTAAGTGTAGGTTCCATAAAAAACCGTGCATAACAAATTTATGGGTAAACCATGCCATAAATTCCATTGCCCAAAAAGTTATAAAAATGATTAAAAATGCCATAGTATTAAATTTAACAAAGCTTAATAGTGTTAAAACCTAAATATTTACATGAAATAATTATAAGATTTAAACAGTTGTATACTACTACAAATATAAGAAATAAAAAAAGTGTATGCTTATTTTTAATGTTTAAGTTTTTTAAATTAATGTTAAACATTTTCCATTAATTAAAAACTGTATCTTTAATATTTAGCTTTTTAAAAATTAGATGAAGAATAAAATAAACAAGCATATGAACAAAAGCTAAGCATAAGAATGCATATAGTGGAACTCCAAAAATTTGATAAGGCCAATAATAGGTCCAAACACCCATTTTTATAGTAATAATTTCACCAAAGGCTGGGAGTAATAATGCCAAAATTATTGCTAAAATTATTTTATTACGCAGTGTTTTATTTTTTAATAGAACTATTAATTTAGACTCTAATTTATATAAGAAAATAAATGCTAAAATCCAGGCAAAAGGGAGCCAAAGAGGTAAACTGTTTTCTATCTTATGATATTCCCAATAACCATTTGTTACGCCCCATTTTTCACCAATTAAACCTGCAACACAAGTAAGTAGCATGCCAAAAAGAAGTATCCATTTTTTTCGAATAGGTTTTAATACAAGTGCATAAATATCAAAAGCTACTTTTGTTGCTAATAGTATTGCAATCCAAAAATCGTAAGACTTAAAATAACCAATAAAAATACCAGCAATTATTAACTTTAGTGCGCCAATAGTAATTTCTTTGACGAATTTCTGTGAGTTAGTGATCAAATTTTTGCTTTTGTTTGTTAGTTTTTTAAATCTTTTTTCATGAAGTACAAACGTAATAAAGTAGGTGAGTAAAAAGTAGCTAATAAGCCCAATTATAAATTTAATCATAAAATTAATAAAGATAAAACTTTTATAACCCTCTAAAAGCTGCATGATAACCGACAGTGGAGTAATAAAATAGATACTTTGTAACGAAGCATATTTAAACCTATTTTGTCTACTTTTTTGCCAATAATTTATAAATCCATTATTTTTCTTTTGATAATATTCCTTAGAATTCATTCCCTAAATTTAAGGTTAAATATAAAAAAAACCGAAGTAAAAACTTCGGTTTTTCGCAGTAATTAGTAAAAACTTATTATAGATTAGGAATTACTAATTCTTGTCCGGGATGAATTAAGTCTGCAGATTTTAAAATGTTTTTATTAGCCTCAAAAATAGCAGTATATTTCATAGCGTTTCCGTAGTAGTGCTTTGCAATTTTACCCAATGTTTCTCCTTTTTTAACAGTATGGTTTGCGAATACACTAGCATCTTCAACCGAGATATCTGCAATAATATCGGTAGGGTTTTCTCCGCCTATTTTTTTAATTTCGTCCCACAAAAGATTTTTCTCATATTGGTTTTTTGCCAATCCTTTTACATGTAAAACGCCATTTTCTTCCTTTACATCACCATTTTTAATGTTTAGTTGTTCCCCTAGGTTAAGTACGCTTTGGTATTTTAATTTCATTTTTGTATAAATTTTTGATTGTTATTTAAGTTGTTTAAATATACAAAAAAAACCGAAGCAAAGTGCTTCGGTTTTCGTTTAAAACTACATTATTGTAGATAAGTGTAGTACTTTTTTAGTTATGAGTTCACAATTATCAGTTGTTAGTAAACTTATTCTTATAGGTGAATTACTTCATCATAAGCATCTGCAACAGCTTCCATAACTGCTTCACTCATTGTTGGGTGTGGGTGAATTGTTTTTAGCACCTCATGCCCAGTAGTTTCTAATTTTCTTCCTAATACGGCTTCTGCTATCATATCTGTTACACCAGCACCAATCATATGACAACCTAACCATTCTCCGTATTTTGCATCAAAAATAACCTTTACAAAACCATCTGGTGTTCCTGCAGCTTTTGCTTTTCCAGAGGCAGAAAACGGAAATTTACCAATTTTAAGTTCGTAACCAGCTTCTTTAGCTTTTGCTTCCGTCAATCCAACAGAGGCAATTTCTGGAGTAGCATACGTACAACCAGGTACATTACCATAATCTATTTTTTCTGTATGTAAACCAGCTAATTTTTCTACACACGTTATACCTTCTGCAGAGGCAACATGTGCTAATGCTTGTCCTGGTACAACATCTCCAATTGCGTAATAACCAGGAATATTAGTTTGATAAAAGTCGTTTACTAAAATCTTATCTCGGTCTGTAATAATTCCAACATCTTCTAAGCCAATATTTTCTATGTTCGATTTTATGCCAACTGCAGACAGTACAATATCAGCCTCTAAAGTAACGTCTCCTTTTTTCGTTTTAACGGTAGCTACAACTCCATTTCCTGAGGTGTCAACAGCATCTACAGAGGCATTAGTCATTACTTTAATACCTGCTTTTTTTATCGAACGTTCAAATTGTTTAGAAATATCAATATCTTCTACAGGCACCAAATTTGGTTGAAACTCTACAATAGTAACTTCAGTTCCCATGGTATTGTAAAAGTGTGCAAATTCCACTCCAATAGCTCCAGAACCAACTACAATCATAGATTTTGGCTGCTTTGGTAATGTCATTGCCTCTCTGTACCCAATCACTTTTTTACCATCTTGCGGTAAATTTGGTAATTCTCTAGAGCGAGAACCAGTAGCTATAATTATATTGTCTGCACTATATTCGGTAACTTTACCATCAGCATCAGTTACATCTACTTTTTTGCCTGCTTTAATCTTTCCAAAACCATCAATAATATCAATTTTGTTTTTTTTCATTAAAAAGGCAACTCCTTTACTCATTCCGTCTGCAACACCACGACTTCTTTTTATCACGGCATCAAAATCTTTATCAATGGCCTCAGCTTTCAAACCATACTCATCTACATGTTTTAAATAATCATAAACCTGTGCAGATTTTAAAAGTGCTTTTGTAGGAATACATCCCCAGTTTAAGCAAATTCCACCTAAAGATTCTTTCTCTACAATGGCTACTTTAAAACCTAATTGAGAAGCTCTAATTCCTGTTACATATCCTCCAGGACCACTTCCAATAATAATGATGTCGTATTTCATAATTGTATATTTCTTAGTTTGTGTTTTATTTTTAAGTTACTTCAAATAATTATAATATTATTTTAAGAAGTTGGGCGTTTTTACTGGCTTTCACTACTCGCTTCATGCAAAAAAGCATGAGAGCTCAAACAGGCCGTTCTATCCTTAACGCATGCAAATTTACTAACTTTTATTTTATTTAGACTATAATTAATGTTCTCTAACATAAAACTATTTTACATTCTTTCTGGTACTAAAATTCCGAGTAAAGAAAATGCAGCTTTTATAGTATCGGCAACTTTTTTTGCTAACTGAACTCTAAATATTTTTTTATCATTATCTTCTTCACCTAAAATAGATACATTTTGATAAAATGAGTTAAATTCCTTCACTAAATCATAGGTGTAATTTGCAACAATAGCAGGAGAATAATTTGCTGCTGCTTGCTCAATTGTTTCTGGAAAAAGCGCTAATTGTTTTAATAATTCTTTCTCTTTTTCATGTAAAGAAATACTTACTTTTTTAGAATAGTCAAAATGTGCTTTTCTTAAAATAGATTGAATTCTTGCATAGGTATATTGAATAAAAGGACCAGTATTTCCTTGAAAATCTACAGAAGATTTCGGGTCAAATAATATCCTTTTTTTAGGGTCTACTTTTAAAATAAAATATTTTAAAGCACCTAAACCAATTGTTTTGTATAAGTTGTTTTTTTCAGCCTCTGAGTAGCCTTCTAGTTTTCCTAGTTCTTCCGAAATTTCTTTAGCAGTTTCGGTCATTTCTTCCATCAATTCATCTGCATCTACAACAGTTCCTTCTCTAGATTTCATTTTACCAGAAGGTAAATCCACCATTCCATAGCTTAAATGATGTAGCTGATTAGCCCAATCGAAACCTAATTTTTTTAAAATTAAAAAAAGTACTTGAAAATGGTAATCTTGCTCATTACCAACTGTATACACCATGCCTCCAACGTCTGTAAAATCTTTTACACGTTGTATTGCTGTGCCAATATCTTGAGTCATGTAAACAGCCGTACCATCTGCTCTTAGAACTATTTTTTCATCCAAGCCTTCATCGGTTAAATCACACCAAACAGATCCATCTTCCTTCTTATAAAAAACACCCTTTTCTAAGCCTTGTGCAACAACATCTTTACCCAATAAATAAGTGTTACTTTCGTAGTAAAGAGTATCAAAATTAACTCCCATATTTTTATAGGTGTCCTCAAAACCAGCATACACCCAACTATTCATTGTTTTCCAAAGTTGAACAATCTCTTCATCTCCAGCTTCCCATTTTAGTAGCATTTCTTGGGCTTCTAGTAAAAGAGGCGCTTGTTTTTTGGCATCTTCTTCAGACAAACCATTAGCTACTAAGTTGCTAATTTCTTTTTTATATTCTTGGTCGAATTTCACATAATAATTACCAACCAATTTATCTCCTTTTAAGCCTGTATTTGCAGGAGTTTCTCCATTTCCAAATTTTTGCCAAGCTAACATAGATTTGCAAATATGAATTCCTCTATCATTTATTATTTGGGTTTTATATACTTTTTTTCCTGCGGCTTTAATAATTTCTGCTACTGAATACCCTAATAAATTATTTCGAACATGACCTAAATGTAGTGGTTTATTAGTGTTCGGAGAAGAATACTCTACCATAATAGCTTTTTCGTTTTCTTTTGAACTTGAAATGCCAAAGTTAGTATCAGCATAAATACTATTAAAAAACTCCGTATAAAATTTGTCTTCAACTACTAAATTTAAAAAGCCTTTAACAACATTAAAACTAGTTATTTCAGGCACATTTTCTGTAATATATTGCCCTAATTCTTCTCCAATGGCAACAGGGTTTCCTTTTTTGTAACGTAACAACGGAAAAATAACCAAGGTAATATCTCCCTCAAATTCTTTTCTAGTGGCTTGTAATTCTACGGAAGGAATTTCCACTTTGTAAAGCGACTGAAAACCTTCTTTTGCTGTAACTTCTATTTTATGTTGGATATTCATTGAATTTTGAAAAAATGAGTTGCAAAATTAAGGATTTTTATTTGTTTTTTAGATTGATTTTAGTGATTAATAATTTTCTAATATGATGCTAAAGGGGTATTAATTTATATCTCTTAAGTTAGTTTTGATTACAGGTAATCTTGCTGTTTCTTTATAATTTAAATAATAACTCCTACAAATTACAAATCCTAAATATAATAATATAATTTACTGGTTTTTAGAAATGTAGTATTGCCGCTCAAAAAAAATATTTTCTAATCATTAAATTGTATTTTTGCAATTATGGAAAAACGTATAGCAGAATTACCAAAATTAGCCTCATTAAAAGAAAAAGAGAATAAAAAATATTTTCAAAATCTTAAAAAACGTACTCCAAAAAATTTAGATTATGTTATGCAAGAGTTACATAATGAGGAGTTTAAAAAAACAGATTGTTTATCTTGCGGTAATTGCTGTAAAACAACTAGTCCTATTTTTATAGAAAGCGATATTAAAAGAATTGCCAAATATGTAAGAATGAAGGCTGCAGATTTTGTGCAAACTTATTTAGAGAGAGATAAAGACGATTTTATGGTTTTAAAAAAAGCACCTTGTTCTTTTTTGGACACGTCAGATAATACTTGCTCAATTTATGATGTTCGCCCAAAGGCATGCGCAGAATACCCACATACAGATAGAAGAAAATTTATTCAAATAACCGATTTAACAGTGGCAAATACGTTTATATGTCCTGCAACTTTTAATATTGTAGAGGCTCTTAAACAAAGAGTTTCTTTAACTTCTAATAAAAAAGTTAAAAGATAAGAGTGCCTGTTGTTTGATAGAAAGGTCATATATTTTTTAATTTTTATATCTTTAATAAAAAATTTAAAGAATTTTGGAAACTATTTTTAATTATTTTGAAACGATTCCTACCGCTCACAGAAGTATCATTTTAGTTGGTGGTATTACTTTTTTTTGGCTTATAGAAGGAGCTTTTCCATTGTTTAAATTCAATTACAAAAAATGGCAACATGCATTTCCAAATTTGTTTTTTACTTTAACAACGGTAATTGTTAACTTTGCTTTCGCTTTTTTGCTTTTGAAAACTGCAGATTGGGTTTCAGAAAATGATTTCGGAATTATTAATTGGTTGCCAGAAATGCCCTTGTGGTTGTATACACTTTTAGGTGTTTTACTCTTAGATTTTTTTGGAGCCTATTTGGCACATTACACAGAGCATAAAATAGCTCCTTTATGGATGGTTCATTTGGTACATCACTCAGACCATAAAGTAGACACAACAACAGCAAATAGACATCATCCCATAGAAAGTGTTGTTCGATTTGCGTTTACATTATTGGGTGTTTTTGTAGTTGGAACCCCTATTGCAATAGTATTTATTTACCAATCAATGTCATTAATTTTTACTCAATTTACCCATGCCAATATTAAAATGTCATCAAAATTAGATACTTTTTTAAGCTATTTTATAGTTTCTCCCGACATGCATAAAGTTCACCATCATTACAAATTACCATACACAGACTCTAACTATGGTAATATTTTTTCTGTTTGGGATCGTGTTTTCGGAACCTATATGAAACTAGACAGAAATAAAATTGTGTATGGTGTAGATACATTTCCTAACGAAGAAAAAAACTCATCATTAAAAGAATTATTAAAACAGCCTTTTCAAGGATATAAAAAGCCAACAGCAATAGAGGAAAATTAGTTGTCTATTTAAATATCATGAGAAAAAAATACCAATAGATAATTATTTATAAATCAAATATTTTTTTCTAATTTTTTTAAAATTGCGTATTCCTTTGGCCCAACTTTCTCTAATTTCCTGTTCAGTAAATCCTTTTTCTATCTGTTCTTGTAATTTTTTTGTGCCTGCTAATTTTGTAAAAAAATCATTAAAAAATTGCTCATTTCCTTTTTGATTATAAGCTTTTATTAAATAGGATATATTTATTTTAGAGAGTGTATTTTCTTTCGATAAATCTTCTCCATAGCAAACCCTATCTTTAAATTTGGGGTATTTAGCACCTTCGTTGGCTTTTGGGGTAAAAGTAAAGGTGTAGCCTTTTAAAAATGGAGCGCCATAAATTTGAAATTGTTTGTTGGTGCCTCTTCCAGCAGAAACCCTTGTTCCTTCGAAAAAACAGAGGCTAGGATAGAGGTTTATGCTTTTGTCATTTGGTAAATTGGGTGATGGTTTAATTGGTAAAGAATAGGGAGTGTTGTGAGCATAATTTTGAACAGGAATAACGGTTAAATTTGTTTTAACACCAGCTTTTAACCATTGCTCGCCATTTATCATTTTTCCGTATTCGCCAATAGTCATTCCATAAACTACCGGAACTTTGTGCATGCCAACAAAAGAACTATGTGCTTTTTCTAACACAGGACCATCAATATAATGTGCATTCGGATTTGGCCTGTCTAATATTATTAGCGGAATGTTTAATTCTGCACAAGCCTCCATTACATAATGTAACGTAGAAATGTAAGTGTAAAACCGCGCACCAACATCTTGTATATCGAACAAAACTAGATCTATATTTGCCAATTGTGCTTTGCTAGGTTTTTTGTTTTTACCATATAAAGAAATTATTGGGAGTTTTGTTTTGCTATCAACACCATCTTTTATGAGTTCACCAGCATCTGCTTTTCCTCTAAAGCCATGCTCAGGAGCAAAAACTTTTTTTATTTTTACAGATAAAGAAAGAAGACTATCTACAAGGTGTACAAAATTATTTTTTGCTGTTACTTTTATTACAGAAGTTTGGTTGGCTACTACGGCAATATTTTTGTCATTTAAAAGCGGTAGGTATAATTCTGTTAGTTCGGCTCCTGTAATTATGGTATCTATTTTTGCTTTTTCGTTAAGAGGTAATAGATTTTTTTGCTGACTTGTTTTTGGAGAAACAGGTACTTTTGAATTACATGAAATCAGCTGAAAATTGAACAAAAGAAATAAGAATAAATATGTACTTTTGAAGTGAATTAATTTTATCATTAAATTGAATTACGAGTTATTTATTGCAAAACGCATTATTGCCGGTAAAAAGTATAAAAATAGTATTTCATCTCCAATAATAAAAATTGCCATTACCGCTATTTCATTGGGAATTATTATTATGCTAATTGCAGTAGCAACTGCTGGTGGATTGCAGTCAAAAATTCGTGATAAGATGGCCGCTTTTAAAGGGCATGTTCAAATTGTAAATTATGATCAAAATAATTCGGATGTTTCTACAACTTCAATTGATAAAAATCAAGATTTTTACCCCAATTTCAATGCTGTAAAAGGAATTAAAAATGTACAAGTCTATGCTTATAAAGCAGGAATTTTAAGAACAGATTCAGATTTTGAAGGAATTATTTTTAAAGGCGTTTCTTCAGATTATGATTGGTCACTTTTTAAAGAATACATTATTGAAGGACGATTACCAAATTTTAACCAAGATAGAAATACAGAAATTTTACTTTCTAAAACCTTAACAAATCGTTTGCAATTAAACCTTAATGATGTTGTAAAAGCTACTTTTTTAAAATCGGTAGAAAGTACCATTCCCTCTAACAGAAATTATACGATTGTTGGAATTTATGACTCTGGTTTTTCTCAGTTCGATAAAAATATGATGATTGGAGACCTTAGAGAAGTTCAGCGATTGTTAAATTGGTCGGAAAATGAAGTAGGTGGTTTTGAAGTTGTGTTAGATGATTTTGAAGCCATAGACCAAAAAGGCTCAGAAATTTATTCGGCAATAGGAGCCACTTTAAACGCAAAAACTATCAAAGAAAGTTATGCAACCGTTTTCGAATGGATTCAGCTTTTCGATAATAATGTATGGTTTATAATTGCAATTATGATTCTTATTGCAGGTATAAATATGATAACAGCTTTATTAGTTTTAATTTTAGAACGCGTACCAATGATAGGGCTTTTAAAAGCGTTGGGAAGTTATAATACTAGTATCCGAAAGATATTTCTGTACAACGCTACTTATTTAATTATAAAAGGACTTTTTTGGGGAAATTTAATTGGTTTACTTATAATATTTTTACAGTATTTTTTCGAAATAATTACTTTAAACCCGGCCACTTATTATGTGAATGTGTTGCCAGTTAAAATATCTATACTCGAAATTGTATTATTAAACTTGGGTACCTTGTTATTATGTTTTTTAATGCTATTAATTCCCTCTCAAATCATTACAAAAATTAACCCATCAAAATCTATCAAATTTTCCTAATAACTCACTTTTCGAAACCATTTAAACTTACTATCAATTATTTGATTTTTATTTTTTTCTAAATGGTTTTTAAATGCTTTTGCAACTAAAGATTGATTTTTAGTTTTCAACCAAATAATATTCCAATTAGTTTCTAACGGAAGTCCTTGTACTTTTAAAATTTGTAATTCTCCTTTTTCCAATTCGCTTCTTATACCAATAATTGGCATAATAGAAATTCCTAAATCAGCAATAATTGCTTGTTTTACTGCTTCGTTAGAACTTAGTTCCATTTTTCTAGATACTTCAATTTTGTTTTTAACTAAAAACCGTTCCATTGCCAATCTGGTAGCAGAACCGTTTTCTCTAAAAATAAATAAAGCATTTTTAAACTCTTCGGTGATGGAATTGTTTTCAGTAAACTTAAAATTTTTTCCAGCTACAAAATATAGCCTATTTCTCATTAGTTCAATGCGTTCTATATTTAGTTTTTTAGGAATGGTAGACACCAGAGCAAAATCACAATCATTATCTTCTAAGCTTCTAATTACAGACATTTTATTAGTAACTGCCATGGTAATATCTACCATTTCATTTTGTTTTACAAAATCACTCAAAAAATGTGGCATTACATATTTTGCAGTAGATACGATTGCTATTTTTAATTTACCAGCCAATTGGCCTTCAAATAATGCCGATTTATAATTAATAGCCTCAACTTCGTTTAAAATTTTTGCTGCTGCCGCTGCTATCTCCTCGCCAAACTCTGTAATGTACAATCGTCTACCCACAATTTCAAAAAGAGGTATACCAAATTGCTCCTGAAAATTTTTTAGCTGAATAGATACTGCAGGTTGCGATAAAAATAGTTGTTCAGAAGCTTTTGTTACACTTTTTAACTCTGCAATTTTTTTAAAAATTTCTAATTGATGTAAAGTATAGTTCATAAATTATATAAATGATTACTATAATAAATATAAATAAAAATATATGAAATAAAGTTAATTTCTTTGTTGTGTTTAAAAAAAATAAAAAAAAATCATTTCATATATTTAAATTCTCTTAAAAGCAAAAATATAGATTGATTTTTTTATAAAATTAATTTTATTCTCTGAAGTAGAAATTTAAAAATACTTTTTCTACTTTACAACAAATTAAAAAATGGATTTACATTATTTAGTAGACAATTTAACAAACCCAGCATTACTTTTCTTTTTTCTAGGACTTTTGGCGGTAAACCTAAAAAGTGATTTAAAAATTCCAGACAATTCGTCAAAATTCATATCGCTTTATTTATTATTATCTATCGGTTTTAAAGGTGGGCAAGAATTAGCACACAGCGTTATTACTTCAGAAATAATTTGGTCTTTGGTTTTCGGTGTCGTTTTGGCTTTATTAGTCCCTGTTTATTGTTACTATATATTACGATTAAAATTAAGTGTAGAAAATTCAGGGGCAATTGCCTCTGCCTATGGTTCTGTAAGTGCGGTAACATTCGTAACAACCATTTCTTTTTTAGAAATGTCTAACATTCCGTTTGGGGGTCATATGGTTGCAGTAATGGCACTAATGGAAGCTCCTTCAATTATTGTAGGTGTTCTATTAATTGCCCTTTATTCTAAAGATAAAAAGAATAAAACATCGTTTAAAAAAGTAATTCATCATTCGCTTACAAACGGAAGTGTTGTTTTAATTTTAGGAAGTTTAATAGTAGGTTATTTAACAAATGATGCCCAAGCCGAAGGTATTAAGCCATTTACAACAGATT
The DNA here is from genome assembly GCF_038024095.1 of Polaribacter tangerinus. NCBI lineage: Bacteria > Pseudomonadati > Bacteroidota > Flavobacteriia > Flavobacteriales > Flavobacteriaceae > Polaribacter > Polaribacter tangerinus. The sequence goes on along the minus strand of NZ_CP150668.1, from coordinate 246,579 downwards.
TATTTAAAGGTTTTTTAGCTGTATTTTTATTAGATATGGGAATTACCAGTGGAGGAAAATTAAAAGCACTGTTAAAAAAAGGGTGGTTTACACTTTCTTTTGCAATCATTATTCCTATTATAAATGGCTGTTTAATTGCTGTTGTTAGTGGTTTTTTCATAGATGAAATTGGTAACCGATTACTTATGGCAATTTTAGCCGCTAGTGCATCTTATATTGCAGTTCCAGCAGCAATGAAACTTGCTGCACCAAAAGCAAACCCAGGTTTATACATCCCGATGGCGCTGGCTATTACCTTTCCATTTAACATTACATTGGGCATGCCTTTGTATTTGGCCATTATAGAAGCTTTTTAATATTTTTTTTAGACGTTCCTTTGTGCTGTAAGCATACAGCACTAAAGGCGCGCTTTTCGCACTCACTTTTTGTGCAAAAAAAGCACAAAAGAGTTCAAACAATTGCTGCAATCGCTAACGCAAAATAACAAAAGTACTATTCTATTTTTATTTTAGATAGGTTACCAATTGTTTCTAAAATCTACTATTATCGGTTGTGTAACGCGTAAAAAAAATGATACCTTTGTAGCACAAAATACACAAATGAATTACGCAAACAACATTCTAGAAACTATTGGTAATACGCCTTTGGTAAAACTAAATACGCTAACCAAAGAGTTACCATGTTTGGTATTGTCTAAATACGAAACATTTAATCCGGGAAACTCTGTAAAAGACAGAATGGCCTTACAAATGATAGAAGATGCTGAGGCAGACGGACGTTTAAAACCTGGCGGAACTATTATAGAAGGAACTTCTGGAAACACTGGAATGGGACTGGCTTTAGCAGCAATTGTAAAAGGATACAAGTGTATTTTTGTAATGGCGGACAAACAATCTAAAGAAAAAATTGATATTTTAAGAGCTGTTGGAGCAGAAGTAGTGGTTTGTCCTACAAATGTAGAGCCAGACGATCCTCGTTCATATTATTCTGTTTCAAAAAGATTGGGAGAAGAAACACCGAATTCTTGGTATGTTAATCAATACGATAACCCAAGTAATTGTAAAGCACATTTTTTAAGCACAGGACCAGAAATTTGGGAACAAACTCAAGGGAAAGTTACTCATTTTGTTGTTGGAGTAGGTACTGGTGGAACAATTTCTGGTGTAGGTAGTTATTTAAAAATGAAGGCTAGAGAAACAGGTTCTTCAGTAAAAATATGGGGAGTAGATACTTATGGTTCTGTTTTTAAAAAATATCATGAAACAGGCGTTTTCGACGAAAATGAAATTTATCCATATATAACAGAAGGTATTGGAGAAGATATTTTGCCTTTAAACGTTAATTTCGGAGTTATAGATGGTTTTACCAAAGTAACCGACAAAGATGCAGCTATTTATACACAACGTTTGGCAAAAGAAGAAGGAATGTTTTTAGGAAATTCTGCCGGAGCCGCTGTAAAAGGATTGTTACAATTAAAAGAACATTTTACAAAAGATGATGTAGTTGTAGTATTATTTCATGACCATGGAAGTAGATATGTGGGTAAAATGTTTAATAATGATTGGATGAGAGATAGAGGTTTTGTAGAAGAAGAAATAAAAACAGCTGCAGATTTGGTGTTAAAACACAATGGCAAACCTTTGGTAGTTGTTCAAACGGAAGAATTAGTTTCGCATGCAATTGAAAGAATGAAAAGTTTAAAAATTTCTCAATTACCAGTTAGAGATATTAATGGTTTTGTAGGGTCAATAGATGAGTCCGATTTATTACATCATTTTATTGCCGATAAAAATATTGCAGATAAACCGATTAAAGATATAATGGGAAAACCTTACCCTATAGTAGATAAAGCTGCTAAACTCGAAGATGTTTCTAAATTAATAACGAAAGAAAATCAAGCTGTTTTGGTATCTTTAGAAAACGGATCACATCAAATAATTACCAAATACGATATTATTAGTGCTATGTAGCAAAAGCTTCAATTTTTAAAGCTACTATTTATAAAATCGAAAAACCGCAAACTTCTTAAGTTTGCGGTTTTTCTTTTGTGTAAAATTGAATTTGAATTATTATGGTGCTATCTCATTGTAAAATACATAATTTGTATGTAAACAATAGATAGTAATCTTTTAAATTCTAAATATCGTCGAAAGAAATATCTGTAAAACTTCCTGTAGCGCTTTCAGATTCTTTCGAAATCGTTTTGCCATCTTCTTTTTTAAAGTCTTTTTGGTGGCGTTCACTAATTACTTCATCTCCTTTTTCATTAATAATGTAATCAGTTGCTTTTTTTAGCATTTCATGAAAATCTGTAAAATCTTCTTTGTACAAGTATATTTTATGCTTTTGATAATGGAAAGTACCATCATCATGCGTAAACTTTTTACTTTCTGTAACTGTTAAATAGTAATCATCTGCCTTTGTTGCTCTTACGTCAAAAAAGTAAGTTCTTCTTCCTGCTCTTAATACCTGTGAAAAAATTTCTTCCTGTTCAACTCTCTCTGCCATATTTTTTGAATAATAGTTTTTTTATGGTAACAAATCTAATAAAATATTTTACGTAGCAATGTTAAAGATTAATTTTCTTTTTCTAAAAGTTGTTGCTGGTATAAATTTTTATAGAATCCTTCTTCATTTATTAACTGATTGTGAGTCCCTTTTTGGATAATTTTTCCAGCATCTAAAACTATTATTTTATCGGCATTTTTTGCAGATGAAACTCTATGGCTAATAATAAAGGTGGTTTTATTTTGAGAAACTTTTTTTAGATTATTTAAAATTCTCTCTTCTGTTTCTGTGTCTACAGCCGATAAACAATCATCAAAAATTAAAATTTTAGGGTCTTTAATAATTGCTCTAGCTATAGAAACTCGTTGCTTTTGCCCTCCAGACAAAGTAACACCTCGCTCTCCTAAAACAGTGTCATATCCGTTCGGAAACTCTATAATATTATCGTGTACTACTGCATTTTTTGCTGCTGCTATTATTTCTTCTTTTGTAGCATTTTCTTTACCAAATTTAATATTATTTCCAATACTTTCAGAAAACAAAAAAGGATCTTGCGGTACAAAGCCAATTTGATTTCTAATATCATTTAAGTTCGTACTTTCTATGGGTTTATTGTCTAATGTAATTTCTCCTTCTTTTGTATCATACAAACGCGCAATGAGCTCTATAATGGTAGATTTACCAGCTCCTGTTTTACCTAAAATAGCAATAGTTTCGCCAGCTTTGGCGGTAAAGCTAACATCTTTTAAAGCTGTAATATTTGTATCATCATAAGTAAAAGTTACATTTTTAAAAGAAACGTCTCCTTTTAATTGAGTAGGAGAGTTAGTGTGATTTAAAATTTCTGGTTTTTCATTTAAAAACTCATTTATTCTTACTTGAGATGCCTCTGCTTGTTGTATCATAGAAGTTACCCAACCTACTACAGCAACTGGCCAGGTAAGAATATTTACATATAACATAAACTCTATAATAGTTCCTATTTGAATTTCATCATTAATATATTGTTTACCTCCAACATAAATAACAATAAGATTGCTTAAACCAATTAATAAAACCATTAACGGAAAAAACAAAGCATTGGCTTGTTGTAAATGAATGTTTTTTTCTTTGCTTTCGTTGGCAATTTTATCAAAATCTTTAATAATTAGTGGCTCAATTCCATAAGATTTAACAACACTAATTCCTGAAAAAAACTCTTGATTAAAAGTGGTGAGTTTCGATAAATATTCTTGAACGATGCTACTTCTTTTATGAATAATTTTACTTAAAATAAAAATAGATAAAGACAATACAGGAAAAGGTATTAATGTATACATAGTTAATTTTACATCGATACGAATCATTTGTGTAAAACCAACTAAAATTAGTACAAACATATTCATAGAATACATTACAGCTGGCCCAACATACATTCTTACTTTAGAAACGTCTTCGGAAATACGATTCATTAAATCGCCGGTTCTATTCTTTTTGTAAAAGTTTAAAGATAATTTTTGGTATTGTTGATAGATTTCATTTTTTAAATCAAATTCAATAAGTCTAGAGGTAACTATAATAGTTTGCCTCATTAAAAAAGTAAAAAAACCAGCTAATACTGCAACGCCTATAATAAGCAATACATTTTGTAGTAATTCTCTTTTTACAAAAGCAACATCAGTAATTTTTCCGTTCTGGAAATCTTCTACAACATTAAGAGAATCTCCTACTATTTGAGGAACTTTTAAAGCAAGTAATTTCGATAAAATGGTAATTAAAATACCAATAAGTAAACGCCATTTATATTTTATGAAAAACTTGTTTATATATTTTAGAGCTTTCAATACAGAAATTTATTTATGAAAAATAGTTTTAAGCTACGAAGATACATTATAATTGCTAAAATAAACAATGACTTTTACGGGCTTTTTAAACCCAAAAAAAAGTAAAAATAATTTTATAATCTTCTGTAATTAGAAACAAAATAATACTATTTTTGCTGCGTGAAAAAAACTAATTTTTTGCCATTTTATATTTAAGTTCTTTAGAAATGATTAACAGAAGACATATTAGAGTTAAAGTAATGCAATCTGTATACGCTATGTTACAATCTCATAATGATGACCTTGTAAAAGAAGAAAAATTCTTAAAAGATAGTATTTTAAAAATGTATGATTTATACGTTTTAAATTTACAATTATTGGTTGAATTGCAAAAATTAGCCTCCAAAAAAATTGCTCTCTCTAAAAAGAAAATACTTGCTACTAAAGAAGACTTAAAACCCAACACAAAATTTATAGACAATAAGCTAATTAATGCAATAGCAACAAGTGTTAGTGTAGAAAGTTATTTAGCATTAAATAATTTAAAAAATTGGGAGCTAAATGACGAATATGTAAAAATAATTTTTGAAGAGTTATTGCAAAGCGATCTTTACAAAAACTACATTAGTTCAGAAACAACAACTTTTAAAGATGATAAAGAATTTGTAATAGCTGTTTTTAAAGAGATTATAGCACCAAATAGTAAACTGGCAGATTATTTTGAAGACACTATGATTTCTTGGGTAGATGATATACCTTTTGTAAATACTTGGGTAGTAAAAACACTCGGTAAGCAAAAAGAAAAATCGGTTTTTACAATTGGCGCTTTATATAAAGATACTGATGATGAGGAATTTGTTTCTAATTTATTTAGAAAGACGGTGCTGAAACATACAGAATATGAAAAAGATATAGAAGAAAAAACACCAAATTGGGAGTCTGATAGAATTGCAGAAATAGATATGATTCTTATAAAAATGGCACTTACCGAATTTTTAAATTTCCCTTCTATACCAACAAAAGTAACCATAAATGAATACATAGAAATTTCGAAAGATTATTCTACCTCTAAAAGTAGTTACTTTATTAATGGAGTATTAGATAAAATATCTAAAGACTTTAAAGCAAATAACAAAATTGTTAAAATAGGGAGAGGCCTGTTATAATGTTTACCATATGGTTCATAAAAAAATATTATTTTTACATCATAAGAATTAAGTACATTTTAAAAATTAAATACACAATGAGAAAAATTATTTTCAGTTTTACTTTATTAGTAATGTCATTTTTTATGACGTCGTGCGCCGATAATAGTGCAACAACAAAAATTAACACATCAAATTTAGAAAAAGCTAAAACTAGAGATGCAGAAATTAAAAAAGGAGTAGCAACGCTAACATTAGACAAAAAAGAATACGATTTTGGTGTTGTTGATGAAGGGTATTTAGTAGAAACCGTTTTTAAAGTAACCAACTCTGGTAATACCGACTTGGTTATTACTAATGCTACAGGATCTTGTGGTTGTACAGTTCCAACATGGCCAAAAGCCCCTATTAAGCCAGGAGAGACTGGAGACATTATGGTAAAATTTAACACGAACGGAAGACCTAATAGACAAACCAAAACAGTAACTTTATCTACCAATACAGCATCTGGTAGAGAAATTTTAACAATAAAAGGTTCTGTAACTCCAAAAGCAAAATAATGATTTACAATACAATTTTTTTACAGTTCGATTCTAGTAGTTTGGCAAGTATGTTGCCTTTTTTCGCAATGATTATAGTGCTTTATTTTTTTATGATAAGGCCACAAATGAATCGTCAGAAAAAAGAAAAAGCTTTTCAAGAAGGAATAAAAACAGGCTCTAAAGTAGTAACTTCTAGTGGTATACATGGTAAAGTTACTGAGATTAACAGTTCAGATAATACGGTAACTATAGAAACAGGTGCCGGAAAAATTAAGTTCGAACGCGCTTCTATTTCTATGGAGTTAACTAATAAATATACAACAGTAGCTAAATCTAAAAAGTAGGTTACTTGTTTTTTTTATTTAAAGTGAGTAATATCTACATTAATATTACTCACTTTTTTTTGTAAAAGCATTTGTGTAGATTGCATATTTAAAACGCAACGTATTGAAAACAAAGCAAAAAATATCTAAAACTTTTCTAGTTTTTTTACTGGCTTCAACCTTAATTTGGCTACTTATTACTTTATCCAAACAATATACCATTACAACCAATTTACCCATTATTTATAAGGGAATTCCTAAAAGTAAAATTGTACAAGAAATACCAGAAAAAGAATTAGAAGTAAATTTATCGGGCACAGGCTTTAAAATAGCTCGTTTAAAAATATTTTATAAAGAAGTTGTAATTGATGCAAAAAATGTAAAGCGTAAACATAAAAATGACTATTATATTTTAGCTAAAAATCAACTAAACAGTATTCAGAAACAATTGCCAAAAGACATTGTTTTAAAATCTATTGGTAAAGATTCTCTTTTTTTGAATTTAGGTAATTTAGTGAGTAAAAAAGTTCCGATAGTTTCTAGTTTAAATTTAAATTTTAAAATTGGTTATGATTTGGTAGCTCCAATTTCTATAAAGCCAGATAGTATTACTATTTATGGTCCAGAAAGTTATGTTTCTAAATTAGAAAGTTTACCAATTTTGCCTTTAAAAATAGAAAACATTAGCTCAGATTTTTCAAAGAAAACAACTTTAAAGTATTCTAAAGAAATAAAAAATTTAAAGTTTAGTGAAAAAGTAGTTACCGTTTCGGGGAAAGTAAAACAGTTTACAGAAGGAAAGTTACAAATTCCGTATAAAATAATAAATAAGCCAAAAGATATACAAATTAGTACTCTTTCAAATAAAGTAACAGTTATGTACGTTGTGGCACTTTCTGATTTTAATAAAATAAATGAAACTTCCTTTTTGGTAGATTGTGATTTTGAGTTTGCCCAAAGTAATAATTTAAATTATTTAATTCCTAAATTAAAGAATATTTCCCCTTTAATTAAAAGCTATAAAATAATACCCAATAAAATAGACTTTCTAATACAAAAATAACATGGTAATTGGTTTAACAGGTGGTATTGGTTCAGGAAAAACTACGGTTGTGAACATGTTTCGAAAAAGCGATAATGTTGCCATTTACATTGCAGACATTGCTGGAAAAAGATTAATGAACTCTTCGGTAGATATTCAAAAAAAACTTATTGAAATTTTTGGGACAGAAACTTATCAAAATGGAAGGCTAAATAATAATTATTTAGCTAATATTGTTTTTAATGATAAAGATAAGCTTAGTTTGTTAAACAATATCGTGCATCCAGCTGTAAAAAGTGATTTTCAAAATTTTGTTAAACAACATCAAAATGCGTCTTATATTATGTATGAAAGTGCAATTTTGTTTGAAAGTAATAATGCTCATTTATTCGACTTAATAATTTCTGTTTCAGCTCCGTTAAATGAACGTGTAAAGCGAATAATAAAGAGAGACAATACCAATGAATCTGAAATTTTAAAGCGAATTAACAATCAATGGAAAGAAGATAAAAAGCTTTTGCAGTCTCATTATTTAATTCACAATTCTACTCTAGAAAGCACTAAAAATCAAGTTCATTATATCCATAATATTTTAACAAAAAAGAAAGCTCTAATTTTGTAAATAGTAGTGTTTATGTTAAATTTCACTTAAAATTTTATTAAATCAGTTAATTTAAGTTAAAAACCATAATTTCAATTTTATAAAGTATTAAATTTGATTTATGCGTAAAAAAATGTTTATTTTAATTGTTGTACTCATGAGTATTTCTTTAATAGGAATTATCACTGTACAGCTATATTGGATAAACAATGCATTAGAAAGTAAGACTGCACAATTTAAAAATGATGTTCAAAAGTCTCTTGGTCGTGCATCCGAGAGAATTAATGAAAGGGAACAAGCATCTTTTCAAAAAAAGATTGATGCTTTAATTGCAGAAAAAGGCATTGCAGATAAAGCAGATTTAAACCGTTATCTAATTCAGCAAATAGATACGGTAACGAACGAAAAAATTATTATTTCAGGTACTTTTTTAGAGAAAAACTTTAAATTACCTTCAGATTTTTTAGACAATGATTCTATCATTTTTAAAAAAGTTGTTGGTAAAAAAGATTATTTTAAATCTACCTTATTAAAAGGACCAGATAATTTGTTTCCGAAATTAGATGAACAACGATTTTCCTTTACCAAAGAATACAATCTTTTTAGTAAAATTCAAATTACAGAGCTTTTAAATGATTTAAGTAGAAAAACACCTATTCATAATAGAGTTAGTAATTCTGAACTAAAAAAAACTATTAAAGAAGAACTTGCAAAGAACAATATTCATCTAGATTTTAAATATGGTGTATACGGAGAAGATGGTTTGGCTACAAAATTAAAATCGGGTTATTACACCATAAACACAACAGAGGCATATAAATATCCCTTGTTTTATGATGATGAAGGAAATGCAAATTACAATCTATTTGTAACCTTTCCTAATAAAAGTGAGTTGATACTTTCGGGAATATCTACTATTTTATTATTATCTATTTTCTTTATATTAATTATAGTAATAGCATTTTCAAGTTCACTTTATCAATTAATTCGTCAGAAAAAAATATCAGAAATAAAAACAGATTTTATCAATAATATGACGCATGAGTTTAAAACACCCATTGCCACCATAAATTTAGCTTTAGATTCTATAATAAACCCAAAAATTTTGGGAGATGACGAAAAAGTTTTGCGTTACATACAAATGATACGAGATGAAAATAAAAGAATGCACTCTCAAGTAGAAAATGTTCTTAGAATTTCTAGATTAGAGAAAAATCAAATAGATCTTAGTAAGGAAACCATAGACTTACACGACATAATAGAAGACGCAATATCACATATTAGCTTACTCTTAGATGATAGAAAAGGTAAAATTCACTTGCACTTTAAAGCGGTGGTTTCTGAGTTGCCAGGTAATCAATTTCATCTTACAAACGTAATAGTTAATATGCTAGAAAACGCAATAAAATACTCTGTAAACCCTCCTGTAATTGATGTGTATACAGAAAGCACAAACAAATTTTTTATTTTAAAAATAAAAGATTCGGGCATTGGTATGAGTAAAGCGGTTCAAAAACAAGTTTTTAATAAATTTTATAGAGAACAAAAAGGAAACATTCACGATGTTAAAGGGCATGGGCTAGGCTTAGCGTATGTAAAAGAAATTGTAGAAAAGCATCATGGAACTGTTTTTGTAGAAAGTGAAAAAGGAGAAGGAAGTATTTTTACGGTAAAACTACCTTTAATTTAAACAACAATTCAAATACAAGAAAAAATGGGAAGTAAAAAAATTTTATTAGTAGAAGATGATCCAAACTTCGGAACGGTTCTTAAAGATTATTTGGCATTAAACGATTACAACGTAACTCATGCAAATGATGGTATTGAAGGCTTAATTATGTTTAAAAATAGCGATTATGATTTGTGTATTTTAGATGTAATGATGCCCAGAAAAGATGGTTTTTCATTAGCTCAAGATATACGATCTACCAATAAAGAAGTGCCAATTATTTTCTTAACAGCCAAAACATTAAAAGAAGATGTTCTTAAAGGATATTCGGTTGGTGCCGATGATTATTTAAACAAACCATTCGACTCTGAGGTTTTATTACACAAAATAAAAGCAATTTTACAGCGTAAAGAAATTGATACAACTGCAGAGACAGAGCAGTTTGAGTTTACTATTGGTAAATTATTTTTCAATTCTAAATTACGCCACCTATCTATTGGAGAAGAAGGCGAACCTACAAAGTTGTCTCCAAAAGAAAGCAAGCTATTAAGAATGCTTGCAATTCATAAAAATGATTTAATGCCCAGAGAATTGGCATTAACAAAAATATGGAGAGACGATAATTATTTTACTTCTAGAAGTATGGATGTTTACATTGCGAAACTTAGAAAATATTTAAAACAAGACGAGAATGTAGAAATTTTAAATATTCATGGCGAAGGTTTTAGATTGGTAGATAAATCTTAATTTTACACAACTTCCCTAATAAATAAAAACTCAGTTTGTTCATCAAGCTGAGTTTTTGTATTTTTATATAATGGCAGAGTTTGTAAAAATTTATGAAAATAACCCTAATGCAAGAGAAATTGCAAAAGTGGTAGATGTTTTAAAAAAAGGAGGTTTGGTCATTTACCCAACAGATACCGTTTATGGTTTAGGGTGTGATATTACCAATACAAAAGCCCTTGAAAAAATTGCCAAATTAAAAGGAGTTAAGCTAGAAAAAGCTAATTTTTCTTTTATTTGTAATGATTTAAGTCATCTTTCGGAATATGTGAAACAGATAGATTCAGCTACTTTTAGAATCTTAAAAAACTCTTTACCAGGTCCTTATACTTTTATATTACCAGGAAGTAAAAACTTGCCAAAAGCCTTTAAAAAGAAAAAAACAGTCGGAATTAGAATTCCAGATAATACTATTATTAGATCTTTAGTTGCTGCTTTAGGGAATCCCATTATTTCTACTTCTATCAGAGACGATGATGATGTGTTAGAGTATACAACAGACCCGGAGTTAATATTCGAAAAATGGCAACATAAAGTAGATGTTGTAATAGATGGTGGTTTCGGAGATAATGAAGCTTCTACAATAATAGATTTAACAGATGAGCCAACTGTTATTAGAGAAGGGAAAGGGAGTATAGAAATATTATAATCATTCTAATAACACCACCACTAAAGATTACTTTTTATGTTGAATAGCTTTCACATATTTTATTTAACTATTAAACAGAATAGATGGTATTGGTATTTTTCTTTTTTTTGTAGATTTACCTTAGCTTTAGGCTTTATTTTAGCGGGTATTACGAAGGTTTTAGGAGAACGTTTTGCTAGCGGTTTATCTGAAATTCATCCAATGGGTGCTTACCTAACAGCGCTACACGAAACAGGCTATTATTACACTTTTATAGGTATTGCTCAAATTGTAGCAGCATTACTTTTACTTATTCCCAGAACTGTAGTTTTAGGTGCATTGCTCTATTTTCCAATCATTATTAATATTTGTATACTTTCTTATGCTGTTAGATTTGAAGGGTCACTTATATCTGCTCCTTTAATGGTATTAGCTAATTTATTTCTTCTAGTTTGGCATTACGATCGGTTACAATATATTTTACCTTTTAAAAGCGCTAAAAATTTAGTACCAATAAACACTCTCAAAATAAGTAGTAATAAGTTTCCTGCTGGTTTTTTTAGTGTTGTTTTATTATCTATTGCATTGGTTATTGTGTTCTTTATAAACGGTTTTTCTATAGTGCCTAGAAATTCCTTTTCCGATTGCGAATCACAATTTAAAGGGAAGGAAAATAATTATAAAGGAGTTGATTTTTGTAAGTGTGTGCATCAAGAAGGAAAACCTTTAAAAGATTGTTTGTCTTTATATGAAGCAGAATAAAGGACTATTTTAAAGTTTCGAATCTTTTTCTAAGAAGAATAAAATACTGCCAAACAATACTGGTATGTATGTAATAAGTTTGCTTTTTTTGAAGTTTTTTTCTTTTGTTTAAGAATTTATTAAAGTTTTTGTAGAAGCTAATATGTGCTTTAATAATAGCTAATGTATGAACTGGTCTTAACTCTAATAAAAATTTGATACCTGCAATTCCATCAAATAATAGTCTCATAAAAACCACAAACAAAAACCATTTTTTCGGTACATTTTTTACAATATTTAGTAAACTGTTTCTAAAGTTTAAATATGTTTTCTCTGGATTTGTTTCCTGTAATGTTGCGCCACCTATATGATATACGTTAGAGGTTCCTACATATTTTATGTCATAACCAATATTTTGAACACGCCAACACAAATCAATTTCCTCTTGATGGGCAAAATAATCTTCATCTAACCCGTTTATTTCCTTGTAAACACTTGCTCTAATAAATAAACAAGCGCCAGAGGCCCAAAATATCTTTGTAGTATCGTTATATTGACCTTTATCTGTTTCAATGGTATTAAAAACTCGCCCTCTGCAGTAAGGATAACCATAAAAATCTATAAATCCACCGCCAGCTCCTGCATATTCAAATTTAGATTTATTTTTATAATCTAATATTTTTGGTTGAATTATAGCAGTTTGTGCTTCCTTTTTAAAAACATCAATAATTGGAGTAAGCCAATTTTTAGAAACCTCAATATCTGAGTTTAAAAGACAATATATATCTGCATTAATTTTAGAAAGAGCATCATTATACCCTTTTGCATAACCTCCATTTTGTTCATTTTTAACAATTTTTACTGATGGGAAGTTTTTAGTAACAAAAGCTATTGAATCATCTGTAGAAGCGTTATCTGCAACATAAACAGTTGCTTCTTTAGAGCTAAAATCTACAATTGAAGGTAAAAATTGTTTTAATAATTTTTGCCCATTCCAGTTTAATATGACGACAGCTATTTTCAAGTTGGCAAAATTACATTATTAAAAATTATTAAGAAGAAAAAAAAGTTAAAATAGCGAGTTTACCCTTTTTTGTAAATAGGAATATCTTTAAGAAAAATGTAGGTTTCATTTTCAAAATCCATTTTGCAGAAAAAATGAGTTAATCCATTAGTAACAACCAAAAAGTCTGCTTTTAACTTTAAGTTATATCGAGCTATTTGATCAAAAGCATCTTGAGTAATTTTTACAGAAGGTGCTTTGCACTCAACAATAATATATGGATTGCCCAAAGAGTTAAAAATAAGAATATCTGTTCTTTTGGTACGATTATTAATTACAAGTTGTTTTTCTAGTGCTATTAAACTTATTGGGTACTTTTTTTCTTCAATTAAAAAGGATACAAAATGTTGCCTTACCCATTCTTCTGGTGTTATAACCAAAAATTTTTTTCTGAGTTTATCAAAAATAAGCGTCTTATTTTCGTTACTTTTGATGTTGAATTTGTAGTTGGGTAGGTTGAGTTTTATCATCAATCAAAAATAAATAAAATTCTAGCATACTCATACTATTTCAATAATTTAAATGCTAGGTTATAATTTTTAATAGAATAAATGGACGAGATTAGAGACATTGTTTTAGCAATAAAAAAAGGAGAAGTAAAGCCAATTTATTTTTTAATGGGAGATGAGCCTTATTATATTGATAAAATTTCTGATTTTATTGAACAAACAGTTTTAGATGAAGCAGAAAAAGGTTTTAATCAGCAGGTTATGTATGGGAGAGATGTAAGTATTGATGATATCGTTAGTGCTGCAAAAAGATACCCAATGATGGCAGACAAACAGGTTATTATTGTAAAAGAAGCACAAGATTTAAGCAGAAATATAGAAAAATTAGTTACCTACGCAGAGCAACCACAGCCTACTACAGTTCTTGTTTTTAATTATAAATATAAGAAGCTAGACAAAAGGAAAAAGCTACACAAAGCAATTGCAAAAACGGGGTATATTTTTGAAAGTAAAAAATTGTATGAAAATCAAGTAGCAGATTGGATTCGAAAAATTTTAGCAGGAAAAAAATATAAAATAGAGCCTAAAGCTGCACAAATGTTAGTAGAGTTTTTGGGTACCGATTTAAGTAAAATTTCTAATGAGATAGAGAAATTGATAACTATTCTTCCTTTAGAAACGATAATTACCGATAAAGATATTGAGGAAAACATAGGTATTTCTAAAGATTTTAATAATTTCGAGTTAAAGAAAGCAATTGGCGAAAAAAATATAGTAAAGGCTAACAGAATAATCAATTACTTTGCAGAAAATCCAAAAAATAACCCGTTGGTTATGACTATTTCGCTATTAAATGGTTTTTTTACACAATTGTTATTGTTTCACGGGCTAAAAGATAAATCTAAAAACTCTGTTGCAAGATCACTCGGAGTAAGTCCTTATTTTGTGGATGAATATTTTTTAGCAGCAAGAAACTACCCTATGAGAAAAGTTGCACAAGTAATTGCTTTGTTAAGAGAAGCAGATGTTAAAAGTAAAGGAGTAGGTGCAAACCAAACAAATAGAGATATTTTAAAAGAACTATTATTTAGAATTCTACATTAAAATTACGAATGTTTATTCTTAGCTCTCGAGAATTCTTTTTGCAGCATTAAATGGAGTTGTTTTTCCTTTCTCTAGTCGAATTATTTCTTCAGATAGCGCTTTTTTTATGTTCGCTCGGTTATAAAAATTATCTTTTAATGCTTGCTCAATAGTTGCTAGTAACCAATATTTATTTTGCTCATTTCTTTTTTCGTTAAAATAATTATTTTCTTTAGTAATTTTTAAATATTCGTTAATCATATGATGGATTTCTAGAATACCACTATTGTACAAAGCACTTGCTACAGTAACTTTTGGCTTCCAATTACTTTTTTTAGTAGGGTATAGTTGCAATGCTTTTTGAAAAGCATTTTTTGCAATTTTTGCATTTTCTATGTTTTCACCGTCTGCCTTATGAATTACTATTGCATCAGCCATTTCTATAATTCCGCGTTTTATGCCTTGTAGCTCATCACCAGCACCAGCAATTTTTAAAAGTAAGAAAAAATCTACCATAGAGTTAACGACTGTTTCAGATTGTCCAACTCCAACGGTTTCAATAATTATAGTGTCAAAACCAGCAGCTTCACAAAGAATAATGGTTTCCCTTGTTTTTTTGGCGACACCTCCCAAAGAACTACCAGAAGGAGATGGTCTAATAAACGCATTTTTGTCATTTACAAGTGCCTCCATTCGGGTTTTATCACCTAAAATACTTCCTTTATAAATAGTGCTACTTGGATCTACAGCTAGAACCGCCACTTTATTTTTTTGTGCAGTTAAGTAGGTTCCGAAAGCTTCGATAAAAGTGCTTTTTCCAACTCCAGGAACCCCTGTAATTCCAATTCTAACAGACTTATTTGCGTAAGGCAAACATTGTTCTAAAATTTCATTTGCCTTTTGTTGGTGCTTATTATTGGTGCTTTCTACTAAAGTAATTGCTTTGCTTAAAAAAGTAACATTGCCTTTTAAAATTTTAGATACATACTCCTCTACAGAGTAGTTTTTTGCTCTATTTAACTTTATTCTTTCTGCACTTGTTTTGTTTGTAGCTTTAGGTTGTGAAACTCCCTTTTTTTCTTGTAATGCAGATTCTTTTGCTTTCATAGAAGTAAATAATATGTAAATTTATGAATAAAAATTTGTAAAAATTAGACTTTATAACAATATATAAGCACAATTTTTTATTTATTAACTATCCTTTTTTTTAGAAAAACAACTATCTTGAAGCTGAATTTTTAGTTTTTCAAAATTAGAAATTTCTCTAATTTTCCATTTCTCTATTCTTAATAAAGTACCTATCTTTATGGTTTGTTAAATGTTACTTTTTTAATGGAAAAATACAAAGATAATCAGTTAAAAATATACAATTCGCTCTCTAAGAAAAAGGAGGTTTTTAAACCCATAACAGAAGGATATGTAGGAATGTATGTTTGTGGACCTACTGTTTACAGTAATGCGCATTTAGGAAATGTTCGAACTTTTATGTTTTTTGATGTTGTTTACAGATATTTATTACATTTAGGTTACAAAGTTCGTTATGTTAGAAATATTACTGATGCAGGTCATTTAGAAAACGATGCGGATGAAGGCGAGGATAGAATTTCTAAAAAAGCCCGTTTAGAAAAAATTGAACCTATGGAAGTAGTGCAAAAGTATACCGTAGATTTTCATAATGTTCTTAAAAATTACAATTTTTTACCACCTAGTATAGAACCAACAGCCACTGGCCATATTGTTGAACAAATAGAAATGATTAAAGAAATTATTTCTAAAGGTTTTGCATATGAGGTTAATGGTTCGGTTTATTTTGATGTGTTGGCTTATAATGAAAAAGGAAATTATGGTATTCTTTCTGGCAGAAAAATTGAAGATTTAATACACAATACAAGAACTCTAGACGGTCAGTCGGATAAAAAAAATCCACAAGATTTTGCGCTTTGGAAAAAAGCAGATGAAAAACACATTATGCGCTGGCCATCTCCTTGGAGTGATGGTTTTCCGGGTTGGCACTTAGAGTGTTCTGTAATGAGCACCAAATATTTAGGAGAACAGTTTGATATTCATGGTGGTGGTATGGATTTAAAATTTCCACATCATGAGTGTGAAATTGCACAATCTCAAACTTGTTCAGGGGTAACTCCGGTAAACTATTGGATGCACACAAATATGTTGCTCTTAAATAGTCAAAAAATGGCAAAGTCGACAGGAAATTTTATTTTGCCAAACGAAATATTAACAGGAAAAAACACGATTCTTCCAAAAGCATTTTCGGCATCTGTTGTTCGTTTTTTTAACATGCAAGCAAATTACAGAAGTATTTTAGATTTTTCTGGAGAAGCATTAGAAGCATCAGAAAAAGGCCATGCTAAATTAATGGAAGCAATTGCATTTTTAGACAGTATAGAAGCTGATAAAGTATCAACTTTTGATGTAAATGTTTGGAAAAAGGCTTGTTACGATGCGTTAAATGACGATTTTAATACCCCGATTTTAATTTCTCATTTATTTGATGCTGTTAAATTAATTAATCAAATTAGAGAAGGTAAAGCAAGTTTAACAGCTTTAGATTTGGCAACCTTAAAAGAAGCAATTCGTGCATTTGTTTTCGATGTGTTAGGGTTGATGAGCGAAAAATCAGAAGACAGCTCAGAAAAAATAAACGGAGTTGTAGAGTTGTTGATAAAGTTAAGAAAAGAGGCAAGAGAGAATAAAGATTGGGCGCTATCTGACCAAATTAGAGACGAATTAGTTGCCCTTGGTATACAATTAAAAGACGGAAAAGAAGGAACTACCTTTACCTTAAATTAGATTTCTTTTAAAATTTAAAATGCTAGTTTTTACAATCTTTTATTTTAATAATGTTTTTAGATAACCCTTAGAGTATAGTTTTTTTGAAAAAAATAGTTTCATATCCGTTTATTCTTTTAGTTCGCTTTTACCAAGTAGCTATATCGCCATTTACACCAGCTAGTTGCAGATATAGTCCCACATGTTCTAATTATACTATAGAAGCATTACAAAAGCATGGTTTGGTTTTCGGTGGCTGGTTAGCTTTGAAAAGAATAATAAGCTGCAATCCATGGGGAGGTAGTGGTTTCGATCCTGTGCCCAAAAATAATAATGAATAATTTTAGTTTTCTAAAATAAAGAAAACTATATATTTAAATATATAAAGTATGAGTTTTTTATCAATTGAGTGGAACCCATCTATAGGAATAGATTTAGGTTTTTTTGTGATCAGATGGTACAGTTTAATGTTTGTGGCAGCCTTCGTATTAGGACTACATTTTATGAAGAAAATTTACATTAAAGATTCCATACCAGTAGAAAAAATGGATCCACTTTTTATGTATGTTTTTTTATCTATGCTAGTAGGAATGCGTCTTGGAGATGTATTTTTTTATAGTTGGGACTACTATCAAAATCACTTATTAGAAATTATTTTACCTTTTAAAAAATCTTCTGAAGGTTGGAAATTTACAGGTTTTACTGGTTTTGCTAGTCACGGTGCTGCCATTGGAATTCCTATTGCTATGTATTTTTATGCAAAAAAACATTTACAAAAGCCATGGCTATTTATTTTAGATAGATTGGCAATAATGGTAGCATTGGCAGGTTTCTTTATACGTTTTGGAAATTTCTTTAACTCAGAAATTTATGGAAAAGAAACAGGTTCTAGTTTTGGTGTAATTTTTAAGGCAGCAGGTGAAACTACTGCGCGCCATCCAACTCAATTATACGAGGCATTTAGTTATTTAGCGTTGTTTTTTGTAATGTGGTATTTGTATTGGAAAACTGCAAAAAAGCAGCAAATTGGATTTCTTTTTGGGTTGTTTATGACTGTTTTATGGTCATTACGATTTTTAATAGAGTTTTTAAAAGAACCCCAAGTTCAAGAAAGGGGAGAGCAGTGGTTGTTTAGCCCTTTAAATACAGGTCAGGTATTAAGTATTCCATTAGTTTTAATTGGATTTTGGTTAATGTTTAGAAATATAAAAAAACAGGCATAGTTGTGATGGAAAAATTAAAACAACGATGGGGTATAAAAAGTAATTGGTCTATAGTAGCAATTCTATTAGTATTTTCTATAAATGGTTCTTTTGCTACATGGGTGGCTAAACCAGTAACAAACTTTTTTGGTTTAGATGTAAATTCAATTTCACCTTTTTTATATTATTTAGTAAGGTTTTTACTTATTTTTCCAATTTATCAGATTACACTTCCAATAGTAGGATGGTTTTTTGGGCAATTCCATTTTTTCTGGAATTTCGAAAAAAAGTTTTTAAGTAGATTGGGCTTTGGTTTTTTATTCAAAAAATAAAAAAACTACTTTTTAGTATTACTTTTTTTAAATTTCATTAAAATTTGAGTGTACAACCACATAACAGTAAAACTTGGAAAAATATCTATAGGAAGTAATTCTTCAATAAAAGAAACAACAGCCGCAATTTTGCCTAATTTACTAGGATACATTTTAGTCATAATAAAACTAGATATAGGTGCCCAAATTATACTAAGTATGGGAATGGGAATAAAACCAATTCCGTCTAAAATTATACTTAATAATAGTTTTGTGTAGGATTTTTTCATTTAGGTTTTACAGTAAATAATGTAATTTTCTTGGAAGAAAAGTTATATTTTAGCTAAATATATTACTATAAAGTGAATTTTAGTCAATTTAGAAAAAAAATACCTCAAATAACATCCAATCGTTTGGGAGGAATAAACGCTCAATTTAAGCTAGCTCCTGAGCTTCGTAAGCGATATGATACGGATAAAATTAGTGCCAATAACCCAAAAGTAGCTGCAGTTTTAGCACTTTTTTATCCAAATAAAAATAATGAAACTTCATTTCTTTTAACAGAAAGAGCAAGCTACAAAGGAGCACATTCGTCGCAAGTTAGTTTTCCGGGAGGTAAGAAAGAGGTTAGAGATAAAAACTTACAACAAACAGCTGTTAGGGAATCTTTTGAAGAAGTAGGAATACAGCCCAATAAGGTAAATATTGTAAGAGAATTAACAACTGTATACATACCACCTAGCAATTTTTTAGCAACTCCTTTTTTAGGTTTTTCAGAAGAGACCCCCTTGTTTTTGACCAATTATGAAGTAGCAAAAACAATTGAAGTACTCGTTACAGACTTATTAAATGACACCTCTATTTCGACTGTATCGATTAACAATTCTTATATGAACAATGTAGAAGTTCCATGCTTTAAACTTAATAATCACATAGTTTGGGGTGCTACTGCAATGATGCTTGCAGAAATTAAAGAACTCTTACAATAGAGGTTCGATTTTAATTAGTTTTTTTGTAGATTTGTTTTTAATCAACTAACCAATCAAATAGCATAAATGTCTTTGTTTAAAAGAAATCCTTTTGGTCATATTTTATTTTTAAAAAAGATTATTATAAGAGTTTTCGGTATTATTTCTCATGGTAGATATAGAAAATTTAACAGCTTACAAATAGAAGGTTCAGAAATTCTTAGAAACTTGCCAGAAAGCGGTGTGTTGTTTATTTCTAATCATCAAACTTACTTTGCAGATGTTGCTGCTATGTTTCATGTTTTTAATGCTGCACTAAGCGGGAGAGATGATTCTATTAAAAATGTAGGTTATATTTGGCATCCAAAGTTAAATATTTATTTTGTTGCAGCTGGTGAAACTATGAAAGCAGGTTTACTGCCTAAAATTTTTGCTTATGCAGGTTCTGTTTCAATAGATAGAACATGGCGAAGTGGTGGTAAAGATGTAAAGCGTCAAGTAAAAAATTCTGATATTTCTAACATTGGTAAAGCTATAAAAGATGGTTGGGTAATTACTTTTCCTCAAGGAACAACTACCCCTTTTAAACCAATTAGACGAGGAACAGCACATATTATTAAAACTTATAAACCCGTAGTTGTTCCTATAGTTATAGATGGTTTTAGAAGGTCTTTTGATAAAAAAGGCTTGAGTATTAAAAAGCGAAATGTTTTACAATCTATGGTTATTAAAGAGCCATTAGAGATAGATTATGAAAACGAGACTGTAGCAGAAATAGTTACAAAAATTGAGTACGCTATAGAACAGCATCCATCATTTTTAAAAGTACTTTCACCAGAAGAAGCAGAAGAATATATTAAAACTGAGGAAGCGCTAAATAAGAAAAGAGAGTTCTGGAGTTCTTAATTTTTTTTTGGTGTAAATAATTTAAACTCAACACCCAAAAAAAAGCTATATCTGTATTTTAAATCGTCATATAAAAACTCTAAGTCTGTTCTTTGGGTTACTTGGTTTAAAAGACTAACTCGAATTTTATCATTTATAAAATACTGAAATTCTACGGCACCAGACCAACTATTTAAATTCGTTCCCGCTCTAAAAATTTTTCCATAACCTATAGTTGGTGTTATGTGAATGTTGTAATTATTAAAAACATCCATAAAAGAATATCCCAAAAAACCACCTAACCTTGAATATTTAGTAGATAATATGGCTTCTTCATATTCAGTACCAAAAACGTAATACCCTATTTTACCCGCTTGGGCTTCATATTTTAATCTTCCAAGAAAGTTAAATGTTCCTGCTCTGTTTCCTAAATCATCTCCTAAGGCCAGAAGTTTAAAGTCTTGATGGAAGGAAAAGTTTACAGAATTTTGACTAAAATTTTGAATACTATTAAATGCAAATAGTAGTGAGAGAAGCAAATAGCTTTTTTTGATATTCATACTTGTTATATTAGGAATGGATATAACAAATATAATTTTTTTCTTTAATAGCTACTTATCAATTCATTTTTATTTTTTTAATACTATTTAGAAACCTTAAATATTGTTTATTGTTGTAATTTCTTCCTCAGTAAAATTTGTATGATGAATAGCTTTTACAGCATCTGTAATTTGGGTGGTTTTACTAGCTCCTATTAACACAGAGGTTATTCTTTGGTCTTTTAAAATCCAAGAAATGGCCATTTGCGCTAAATTTTGATTTCTGTTTAATGCGACTTCGTTTAACAACTTAATTCTTGGTAGCATTTTGCGAATCATATCTTCATTTAAAAAAGGACTCTCTTTAACTGCTCTAGAGTCTTTAGGAATTTCATGTAAATATTTATTTGATAACATTCCTTGTGCTAATGGAGAAAAACAAATAGAACCTACACCACTTTCCTCTAACAAATTTAACAACCCGTTTTCTATCCAACGATCAAAAATATTATATCTAGGTTGGTGAATGAGACAAGGTGTTCCCAACTTTTTTAAAATTTTAAAAGCTTTTTCAGCTTCTTTTGGTTGGTAGTTAGAAATACCAACATAAAGTGCTTTTCCTTGTTTTACTATTAAATCTAGCGCACCCATTGTTTCTTCTAGTGGAGTGTCATAATCTGGTCTATGATGATAAAAAATGTCAACATAATCTAACCCCATTCTTTGTAGGCTTTGGTCTAAGCTAGCAACCAAAAACTTTTTAGAGCCTAAATTTCCATAAGGGCCATCCCACATTTCGTAACCCGCTTTAGTAGAAATTATGAGCTCATCTCTATATTTTTTTAAATCCTTTTTTAAAATCTTACCAAAGTTTTTTTCAGCAGAACCAGGAGGTGGGCCGTAGTTATTTGCCAAGTCGAAATGAGTAATACCGTTATCAAATGCGCACTTTAGTAGTTTTCTTGCATTGTCAAAATTGTCTTTTTTACCAAAATTATGCCATAGTCCTAACGAAATTTCAGGAAGAAGTAAGCCACTTTTACCCGAACGTCTATAGTTCATTTTTTCGTATCTGTTATTGGCAGCTTTATAATTTTTATTACTCATAACTTTATTTTAGTGCTTCTTTTAATATGGTAATTGGGTGTTTAGCAAGTCTTTTTGTGCCATCAAATATTTGATGTCTGCAGCTAGTTCCTGCAGCAACTATTTCTACATCTTTCTCTGTATTTCTAATTTTTGGAAATAGCGATTCTTCACCTACTTGCATTGAAACTGTAAAATGCTCTTTTTCGTATCCAAAAGAACCTGCCATTCCACAACAACCAGTATTTAAAATGGTAACTTTATAATTCTTTGGAATACTTAAAATTTCAAAACTAGCTACCGTTCCAGAGAGTGCTTTTTGGTGACAGTGGCCATGAATTTTTAGTGTTTTTTCTTCTGTAGTAAATAAAGATGTATTTATTTGATTATTTTTTAATTCCCTCGCCAAAAACTCCTCGAAAGTAAACACATTATTCGCAATATTTTGTGCAGCAATTTTATCGTCTGCTAGTCGAATATATTCGTCTCTAAAAGTGAGAATAGCAGATGGTTCTATACCGATTAATGGAGTTTCTTTGGAAATAATATTTTTAAAAATTGCAATATTTTGATTGCATACTTCTTTTGCTTCTTTTAAAAAACCTTTAGAAATAAAGCTTCTACCAGATTCTTTATGTGGAACAAATTGTAAATTATATCCTAATTTGTCTAAAAGGTAAAAAGCATCTTTTCCTATTTCTACATCATAATAATTCGTAAATTCATCACAAAATAAATAGATAATTTTATCTTTTGTTGTAGATTCATTTTTTTTAACCCATTTTTCTAGTGGTATATTTGCAAGTCTAGGAACACTTCTTTCAGTGGCAACTCCCATGAACTTCTTTGCCAATGTAGTGTTTAAAACAGCATTTGTAATTTGAGGAAATAGACTACCAATTTTATTATATTTTACGTTGTTGGCAAAGAGTTTACTTCTAAAAGAATAGCCATTTGATTCTTGATATTGATATAAAAATTCTGCTTTCATAGTAGCAATATCTACATTACTTGGGCATTCTGTAGCACACGCCTTGCAACTTAAGCACAGGTCGAAAACTTCTTTTAACTCGTTGTGGTTAAATTTATTAACTTTTGTAGAATTGGTTAAAAATTCTCTTAAAGCGTTTGCGCGAGCTCGCGTAGTATCTTTTTCATTTTTGGTAGCTCTGTAGCTTGGGCACATTGTTCCGCCTGCTTCTGCAGGTTTTCTACAATCTCCAGATCCATTACATTTTTCGGCAAGTTTTAAAATTCCCTCACTGTCAGAAAAATCCTGAATAGTAGGTATTACGGGTTCTTTTCTATCAACTTCGTATCGCAAGTTTTTATCCATAGAAAAGGCATCTGTAATTTTTCCTTTATTGAAAACATTTTTTGGATCAAATGCTTTTTTTATACTTCTTAAAAGTTGGTAATTGTTTTCTCCAATCATTAGCGGAATAAACTCAGCTCTTACTATACCATCTCCGTGTTCTCCAGAAAAGGAGCCTTTATATTTTTTGACTAAAACGGCTGTTTCTGTGGTTATTTTTCTAAATAAAACAACATCTTCCTTTTTCTTTAAATTTAAAATTGGTCTTAAATGTAATTCTCCAGCTCCTGCATGTGCATAATATACAGCATCTTGCTGATATTTGTCCATAATTTTTGTAAACTCTGTGATGTAATCAGGTAAGTCCTCTAAAGCTACTGCAGTATCTTCTATACAAGCAACTGCTTTTCTATCTCCAACCATATTTCCCAGAGCACCCAAACCGGCTTTTCTAAGGTAATGTACTTTTGCGATGTCGTTGCCGTACACTTTCGGATAATGGTAGCCAAAATTATTATTTTTTAAGTCTTTAATAAGTGCCTCTGCCAGCAGAAGAACCTCTTCATCTGTATTTGCTGCTACTTCTAGCATTAATACAGCTTCAGGATCTCCCTCTAAGAAAAATCGATTTTTTACTAAGTCTCTATTATTTTTTGTACAGTCTAAAATGGTTTTATCCATTAACTCACAATTAAATAAATTATGCTTCATTGCAGTAACTGTGGCTAATAGACTCTCGTTAATACTTTTAAAATGAGCACAAACCATGATGCTCTTGGCAGGAGGTAAAAGGTCTAGCTGAATTGTAATGGCGGTAGAAAATGCAAGTGTACCTTCGCTACCTGTAAGAAATTTGGCAATATTTATTGTTTTTTCGGTTCCTCCAAATAAGTCAGATTTTAAAAATTCGTCAATTGCATATCCCGTATTTCTTCGATGAATAGCTTCTTTCGGAAACTCATTTTTAATTTCATTCTGAACCTTTTTAGAGAGCAATTCTTCATAAATAGTTTTATAAATATTGCCCTCTAAGGTTTTTTGAGTTGTTTTATCTATAAATTCTTCTGATGTTATTTCTTTGAAAACAACAGAACTTCCATCGCTTAAAATGGCTTCAATTTCTAACACTTTATCTCTGGTAACTCCATATTTAATTGAAGTACTACCAGATGAATTATTTCCAACCATACCTCCAATCATACATCGGTTTGAAGTAGAAGTATTTGGGCCAAAAAATAGGTTGTATTTTTTTAGGAAGTTATTAAGAGAATCTCTAACAATTCCGGGTTGAAGCTTAATTGTTTTTTGCTTTTCGTTAAATGATATGATATTGGTAAAATGTTTAGAAACATCTACAATAATACCATCTCCAACACATTGCCCAGCTAAAGAAGTTCCTGCTGCTCTGGGTATTAAAGTAGTATTATTTTTTGTTGCAAAGTGAATTAGCTTTTTCAGGTCGTCTTCATCTTTCGGATAAGCAACTGCTAAGGGTATTTTTCTATACACCGAAGCATCTGTTGCGTATATAGCTTTGTGTAAATTACTATAAACTACTGTGCCTGAAAGCGATTTATTTAAAACTTCTAATGTAGAGTTGTCAATCATTTATAAATTCTAAAAGTATCAATTACAAATATCTGAATAATAATTTTATTAATACATCAGAATAAAAGGCTTTGTTAATTTTTACATATATGGCAATTTAAAAGTCAGAAATTGAGAATTAGCAACTAGAATAATACATTTTTTACACTCTTTATTTTTTTGACTTTTCTACAAACTCTAATTTATTTATGGTAGTTTTTGTAGTAAACAAACCATAGTTAATCGTTACTTTATTTTTATCTATTTTTTCTATAGTACCAATACTTGTAGAATCTATTATTCTTACTCTATCATTAACTTTATACTCATATGATGCTTTTTCTTTGGCAACTTTTATTGCTTCATTTTTTTTCTCTTTTCTCACTTCTACTACCTTTTCTAGAACCTCTTTTTCAACCTTTTTTATAACTTCTTGCAATTGCTTTTCTATAATTTTTGCTTGTTTTTTTTGATTTTTAGAGGTTATTTTTAGCGGATTTTTTTTGGCATATTTAACCTTTTCATCAGCAACCCATTTGTTAAAATTAGCAATGAGTTCTTTTTTATTGTTATTTTGAAAATACTTATTAAAAAGTTCATTTACTTTTCTTCCAAGAGAAAGCATTTTTTGATTGTTATCATATAATTCTTGAAAACCTGCTAATTTTGCTTGAATTTTTTCTTCTTTCTCTTGTAAACTTTCTAAATGTTCTTTTCCTTTAGTTTTTTGTTTTTCTAAATTATCTGAGTTTTTTTGAAGCTTATTTCTCTCTTTTTGAAGTTTAGAGATGGTCTTATCTAGTCGAACCTTTTCGGTATCGACTCTTTTTTTAGCCTTATTAATTAAACTAAAAGGAATTCCATTTTTCTGAGCTACTTCAAAAGTAAAAGAACTACCAGCTTGCCCTACAAAAAGTTTGTACAAAGGCTCTAGGGTTCGTTCGTCGAACTGCATATTTGCATTGGTAACATTTTCTAGTTCATTGGCCAATACTTTTAGGTTAGAGTAGTGGGTGGTAATAATTCCAAATGCTTTTTTGTTATAAAATTCCTCTAAAAATATTTCTGCCAAAGCGCCACCTAGTTCAGGATCTGAACCTGTACCAAACTCATCGATAAGAAATAGCGTACTTTCTCCACATTTTCGTAAAAAGTTTCGCATATTTTTTAGCCTGTAACTATAAGTACTTAATTGATTTTCTATAGACTGATTATCACCAATATCTGTAAGAATATTATCAAAAATATAAGTTTGACTCCTTTCATGAACAGGAATTAAAATTCCACTTTGTATCATTAATTGAAGAAGTCCGATTGTTTTTAGAGTGATACTTTTTCCACCTGCATTGGGTCCAGAAATTACAATAATTTGTTGTTTTTCATTCAGTTCTATAGATTGAGATACTGTTTTAATTTTTTGTAAATTATTTTTCCTCCACAATACAGGGTGATAAGCATCCCTAAAAAATATTTTCTTTTCTTTTGTTATTTTAGGAAGTACTGCTTGCATTTCTCTTGCATACTTGGCTTTAGCACTTATACAATCTGTATGAGTTAAGTACGTAATATAGTCTTCTAGCAGAGTTGTCATAGGCCTAATAATTTCTCCCAATGCTCTTAGAATTCTTATAACTTCTTGTTTTTCTTCATAAACTAAGTTTTGATATTCCCTACTATAAGCTAATGTAGCTTGAGGAGCTATATATACAATATTACCAGACTTTGAAGAACCTAATAAACTACCTGCTACTTTTCTTCTATACATAGCAGATACTGCTAAAACTCTTTGATTGTCTACTACAGTTTCTTTAATATCATCTAGGTATCCTGCACTAATTGCTTTGGAAAGTGCACTAGAAAAACTAGCACCAATTTTACCACGAATAGCATTTATGTCTCTCCTAATTTGCTTCAAAGCGCTAGAAGCATTGTTTTTGACCTCACCAGATATGTCTATTATTTTTTTTATTTCATCATCTATGTAAGTAGTAAATTCAATTTTTTGTGTACGTTCAAAAAAGGTTGGAAATTGTACTTTAAATTTATTAAAAAACTTAATATGCTCATTAACAGTTAAAGAAGTGGTCGCTATTTTTAAGAAAGCTGTAGTTTCTATAAAACTATTTTCAATTTTAAGTCGTTTAACACTTTCTGTAATAGCATCAAACCCATGGTTTGGAACCCTATTTTCACTTTCAAAAGAACTTAAATATTCATTTACTAAGTGTAATTCTGTAAAGAGTTTTTTTCTACCGAGAATTGGTACAATACTTCGAACAGCTTCTTTTCCTAGACCAGTTATACAGTGTTCTGAAATATGATGTAAAACGGTAGAAAACTCTAAATCTTGTAATGTTTTTTCTGAAATATTTGTGTTCAAATGTGTAGTTTTGATTTTTTTACAAAAATAATAAACAATGCAACTAAAAATAGCTGATAGCTGGAAAAATATTCTAAATAAAGAGTTTAAAAAAGAGTATTTTAAAGAATTGATGACTTTTGTAGAAAATGAATACCAAACACATCAATGTTTTCCAGAGAAAGAAAACATTTTTGCAGCTTTTAATACTTGCTTACCCAGTAATTTAAAAGTTGTAATTATTGGTCAAGATCCATACCACGATTACCACCAGGCTAATGGTTTGTGTTTTTCTGTTAAAGATAATGTTGCATTACCACCTTCTTTAAAAAATATTTTAAAAGAACTCTCTTCAGATTTAAATTGCTCTATTCCAACCAACGGAAATTTAGAGTCTTGGGCTTATCAAGGGGTGCTGTTATTAAATGCGACTTTAAGTGTAAGAGCTCATAAGGCAGGAAGTCATCAAAAAAAAGGTTGGGAAACATTTACAGATGCTGTTATTTCTAAAATTTCTCAAGAAAATGAAAATATTGTTTTTTTACTTTGGGGAAAATTTGCACACAGTAAATCGATACTTATAAATAAAGAAAAACATTATATTCTTAAGGCGCCACACCCATCACCATTAGGCGCTTGGAGAGGCTGGTTTGGTTCAAAGCACTTTTCAAAAACAAATGCTTACTTAAAATCGGTAAACAAAAAGGCTATTTTTTGGGAGTCTATATGTTTAGAGTTATAAGTAAGCACTTAGTAATAATACAAAAAACAGATACGGCTATTGTAATCAATACTATGAATTGATTATTTATTTTTTAATAGGACTTATTATTTTTACGTCAGAAAATGATATTGCTCCACGTACTACGCCGTCTATCGTTTTATTTAATGCTTCTATAAGTTGCATTTTTAATTGAGATTTGTGGTAAATTAAGCTTACCTCTCTTGCTGGTGGCGGATTTTTAAATTCCCTTAAATGACTTTTATCTACATCGTTTAAATCTAAAGTGTGCAAATAGGGTAGTAATGTCATCCCTAAACCCTCTTTAGAAAGTTTAATAAGTGTATTAAAACTTCCACTTTCTAGCTGAAATCCTTTTTTATTATCAATTTTATGTGTTCTGCATAAATTAATTACACTGTCTTTAAAACAGTGTCCGTCCTCCAATAATAAAATATCTTCCATTTCCAATTCGTCAGCAGAAATTTGTTTGTTATTAAACAAGCGATGATTTTGCGGAATTAAACCAACAAAAGGTTCGTAATATAATGGCCTTTCTTTTATGGCTTCATTTTCTAGCGGTGTTGCTGCAATCGCAGCATCAATGTGGCCGTCTGTTAATTTTCGTACAATTTCTTCTGTTGTTAATTCTTCTATTATTAACTTAACTTTTGGGTATTTTTTGGTAAAATTATTTAAAAACATTGGCAACAACGTAGGCATTATTGTTGGAATAATTCCTACTTTAAACTCACCACCAATATACCCTTTTTGTTGATGCACGATATCTAAAATTCTATTGCTCTCATCTACAATTACTTTAGATTGTTCGACTATTTTTTTTCCAACTTCGGTTAATTCAATAGGCTTTTTAGACCTATTAAAAATTTGAACACCGAGTTCGTCTTCTAATTTTTGTATTTGCATACTTAAAGTAGGCTGTGTTACAAAACTGTGTTCTGCTGCTACCGTAAAATTTTGGTATTCTGCAACAGATAAAACATATTTTAATTGGGTGATGGTCATGGTATCATAATTTCTGATAAAGATATTAAAACTATCAATAATTATTATAGTTTATCTCCATAAAATTCTCTTAAATTTACAGTGAATTTAAAAAGTAAAAAGAAAATTATGAGTACATCAATTTTAGGATTAGACAAAAAAGAAAGTGCAAATTTAGTAGATAGTTTAAATGGTTTGTTATCTAACTTTCAAATATATTACCAAAGTTTAAGAGGTTTACACTGGAATATTAAAGGGAAGAATTTTTTCGAACTGCATTTAAAATTCGAGGAGTTTTACACAGACTCTCAAGTAAAAATAGATGAAATTGCCGAACGAATTTTAACCTTACAAGGTAAGCCATTACATACTTTTACAGATTATATTAATAATGCAACTGTGCCTGTAGGAAAAAACATTTCGAATGATGTGGAAGGAGTAGAGTTAGTGGTTAACTCTTTGTCTGAATTATTAAAAATAGAAAGAACTATCTTACATCTTTCAGACGAAGCAAATGACGAAGGAACCAACTCTATGATGAGTGATTTTATTGCTGAACAAGAAAAAACTATTTGGATGTTAAACTCTTGGTTAGGCAAATAAAATAGTAATTTTTATAAAAGTAAACCCACATCAACATCGGTGTGGGTTTTTTAATTTATAAATTATGATACTTATTATTTTACAATTTGTAAGAGATGCCTACTTCAAAACCTAAAAAAGAATATCCACTATTTGGTTGCTGTGTTTCGAAGTTAGAAACATGACCAATGTTACTACCCAAATAAATTGATGTTTTTGTAGATGTATCAAAAGTGAATCCTACAGATAGGTTTTCTAGAAAGGTAAAACCTTTGGCCAATCTTTCTGTAGCAGTATCTATGGTGGCAACTCCTAAACCAATTTGAACTATGGCAAATAGTTTATTAGCTATTTCTTTTTGCATTAAAAAGGCAAGCTCTAAACCATATAAATTCATTTTCTTTTTAGTGGTGAATAAAATTCTATTCTCTAAAAATTGCTTTTCAGTGTTTAAAACGAAATATTTGTTAAGCAGTTGGTGTGTAATTATTTGAACTTGTGGTTGAACAACCAACTGAAATTGAAATGTTTGCCAATATCCCAAATTATAAAAAGCCTGAACTTTAAATGTATTTGTATGATAATAATAATCGGTATCATCAAACAAAAAATTCTTTTCGTTTGCATTGTTATATAGGAAACCAATTTTTTGAGGTTTCAGTAAAATCTTTTTTCCTTTTTGAGCGTTTACAACCCACGAAAAACTAAATAATAAAACAAATAAAATTTTTTGTGGAGTACACATAAAAAAAGTGTGAAATATTATTTTATAAACATTTCAGCCACTTTTTCTGCCTTTTTGCTAGATGAATAATCATAAAAACCTTCTCCAGATTTCACGCCCAATTTACCAGCAGTCACCATATTTACTAACAACGGACAAGGAGCGTATTTCGGATTTTTAAAGCCATCATAAAGTACATTAAGTATAGACAAACAAACGTCTAAACCAATAAAATCAGCCAATTGCAAAGGGCCCATTGGGTGTGCCATTCCTAATTTCATTACCGTATCTATTTCCTCTACACCTGCTACGTTGTTGTACAATGTTTCTATCGATTCGTTAATCATTGGCATTAAAATTCTGTTGGCAACAAAACCCGGATAATCATTAACAGCAACAGGTATTTTATGTATTTTTTTAGATAGGTTGGTAATGGTTTCCAATACCATATTAGAAGTAGAATATCCGCTAATAATTTCAACTAATTTCATTACTGGTACCGGATTCATAAAATGCATGCCAATAACTTTGTCTGGTCTTTTAGTAGCCGCACCAATTTGAGTGATAGAAATTGAAGAAGTGTTGGTAGCTAGAATAGTTTGCTCATCACAATTTTCGTCGAGTTCCTTAAATATAGAGAGCTTTAAATTAACATTTTCTGTAGCAGCTTCTACGACTAAATCTACATTTTTCACACCTTCTTTTAAGGAAGTAAAAGTGCTAATATTTTTTAAAGTAGCTTTTTTATCTGTTTCAGAAATTTTATCCTTAGCTACCATTCTGTCAAGATTTTTGGCGATGGTTGCTATTCCTTTTTCTAATGATTCATTAGAAATATCAATTAAATGAACATTAAAGTTACATTGAGCAAAAGTATGAGCAATACCATTTCCCATAGTTCCAGCTCCAATTACAGCTATATTTTTCATGTGATGTAGTTTAATTATTTATTTGGGCGTTTTAACAGGCTTTTCGTTGCAATCTTTTTTTATGATTTTTTAAAATTTAAAAATCTAGATACTTACAACTTTTAGAAATAAATATCTGTAGTAAAAAAAGGATTTACACTTCAATCCTTAACGCAGTTATTTGTACTATTTTTGAGTATTAAAAACAATCAATTATCATTTGTGCTACTCTTAATGCTTCAGTACCAGCGCTTAAAGAAACTATCGGCTTGGTGTTGTTATTTATAGCATCAGCAAAAGAGTCTAACTCATCTAGAATTGCATTGTTGTTTTTTATTGTTGGGTTGTCGAAATAAATTTGCTTTTTCACACCTTCTGCATTCTGAAGAATCATGGCAAATTCATCTACTTTTTCTGGTACCTCTTTCATTTTAACTACTTCAGACTTTTTTTCAAGAAAATCTACAGAAATGTAAGCATCCTTTTGAAAAAAACGAGATTTCCTCATGTTTTTCATAGAAATTCTACTTGCAGTTAAGTTAGCAACGCATCCATTTTCAAACTCTATACGAGCATTTGCAATGTCAGGAGTTTCCGATATAACAGAAATACCACTGGCATGAACATTTTTAACTTTAGCATTTACCACAGATAAAATAATATCAATATCATGAATCATTAAGTCTAACACTACAGGAACATCTGTTCCTCTTGGGTTAAATTCTGCCAATCGGTGAGTTTCTATAAACATAGGATTGTCTATCATATTTTTAACAGCCGTAAAAGCAGGGTTAAATCTTTCTACATGACCTACTTGCCCCAAAACATGATACTGACTTGCCAATGTTTTTATAGCCTCAGCTTCTAAAACAGTAGTTGTAATTGGTTTTTCAATAAAAACATGACAGCCACTTTCTATGGCTAATTTGGCACATTCAAAATGAGAAAGCGTAGGAGTAACAATATCTACAACATCTACTGCCGCAATTAAATCTTCTATAGAATTAAACAGAGTGTACCCAAATTCATCGGCAACTTTTTTTGCATTTTCTGTATACGGATCGTAAAAACCAACCAATTCGTAGTTTGCAGATTGCGCAAGCAAACGTAAATGAATTTTACCAAGATGTCCTGCACCTAAAACTCCTGCTTTTAGCATATAAATATTTTTAATTTTAAAAATGGATACTACTCTTTTGTTAACAATAAATTAATTCTCTTAAAACAAAAGAATATCACCGATTAAATAATTGTTTGAAATGATTAAATTTCTGCTAAAAAGCAGCAATATTATGTAAAAACAAATATACAATTTTATAAGAATGTATTTATATTTATTACTATTTTTAGCATCTGTAAATTTGTTAAAATTGAAAAATACATCCAAACATCAAGGTCTTAGAAACCAGTTAGCTACTGTTTTAGCATCAAAAGGGATAGTAGATAATAATGTGCTGAATGCTATTCGAAAAATTCCACGTCATTTATTTATAGATTCTAGTTTTGAAGCTCATGCTTACCAAGACAAGGCATTTCCTATTGCTGCAGATCAAACCATTTCTCAGCCCTATACGGTTGCTTTTCAATCGCAAACATTGGCTGTTAAACCAGGTGATAAGGTATTAGAAATTGGTACAGGCTCTGGCTATCAAACAGCTGTTTTGTTAGAGTTAAAAGCGCATGTTTACACAATAGAAAGACAAAGGGAATTATTTAAAAGGACTTCACTTTTTTTACCTAAAATAGGTTACAAACCCAAGAAATTTATTTTTGGAGATGGTTATATTGGTTTAAAAGAACAAGCACCTTTCGATAAAATTATAGTTACTGCCGGTGCACCTTTTGTGCCGAATACGCTTTTGGCACAATTAAAAATAGGAGGTATGCTATTAATACCAGTAGGAGTTACTACTCAAATTATGACTTTATTTACTCGTAAATCTAACAAAGAATTTGAAAAAAAAGAATTAGGAGATTTTGCTTTTGTGCCTATGTTAGAAGAAAAAAACTAATAGCTTAATTTTATAAACAAAAAAGACTGTCTTTAAAGACAGTCTTTTTTGGTGAATTATAGGCTGTTCATTTACCAAAACATTGCATATAATACAGTTAATAATAGTATTACAGCAAATGAACCAATATTAAACAGCGGAGTAGTTTTAAAAAGTTCTCTTTTTATGTCTATTGCTTTTGCATCGTCTGCACCTTTGTGTTGTAACCAACTATATATTGCAATAACAACCATAGTTAATAATAATGTATATCCCATTTGATCCATAAAAGGTACATCTACAAAAAACGAAGACGAAGACCAACCTTTAGGAGCCACTTTAAAATACATGGCTATAGGTACCGAAACAAGAGCGCCTACAATAGCACCTTTGTTGGTTGTTTTTTTCCAAAACAGCCCTAGTAAGAAGACCGCTAAAATTCCCGGACTTACAACTCCTGTATATTCTTGTATGAATTGAAAAGCTTGATCTAGGTTACCTAATAAAGGAGCCATAATACAAGCTATAATTAATGCAATTAAACTAGAAAGTCTACCCGTATTTACAGTTGCTTTATCGCTAGCTTTTTTGTTAATATATTGCTTGTATATATCCATAGTAAAAATGGTAGAAGTAGAGTTAAGCATAGAC
This sequence comes from Polaribacter tangerinus, assembly GCF_038024095.1. Lineage (NCBI taxonomy): Bacteria > Pseudomonadati > Bacteroidota > Flavobacteriia > Flavobacteriales > Flavobacteriaceae > Polaribacter > Polaribacter tangerinus. Next base: position 212,573 of record NZ_CP150668.1, on the reverse strand, counting down.
GCTAGAGAAGAAACTATAGCTGCTGCTAAAGCCGCAAATGCCACTCCTTTTAAACCTGTTGGCAAAAACTGTAGCAACCAAGGATATGCTTTATCTGCTTGTTCTAAAGAGGGTAGGTTTTGCTGACCAGCCATTCCTAAACGTGCCATTATTTCTGGATCATTTACCATTACATAAGCAGCTATACCAGGTATAACTACAATTAAAGGGATAAGCATTTTTAGAAACGCTGCCATTAAAATACCTTTTTGTGCTTCTTTTAAAGATTTTGCAGCCAATGTTCTTTGAATAATATATTGGTTAAATCCCCAGTAGTAAAGGTTTGCAACCCACATTCCACCAACAAGTACTGCAATACCTGGTAAATTTTTGTATTCTTTGTTGGATTCGTCTAAAATCATCTCAAAACGTTCAGGTACAGCATCATATACTTTATTTAAACCTGCTATAAAACCTTGTCCGTCTGATAGTGTATTTAGCGCCAAATAAGTGGTAGCCAATCCTCCTAATACTAAAAATATAACTTGAATTACATCCGTCCATGCAACAGCAGAAAGCCCTCCGTATATAGAATAAGCTGCTGCAAATAAAGCAAGACCTAACACTCCATAAATTAATGGAATACCTATAATGGTTTCTAATGCTAAGGCACCTAGATATAGAACAGTTGTTAAGTTTACAAATACATAAAGTGCAATCCAAAATACAGCTAAAATTGTTTTTAAATTAGTTGAATACCTTTTTTCTACAAACTCTGGAATGGTGTATAAGCCTTTTTCTATAAAAATGGGAAGAAAATATTTTCCGACAATTATTAGCGTAATTGCAGCCATCCATTCATAAGAAGCAATTGCTAAACCTGAGGCAAAGCCAGAACCAGACATTCCTATAAATTGTTCGGCAGATATATTTGCTGCAATTAAAGATGCACCAATGGCCCACCAAGGTAAAGATTTACTTGCCAAGAAGTAATCTTCGGCATTTTTTTGATGTCCTTTTTTGTCTCTTGAGACCCATAAGCCCACACCAAGTATTAAGATTGCGTAAGCGATAAAAATTACATAATCCCAAAATTCGAATCCAGATTTCATATTAGTTATTTGTGTTAGTGAATAAAGAAACCAAATATAGAAATAATTATGAAAGGAATCATAAAAAAATTAACAAACTAGTAGGTACTAGTATGGTATTTAAAATTTAAATGTATATTTGTTTTATTATGGTAGAAGTTAAAAATGAAATAGGAGTTCCAAAATACAAGCAAATTATTGCTAGTATAGAGTCTGATATTACAAACGGAGTGTTGGTTAAGGGAGAGAAACTGCCATCTATAAACTTTATAAGAGATTCTCAGGGTGTTTCTAGAGACACCGTTTTAATGGCTTACAACGATTTAAAGAATAGAGGAATTATTCACTCTATAGTAGGTAAAGGATATTATTTAATTTCTGAAAATGTTTCTGTTCATCAAAAAATATTTTTACTTTTTGATGAATTAAATGCCTTTAAAGAAGATTTGTATAATTCTTTTTTAGAAAGTCTGCCAAGTAATTATTATGTGGATATTTATTTTCATCACTTTAATTCTAAGCTTTTTCACAACCTCATAAAAGAGCATATTGGTCAGTATAATTACTACATTATAATGCCTGCAAACTTAAAAGAAGCAGCTGTTATTCTTAAGAATTTACCAAATGAAAAGGTCTGTATTTTAGACCAACTTCAACCTAATCTAAATGCCTATTCAGCAATTTATCAAAATTTTGAGAAAAGTATTTATAATTGTTTAATGAGCGTAAAAAATGAAATTGAAAAAAAATACACAAATTTAGTATTGGTTTTTGATGATAAAATTCAACCTCAAGGCATGAAGGAAGGCTTTCTGAAATTTTGTACTAAAGCAGGTTTAACTTTTGAAGTGGTAAATAATATTTCTGGGCGACCACTTAAAAAAGGGGAACTATATATTATACCTGAAGATAAAAATTTATTAATAATTATTAAGAAACTTAAGAATACCGTTTTCAAATTGAAAAAAGACATTGGTATTATTAGTTATAACGACACGATGCTAAAGGAAATAGTGGAAGGCGGAATTACAACTATTTCTACAGATTTTAAGAAAATGGGTAAAAATTTAGCTTCATTAATTCACAAGAAAGAATATTTACAAATGGAAAATCCAACGTCATTAATTTTAAGAAACTCACTGTAATATGATTTTATTAAATAAAATAAAAACATCTAATAGCCATCTATTAGAATTAAAAGATAATGTAAACAATACGAGTGCTTTAATAGATTTAAACTTAGGTGGTAGTTTGCAAGCATTGGTTATTAATGGAAAGCAAATTCTTGCAAATTTTAAATATAAAACTTATGAAGAAACCTATGCATCTGCAATTCTTTTTCCTTTTGTAAACAGAGTTAATGATGGTAAGTACTCGTTTAAAGGCATAAATTATCAATTAAATTGTAATGAAGCTGCAAATAATAATGCTCTACATGGTCTTGTTTACAATAAAGTATTTGAATTAAAAAAGTACACAATTTCTAAAAAAAAGACTTCGGTTACTATTCAGTATAAAGAAATTTCAAAAAATAGTGGTTTTCCATTTACGTATCATATTCTTATAAAGTATACTTTAAGCAATAAAGGAATAAGAATAAAAGCGCGAGTTAAAAATACAGATACACACTCTTTTCCATTTACCATTGGATGGCATCCATATTTTTATGCAAAGAACTTTAATAATAGTAGTATTCAATTTCAAGCATCCCAGAAAGTACTGCACAATTCAAAAATGATTGGAACAAAATTAACCGAATTTAATTCTGAAATGCCATTATTTTTTGGTGGTGTATCTTTAGACGATTGTTACGATTTAGCGCATAATACTATTTTGTTTAAAACTTCTGATTATGAATGTAAACTTCAATCTTCAGTTGCTAATTCATTTTTACAAATTTATACTCCCAAAACAGATAATGCTATTGCAATAGAGCCACAGACTGGCATTTCAGATAGTTTTAATAATGGAATTGGACTGCAGGTTTTACAACCAGACCAGAAATATTCGGTTGAGTGGAAACTTGCTATTACATAATGAATCAATCAAACTTAAAAACCTAAACAATGAAGAAAAAAATATTGAAAGAGGTAAAAAACACTTTTCATCAACTATATAAAACAACACCATTACTTATTTTTTCGCCAGGAAGAATCAACTTAATAGGAGAACATACAGATTATAATGATGGTTTTGTTTTTCCTGCTGCTGTAAACAAAGGTATTTTTATGGCAATTCAAAAATCAGATTCAGATAGTTGTAAGGCATTTGCCATTGATAAAAACAAAATGTATGCCTTTAATTTAACTTCGTTAGAAAGAATTCCTAAAGGAGGATGGAGAAATTATATTATTGGGGTTGCTGCAGAGGTACAAAAATTAGGCATTACACTTGGTAATTTTAATATTGCCTTTTCAGGAAATATTCCTACAGGAGCAGGAATGTCTTCTTCAGCAGCGTTAGAAAATAGCTTGGTATTTGCACTTAATAAATTATTTAAGCTAAACCTTAGCAGATCGGAAATGATACTAGTTTCACAAAAAGCAGAACATAATTTTGCAGGAGTAAAATGCGGAATTATGGACCAATATGCAAGCATGTTTGGTGAAAAGAAAAGTGCATTATTATTAGACTGTAGAACGGTAACTTCTACTTCTTACAAGATAGATTTTAATAACTATAAGTTACTTTTAATTAATACAAATGTAAAACACGATTTATCTGAAAGTGCCTATAATGATAGGAGGGAAGTTTGTGAAAAGGTATCTGAAATGTTGGGTGTAAAAGCACTAAGAGATGCAAAAATAACCGATTTAGAAAAGTTGAAAAACCAAGTTTCTGAAGAAGATTTTAAAAAAGCGTTGTATGTAATTGAAGAAAATTTGAGAGTGCAACAGTTTTCTAGGGCCATTGAAAAAAATGACGTAAATATGGTGGGTAAGTTACTGTATCAATCTCATAACGGACTCAGTAACATGTTTAAAGTTAGCTGCAAAGAATTAGATTTTTTAGTAGAGCAAACAGTAAACAATTCAGCAGTTTTAGGAGCAAGAATGATGGGTGGTGGCTTTGGAGGATGTACAATTAATTTGATTGAAAAATCGGCTATAAAAGAGTTTAAAAAAGATATTTCTAAAAGGTACCAAAAAGAGTTTGATAAATCTTGTAGTATTTACGAGGTAAAATTAGCAAAAGGAACAAGAATTATAAATAATGTATAAATGGAACTAGAAAGCAATTTGCAAGATTATTCTCACAAAAGATTTAATATTTTAACAGGAGAATGGGTATTAGTATCTCCACACAGAGCAAAAAGACCTTGGCAAGGACAAGAAGAAGAACTTGTAAAAGAAAAGAGACCTTCGTATGATAAAAGTTGTTACTTATGTGCAACTAACACAAGAATTAATGGTGAGAAAAATCCTGATTATAAGGATGTTTTTGTTTTTACAAACGATTTTGCTGCTTTGCAATCAAATTCTCCTTCTTTTGAAGTTTCAGATGGTTTATTAAAAGCAAAAAGTGAAACAGGTATTTGTAAAGTTATTTGTTTTAGCCCAGATCATTCTAAAAGTTTGGCAGATATGGAAGCAATAGCCATAGAAAAAGTAATACAAACTTGGCAAAAAGAATATGATTTATTAGGCAGTAATAATAACATAAATTACGTTCAGATTTTCGAAAATAAAGGAGCTGTTATGGGGTGTAGTAACCCGCACCCGCATGGGCAAATTTGGAGTCAATCTACATTACCAAATGAAGTTTATAAAAAAGATGAAAACCAGTTTTCATATTATATTAAAAATAATAAAAGTTTACTAAAAGAATACTTAGATCAAGAGCTTTTGGCAAAAGAAAGAATTATTTATGAAAATTCTGAGTTTGTTGTACTAACACCATTTTGGGCAGTCTGGCCATTTGAAGTTATGATTGCCCCAAAGAATAGTCAAAAAGACATTACAGAAATGACAGCAGTTCAAGTAGCCGCTTTTGCCGAAGCCATTTCTGTTTTAACAAAAGCTTACGACGCTCTGTTTAAAACATCTTTTCCTTATTCTAGTGGTATACATCAAGCACCTACAAACGGAAAAAATAATTCACATTGGCACTGGCACATGAGTTTTTATCCACCGCTATTAAGAAGCGCTACTGTTAAAAAGTTTATGGTAGGGTATGAAATGTTTGGCTCTCCACAAAGAGATATTACTGCAGAAATTGCAGCTAGTAAATTGCGTGCATTAATTTAAAAGTAGTAAAAAAGCACCCAAACTTATTATAAATTTGGGTGCTTTTTAATCTTTTTATTTTGCTCTTTCCCAATAGGCAGTTTTGCCAAAAAGAGAAAAACCAATATACCCTCTTAATTTAAGTTTATTAGGACTTTCTAATGTTATATAACATTTATAAACCTTGCCATTTCGTGGATCTAAAATTGTTCCTCCAGACCATTCATCGCCATCTTTTTTTAAACCATCTAAAATGTTTAAACCTAAAATAGGTTTATTTTTATTGGCACCTTCACATAAATCACATACTAAACCTTGTCTTTTTGGATCTTTAATTTCGATAACCTTTGCAAATGCCTTACCATTTTTTTCATATACTTCGATAACGGAATCTATTTCTCCTGTTTTTTCATTTGTAGAGTTCCATTTTCCAAAAATAGTTTGAGAATTAACATGAAATGAAATTGCGGAAAGCAAGATCATAAAAAATATTTTTTTCATTTAAAATTTATTTTAATTAATGGCACTTAAGATAGAGAAAATATTTTTACAAGCTAGCATCAAAATTTTCATCCCATTTTTTTTGAACTCTTAAAACTTGTTCAATTACATCTCTAACACAGCCATCTCCGCCTTTTTTATCAGAAATATATTTAGCAATACCCTTTATTTCTCTAACAGCATCATTTGGGCAAGTTGCCATACCAACTAATTTCATTACGGGATAATCAGGAACATCATCACCCATATATAATACATTTTCTGGCTGTAAATTGTATTTTTTTACCAAAGCATTGTATTGTTCAATTTTATTATGTGCACCTAAAAAAACATCTTCAATTCCTAAAGCCATCAACCTTTTTCGAACCCCTTCGTTGGTTCCGCCAGATATAATACAAACTTTATACCCTTTATTGAGTGCATTTTTCATGGCATATCCATCTTTTACATTCATGTGTCTTACCAATTCTCCATCGGGCATTATGGTAAGCATGCCATTTGTTAGTACACCGTCTACATCAAAAATAAAGGTAGTTATTTGTGGTAGTAATTGTTTGAAACTAATTTCCATATGTTAATTTAGTGTTTTTTGTGAATGTGTATTTTCTTGTATAGATTTTGTTAGTATACTATAAATTTCTTGATGTTGTGCAGATAATAACTCTAAATGATTAGAGATTGTTTTTGTATCATTCCTAACGGCAGGTCCGGTTTGGGCTTGTTCGGGAGTTATTACTTCTATTTTCCTAGCAGTTTCTGCAATTAAAGGAAATAATATTTCAAAAGGGATGTTATTGTGGGAGCAAATATCACGACTAATTTTATACAGGTGATTGGTAAAGTTATTTACAAAAACCGCAGAAACATGAACTAACTTTCTTTGTTTAGAGTCAATTTTATAAATTTTATTACCCAAAGTTTTGGCCAAACTTTCGAGCACCAAATAATCTTCATTATTTTCTGCTTCTAGGCAAAAAGGAATTTGAGAAAAATTGACATCTGTTGCTTTCGAAAAAGACTGCAACATATAAAAAACACCTTTTCTGGTATTATTTTGTAAAGATTTTAAATCAAAATTTCCTGCTGTATGAACAACAAAAGGATTTGTAATTTTTTTTGAAACCTCAGAAATAGCATTATCAGATACGGCAATTATGGTAATATCAGCAAAAGGAATTTTGTTTAGATTTCTAGAACCTATTTGCATAACACTTAACGTGTTTATCTTTTTAAATGCTTTTTGCAAATGATGCGCAACGTTTCCGTTACCTATAATTAGTATTGATATCATTACTACGAAGATATCCAAAAAATATAGAATTTTAAAATAGGATTTGGTATTTTAGCGAGTCTAAAGCAATATTTATGAAAGATTCAAAAAAAAGAGGTTTAAATACCATTTGTGTTCATACAGGAGAGGTGGAAGATACACAGTTTAAAGGCGCTGTTTCACCAATTTTTATGTCAACTTCTTATGCTTTTGATGGTGTAGAAGAAAAAAGATATCCTAGGTATTTTAATACGCCAAACCAAGCAATGTTGTGTAAAAAAATTGCAGCGTTAGAACATACTGAAGATGCCTTAATTTTTAGTTCTGGTATGGCAGCTATTTCATCTGCAATGTTTGCTTTTTTAAAATCTGGAGATCATGTAATTATACAGCAAGTTGTTTATGGTGGTACTTTTCATTTAATTGCAGCAGAGTTTGAAAAGTATGGCATAGAATATTCTTTTACAAGCTCAGATAATGTAAAAGATTTTAAGAGTTTAATTAAAACAAATACAAAAATTGTATACATAGAAACTCCCTCAAATCCATTGTTAGGAATAACAGATATAAGAGCAATTTCAAACTTAGCAAAAGCGCACAAAGTAATAACGATGATAGATAATACTTTTGCTTCTCCAATAAATCAAAACCCTGCACTTTTAGGAATTGATATTGTTTTGCATTCTGCCACGAAGTATATGGGAGGTCATTCAGATATTTCCGCAGGTGCTGTTGCCGCTTCAAAAGAACATATTTCTCAAATTTGGAATACTGCTATCAATTTTGGCGGTAACTTAAGTGATCAGACCGTTTGGTTGTTAGAGAGAAGTTTAAAAACGTTAAATTTACGTGTAAAAGCACAAACAAAAAATGCTATGATAATGGCTAAATATCTAGAAACCAACAAAGATATTTCTCGTGTATATTATCCTGGTTTAGAAAGTCATCCTCAGCATGAGATTGCAAAAAAGCAGATGAAATATTTTGGAGCCATGTTGTCATTTGAATTAAATGATGATATTGATGCGTTAACATTTCAAAATAATTTACGTTTAATTAAGCCTTCTATGAGCTTGGCAGGTTTAGAAAGTACCACTGTTTCTCCAGCACAAACAACTCACGCACTATTAAGTGAAAATGAACGTTTAGAACGCGGAATAAGAGATGGTTTAATACGTTTTTCGGTCGGAATTGAAGATGCAGAAGACTTAATTGAAGATATAGAACAAGCAATTCGTAAAACCCTTACAACCAAATAAACTAAAAAAGATATAATAAATGAAATTAGATATTTTAGCGTTTGGAGCGCATCCCGATGATGTAGAGTTGAGCTGTGGAGCAACCATAGCCAAAGAAGTTTCTTTGGGTAAAAAAGTAGGGATTATAGATTTAACAAGAGGAGAGTTAGGTACGCGGGGTTCTGCAGATTTAAGAGATGTTGAAGCAAAAAAGGCAGCAGAAATATTAGGAGTTTCTATTCGTGAAAATTTAGGTTTTTCTGATGGTTTTTTTACAAATGATAAAAAGCACCAATTAGCAATTATAAAAATTATTCGAAAATATCAACCAGAAATTGTTTTATGTAATGCTATAGAGGATAGGCATATAGATCATGGTAAAGGAAGTAAATTAGTGTCTGATGCGTGTTTTTTAAGTGGATTGTTAAAAATTGAAACAGCATTAGAAGGAGTTGCTCAAGAAAAATGGCGCCCAAAACAAGTTTATCATTATATTCAGTGGAAAAATATCTCGCCAGACGTTGTTGTAAATGTTTCTGGTTTTTTAGAAAAGAAACTTGCCGCAGTAATGGCATATTCCTCACAATTTTACAATCCGAATAGTAGAGAAGAAGAAACGCCTATTTCATCTAAAAATTTTCAAGAAAGTATACATTATAGAGGTAAAGATTTAGGCAGATTAATAGGAGTGGAATATGCAGAAGGTTTTACGTCAGAACGTTATGTTGCTGTCGATAATTTAGATAAATTAATTTAATTTTTTATTGTTTTAAAATTAAAAAAATAGTTATATTTGCACCCGAATTTACATGGTGGTTGTAGCTCAGTTGGTTAGAGTATCGGTTTGTGGTACCGAGTGTCGCGGGTTCGAGTCCCGTCTTCCACCCAAAACAAAAGCTTCTTAGAAATAAGAAGCTTTTTTTGTGGCTTAAAGTTTTAAATAAATTTTATCTTACAGCAGTAAAAATTTTTTAAAAATAAAAATGATGTGAATAGGCTATATATTAATTATAGTTTTTCAGCTAGGTATTTTGCAGTAAATGATTTTTTATTTTTCACCAGTTCTTCTGGAGTTCCCTCAAAAACTAAAGTTCCTCCTTTTTTACCACCTTCCGGACCTAAATCAATTATATAATCGGCACATTTTATAAGTTCTATATTATGTTCAATAACCACTATAGAATGTCCGCGTTCTATTAGTGCATTAAAACTTGCCAAAAGTTTCTTTATATCATGAAAATGTAAACCAGTTGTAGGTTCATCGAAAATAAAAAGTGCTTTGTCTTTGGTATTTCCTTTCACTAAAAAGGAAGCTAGTTTTATACGTTGTGCCTCGCCGCCCGAGAGAGTAGATGAAGACTGCCCAAGTTGAACATATCCGAGTCCCACATCTTGTAATGGTTTTAATTTGGAAGCGATTTTTGGAACTAAATTTTTTGAAAAAAAGGCAACAGCATCATCGATAGTTAAATTAAGAATATCATCAATAGATTTTTCATCAAACTTAACTTCTAGCACTTCTTTTTTAAATCGTTTTCCATTACAGGCTTCACATTCTAGATGAACATCTGCCATAAATTGCATTTCTATGGTAACTTCACCTTCACCTTTACACACTTCACATCTACCGCCCTCAACATTAAAAGAAAAATGTTTAGGCTTGTAGTTTCTAATCTTAGCCAATTTTTGGTTCGAAAATAAAGCTCTTATTTCGTCATAGGCTTTTATATACGTTACTGGATTAGACCGAGAGGAGCGACCGATAGGATTTTGATCTATAAACTCTACATGTTTTAAAGTGTTAAAATCTCCTTTAAAGCCTGTGTGCTGACCTATCTTGTCTCCATAACCCATTAATTCTTTTTGAAGAATAGGGTATAAAATTTTTTTAACTAGAGTACTTTTTCCAGAGCCTGAAACCCCTGTAATTACAGTAAGGCAGTTTAGTGGAATGTTTACATTTATATTTTGTAGATTATTTTCTCTGGCACCAATAATTTCGATTTTATTTTTAGAAGTTCTTCTTCTTTTAGGAACTTCTATTTTTTTCGATTCACTTAAATATTCTCCTGTTAAAGATGCGGATTTTATAATTTCATTAAAAGTTCCTTCAGCTACAACATTTCCTCCGAAAGTACCTGCTTCTGGGCCAATATCTATAATATAATCTGCTTGTTTCATAATATCTTCATCATGCTCCACAACAATTACAGTATTGCCTAAATTTCGTAATGCTTTTAATACGCCAATTAGTTTTTCTGTATCTTTTGGATGTAAACCAATACTAGGTTCATCTAAAATATACATAGAACCTACTAGAGAGCTGCCTAATGATGTTGCTAGATTTATACGTTGGCTTTCTCCTCCAGAAAGGGTATTTGATGTTCTGTTGATGGTAAGGTAATTAAGACCAACATTTGTTAGAAACTCTAAACGATTGTTAATTTCTGTTAGCAGGCGTTTTCCAATTTTCTCTTGATAATCATCTAACTGTAAGCTTTTAAAAAATACTGATAATTCGTCTAATGGAAGTGCCACTAAATCTGAGATATTCTTTTCGTTAATTTTTAAATAATTAGCCTCTTTTCTCAATCTTTTTCCTTGGCAAGTTGTGCAGGTAGTTTTTCCGCGATATCGCGATAACATCACTCTATTTTGTATTTTATAGCTTTTTTCTTCTAAAGCATTAAAAAAATGATGAATTCCATGAAAATGAGAATTACCATTCCATACAAGTTGTTTTTGAGTGTTGGTTAATTCGAACCAAGGTTTATGAATTGGAATATCGAATTGATATGCTACTTCAATCAAATTTTCTTTGTAATGAACAAATGAGGGTGTTTTAAAAGGAAATATACAATCTTCATAAATAGATAATCCGGTATTCGGAATTACTAAATCTTCATCTATGCCTATAACATTGCCGTAACCCTCGCAAGTAGGACACGCACCATAAGGATTGTTAAAGCTAAACAAATGAGTGTTTGGTTCAAGAAAGGAAATGCCATCTAATTCAAACTTATTACTAAATTCTGTGAGGTTATTATTTGATAAATTTTCTATAAAACAACTTCCTTTTCCTTCAAAAAATGCTGTTTGAACCGCATCGGCAAGTCGGTTGTAAAAATCGTCATTCTCTTTTGTTACAATTCTGTCTACTACCAATAATAAAGGTTCGTTACCATACTCTTTTTGAGGAAAATCTGCAATTTTATATACGGTGTCTTTCCATTTTAATCTTGCATAACCTTGTTGTTCTAAAACTTTTAATACTGTTTTTAAATCCCTGTCTTTGTCAATTATTACAGGAGCTAACAATAATAGTTTTGTTTGAGTAGGAAACTTTTTAACAAATTGAACCACATCAGATACAGTGTCTTTTTTTACTTCGTTACCAGAAATTGGTGAATATGTTTTACCAATTCTGGCAAACAATAGTTTTATGTAGTCGTAAATTTCGGTAGAGGTTCCTACAGTAGAACGAGGATTGGTAGAGTTTACCTTTTGTTCAATAGCAATTGCCGGCGCAATGCCTTTAATATAATCTACTTTTGGTTTATGTAGTTTTCCTAAAAACTGCCTTGCATAAGAACTTAAGCTTTCTACATAGCGTCTCTGACCTTCTGCATATAACGTGTCAAACGCTAATGAAGACTTTCCTGAGCCAGATAATCCTGTAATAACAACGAGTTTGTTTCTAGGGATAACAACATCTATATTCTTTAAATTGTGCAATTTAGCCCCTTTAATTATGATGTTTTCTTTGGGATTAATCTTGGAAATATCAGTCTTCATAAATCAAAATATATTAGGTATAAAATTACCAAAAAATACTTTAAATAGTAAGCCATTAATGTTTTTTATGAGAAATTTGTTCATGTTAAAAATAATAAGCATATTTGTAATATATAAACCTCAGAATATTAAGCGTATAAATAAAAAATTACTTTAAAATTATTAACAATTAATAATATAAGATAAGCCCTCTTGCTTTTCTTAAAAGTAATTATGATACGTAAAAAAACAATTTCAGATAGTACCTTAGTTAGCCAATATATTAGTGGAAACGAGGCTTCATTAGCTATTTTAATTAATAGACACCAACAACGCTTGTTCAGTTTTATTTATAGTAAAGTACAAGATAAAGACCTTACAGAAGATATTTTTCAGGATACTTTTATCAAAGTAATTAAAACCTTAAAAAAGGGAAATTATAACGAAGAAGGAAAGTTTTTACCTTGGGTAATGAGAATATCTCATAACCTGGTTATTGATTATTTTAGAAAATCTAACAGAATGCCTGCTTTTAATAATACCGATGATTTTGATATTTTTTCTGTGCTAAGTGATGGTAATTTAAATGCAGAAAAGCAGCTAATTAAAGAGCAAATTTACAATGATGTTCGAGAGCTTGTAAATGAATTGCCAGAAGAACAAAAAGAAGTGTTAATAATGCGCATGTATAAAGATATGAGTTTTAAAGAAATTAGCGAAAATACAGGTGTAAGTATTAATACGGCACTAGGCAGAATGAGATATGCTCTTATAAACATGCGTAAGCTAATAGAGAAACATCAAATTATTTTAGTGAATTAACAATATAGTTAAAAATGTATCGTTACTGTTTTAGAAACCAATTATTTAAAACAAATATATGATGCAAATTTACGCTAAAAAGTCGTCTGAATTTCAGATGCAACCCAAAAAAGAAACAATTCAATTTTTGATTAATTACTCCAAATCACTAAAAATAGTGAAAACCTCATCAGAAAACTACATTGAATTGAATTTGAATTAAGAGTAGAAAACTTCAACTTCGGTTGAAGTTTTTTTTATTATTTCTTCTTGTAATAAGAGTCTAACACAGATTTTCTTCCAATTGTTTTTGTAATAATATCTTGTTCTAAATTCCAGCCTCTTGCAGGAGAGTATTCTCTACCATACCAAATAATTTGCAAATGTAAATCGTTCCATAACTCTTTTGGGAAAAGTCGTTTTGCATCTTTTTCTGTTTGTGCTACACTTTTTCCATTACTAAAATTCCATCGGTACATTAGTCTTAAAATATGTGTGTCTACAGGAAATGCTGGAACTCCAAATGCCTGGCTCATCACTACACTTGCCGTTTTATGTCCTACTGCAGGTAATGCTTCTAAACCTTCAAAAGATTGCGGAACTTCTCCGTTGTATTTTTCTATTAATATTTTAGACAACCCGTAAATGCCTTTGCTTTTCATTGGAGATAATCCGCATGGGCGAATAATTTCTTTTATTTCCTCTACCGACAATTTTACCATATCGAAAGGATTGTCTGCTTTTTTAAATAAAATCGGAGTAATCTGATTTACACGAATATCGGTACATTGTGCAGATAATAAAACTGCAATAAGTAATGTATATGCATCTTTATGGTCTAAGGGAATGGGAATTTCTGGATACAGTTTTTGTAATGTATCTATTGCAAATGCTACCTTTTCTTGTTTGTTCATTGTGTAAATAATTGTGGTAAAGATACAAACTTAACTTAGATATTAAATTTGGTTTTATAAATTCTTTAAGACTTTTGCGCAGTATACTTTTGTAAATTTGTGCTAAAAATTTAAACTAATGACTACATTAAAAATAGGAGATAAGGCTCCGCAATTTGAGGCAAAAGATAATGCTGGAAATACGGTAACATTAAATGATTATAAAGGAAAAAAATTAGTGTTGTTTTTTTATCCAAAGGCAAGTACGCCAGGTTGCACGAATGAAGCATGTGATTTAAGAGACAATTATCAATCTTTTTTGGCTAAAGGTTATGCTGTTTTGGGTGCTAGCGCAGATTCTGCTAAAAAACAACAAAATTGGATTGATAAACATCAACTTCCTTTTCCTCTTTTAGCAGATGAAGAAAAAGCTGTAATTAATGCATTTGGAGTTTGGGGACCTAAAAAGTTTATGGGAAAAGAGTATGACGGAATTCACAGAACTACCTTTGTAATTGATGAAAACGGACATATAGAAGACATTATTTTAAAAGTAAAAACCAAAGCTCATGCAGCGCAAATTTTGGGTTAATACTTCTATTAAATATTAGATTTAGCGAGTTAATTGAGGTTAACTCGCTTTTTTTTGTAAAACAATTAATAAGCGTTATATTTTAATACTAAATTTAAAATTAAGCACTCTACCTGTCATAAAATTGGGTATACCGTATTGGTTTTTAGAATACACATCTCTAACCCAAGTATTGGTAATTGCATTTTGAATATCGAACATATTAAATAATTCTAATCCAGCAGTAAGCTCTTTAAAGTTAGAAAGCCACCCTGTTTTGTACTGTTTTTTTGCATCAGTAAATACATAAGAAACTCCTAAATCGGCTCTTTTATAATCTCTCAATCTTTGTTGGTATTCATAAACATCTGAATATGCAGGAGCACCACCCGGAACTCCAGAATTGTAAACTAAATTAAGATATGCTTTTAAATTGGGCAAATTTGGCACATAATCTTGAAACAAGATTCCAAATTTTATACGTTGGTCAGAAGGTCTAGAAATATTTCCTCGATTATTTATATTTTCTTCTGTTTTAAGATAACCAAGACTTACCCAACTTTCGCTTCCTGGAACAAACTCTCCATTCAAACGAATGTCTAAACCATACGCATAAGCAGTGGTAACATTGTCGGCTCTATATCTAATTCTAACATTGTCTACAGCATAAGCATTAATATCGTACATGTCTTTGTAATAAAGCTCTGTTGTTAATTTAAAAGGTCTTTTCCATAAGTTAAAGCTATAATCCATCCCTAAAACATAGTGAGTAGATTTTTGAGCTTTTACGTCCGTATTAATTTTACCATTAAAGTTTTTCATTTCCCTGTAAGTTGGTGGTTGCGCATAAAATCCGCCAGAAAAACGAAAAAGCATGTCTTTTTTCCAATTTGGTTTTATAGCAAATTGAGCTCTAGGGCTTACAATAACTTGATTTTTTCCTTGTTTATTTGCATCTCTTGTATTCCAATAATGCGCTCTAACACCAATATTATACCAAATTTCGTGCTCTTTCCAATAGGTGCGCTTGTTAAATTGTGTAAAACCACTCAATCTGTTTATAGTAACATTGTTGTCTTCTCTAATATTTTGAAAAGGAATAATTGGACCAGTAAATGGTACATAGGGTTGTTGGTTGTTAAGCGTATTAGGAGGTCTGATTGCAAAGCCCAAAGAGTCTATAACTTCCCATTCACGAATACGTTCTTTAATATTTTCGTTTTGATATTTAACACCAAAATTCCATTGTTGTTGGTTATTGTTTTTGTAAGTTCCCCTTACTTGTACTGTGTTTATTAGGGCATCTAAATCGTTCCTGGCATGATTAATTTGAGAACCTATTCCTTCAGAAAAATTAACTTCTCCAAAATTTTCAGAACCAATTGTAGTATCTACTTCTCCTAAGTTGTAAGATGCAGCTATATCAAAATATTCTTCTTCTTGTGTGTTGTAGCTAGAAATAGTTGTGGTTAAAGAAAGTTTTTCATTTATTTTATAATCTGCCGATAAGGCATTAAATAAGGTAAAATAGTTTGTTTCTTCTTTTCCATCATAAAAAACAGTAAGTTCTAACGGATCTGCTACAGTTCCGAAACGAGTTTTTCGAGAAATAGGTGTGTAATTATAATTGTTTACAGAAAAATTACTTAAGTAACTAACCGAAAGTTTATTAGAAATTTGATAAGTTACTAAAGACTGTAAATCGGTAAAACGAGGTCTAAAATTTGTTTCAATTTGTTTGCTATTAACAAAAAGGCTATTATCTCTATACCGAAAACTAGAAATTACTTGTAATTTATTGTTTAAAAACGGACTCTCAAATGTTAAACTACCGCCAAGTAAACTTACCTCAGAGGAAATAGTTTTTTCTAATGGCTTTTTATAAGTGATGTCTAAAACAGAAGAAAGCTTGTCGCCATATTTTGCTTGAAAACCACCTGCAGAAAAGTTGATATTTTGCACCATATTAGGATTTATAAAGCTCAATCCTTCTTGCTGTCCAGAGCGAACAAGAAAAGGTCGGTACACTTCAATACCATTAACATATACTAGGTTTTCATCAAAATTTCCGCCTCTTACATTGTACTGTGTGCTAAGTTCGTTGTTGTTATTTACGCCAGGCAATGTCATTAATATGTTTTCTACTCCTGCATTGGCGCCAATAATATTTTTTGCCTTTGTAGCATCTATTTTTATTGTTCCTTGTGCTGCATTTGTATTATTTTTAACTACAATTTCCTCTAATTTTTCAGTTTTTAAAACAAGTGTAGGAGAGTAGCGAATACTGTTTCTGTTTTTAGCATATATTACTTTATAGAAAGTTTTGTATGATATATGGCTAAATTTTATAGTTACTTCTTCTTTTACGGGAATTCTGAGCGTATAGTTTCCGTTATTATCAGTAACCGTTCCTGTATTGCCAAATTCAACAGAAACATTTTCTATGGGAATTCTATTATTATTTTTTACATTACCCTTTATAAGCGTAGTTTTTTGTGCAAAAATTGCTAATGGTAAAAAAATAAAAAGTTTTAAAATGTATTTCATTGTTTTTGGTGATGGTATTTCACTCTATATAATAATCTTTACAAACATAGTTAAAAGCGAATCAAATACGATACTAATGTTATAGTTTGCTATATTATTTTCAGTAAAAATGATATCGTTATTTTGATTGTTTTTTAAAGAACGTTTTTGTGGCTGTTGTAGTATTCCCTACATTGTCTGAAACAGAAATTTTAAATTCATGTTTGCTACCAATTAATTTTTTATCATTAAAATTGTAAGTCAATATTCCTTTTTTATGGTTGTATTCCATCAATATCCATACCCCATCTAAAGTAGCATTCCAATTTTTTATTCCAGAACCAATGTCACTTATTTTTACCTTTAGAGTATTAAATTTACTAATCCACTGGTTGTTTTTAAAATACATTATTTTTACTTTAGGATTATGATTATCAGATAGTAATTCGTAATTACCTAAAGTTTTGGTTGTAGTAAAAAAAGTGGTGTCTTTTTTTCGTGTTAGTTCATATTTTGGATATTTCTTATTGGTTGTATTGGCAATGTAAAGTTGCTTTTTTTCTGCCTCAGAATAATTAGAAACATTAAAGGTTAGGGTAAATTTTTTGTCTAACGGAACAGTTGGTGTGTGAACTTGTGCAACACCGTCTAAAACATCAAAATCTAAGTAAATATCTTCATAAAACGTATTCTTAGGAAACGCAATTGTTACGTTATTTAGAGTGAATTTGTGAAATTTATTAGCAGTAATTTTATAATTTGTAGTAGTTTTTGGTTCTTTAAATATAGTGTTTGATACTTTTCCGAACACAGGAATTTTTAAACTACTGGTATTGCCTTTAAAGTCTTTAACAAGAAAAGTTATTGTATAATTTAAATTCTCCTTTATATTGATTTTACCATCATTAATTAATCCTTTATAAATTGATAGTTTGTTAGCCGGAACTTTAAATGTTCTTTGAATTCTACTTCTGTATTTCTTGTAGTATTCGTAATCTATTAATAAGTTTAGGTATTTGCTTTCTGCGAAAGAAAAAGTCGTTACATCGTGGTAGTAATAACGAGTACCATTTACAAGCATTTCTATGCTAAAAACGCCGTTTTTGTTGGGAGCAAAATTTAACCTATCAAACGTATTAATTCCAAAACCGATGGTGCCGCTTGCTGTAATTTTATCTGCAATATAAGTACCTTTTCCAATATTTTTAATAGCCAACTTATGGGCATTAAATTGATTGTTTATTCTTGCATCTGAGCTTATTGGATATACATGAAGAGAATTTATCACTGGCAATCTATCATCTTTTGGAAGAATACCAAACAGCATAGGGTTGATAATGTTTTCGGTTTTAGTATCTCTAATTTCAAAGTGTAAATGCGGTCCACCAGAACCACCAGTATCACCAGAAAAAGCTATTACATCTCCTTTTTTAATGATAAATTTATTTTTTTTCGGATAGATATTTCCTGTTTGATATGCTTTTTTTTTGTATTGTATGGCTTTTACATAGCGTTCAATTTCTGAAGAAAACTTGCTTAAATGCCCATAAACAGAGGTGTAACCATTTGGGTGAGTAACATATATGGCTTTTCCGTAACCGTATTGTTGCACCTTAATTCTAGACACATACCCACTAGCACTAGCCAACACTTTTAGGCCTTCTTTTCCTTGTGTTTTTATATCAATTCCCGAATGAAAATGGTTACTTCTCAGTTCTCCAAAAGTTCCGGAAAGTACAATTGGTATATCAAGAGGAGGCATAAAGTAATCTTTCGGATATTTTTTTTGACCAAAAAAGTTATTCGTAAAAAGTAGTATGAGAAGGTAAATGAAATGTTTCAAAAGATATTTTTTTTGGTAAAAATACTAAAAAAGCATTATTTGTTAAGTCGTTTATTTCTAGAACCTTATTAAAAAATGAACAAAATGTTTTAATATATGAAACAGAATGTTAACTTTGTAGATATAGTTTATAGGCTATTTTTATATGAGTAACGCATTAGAAGTAATTCATTTATTGGAAGATAAGCTTCAAAACTTACTTTCTAACTATGAATTTTTAAAGAAAGAAAATGAAATTTTGCTTCAAAACAACACTGTTCTTCAAAAAAAAATAGTGTTGCAACAGCAAATTTTAGTTGATCAGAAAAAAAACTATGATGTGCTTAAAGTAGCAAAAACTATAGATGGCAGTAATTCAGATAAACGAGATACAAAACTCAAAATAAATACATTAATCAGAGAAATTGATAAATGTATTGATCAGTTACAAGAATAAAGTTCTTTAAAATGATGGATAATTTAAAAATTAATATAGTTATTGCTGGTAGAAACTATCCTTTAAGTGTTCGAAACACAAAAGAAGAAGAAGGAATGCGAAAAGCAGCATTAGCAATTAATAATTTAATATCTAAATACGAACAAAACTATGCAGTAAGCGATAAACAAGACGTTTTAGCCATGTGTGCATTGCAATTTGCTTCTAAACTAGAAATAGCCTCATTACAAAAAGAAACAGATAGTACTGAAACAATAAATAAATTAAAAGAATTGACTAATATGGTTGATTCTCATTTAAAATAAGTTCTTTAAAATACATTAACAACACACTGCCTACGTTAGTAATTTGTTTGATAAACTCAACACTAATCTATTATGAAGGATGAGTCTTAGTTGCTAAAACATGCCGCAGACATTATGCAAATAATGTCAAACGGATTTTTGATCAGCTAGTTAGTCCTATAAGTAACCATAATGGAGTTTATAAAAACCAACTAATGTAGGCTTTTTTTATACCCGCTATTTTAAGTAGCAGGTTACATCTTTAAATATAAATTATGGAAGGAATGTTACTTCCCATTATTGTGGGAATCATAGGTATTGCAATAGGGTTTTTTATTGCAAAAACAATAGAGAAATCTAAAGGGAAAAAATTATTAAACTCTACGAGAAAAGAGGCTGCTGCTATTTTGAAAGAAGCAAAGTTAGACGCAGAATCAATAAAAAAGGAAAAGATATTACAAGCTAAAGAAAAGTTTATAGAACTAAAGTCTGAGCACGAAAAAGTAATTCTCTCCAGAGAGAAAAAAATATCTGATGTAGAAAAAAGAATAAGAGACCGAGAGTCTCAAGTGGCATCTGAAGTCGATAAAAATAAAAAGTTAAATAAGGCTCTGGCTCAGAAAGAAGATGATTTTAACCACAAACTAAACTTTTTAGAAAAAAAGGAAGAAGAGCTAGAAAAAATGCACAAACGTCATGTAGATATGCTTGAGCAAATTTCTGGATTATCTGCAGATGAAGCCAAAAAAGAATTGATATCTTCTTTAAAAGATGAGGCGAAAACCGAAGCTATGGCTTTTATCCAAACCTCTGTAGAAGAAGCTAAATTAACTGCAGAGCAAGAAGCTAGAAAAGTTGTTTTAGGAACTATACAAAGAGTTGGAGTAGAACAAGCTGTAGAAAATTGTGTATCTGTATTCAATTTAGAGTCAGACGATGTAAAAGGAAGAATTATCGGTAGAGAAGGAAGAAATATTAGAGCTATAGAGGCTGCAACAGGTGTAGAAATTATTGTAGATGATACGCCAGATGCAATTATTTTATCTTGCTTCGATCCTATTCGAAGAGAAATTGCTCGCTTATCTCTTCATAAATTAGTTACAGATGGAAGAATTCATCCAGCTAGAATTGAGGAAGTAGTTGGAAAAACCGAAAAACAAATCAATCAAGAAATTATAGAAGTTGGTAAAAGAACCGTAATAGATTTAGGTATTCATGGTTTACATCCAGAGTTAATTAAAGCAGTAGGAAGAATGAAATATCGTTCATCTTATGGTCAAAATTTATTACAACACTCTAGAGAAGTAGCTAATCTATGTGGAATTATGGCTGCAGAAATGGGCTTGAACTCTAAAGTTGCAAAACGTGCAGGTTTATTGCATGATATAGGAAAAGTGCCAGATGCAGAAAGCGAGTTGCCACACGCTTTATTAGGAATGCAATGGGCAGAGAAATATGGCGAAAAGCCAGATGTTTGTAACGCAATTGGTGCTCACCATGATGAAATAGAAATGAAAAGTTTAATTTCTCCAATTGTGCAAGTTTGTGATGCTATTTCAGGTGCTAGGCCAGGGGCAAGAAGACAAGTTTTAGACTCATATATTCAGCGATTAAAAGATCTAGAAGATATCGCGTTTGGTTTTACCGGAGTTCAAAAAGCATATGCTATTCAGGCAGGTAGAGAGCTTAGAGTAATGGTAGAAAGCACAAAAGTTAACGATACAAAAGCTTCTGAATTATCTTTTAGTATTTCTCAAAAAATACAAAACGATATGACGTATCCTGGTCAAGTAAAAGTTACAGTTATTAGAGAAACTAGAGCTGTAAATGTTGCAAAGTAATACTACTAGTATATAAGAATTAAAATCTCACTTTATAGTGAGATTTTTTTTTATTGTAAATTTTAAATTCGTTCTTTTAACTATTTCTTCTGGGATGATAGTTGTCTACTATTTCTCTTAAAAAAGAAGTATTAACATGAACATATATTTCTGTAGTAGTAATACTTTCGTGGCCAAGCATCTGTTGAATTGCTCTTAAATCTGCACCGTTTTCTAAAAGATGAGTCGCAAAAGAATGACGTAATGTATGTGGACTAATTTTTTTATGTAAATTTATTTTTAGAGCCAACTCTTTTAATATCAAAAAGACCATCTGACGCGTAAGTGCATTACCACGCCTATTAAGAAACAGCGTATCTTCATAGTTTTTACCAGGTTTAATATGCGCTCTAATATGTTGTATATAATTTAAAATATACTTTTGGGCGTTTTTATGTATTGGTATGTATCTTTCTTTATCTCCTTTACCGAGTACACGAATAAAACCTTCTTCAAAAAACAAATCAGATATTTTTAGAGAAATTGCCTCGCTAACTCGCAATCCGCAACTGTAAATTGTTTCAATAATTGTTCTGTTTCTTTCTCCTTGCGGATGTGACAAATCGATGGCTGAAATTAAATTATCAATTTCGTGTTGAGTTAAGGTGTCAGGAAGTTTTCTACCTATTTTAGGAATTTCTAATAAATCTGTAGGATTGTCTTTTCTATAATCTTCAAACACTAAATAATCAAAAAAACTACGCAAACCAGAGATAATTCTTGCCTGACTTTTTGTACTTACTTTTTTTGCATTATCATAACTAAATTCTTTTATTTCGTTAGCAGTTATATCTAGTGGAGAAATCGACATTTGATGATGTTCTAGATAGTTGGTTAGTTTTTGTAAGTCTCTAGAGTATCCGTCAATAGTGTTTTTAGAAAGCCCTCTTTCTATTTTTAAGTATAACTGAAAATCTTTAATTGCATGCTGCCATTTCATTTGCTAAAAATAATGTATATATTTACACTTTAATAATTTTTATGAAACTAATCATCATAAACGGTCCTAATTTAAACCTTTTAGGTAAAAGAGAGCCTTCTATTTATGGATCTCAAAATTTTGAAGACTATTTTATTCAATTACAAGAAAAATTTAAAGGCGTTTCATTGTCCTATTACCAGTCTAATATAGAGGGTGAAATTATAGACAAGCTACATGAAGTAGGTTTTAGTTATGATGGTGTTATTTTAAATGCAGCAGCATACACGCACACTTCCGTAGGTATTGGAGATGCCGTAAAAGCTATAGAAACACCTGTGGTAGAGGTGCACATTTCTAATATTCATACAAGAGAAAATTTTAGACACCAAAGTTTTATTTCTTCTAATGCAGAAGGAGTTTTATTTGGTTTTGGTTTAAAAGGATACGATTTAGCCATACAAAGTTTTCTTTAAACTGAAGCTTGTAACTCTAACATCATTTTTATATCTGCTCTTTCATAATGTACATCTTTTTCTAGTGGAAGTTCTGTAAACCCCATTTTTTGATATAATTTTATAGCGGCAATTAATTTTCTATTACTGTATAATGTTATTGATTTCCAGTGCTGCTTTTTTGCAAAATCAATACAATAAGTTATCAGTTTTTCACCAATTTTAAAACCTCTATATTTTGGCGATATTGCCATTTTACTCAGTTCATAGTATGAGTTCTGATTTATAAAAGCAGCTGTTCCAATTATTTCATTTTCTTTTTTAACAAAAAAAATAAAACCACCTTTATCTATAATATAAGTCTCGGGATTTCTCAAAACCATTTCGTCGTAGGTTTCTATATAAAAATGAGTATCGAGCCATTCGGCATTTAAGTTATAAAATGCTTGTTTGTGCTTCGATTCAAAAGGAATAATTTCTATTGCTGATGTGTTCAAAATATGGTAATTACATTAAAAATTTAGGATTGTAAAATTACTGAAAACAAAGTTTTATATAATTTAAAATTAGATATTTTTAATATAAATATTGCTTATTCACTTTTTTGTAAAGGTGAAAAAAAGAGTAGATGTGTTTGCTTGACTGATTAAAAAATCGTTTTGTCGAATCATAGATTCATTTCTGTTAAAATAATTTATATTTGTACAAACCCTATTGATATATTTATGCAAAAAGAGAAATGGCTTTTTGAAATTTCACCAAATAACAATTTATTTAAACTCAATTTTAAAGAAGTTTGGCACTATAGAGATTTACTATTTTTATTTGTAAAAAGAGATGTGGTAACTTTATATAAGCAAACAATTTTAGGACCTCTTTGGTACATTATTCAACCATTGCTTACTTCTGTAATATTTACTTTAATTTTTAATGATATTGCAGGTATTTCAACCGGAACCATCAATCCTTTTTTATTTAACTTGGCGGGCATTACCGCTTGGAATTATTTTAAAGACTGTTTAACCCAAACTTCAGATACTTTTAAAAAAAATGAGGCTATCTTCGGAAAAGTATATTTTCCAAGGGTGATAATGCCAATGTCTATAATTGTTTCTAACTTAATAAAGTTTGGTATTCAGCTTCTTATTTTAATCGCTTTTTACTTTTATTTTGTGGCAAACGGAATGAGTTTTCAACTTTCGATTACGCTTTTATTATTACCAATATTAATTATTTCTATGGGGTTATTGGGGTTGGGATTAGGTATGATAATTTCTTCTTTAGTTACAAAATATAGAGATTTAACTTTTTTAGTAGCATTTGGTGTTCAACTGCTTATGTATTTGTCTGCAGTCGTATATCCGTTAGATGTAATTAAAGGAAAAGTTCCTTCATATGCGGTTACTTTTATAGAATTTAATCCGATGACAACAGTAATCGAAAACTTTAGAAATATTGTCTTTGGAACAAATACCATTCTTTTACAAGATATTTTGTATATGATTTCTATGGCATTTCTCTTTTTTATTGTCGGGTTAATTATTTTTAATAAAACAGAAAAAAGCTTTATAGATACTATATAATGATGCAGGAAGAGGTAATATTAAAAATAGAAAACGTTTCTAAGCAGTATCGTTTAGGCACCATAGGCACAGGAACAATAAGCCATGATTTAAATCGCTTTTTTGCAAAAATTAGAGGAAAAGAAGATCCATATTTAAAAATTGGTGAAGCCAACGATAAATCGTCACAAGGGAATTCAGCTTATGTTTGGGCTTTAAAAGACATAAATTTTGATGTAAGAAGAGGAGAAGTATTAGGAATTATTGGTAAAAATGGTTCTGGAAAATCTACTCTACTAAAAATACTATCTAAAGTAACAGGACCAACAACAGGAACTATAAAATCGAAAGGAAGAATTGCTTCATTATTAGAAGTTGGTACAGGATTTCATCCTGAAATGACCGGGAAAGAAAACATTTTTTTAAATGGAGCAATTTTAGGAATGACAAAAAAAGAAATTACCACAAAGTTAGATGAAATTGTTTCTTTTTCTGGTTGTGAAAGGTATATCGATACGCCAGTAAAAAGATATTCTAGCGGAATGAAAGTTAGATTAGCCTTTGCAGTAGCAGCACATTTAGAACCAGATATTTTAGTAGTAGACGAAGTTTTAGCAGTGGGTGATGCAGAGTTTCAGAAAAAGGCCATTGGTAAAATGCAAGATATTTCTACAACAGACGGACGAACTGTTTTATTTGTTAGTCATGATATGGGTTCTATAAAAGAATTGTGTAAAAAAACAATATTATTAAATAATGGTACTATTTCTATGATTGGACCAACTATTGATGTTGTTCAAGCATATTTTTCTCAAAATGTAACAAAGCCTCATAAAGAGGTAGATATCAACTTTATTTCGGATGTAAAAAATTGGAGAGTTAACGATTTTTTTTCTTTTGAAGTTTATTGGAGTAGAGCAAAAGAATTTACAGATTGGGAGGTAGAAATAGGCTTTTATACTACAGAAGGTATTAGACTATTTGGAGTTGAAAGTAAAGGAAAGAAATTAAAAGAAAAAGTAAAAATAGACATTCAAAATCCTGGATTCGAAAACCGAGATTTTAGGATAGATATAGGAATTAGAAAGAGTAGTAACGAGCCTTACACAATCCTTTTAACAAATTGTTTTGTGTTAAATTCGGTAAATCTCTTTGATAGATATATTGAATCGAAAAATAATATATTGTTACCAAAGGTAAAAATAACCTAAATATGATGAATAAAAATTTTGCAGAAAAAACATATTGGGAAACAATTTATAAAGGATATAAATTCAAACTTTTACCAACATCGAATACTATCCATAAATGGGTGCATCAATTTTTTACTAAATTGCCAGAAGGTGATATTAAAGATTGTTTTGAATTAGGCGTTTTTCCAGGAACTTATTTATCTACTTTTGGGTACTTAGGATATAGATTAAATGGTGTAGATCAGGTAGATTTAGTAACAACACATTTGCCAGAATGGTTAAAAAGTGAAAATTTTTTGGTAGGTGATTTTTATAAAAAAGATATATTTAAATGGCAGCACACTAAGCAGTATGATGTAGTGGCATCTTTTGGTTTTATAGAACATTTTAAAGATTACAAAAGTGTTATCAAGCTTCAATCTAATTTAGTAAAAAAAGGAGGATATATTGTTTTAGAAACTCCCAATTTTAAAGGATTTATTCAGTATTTCTTAAGAACTTTATTGGATAAGAAAAATTTGAAAAGGCATTATGTTCCGTCTATGAATCTAGTAGAATGGGAAAAATTACTTTTAGATTTAGGCTATGAAATAGTAGATAGTTCTTATTTAGGAGGATACGAATTTTGGGTAGAAGACCAAAAAAGAAATATATTGCAAAAAGGATTACTAAAGGTGCTAAAAAAACTTGATATTCACTTAAAAAAAGTATTGAATACGAGTAACAAACACTATTCGCCATTTATGGGAATAATTGCAAAGAAAAAATAAGAATATTCATCAAACTTTCACTGAACTAACCAGTAAGTCTAAATCATGAAAATCCTTTTTGTTTGTCAACAATACATTCATTCAGCACGATGGATTCATCAGCTAAAAGATACTGAACATCAAATTTATGTTTTCGATTGTTTAGACAATCCTATTCATAAATATTTACTTTGGACAAACTTTACAACAGACTGGCAAAAAAGAAAGATACCTTATATAAAAGGGGAACATTTTATAGCGAAGAAATTACCAAGAATATATGAGTTTATTTCTCCGTTTTTAAAAGTTACAGCATCTGAAAGGTTAGAAAAATTAATAAAAGAAATAAAACCCGACTTGGTGCATTCTTTAGAAATGCTCACACAGAGTTATCCTTTACTTAAAGTGCATGCCAAATTAAATTTTTTATGGGCTTACTCTTCATGGGGAAGTGATATGTTTCTTTATCACCAAAATAAAAATCATCAATTGAAAATAAAAAGAGTGCTTTCGAGAGTAAGCTTTTTCTTTTCAGACAATTCTAGAGACTATTCACTTGCCAAGCAGTTGGGATATAAGAATGAGTGCTTTGAAGTATTACCTGGTGGTGGTGGTTATCATCTTGATACATATCAATCTTATAAAAAACCTCAATTATCAAGAAATTTAATTTTGATAAAAGGGTATCAGCATTGGGTTGGTAGGGCTTTAAAAGTTTTAGAAGCCTTAGCACTTATTAATTCTTAGCTTCAAAATTATCCTATTTATGTATATTCTGCACATGAAGTAGTGGTAGATAAAATACAAGAATTAAAACAAAAATATCAGTTAAATATTCAGTACAGTAATCGGCAAAATGAGCTTTCTCATGAAGAAATACTTAAAAAGTTTGGTGCAGCTAAATTGGCAGTAGGAAATAGTATTTCAGACGGAGTTCCGAATACCTTGTTAGAAGCAATTATTTTAGGTGCATTTCCAATTCAGTCAAACCCTGGAGGTGCTTCAGAGGATTATATAGAAAACGGTAAAAACGGAATTTTAATTGAAAATTCAGAAGATGAAAATGAAATAGCAAATCATATTAAATTGGCATTAAACTCACCAGAATTACTAATAAATGCATATGCTATAAACTCAAAAAAAGCCAAAAAATTAGCATATGAAAAAGTGCAACGTAAAGTACTAGATATTTATAAAAAGATAGCTGACGAAAAATGAAAAAAGTACTATTTATTGTAAACCAAGGTTTAATTTCTTTGAACGCAAACGGAGGAGCATCGGTATACTATTCACATTTAGAACTGCTATATTTAGCGGGTTATAAAGTGCATTTATTAGCTGTGCAATGGTCTGATAAAGATACTTTTAAAAAGAGTGATTATATAGAGATTCATAAATATGTATCTACCATAGACACCTATATAATTGAAAGTAAAGCGCCAAAAAAAAGTTTAAAGAGAGCTTATCACGCAATATTTAGTCCAGAAAAATTCGAATATTATTTTCTAAATAAAAAGAATAAAAAATTTTTACAAGAATATACCAAAATACATGCTATTGATTTAATTTTTGCCGATTGGCGTTGGGCAGCTATTTGGACTGGTTTTTCAAAAGTTTCAGTACCAGTAGTATATGGTCATCATGATTGGGAATATAAATTAGCAAGGCTCAGAACAAAAAGAACATTTTTACAAAAATTTCACACCTTTCAGAAAAAAAGGGTGGAGTTTGCATTGGTAAAAAAAGTAGCAGGAGTTATTTCTGGTTCTAAGACAGAAACTGAAGAAGTAGAGAAGATAAGTAGAAAGAAAGCGCTGTACCTACCAACAACCTATGCAAATGTTAAAAGTAATCTTAAGCCTTTAAAGCAACCCAATATTGTTCATTTAGGAGGCATGGGAACTACTGCAAATAGATTAGGTTTAGAACGTTTTTTAGATGTTTGTTGGCCAAAAATACATCAAGATAATCCGCATATAAATTTAATTATTATTGGCAGCTTAAAAGAAGCATCACCAGTTCTACTAAAAAAAATTGGTGCTAATAATATAATTTGTAAAGGCTTTGTTTTCGATTTAAGCGAAGTTTTGCATCCCAACGATATTCATATTATACCTTGGGAATATAATACAGGTACTAGAACAAGAATTCCTGTGGTATTTAATCATTCTCAAGCTTTAGTAGCTACCAAAGCTTCGGTAGCTGCATTTCCAGAAATTCTGCACAAACAAAATGCTATTTTATGTGATAATTTAGAGTCTATGATAGCTGAAATTACTGCTTTGATTACTAATTACAAGCAGCGAGAGTTTTTAAGTAATAATGGAAAAAAAACTTTTTTGGCTTCCTTTACAAGTATTCATCAAACAGAAAAAATGAAAAAATATCTAGATTCGTTATTCCTATAATAAATCTTATTTTTGTTATTCTTACTCATAAAATTAAAATAATATGCATAAAAATTTAGTGGTAATACCAATTAGAGGAGGCTCTAAAAGAGTACCCAACAAAAACAGTAGGTTGTTAGGAGGTATTCCACTATTTGTTCATAGAATAAATTATGCCAAGGAAAATGCTACAATTTGTACCAAAATTGTAGTATCTACAGATTCTGAAGTACTAAAAGAGTTAGCATTAAAAGAAGGTGTTCAGGTAATTTTAAGACCAAAACATTTGGCGGCAGATAATACTCCAACCAAAGAGGTTTTAAGGCATGTTGTAGAAAATTTAGAAGAAAATTTCGATAATATTATACTTTTACAAGCAACAAATCCCTTTAGAAGAAAAGAGTTATTGTCTGAAGCATTTAAAGCATATGTAAAAGGAGATTTTAACAGTTTAATGACAGTTACAGAGAATAAACAAAAATTTGGTAAAATTGTAAACAATACTTTTGTGCCTTTTAACTATGAATTCGGTCAAAGAAGTCAGGATTTAGAGCCGTTATTTTTTGAAAACGGGTTATTATATATTTCAAAATCGTCTTTAATAGTAGGCGGAGAAATTATAGGAGAAAAAAATTTACCGTTTATAGAAAATCATCCATCAGCTATGATTGATATTGATGAAGAAGTAGATTTTGAAAAGGCAATGTATTACTTAGAAAAAAAGAATCGTACATGAAAAACCCATTTATAGAAATTTCTGGTAGAAAAATTGGAATAGATTTTCCGCCACTAGTTATTGCAGAAATTGGTATTAACCATGAAGGCTCTTTAAAAACAGCTTTTGAAATGGTTGATGCAGCAAAAAGAGCAGGCGTAGAGGTGGTTAAACACCAAACACATATTGTCGAAGACGAAATGAGTGCCGCTGCCAAAAAGGTAATTCCAGGAAACGCTTCTGTTTCTATATACGAAATAATGGATAAGTGTTCTTTAAATGAAGCAGACGAAATTGCGTTAAAGGAGTATGTAGAAAGTAAAGGTATAATTTTTATTTCCACTCCTTTTTCACGAGCTGCTGCCGAAAGATTAGAGAAAATGAATGTTCCGGCCTATAAAATTGGTTCTGGAGAGTGTAACAATTATCCGTTGTTAGAGCATATTGCAAAATTTAAAAAACCGGTAATTCTTAGTACTGGAATGAACACTATTGAAAGCGTTAAAAAGGCTGTAGCAATTTTTAACAAGCATCGAGTACCATTGGCTTTATTGCATACAACTAATTTATATCCAACACCACCACATTTAGTGCGTTTTGGAGCAATGACAGCTCTTCATAATGCTTTTCCTGACAAAGTATTTGGTCTTTCCGACCATACTTTAACTAACCACGCTTGTTTTGGTGCAGTAGCATTGGGAGCAAGTATTTTAGAAAGACATTTTACAGATTATAAAGAAAGAACAGGACCAGATATTATTTGTTCTATGGACGAAAATGAGTGTAAAAATTTAATTGAAGGAAGTTCTTTAATTTGGCAAATGAGAGGTGGTACAAAAGCTCCTGCTAAAGAAGAACAAGTAACTATCGATTTTGCTTTTGCTACGGTTTGTACCATTAAAGATGTAAAAAAAGGGCAACGTTTTACGATGGATAATATTTGGGTAAAAAGACCTGGAACAGGAGAGATTTTAGCAGATAAATTCGAAGAACTCCTTTCTAAGAAGGCTTCTAGAGATATTGCTAAAGATGAACAGTTAAAATTAACTGACATAGATGCGTAAAAAAATTGTTTTTTTAACAGGTACAAGAGCCGATTTTGGAAAAATAAAGTCGCTAATTCAAGTATTAGAAAATCATTCTAAATTTGAACCTTATATTTTTGCTACTGGCATGCACTTGCTAGATAAGTACGGTAAAACTGTTATAGAAATTCAAAAGTGTAACTTTACCAATATTCATCAATTTTCGAATCACACTTCAGAAAACACTATGGATTTAACACTGGCAAAAACCATTGAAGGTTTTTCTAGTTATGTAAGTACATTAAAACCCGACTTAATTGTTATTCATGGAGATAGGGTAGAAGCACTTGCAGGAGCTATTGTTGGTTCATTAAATAACATCTTGGTTGCACACATCGAAGGAGGTGAAGTTTCTGGAACAATTGATGAGCTGATAAGACATTCTGTAAGCAAAATGAGTCACCTACATTTTGTTTCAAATGAAAGCGCAAAGAATAGAATACTTCAATTAGGTGAATTGGATTCGTCTGTTGCAGTTATCGGATCACCAGATGTAGATATTATGTTTTCAGATGCACTGCCGAGTTTAGAGGAAGTTAAAAATTATTACGAAATTCCGTTTCAAGAGTTTGCATTGGTAATGTTATTGGAAATAGAGGCTCTTTATTTTATTCACAAAAAAGAGTAGGACTAAATGGAAAAGTATTCTCTATTTATAAATTGCGCTCGATGGTGCAAAATGCAGAAAAGAATGGCGCAGTTTGAGCACAAAAAAATGATGTAAGAATTACAGCCTTCGGAAAGTTTTTAAGAAACACAAGGTTAGATGAAATTCCGCAGTTTTTTAATATTTTAAAAGGTGATATGAGTATTATTGGTCCACGACCAGAACGACCAGAATTTGTAGAAGAACTAAAAAATAAAATTTCTTTTTATGGTATCCGAAATGTAGTAAGACCAGGTTTAACAGGTTGGGCACAGGTAAATTACCCTTATGCAAATACTATTGAAGAACAAGAAGTGAAGTTACGCTACGACTTGTATTATATAAAAGAAAGAAATGCATTTTTAGATTTTAAAATTTTAATAAAAACATTAACTACAGTATTATTTTATCGAGGTCAGTAGTACATAATTTATATAAACATAACGTATCACTAATGCCGCTAAAAAAGGAATAATAGCTAGAGGTAGAGTCTGAATTTCTAAAACCAATAAAGCTATTAAAGTTACAAATAAGACTAAAAGTAAAGAGATATATTTACTTAAAAATAAGTGATATTTCTTTTTACGAATTATAAAAGCAAAAATTAAATTAACAGGAAAAGCCCAAAAAATATTAAAATTGTTCGGAGCGGTTGAGTGGTCAGAAAATAACCATAAGTAGCTTAGTATCAAGCCAACAAACCCTGTTAAGAAAAACAAGATAACATCTATAACTGTTATTCCATTTTTTGCTTTAAAATCTCGCCATGTAAACCACAGTATGATACTAAACAAGAATGAGAATAGTATTGCAGGGCTAAACAATTTTAATGTTGTTCTTGGCTCTTTAAAATCTAACAATACGTTTTCTTTTTTAACTAAGGGTATTTCTGAATTGTTAGTAACAATTTTAGCTGTTTTAAAATAGCTGTACACATAGTCGGGCAAATACATATAGGCTTCTTTTGTTCTTTTAGTATCTAAAATAGTTCCAGTAATAAGATTAATTCCTACATTTCCCCAGCTATTAAAATGAATTTCTTTATTGAGTAAGTTTCTTAAGGAAGTATTAGTTACTATATCTTCAAAAACAATATTGTTAGACAGTATAGTTTTAGAAATGTCCTTTATTTTTGTGGCACAATTGTTAAAAAAAGGGTCGTATAAATAAGTCGCATTTTCTTTTAAAGCATTATTTTCTAAATAGCTAAAAAAGTGTTGTTTCTGAGCCTGATTTAAATTTAATATTTGCTCTTTTAACCACCTTTTATCATTTTTATAACTTGCTAAAAAGTATTTAAAATCGTACCTAGCAAGTAAATAAAACATTTTACCCTGAGCAAAATTTAGTAAGAAGTTAGGAGCGTTAAAATCGAATATGCCATAATTATAAATAAGGTCTAAATTTAAAACTGGGTCTTTAACTCTAATAGCCGAATGCCCAAATTTTTCATATAATTTTTCTCCAGGTCCTGCAGTAATTATAGATATTTCTGAATATACAGAAAGATTTACTTGAGCCGTTGTTTTTAAAAGTGTAAGAATAACAATTAATACGGATAGAAATATTTTTTTTATCATAATTTTTAGCGTCTAAAGAAACGATAGTCAAATGTTATAGAAAAAATATTAGAATATAGAGCGTTACCAACACTACCAATATTAGTAAGAGCATAATCTACTGTTATTCCGCGGTAATTGAAACCAACTCCAAAATTGGGTTGTAGCGTAACCGACTGCGAATTATCGAATTCCGAAATATATTGAAAATTGCCAACGCCTGCTCTTAAAAACACCAATTTATCATAATCTATTTGAAAGCCAATTGACGGATCTATACTAGCAAAATTGGTAGCAATTAAATCGTTAGTTTCTGCAAATCGTATATTGAAATTAACTTCACTTAGTAAATTCATAAAACGACTCAATCTCCAATCTTTTGCAATACCTAACTGAATTTTTGGTTTTGTAATTTCGGTAGTTTCTGGTAGTTCTTGGTTTTGACCAGGAATAGCATTTTTTATTTTTTCAAATTCATTTTCATTTACCGACCATGTATTGTAAGTTGTAGTAATATCTCTAGCCATTACACCAAATTTCCATGAATTTCTTTCAAATTGAATACCAGCATCAAAACCAAAACCCCATGAAGTAGCAAATTCACCAATTATTCTTCGAATAATTTTGGCATTTACGCCAAATTTTAAGTCTTTAAAAATTAAATTTCTAGCATAGGCAAAATGAAAGGCATAATCTGCAGCAGAAAACAAGCTCACATTGTTAAAGTCTATGTTTCCCTGATTGTCAATTAGTTCTGTGGTGTTTAAAATATCATCAACACCAAAACGAATTATAGAAAAACCGATAGCACTTTCTTTGTCTATGGGCATGGCAAATGCAGCATGGTTGTAGTTGGCAATTCCTGCAAAATAAGAGGCATGCATTACAGAACCTTGGTAATCTTCTATTCCTACCAAACCTGCAGGATTCCAATAAATAGCATTTGCATTGTTTGCAGTAGCTACCACAGATTTACTCATACCGAGTGATGCCGCATCTACACCAATAGATAGAAATTCGTTACTGTAATTTCTAAATGATTGTGCGTTTAAAAGCGAATGAATCACTAAAAATAAAAGAAAAAATTTATGTTTCAAAAGCATGCTATTATTTTAACAAATATCCGAAATTACTATTAAACTAACTCCACAATTAAAAAGTTATTGTTTAAAAAACACCTATGGTCTCGTTTATAAATTTCACAATTCTTTTTTCTAACCATTTATTCTCATGAGCTTTAAAAGAAGTCATGAATCCACAATGTCCTCCAAAATTTGGAGTTTCTAAATAAAAATATTCCGATTGAATAGCTTCTTTTTGAGGGTAACATTCTGGAGATAAAAAAGTATCATCTTTTGCATTTATTAATATTGTTGGTCTATCAATTTTCGATAGATAAGGTTTTGAGCTTGCTTTTTTCCAATAATCTTGCGGACTCTCAAAACCAAAAACAGGAACCGTATATAGTTCTTCTAAATGAATAAACTTTGTGGCTTTAAAGAGTTTTTCTTTATCTAAATGATACGATGGAAATTTGTATGCTTTTTCTAGAATTTTATTTTTCATGGTTTTAAAGAAGATTTCTAAATATAATTTGTTCTTTAATTTTTCCATTTCTTTTTCTGCAGTTGCAATATCTACAGGAACAGAAACAGCAATTCCTCCTTTTACTATTGATGGTATTTTATTATGATACTCACCAAGGTATTTTAGTGTTAAATTTCCTCCTAAACTAAAACCAACAATTACTATGTTTGTATAATTGTAGTTTTCTGCTAAGTGATTTACCACAAAATCTACATCTTCGGTTTTACCGCTATGGTAAGTTGTTAGTAATAAATTATCTTCTCCGCTACAGCTTCTTAAA
This sequence comes from Polaribacter tangerinus, assembly GCF_038024095.1. Classification (NCBI taxonomy): domain Bacteria; kingdom Pseudomonadati; phylum Bacteroidota; class Flavobacteriia; order Flavobacteriales; family Flavobacteriaceae; genus Polaribacter; species Polaribacter tangerinus. Next base: position 178,123 of record NZ_CP150668.1, on the reverse strand, counting down.
TTAAAACATACCGTATCTAAACCTGCCGAATTTAAATGGTTACAATTGGCAGCAATATATTTAGAATCGGAGCTTCCTTCTAAGCCATGTATTAAAAGTATGAGTGTGTTACCACCCACAAAAGAAAAATCTAAATCTATAAAATCATCATCCCAAGTTGAAATTCTTTTTCTATCGTATTTACATGTATCTTTCATAAACAAAGGTCTGTACATTGTGTTAAAATGACCATTTTTAAATGGTAAAGTAGGAGAGAAGTCAGATTTTACAATTGGCATATGTTTGTAGTATTAGGTTAATTTTTAAAAATAATCAAAAAAAAGCAATTTTATAAAATCCTCAAATTAGTATTTCTTATTTTAGCCACTTTATCAATTTATATGAACATGAGTTTTAAAAAACATATTCCCAATATTATAACACTTGCCAACCTTTTTTGTGGTGCAGTTGCCACTATTTTTGCAGTAAATGAGGCTTTTGAATTGGCTGCTTTTTTTGTTATTCTAGGAATATTTTTTGATTTTTTTGATGGTTTTGCTGCTCGATTATTACATGTATCTGGCGAGCTAGGTAAGCAATTGGATTCTTTAGCAGATATGGTAACTAGTGGAGTTGTGCCTGGTATAATTATGGTAAATTTACTGGCAAATAACAGTGTTTTTTCCAGTTACAATTACGAATCGGATAGTGTAATTTGGTCTGGTGATAGAATAGAATTATTACCTTATGTAGGGTTATTGTTAACTTTAGGAGCATGTTACCGATTGGCAAAATTTAATATTGATACTAGGCAAACAGATTCTTTTATTGGGTTACCAACACCTGCAATGAGTTTATTTGTAATATCACTCCCTTTAATTTTAGAATATTCAGATATTGAGTGGATGTATAACCTAATTAGTAATCATTATTTTTTACTAATAATTACTATTTTATTAACGTTTTTAATGAATGCAGAATTGCCGTTATTTTCATTAAAATTTAAAGAGTATTCTTTAAAAAATAACATCATTAAGTATTTATTTTTAATAGTCTCTATTTTATGCATTATCACACTGCAATATGCATCTATCCCTTTAATAATAACCTTATATGTTTTCCTGTCTATAATTGCAAACTATAGAAATAGGCAACTTAAAGTATAAATTTACACCTATTTTTTTTGATGATAATTACCAGTAGTTTAAAACTTAGTGTTATTTGTTAATGATATCTAAAAAGATAGGCTAAAAAACTAAAAATACGCTAAAAGTCGATTGGCTGAATAAAATTTGTGAATTATATTAGAACAAAAGGTAAAGATTTTTTAGAATACTTTCTTCTTTTTTAATTCGAAGTCTTTACCTAAATATACTTTACGCACCATTTCATCAGCTGCTAATTCTTCTGGAGTTCCTTCTTTTAATATACTTCCGTTGTACATTAAATAGGTTTTATCGGTAATTGCTAGTGTTGCTTGAACATCATGATCGGTTATTAAAATACCAATATTTTTATTTTTTAATTGTGCTACAATGCTTTGAATATCTTCTACCGCAATAGGATCTACACCCGCAAAAGGTTCATCTAACAATATAAAGTTTGGGTCAGAGGCTAAACACCTTGCTATTTCTGTTCTTCTTCGCTCTCCACCAGACAATAAATCACCTCTATTTTTACGAACATGACCAATATTAAACTCTTCTATAAGTGATTCTAATTTTATTTTTTGTTCTTTTTTTGAGAGACCTGTAAATTGCAATACCGACATAATATTTTCTTCTACAGAAAGTTTTCTAAAAACAGAGGCTTCTTGTGCCAAATAACCTATTCCTTTTTGTGCGCGTTTATACATCGCATCTTCTGTAATTTCTTGGTCATTTAGGTAAATATTTCCAGCATTTGGTTTTATCATTCCAACAATCATGTAAAAAGAGGTTGTTTTACCGGCTCCATTTGGCCCTAAAAGACCAATAATTTCACCTTGTTGAACTTCTAAAGAAATGCCTTTTACAACTTTTCTACTGCCGTAAATTTTTTGAATATTATCTGCTTTTAAAATCATCTTTTAATCTATAATAATGTAAAAGTACTAATTTGTTTGTTGTAATTTTCTTAATGAATTTTTAAAGATGTAAAATACAAGATTAAGAGGATGATTTTTCTCTTTTTTGTTGATTTTTAATCACTACTTTAGAAACCTTTATACTTATTTCATAAAGAAAAAGAATAGGAATTGCTACTATTATTTGGCTAGCAACATCTGGTGGTGTAATAATAGCTGCCAAAATAAGCACTACTACCAAGGCATGTTTTCTGTATTTCTTTAAAAATTCTGGAGTAACCAATCCTATTTTGGTTAAAAAATAGACTAATACTGGTAATTCAAAGAGAATGGAAACACCTAGTAACATGTTGGTTACGAGTCCGATGTGAGAATCCATTGTAAAGTTATTTTGAATTAAGTCTGTAATTTGATAGTTGTATAAAAAGTGTATTGAAATAGGAGCAATTACGTAAAAACTAAAAGCTATTCCGCAAAAAAATAAAAAAGAAGCTATAAAAATAAAACCTCTAGAACTACTAATTTCTTTTTTTGTTAATCCTGGAGATATAAAACGCCAAATTTCCCATAGTAAATAAGGAAAAGAAAGAATAATACCTAATATTAATGAAGACCAAATTGCATTCATTAACTGTTGTGTAGGTTTTAAACTGATTAAGTTGTCTTTAAAAACAACATTGCAAAAAGTACTATCTGCTCCAAATAAATTAAAGAAATCACAAAATAATTGATAGGTAATAAAGTCAGGTTTTCTATGCGCCAACAAAAAATGTTCATACACTTCTTTCTGAAATACAAACAATAAAATTCCTACAATAAAAATTGCAGAGGCACTTCTAACTAAATGCCATCTTAACTCTTCGAGGTGTCCCAAAAAAGACATTTCTTTTTGTGAATTTGCCATTAGAATATTCCTTCTTTAATTAAATCGTGTAAATGAACAACACCACAATAGTTATTGTTTTCGTCTACTACTAAAATTTGAGTAATATTATTTTGTTCTAATTTTTCTAAAGCTTCTATAGCCATTGCATCTATAGAGATAGTTTTAGGGTTTTTACCCATTATTTCTTTGGCAGTAATAGGCTGTATATTGGTGTTTTTAGAAAGCATCCTACGAATATCTCCATCGGTAATAATGCCTACTAAAATATTGTTTTCCAAAACAGCGGTAACTCCCAATCTTTTTTCTGATATTTCTACAATTACATCTGCTACAGTATCATTACTATTGATTTTTGGAACTTGATTATTTTTAATTAGGTCACTAACTCTTAAATACAAACGTTTACCTAAGGCGCCACCCGGGTGGTATTTTGCAAAATCTTTACTAGAAAATCCGCGTAAGCTTTGCAAACAAACCGCCAAAGCATCACCCATAACTAGTTGAGCAGTAGTGCTTGTGGTAGGAGCTAGGTTATTTGGGCAGGCTTCTTTTTCTACAAACGTGTTTAAAGGAAAATCGGCATTTTTTCCTAAAAATGAATTTATATTTCCTGTAATGGCAATAATTTTATTACCATAATTCTTAATAAGAGGTATTAACACTTTAATTTCTGGAGTATTTCCACTTTTAGAAATACAAATTACAACGTCATTTTCTTGCACATTTCCTAAATCGCCATGTATGGCATCTGCAGCGTGCATAAAAATTGCAGGTGTTCCTGTAGAATTTAACGTAGCTACTATTTTAGTTCCTATATTTGCACTTTTTCCAATACCAGTAACAATAACTCTACCATTGGCATTTAAAATAAAATTAACGGCATTTTCAAAGTGATCATCAAGCAAGTTTACTAAATTAGCAATGGCATTACTTTCGATTAAAATCGTTTCTTTTGCTAATGAAATTATAGAGGTAGAATTTTTCAAACGTTTTGTATTTTATCAGAATAAAAAAAAGTTATATCTTTAGATTAAGAAAGGAGCAAATTTACTAAAAAAAATAGTGACAATAATTAGGTTTAGTAATTTGTGCTCCCTTTTATTGTTAAATAAATTAATAGAATATAAATTTCAATGGATTTACACGGTCCTCTTAAAAAGTATTTTGGATTTAATAAATTTAAAGGCTTACAAGAACAAGTAATAAAAAGTATTGTAGAAGGCAACAATACTTTTGTAATTATGCCTACTGGTGGTGGTAAATCTTTATGCTACCAATTGCCGGCTTTGATGCAAGATGGTACCGCAATTGTGGTTTCTCCATTAATTGCTTTGATGAAAAACCAGGTAGATGCTATTAGAGGAATTTCAGAAAACCATGGGGTTGCTCATGTGTTAAATTCGTCTTTAAACAAATCTGAAGTAGCACAAGTTAAAGAAGATATTGAAAGTGGCGTTACTAAATTACTATATGTAGCACCAGAATCTTTAATAAAAGAAGAATATGTTACTTTTTTAAGAACTCAAAAAATTTCTTTTGTAGCCATAGATGAGGCACATTGTATTTCGGAATGGGGCCACGATTTTAGACCAGAATATAGAAATTTACGTCATATTATTAAAGCTATAGACAATGTTCCTGTAATTTGTTTAACAGCCACTGCTACAGAAAAGGTTCAAGAAGATATTCTAAAAACTTTAGGAATACAAGAAGCAAATAGATTTAAAGCTTCTTTTAATAGAGCAAATTTATTTTATGAAGTTCGACCAAAAACAAAAGAGGTAGAAAAAGATATTATTCGTTTTGTAAAGCAGCGAATAGGAAAATCTGGAATTATATACTGTTTAAGCCGTAAGAAAGTTGAGGAGATTGCACAAATTTTACAAGTAAATGGCATCAATGCAGTTCCTTATCATGCAGGTTTAGATGCCAAAACAAGAGTAAAACACCAAGATATGTTTTTAATGGAAGACTGCGATGTTGTTGTAGCGACCATTGCTTTTGGTATGGGAATAGACAAACCAGATGTTCGCTATGTAATTCACCACGATATTCCTAAAAGTTTAGAAAGCTATTATCAAGAAACGGGTAGAGCTGGTAGAGATGATGGCGAAGGGTATTGTTTAGCGTTTTATGCATATAAAGACATAGAAAAGTTAGAGAAGTTTATGGCTAGCAAACCCATTGCCGAGCAAGAAATTGGGCATGCATTGTTACAAGAAGTGGTTGGATATGCAGAAACCTCTATGAATAGAAGAAAATATTTATTACACTATTTTGGTGAAGAGTTTGATGATGTGAATGGAGAAGGGGCAGATATGGATGATAATTCTAGGAATCCAAAGAAAAAACATGAAGCTAAAGACAATGTAATCAAATTACTATCCGTCGTTAAAAATACACTTCAAAAATATAAATCCAAAGAAATTGTAAACACCTTGGTAGGTAAAGAAAATGCTTTGCTAACCTCGCATAAAACACATTTACAACCATTTTTTGGTGTTGGAAAAGATAAAAAACCAGCATATTGGATGGCACTAATTCGCCAAGTTTTAGTGGTTAATTTTATTAAAAAGGAAATTGAGCAATACGGCGTTATAAAATTAACATCAGAAGGAGAGCGTTTTTTAGAAAAACCCACTTCATTTATGATGACTGAAGACCATTCATATTCAGAAGAAAATGACCAAACCATTATTACGAACAGTAAATCTTCTGGTGCAGTAGCAGATGCTAACCTAATAAAACTGTTAAAAGATTTACGTAAAAAGGTAGCTTCTAAAGCAGGAGTTCCTCCTTTTGCAGTTTTTCAGGACCCTTCTTTAGATGATATGGCGCTAAAATATCCTATTAATCTAGAAGAATTATCTACAGTTCATGGAGTTGGAGAAGGAAAAGCTAGAAAGTTTGGTAAAGAGTTTGTTTCTCTTATAGAGGCTTATGTTTCAGAAAATGACATTTTGAGGCCAGACGATTTAATTGTAAAAAGTACCGGTACAAATTCTGGACTAAAATTATATATTATTCAAAATACTGACAGAAAATTACCTTTAGAGGACATTGCTAAATCGAAAGGCTTAGAAATGAATGAATTAATTAAGGAAATGGAAGCTATTATTTATTCGGGTACTAAACTTAACATTAGCTATGCGTTAGATGATCTTTTAGATGAAGATCAGCAGGAAGAAATTCACGAGTATTTTATGGAAGCTGAAACTGATAAAATACAAGATGCTTTAGATGAATTTGATGGTGATTATGATGAAGAAGAACTGAGGTTAATGCGTATTCAATTTATAAATGAGGTAGGAAACTAATTAAGAATTTACTATCTCTAGGCTTCATCTTCGGTATTATCTAATAATTTCTGATTGATTTTTTTGGAAGTGTTGATACCTAGTTGTTTTATTTTTTCTACTTTTTTAATCAAGTTTCTACTGCCTGTTAATTTTTTCATTGATGAATCGTAACTACCTTGCACCGTTTTTAATTGACTGCCAACCTTTAACAAATCATCGGTAAGATTTACAAATTGGTCATAAAGTGCAGCAGCTTGTTTAGAAATTTCTAATACATTTCTTTTTTGATTTTCTTGTCTCCACATAGAAGAAACAGTACTTAATGTAGCCAAAAGAGTAGATGTAGATACCAATACAATGTTTTTGTCTAGAGCTTCTAAATACAAATTATTTACTTTATTTAAAGCAATCATTAATGCTGGTTCTATAGGTACAAACATAAGTACATAATCAGGCGAATTAATTTCGTACAAATCTTCATATTTTTTATCACTTAAATCTTTAAAGTGAGACCTTATACTTTCTATATGACTTTTTAGATATTTTTCTTTTTCTATTTCATTTTCAGAAGAAAAATAGTTTTCATAAGCGGTAAGTGAAACTTTAGCATCAATAATTAAGTGCCTGTTCTCGGGTAAATTAATTACAAAATCTGGCTTTTTTAACTTACCAGCACTATCTCTGTAACCGCCTTGTGTAGTAAAATGAATTTCTTTGGTAAGTTTGGCTTTCTCTAATAAAATTTCTAATTGAGTTTCTCCCCAATCTCCTTGTGTTTTATTATCTCCTTTAAGTGCTTTTGTTAAATTAATTGCCTCTTTACTCATTTGTAAATTAAGCTGTTTAAGGCTTCCCAACTGCTCTTTTAAGGCAGCATGCATGCCAACGCTCTTTTCTTGAGATTCTGATACTTTCTTTTCAAAACCCTCTATTTTTTCTTTTAAAGGGTTTAAAATAGCACTAATACTTTCTTTATTCTGGTTTTTAAATTTTGTTGAATTATCTTCTAATATTTTAGTAGCAAGATTTTCGAACTCTTTTAAATATTTGGTGTTTAATTTATCAAGTTCCTTTTTATTTTCATTTAATTTAATTGCAGTGTTTTTAAATTCTGTTTCCAATCTCGTTTTTTCAGAAATAAGTGCCTCTTTTTCTAGTTGTGTATTTCGTAGTTCTTTCTGACAAGAAATAAGGTTATTGTTAGCCATATCTTTTGCCTGCTCTAGCATTATAACACTAGCATTTAAACTAGAATTTTCTTTTTCTAACGTTAATTTTTCTTTTTGTAAAGCTGATTTTGCTAGTAACCTACCTACAAATAAGCCGATTACAACAAAAATAAAAGCAATAAGTAAGTAGCTTAAAAAATCTGTCATTATTTCAATTTTAGTGCTTAAATTTATAACTTTATAATAGATTATTACCGAATTAAAGATATTTTTATAAATCGTACATAATTAATATACTATTGAAATACATTTCAAAATTTATTTTACACAAGTTACTTGGTTGGAAAATAGAAAATGATTTTCCTAAAAATTTAAAAAAATACGTAGTTATTGCAGCACCTCATACTAGTTGGGTAGATTTTCCTATTGCAATTTTAACACGAATTAGCTGTGGTACCATGATTCATTTTATTGGAAAAGATGCGTTATTTAAATGGCCTTTTGGTTATTTTTTTAGAGTATTAGGTGGTACTCCTGTTAATCGTTCTACTAGTAATAATTTAGTAGAAGCTGTTATAAAAACTTTTAACAGTAAAGAAGAGTTTCGATTGGGCTTGTCTCCAGAAGGAACGAGAAAAAAAGTTATACAATGGAAAACAGGTTTTTACTATATTGCTAAAGGAGCAAATGTACCTGTAGTGATGGCAACTTTAGATTTCGAAAATAAAAAAGTAAAAATTTCTCCTCCTTATTATACAACAGACAACAAAGAAAATGATTTTAAACATTTTCGTAGTTTTTTTGAAGGTGTAAAGGGGAAAAACCCTGAATTATCGTAAACAACTTTATAAATGACGTTTATTTTTCTAAATTTGAAATAGATAATATTTTAATGAAGGTTAGGGACTTTATTAAACAACGTTATCAAAGTAGGCAAGGGAAAATTTCCCTTGCTTACTTTTTTTGTAAACTCATTTTTCCAACTTTTTTGTGTCCGGTAAGCCAAGCAGTATTTTCATCTACAAACTGAATTGCATAAAAACCATCTTTAGAAACATCAGAAAACGTTTTACCACCATCATTAGAAAAAGAGATTCCTGTTTTTCCTACAACAAATAGTTCTTTACCACCCGTATTTGGTAGATATTGTACACAACTCTTATAGTTCGGAGTCGTGTTTATACCGACGAGTTGCCATGTTTTTCCACCATCGGTAGTTAGTGCTTTGTTAGCATTATTTTCTGTAGGTTTTTCGTAATTACCGCCAATTATAAACCCATTATTTTCGTCATAAAAATCTATAGAGTAAATGCCTTGTGGGCCATTTCCTTGTGCAATAGGCGTATTGTATACCTGCCAAGATTTGCCAAAATTAGTCGATTTTAAAACCCTTGCTTTGGTGCCTCCAGAAGCAATCCAAACGGTGCTTCCCATTGTTTTGATATTGGTATTGCTTGCTGCAAAAAATGCTTCTCCTTGGGCAATTTCAGGTAAATTATCACAAGGAATTTTTTGCCACGTTTCTCCACTATCAGCTGTAATTATAATAGAAGCACAATTTTCTGTAGGATCGCCTACAGCAATTCCATGTCTATTGTCATCAAAAAAAGTAAGGGCATCATAAAAAACATTTTCATGAGATTCGCTATAAACAATAGTTGCTTTGTCTTCAGATATTTTATAAAGCAATGCAGGGTTTCCTATGGAAAGTGCAAAATAATCGTGACCGTTAAATGCTAAACTTCTAAAATGAGGTACAATAGAATCTTGGTATTTTAGGGTAAGAGTACTCCAAGTTTTTCCACCATTTGATGTCGTAGAAAAATTACCTAATGAACCAGCAAAAGACATATTCTCGTTATCTATTGCTACAAGAGTTCTAATGCTGCTACTATCAATTTTATGTGTGGTAATGGTAACTTTTTCTATTTTTCTAGGTTGATATTCTTGTGTGCAAGAAATTAAAAAAAGGAAACCAAAAATAAAGGGGTTTATTCTACTCATTTTATTATTTTTATAGCACTAAAGTAAACAAAACATTATAGATAATGAAAAAAGCATTGGTAATTTCTGGAGGCGGAAGTAAAGGGGCATTTGCTGGTGGTGTTGCACAATACTTAATGAAAAATCAGGGCAATGAGTACGATTTATTTTTAGGAACATCTACCGGAAGTTTAATGGTTTCTCATTTGGCTTTAGGTATGATAGATGAATTAAAAGAATTGTACACCAATGTTAATCAAGAAACTATTTTTAGCAACAATCCTTTTAAAATTAAAAAAGTAGGCGGGGAAAAGGTTATTAGTATTCATCATTTAAATACTTTATGGAATTTTATTAATGGTCGAAAAACATTTGGAGAAAGTAAAAATTTACGTTCTTTAATTAAGAAAAAGGTTACCCGAGAAATGTATCAACAAATTAGAGAAAATAACAAAGAGGTAGTAGTTACGGTTTCTAATTTAACGGCCAATCAAATAGAATATAAATCGATTAATGATTGTACTTACGAAGATTTTTGTGATTGGATTTGGGGTTCTTGTAATTATGTTCCTTTTATGAGTTTGTTAGAAAAAAACAACTGCCAATATGCTGATGGTGGTTTTGGTTCTTTGATTCCGATTCGTGAAGCCATTTTAAGAGGAGCCACCGAAATTGATGCAATAATTTTAGAAACTGAAGTAACACAGATTAACAAATTACCTGCTAGAAATCCTTTTTCTTTATTGTTTGATGTGTTCGATTTTATGTTAGTACATGTAGAAAGACACAATATTACTATCGGAAAATTGGCAGCTTCTAATAAAAACTTAAAACTAAATTTATTTTATACACCTACGGTTTTAACCACAAACTCCTTAGTTTTCGATAAAATACTCATGAAAAAATGGTGGGATTCTGGTTTCGAATATGCAAAACTTAAATGTAAAAACACCGAAAAAATGAGTGAATTTAGACCAGATGTTTTAACCGATAAAGAAATGGAGGAGTAATAAAACGTTAATAACTTAATACGAAATTTAATTATCCTTTTCATACATTTATGATAGATTAGTAATGAAAAAGAATTATTTATAAATGAACGCATCCCAAATAGAAAAAAACGTAACAGCCTTAGTTGATAATTTCAATAAAGAAGAATTTGTATTCGACTTGCTGAAAGCCTACGGTATATCTAAAACAACGATAACACGTTTAAAGAAAGGGGATTTTAACTTATCTAAAGTTGAAGGTGAAGTACTCTATAAAAGTAAAATGCTTTTTAAAGAAGTAGCATCTGGTACACTATTAAACACAATAGATGAATTAACAAAAAATACCGATGCCTTAAAACACAATCCACGCTTTGTAATTGTTACAGATTACAAAACATTATTAGCAAAAGATATAAGAACAGGGTTAGCATTAGATACCCCTATCCTCGAAATACATAAACACTTCGGTTTCTTTTTACCTTGGGCAGGACAAGAGAAGTATGCTCAAAAAAACGAGAATTATGCAGATAGAAAAGCGTCATACAAAATGGCGAAACTCTATGATATCTTAGTTACTGAAAATCCAAATATCTATGAAGATGGTGGTCATAACTTAAATATATTCCTATCTCGTTTGCTCTTTTGCTTTTTTGCAGAAGACACCGATATATTTCCTATTGAGGGTATGTTTACAGATACTTTAGAGCAACATACTCAAAAAGATGGTAGTGATACACATACATTTTTAGATAGGATTTTTAAAGTCCTGAATACAAAAGATAACAGTAAAGAAGCAGCACATTTTACAGCCTTTCCTTATGTAAATGGTGGTTTGTTTAGAGACACTATTGTGTCACCAAAGTTTACAGCAGCAGCACGAAAGATAATTATTGAATGTGGCGATTTAGATTGGAGCGAAATCAACCCAGATATTTTTGGCTCTATGATACAGGCAGTTGTAAATCCTGCATATCGTAGTGGTTTAGGGATGCATTATACCTCTGTACCTAATATTATGAAGGTCATTGAACCTTTATTTTTAAATGAACTCTATGAGGAATTTGAAAAATACAAAGGCAACCCTAAAAAGCTACGTCAATTAATATATAGAATATCGAAATTAAAGATATTCGACCCTGCTTGTGGTAGTGGTAACTTTTTAATTATTGCTTATAAAGAGTTACGAAAATTAGAAATAAAAATTTGGCAACAAATTAATGCCTTAGAACCGCAATATTCTTTTGTCTTTACAGAAGTAAAGCTATCTCAGTTTTATGGCATAGAGTTAGACGATTTTGCTCACGAAATGGCAATCCTGTCTTTATGGTTAGCAGAACACCAAATGAATAAAATGTTTACAGATGAGTTATTCGATTTTGGTAAAGCCAAACCTATTTTGCCACTTAAAGAAGCAGGTAATATTACTCAAGGGAATGCAACACGTTTAAACTGGGAAGAGACATGTCCTAAAAATGAAAATGATGAAATTTATATTTTAGGGAATCCACCTTATTTGGGTGCGAGGTTACAGGATAAAACACAAAAAGAAGATATTAAATTTGTCTTAGGTAAAATCAAAGGACATAACAATCTAGATTATATAGCCTGTTGGTTTTACAAGGGTAAGGAATTTATTAAGAACACTAAATCGAAATTTGCAATTGTAAGTACTAACTCAATTTGTCAAGGGGAACAGGTGTCATTATTGTGGCCACATATTTTGAATGAAGTTGAAATAGGCTTTGCGTACAAATCATTTTTATGGAATAACAATGCAAAAAATAATGCAGCAGTTTTTTGTTCAATAATTTCTTTGCAAGATTATAAAAGTACTGGTATAAAGTTTATTGCTATAAAAAAGCATAAGCAAGAAGTAAAACGAATAAATGCCTATCTAGTAGAAGGTGATAATATTTATATAACAAAAAGGTCTAAACCTTTATCAAAATTACCGCCGATGGTTTTTGGTAGTATGCCAAACGATGGCGGAAATCTAATTTTAAGTAATTCAGAAAAAGAAGAGTTGGTTAAAACGAATCCAGAAATACTTCCTTATTTGAAAAAATTAGTTGGAGCTAAAGAATTTACAAATAATACATATAGATGGTGTCTATGGCTTTCTGAAAAAGAGTATCTTAAATTTCAAAATATAAATGAAATATACAGAAGAGTCGAAAAAGTTAGATTAACTAGACTTTCTAGTTCAAGACCTTCAACAATAAAACTTTCTGAGATTCCCTATTCTTTTGGAGAAATTAGACATAGAGATACCGATGCTATTATTGTACCATCTACAACTTCATCTAGAAGAAAATATGTGCCTATTGGTTTTGTTGCGAATGATACTGTTATAAATAATCGTGCACACGTAGTATATGATTCTGAACCATTTGTAATGGGTGTGATTTCCTCTAAAATGCATATGGTTTGGTTAACAAATATTGCAGGTAAATTAAAAGACGATTATCTATATTCATCATCAATTTGTTATAATAATTTTCCTTTTCCTGCTATAAACCAAAAACAAAAAGAACAAATAAATCTACACGTTTTTGCAGTATTAGAAGAAAGAGAAAAACATTCAGGCAAAACATTAGCACAATTATACGACCCAGATAAAATGCCTAAAGGTTTAAAAGAAGCGCATCATCAATTAGATTTAGCCATAGAGCGTTGCTATCGTTTAAAACCATTTACCAGTGATACAGAGCGTTTAGAGTATTTGTTTAAGGAATATGAAAAGATGATACATAAAAATACCTTGTTAGAGAAACCGAAAAGAACACGTAAAAAGAAAGCATAATGGATAATCAAGACTATTGGAAAAATTTTGGTTTAGGCACAGAATTAGAAATCTCTGGTGCATTTCTTTTCAATGGTTTAAAATCAATTAACACTTTAGATAATTTCAACTATGCAGAAGATGTTTTTGAGCTGTTGTATAACCTTTCAGTTGGTATAGAACGATTACAAAAAATAGCAATTATACTTATTGAAAATATCGATGTAAATAATAAAGAAAGCAAAAAGCAATTTGAAGAAAGCATAAGGCATCATAAGCTTTTAAACCTTCATATTATGATAGAGTGCAAACATAGTCTTAACTTAAATGCACATCAAAAAGAATTTTTACACCTACTATCTAAATTTTATAAAACGTACAGATATGATAGATTTAATATTAATTCAAGTAAAGATTATGAAAATGAGAAAATAGCATTTATTAGGTTTTTATCTAATAAATTATCTATTGTTAATATTTCAAATACCATAATTAATACAACACAAACACAAGCATATCTCGCAAAAATTATAAAGGCAATATCGTTAGCTATTTATAATTTAATTGAAATTGAAGCAAGAAATCTCAATATTTACACCTATGCTTTAAGACCTCAAGGCAAAGCCTACCGTATTTTTATTTATAAAGATTTCGATTTTAAGTACGATACAATTTTAAAAAAAGAACTTTTAATACGCTTAGTCAATAACTCAAACTCAAGTTTCATTAAGTTTATTAAAAGTATCAAACCATTGCCTTTTGATGTTCAAGATGAAAATGAAATTATAAGAGCACTAATATCAAGTAATAAATTAGTTGACTATTTCGATGAACTAGAGGATTATTATGAACAATTAGAAAATAAAAAAGAAAGATTTGAAATGTTAGAGACTATAGGTAAAACAGGGATGGAGTTTTTACAATAATAAAAACGCTATTGTAAAGTTCCTCGATAATTTACAATAAGCAAAGCGTTAGTGTACTATTTTTTAGTTTTTACAATAAGAGAGATAGATTAAAATAAGCATAATGGAAAACAACCAACAAAACATCATCATTTATAACACAGCAGATGGCAAAGCATCTGTAAGTTTATATACAAAAGACGGTAATGTTTGGATGAACCAAAGTCAACTCGCAGAACTTTTTGACACCTCTATACCAAACGTTAGTATTCATATATCTAACATACTCAAAGATAGAGAGTTGCAATCAAATTCAGTTATTAAGGATTACTTAACAACTGCTAATTATAAATACATCACAACCTAATTATGGACACCACTTTAGATGCACTATTAAGCCTTTCTACAGAAAATGAATCCGTAGAGTTTAAGGAAGCTAAAAACCAAATAGATAAGGATAAATTAGGTAAATATTTTTCAGCGTTAAGTAATGAAGCTAATTTGGCAAATAAGCCCAATGCTTGGTTGGTGTTAGGTATTAAAAATAATAAGTCGATAGTTGGTACAGCAATTACGGATAAACAGCTTAATGAGTACAAAGCTGAAATTGTGAAGCATACATCGCCTAAAACTAATTTTATAAGTACAAAGCGAGTAAGTCAAGATGGTAGTGCTATTATCTTACTAGAAATACCAGCTGCGCCTAAAGGTTTTCCTTTATCTTGGAAAGGACACTGTTATGGCAGGGATGGTGAGAGTTTGGGTGCTTTATCATCAGATGAATACGATAGAATAAAACTTCAGAATAAAACAGAAGATTGGAGTGCTAAAATTGTTAAAAATGCAACGCTACAAGATTTATCTGAAGAAGCTGTAAAGCAGGCACGTGTTAGATATACTCAAAAAAATCCAAAATTAGAAGACACTATTAAGAGTTGGTCAGATGCTGTTTTTTTAAACAAAGCAAAACTTACCATTAAAGACAAAATTACAAATACAGCAATAATTTTACTCGGTAAACCAGAGTCAGAACATTTTCTAAGTCCTGCTACATCAAAAATTACTTGGATTCTTAAAGATAGCGATAATTTAGAGAAAGACTACGAGCATTTTACCTGTCCGTTATTGCTAAATATAGAAGGTGTTTATAGTAAAATACGAAACCTAAAGTATCGTTATATAGCTGATGGTACGCTTTTTCCTGATGAAGTTGACCAATACGACCCTTACATAATACGTGAAGCATTAAACAACTGTATTGCGCATCAAGATTATACATTGGGAAGTAAAATACTCGTGGTTGAAAATGAAAATGCAACCTTGACATTTGCTAATTCTGGTGATTTTATACCAAAGAGTATTGAAACTGTAATTCAAGCAGATGCACCAGAACCCAAATATCGTAACAAATTTTTAGCAGACGCTATGGTTAATCTTAATATGATTGATACCATTGGTAGTGGGATAAAAAAAATGTATAACATTCAAAGAAAAAAGTATTTTCCATTACCAGACTATGATTTGTCTAACCATAAAGTTAAAGTTGTTATTACAGGGAAAGTAGTAGACATAAACTACGCACGTAAAGTAGCGCAAATGCCTAACTTATCTCTAGAAGAAATTATACTACTAGATAAGGTTGCAAAAAATAAAATAATAAATGATGAAGAAATTAAAACACTAAAGTCAAAAAAATTGATTGAGGGTAGAAAACCTAATTTTCATATTTCGTCTAAAGTGGCATCTGCAACTAATCAAAAAGGTGACTATATAAAAATGCGAGGAATAGATAACGATTACATTCAGAAAATTATAACAGATTATCTGACAAAATTTGAAAGTGCAAAAAGAAGCGATTTAGAAAATATATTATTCAATAAATTATCTGAAGGTTTAGACATTTCTCAAAAAATAAACAAGATAAAGAATGCGCTTCAATCATTAAAAAAACAAGGTATTATAGTTGTTGAAGGCAAATTATGGAAAATGTCTAAACAAGATTAGTTAGACATTTTTTAGACAAACTTTAGACATTTTTTAGATAAACTTTAGCTATTTACATATGATAAATAGCTCTTTTTCAATGATTAATGAAATATATTTATACAAATTTTAGATAAACTTTAGACATTTATGCCAGATATAGTACACGTAAAATACCAACAAACAGGAAAAAGTAAAAGCACTAATGAGTTAGGTATGCGAGAAATGCAACAAAAAGCATTTGAGGCGCGCACAGCGCAATACCTATTAATTAAAGCACCGCCAGCTTCTGGTAAATCTCGTGCATTAATGTTTATAGGTTTAGACAAACTCATAAATCAAGGCATTAAAAAAGTAATCGTCGCAGTTCCTGAACGCTCTATTGGTAGTTCATTTGCTAAAACAGACTTAAAAAAATATGGTTTTTTTGCAGATTGGGAACCTAATCCAAGATATAACTTATGTACGCCTGGTGTAGAAAAAAGTAAAGTGACTGCATTTCTAAATTTTTTAGAAAGTGATGAAAAAATACTAATCTGTACACATGCTACTTTACGCTTTGCTTTTGATGCCATAGACGAAAAACAACTCAATGATTGTTTGTTGGCAATTGATGAATTTCATCATGTCTCTGTAGATGGTGATAATAAATTAGGAATCGTATTAAGTAGTATTATGGATAAATCTACTGCGCACGTAGTAGCAATGACAGGGTCTTTCTTTAGAGGAGATTCCGTACCTATTTTATTACCAGAGGACGAAGAAAAATTTATAAAGGTGAAGTATGATTATTACCAACAACTAAACGGCTATAATTATTTAAAATCATTAGGTATTGGCTATCACTTTTATCAAGGAAAATATACATCTGCTATTCATGAGATATTAGATGAAAACAAAAAAACAATAATTCACATACCAAGCGTAAATTCAGGTGAATCTGAAAAAGATAAATATGAAGAAGTCAATAGAATTTTAGATGGCTTAGGGGAATTAGACTATCAAGACCCAGATACAGGTGTTTTGTATGTAAAAAGTAAAACTACAGGTAAAATCTTAAAGATTGCAGATTTAGTCCATGACAATCAAAAGGACAGAGATAAAATACAAGACTATTTGCGTAAGGTGTCAAGTGTAGATGATATAGATATTATTATTGCTCTAGGTATGGCAAAAGAAGGGTTTGATTGGCCCTATTGCGAACACGCTTTAACCGTAGGTTATAGAGGGTCATTAACAGAAATTATTCAAATCATTGGTAGAGCAACAAGAGATAGTGAAAATAAAACACATTCACAGTTTACCAATTTAATAGCACAGCCAGATGCAGAGAATGATGAAGTAAAACTATCCGTAAATAATATGCTAAAGGCAATTACAGCATCATTATTAATGGAACAAGTGTTAGCACCTAACTTTAAGTTTAAACCAAAATTTCCAAATGATGAAGATGACGATTCAGAAGATGATGATAATACCATAAAAATAAATGGGTTTAAATTACCAAGTTCACAAAGAGCAAAAGATATTATTGAAAGTGATATCAATGACCTAAAAGCAAAAATCATGCAAGATGATCAAATGCTTAAAGCAATGCCGGGTAATGTAGATCCAGAGGTTATAAATAAAGTATTGATACCTAAAATTATTAAGGAAACCTATCCAGACTTAACAGATGAAGAAGTAGAAGCTGTGCGTCAACATGTAGTTGTAGATTCTGTAATTAAAAACGGTACTATCGAAGAAGTAGGGGATAAACGCTTTATTCGTATGGCAGACAGTTTTGTAAATATTGATGATATTAATATCGATTTAATAGATACCATAAATCCATTTCAAAAAGCATTTGAAATCTTATCTAAATCAGTAACAGCATCAGTATTCAAAGCCATCCAAGAAACTATTGATGCTACACGTATAACAATGACAGATGAAGAAGCCATTATATTATGGCCTAAAATAAAAAACTGGATTGCAAAAACAGGCGAACAACCGAGCATTCAATCCTTCGACCCACAAGAAAGACGTTTGGCAGAAGCAATCATATTTTTAAAAGAGCAAAAGCGTAAAGCCCAAGCAAATGGATAAGAAGAAAACATTAGAAGATATATTTAATGATGATGAGTTTGGGATTTTAGATTCTAAACCCAAAAACTCTAATGTAAAATCAGAAGATGAACGCTTAATTGAATCGTTCCAAGAAATTAATGCTTTTTTTGAAAAAAATGATAGAGAACCTGAAGCGACAAATGTTACTGAATTTAAGCTATTATCAAGATTAAAGGCGTTGAGACTTGATGCTAATAAAATAGAAACATTAAAACCATACGACACACATAATCTTTTAAATACTCTGGAAGAAGTAAAATCAGTAGCAGACATTTTAAGTGATGATGATTTAGGTATTTTAGATACCGATGAAACCTTATCTATCTTTGAGTTAAAACACGTTAAAAGTGCATCAGAAAGAGCTGAAACAGATTTCACAGCAAGAAGAAAAGCAATGAGCACAAAAGATTTTGCACCCTATGAAGCACATTTCAAAAAAATACATAAAGAATTAAGAGAAGGGAAGCGTAAGCTAAAAGAATTTAAAGATGTAGAGCAGAACCTTTACAAAGGCAATTATTACGTTGTAGATGGTATTTTATTATACTTAGAAGATGATGGTCTAGAAAAGCGAAAACTAGGTGATAGTGAAAGAAAAGATGGCAGAACAACAATCATTTTCGAGAATGGCACAAAAAGTAATATGTACTATCGCTCATTGGCAAAAGCATTATACAATAACGGAAGCATAGTATCAGACACAGATAAAGAATCAGAAGAAGAACTTTTTAAAAATGCAAATATTGTAAGCGAAGAAGATGTTCAAACAGGATGGATATATATATTAAGGTCAAAATCTTCTAAACCAGAAATCGCATCAATTAATGATTTATATAAAATTGGTTTTTCATCTATAGATGTTCATGAGCGCATTAAAAATGCCTCTAAAGAATCTACCTATTTATATGCAGACGTGCACTTACTTGCTAAGTACGCATGTTACAACATGGACGCACAAAAATTTGAGCACTTAATACATCGCTTTTTTGCAGATGTTTGTTTAAATGTTGATGTATTTGATTCTAAAGGAAAAAGGATAACACCTAGAGAATGGTTTGTTGCACCAAGACCCATTATTGAAAAAGTGGTTACATTAATTTTATCTGGTAATATTGTAAGCTACAGGTATGATAAAAAAACACAACAAATAGTAATAAAGGCTTAATTTTCCTTTAATTCTTTATACATCGTGTTGTTTGCAGGGGTTGCTAATTTTGAGTTGTAAATTTCTGTTGTTTGATAGTAAACCTTTTGTTTAGCACTTCCTTTTAACCCTGTTGTAATATACTGAATAGTTCTTGCCAGTAAAGGTTCATCTTCATTACCTAATTCACCTAAATTTGCAATATTTTCTGCCATATTTATTCCAGTAAAATTTGTTTCTGGTATAATTCCTTCAGGATAATTTTTATTGTTCTTATTTTTAATTTCAAAAACTAGTGGCTGCATAGCATAACTATGTTTTGAGTTTAAATTTGCACCACTTTTAAACAAATTATCAGAGTCGTAAAGTGTAATAGAGCCAACTTGTTTACCAACAGTTTGTGTACCTACTACTTTTACATCTATATAAGCATCTAAAGCGTTAATAATTAATTCAGAGGCAGAGGCAGAGCTTGCCGAAACAATAAAATATACGCTAGGTAATTCTAAACTGTTTATAGAGATACTAGCGCCTGAACTTGTTGTTATTTTATTTACAAAATTATTAGTAAAACTGTCTGCAGAAAAAGCATCTGTAACTTTATCGTTCCAAACTTCTCTGGTAAAAACTTGATCGGTAAATTGCCCTGTAATCATGCTAGCAAGGTAAGATGCAGAAGTTGTGGAGCCACCACCGTTGTAACGTAAATCTATTATTAAATCATCTATATTATTAGATTTAAATGTATTAAAAACTGCATTTAGCTCTTGGTCGTAGGCACTTGCAAATTGATTATACAGTAAATACCCTATTTTTTTATTTGATACATTAATAATTTTTGAAATAGCAATAGGATTTTCTTGAACTTCTGTTTTGGAAACTGAATAGAAAGTATTGTTTGCTAAAGGATTTCCATTATTAAAATTAGCAAAACCAATATCTAAACTAGCGGTGTTGCCAAATAATAAACTATTATAATTGGTATCTGTTAACTGAATTCCGTTTACAGTATTAAAAATCATGCCCCTTTTTATGCCCAAACTTTCGGCACTTGAGTTGGGTATTACATACCTTACATAGCCATAAATGTTACTGTTACTAGACACATATCTCCGTAAGCCAAAATCCATTCCTGTAGTGATATTTATTCCTTGAAATGAGTTTTCTAGCGCAACATAATCGTCTACAATCCAAGAGAATCTATCTACAATACCAGGTTTGTTTAAAAGACTGTTAAAAGTTTCTTCTGGAGAACTATATTTTTTAAAATAACTATATAAATCTGTCACATTTTTAAACTTATCGTCTGCTAAGTCTGTTACTTCGGTATTCCATAAATAATAAAGGTTTAAACCTTTCCAAATAAAATGGTTTACTTCATCTGAGGTAGAAACAGGAGCTTCGGTAATTGGCTCTTCTTTTTTTTCACAAGAAAAATTTAACATTAAAACCGTTAAAAAATAAAATATAACTCTTTTTTTCATTTTAATTTGTGTTAGGTAATACTTGTTTTATAAAAATGCCTTTATCAATTTCTCTTTGACTGGTTATTGAACTAAAAAGGAATTCATAATTATTTATGTTACAAACATTACTTTGGATATTATTTCCGGTAGCTATATAGTTTAAAAGCATATTAAAAATAGGATCTGAATTTTCTCCTAAAACACCTAAATTTAAAACATTTTCATGAGGACATAAAACTACATTCGGTATAAATCCGTCGGAATATGTTTCGTTATTCTTATTTAGAAACTGTAAAACTATAGGACTAATAGATATTGAGTGATTTTCATTTTTAAACTCAAAATTATAATCTTGAGAATTGTATAATGTAATACTGCCCGTATTGTTTCCTTTAGTATTTCTACCAATTATATGAACATTTATATACGGTTTTAAACTGTTAATTAGTAATTCTACCGAAGAAGATCCAGTAAATTCGTTGCCATTAAGTATGATATAAATATCCGAAACCTCTAAATTATTAATTGGTGTTGTACTTGATATTTTGTCAACAAAAGTGGTTATAAGAGAGTCTGGTTGATGTGTTTGAAACCATTCTTGTGCTTTTAAATTCCATTCTTCTTTTATGAGAACTTGGTTAGAAAATTGCCCGGTAATAATGCTAGCTAACACGGCAATATCACTAGCGTAACTTCCGCCAGAAATATTATAACGAAGGTCTAAAATAAGCTTATTTACATTGCTGTTTTTAAAACTTAAAAAAGTTTCATTTAGTAGCTCTATATCACTTTTAGAAAAACCATTGTTATATATTAAATACCCAATATTATCTGCACCAATAGTTATTGTTTTTTCTTTAAAAGCCTTGTTATAACTATAATTTTGCTTTTCTAAATTTACGGTTTTTATTGTTGATGATACATTTAAGCCATCAAAATTTATAATAGATAAGGCAAAGTTATCGTTGCCATTTAACAACAAATCTTCGAAATTGTTTCTTGTTAGTTGAACACCATCTATAGCATTAAAAAAATCGCCTCGCTTAATATCTTTAGACTCAGCAAAAGAACCAGGTAAAATATGTGTTACATAGCCAATTACATCTATATCATTTTGAGGATTGCCAATAATGCCAAATTCTACACCATTTGTAAATTGGTTATGAGGTGGCAAACTATTATCGATAAATTCTTCTGATAAAAACGATTTGTTATCTTCAGAAATTAAAAGGCTATTATATAGTTCGTTATAATCTGTAAAAGTTGCTAAATAGTTATTTAACTGTGTATCTGAACTAAACTGTCTATCCGACAATTTAGGTACTTTATCTTGATGAAGATAATAAGCATTAAGACCTTTCCATACAAAATCATGAATAACTAGGTTATTTGGAACAGGCTCTTTTTTGGCACACTGTACTATGCATATGGCGCTTAGGAGAAGGAAAAGTCTATTAAAATAATTTTTCATAAAAAACGCAATTGCTATAGTTTTACTAACGCAATATAATCAGAAATAGTATTATTTTTAAATTCTGATGTAACAAAATAAATTATACATCGTCATTAATACAGAACCCCCATAATTATAAAAAGGTTTTACGTACGTTATTTTATATTAAAATGAATCAATCGGAATTTTTAACAGTTGTGTTACCATTTAAAGATAAAGTCTTTCGTCTTGCAAAAAGATTGTTGGTATCTACAGAAGAAGCCGAAGATGCAACACAAGAACTTTTTTTTAAGTTATGGAAACGTAGAGACAGTATTGCAACTTATAAAAGTTTAGAAGCCTTTGCGATGACAATGACAAAAAATTATTGCTATGATCGATTAAAGTCTAAACAAGCAAGTAATTTGTCTTTAGTACACAGTAATTACAAAGAAAAAGAAACTAGCTTAGACAAACAAGTAGAGCATTTAGATAGTGTAAACCAAGTACACAAAATGATTGAAAATTTGCCCGAGCAACAAAAAATAATCATTCAATTAAGAGATGTTGAAGGTTATGATTTTGATGAAATTTGTAAGATGGTAGACATGAAACCAACTGCAGTAAGAGTTGCTTTATCTAGAGCAAGAAAAACAATTAGAGAACAATTACTAAAAAAACACAACTATGGAGTTAGCTAACATAGAAAAATTATTAGAAAAATATTTAGACGGAAATACTTCTATTAAAGAAGAGCGCTTATTAAAAGAGTATTTTTCTACGAACCATGTTCCAGATCATTTGCAAGAATATAAAACAATGTTTTCTTTTTTTTCTTCAGCAAAAGAAGAACAGTATCAAAAGCAAATTATTGTTCCACATAAAAGTTTGTTTCAACGAAAAAACTTTAAGTGGCTGTCTGCAGCAGCGGCAGTATTACTATTGTTTAGTGTGTATGTTGGTAACGAACAATATAATAAGCATCAACAAAAGAAAGAAGCTCAGAAAATTTATGCGCAAGTGAGTAAAGGCTTGCAATTATTGTCTAAAAACTTACAAAAAGGAGAACAAGCATTACATTCTTTATATGTTTATGAAGATACTGTAAACAAAATTTTAAAATAAAACCAAGTATAATAGTAAAACCAAGTAAAACAGAAATTATGAAAAAAATAATTTTATTAATGGCCTTTTTAGTAGCTCCATTATTATCAAATGCACAACAATCTGTATTTGACTCTTTAGAGGATATGGACGGAGTAGATATGGTAGTTGTAACAAAAGATATGTTTCAAATCCTATCGAAATTTAGTCCAGAAAAATTGTCTAAAAGTAAAGAAATGCAAGTGTTTAAAATGATTAGCGAATTGCAACAATTTAGAATGTTTTCTTCTGAAGACAAACAAATTGCAAGTAACATGGAAAAAATGGCAAATACACTAATCAAACAACAAAAATTGACTGAACTAATGAGAATTAAAGAAGATGATTCTCGTGTTAAAATTTATGTAAAAACTACTAACACCAAAGATTATGTTAGCGAAGTATTAATGTTTATTAAAGGAATTGATAAGAGAACAAAAGGTTTTTCTGAAGCTATGGTAGTTTCTTTAAGTGGTAATATAGATATTAATATGATTAGTAAGCTAGCAGACACCTTAACAAAAGAGTAGTTTTAATCATTTTAAATAAGTTCATAATTATGAAAAATAAATATAAAATAACGGCTCTTTTTGTTTTGGCTCTTTTAGTAACGTCTTGTAAAAACGAAAAATCACTGCAAAGTTATTTGGTAGAAACAAGCAATAAAAAAGGTTTTTATGCAGGCGATTTTCCTATTGGTTCTTTATTTACACCCAAAAAAAATGCCTCTACAGATGTCTTACAAACAATAAAAAGCATAAAAAAAGTAAACATTGTATTTTTGCCAGTTGCAAACACTAGTACAGCTGAGTACAATACTGAAAAAGAAACACTTAAAGGTATATTTAAGGATAACAAAACCTACAAGTCTTTAATGTCTATGAAAGCAAAAGGTATGAATATAGCAGTATATTATAGTGGTAAATCGAATGCTATAGATGAAATGGTTGCTTTTGGTTATGGAGAAAAAGTAGGGGTAGGAGTGGCAAGATTGTTAGGTAACAACATTAATCCAGAACAAGTAATACTAATGTTACAAAATGTAGATGTTGAAAATGAAGGAGCTCTTTTGCAAGAAATGTTAGGGTTGTTTCAGGTAAATAAAAAATTGTAATTTAATTACATAGTAGTTTGAATGATGAAAGCTTCAGTATTTTTACTGAAGCTTTTTTTTACACTTAATAATTGTAAATGAAAAATTATGTCGATCTCACCCAAAAAAAAAGCTAATTGATTTTAACGGTGCATTAACAACAACTATCATCTTTATTACTATTTTTGAAACTACAAGAACCTACTTTTTATGATTAATAAATATCTGCTTTTGCCACTATTTTTGCTAACTTTTACTTTAAGCTTTAGCCAAGATAATTACCATGCTGCAAAAGAAAAAACCTATAATTTAGAACACACCAAGCTAAAAGTATCTCTAAACTTTAAAGAAAAGCAGTTAAATGGAGAAGCGTGGTTAACCTTAAAACCTTACTTTTATCCTTCGAGTACTGTTGTATTGGATGCAAAAGCAATGCTGTTTCATGAAGTTTCATTAAATAACACTCCGTTACCTTATGAGTATGATAATTTTAATTTAACCATTCAACTCCCAAAAACCTACACTAAAAACGATTCTTTTACTTTATATATTAAATATACCGCTAGACCAGAAAAAGTAAAAGATAAGTTAACCAATACTTTTACAGATAAGAAAGGACTATATTTTGTAAATGCAACAGGATCTGATAAAAATAAACCAACACAAGTATGGACTCAAGGGCAAACATCTGCCAATAGTTGTTGGTTTCCTACCATAGATGCTCCAAACCAAAAAACAACACAAGAAATATATATAAAGGTTCCCAAAAAGTATATAACTATATCAAACGGAACGTTAATCAATAAAAAAGAAGATGGGAGTTTTAGAACTGATTATTGGAAAATGGAAAAAAAACATGCTCCTTATTTATTCTTTTTTGGAGTAGGAGAGTTTGAAATTATTAAAGATAATTATAAGGAAGTTCCAGTTAATTACTATGTCGAAAAAGCATTTGCAAGTAATGCAAAATCTGTATTTGGAAATACACCAGAGATGCTTCGTTTTTTTTCAGATAAGTTGGGCGTTGAGTTTCCTTGGAGTTCCTACAATCAAATAGTGGTAAGAGATTATATTTCTGGAGCTATGGAAAACACAACAGCCGTAGTACACGGAGAGAAAATGTATCTAAAACCAGGGCAATTAATAGATGGTAATTCTCATGAGAACACAATTGCTCATGAACTTTTTCATCATTGGTTTGGCAACCTTGTTACCGCAGAGAGCTGGGCTAATATTAGTTTAAATGAATCTTTTGCAAATTATGGCGAATATTTATGGCAAGAATATAAGTACGGAAAAGAAGCTGCAGAAACCCATCTTTTCGAAAATAATAAACTTTATTTTGAGAGTCAGGATGTAAACAAAAGCTTAGTAGAGTTTAACTATTTAGAGGAAGAAGAGTTATTTAATTTAGTTAGTTATAATAAAGGCGGTGCTATTATACACATGTTAAGAAATTATGTTGGAGATACTGCTTTTTTTGCCACATTAAAAGAATATTTAAATACTTACCAATTTAAAACAGCAGAAGTACATGAGTTAAGGTTATTATTTGAAAAATTAACAGGTAAAGACTTTAACTGGTTTTTTAATCAATGGTTTTATCAAGGAAATCATCCTAAAATAGAAATCTCTTATGACTATAACTTATTGCGAAAAACTGTTACAGTTAATGTGTTGCAGTTACAATCTGAAAAGTTTCAATTCCCATTAACAATTGATTTTTTTGAAGGAAATTCTCGAACTAGAAAAACAGTTTTTGTTGAAAATAATGATGCTTCTTTTACTTTTAATTATAAACAACAACCAAGTTTAATTCAAGTAAATGCTGATGGTGTTTTGCTAGCAGAAATTTCTGAAAACAAAGTGTTAAGTGACTACATTTATCAACTAAAAAATGCTGTACATTTTACTCATAGACGAGAGGCTTTGTTGGAGGTACTAAAGAAACAAGATGATAAAGATGCATTTAAAGCAGTAGTTGAAGCTTTAGATGACACTTCTGAGGAAATTAAAATTTTAGCCTTAGAAAACATAGATTTGATAAATAAGTTTTCTAAAAAAGATGCAATTCAAAAGATTGTATTTATAGCCAAAACAGCAGAAAAAACACTTGTTAAAGCCGCAGCAATTGAAACTTTAGGCAAATTAACCGATCCGTTATATAAATCAATGTTTACAGAAGCTTTGTCTAGTGATTCTTATGGAGTTTTAGGAAAATCTTTAGTAGCCTTGTATTATGTGGATAAAGATTTAGCCATACAAAAATCGAAACAATTGCCTGATGAGGTAAGAAAGATTTTAGCCACTCCGCTTACAAAAATATTTATAGAATCTAATGACGCAACAGAATTGCCGTTTATTGCTAAAAGTGTAATTTCTGGTATGTTTTTATCGAACAACTCAACAACAAAAGCACTTTATGAAAAGGCCTTTGATCAGATTGCTAGGAGTAATAATATGGAAGCTATAAAAAACCTTACAGAAGATATGGTTTCTAAAGGAAAGCAATACAAACAATTTAATTTTGATAAGGTAGTTATTAACTTAATGCGAAAAATGATTTCTACTCAAGAATCTAGCACTAATAGCAATAAAGAAAGAAATATAGCTATAATTAAAGCTACCATGTCTGGCTTAGTAGAGTAACGGTAGTCTTGTAAGTGTAAAAAACTATACTGTCTTTTGATGAATAGTTACAACATTTTCCATTGTACTAACATCTGCTAAACCACATGAAGAGGATGTACTTCTACAAGAAGAAATGCTTAAAATACCAATTATAAATAAGGTGATAAGTGCTAATTTTTTCATTTGTTCATTTTTTAAAAAATTAAAGGTACATATTTTTTATAAAATCGGTAGCTTTTTTCTTTTCCTTGATAACGTTAAAGCGTAACATTTTATTTTGAATTCTTGTAATTAAATTTTTTGTAATCGGTTTACCATCATTCCAAGTGGTAAGTTGTAACCATTTCTGAACATCGGTTAATTGTTGTTCGTATCTATTTGCAAGAGTTATATCTATATTTTTAATATTTTTAAAAGTACTTGTTGTATTATTTATAATGTCTAAAACTTTTTTTACAGCATCATAATTATGCTCTAAAACTTCATTTCTTACAGCAATAACAAAGCATGGCCATGGAGTGGGGCAGTCGTCTATTCTTCTAAATATACCAGCATCTACTAATGGTTTTGTTGTAAAATGCTCCCACATAAAATAATCTGCTTCTCCATTTTTAAGTGCATCAATACCTCCTTGAAGATTACCCACTACCTTAAATTTTAAATCGTCAATATTCCATCCTTGGTTAAAAGCATTTACAATAGCCATTAAATGAGATCCAGAGCCAAATCTACTAATTGCTATTGTGGCATTTTTTAAATCTTTAATTTCTTTAAATCTTGAATTTTCAGCTACATGAATTCCCCAAATTAAGGGAGATTTTACATATGTTTGTACTATTTTAGATGGGTTACCAGCAGCAATATCTTTAATAATTCCTTCTGTTAGTACCACAGCAATATCTACCTCTCCAGAACGAAGTGCTTTACACATTTCACCAGTGCCTCCAGGATAGTCTCTCCATCTTAAATTGATATTCTCTTTTGTATATTCTTTATTTTTAAGGGTTAAATACCAAGGATAATTAAAGTGTTCTGGCACGCCACCAACTTGTAAGTTTGTCATTTACTCAACGATTTTCTGTAGTGTATATTCAATTAAATTTTTAACTACTTTTTTATAATTTTCACTAAACGTTCCGTTTTCTCTATTGGCAATTATAGCATTTAAAGAAATTGCGTGATGACCAAGAAGACGAGAAAGGCCATAAATAGCAGATGTTTCCATTTCTAAATTAGTAATTCTCATTCCTTCAAAACTAAAGGTTGTAATTTTTTCGTTTATTTTTTCATCTTGCAAAGGCAATCTTAAAACCCTGCCTTGTGCTCCGTAAAATCCACCAGCTGTTGCTGTAATTCCGGATACAGTTTGTTTTGAAACAAACTTCTTATACAAAATATTACTACTTTTAATAAGTGTTGGATGAGCTTTGCAAGAACTCCAGTTTACATGTTCGATAAAAGAATTTTCTATTTCTGGATAACTGATTTTAGCTGTTTTGTAAGATTGTAACATTCCGTTTACATCCAAAGCATATTCACTAACTAAAAATGAGTTTACTAAAATATCTTTTTGCAATGCGCCAGAGGTTCCAATTCTAATGATATTTAAAGATGTAATTTGTTTTTTTATTTTTCTAGTGGATAAATCTATATTTACCAATGCATCTAATTCGTTTAAAACGATGTCTATATTATCTGGTCCAATTCCTGTAGAAATTACTGATAATTTTTCTCCTTTATAATAGCCAGTTACTGTTTTAAATTCTCTTTTTTGTGTGGTAAATTCAATACTATCAAAGTAGTTACTAATTTCTGTAACTCTATCTTGGTCGCCAACAAAAATAATGGTATTAGCAATGTTTTCTGGTTTCAGCTGTAGATGATACACGCTACCATCATCATTTAAAATTAGTTCAGAGGCTTTTAAAGTCATTACTTTTTTGTTCTTTTAATCATTTAGAAAAATAATTTATTAGTAATAATTATCCGCCTACACGTTTTACTTTAAACCCTTTATCTGTTAACATTTGCATAATTTTATCTCTAAAATCTCCTTGAATAATAATTTTATCATCTTTAAAACTCCCGCCTACAGAAAGTTTGGTTTTAATTTCTTTTGCTAAAATTTTAAAATCAGATGTGGCTCCTGTATATCCCTCTAAAATTGTAATTGGTTTTCCTTTTCTTTTTTCATATTTGCATATTATAGGAGCTTCTTGTAACCAAATATTAGATTTTTTATCTTTTGGTATCTCTAACTCTTTATGATCTGGAAATAAGTTTTTTAGTTGGTCTTTTAAATCCATTATAAGGCTTATTTTTTTAATCCTAATTCTTTTAATCGCTCTTCTAAAAATTCTCCAGCTGTAATATCTTCATATCTTTTAGGGTTATTTTCATCAATACAATTCTCTAAAACGTTAAGTTTCATTTCAGAAATTGGGTGTAGAAAAAATGGTATCGAATACCTCGAGGTTCCCCATAATTCTTTTGGAGGGTTGATAACTCTATGAATAGTCGATTTTAATTTATTATTACTGTGTCTAGATAGCATGTCTCCCACATTTATCATTAATTCATCTGGCTCGGCAACAGCATCAATCCAATCTCCATGATGATTTTGAACTTGCAAGCCTTTACCTTGTGCGCCCATCAATAGGGTAATTAAATTAATATCTCCATGAGCAGCAGCTCGTTCTGCACCTTTAGGAGCTGTTTGTATAGGTGGATAATGAATTGGTCTTAAAATACTATTTCCATTTTTTATATATCCATCAAAATAAGTTTCTTCTAAATTTAGGTGCAATGCCAAAGAGCGTAAGACAAATTTTGCGGTTTTTTCTAACATTTTGTAGGCTTGTTTTCCTACATTATTAAACTCTGGAAGTTCTTTTACTATTACATTATTAGGATATTCCTTTTCTCTTTCAATATCATTTTCTACATATTGTCCAAAATGCCAAAACTCTTTTAAATCTGCCTCTTTTTTTCCTTTTGCAGACTCTTTACCAAAAGAAACGTAGCCTCTTTGTCCTCCAATACCCGGAATTTCATATTGTTGTTTTATATCCGTTGGTAAATCAAAGAATTTTTTAATTTCGGCATATAAATTATCTACTAAAGATTCTTCTAAAAAATGTCCTTTAAGTGCCACAAAGCCAATGTTTTCGTAAGCATGACCTATTTCTTTTATAAAGTTATTTTTTCGAGTATTGTCCTCTGAGAGAAAGTCTTGTAAGTTGACACTTGGTATTTTGTTCATGGTTAATTTCGTTTAAAAAAATCATTAATTCTAAGTTACAAAAAATTAATGATACTATTATTTTTTTGAAAAAGGAATTAAATAACTAATGGTGTAATTAAAGCCAAAGCCTGTATTACTCTCAAAAATTCTATTAAATCCTGGGGAATATAAAGTTTTAAAGTTTTCTGGTTCTTTAATGCTCATTAAAATTTTATATGAAACACTAAAACCTACAAAAACATTTTTTATGATTTCTGCTTTAATACCAACCATAAGTTCTGACCAATGGGAATTTAAACTAGTTTTTTCTCCACTAATAATGGAATTAGCAGGAAAATAATTTCCCGAATTTATATCAGAAACGTTTGGTGTATAACTATTTAAAGTCTGGTTAAAAAGACTAAATCCATACCTATAACCTACAAAAATTTCATTATTCATATCGAGCCAATTTTTGTATGTATTGTAGTTAAAACCAAGTCTTATATAATTTCCTTTTGCAGTAGAGTTGGTATAGTCTTCTATGGAGTTTTCTTCTTCGAAACCGACTTCTGCAGCTATGTATAAATTGGGTTTAATTCTGTAATCTCCCACAATTTCTAGTCCCTTATACCTTGAGTTAAAACTAGCTAATATGGGTTTACTAATATCTACACCAAGTCTTAATCCGTAATTGGTTGTGTATACTAAAGAGTCGTTTTGCTTAACAAATAAAGAATCTTTTTGTTGTTCTTGTGCTACTACAAAAACACTAAAAAATAGTAAAAAAATATTAATGAAATATTTGAACATGCGCTTTATTTTGGTCGTCTAGGTTTAGAGTTTGTGTGGGGCTAAAATCTTTTATCCAAGAGTTTGAATTTGCAGAAAACTCTAGGTTATTAAAAATAACTTTAAAGCCACAAGACCTAGAAACATAATCTGTATTTGTGTTGTATTGTATGGTAAAAGTAGCAATTTCGTTTGTTGAAATAGCGCCATTTGTTGCATTTTTCTTTAACGTATATATCGTCTGATTTGTAAGAGAGTTTAGAGGAATAGCAATACTATCTGAAGCCATATTTGTAAAGAGACTGTCTGTTTGCTTGCTGTCGGCAACAATTGATAATCGTTGAACTTTTTTAGGAGTTTCTCTGTTTATATCATCATAAAAAGTGATGATTAACTTTGGTGTAACAGGATTTTTTGTGCAAAAATCGTCTTTTTCACAAGCAGCCAAAAAGAGTACAACCAATACTATGAAGATATTTTTTTGTTTCACGACTCAAAGATAATTAGAATACTTTATTCTTCTTCTACTTCTACTATTTTATTGATTGCAGCTGCGAGATTAAAATCTAATTCTGTAACACCATCTGCATCATGAGTGGTTAATGTAATATCTAAAGTATTGTAAATATTAGTCCACTCTGGATGATGGTTAAGCGCCTCACACTCAAATGCAATTCTGTTCATTGCAGACATGCAATCTTTAAAATTATCAAATTCGAAATCGGTATGTAAAGCATTATCGTAATATTCCCAGTCTATTAATCCTTCTAACTTTTTATTAATTTCAAAATCGTTTAATTTCTTCATAATTGTTATTTTTTATTTTTTTTCAAATAATGCCACAGTTTCAATATGACTAGTATGTGGAAATTGATCTACCAAACTTATTTTTTTCATTTCATAACCCGCTATAGCCAACAATTCGGTATCTCTTGCTTGCGTTGCAGGATTACAAGATACATATACCATTCTATCGGCATTTAAGTTGATTATCTTTTGTAATGTTTTTGGTGCGATACCTGCTCTTGCGGGATCTAAAATGATGGTTTTAATAGTATTTTTATATGTTGGATGTTCAATTAAAAACTTACCCACATCCGCTGCAAAAAATTGCAAACCGTTTATATTGTTTCTTTTTGCATTCTTTTTTGCATCTTCAATTGCTGCAGCTACAATATCTACGCCTATAATTTTTGTATTAACACTCTTAGAGGCAACTATTTGACCAATTGTACCTGTTCCGCAAAATAAATCCATTACTACTGTATTGTCTACTTTAGTTTTGTCTTCCAATACATAATCTACTACTTTACTGTATAATTTTTCGGCACATTTTGGGTTTGTTTGAAAAAAACTTTTCATACTAATCTCAAAATTCAATCCTAGCAGTTCTTCTACAATTTTATCTTTACCGTAAATTAATTTAATATTTCCGGTTGTTGCAATTGTTCTATCACCCGTTTCATCATTTATGGTATGTAAAAATCCCGCTAAACGATTGCCTAGGATATTTTCTAAAAAAATTGCGAATTTTTTTAAGTCGAAATTCTCTAAACCATCGGAGGTAGTTACTAAGTTACAAAGTAATTCGTTTGTTTTAAACGATTTTCGTACTACAAAATATCTAAAAAAACCTTCTCTTTTCGGACCGTGCCAAGGTTGTAAACCTGTGTCTTTGCAATAGGCTCTAATTACATGTAGGTTGTCTTCTAATTGTTTGTCAAATAGGCCAGAATCTTTTTCGAGATTATCGCCCATCCACCAAACACCACGTCTTTTAAAGCCTAGAGTAAATTCATCTTTATCTGTTTTGTTAACTCTGTCGTAGCCAATGGCAGAAAACCCATATTCCATTTTATTTCTGTAATGAAAAACTTTTGGAGAAGTTACAAATTCATCAAATAAATCATCAATATTTTCAACTTTACCTATTCTTTTAAATAAAGAAAGTGTACTTTCTTTTTTATATTGATGTTGTAAATTAATAGGTAATTGTATATAAGGTGCACCAGGTATGTCTTGATACTCTAGTGGAACTTCATCTTCAGAAATTTCTAAAACATCAATTAATTTTCCCTCTGCGTATTTTTTACTTGTTTTGCTAATTTGAGCTTTAACTAGCTGGCCAGGTAGTGTGTTTGGAACAAAAATTACAAAACTCCCATCATCGGTATGAATTCTTGCAATTCCTTTTCCCCCAAAAGCATAGTCTTCGATTTTTAACTCTAATACTTCATTTTTTTTTACAAACTTATTGCGTTCTCTACGTGGCATTTTTTACTTTTTTGGACTGCAAAATTACACAAAAGTTATTGATAAATGTTTCTATACATTCAAAAATACGAAATCACTTTTGTTAGTATATAATTTTAAATAACACAAGTTCTTTTTTACAATGGTAGAGAGGGTATTTTGCTAAAATAGCTTACTATAATAAAAAAAGCGCCTATAAAATAGGCGCTCTAAAAATAAAAATGTTAGGAAATTTATTTTTGATTAAACTTGTCTAATATTTTGCTCATTTGTTTTCCTGCAGCCTCTCGACCACCAAGACCAAATGCTAATACTACTGTTAAGGCAATTGCACCCAAAGTAATACCAAATGCAAGATTAATTATATCTTCTGCAATACCCATTCTACTTAAACCAATAGCTAAGAATATTGCTAATATGGCTATTTTAATAATATTACCCACAAACGGGTTATTATCCGATTTTAAGAAATTCTTAGAAGCTACAGTAGCAATCCAATTTCCAATAGCAAGAATTACCAAACCAAATATTATATTACCACCCATTTCTACTACAGTAAACATAATTTCAGATAATTTGGTAAACTCTAATTTATCTATAGCAGTTATTAAACCAAAAACTATTATAAATGCATATACTAAGTTTGCTATTAACCTTTCTATATTTGTTTTTCCTGTTAAAGATGTAAGTCCTGCTTTATTTAGAACTTCATTTAAATTTAAACTGTCTAACAAATCTTTTAACAACTCACTTAAAAACCTTCCTCCAACTAAAAATACAATAAGTATTATAGTAGCAACCAATACCTTTGGTATTGCATTAAAAAAGCTTTCTAACATATTACTTGCCGGTTCAGAAACTGAATCGATATTTAAGATATTAAGTGCAGATATCAGTAAAGGAATAAAAATAAAGATAAATACTACTTTCTTTAAAATATCTACCACATTAATATTTTCTGGTAAACGTAGCTTAGGTGTAAACTTTTTGATGGTTCCACCGGAAAGAGCTACTAACTCAGCACCAATAGTTGCTAACATATAACCAATGTATGCCACTAAACCAGCACCTACAATATTAGGGATAAAGCTTGTAAATTTATTTAATAATTGTTTTATAGGCTCTAAAACACTTGTCATACCAAGTTTATCTAAAGCGAGCATAAACACAAAAATCATTACAATATAGTAAATTAATTTTGCAATTAAAGTTCCGAAGTTTACTTTTTCACTGTTTAAAGATTTATCGATACCTGTTTTAGAGATTATTTTTTTGGTAATTCTTTTTAACAATCCGGCAATAAACCATCCTATTACAATAATAAGAATGGCACTTAAAGGTCCGCCGAAAGAACCTGTAAGTTGATTGTAAGTTTCAATAATTTGATTCATGATGATTGTTTCGTTGATTAGTTTTACTATTTTGACACATATAAATTTAAAAGTCACAATAATTTAGTATTATTGCAAAACTTCGGGGATGATTTCTTTCCCACGCTGAGTTTCTAGAGCTTTCTAGAAAGATAAAGGTAGAATAGGAATGTTTTTATTTTTAATTTAAAACATTTAAAATGGCTATTTTAAACACATTAACATCGCAAGAAGCGATTGCATTAGAAGACAAATACGGAGCACACAATTATCACCCTCTTCCTGTAGTATTAAGCAAAGGAGAAGGTGTACATGTTTGGGATGTTGAAGGTAAAAAATACTACGATTTCTTGTCTGCATATTCTGCAGTAAATCAAGGACATTGTCATCCTAGAATTGTGGATGCTATGACCAATCAAGCAAAAACACTAAGTTTAACTTCTCGAGCATTTCATAATGATATGTTAGGAAGATATGAAAAATTTGCCAGTGAATATTTTGGTTTCGATAAATTACTACCAATGAATACTGGTGCCGAGGCTGTAGAAACTGCCTTAAAAATTGCCAGAAAATGGGCTTATGAAGTAAAAGGCATACCCGAAAACAAAGCAGAAATAATAGTTTGTGAAAATAATTTTCACGGAAGAACAACCACAATCATTTCTTTTTCTAATGATCCTGTTGCTAGAAAAAACTTTGGTCCTTTTACCAAAGGATTTTTAAAAATTGAATATGATAATTTACAAGCATTACAAGAAGCGCTGGAGAGCAGTAATAATATTGCTGCCTTTTTAGTAGAACCAATTCAGGGAGAAGCTGGTGTTTACGTGCCTTCTGAAGGATATTTATCTGCTGCAAAAAAAATGTGTGAAGACTATAATGTACTTTTTATTGCAGATGAAGTGCAAACCGGTATAGCTAGAACTGGTAGATTACTTGCTACTTGTGGTAATTGTGCATGTCCAGAAAAAAATTGCTCTACGACTCCAGAAACAAAACCAGATATATTAATTTTAGGAAAAGCACTAAGTGGAGGAGCTTACCCAGTTTCTGCAGTATTAGCAAATGATGCAATTATGGGAGTTATTAGACCCGGTAATCATGGTTCTACTTTCGGAGGAAATCCTATTGCAGCGGCAGTTGCTATGGCTGCTCTAGAAGTTGTTGCAGACGAAAAACTCGCTATAAATGCCGATTATTTAGGAGAAATATTTAGGGCTGAACTGTCTGAATTTTGTAAAACGAATCATTTGGTAAAAGCGGTAAGAGGTAAAGGTTTACTGAATGCTATTTTAATAAATGATACCGAAGACAGTTCTACTGCTTGGGATATTTGTATAAAATTAAGAGATAACGGATTGTTAGCAAAACCAACTCATGGTAATATTATTCGTTTTGCACCACCTTTGGTGATGACAGAAATACAACTGAGAGAATGCATAGATATTATTAAAAACACTATTTCTAATTTTACAAAATAAGCATCAATTGTATCAGTATTAAAAAGTTACAAATATAGCTATTTGTAGCTTTTTTTATTTTGTGTATATAATTTACTTATTTTTGAAACAATTAAATAACCTAAACATTATCAAAAATTATGAAAGAAGTCATTACAGAAGTTGAACAGTTAACCTTAAACAGTGCCTCCAGAAAATTTCTTAAAGAAACTGCTATGTGGAGTAAATTTTTATCTATTTTAGGAATTATCATGTTGGCCCTAATGTTTGTGGGTAGCTTTTTTATTAGTGCTATTTATAGTAGTTTGCCGCAAACAGAAACCATCCCATTTAACATAGGTGGTGTATTGTCTGTTGTTTATATTGTTATTGCTTTAATTTATGCTTTTCCAGTTTATTATTTATATCAATTTTCTGTAAAAACATCGGCAGCATTATCGTCTAAAGACGATGAAACTTTATCGAAAGCATTAGAAATGCTAAAATCTCATTATAAATTTATAGGAGTGTACACTATTATAATTTTATCAATATACTTGTTAGCTGCAATAATAGGTATAATTGGAGCTGTAGCAACTGCTGTATAATATTAAAAATACATAAAATGGGTGTTTTTACAAAACACCCATTTTTTTTGATTAATTGTTTGTGTCTTTCTTCTTTTGTAAAAAACGATTCAAAATATTTTTGACTTTGCCTTTCGAGTAACTATTGTTTGAGCTATCCTTATTTTTAGTTCCATTTAATACATTTTTTATTTTTTCTCTCCCTGAATTTAAGAGGTCATTTTTTTGATTATCTAAAATAGATTTTACAAATTTTTTAGAAACATCGTTTACATCTGTTTTAAAATTAAGATTAGAAAAACTGCCTGTTAAACTTGTGTGAATTGGTACGTATTTTATTTTTTCTAACTCTTTAGAATTCAATTTACTTAAAATTGTTTCTACTTCCTTTCCTAAGTATTTTGGTGGAACATTAAAAATTATTTCATAATTTAAAGTGTTATTAAAACGATGTATTCCAGATAGCATCATAGAAATATCATTATATTTTACTTCGAATGGTTTTATAAATACTTCACCATTTTTAAAAGTTAAGTTAGCACTTATATCATTTAAATTTAAGTTGTCTATCGAAATAAAATCTATTTTATCATCTATAAAATGTAATAGTTTAGCGTTTTTTGGTTGTAATTTTGTATCAGATAATTTACCAAAAAAACCTCCAGAAATACTGTTTAAATCTACCGTCATTTTTTCTGATAAATTTCCAGAAACATTTACTGTTGCATCTATTTTTCCAGCAATACTTTTTGCCAGTGGAGCAATAGCGTTTAGCATCTCTAGATTTTCAAAAGCATCTAAAATATTGAGCTTAGAAAAATTTAAATCCATAGAAAAATTCGGTTTATTGGTTTTAGTAGAAATCATCCCTTCAAAACCTATTTGACCACCAAAAATATTGGTTTCTATGTTTTGTAATTGAATCGATTCTTCTTTTAGAAAAACGGCCCCTTTAAAATTGGCTAAATTAAGTCCGTTATAAGTTACAGAATTACCAGAAGCTTTTAGAGAAATATCTAAAAAATCTGGTATTTTTAATTGGGTGTTTTCCACATCATTCTTAGCAATTTCTTTAGATAAGAAATCATCAATACGAAAACTATTTGAAGTTAGATTAAAATTTCCTTTCAGCTTTTTATCAGAAAACAAAAAACCATAAAAATTCTCAATATTTCCTTGTAGAGAGAAATCAGATGCTCCTGTTTTTGCATTAAATTCTTCTAAATTTATAGTGTTGGTGTTAAACGCTAGAGTAGTGTTCGTAATAAAAAATGGATTCGCAACTTGCACTCCCGAATACTTAAAATTAGAAACGGCTATTGTTCCTATATTTTTAATTTCTTTGAAGTTATTATTTTTAACTGCCTCTATATTAAAGTTCGTTTGAATAGAGGTGTTTAAAATACCCGTTAACTCACTTTGTTTTGGCAAAGGATACACTTTATGGAAGTTCCCTAAGTTTAAAGTCCCTTTTAATGCTAGGCTGACTATTGGGTTTGTTGTAATATTGTGTAAATATCCTGATGTTAAAAATGTATCTTCATCAACTTTAAATGTTAGTTTTCCAGCTTTTATTTTTGTATCTTTTAAAAGACCACTATCATTTATAATTTCTGAATTTATATTAATATTGTTAACTGATTTCGGTAAATCATCATATTTAAAACTTGCATTGTTCGCAGTAATTGAAATATTAAATTTAGG
Source organism: Polaribacter tangerinus (assembly GCF_038024095.1). Lineage (NCBI taxonomy): Bacteria > Pseudomonadati > Bacteroidota > Flavobacteriia > Flavobacteriales > Flavobacteriaceae > Polaribacter > Polaribacter tangerinus. Next base: position 139,694 of record NZ_CP150668.1, on the reverse strand, counting down.
TATTTCATCGTTAGAAAGAATTCCATTTACGTTTCCAACAACATCAAAATTACCTGATGTTTTTATCCCAGATAAATTACCACGATATTTTTTGGGAACTAATGCCAATGCGTTTTGAAAAGAAGAAGTAGGCGTTTTAAAAACCAAATTATATTGTTGTTTATCATCCAAAAGTTGAATAAAACCATCAAAAGAAAGAGGTAATTGATTTATATATCCTGTATTCTCTTTAAAAGTGAATTTATAATTGTTTAAATCTATTCCTATAATAGCCTCTAATTTTACAGGAATACGATCTAAATAATTTATATTATCGTACTCAAAAGAAATGTTGGCTGTGCTACTTGTTGTTAAGTCTAATATATCTTTTTCAAAGTTTCCTTTGCCAAAATGTTCAATATTTTCGATGTTCATTTTCATTCCAGAATTCTCATCAAAATAATTAAAAATCATGTTATTAAGAGCATAGTTTTCTATTGCCAGCGTTAAAGATTTATCTTGCTGCTGGGTATTTTTTGTTTCTTTTCCGATATTAAAATTACCTATATCGTCTTTATTAAAAATAATATTTACAGTTCCGTTATTTGCGGTAATACTTCTAATATTTAAAGGTTGAGAAGCCTTGTTAAATAGTTCGCTTATTTTTAAACTAATGTCTATCGTTTCTATAGCAGCTAATGTATCTCCCAGAAAAGGTGCTTTGTTAATAACCTTTAAATTAGATACTTGCAAAGTAGCTTTCGGGAAATTTCTGAATAAACTTAAGCTTGCATTTTCAAATTTAACGGTGGCATTAATGTTGTTATTAATAGTTTTAGTGACCAAAGCAACAATTTTATCTTTATATAAAAATGGAAGTATTGCTAATAAAATAAACATACCAACTACTATGGAAATTGCCCATTTTATAATTTTCTTTGAATTCTTTTTTTTAAGGTCTTTTTTCATAATAATTAGGGTGTAATTTGTGTATGTAAAAATACCTCTGTAACAGAGGTACTATTGTTGTTTTTAGAAAAAACTTTTTTTGTTAAAATGTGCGTTATTTTATTTAAACATATCCATTCCTGGTATATTAGGCATTCCTGCTTTTGCAGCAACAGCCATTTCTGTTTCATTAATTTTTGTTGCTTTTTCAATCGCTTTATTTAACGTTAAAATTAAATAATCTTCTAATTCTTCTGCATCACTTAACAAAGATTCATCAATAGATATATTTTTAATTTCTCTGTTAGCTGTTAGGGTTACTTTTATTTTTTTATCTGCAGAAGTTTCATCAATTAAAACAGAATGCAAACGTTGCTTTGTAATTTCTACCTCTTTTTGAGCCTCTTTAAGCTTATTCATCATTCCCGATATATCTCCAAACATGTTTTATAGTTTTTTAAATTATTGTCAAAATTACATAAATTTAAAAGAATTGCGAAGTAGTAAAAATGATAATTTTTATTGATATTTCTTACGTTAATAGTCTTATTTTTGTTGCCATTCAAAATAGAAATAATGAAAAGTACCGATGCAAAACTGCCTCTAGCAGCAAAAGAATACTTCGAAATAGAAAAGCATGGCGATGTAAGAGTAGACAATTATTTTTGGATGCGATTGTCTGACCATCAAAAACTTGCCGAAGTAAAAGATGCACAAACAAAAAAGGTAATTGATTACCTTGAGCAAGAAAATAATTATTACGATGAGGTAACCAAGCACACCAAGAAATTCGAGCTTCAATTATTTGAAGAATTGAAAGGTAGAATTAAAGAAGACGATAGCACTGTGCCAAATAAGGACAATGGTTATTTCTATTACATTCGTTATGAAAAAGGATTGCAATATCCAATTTACTGTAGAAAAAAAGAAACAGAAAGTTCCCCAGAAGAAATAATGTTCGATGCCAATGAAATGGCCAAAGGATTCGATTATTTTCAGTTAGGAGGTTTAAATATATCAAATAACAATAAACTAGCCATTTTTGCTACTGACACAGTAAGTAGAAGACAATATTTTTTACGGGTAAAAAATTTGTTATCGGGAGAAATTTATAAGGATATAATTGAAAATACTTCAGGAAATTCTGCATGGGCAAATGATAATAAGACATTTTTTTACACAAAAAAAAATCCAGAAACTTTACGGAGTGAAAAGGTGTTCAGACACGTTTTAGGTACACCAACATCCGAAGATGTAGAAGTATACCACGAAAAAGACGAAACTTTTAATGTGTATGTGACCAAAACAAAATCTAATAAATATATTATTATTGGTTCTGACAGCACTGTTTCTAGTGAAAGCAGGTATTTAGACGCTAATTTTCCTACTGGAAACTTTACCGTTATTCAACCAAGAGAAAGAGACTTAGAATATAGTATTGCCCATTTTGAAAACGATTTTTATTTTTTAACAAATAAAGACGATGCTACTAATTTTAAATTAATGAAAGCGCCAGTTTCAAATGCACAAAAAGAGAATTGGGTTTCTGTAATACCGCACAGAAAAGATACACTTTTAGAGGGTTTTTCTATTTTTAAAGAGTTTTTAGTATTAGAGGAGAGAACCAACGGATTAAGTAAAATTAGAGTAATTAAATGGGATGGTACAGAAGATTATTATTTACCTTTCGACGAAGAAACCTATTCTGTTGGTGTTTATAATAATCCTGATTTTAACTCAAACACAATTAGATATTCTTACACTTCTTTAACAACACCAGCTTCTATTATAGATTTTAATATGAAAACAAAATCTAAAGAAGTCAAAAAAGAACAAGAAGTAGTAGGAGGTAAGTTTAATAAAGAAAACTACAAAAGCGAACGATTATGGGCAACTGCAAGAGACGGGAAAAAGGTACCCATTTCTCTTGTATATCATAAAAAAACCAATTTAAACGCCAATACACCTCTAATTTTATATGGTTATGGCTCGTATGGTTATACGATTCCAGATTCTTTTTCTACAACAAGATTAAGTTTTCTTGACAGAGGTTTTGTGTATGCAATTGCTCATATTAGAGGGAGTGAATATTTAGGGAGAGATTGGTATGAAAAAGGTAAAATGCTTCATAAAAAAAATACTTTTACCGATTTTATAGATTGTAGTAAGTTTTTAATTAAAGAAAATTATACTTCCCCAAAACATTTGTACGCAATGGGAGGCTCTGCTGGTGGTCTGTTAATGGGAGCAATTGTAAATATGAATCCAGAATTGTACAACGGTATCATAGCATCAGTTCCCTTTGTAGATGTGGTTTCTACAATGTTAGATGAAAGTATTCCTTTAACCACAGGCGAGTATGACGAATGGGGCAACCCGAATATTAAAGAGTTTTACCATTATATAAAGTCCTATTCTCCTTACGACCAGGTTTTGCCACAAAAATATCCGAATATGCTTGTAGTAACGGGCTACCACGACTCTCAGGTACAATATTGGGAACCTGCAAAATGGGTGGCTAAATTGAGAGATTTAAAGACAGACAACAATTTATTACTCTTAAAAACCGATATGAGTGCAGGACATGGAGGCGCATCTGGCAGGTTCGATTCTTTAAAGGATTTAGCTCGTGAATTTACTTTTATTTTAGCATTAGAAAATAAATTAGACTTGTAGCTATTTTACGTAATCATTTTTTTTATTTCAGTTCGAAATATTATTTTTGTATTCGATATAAAGAAAAACCTCACGTATTTATATTATGTGAGGTTTTTTTAATGAAAGGAATTCAATGAAGAATCATCAAAAAGTAAACAATAGTATTTTAGATTTAATAGGAGAGACGCCGCTTGTAAAACTTCAAAAAATTACCAAAGATTTAAAAGGTACTTTCTTTGCAAAATTAGAATCATTTAACCCTGGTTTGTCTCAAAAAGATAGAATAGCACTTCATATAGTAGAGAATGCAGAAAAAAAAGGAATACTTAAAGAAGGAGCAACCATTGTAGAAACTACTTCAGGAAATACAGGTTTTAGTTTAGCCATGATAAGTTTGGTTAAAGGCTATAAATGTATTTTGGCAGTAAGCAATAAATCATCTCAAGACAAAATAGAATTATTAAAAACAATGGGAGCAGAAGTGCATGTTTGTCCTGCAAACGTAGCCCCAGAAGACCCAAGGTCTTATTACGAAGTAGCAAAAGCAATTCAGAAAAAAACGCCGAATTCCGTTTATATTAATCAGTATTTTAATGCCTTAAATATAGAGGCGCATTACGAAACTACTGGCCCAGAAATATGGAAACAAACCCAAGGAAAAATAACACATTTAATTGCTGCAAGTGGCACTGGAGGCACCATTTCTGGAACAGGTAAATATCTAAAGGAACAAAATAAAAATATTAAAATTTTAGGCGTAGATGCCATTGGTTCTGTTTTAAAAAAATATCATGAAACCAAAGAACTAGATTTAAATGAAATAAAACCATACAGAATTGAAGGATTAGGAAAAAACTTAATTCCGGGAGCCACTAATTTTGATATTATAGATGTGTATGAAAAAGTTTCTGACAAAGAAGCAGCTTTAACAACCAGATCACTTCTAAAAAAAGAAGGACTTTTTTGTGGTTATACAAGTGGTGCCGTAATACAAGCGGCCATACAATATAATGCACAACAATATTTTGATAAAAATAGTGTGGTAGTAGTAATTTTACCCGATCATGGTGTAAAATATATTAATAAAGTTTACAGCAATACTTGGATGAAAAATCAAGGTTTTATAGAATAATTCACTTACTAAAGAACCGTTTATAAATTTGAAAGACTGTTAAAATTTCATAACTTTGTTGTCTTCAAAAACAGTTTAAAATGATTACAGATTTATTCGATAGAATAGTTAAAGATAAAGGCCCTTTAGGAAAATGGGCAGAACAAGCAGAAGGATATTATGTGTTTCCAAAATTAGAGGGGCCTATTTCTAATAGAATGTCTTTTAATGGGAAAAAGGTAATTACTTGGAGTATTAATGACTATTTAGGTTTGGCAAATCATCCTGAAGTATTAAAAGTAGATGGAGAAGCTGCCTTAACTCACGGAATGGCCTACCCAATGGGAGCAAGAATGATGTCTGGTCATACACCACTTCATGAACAGTTAGAGCAAGAATGTGCAGATTTTGTTGGTAAAGAAAAAGCTTATTTATTAAATTTTGGTTATCAAGGAATTATGTCTGCAATAGACGCTTTGGTTTCTAAAAACGATATTATTGTGTACGATATGGATACGCACGCTTGTATTATAGATGGTGTTCGTTTACATGCAGGAAAACGTTTTGTTTTTAAGCACAACGATATGGAGAGTTTTGAGAAAAACATTAAACGAGCTGCTCGAATGGCAGAGAAAACAGGCGGTGGTATTTTGGTGATTTCTGAAGGTGTATTTGGTATGAGAGGAGAGCAAGGTAGACTGAAAGAAATTGTAGCTTTTAAAAAAGAGTATAATTTTAGATTATTAGTTGATGATGCACATGGTTTTGGTACACTCGGAGAAAATGGAAGAGGAACTGGTTTTGAGCAAGGTGTACAAGACGAAATAGACGTTTATTTTGCCACTTTTGCAAAATCTATGGCTGGTGTTGGTGCTTTTTTAGCAGGAAATAAAGATGTAATTCAGTATTTACAATACAATATGCGTTCTCAAACATTTGCAAAATCATTACCAATGGCAATGGTTAAAGGTGCGTTGAAACGTTTAGACATGATAAGAACTATGCCAGAATTAAAAGAAAAGCTTTGGCAAAATACCAACGCATTGCAATCTGGATTAAGAAATGCTGGCTTCGATTTAGGAACTACGCAAACATGTATTACACCTGTTTTTTTAAAAGGTGATATTCCAGAAGCCATGGCAATGGTAAATGATTTAAGAGAAAACCATGGTGTATTTTGCTCGATTGTTGTATACCCAGTAATTCCTAAAGGATTAATTATTTTACGATTAATACCAACTGCCACGCACACTCAGCAAGATATTGAAGAGACAATTACTGCTTTTTCATCAATTAGAGAAAAGTTAGAAAGCGGCGTTTACAAAAAAGTTGCGGCTACTTTGGTATAGTTTACAAAGCTTACATATTTTTAAATACCCAAGTGAGAACTTGGGTATTTTTTTGCTTTTTATTTATAAAGGTTAACTAATTACCAGAAATTCTCTGTATTAAGTCTTTTAAGAGTTTTTTTCCGTCAGATTTGTTTTTGGTGGTTTCAATAAAATAGGGAGTGCCATTTTTATCGATGTCAATTTTGTATTTGAAAACAAAATTTTTAGCATTTGGTTGTATGCTTAATAGTCCAAATCTTAAATCGTTAAAATACAAGTTTGAGCCAATTTTATTTATGGTAAACCAACCTTTAGAAATAGATATCATTCGTTGAACTTTTGGGTGATTTACCAAATTCCCTAACAAATGATGATTTTTAGGGTATTCGGAAAAGTATATTGGTTTTTTATCAAAAAAAGAGCTGTATCCTATTAAGAAAGAGCTATCAGTTTCTACATTTGCACTCCACAAAACAGAATTAAAAGGGGTAGGTTTCGTTTTAATTTCTTTGTAACGAATATTTTGAGAATTCAATTCTTGTGTAAAAGTATTGTAAGAAATTCCTTTTAAAACGATGGTAAGTAAAAGGTATAAACTACTTATGGTTATACCCAGGTAATTGTATATCATTCGCTTTTTTGATTTTCTATTTTGTTTCATCGCTAAACATAAAAAAACTAAAAAAGGTAATGTATATAATGGATCGATTACAAAAATATTTTTAAATTCTAATGGCATTTCAAATGGCCAAAACAATTGTGTTCCCCAACTCGTTTGCGCATCTAAAAGTGCATGAGTAAAAAAGCCTAGAAAAAAAAGTAGGCTCCATTCTTTTACGCTTTTGTATTTTTCATATTTACTTACCAGAATTCCTAAAATAGGAGAGAAGAATAAAGAAAAAAATAAAGAATGTGTAAAACCTCTATGAATTTCTAGAGCAGTTACAGTATCTGTAAAATAGGAAAATAAAAAATCTAAATCGGGTATTGTTCCTGCTATAGCTCCATAAAGCATTGCTTTGTTACCTATCTTTTTTCCTAAAATAGCTTCTCCTACTGCGGCTCCTAATACTATTTGGGTTAACGAATCCAACGATTAAATTTTAAATTATAGGTTTAAGCATAACTACTTTTAAATTCTTTTTTCACAGAAAAATCTATAAGTTTCATAAAGTTTTCATGTACCCCCAAGTTAGTACTCAAATTTAGTTGGTTTATAAACTTTAAAATAGTTTCTGATTGAAACTGCAAATCTGGAACAGAAATGTACTTTTCGAAAACTACCCCAATAGTTTTATAATACAATTGCTCGAAATTATTTAAGTTCTCTGGCCTTTCCGAAACGTAATTAAAAGCATTAATTTTAAAGTATCGTAACACATCTCCTACATAATTTTTATGTAGTATTTGCGTTGGGTTTACAATATTTAATTCTTTAATATTAGGTTGTAAAAAAGCATGTAATACTGCTTTGGCTACAAAATCTACAGGCACAATATTTAACCCACTTTTTTGATCAATCCAAATTCTAAAATCTGAAGATGCTTTACGAGCATACTTATTTAGAAAAATTGCCCACGCATAAAATACATCAAACTTTGGGGTTTCAAAAAAAGGAGCATCAATTAGTCTACCACAAATAATACTAGGCCTTAATATTTGAGATATAATATTTTTTTTGGCACAGGTTTCGCTAACATATTTTTCACTTTCGTACTTAGACTTTTCATAAGGGTTTCTAAACTCTTGAACCTTAAAATTTGCAATTGTATCGGTTACCTTATCTTTTTGTATTCCGAATGAATACGCTGTACTTATGTACAAAAATCGTTTTACATTGTGCGGTAATTCAGTTAATAATTGCTTGGTAACATTAAAGTTTTGATGTTGTACTTTTTCTTTAGAATCTGTGGTATGTTGCAAGCTAGTGGAGCCTGCACAATGAATTACAGTGCTAAAGTTATATTTTTCTAAGGTTTGTTTTTTGATATTTGATAAATCTGATGGGATAACGGTTATTTTTGATAAACAATCTGCCATAGAAAAATCATTTAAAAAATGAGGTCTGGAGCTGTCATTTAAAATCGCCAACAATCTATCTTTTGCAGGTTTTTTGTTGTTTCTTATTACTACAAATAAATGATTTACAGTTTTTTCTACTAATGCTTTGTAAATCCACTCAAACATTATGTGACTACCAACTATTCCTGAGCTACCTGTTAACAAACAATTCATGCTTTAATGAGGTTTTATATTTTGGGATGAAAATTTTAATTAAAAGCCCCACTTTTGTGAGGCTTTTATTAATACGTTTATACTTTATCCTTTATAAAAAGGAAGTTTAACCAATGTTGCAGGTATGGCTTTTTTACGAACTTGAATGAAAATTTTAGTTCCTAATTTTGCAAATGCTAAAGGTACATATCCTAAACCAATTCCTTTTTGCAAACTCGGACTCATAGTTCCTGAAGTAACATTTCCAATAATATTACCTTGTTCGTCTACAATATCATATCCATGTCTAGGAATACCTCGTTCATCTAATTCAAAAGCTACTAACTTACGTGATGGTTTATTTGCTTTCTCTTGAGCCAATGCTTCGTGGTTTACAAAATCTTTAGTAAACTTTGTAATCCATCCTAAACCCGCTTCAATAGGAGAAGTGCTGTCATTTATATCATTTCCATATAGGCAATATCCCATTTCTAAACGCAAAGTATCTCTTGCTGCCAACCCTATCGGTTTGATTCCGAATTTCTTTCCAGCCTTAAAAACATTAGTCCAAACTTGGGCAACTTCTTCATTTTTACAATAAATTTCAAAACCACCAGAACCTGTATAACCAGTTGCAGAAATAATTACGTTTTCTATGCCGGCAAAATCTCCTATTTTAAATTTATAAAACGGAATATCTGCCAAATCTAAGGAAGACAATGGTTGCATTGCCTCAATGGCTTTTGGTCCTTGAATGGCTAATAAAGAATAATTGTCTGATATGTTTTTTATATCTGCTTTAATAGTTTGGTTATACTTAGAAATCCAGTTCCAGTCCTTTTCTATATTAGAGGCATTTACAACTAGTAAGTAGGTATCTTCTTTAATTCTATAACAAATTAAATCATCAACAATACCATTTTCTTCATTCGGAAAACAGCTATATTGAGCATCTCCAATAGCTAGTTTAGAAGCATCATTAGAAGTTACTTTTTGAATTAAAGCTAGGGCATTTTCTCCACTTACTAAAAACTCTCCCATATGGCTAACATCAAAAACACCAACAGATTCTCTAACCGTATTATGTTCTATAGTTACACCTTCATATTGAACAGGCATATTAAAACCTGCAAATGGTACCATTTTTGCGCCAAGAGCAATATGTACATCATTTAATGCTATGTTTTTCATTGATTGTTTATTTCTAAAATTTTTAGCTAAATTATTGAAAAAATCATAATTAGCCATTACTTTACACTATATAATATGAAGAATGTTTTTCACCTTTTAATTCTCTTATATTTTTAAATTGACACATAAACTTTTACATCAATTTTTGAAACTGTATTTTTGTGATTTAGAACAATTTAATTATTTAAACTTTCGGATATTATTATGAGCAAAGAACAACCTAACAACCCACTACACGGCATAAAACTAGCAACCATGTTAGAACAGCTATTTTTAGAATATGGTTGGGATGAGCTTGGTTATTTATTAAATATTAATGCTTTTAAAAATAATCCTACCTATAAATCTAGTTTAAAATTTCTTAGAACAACACCTTGGGCCAGAAAAAAAGTAGAAGATTTTTATTTAAAAAATATGATTGACTAGTTGCCATAAAATGTTAGAAACACTATTTACCTTTGTTTTTGCAACTACAATCTTGGCCATGTCTCCTGGGCCAGATAATATTTTTGTGTTAACGCAAAGTATTATATTCGGAAAAAAACAAGGTTTTGCTATTATTTTTGGTCTTATGTTTGGTTGTTTAGTTCATACATCGTTGGTTGCTTTTGGTGTTTCTGCAATTATACAACAACACTATTTTCTTTTTAATTCATTAAAAATAATAGGTGCTTGTTATCTTATTTTTTTGGCTTATTCTGTTTATAAGAGTGATGCTACAATTGTATTAAATTCGGATAATGTTACGAAAAAAAGTGCCGTTAGTTTATTTAAAAAGGGATTTTTAATGAATGTTCTAAATCCAAAAGTTACGCTATTTTTCTTAGCACTTTTTCCTCAATTTTTATTTTCTAACACCTTAAGTACTACAATTCAGTTTTTTATACTTGGGGTAATTTTTATAACCGTGTCTTTTGTAGTGTTTGGTAGTTTCGCACTTTTAGGAAGTACAGTAACTAATTTTATAAATAAATATTCTAAAATCGGATTTTTTTTTAAATGGGCACAAATTGTTGTTTTTGTGTGTATTGCCATTCTAATTTTATGGTAAAAATTAGTCCTTTTTAACCAAAGTAATCTTATAATAGTTTAAAATATTTGCGAGTAGAGTTATTAATAATTCTCTTTTTACAAATGTATGTTTCGAATAATTTGCACAAATATTTCTTTACTTATTTTAAGTATGTAAGCGAACGAAGAAGTTTAGCAATATTTGGCAAAAAATCTATTTTAAGAATCGGTTTGTTTCTATATCTTTGAATTGATGAAAAAAGTCAAAATTATTGAGTGCCCAAGAGACGCAATGCAGGGAATAAAATCTCATTTTATTTCCACTGAAAAAAAAGCATTGTACATTAACTCGTTACTAAAAGTTGGCTTTGATACTATTGATTTTGGAAGTTTTGTATCGCCAAAGGCCATTCCACAAATGCGAGATACAGCCGCTGTTTTATCAAAATTAGACCTTTCAAATACTGCTAGTAAATTGTTGGCTATTATTGCCAATACTAGAGGTGCAAAAGATGCTGTTCAGTTTGAAGAAGTTGATTATTTGGGATATCCATTTTCTATATCAGAAAATTTTCAAATGAGAAATACTCATAAAACAATTGCAGAGTCTATTGTTACTTTAGAAGAAATACTTTCTTTAGCAGACAAGAAAAATAAAAAGGTTGTTGCCTACTTATCTATGGGGTTTGGTAACCCTTACGGTGATCCGTGGAATGTTGATATTGTGGGAGAATGGACACAAAAATTAGCCACAATGGGAGTGAAAATTTTATCATTATCTGATACTATAGGTTCTTCTACTCCCAAAGAAATATCATACTTATTTTCGAATTTAATACCTGCTTTCCCATCTATAGAGTTTGGCGCACATTTGCATACCACACCAAATAAATGGCATGAGAAAGTAAATGCCGCTTTTTTGGCTGGTTGTAATCGGTTTGATGGTGCCATAAAAGGCTATGGAGGATGCCCCATGGCAAAAGATGAATTAACTGGTAATATGCCTACAGAAAAATTATTATCTTATTTTACAGCTCAAAAAGTAGATACTAACATAAAACCTATGAGTTTTGAAAGTGCTTATAACAAGGCTTTGGAGGTTTTTAATGGAGTGTAGTTTTATATTATGTGATTTTTTTGGAATCTTTACAACTTACTGTAGTTTATAAATTACTTTAAAAACAAAAGTTCCTGTGTAGGCTTCCCAAAATTAGAACTGTTAAAACGCGCTTTAGATTATGGTAAAAAAATAGAGACACAAGCACCTATTTATAAGGTATTTAATTGACAATAAACATGAATCTTGGTATGTAAATTTAGCTCCTTTAAATTCACAAACAATTTATAATATTTTTTTTTTAGATTACTTGATAATAGGTTTTGTATTCCTTTCTTATCTAAAAATAATAGTGAACTAATAGCTATTTATATTCCAAAAAAATGAAAATGCTGAAGATATTAGAAAATTAGTTGTACTTATTATAAAACCTTAATAGTTAACCATCTCATAATTAATTGATTTGAATTTTATTTTTATTTATTCTAAATAAATCTTGTTAATATCCGTTTTACGATTTATATTTGCATGAGTTTAAAAATATTATTTATAATTAATCTTAATAAAATGAAAAAAGTATTTATTATTTTATCAATTTCTAGTGTATTATTCGCTTGCAATAGTAGTAATGAAAACATAACAACAATTGCTCCAAATACCTATAAATTTGAGCGTAACGGAGAAAGTACAGTTAGTTTTCCTGGTCAAACTTCTAGAATAAGAATGGGAGATGAATTGGCAAAAGCATTTTTAAAACCCACAGAAGAAGATATATCATCATTAGCAGGTAAATTTTCTCATGAAGCTGGAGAGAATAACTTTAAAGAATCAAATTTAAATTTATCATCTAAAAATATTAGAAGTAAAGTTGCTGCATCAACAGATTTATTTTCTTCAAATACTACTGACTCACAAGCTATAAAAGCTGATTTTGATTCTTGGATTATTGGGCAAGTAAATAATGTTTTTCCATACTGGAACAACAATGCTTCGAAAGGTGTTGCTGGACAACTTCAAGAAGCTGGTGGCGGACCAGTTCGATGGGTAAATGCAAAGGGTTTAGAGTATGATCAAGCTTTTGTGAAAGGATTAATCGGAGCACTTATGACAGATCAAATATTAAATAACTACCTAAGTAAGGCTGTTTTAGATGCTGGTACAAACATAACTGATAACAACGGAGATGTTCTAGTAAGTGGAAAAAACTACACGAATATGGAGCATAAATGGGATGAAGCATTTGGCTACATGTATGGTAATGAACCGAATATTGAATCTCCTATTTTAAATGTAGATAGTTATTTAAATAAATATTTAAATAGAGTTGAGGGAGATGCAGATTTTAAAGGTATTGCAGATGATATTTATAATGCTTTTAAATTGGGTAGAGCAGCAATTGTTGCGAAAGACTACATAACGAGAGATGATCAAATTGCCATTTTAAAGGAAAAAATATCTGAAATTATAGGAATTAGAGCAGTATACTATTTACAGGTCGCAAAAGCAACGTTAGCAAATGATAAGGGAACTGCTTTTCATGATTTATCTGAAGGTTTTGGTTTTATTTATAGTCTACAATTTACTAACAATCCTAACACAAATATGCCTTATTTTTCAAAATCTGAAGTAGATAACTTTATAAATACCCTCATGAAAGAAGACGGTTTTTGGAGTGTAACTAATAAAACACTAGATGATATGGCTACAGCAATTTCAGCAAAATTTAATTTCACTTTGGAGCAAGCTGGTAGTTAATTTTTAATTAACAAAAAAACTTTCGTATAGATAATTTTTAATTCAACACATTTAAGTTATGTTTAAAAAAATATTCCCCGTAATTATTACACTTTTTATTCTGAGCTCATGTTCATCAACTGAAGAAGAAAATCCAGTTCTTAAAGATAGCTTCGACAGAAAAGGAATGTTAACAAATATAGCAGACAATATTATTATTCCTGCTTATGAAGACTTTAGTTCTAAAATGGCGCTCTTAAAAACTGAAGGAAATGCTTTTATAGATAATCCAAATATTGCTAATTTAGAATCATTAAGAAATTCTTGGCTAACTGCTTACAAATCTTGGCAACATATAGAAATGTATAATATTGGTAAAGCAAATGAAATTCTATACAAATTCCACATAAATATTTATCCGGTAACTGTTACCGATATTGATGATAATATTAAAAATGGCAGTTACGACTTAAATAGTGCTAATAACCACGACGCTCAAGGTTTTCCTGCATTGGATTATCTGTTATTTGGTCTTGACAATTCAGATAGTAAAATAATAGAAAAATATACTATAGATACTAATAAGGAGAACTTTAAGAAATACCTTTATGATGTTATAGCGCAAATGAGTTCTCTTACAAATATTGTAGTTACAGATTTTAAAGAACAACGAAATGTATTTGTTAATAATACAGTAAATACACTGTCTGGTTCAGTAAATCAATTAGTAAATGATTACATTTTTTATTACGAAAAAGGACTAAGAGCAAATAAAATCGGAATTCCATCTGGTATTTTTTCTTCGACACCTTTACCCCAAAAAGTAGAAGCTTTTTACAATAATACGGTTTCTAAAGAATTAACTCTAGAAGCGCTTTCAGCTGTACAAAATCTTTTTGAAGGAAAACATTTTGGTAAAAATACGAAAGGACTAGGATTTAATGATTACTTAATTACGTTAAATAGAAATGATTTAGCAACAAGTATTAGTAATCAATTTACAATAGCAAAAACAGCTATAGAAAAACTAAACAATAGCTTTTCTATACAAATAAACTCAGACAATGTTGCCATGACAAAAGCGTATGACGAACTACAAAAAAACGTGGTCTTAATGAAAGTAGATATGATACAGACATTTAATATAAGTGTTGATTATGTAGATGCAGACGGCGATTAAAAAAAACACTAAAGATTAGGTTTTATTAAAGTGATATCTAAATTAAAATATAATTTTAATACACAAACAAATACAGCCCCATTAGCAATTTTTCGTTTGCTTTTTGGGCTGTTAATGTTTGTAAGTATGTTACGTTTTTGGATAAATGGCTGGATAGAAAAACTATATCTCTTACCCAAATTTCATTTTTCTTATTTGGGGTTAGAATTTATAAAACCTATAGGTAATTACACTTATTTTATTTTTTTAATTTGTGGGTTATCTGCAATTTTTATTGCAATTGGATATAAATATAGATTCGCCACAATTATCTTTTTTTTATCCTTCTTGTATATTGAGTTAATGGATAAAACAACCTATTTAAATCACTATTACTTTATTAATTTAGTAAGTTTTCTTCTCATTTTTTTACCGGCTAATGCTTATTTTTCTTTAGATGCCTATTTAAACGGTAAAAAGTATTTAAAAGTCCCGAAATGGTCTATAGATAGCATAAAGTTACTATTAATTATTGTATATTTTTATGCTGGCTTAGCAAAATTAAATTCCGATTGGCTACTTAGAGCTATGCCTTTAAAGATTTGGCTACCTTCTAAGTTCGATATCCCTTTAATTGGAGAAACGTTTATGCAACAAAATTGGTTTCATTATGCAATGAGTTGGTCTGGGATGTTGTACGACTTAACAATTCCTTTTTTACTACTTTACAAAAAAACTCGAAACATGGCTTTTATAGCAGTTGTGTTTTTTCATGTTTTTACAAGAGTTTTATTTCCTATTGGTATGTTTCCTTATATAATGATTATTGCTACACTTATTTTTTTTGAGAACAGTTTTCATCAAAAAATAATTAATTTTTTAACTAAAAATATTTTAATCACTAGAAAAAAAATACAAAGTATTTCTACTTTAAAGCTTTCAAATAGTAGACAAAAAATTACTAAAACCGTTTTATGTATTTTCTTTATCATTCAAATAATGTTTCCATGGCGTTATCTTTTGTATCCTGGAGAATTATTTTGGAATGAACAAGGATATCGTTTTTCTTGGCGTGTGATGTTAATGGAAAAAGCAGGAAGTACAAATTTTAAAATAGTAGACACCAAAAAAAACACTTCTTTTACAGTAGATAATTCAGATTTTTTAACAACTTTTCAAGAAAAGCAAATGAGTTTTCAGCCAGATTTTATTTTGGAGTATGCTCACTTTTTAGGTAATCACTTTAAAAAACAAGGGCATAAAAACATAGCTGTTTTCGCAGAAAGTTACGTGGCTTTAAACGGACGTTTAAGTACTAGATTTATTGATAACACTGTAAATTTATATGCTGAAAAAAGATCTTTTAAACCTATAAAATGGATAATTCCATTTTCATCTGAAATTAAAATTAAAGGACTATAATTTATGAAACAATACCTATCCATTTTTTTATTTGGATTCATTTTTACAAGTATGTACAGTCAATATCAAATTACTGGTACTGTAGTAAATGAAACAAAAAAAACGATTAATAAAGTCCAAATTTATGATGAAAATGGAAACTTATTAGCACAAACGGGTATTTTAGGAACTTTTAGTTTTTATACAAGTAAAGACAATATTCAATTATTTTTTTACGCAGAAGAGTATCGATTTAAAAAAGTCTACCTCTCCAACAAAGAGTATTCGAATTTAAATATTGTTCTTGAAAACTTTTCAAACGATTTGTCGGAAATACAAATAAAAGCAAGGAAAGAAAAAATTTTTGAACTGAAAAGATTAAAAGACGTAGAAGGAACAGCAATTTATGCTGGAAAAAAAACAGAAGTGATTTTGGTAAATCAATCTACTGCAAACTTAGCAACCAATAATGCAAGGCAAATATTTAACCAAATTGCCGGATTAAATATCTATCAAAACGATGATGCAGGATTGCAATTAAATATAGGAGGTAGAGGATTAGATCCTAACAGAACAGCAAATTTTAACACACGCCAAAATAGCTATGATATTAGTGCAGACGTACTTGGGTATCCAGAAAGTTATTACACACCAGCTTCCGAAAGTTTAGAAGAAATTCAAATTATTAGAGGTGCAGCGTCTTTACAGTATGGAACTCAATTTGGTGGGTTGGTAAATTTTGTTACTAAAAAACCAACTAAAAAACGAGAAATTGTCTTTAGAAATACAGCAGGTAGTTTTGGTTTGTTAACAAACTTTACAAGTGTAAGCAATACAATTGGTAAATGGAGTTATTATACGTTTGCAAACTTTAAGAAAGGAAATGGTTTTAGAGAAAACTCAAATTTTAAATCGCAAAATTTTTTCGTTAATATTGGTTATCAACTTAATGATGACAGTAAAATATCTCTTGAATTCACTTATTTAGATTATTTAGCACAACAAGCAGGTGGATTGACAGATAGAATGTTTAGAGAAAATCCTTATCAAACCAACCGATCTAGAAATTGGTTTCAGGTAAATTGGTTGTTGTATAGTTTGAAATGGGAACATAGGTTTAATAAACATACTAATTTTTCTTTTAATTTATTTGGTTTAGATGCCTCGAGAGATGCACTAGGGTTTAGAACAAATAGAGTTAATCAGCCAGATATTGGTATCGAAAGGGATTTGATTAAAGGAACTTTTAATAATTATGGCTTAGAAACTCGTTTATTAAGTAAATATGTTGTTTTTAATAAAAAGGCAACATTTTTAATAGGTTCAAAATTTTACAAAGCTAACAATACAAACAGGCAGGGGCCTGGAACAAATGGAAACGATGCCAATTTTTCAATGCAACTAGAAGAATATCCCAACTACTTGAGGCAGTCAGAGAGTTTATTTCCTAATTTAAATATTTCTGTATTTGGAGAAAACATTTTTTACATCAATAATAAATTATCAATTACACCTGGTTTTAGAGCTGAGTACATCAACACAAAAAGGGACGAGATTATAAAAGACATTATTACCGATGCAGCAGGAAATGTAATCAATGAAAATTTAAGAAATGAAAGCGAAATAAATAAGAGAACATTTATTCTTTTGGGTTTAGGAACGAGTTATAAGATAAGAAAAGAAGCAGAGTTTTACGGTAACATTACTCAAAACTACAGATCTGTAACATTTTCAGATATTAGTACTGCAAATCCTGCTTTTGAAATATCACCAAACATTTCAGATGAAAAAGGCTATACTTTTGATGCCGGTTTTAGAGGGAATTTTAAAAATTATTTTTCCTATGATGCCAATATATTTGGTCTTTTTTACAATGATAGAATAAATATTTATACTAGGACAGACGGAAAGGCTGAGCGAAATAATATTGGAGATGCAAGAATTTTAGGTATCGAAAGTATCATAGATTTTAATTTAAAAAAAATACTTGCGTTAAATACAAACTACGTATTTAACTTTTTCATAAACTCGTCGTTTATAAATTCTGAATATACCAAATCGGAAATTAGTGGAGTGGTAGGTAATGCTGTTGAATTTGTTCCGAAAATAAATATTAAAACAGGTATTCGTTTTGGATATAATAATTTTTTAAGTAGTCTTCAATACTCTTATGTATCTAGTCAGTTTTCAGATGCAACTAATGCCGTTGGCGGAAGTATAAGTGGAGTAACAGGAGAAATTCCAGCTTACAGTATTTTAGATTTTTCTACCTCTTATAAATATCAATTTGCAAAATTAGAAGCCGGAATTAACAATTTACTAAATAGTTCCTATTTTACAAGGAGGGCAACAGGCTATCCCGGACCTGGAATTATTCCATCAGCACCAAGAAATTACTACCTCGGTCTAGCCCTTAAATTTTAATAAACTGTATTATAAGAATATACAAACTAAGTATATTTATTTATAATGATTTTGAATACATGTAAAAAGGTATGATATTTTGAAAAAAAACAATTCTGTATTATCTTTATAAAAATTTTTTGGCATATGTTACAACCTATAGATATTCATAAAAAACTAATAGAAATTAGAAGCAAACAAACCAATTCTATTAACACACTTTCTTGGGTGCAAACTATTTTTGATGAAATTGATGTACAGCAAGATTCCGTTTTGGTAAGACTTTTGAAATCGCCAATAAACAGAAGACAAAATTTTTTTAATATAGACAAGGTTTCTACAGATGCTATTTTTCATATCTCTCAAATAGAAAAAATCTGTGTAGATTATCGTTTACGTTTTTTAGATACTAAATATTTTAAAGGAGATTATCCACAAGAAGTTATTGCTAAAATAAATAAATTAGAAGAGGAACATAATACTGTTTTAGATGGTTTTAAAATTATTGCACCTTCTAAATTATTCACATTAAAAGAAGCAGATGATCCGCTTTTATTTGCACCCATGGGAAATGGTTACTATTATTTAATACACAAATGGGGCAGAGATTTACATCCACTAAGAAAAGCAAAGTTTTGGGCTATTAAAAATGTAGAAAATTTATTATTTGCTGTTTTATTTGCTAGTATTTTAGGAACTTTTATTACCAAAAATTTATTTTATGGAGACATGTCTAACTTTGGGCATATTGCTGTTTTATTTCTATTTTATGTAAAAGGAATTATCGGTATGTTCTTTTTTTATTGGATTGCCTCTGGTAAAAATTTTAGTGCTTATTGTTGGACAAGTAGATACAATAAAATATCTTAAATTTTATTTACTTAAAATTTCAATAAATAATTGTAAATTTGTACGCAATTATATCTTAATTGCAACATGACAGCACACGACAACAAAATTATTGGAGAAGGATTAACCTATGATGATGTATTATTGGTTCCTGCTTTTTCTGAAGTTCTTCCCAGAGAAGTAAGCATTCAAACTAAATTTACCAGAAACATTACTATTAACGTTCCCATTGCTTCTGCAGCTATGGATACAGTTACAGAATCTGCATTAGCAATTGCAATTGCTAGAGAAGGTGGTATTGGTGTTTTACACAAAAACATGACGATTGAGCAACAAGCTCTAGAAGTAAGAAAAGTAAAGCGTGCAGAGTCTGGTATGATTTTAGACCCTGTTACATTACCACTTTCTGCGGTTGTTTTTGATGCAAAATCTTACATGAAAGAACACGGCATTGGTGGTATTCCTATTGTTGATGAAAACGGAATTTTAAAAGGAATTGTTACCAATAGAGATTTGCGTTTTGAGCATGATAATAATAGACCTATTGTAGAGGTAATGACAAGCAAAAATTTAATTACTGCTGCTGTTGGTACTTCTTTAAAAGATGCCGAAAAAATTCTACAAAAAAATAAAATTGAAAAATTACTAATTGTTGATGATGCCTACTCTTTAAAAGGATTAATAACCTTTAGAGATATTACAAAAGTTACGCAAAAACCCATTGCCAACAAAGATACTTTTGGTAGGTTAAGAGTTGCCGCTGCATTAGGAGTTACAAGTGATGCCGTAGAAAGAGCAGAAGCATTGGTAAATGCTGGTGTTGATGCCGTTATAATTGATACTGCACATGGCCATACAAAAGGGGTTGTAACTGTTTTAAAAGAGGTAAAATCGAAATTTCCACAGTTAGATGTAGTTGTTGGTAATATTGCAACTGCTGCGGCAGCAAAATACTTAGTAGAGGCAGGAGCAGATGCTGTAAAAGTTGGTATAGGACCAGGTTCTATTTGTACCACAAGAGTTGTAGCAGGAGTTGGTTTTCCTCAATTTTCTGCAGTGTTAGAAGTGGCTGCAGCTATTAAAGGAAGTGGTGTACCCGTTATTGCAGATGGTGGAATTCGTTATACGGGAGATATTCCAAAGGCAATTGCCGCAGGAGCAGATGCTGTAATGTTAGGTTCTTTATTAGCCGGAACTAAAGAGTCTCCCGGAGAAACAATAATTTATGAAGGAAGAAAATTTAAGTCTTACAGAGGTATGGGTTCAGTTGAAGCTATGAAACAAGGATCTAAAGACAGATATTTTCAGGACGTAGAAGCAGATATTAAAAAACTTGTACCAGAAGGAATTGTAGGTAGAGTTCCATACAAAGGCGAACTTTTTGAAAGTATTCATCAATTTATTGGCGGTTTAAGAGCTGGTATGGGATATTGTGGTGCAAAAGATATTGCTACTCTAAAAGAAACCGGTCAATTTGTAAGAATAACGGCAAGCGGAATTAATGAAAGTCATCCGCATGACGTTGCCATAACCAAAGAAGCACCGAATTACAGTAGAAGATAGAAATTTAAAAAGCTCAAGAAATTATTCTTGAGCTTTTTTAATTTATGCTGATAAAGTTACCTACCAGTAGTATTATATGTAATTTTTTAAGGCTTCAAAATTATTAATTATCGCATTTGCGTTTTCTAATGTTTGCCCTTCCGATAACGGATTTTTAAATCCGAATACAAAAATATTTGCTTCGTTAGCGGCTTTTATTCCATTATCTGAATCTTCTATAACAACACAGTTTTGGTTCATAACATTTGCCAACTTTGCTGCTTTATTAAATATTTCGGGATGTGGTTTAGACTCTTTTAAATCTGCACCACTTATTTTTGCTGTAAAATAATCATTCAATTCAAAGCGATTAAAAACCCTATCTATATTTACCATTGCAGATGATGATGCTAAAACGAGAGGGATGTTTTTACTATGCAAATACATTATTATTTCTTTTACACCTTTTACCAAACTCAAAGTTGGATCATTTTCGAAAAAGTGCACGTACGTTTTACGTTTTTGTAACACTAGTTCTTCTGGTGATTCCGATAAACTAAAATGGGTTACTAGTTTTTGAAATGCATTTAAAGTAGATGAACCCGTAAAAGATTTGTACAAACTTTCTGACACATCGACTCCCAAAGAATTAAAAGTTTTATAATACGCTTTTTTATGGATTTCTTCTGAATCTATAATTACGCCATCCATATCAAAAATAACGCAATCTATAACTTTAGGAAATTTCATTAGTAACTATTTTAAGAAAGTACAATAATAAGAATTGCTTTTAAGATCTCGTATTACTAGACTAAAAATTTTGCTTTTAATTCTTCCGTTGGAATCATACATTGGTCTTTTTTCCCAAACCATCTGTACCTATTTTTTGCAATAAAATCATACAAATGATTTCTAAATGTTTCTGGAAAAACCCAAAAAATAATAGTCAATTTCCACAAACCCGAAAAATGATTCATAATTTTAAGAGCTGCGGTAGCTTTTATATCATAAGAAACACCTGGTTCAACCAATACAATACTATCAATAAGATTCGAGTTTACGCCTAAATAATTTAAAATTTCTTCCCCTTTAGTAGACTGAATTGCTACAAACATAAAAATATTTTTTGTGTCGTTTTTAATAACTGTTTTTACGGCATTATTGCATAAATTACAAATTCCGTCAAATAAAATTATTTTTTTATGTTTTGGTAAATCAAGCATTTAACCTCGTTTCATTATTTAATTACAAAGATACTTTAACTTTTTTTATTTTTCTTGTAACAATATTTATTTAATGGCGTCTTATATTTGTATTCTTGTTGTTTTTTTGAGCCTTTTAACATAATATTAATAAGTGCTCTTAATAGCAATCAATACTTTTATATCAAAATAACCAAGCATGATTAAAATTGAAGGATTGCACAAATCCTATCCGATAGGAAAAGACTCATTACACGTATTAAAAGGTATAGATTTGCACATCAAAGAAGGCGAATTTGTATCGATTATGGGATCGTCTGGTTCAGGAAAATCTACCTTATTAAATATTGTTGGTTTGTTAGATATTCATGATGAAGGAAACTACTATTTAAATGGCCAGTTAATTAAAGATATGAACGAAAAAAAAGCCGCTCAATTACGTAATAAGTTTTTGGGTTTTATTTTTCAATCTTTTAATTTAATCTCCTATAAGACAGCTGTAGAAAACGTTGCATTACCTTTGTACTATAAAGGAATGAATAGAAAAGAACGTTTAAAAATAGCATTAGATTATTTAGAGAAAGTAGGCCTTAAAGATTGGGCAAATCATTTACCAAACGAACTTTCTGGAGGACAAAAGCAACGTGTTGCAATTGCTCGAGCTTTGGTTACAAAACCAAAAGTAGTTTTGGCAGATGAGCCTACAGGAGCTCTAGATTCTACTACAACAGACTCTGTTATGGATCTTTTAAAGGACATTAACAATGAAGGAATGACTGTTTTTGTAATTACCCACGAAGAGGAAGTAGCTGAACAAACCAAAAGAATTGTACGTTTAAAAGATGGTGTTATTATTAGTGATGAATTCACCAAAGCCTCTAAAGCAGTATAATTATGTTTGATTTAGATCGTTGGAGAGAAATTTTTCAAAGCATCAATAAAAACAGGTTACGTTCTGTAATGTCTGGCTTTACGGTTGCTTTTGCCATCCTTTTATTTACCCTATTATTTGGTATTGTAAGTGGTTTAAGTAACACTTTTACTAGTGCTTTTGCAGATGACGCACAAAATGCTATGTTTGTTCGTGTCTGGAAAACTTCTAAACCCTACAAAGGACTTCAAACAGGAAGAAGAGTTCAACTTAAAAACTCAGATTACAACTATATTTCAGAAGAATATAAAAATAAGATTCAATATCAGTCTGCAAGAATCTTTAAAAACTTTTCTATAAAATATAAAAACGAAGCAAGTAATTACAGTGTAATGGCTGTAAACCCAGATCATCAGTTTTTAGAAAAAACAATTATTGATGATGGAAGATATTTAAACGAAAGAGATTTAAATGAAAAATCGAAAGTAATTGTTATTGGTAGGCTAATTAAAAAAGATTTATTTGGCGAAAGACCTGCTGTTGGAAAAAGGGTAAATGTTAGCGGGAGCTCTTTTTTAGTAATTGGTGTTTTTTCTGATGATGGAGGAGACAATGAAGAAAGAAAAGCTTTTATACCATTAACAACTGCACAAATGATGTACGGAAATAACGATTATATAAGTCAGATTGCACTTGGCTATAATCCGAATTTAAGTTTAGATAAAGCAATTGCATTTGGGAATCAGATGGAAAGAGATTTGAGAAAGAAACTCAATATTCATCCAGATGATCAAAGTGCATTATCTGTTAGAAATATGGCAGAAGCAAATAAAGGTGTTGGTCAGTTTATGGGAATATTATATGCCATTGTTATTCTGGTAGGTTCTGGTACTTTAGTAGCCGGAATAATTGGTATATCTAATATCATGATTTTCGTTATTAAAGAAAGAACAAAAGAATTTGGTATTCGAAAAGCACTAGGAGCTAAGCCTTCTTCTATAGTAGCAATGGTTGTTCAAGAATCGGTATTAATTACAACAATTGCTGGTTATCTTGGGCTTTCTTTAGGTACCTACATTTTAAGTTTAATTGGAGACAGTTTAGAAAAAGATTACTTTATTAAAGACCCTAGTGTAAGTACAGGTATTGTTGTAAGTGCAACTATAGTGTTAATTTTATCGGGACTAATAGCTGGTTATGTTCCTGCAAAAAAAGCAGCAAATATTAAACCAATAGAAGCATTAAGAGCAGATTAATTATGAAATTTTTATTCGATTCAGATACTTGGCAAGAAATTTACGGCAGTATTCGTAAAAATAAAGTTAGAACTGCAATTACTATCATTGGGGTACTTTGGGGTATTTTTTTGTTAGTAGTTTTATTAGGTGCTGCAAGAGGTATGGAAAATGGTTTTAACAAACTATTTGGTAATTTTGCCACCAATAGTGTTTTTGTGTGGACACAATCTACAGATACACCTTTTAAAGGTTTTCAGGAAGGAAGACGATTTCGATTGACCATGAATGATATTGAAGTTTTAAAGTCTGAATATTCAGATGAAATTAAACTTTTAGCTCCTCGAAACCAAACAAATAACCTACTTGTTAAAGACTTTAAATCAGGCAATTTTCAAGTTAGTGGCGATTATCCTATTTTAGATCAAATACAAAAAAAGCAACTTTTATACGGAAGGTTTTTAAATGATAATGATATTTTATCTACTGCTAAAGTTACCGTTATTTCCGAAGATATGTACATACAATTGTTTGATAAAGGCGAGTTTCCTATCGGACAATATGTAAAAATTAACAATATCAACTATAAAGTAATTGGCGTCTACAAACCATCGAACACTATAGATTTTGATGGAGATTGTGCCTATATTCCTTTTTCTACCTTCAGAAAAGTGTACAATACAGCCAATAATGTAGATTGGATGATGATAACCGCCAATGAAGGAACAGACATTGAACAAATGGAAAAAGATGTACTGCTTACTTTAAAAGGTTTACATAAAGTACACCCAGAAGATGAAAGAGCTTTTGGAAGTGTTAATCTTGGAAAAGAAATCGGAAAAGTAACAGGCTTTTTAACAGGAATGCAATTTTTAACTTGGTTTGTAGGTATTGCTACTTTAATTGCTGGAGTATTTGCAATTGGCAATATTTTACTGATAACAGTTAAAGAACGAACACAAGAAATTGGAATACGAAGAGCTTTAGGAGCAACACCAAAAAGTATTCGTCAACAAATAATATTAGAGTCGGTTTTTTTAACCACCATTGCAGGAATGCTAGGAATTATTTTTGGTAGCTTAATCTTATATTTAATAGACTCTGCATTTGGTCAAGGACCCGATGCCGCACTTATAAATCCAACGGTAGATATTCCAATAATTTTAATAGCATTTACCACATTAATTGTGCTGGGTACTTTAATAGGTTTGATACCTGCACATATGGCAACAATTGTAAGACCTATAGAAGCATTAAGAGAAGAATAAAATTAATTAACCATAAATCATGAGCAAAAGATCAAAAATTATTTTAATTATTATCGCAATAGGTTTTATTGCAGCACTTATTTGGTTCGGTAAAAAGAACAAAAAAAGTATTTTAGAATATGAAACAGAAACACCTTTTAAAACAACTATTGTTAAAAAAACTGTAGCTACAGGTAAAGTAATACCTCTAGAAGAAATTGAAATTAAACCTCAAATAACAGGTATTATAGATAAGGTTGTATTACTAGAAGGCTCTAAAGTTAAAAAAGGAGATTTAATTGCTACTGTAAGAGTGGTTCCTAACGAGCAATCGTTAATTAGTGCTAAAGGTAGAGTAGACAATTTAAAGTTAAGAGTAAACAATGCCGAAATTTCATACAATAGAACTAAAAATTTATTTGAAAAAGGAGTTATTGCTAGAGCAGAATATGAGGGAGTAGAACTAACTTATAACCAAGCAAAGCAAGATCTTAAAAATGCACAAAACGATTACTTGATTATTAAAAAAGGATCTGCTGGTTCTGCAGGAACCGCAAACACAAATATTCTGGCGCAAATGTCTGGAACTATTTTAGAAATTCCTGTTAAAGAAGGAGACCAAGTAATTCAATCAAACAACTTTAATGCTGGTACTACTATTGCTTCAATTGCAGATATGAGTAAAATGATTTTTGAAGGTAAGGTAGACGAGTCTGAAGTTGGAAAACTAGTTAAGGGCACTAACATAGAAGTTTCTATTGGAGCTATAGAAGGTAAAAAATTTCCTGCTAAATTAAATTTCATCGCTCCGAAAGGAACGGAAGAGGGTGGTGCTGTTCAATTTAAAATTAAAGCAGATGTTTCTTTAGATGATAAGTTTTTTATTAGAGCTGGTTACAGTGCAAATGCAGATATTGTTTTGGTAAAAAAAGACAGTGTTCTTTCTATAAAAGAAGCATTGCTTAGATTTGATAAAAAAACAGAAGAACCATATGTAGAAGTTAAAACCGGTGATGGAACTTATGAAAAGAAAACTTTAAAATTAGGAACTTCAGATGGTGTAAACGTAGAAGTTTTAGAGGGTGTAACTGAAGATGATGAAATAAAAATTTGGAATAAAGCTTCTAAAGACGAAGAAAAAAAGAATGACAATTAACCAATTTTAATCTATAAACAGAATGAAAGAGGCGCTTTACAGCGCCTCTTTTTTTGTGTCTAATCATTTACTAAGCTTCAAAAAATAAAAGTTTATTTGATTTAAAATAATTAGTAACTTTAATACCACTGTGTAGCAATTGTTTGTAAACTAAAAAATATTATAACGTAAAAATAGTTAGTAAAATACCTAAAAGTATTGCCATAAACTTTTGTAAATTAAACTTATGATTTTCTGTACTTTCAAAAAGAATGATTGTTGAAATATGCAAAAACACCCCAATAATTAAAGCAGTTATTTCTCTATAAAAAGTAGTGAAAAAAGAAATTTCATTACCTATTAAAACTCCTAACGGACTCATTAATGCAAAGAAAAATAAAAAGGTAAAAACGACTCTTTTTGGGTATTTTGTATATAACAAAAAAGAAGTTAAAACTATGGCTATTGGAATTTTATGTACAATTATAGCCCATAATAAATTATCATTTGCATGATGAATTGGTAATCCTTCTGAAAAAGCATGCAGGCATAAACTTACAAAAAGTAACATTGGAAATTTTTTACCGTTCGAATGAATATGTATATGACCATGCTCTGCACCCTTAGAAAACGATTCTAGTATAGACTGTAAAATAATACCAATTAAAATAAAAATACCTATCCTTTTAGAGTCTATAGTAGGAGTGTAAACTTCTGGTATAAGATGTAAAATAGTAACCGACAAAAGGTACGCACCACTAAACGCTAATAATAAGCGAACAATTTTATTACTTGGCTTTAATAATAATACCAATAATGAACCTAAAAGAACTGAAAAAATTAATAATAAATAACTCATTTTGCCACAATAATTAATCGGTTAGAGGTAGATTCGTTAAAATCAGTCAATTCGTAGTCTCCAAAAATATGTTCAATAGAAAAACCAACATTTTCTAAATAATCTATCATTTTTTTTACATCTAAATATTTTACTTTTTCTGTAAATTCGTGCTGTTTCTCATCAGCAAAGAATGAGATATTTTTATAGATAAATCCGTTTTTAATAGCTCTATTAATATCAAACTGTATTCCATCTATAATTTTTACTTCCTCAGTAACTAAATGTTTTTTTACAAAAGTTGCATTTAAAAAATCGAACACAAAAACACCGTTTTTATACAATGCATTCTTTATGTTTTTTAGAATTAATAAATCTTCATGGTCATCATCGAAATAACCAAAACTTGTAAATAAATTAAAAATAGCATCATAAGATTGTTCTATTGGAGCTCTCATATCGCTTACATAAAATTGTAGCTTTTCATTTTCGAACTTTTTTGCTTCTTGTATACTATTTTCAGACAAATCGGCACCAGTTACTTGGTAGCCTAGAGAATTTAAATACACAGCATGTCTGCCTTTACCACATGGTAAATCTAAAATATGTGCTGTTTTTGGAAGTCTTAAATATTCAGTAATATTTTTCATGAACAACTGTGCATCGTTGTCATTCCTATCCTTATATAAAATATGGTAATATTTGGTATTAAACCACTCTGTAAACCAATCTTTATTTTTCATTATTTAAATTTCTTTATTTCGTAAATGTTAGGATTGGTATATAATTTATACTTTTTTAATGGTGTTTAAGTCTGTAAAAGTAACCAAATCTTACATTTTAAAAAATGAAAAATGCACAAACATCAAATACAATAAAGTCATTACCAAAAGAATTGTGAAGCTTACAACACATATTTGTATTTTTTATATGATAACTTACTAAAAAATGACACTCTTACTTTGTTAATTCCTGTTTATAAAATGTATTTTTGTAGTCAATTTTACAAGAAAAAATGGACAGAGATTTTAAAATGACAGCTACAACGCTCTTTGGTTTAGAAGGAGTATTGGCTAATGAACTAAAAAACCTTGGCGCTCAAGATATTAAAGAAGGAGTAAGAAGTGTTTCTTTTAGGGGCGATAAAGGTTTTATGTACAAAGCAAATATGGCACTAAGAACGGCTGTTCGAATTTTAAAACCCATAAAAACATGTAAAATTTATGATGAAGAAGATTTATATGAAGCTATTCAAAAAATAAAATGGGAAAATTACCTCGAGGTAGAAGGCACTTTTGCGATTGGTGCAGTTGTAAACTCCAAAAATTTTACAAGTAATTCTCATTACATTTCTTTAAAATCTAAAGATGCTGTTGCCGATTATTTTAGACATAAGTACAGTAAAAGACCGAATGTAGATTTAAAATATCCGGATGTAAAAATTCATGTTCACATTCAAAAAGATTGGCTTACTGTTTCTATCGATTCTTCGGGAGATTCTTTACACAAAAGAGGATACCGAACAGCAACCAATATTGCACCAATTAACGAAGTTTTAGCAGCTGGTATGATTTTATTATCTGGATATACTGGAGATGAAAATTTTATAGATCCTATGTGTGGTTCCGGTACTATTTTAATTGAAGCAGCAATGATTGCTAACAATATTCCGGCAAATATCAACAGAAAACTTTTTGCTTTTGAGCATTGGAAAGACTATGACGAAGATTTGTACTTTACAATTCAAGATGCACTTCTCAAGAAAATACGCTCTTCTCATTTTAAAATTATGGGGTTCGACAAAGCGCCATCAGCAGTTAAAAAAGCACAAGATAATATTGTAAATGCAAATTTAGATGAGTTTATAGGCGTGCATCATGTAAACTTTTTCAACTCAAAAAAAGAAGTATTTGGCAATACTACCATACTTTTCAATCCGCCTTATGGCGAGAGATTAAATATTGATACCCAAGAATTTTACAAAAAAATTGGCGATACATTAAAACACAATTATCCGGGTTCTACAGCTTGGCTAATTACTTCAGACACCGATGCTTTAAAATCGGTAGGACTAAGAACCTCGAAAAGGATAGCCCTTAAAAATGGCGATTTAGATTGTAAATTTGTAAAATACGAATTATACGAAGGAAGTCGTAAAGTAAAAGAACTAAATAATACCGATGATTAATATTTTTGTATGAAGCCATTTCCTGCTTTTCGCTGTATCTTTTTGTAAAAACAACAAAAAGGATGCCGCTTCAATCAGGGCTAAAAACAGAAAATAATAAGTTATACATACCAAAGCAAAATTGTGTAATTTTAACAAGTTGATAAACAGATATTATAAACTATATTAAAAATTATATTCTAGCATACCGATTTGCAACATTTCATCGATCTTATATTGCCCATTCCTATTCAAAAAACTTTTACATATACTGTAACAGAACAAGAAGCTAATTTCTTAAAAAAAGGGATGCGAGTTGCAGTTTCTTTTGGTAAAACAAAAATGTATACAGGCTTGGTTTTTAAAATACATACCACAGCACCAACGTTATATGAAGCAAAAGAAATTCATCAAATTTTAGATGAAACACCCATAGTAAACGAACTTCAATTGCAACATTGGCAATGGGTTGCCAACTATTATATGTGTTCTTTAGGAGATGTTTATAGAGCCTCTTTACCTTCAGCTTTTTTATTAGAAAGTGAAACAATTGTATACAAAAACGAAACCTTTATAAATGAAAATGAGTTAGAAGACGATGAATTTTTAATATTTGAAGCGTTGCAGCATCAGTCGCAACTAACAATTCATCAAGTAGCTGATATCTTAGGAAAAAAGAAAGTGATGCCAATTGTGAATTCACTTATAAAAAAATCGGCAGTTTATATAAAAGAAGAAATTTACGAGCAGTACAAACCAAAGTTAGTAAAATACATTCGCTTGAACGCTTCTTACAATTCAGATAGTAGTTTAAATGGTTTATTAGAAGAGCTATCTAGAGCCAAGAAACAACGTAAAGCGGTACTTACTTATTTTCAATTAGCCACAAGTAAAAAACCAATAAAAGTTAAAACTTTATCAGAAAAAGCAGGAATTTCTTCTGCCATTATTAAAAGTTTAGAAGCTAAAAACATTTTTGAAACTTACGAAATTCAAACAGATAGAGTTCAATTTTCTGGCCAAGAAAATGATTTAAAAGTTTTAAATCCGCACCAAGAAAAAGCACTTTCTGAAATTAAGGAAACTTTCAAATCTAAAGATGTAACCCTTTTGCATGGCATTACTAGTTCAGGCAAAACAGAAGTTTATACAAAATTAATTCAAGAAGTTATAGACGCAGGAAAACAAGTATTATTCCTGTTGCCAGAAATAGCACTCACTACACAAATTATAACACGACTACAGTATTATTTTGGAAACCAGATTTCGGTATTTCATTCCAAATATTCTATAAATGAAAGGGTAGAAGTATGGAATAATATTTTAACACAACAACCTAAAACTAAAATTATTTTAGGCGCTAGATCTTCAATTTTCCTACCATTTACAAACCTTGGTTTAATTATTATAGATGAAGAACACGAAACATCTTACAAACAATTTGAACCTTCTCCAAGATATAATGCGCGAGATGCGGCTATTGTTTTGGCAAAAATGCACAATGCTAAAATACTTTTAGGCTCTGCAACACCTTCTTTAGAATCTTATTATAATGCACAAGAAAAAAAATACGGTTTTGTTGCATTAAATAGAAGACATGGTAATGTACAGTTGCCTAAAATAGAACTTATTAATGTTAAAGAAAAGTATCGTAAAAAGGAAATGACCGGTCATTTCTCCGACCGATTGATACAATTAATTCAAGATGCATTAAATGAAAAAGAGCAGGTAATTTTGTTTCAAAATAGGCGTGGTTATTCGCCAATTGTAACCTGTAACACTTGTGGGGTTTCTCCAGAATGCCCTAATTGCGATGTTACATTAACGTTTCACAAGTTTAAACACGAACTACGTTGTCACTATTGCAATTATCAAAGAGCAAT
This sequence comes from Polaribacter tangerinus, assembly GCF_038024095.1. Lineage (NCBI taxonomy): Bacteria > Pseudomonadati > Bacteroidota > Flavobacteriia > Flavobacteriales > Flavobacteriaceae > Polaribacter > Polaribacter tangerinus. The sequence goes on along the minus strand of NZ_CP150668.1, from coordinate 108,528 downwards.
GCCTAATAGTTGTGCCGCTTGCGGAAGTAATACTTTAGATACCAAAGGCTTCGGAACAGAGCAAATAGAATTAGAATTAAAAACATTATTTCCAGATTTTAAAATAGGAAGAATGGATCTGGATACTACACGAGGTAAATTTGGATATCAAAAAATTATTGGTGCTTTTGAGGCAAAAGAAATAGATATATTGGTAGGGACCCAAATGCTATCGAAAGGGTTAGATTTTGAAAATGTATCTTTAGTAGGTATTTTAAATGCAGATACAATGCTTAATTTTCCAGATTTTAGAGCACATGAAAGAGCCTATGACATGATGGTGCAAGTTTCTGGCAGAGCAGGAAGAAGTAAAAAACAAGGTAATGTAGCCATTCAAACCTACAATCCTTTTCATCAAATTTTACAGCAAGTATCTACCACTAACTATACAGAAATGTATAAAGAACAACTACAAGAAAGATGGCAATATAAATATCCGCCCTACTACAGAATTATTAAAATTACCTTAAAACACAGAGACTATATAAAATTAGATAGTGGCGTTAACTGGTTGTTTAAAGCTTTGTACAACTCTTTTGGCGAACATGTTCTTGGTCCAACTGCACCTTCTGTTGCAAGAATTAGAAATCAATATATAAAGAATATTATTATTAAAATACCACCAAAACAGTCGCTACTTCAAACCAAAAACCAGTTAAACAACATTAAAAGTACGTTCGAAGCAGTAAAAGATTTTAGACCCATTCGTTTTATTATTGATGTTGACGCTTATTAGTACTTTATAAAATTACTTTGTAGCTTGCACTTACACTAATTTTTAAACTCGTCGAAAGTTCCATCTGTGTAAAAAACCAATATTTTCTGTATTACTTTTTTGTGAGATGTTTCCGTTGCTATTTTATTGTTTACAGAAAGTGGAGTAGTAGTGTTAACTGCCGCAACATCTGTTTTAGCTGGAAAATTTCCAATTCCATGAATTAGCCATTCCAGAGTTACCTCTTTAAACTCTGTAGTAACTTTTAAAACAAAGTCTAAACTAGGTTTATTTCTTCCAGATAAAATATGAGAGATACTAGACCTTTGAACCCCAACTTTATCTGCAAAGATAGATGCCGAGATTTCATAATAATCCATCAATTTTTTTAATCTATTTGTAAAATCAATACTGTTTATCATTGTAAATCACTATACTTTTACAAATGTAAAACTTTAATTTTTAAATGCAATAATTATTTTAACGTATATTAAAAACACCTAAAATAGCATTAAATTAAAACTTCATATAAATACTATAATAAACTAATTTAAAGTATTTTATATATAAATTATAGTATTTAACTATGCTATAAACCTAGTACATAAACCATTATTTTTTAAAAAACACTTTTTGTTTACAAAAGTAAAATAACTGAGTTGTTTTACAGTTTACAATTGTAATACTTCTGTGTTTTACAATTGTAACATTTTAGTTTGATGACACGTATGAAACTATTATTTTTACAAAATATTAGATTATAACATGAGTACATTAAACAGCGAATTTTTAGAACAATTATTTACACAATATAAAGAGGAAGCTTTATTTGGAAAATGGATAACATTAAATGATATTGAAGAATTATTTCGAAAACATGCTTCACTATTTATAGTTTCTAAAATTGGAACTTCAGAAGAGGGCAGACCTATTTATCAATTAAAAATAGGAAGTGGCCAAAAAAAAATAATGCTATGGTCTCAAATGCACGGAAACGAAGCAACAGGAACCAAAGCTCTTTTCGACCTCTTTAACTGTTTTACAGAGCAGTGCAAAGAATTATCTTTTATTCTAGAAAACTGCACCCTTTTATTTATCCCTATGCTAAATCCAGACGGAGCACAAGCATTTACAAGAGTAAATGCAAATAATGTAGATTTAAATAGAGATGCCGTAGATAGAGTTGCAAAAGAGAGTAAATTATTGAGAGCTGTTTTAGAAGATTTTAATCCGCAGTTTTGTTTCAACCTTCACGATCAAAGAACAATATTTAATGTTTCGGGAACAACAAACCCTGCAACCATTTCTTTTTTAGCACCTTCGGAAGAGGAAACTAGAAAGCTAACTGAAGGGAGAAAACAAACAATGAATGTTATTATAGCAATGAACGATATACTTCAGCAACAAATTCCTGGTTTTATTGGCAGGTATACTGATGAGTTTTATCCGACAGCCACTGGAGATAATTTTCAAAAACTTGGTTATAACACCATTCTAATTGAGTCCGGACATTACCCAAATGATTACAATAGAGAAATATCTAGAAAATTCACCTTTATAGCAATACTCTCTGGGATATCTTATATTGCCACAACAAGCATTTTTGATTCTTTCGAACGCTACTTTACAATCCCCAATAACGATACTATTTTTTATGATGTTATTCATAGATACAAAAATTCAGAAAATGATATTGCCTTTCAATATAAAGATGAAATAATTAACAATTCTTTGGTGTCTTCATTAGAAAAAGTACCTGAAAAATCATTAAATGGCAAAATTGGACACCACGAAATCGTTTTCGAAAGCTAATTTTATTAGATTTTTCTTACTTTTTTCATTGTTTAGTTAAATTTAATTCATAAATTTGTGGCTAATATTGAATAATATACAAATAATGAAAAAGTTTATTTTAGACGAAATCGATCATCAAATTTTAGATATTCTAATTGAGAATGCAAGAACCCCCTTTACAGACATTGCAAAACAATTACTAGTTTCTGCCGGAACAATTCATGTTCGAGTAAAAAAAATGGAAGATGAAGGAATTATTCAGGGGTCTACATTAACTTTAAACTACGAAAAAATGGGATATTCTTTTATAGCCCACGTAGGTGTCTTTTTAGAAAAAACATCAATGACACAAGATGTTATAAATAATTTGAGAAATATACCAAATGTAACTGTAGCGTATGTTACTGCAGGAAAATATAATATTTTTTGTAAAGTAAGAGCTAAAGGAACCAATGATGCTAAAGACATTATTTATGCCATAGATGATGTGCCAGGTGTTAAAAGAACCGAAACAATGATAGCCTTAGAAGAAAGTATAAATGATAAGAAAAGAATGATGCATGCAATATTTAAAGAATTGTAATCATTTTTTTAATCAACTGTTTAAAAATCGTTATTAGTTATATCTAGTAACGATTTTTTTATGCTATTTTTGAAAAATTGTTACACTAATTACTTTCATAATGGAGCAAGAACATTTTTTTCAGTGTCCGTATTGTTGGGAAGAAATATCTATGATTTTAGATGCCAGTATTCGCAAACAAACTTACATAGAGGATTGTGAGGTTTGTTGTAATCCAATAGAAGTAACACCCGAATTTGAAGATGGTGCTATCATAGCTTTTGATGCTCAGTCGATAGAGCAATAAAAGTTAGGAGTATAGGATAAGAAAAATACCAATTAAAATACCTGCTAAAGGAAGTAACTTTTTACGTTTATTCTTTTCTTTAAAAATAAGTCCACCTACTACAACCGCAATAATTAACTGACTTCTTTTAATTGCAGATAGTAGCATAATTAATGCCTCTGGATCTTGTAGAGCCTTAAAATAAAAATAATCTGCCGATTGTAATAAAACACCAACACCAACAATAGACCATCTAAATGTAAAAGCCTTTCTTTTTTCTGAATACGGAAACCAAGTAACTGACAAAATAAGAAGTAAAATGAGAACCGTATAGAAACAAAACCAAAACTGAAGTGTTTGTGGATTTAAGGTTAATTTCTGTATCAAAAATTTATCGTACAATCCGCTAGAAGCTCCTAGAAAAGTAGCGCCGATTATTGCAAAAATCCACTTATTACTCTTAAAAACAATTCCTTCTTTTTTACCAATTTTAGCATAAAGCATTACTGATAGTATAATTAAGAAAAAACCAATCCATTGCGAAAAGTTTGGCTGTTCATTATATATTAAAATGGCTCCTATAAAAGTAAAAAACGGACCAGCAGACCTTATTGGAGCAACAATAGTTATGGGTAAATGTTTTAAAGCTTGATATGCCAATACCCAAGAACTTGCCATTATTACAGATTTAATAATGATGTAACCATGAATTTTATATGAAATTGGAGAAATGTAAAAACCTACATCTTTCATGAATTCAGGAGCATATATAGTTGCTACAAAAAAGGGTAGGAGTATTAAAAACCCAGATAGAATAGTACCAAACAATACAGGAAAGACTTCATTACCTTGTACAGCATGTTTTTTGCACAAGTTGTGCAAGCCTAAAAACAAAGCCGCCAATAAACCTAAATACATCCACATAAAAAAATCGCTTTACTGTTATAAATACCTCTTAAAAAAGAATACTAAAAATGTTATATGTGAATTTTTTTTGCGTGTTCCATAAAAAATGACTCTAATCTTTTTAATGGATCGGTAATTTTATCTGTATACATAACATACTGACATTTATGAATACTTTGTGTAATAGCTAAAAGGGCAGAGTAGGAAGGTTTGTGACTTAAAAATGAAGCCTCATATACATTAAATATTTTTAGTTGAGTGGTATTTAATCCCTCTAATAAGAGAAGTTTATTCATAATAAGCGGTGTAGAAACAAGTACATCAATACCTTCAAAAATCTCTGACTTAAGTAAATCTATATGTTCTTTTTCATCACCTAAATACACTCTAATATCTGAGTATCTGGTAAAAGCCAAAAAAGATTCATACATTTCAATTGCTTTTTCTCTACTTTCTACCAAAACTACAGCTCTGGGCGCTACACCTTCTTCTTTGCACTGTAATTTATGCAATGTAGTAAGAATTAAGGATGTTTTTTTTCCACTTCCTTCAGGAGCAACAGCATAAACATTTGCACCACTTTTAATGGTAGGTATACATTTTGTTTGAAATGTTGATGGTGCTGTAATTTGTAAGCTTACTAACTTTTCTTTTAAATAAGGATGTAGTTTTTTAAAAGGCATAAAACGATAAAATATAATTATTTTAGGCTGCAAAGATAGTATTTAACATCAATTTATTACAGTGGATTTGTAACAAATAAAACCACCATCTTTACAGATTACAAGGTGCCGTTTATAAACGATTAATTATACTGCATATTTTTTTAATAAGCTTATAGATACATATTTTAAGGCATTTATATGGGTAGCTTTTAAATCTATCAAAGGAGCAACCTGAGCTTTTTCAGCTTCTAACCATCTAGAAATACATAAACACCATTTATCTCCGGGTTTTAGTCCCGGAAAATTCCAATGTAAGTTAGGTGTAATTAAGTCATTTCCTCTAGACAAAGAGAATTTTAAAAAAGCTTCTGTTACAATTGCACAAACTACATGTGTACCAAAATCATCTGGTGTAGTATTACAAAAACCATCTCTAAAATAGCCAGTTAACGGATTGCAAGAGCAACTTTCTAAAGGGGTATTTAGCACATTTAAAGTGATATTTTCTGAATTCATATTATTAATATTTTTTACAAAGGTATCTTTTTTATTGTAGTAATAACTAAAAAAGAGACTACCTTTAAAGGTAGTCTCTTTATCGAATATTAAAAAAAAGTTAGCTTAATTTTGCTTTATAAATTGAGCATCAACTACCAATTTTACTTTATCAGAAACAACAATACTTCCTGCTTCTGTAACTGCGCTCCAAGTTAAATTAAAATCTTTTCTATTAATTACACCAGAAATTTCAAATCCTGCTTTTGTTTGTCCGTAAGGATCTACTGCAATTCCATTAAAATCTGCAGTTAAAGAAATCTCTTTGGTAACGTCTCTAATAGTTAAATCTCCTACAAGTTCTTCTCCATTAAAAGATTTAGATACAAAAGTCATGTTGGGAAATGCTTCCGAATTAAAGAAATCATCAGATTTTAAGTGAGCATCTCTATCGTTGTTTTTAGTAATAATAGAGGCTGTTTTAGCACTAAAAGTAAAGTTTCCATTATCAAAATTATCTCCTTCTGTTTCTGCTGAAGCTGTAAAATCTTCAAAAAAACCTGTAACAGTAGATATCATCATATGTTTTACTTTAAAAGCTATTTCAGAATGTGCGTGGTCTATGACCCAGTTTGTTTTTGTACTCATTTTATTAAAATTTGTTATTATTATTATTATTATTATTATTATTATTATTATTATTATTATTATTATTATTATTATTATTTAGTTATTCAGTTCCATAGGAACTTCCATCAATAAAATTTCAGTATCGCTTGTTGCAGAAATATTAAAAGTGTCGATATCCCACAGACCAAAACCGTCTCTTTCATCTAATTCTTGCGAATTAATTTGGGCACTTCCACTAAGAACAAATACGTACACTCCGTTCTTTTTAGGTTTTTTTAAAGTATAAGAAATATTTTTTCCTTGGTGTAATTTTGTCATAAAAAACCAAGCATCTTGGTGTATCCAAACTCCTGCATCATTGGGGTTGGGAGAAATTATTTGTTGTAGTTTATTTTCTCGGTCCGATACGTCTAAAGTAATTTGGTCGTATCTTGGCGTTACATCCTTTTTATTTGGTAGTACCCAAATTTGTAAAAATTTTACAGGATTTTCTGCACTGTTATTATACTCTGAATGCATCACACCAGTTCCCGCACTCATTACTTGAACATCTCCAGATTTAATTACAGTCGAATTTCCCATATTGTCCATGTGCTTTAAATCGCCCTCTAACGGAATTGATATAATTTCCATATCTCGGTGTGGGTGTGTGCCAAATCCTTTGTTTTCGGAAACACTATCATCATTTAAAACTCTAAGAACACCAAAGTTCATTCTATCTGGATTGTAATAATTAGCAAAACTAAACGTGTGTTTTGATTGCAACCAACCATGATCTGCATTTCCTCTTGTAGCTGCTTTGTGAAGTATTGATTTCATAACTATATATTTAAATTTATGACTATTATTTTGTTACTTTAAAAACAGTATTTATCGTAACCGTTTAAGTACGGTACAAAGGTATATGTAAAGAATGAGGGGTAGAATATAAAAAAAAGGGGAAAACTTATAAAAATCCGATATTGGTAATTATTATGATTTTAATTGACTTTTCTTAAAGTTATGAGGAGATACGTTTGTATGTTTTTTAAAAAAAGTACTAAAGTTAGATGGTTCATTAAATCCTAAATTAAAACCAATTTCTTTAGCAGATAAATCTGTAAAATATAGCAATCTTTTAGCTTCAATAATAATTCTTGTTTGAATGTAGTCTTTAGCAGTTTTTCCTATTTTAGCTTTAATAGTTCGGTTTAAATGATCTGGAGTAATAAATAATTTTTCTGCATAAAATGAGGTGGAATGTTCGTGTTTATAATGAATGTCTACTTCACTTTTAAAATTTCTAACCAACATATCACTCGAAACATCACTTGCCAAATCTACCGGATTGATAGAGCAAATGGTGTTACACTCTATTAATAATAGTTTTAAAAACGCCCCAATCGACAGTAATTTCATTGGAGAATTACTATGAAACAGCTTTAAAATTTGTTCAGAAAACTGTAAAATATCACCAAACTGATTTTCATTAGGCAGTAAAGGAGGACTTTGACCGTAATTATTAAAAAGGTTTAAACTATCTATAAATGATAATGGTATAGAGTTTTCAATCAGGAATTGATTTGAAAAAGTCATTACAAAACCATAGGAAACATCCTCTTCAATCACTTGGTGTACTTGACCAGGAGCCACAAAATAAACTTGTTTATTATCGAGCTTATAAGTATTAAAATCAATTTTATGCTTCCCAGAAGCTTTCTCTATAATTAATACTGTAAAATAATTATGTCGATGGGGCGCATCTATTTTTCCTTTTCGTTGCTCATAAACATCTTCCATTTTAGAAATCCCAAAACTTGCATGCTCTTTATTTGCATCGACTTTTTGATATGTTTTAACACCTTTTGCTTTCATCAATTTAAACAATATCTAAGTTTCAACTAATTAATAAATCATATCAAAAAGAAAAAAAATTATAACTTTTAACCTAAATTTGTAATAATTAGTAAAGATACTACATACTTTTAAACTTTTCTAAACCTTACAATATTTCAAACTAATATGTCTAATATTCAATTAATAATTCCCGAAAGAGCAGCTAATATAGGTAACTTTAAAGTTGGCAGACTGTTACCTTTTAGATCTAAAAGGATGGTTGGACCATTTTCATTTATAGACCATATGGGACCAACCAAAATGTCTGAAAATGAAAATTTAGATGTTCCACCTCATCCTCATATCGGGCTTTCTACTTTAACTTATTTATTTGAGGGCAGTATAGTTCATAAAGACAGTATTGGTACAGAAATAGAGATAAATCCTGGTGCTGTAAATTGGATGACAGCGGGTAGAGGAGTGGTGCATTCCGAAAGAACCCCACAAAGGCTTAGAGGTAAGAAAAAAGCAATTCATGGTCTACAAATTTGGATTGCTTTACCGAAAGAGCTAGAAGATATAGAACCTAAATTTAGTCATATTTCTGCTGATAAACTCCCTAGTTGGTTGGATAATGGTTTGCATTATAAACTAATTGCAGGTAAAGCATTTGATAAAATTTCTCCAGTTCCTGTTCATAGTGAGTTGTTTTTATTAGAAATAAATAGTACGCAAAAGAAAACCATAAATTGTGGTAAAGATTTATATGGCGAAAGTGGAATTTACATTTTAAAAGGAGCAATTTTTAGCGAAGGAAACACCTATACAGAAAAGCAAATTTTGGTGGCGAATGAGAGTACACTTTGTTCTTTTGAAATTGAAGAAAATTCTACCATATTTATTTTTGGTGGCATACCATTTCCTGAAGAAAGATTTATTCACTGGAATTTTGTTTCTTCGAACAAAGAAAAAATAGAAAAAGCAAAGAAAGATTGGAAAAATCAAGAATTTCAAACGATTACTGGAGATAATGATTTTGTACCATTACCAGAATAATTGTCGAAGTATTTTAGAATATTTTTTTTGATATTCTAATCAGTTTGTCGCAAAATCATAAATTTTATGAAATTGAATTTTTAACTAATTTATAAATATTTTAATGTTTTTGTAAATTGTAGGTATAAGAAACAGTAGCATAATATTTGTTACTTTATTTATTAATAAAAAAATAAATTTATGAAGATTAAATTTTTTACCATTTTAATATTTACTTTGTTTTTTATTGGATGTACCAATGAAGATGATATCATTAAAGATAACTCGACTAATAAACAAAGTATAGAGACTATTTTTGAAAGTAATAATTATGAGAGTTTAAACAATTTTGAAAATTCATTTAAAAAAGAGAGAAAACTATCAGTAAAGAAGAATTTGAAAAAATCAAACTTATTCAGAAAAAGACATTTGCTAAACTTTATGATATTGAATAAAATTGAAGTTTGTTAAATAAAAAAGGTGTATTCATAAATACACCTTTTTTAAGTTATTAATTTGATCCAATAATATCATTGAATAATATCAATTACAAGATTCTACGATATTATAATTGAACTTGTTGACGAATGTTAAAACACCCAAATAACAATATTTATTAGCTTACGAGAACTTTGTGGGATATTTACAAAATAGATAATTATAGCTACACAGCAATAAATACGAAGATTGTTCTAAATAGCTTTTAATTATGAATCATCCACTGGATAATCCCTAATTAAAAATGTACTATAATTTATATTATGTTAAATAGGTTTTTTGAACGCTAATATAAGGAATAAGAAAACTTCTATCACTCTGTTTAATTAAAAACAAAATATAATGTCTTAATAAGTTACACATACTTTTGTTTTTTGATTAAAATAATTTCTTATTTTCGATGCTTTAAAAATAATTTATTTGAAAGTCTGTATAGCCGAAAAACCAAGTGTCGCAAGAGAAATTGCCAATATACTCGGAGCCAACACAAAACGTGATGGCTTTTATGAAGGAAATGGTTATGCAGTTACCTACACATTCGGACATTTATGTACGTTATTTGAGCCTAAAGATTACAAACCTCATTGGAAAAGTTGGGATTTAAACAACCTTCCTATGCTTCCGGAGCGTTTTAGTACAAAAGTTACAGGAGATGCTGGTATAAAAAAGCAATTTAATATTGTAAAATCATTGTTCGAAAAAGCTTCATTAGTTATAAATTGTGGGGATGCGGGAACCGAAGGAGAATTAATTCAACGTTGGGTAATCAATCAATGCAAGTATAAAGGTGAAGTAAAACGCTTATGGATTTCTTCCCTTACGGAAGAAGCTATTAAAGAGGGTTTTAAAAACTTAAAACCTGCCGAAAAATACGATAATTTATACTATGCCGGTTTTTCTCGTGCTATTGGAGATTGGCTTTTAGGTCTTAATGCAACTCGTTTATATACCGTAAAGTATGGTGGTTATAAACAAGTACTTTCTGTTGGTAGAGTTCAAACTCCTACCCTTGCCATGTTGGTAAATCGCTTTTTAGAAATTAAGAATTTTAAGCCACAGCCCTATTGGGAACTTCAAACAACGTATAGAGATACTCTTTTTAATTATGAAGAAGGTCGATTTTTTAAACAAGAAGATGGACAATTATTGGCAAATAAAGTTAAAGAAGCTCCGTTTGAAATAGTTTCTGTAACCAAAAAGAAAGGAAAAGAGTACGCTCCAAAACTTTTTGATTTAACGGGCTTACAAGTATACTGTAATAATAAATTTGGCTATTCTGCTGATGAGACCTTAAAAATTGTTCAGAAATTGTATGAAATGAAAGTGGTAACCTACCCAAGAGTTGATACCACTTTTTTACCTAATGATGTGTACCCAAAAGTTGCAGGAATTTTATCCAAACTTACCAATTATAATGAATTAACACTATCGCTTCTGGGTAAAAAAATAAAAAAATCGAAGCGTGTTTTTGATGATAAAAAAGTGACAGATCACCATGCAATAATTCCCACCGGTATTCAAGGTAACCTTCAATACAATCAACAAAAAGTATACGATATTATTACTCGTCGCTTTATTGCAGTTTTTTATCCAGATTCTGATGTTTCTAATACTGCTGTTATTGGTAAGGCTGCAACTGTACCTTTTAAAACAACAGGAAAAGAAATTATTACCAAAGGCTGGCGAGTTGTTTTTGAGACAACAAAAGGTGAAGAAAAAGCTAAAAACGACACCGAAAACAAAACACTTCCTTCTTTTGTAAAAGGCGAAAAAGGCGCTCATGAACCTTCATTTTTAGAAAAAGAAACAAAACCGCCAAGAAATTATACCGAAGCAAGTTTACTAAGGGCTATGGAAACTGCTGGCAAGCAAGTAGATGATGATGAAATGCGAGAACTCATGAAAGAAAATGGCATTGGTAGACCTTCTACTAGGGCAAGTATTATTGAAACATTATTTCGAAGAAAATATATTGAGCGAAAGAAAAAACTGGTACTTCCCACCCAAACAGGTATCGACCTAATAAACATTATAGACAACGAACTATTAAAATCTGCAGAACTTACAGGTAGATGGGAAAAACGGTTAAAAGAAATAGAGCGCGGAGAATTTAATGCAGGTACATTTATTAACAACATGAAAAAAATGGTAGACCAACTAGTCTATGAAGTGCGTGCAAACAAAATTTCGAAACGAATTTCTTCTGCAGATAATTTAAGTACAGATATACCAAATAATACTACAAAAAAGACTTCTAAAAAGAAAAAAAGTCTTCTTGAAAAAACATGTCCGAAATGCAAGAAAGGAAAGCTTTTAAAAGGCAAATCTGCTTATGGATGTTCGGAATACAAAAACCAGTGTACCCTAACAATTCCTTTTGAAATTTTTGGAAAAAAAATATCAGAAAATCAATTAATCCGTTTAGTAGATAAAGGATGTACTACCAATTTAAAAGGGTTTACAACAACTTCTGGTAAAGTTACTGGTTTACTCCATTTTACAGATGATTTTACCATAGAACTTGCTCCTAAAAAAGAGGAAAAATCTACCAAAGCTCAGGCACAAAAAACAGATATTATACAATGCCCTAAATGTAAAACCGGACATATTTTAAAGGGCAAAAATGCCTATGGTTGCTCCAATTACAAAGAAGGTTGTAGCTTTATTTTTTCTTTCGAAAACATAAAAAAGGCGGCCAATGGTAAACCGTTAACAAAAGAATTGGTGTTAGAAATTATGAATAATAATAGCAGTATTTAATATTGCCATGCCACTATTCGAGTTACTTTATTTCCTTGATTTAATGGAATTATTTTAAAATGTATCGCACCTAACTTTTTAGCTGACTTTTCTAGACTTTCTATATTTTCTTTTTTAGAAACTAAACTTGTAAACCACTTGCTTTGAGATTTATAAAGAGAACTTTCATACAAATAGTTGTGTAAAAAAGCTTTTTCTCCACCAATATACCAAAGTTCATTATGATTTCCAGAAAAATTTCTTACCGCGTTATTTCCTAAATTTTTACTCTTTCGCCTGTTTGCGCCTTGTGCCTCTTCTGCCGATTTGTAAAAAGGAGGATTACACATTACTGCAGAAAAAGAATCATTTTTTTCAAGAATTCCTTTTAGTATGTTTTGCTCATCAAACTGTCTTCTAAGACAAATTTTATGTGCTAAATTGTTATCATCAATAATGTCTTGTGCTGTATCTAAAGAATCTAAATCAATATCTGTTCCTACAAAATTCCAGCTATATTCAGCAACTCCAAGTAAAGGGTAAATACAGGTTGCTCCTGTACCAATATCTAATATAGAGATGTCTTTATCTTCGCCTACTAAGGCTTTTAAATGATGAATATAATCGAGTCTTCCAGGTATCGGTGGACATAAATTTTCATCTGGAAAATCCCAAATTTTAATTTCTTTGTAAGAAAACAATAAGGCTTTATTCAACTCTTTTACCGCTATCGGATTTGAAAAGTCTATGGTAAAAAAATCAAAATTATTTTTCTTAACAAATGGTTGTAACCTCGGATTTAGAACTATTAAATCGTTAAAATTATAACCTTTGTTAAATTTATTTTTAGGATGAAGTTGTTTTTCTTTCATGTATAGTTATTAGTACTAATTAATCTGTAAAATTAACAAGTTTAAATTACTGCAAATTAGATATTTAGTATGGTGAACTCTAATTTTAATGGTTTTAAAGATTCCTTTAAATGACTAATAAAACAATTTCCGTAGGATAGATAAAATTCAGAAAAATTACGCTGTCTTTCTTCTAAACTTTGGTTTGGAAGCAAATCATTTTGAAGTTCTTTAATCCTTTCTACCAAATCTTCTTGCCTTTTTTTCTCTGCTTTCAGCAATCTTTTTTGAAGATTTTCCAATCCTTTAATTTGTTTTCTTTCTTGAGCATTTACAGCTCCTACAAAAGAAAATGAGGTTTTTTTGGCTACTTCTTGCAACTCAGCAAATTGCGACTTCAAATATGCTATTTTTGCATCAAAATCAATTTTTATATCCGAATTTTCTATTACTTTTTTAGACAATAATTGATGTTGTTTTAAAAATAGTTCGCGATGTGAAATATGCAACTTATCTAATTTATGTTGTTGCTTTTCTGAAATAATTTGAACTGAATTTCTTAAAAGTAATATTGGAAAAGGAATGGATACTTTACTAAAATAAGCCTTTAATTGAAGCCAATAAGCAATCTCTCCTCCTCCACCGATATAACAAATATTTGGTAAAATTACCTCTTGATATAAAGGTCTCATAATTACATTTGGTGAAAAAGCCAATGGGTTCGCTGCTGCCTCCGCCAATATTTCTTCTTTACTAAAGGTAATATTTGTATTGTTTATTTTAAAAACACCATTGGTATAAATAATGCGTTCTCTCGAATTATCTTGTAAATAAAACAAGTTAATTTCTCTCGGGTTTACCTGAATTTTGTAGTTTTTCTCTAAAATTTTTATAGTTTCAGAAACCTCTTTAAATGATGTTTTATTTTCTATTTCATCATTTATAAAAGGTAAAAATTCTTGTTTAAGAACTGTATCATCACCATCAACAATTACCAGTCCGAATTCTTTAAACAATTCATTTGCAATATATCGAGTCGCTTGCGCTAAATTTTTATGATTAATATAGGCATTCGAAAAAAGTTCTTTCAAATAATTGGCATTTTTAGAGCCACCTAATTGTTTCGAAAAAACTTCAAAAACTTCTTGTAATCCATCAGTTGTAAAACGTCCCACTGCTCCACCACTCCTATGATTCCAAAGTACTTTTTTGCCCTCAAAATTAAAGAAATTTATTTCTTCAAAATCATGGTCTTCAGTAGCCATCCAATATACAGGAACAACTTTTTTGTCGGGAAATTTCTCATTTAATTCTTCTGATAAATTTATAGTAGATATAATTTTATAAATAAAATATAATGGCCCTGTAAAAAGGTTTAATTGATGCCCCGTAGTAACTGTAAAAGTATTTTGTCGTTTTAATAACTCAATATTATCTGCTGTTTTTTCTGAAACAGAAAACCCTTTGTATTGCTTATCTAATGCAGAAACTAAAGCCAATCTACTTTGTAAACGAAATGATTTTTCTTTTTCTTCTAACTGATTATAAAAGCCAGTAATTGATGGAAAATTATGATAAAAAGGTTGTATTGTTTCCTTTTCATCTATATAATCTTTCATTATTTTAGAAAAAAAACCAGTATCTTTAAAAGGTATTTGTGTTACTTTCATATATATTAAACACTAATTTTCTTTAAAAATTAGAAATTTGATTGAGCCTATAAATAGCCCTTTAATTTTTGATAAAAATACAATATTTTTCTGTCGGAAAATATCAAATAATAAAACTATCATTTTTTTAACAGCTTTTTAGATAATAGTTTATAATTATTAAGATTATTGCTTACTTTTGAAAAAATCCTCTAACAAAAATTTCATGAAAGTTCTACATAAACTGTGTACTCTAGTATTTTTAGTATCTTTTTCTATCTTTTCAAACAACATCAAATCTCCTGCTGAATTTCTTGGTTATGAAATCGGAGAACGTTTTACCAGACATCATAAAGTTATAGACTATTTTAAATATGTTAGCAATAAACTAACCAACGTAAAATTAGAAAAGTATGGCGAAACCAATGAGCACCGTTCTTTATATATAGGTATCATTTCTTCAGAAGAAAATATTAAAAATATTGATGAAATTAGAAGAAGTAATATTTCTCAAATGAGCGGGGCTTCAAATAATAATACCAATAAAAAAGCCATTGTTTGGTTAAGCTACAATGTTCATGGAAACGAAGCATCTAGTAGTGAGGCTGCTATGCTAACGCTTTTTGAATTGGCAACATCCCAAAAACATTTATTAAAAAATACTCTAGTAATTATAGATCCTTCTTCAAATCCAGATGGTAGAGATCGCTACGTAAATTGGTATCATCAAGTAAAAAGTACGCCATATAACACAGATATTAATGGCAAAGAACATCATGAGCCTTGGCCATCCGGAAGACCAAATCATTATTTATTCGATTTAAATAGAGATTGGGCATGGGCAACACAAGTAGAAACTAAGCATCGTATTGCCGTTTACAACAAATGGATGCCTCATATACATGTAGATTTTCATGAACAATATATGAATAACCCTTACTATTTTGCACCTGCTGCTGCACCTTATCATACTAACATAACTAAATGGCAAAGAGATTTTCAAGTAGCAATAGGAAATAATAATGCCATGTATTTTGATAAAAAAGGATGGTTGTATTTTACCAAAGAAAGATTCGATTTGTTTTATCCGAGTTACGGAGACACCTATCCGAGTTTTATGGGGGCAATCGGACTCACTTATGAGCAAGCAGGACATTCTTTAGCTGGTTTGGGAGTAAAAACAGATGAAAATGAAATATTAACTTTAAAAGATAGAGCGTATCACCACCTTACCTCTGGCCTTTCCACTGTTGAAATTGCAAACAATAATGCCGAAAAACTAAATATAGAGTTTACAAGATTCTTTAAAAATGATGCTTTAACCTACAAAAGTTTTGTTTTAAAAAATGATAATCAAGACAAAATAAACCGCTTAAAAGCACTTTTAGATATTCATGAAATTACTTATGAAGCAGCAAAAAATGGCAGTGTAAAAGGATATGATTATAGTACGCAACAAAATGATAAAATGCTTGTTTCGCAGAACGACTTGGTCATTCACACAGATCAACCAAAAGGGAAAATGGTGCATGTATTATTTGAGCCTAAAGCAGCAATTGTAGACTCTCTAACATATGATATTACTGCATGGTCTATACCTTATGCCTACGGTTTTAAAGCTATTGCAAGTAAAAACAAAGTTGCATCTACAAAAAATAAAGCTACTAACAAACCTATTATTAATGAAATCAATACAAATGCGTATGCGTACATTTCTAAATGGAACAGCGTAAAAGATGCACGTTTTTTAGCAGATTTATTACAAAATAATATAGTTCCAAGGTATTCAGAAAAAGCGTTTAATACAGCAGGGAAATTTTACGAAAAGGGTTCGCTAATTTTGTTAAGAAATGATAATAAAAACAACGATTTTGATACCAGACTTATTGAAATTGCCAATAAGCATCAACGAAAATTAAATGTAGTAACTTCTGGATTGGTTTCTGAGGGAGCAGATTTTGGTTCTCCTTTTGTAAAACCCATAAAAAAGCAACAAATATTGGTGCTTTCTGGTGATGAAACAAATTCTTTAAACTTCGGAGAAATATGGCATTTTTTCGAAAAAGAGTTACAATACCCTATCACTATACTTCAAACAAAAGATTTACCAGAGGTAGAATTATTTAAATATGATGTAATAATTTTACCAAGTGGTTACTACAGTCATATTGTACATAAAAAAGTTTTGGAAAATCTAAAAAAATGGGTGTCAAATGGCGGTACTATCGTTGCAATGGGAAATGCATTATCGCTATTTGCAGATACCAATGGTTTTGTTTTACGAGAAAAATCTAATGAACAAAACGCTTCTTCTACACTAATGATACCTTATGATAAAAGAGAGCGAAAAAGTGTAGAAAAAATGATAACTGGTAGCATTTTTAAAAGTAACGTAGATACTTCTCACCCGCTTGCTTTTGGCTACGAAAACTATTATTTTTCTTTAAAAGTAGGAGCAAAAAATTACCATTATTTAGAAAACGGATATAATGTTGCTTACTTTTCTGAAGACACAAAAAACGTTTCTGGCTTTGCGGGCAAAGAAGCAGTAAAAAATGTGCCAAAATCTTTATTATTTGGTGAAGATACCATTGGTAATGGTAGTGTAGTTTATATGACAAACAACCCATTATTTAGAGCTTTTTGGGAAAACGGAAAGCTAATTGTTGCCAATGCTGTTTTCTTTCTAAATTCTGATAGATTATAAAATAAACTTTTAAATAACTTGTTGTAAAGGAGTAAAAGTCTAAAAAAAAACTATTGTCTTTTTTGATGCAAAGGTATTGGTTTTTCTTGCTCTTTTACCGGAGTTCCGTATAAGTCGTAATCACCAGCATCATGAATTTTTATATCTATAAACTCCCCTATTTTTATATAATGTTCTTTTGCATCTACCAATACATCATTATCTACATCAGGAGAATCAGACTCTGTTCTACCATAAAAATACTCGCCATCTTTTCTATCAAATAGGCAGGTAAATGTTTTGCCTATTTTTTCTTGGTTTAATTCCCAAGAAATTTGAGATTGTATTTCCATTATTTCATTTACCCTTCTAAACTTCACATCTGCTGGCACATCATCTTCTAAAACATAAGCCCCTGTATTTTCTTCATGAGAATACTCAAAAGCCCCCAAACGCTCAAATCGCATTTCCTCTACCCAATCTTTTAACTCTTGAAACATTTCTTCAGTTTCGCCAGGATATCCAACAATTAAAGTCGTTCTAATAGCCATGTTTGGCACAACTTCTCTAAACTTTTGTATCAATGCCGTAGTTTTTTCGTGAGTAGTACCACGTTTCATAGATTTTAATAACTCGGTATTAATATGCTGTAAAGGAATATCTAAATAATTACACACTTTAGGCTCTCTTTTCATCACCTCTAAAACATCCATCGGAAAACCGGTAGGAAAAGCATAATGCATTCGAATCCACTCAATACCATCTACCTTAGCCAACTCCTCTAGCAACTTGGCAAGGGCTCTTTTTTTATAAATATCTAATCCGTAATAAGTTAAATCTTGAGCAATAAGCATTATTTCTTTTATTCCTTTCGCAGCCAACTTTTCTGCTTCGGTAACAATATCTTCAATTGGCGTAGATCTGTGCTTTCCTCTCATTAAAGGGATTGCACAAAAAGAGCAAGGCCTGTCACAACCTTCTGCAATTTTTAAATACGCATAATGTTTTGGTGTGGTTGTTAAACGTTCTCCAATTAACTCATGCTTGTAATCTGCCTCTAAAACTTTAAGTAAATTAGGTAAATCGTGCGTTCCAAAATATTGATCTACATTCGGAATTTCAGCTTCTAAATCTGGTTTATAACGTTCGCTTAAACAACCAGAAACAAAAACTTTATCAATTTCTCCTGCTTCTTTTCTTTTGGCATATTGCAAAATGGTATCTATAGATTCCTCTTTAGCTTTGCCTATAAAGCCACAGGTGTTTATAACAACAATATTACCATCATCATTGGGGTCTTCATGAACCACTTCCTTTCCATTGGCCTTTAGTTGTCCCATTAAAACCTCAGAATCATAAACGTTTTTAGAACAACCTAAAGTAACTACGTTAATTTTATTTTTTTTGATGCTTTTTGTACGCATATGCTTCATTTATTACCAATACTCTACTACTTATTGATAAACTATTTATTTATTGATTTTATTCACTTGTTTTAAACGGCTGCAAAAATAGTTCTTTTGAACAACATAAATTCTTTCTACTGATAGTTTTTAGGCATTTTTCTACTATTTGTAAATTGCTCAAATGCATATCCTATTTCTAAAAGCTTTCTTTCTGTAAAAGGCTTTCCTATAAATGTTAAGCTAACAGGTTCGCCAGACTTTCGGTATCCCATTGGCACAGTTAATGTTGGGTATTTTGCAACTGCAGCGTATGAAGAATGATAATTGTTAATAGATAAAATGGCAGTAACGCCTTCTTTTTCTAGGCTAGATAAATATTCTTTACCTGAGGTAGCAAGGTTATTTTTAATAACTGATAGGGTTTTTAAACTCGTGGTATCGGCTACAATACCATGTAATAATTGCTGACCATAAGGCGCCCTTAACAAACTATCTTTACTATTAAAATCGGTAACATCTTTAACAGATTGTAAAGAAATATTTTTTGCTGCAGCATTAGAAAAGTAATTTGGTAAATCGTGCTTCATATCTATATTTAACAATGTTATAAAGCCGTTTAAAGGAACTGAACTTGGTTTTTCTTCAACCAGCTCTACTCCCATTTTCTTAAATTTATCTATGCTAGCTGCATAAATTGAATCTTTCATCAGCGACGCTAAAAAAACAAGCTTCACGTTTTTAATACTTTTAGAAAAACCCTCTTTAAAGTAATCTTCTTTTAGCTCTTTTGATGCGCTATCACTTTTATCGTAACCTCTCATTGCATTCATAAAAATGGCATTGTCAATAACACTCTTAGTCATGGGTCCTGGCGTATCCAAAGTACTAGAAATTGGCACGATACCTGTTCTACTAAAAACACCAATAGTGGGTTTTAAACCTACCACAGAATTTAAACTAGAAGGTGAAGTTATAGAGCCAGAAGTTTCTGTTCCTACTGCAGCTACTGCAAAATTTGCTGCTACTGCAACACCACTACCCGAAGAACTTCCACCAGTCTCAAAAACAGCTCTACCATAAGGATTTAAGGTTTGACCACCAACGGCAGAATATCCTAAAGGACAGCCAGAGCAGAAAAAATAAGCCCATTCACTTAAGTTTACCTTCCCTAAAACCAACGCGCCATTTTCTTTTAATTTTTCTACAATAAAAGCATCTGTTGTTTGCTTATTGTTAGCTAATGCTAATGCACCAGCTGTGGTTGGCATACCAATTGTATTGATATTATCTTTTAACAGAATTGGCATACCGTACAAAGAGTTTTCTGTATTACTAGGCTTATTTTTGTCTCTTAATCTTGCTTCTTTTAGTACCGATGGATTTATAGAAATAATACTATTTAAACTTAAAAGGCTATCGCTCTCAAACTTTCTAATTCGATATAAATAAAACAGTGTAAGTTTTTCGTAAGAAAGTTTGCCGTTTTGTATTTGTTGTTGTAAAAATGGAATGTCTTTTTCTAAAATAAGTGGTTTTAGTTTTAAGTATTCTGATTCCGAAAAATCAGACAAAGCATCATTAAAAGGCTCATAAACAGTATTTAAATCTAAATATTTCGATTGAAACATTGTAAACTGCATCCTTTTTTTAGGGTGATTTTGCTGTTTCTCGACCGCTAATTTTTCATCATACTTCTTAAAATAAACTACGGGTTCACTAGATGAATTTGAACTACAAGACCATAACCATAAAGAAACTAAAAATACTAAAACCGTTTTTTTCATTGTGATAAAGATTTAAAACTCAAAGATACCAAATTGATTCTTTTAAATTTTAGCAACTTTACATCAACAAATAATTAGAAGTTAAAACTGATATTTAATACTTGCTCTTGCAAAAAATGGAGTTCCTGGTGTAAAATGTATTTCTTCTACTGGCAGTGTTTCGTTTTGCAATCTAGAATTTGTGGCGAATTGTGTTTCGTTCCAATTGGTATCAAAAATATTATCAACAGCAATACCAAATGTAGTTTTACCTAATTGATAATTGATATTGAAATCTGCTACAAAATATCCTTCAGCAATAATAGAATTATCCTCATTTGCTGGTCTATCGTCTATAAAACGATATCTAAATCCTCCAGAAAAATTTCCTAAATTATTAAAAGAAAGTCCACCAGCAATAGTTAAATCTGGTGCTAAAGGAATAAAGTCTTCTCCTTTTATTGCCTCTAGACTTCTCGCTTTTGTAATGGTTGCATCTGAGTCTATATACAACCAATCGGTTAATTGGTAGCGAAAACCTATATCCAATCCAAAACGTTCCGATTCTCCAGAAGGCTCTACTATACCAGCATCTCCAACATACACAAATTCCTCTTCAGAAAACAAATACCAGGCAGCTGCATTTAGCACGAATTGATTGGCAGGTTTCCAAATAGCCCCAAAATCTACCCCATAAGCTCTCGGTAAAACTTTGTCTGCTCCTTGTTGTAACACAACTCTTGCATCGTTTGAATGAAAACCAATTCCAGATTTTAAAAACCACTGAATTGACTGGTTAGGAGTGTATAAAAAATTTAGTTTCGGATTTACAATGGCTTTCGTTTTAGACAGTGTACTGTAATTAGTCGTTAAAACATTGTTATAATTAAATTTAAAGTAATCGAAACGAAGTGCTGGAGAAATTTTAAATTTTCCAATCTCAAAATCTGCATTTAAAAAGGCATACATATTGTTTTGCCTTACATCTCCAGATTGAATTTCTTCAAGAATTTCGGTTCTATTTTTAGTTCTTAACAATTGGTTATCGTTAATATTATCGAATCTAAAACCTGCACCTTTTGTGAGTTTAAAGGTAAAATCACCCAAATTATTATTGCTTAAAATCTGAGCATTTGCTCCAAAGATAGCTCTATCTTCGTGTTGCTTTATTTGGTCTCCGTTTATTGGATCTTCCAAAAAGAATGTAAAATTAGAAAATAGTTCAAAATCGTATTTAGAGTAAAAAACATTAGTTGTAAAATAAGAATTGTCTGCTATCGTTTTACGATATTGAATATTTATATTCGTTCTAGAAGTTGTTCCTCCTTCAGTGTCATCTATAGCACCAAATCTAGATATTGTGCCATTTTTAACAGCTCTCTCGGGAATTTGTCCTGAGGCATCCCAAGTACTTGTAAAATGAGAAGCACTTACCGATACTCTATCTGTTCCTTTTAAAAAGGTAGTATATTTTCCAAAAATATTGAATCTGTTAAAGTTTTGTGACGATTCGAAAGGCCCATCTGTATTTATATTTTCTAGCGCTATGTAAGCACTTTCTTGTTTTTTATCTTCAAAAAGATTTACCAACGCAACAATTCTATTAGAGTTAAATTGACCCGACTCAAATGATAAAAGATTATTTTTTAATGTAGTTTTGGAAGAAAAATTTACATAACCAGCGGTGTTAAAATCGCCGTTTTGAGCATAATAAGGACCTTTACCGAAATCTATTTTTTGAATTGTTTCTGGAATAACAAAATGCAAATCGCTATATCCTTGCCCGTGTGCATGTGAAACCATATTTACAGGCATCCCATCAAAATTTAACGCTACATCTGTTCCGTGGTCTACATCAAAACCACGTAAAAAAAGCTGTTCTGCTTTTCCTCCTCCAGCATGTTGACCAATAATTAAGCCTGGAACTTTTCTTAAAATTTCTTGAGAATTATTTACTGGATTTACTTGCAAATCGATATTCGAAATTGTTTGCATTGCATTAATTTCATTTCTAAGCACCAATTCATCCAATTGGTAAAATGTAGTTTCTAATACAATTACAACGCCTTCTTGTAACATTTGATTTGTAACTGTTACCGCTCTTTTTTTGTAACCAAGAATACTCATCTCTAAAACAGTACCTAAAGTAATATTTTCAATCAAAAAATAACCATTTTGATTGGTATGTGTATGGTAATTATTTTTTTTATTGATGATATAAACATCTTCTAAAGGTTCGTTAAAAGAATTTACGACATTCCCTTTTAAAATTTGTGAAACTGCAGCAAATGTTATAAACACAAACAATAGTGAAAAGTATCCTTTATATTTCATGAATTAAAAATTTAAATGCGAAAATAATTAATAAATAAAAAATGTTTAGGTCAATAATCGTAAAAAATATAATATACCAAACTTTAACAAAAAGAATATGTCATATTGATTTAGGATATAGAAAAGTATAGAGAAAGTTTGGAGTTCACATGAACATCTAATGAAATATTTGTAATATTGTAAACGTAAAAATTAGACACATTTTGAGTAGTTCAAAAAAGAATTTAAGCTGGAAACATCAACTTCATGAAATTATTTATGAAGCAGATACCAAAAAAGGTAAAATTTTTGATGTCATTTTATTTACAGCAATTATCACCAGTATTTTACTGGTAATGTTAGAAAGTATAGAAAGTTTTGATACAAAATATCATGCTTTTTTAGATATTGGCGAATGGGTAATTACCATCCTTTTTACCATAGAGTACATTATGAGAATAATTGCCATAAAAAAGCCATTAAAATATATATTTAGTTTTTATGGAATTATAGATTTATTGGCAACTTTGCCAAAATATTTATCATTTATATTTGTTGGTTCCCATCACTTAGTAGCTTTAAGGGCCTTACGCCTATTAAGAGTTTTTAGAATTTTAAAATTGGCAAGATATATTGGTGCCTCAAATAAGTTGTTGGTAGCCATAAGAGCTAGTAGAGCAAAAATTGCTGTTTTTATGTTTTTTGTAATTATTTTGTGCATCATTTTAGGAACTGTTATGTATATGGTGGAAGGGGCAGAAAATGGTTTTACAAGCATACCAAGAAGTGTTTATTGGGCAATTGTAACTCTTACCACAGTTGGCTTTGGAGATATTTATCCGCATACACCATTAGGGCAATTAATTGCAAGTATAATTATGATTTTAGGATATGGAATTATTGCCATTCCTACAGGAATTGTAAGTTCAGAAATGACAAGAACCAACAATTTACCAACAAATACACAAGCTTGCCCTAATTGTTTAAAAGACTCCCACAAAGAAAATGCTATTTACTGCTATCATTGCGGTAGTACCTTAAACGAATGATTACAAACAAACTACCTACATTAATTACCATTGTTGGACCAACAGCTATTGGTAAAACCGCCATGAGTATTCGACTGGCAAAAAACTACCAAACAGCAATTGTTTCTTGCGATTCAAGGCAATTTTTTAAAGAAATGGCTATTGGAACAGCGGTACCCGAACCTAACGAATTGGCTGCTGCAAAACATTATTTCATACAAAATAAAAGTATTTTTGATTCGTATAATGTTGGCGAATTTGAAAGAGATGCTCTGGCAAAAATTACAGAATTACATAAAAATAACACAAATTTGATAATGGTTGGAGGAAGTGGTTTGTATGTAGATGCTGTTTTAAAAGGCTTAGATTATTTTCCTGAAATATCACCAAAAATTCGTGACGTACTTACCCAAGAATTGCAGGAACATGGAATTGAGGTTTTACAAAAAAAACTAAAAAAGTTAGATATTGAAAGTTATCAAACAATAGAACTTCAAAATCCGCATAGGGTAATGCGAGCTTTAGAAATTTGTATTGGTACAGGAAAACCTTACTCCGTTTTTAAAAACAAACCAAAAAAACCTAGAAATTTTAACAGTATTAAGATAGGACTGCTTGCCGAAAGAGAAATTATTTA
Source organism: Polaribacter tangerinus (assembly GCF_038024095.1). Taxonomy (NCBI): domain Bacteria; kingdom Pseudomonadati; phylum Bacteroidota; class Flavobacteriia; order Flavobacteriales; family Flavobacteriaceae; genus Polaribacter; species Polaribacter tangerinus. The sequence continues at coordinate 84,016 of NZ_CP150668.1, read as the reverse complement.
CAACAGAATTAATGAACGAGTAGATATAATGATACAAAACGGTTTAATAGAAGAGGCCAAAAAATTATATCAATACAAAAATTTAAATGCATTGCAAACTGTTGGCTATAAAGAACTTTTTATGTATTTCGAAGGTAATTATACGTTAGATTTTGCTATTTCAGAAATAAAAAAGAATACAAGAAGGTTTGCCAAAAGACAATTAACCTGGTTCAAAAAAGATTCAGAAACTCTGTGGTTCGACTATAAAACACCCTATGAAACTATTGTTACTGCTATTGATGCAGAAAAAGAAAAATTTAAATAATTAATTTCTAGCTTTTGTAATTCATCTGCTTTTTTATCTTTGTGGCTTAAACTTAACTCATGAAATTAAACATTATTACTTTATTTATTTCCCTAATTTGTACAATTACTGTTGCTCAGAACAAGGTTGGAACTATAGACAGCGATTACATTATTAATAATATGCCAGAGGCAAAAAAAGTAGTAGATCTCGCGAAAGAATATGGTGCAAAATTAGACTCTTCCTTTAGTATTAAAGTAGCAGAATTTAAAGAAAAGCTTGATGATTATAAGCAAAAAGAGAGTGAAATGAACGATCTTGAAAAGCGTGTAATTCAGTCAGAATTATCTGCGTTAGATCAAGATATTCAAAAATACAAAAAAAACGGAACTACTTTAATGGGATTAAAGAGAGATGAGCTAATGCGTCCATTATACAAAAGACTTAATGATGCCATTGCTTCGGTAGCAAAAGAAAATGGATATTCGCAAATTTTTACAACTACAGGAAACCAATTTGGGTATATCGATTTTAAATATGATATTACTGATTTGGTGATAAAAAAATTAGGAATCGTAATTACAGAAAATAAACAAGAATAAATTTACTTCTCAATAAAAATGCCTTGTATTTACATAATTACAAGGCATTTTTTTATTAAAATTATTCTTATTAATCTTCATATTTCTTCATTTCTTCATCGTAAAAATTTCCAGCTTTATCCATTAAATCGGCTAATTCTGTTGTTATATCTTCTTCTTTTTCTCCAGTTAAATCTTCAAACCATTCTATTTCATCATTTTTTAAATTCATCATAAAACGAGGAAACTCTGTATGCAATACAAAAATATCATCTGGGTAATTGCTATTATCTGCAAGTAAAAACTTTGGTAAATCCATTAACTATTGTTTAAAAAATTAATTTGTATTTATCTATTTATGTTAAAGAAACATTTTCTTGTTTTTCTCTAATAAGCCTTAAAGTTAGCGAATTAAATCTTATATAAAGTAATATTGAAGCAGTTGTTAAACCGGCCAACAAGCCTAACCATATGCCAAAACTACCATACATATTTTCTTTTCCTAAAAAATAAGAAACAGGAAAACCTACTATCCAATAAGAAACAAAGGTTAAAATTGTAGGTATTTTCACATCTTGCAAACCTCTAAGCGCCCCTAAAACAACAACTTGTATACTGTCTGAAATTTGAAAAAAAGCAGCTGCCAATAATAAATTTGATGCAATAGACAACACTTCGATATTGTCTTTATAGTTAAGTGTATCTTTTAAATCTACATAAATATATGGCAAGCTCTCATGAAAAATGAAAAACAAAAGCGCAAAAAAGACTGCAAAAATAACACCCAATAAGAAAATTGAAAAAGCAATTCTTCGCAATTCTCTATAATTTTGCAATCCTTTTTGATTTCCAACCCGTATCATAGAAGCAACACTTAGGCCCATTGCAACCATAAATGTCATAGAAGATAAATTTAAAGCTATTTGGTTTGCAGCTTGAGGATTTTTACCAAGAAGACCGCTAAGCCAAATTGCTGATGTAAAAATAGCAACCTCAAAAAACATTTGCATTGCGCTTAATGAACCGAGGTTTATAATTTTTTTTATCATCAAGAAATCCAAAGAAAAGAATTGAATATTTTTTACAATCTTAAAACTTCTATTGTTAAATCTTAACTTTACCCACAAGTATATAACCATCACAAATCTAGACACTAAAGTTCCGTATGCTGCTCCTACAATACCCAATTCTGGAAAACCAAACTTACCAAAAATAAGTAGGTAGTTTAAAATTACATTTATAATATTTGCCAACAATGTTGCATACATTGGATATTTTGTCATAGACATTCCGTCGCTAAACTGCTTTATTGCTTGGAAAATTACCAAGGGAATTAGTGAAAAAGCTACTAAATTTAAATACGGAATTGCAAGCGCAACAACCTCATCTGGCTGCTGCATTAAAAGCATTAATGGCTTGGAAAAGAATATCAGCAAAAATAATAGTATTCCTAAAGTAGTACACAAAAAAAGTCCGTTTTTGTAGGCAGACCTTGCTTGTTGTAAGTTATCTGAAGCATCTGCCTCGGCAATTAAAGGCGTTATAGCGGTAGAAAAACCAATACCGATAGACATTGCAATAAACATAAAACTATTTCCTAAAGAAACTGCTGCTAGTTCTGCAGTACCTATTTGACCTACCATTATATTGTCTATAAAACTCACAAATGTATGGCCCAGCATGCCTAACATTACAGGAGCTGCTAGCTTCCAATTATATGCGAACTCTTTGGTATATTGCGAAATAATCAATGTAATTTTATTTATTTTGAGTTTGCGAAGATACATATTTCAAAGCACAGAAATGAATATGAACTAATCTGTTTTTGAGTAATTATTTTCAATAAAAATAGTTACTTTTGAAAAAACTAAATTCTAAAAGATATGGCACAAATTACCCTAAAAGGAAATGCAGTTAACACAGTTGGTAACCTACCAGAAATTGGTTCAAAAGCAGCAGACTTTAGTTTGGTTTCTGTAGGATTAGAAACTAAAAGTTTAGCTGATTTTAAAGGAAAAAAAATTGTTTTAAACATTTTTCCTTCGGTAGATACTGGCACTTGTGCTACATCTGTAAGAGAATTTAACAAAAAAGCAGCAAACTTAAATAATGTGGTTGTATTGTGTATTTCTAGAGATTTACCATTTGCTCAAGCGCGCTTTTGTGGTGCAGAAGGCATCGAAAATGTAGTAATGCTTTCCGACTTTGCCACAGGTAAATTTGGCAAAAATTATGGTTTAGAAATTAGTAACGGTCCGTTAGCAAACTTGCACTCTAGAGCCGTAATTGTTATTGATGAAAACGGATTTATTACCCACACAGAGCAAGTTTCTGAAATTGCAGACGAACCAAACTATTCTACTGCATTAAAAGCGATTTAATATTTAGTATGAAAAACTCAAATGATAGCTTTGTAAAAGGAAGGCTAAAAAGTTTAAAATACGCGTTTAAAGGTGCTTGGCTACTAATTACTACAGAAGATAGCATTAAAGTTCAAATTGCTTTTGGAATTATTGCAAGCATTTTAGGATACTACTTTTCTATTTCTACTACCGAATGGATGCTACAGTTTTTGGCTATCGGTTTGGTGCTCGTTGCAGAAGCTTTAAATACTGCTATCGAAAAAGTTGCCGATTTTGTTCATCCAGATTTTCATGTTAAAATAGGATTTATTAAAGATATTGCTGCTGGAGCACCTACATTTGCGGCAATTGTTTCACTAATAATTGCAGGCTTAATATACATACCAAAAATCAATTTATTATTTTAGCTGCAGTTATTAATTGCTAAAATTAAAATATTAGAAAACAGTTCATGGCTAAAAAGAGAATCAGCATAAAAAAATCAACTGGTACATCCCCTAACTCTGAAAATAAATCAACATTTTTTGCTTTTTTAAAAACAAAACAGGCACAAACAATTATTGGTGTTTTTTTAATGTGCTTTGCCTTATTTTTATTTGTTGCATTTGTTTCTTTTTTCTTTAATTGGCAAGAAGACCAAAGTATTCTGAACAAATTATCAGATAAATCAATAAAAAGTAGTAATTGGTTAGGTAAAATTGGCGCCAGTTTAAGTCATTTTTTTATATATGATGGTTTCGGTATTGCTGCTTTTATAGTAAGCTTTCAACTATTCGTCACCGGAGTTTCTGTTCTTTTCAAACGCAAACTTGCAAAAATGGTAATTTCTTGGAATTGGGGTTTAGTTGCCATGCTTCTCATTTCTGTAACTCTAGGTTTTTTACATAAAAAGTTAGCCGTTTTATCTGGTATTATTGGCTTTGAAATTAATGAGTATTTACAAACTTTTATAGGTAAAACAGGACTTATTATACTACTAATTTTCTTTTTTATAAGTTATATTGTTGTTAGATATAAACTTACTTTCGAGCATTTTATAGAAAAATATAAAGCCCGTAAAGAAAATAAAAACACTGCAGAAAAACCCTTTGAAGAAGACACTCATAATCAGCATCTTTTAGATGATGAAACCCAAATTACTTCAAATGAAGACACTAGTAATTCAGCACAATTAGAGGTGTCACAAAAATCAGAATTTGAAAAATCTGTTATCGACCTAAAGCCTACTATCTCTAACTATTCTGATGTAACAACACAAAAAGAAGACGCATCACTTTCTGAAGAAGAGAATTTAGAACCTGTTCTTAAAATTGATAATAATGATAACAATGAAGAGTCAACAAACGAAAAAGAAGTTGCCATAGATGTTGCTATCAGTAAAGATGAAGAACTGAGTACAGAAAATTTATCTGATAAAATTGTTAAAGATTTTGGCGAATTTGATCCAACTTTAGAACTTTCTAATTTTAAATTCCCTTCTTTTAATTTATTAAAACAGTACAACGAAACAATTTCTATAGACCCAGAAGAACTAGAGGCTAACAAAGACAGAATTGTAGAAACTTTAAAAAATTATAAAATTGGTATTGCAGAAATAAAAGCAACAGTTGGCCCAACAATTACTTTATATGAAATTGTACCCGAAGCAGGTATAAGAATATCTAAAATTAAAAATTTAGAAGACGATATTGCACTCTCTTTATCTGCATTAGGAATTCGAATTATTGCTCCAATACCAGGAAAAGGAACTATTGGTATAGAGGTGCCGAATAAAAAATCTACCATTGTTTCGATGCATTCTGTTATTTCGTCTAAAAGATTTCAAGAATCTCCTATGGAGCTTCCTATTGCATTAGGAAAAACAATTTCAAACGAAACTTTTGTTGTAGACTTAGCAAAAATGCCGCATTTACTTATGGCAGGTGCAACAGGACAAGGAAAATCTGTAGGGCTTAATGCAGTTCTTACATCATTGTTGTACAAAAAGCATCCTGCAGAAGTAAAATTTATTTTAGTAGATCCGAAAAAGGTAGAACTTACACTTTTTAATAAAATTGAGCGTCATTACTTAGCAAAATTACCAGATGTAGAAGACGCTATTATTACAGATACCACAAAAGTTGTTCACACACTAAACTCTTTATGTATAGAAATGGACAACCGTTACGACTTGTTAAAAGCTGCAATGGTTCGAAATATTAAAGAATATAATGAAAAGTTTAAGAAACGAAAATTAAACCCGAATGAAGGGCATCAATTTTTACCATACATTGTTTTGGTTATTGACGAATTTGCAGATTTAATAATGACCGCCGGAAAAGAAGTTGAAACCCCAATTGCACGTTTAGCTCAATTGGCAAGAGCTATTGGAATACATTTAATTGTAGCAACACAAAGACCTTCGGTAAACGTTATTACAGGTATTATTAAGGCAAATTTCCCAGCCAGAATAGCTTTTAGAGTTACCTCTAAAATTGATTCTAGAACAATTTTAGATGCAGGAGGTGCAGACCAATTAATTGGTAGAGGAGATTTATTGTATACCGCCGGAAATGATATTGAAAGAATTCAATGTGCTTTTGTAGACACACCAGAGGTAGAAAAAATTACCGATTTTATTGGCTCCCAAAAAGCCTATGCAGAAGCATATCAATTACCAGAATATGTAGATGATGAAAGTGGCACAAGTATTGATATTGATATTGCTGATAGAGATAAATTGTTTAAAGAAGCTGCAGAAATTATAGTTACAGCACAGCAAGGATCTGCATCTTTACTACAAAGAAAGTTAAAATTAGGCTACAACAGAGCCGGAAGATTAATAGACCAGCTAGAAGCTGCAGGAATTGTGGGAGGCTTTGAAGGTAGTAAAGCAAGACAAGTATTGGTACCTGATTTAATTGCCTTAGAACAATTATTAGAAAATGAACAACAATAAATAATAGTAATAAACTAGTAATTTTAATTCACATGAAAAAAATAGTATTCTTATTATTCATCATTAGCACATACACAAATACCTATTCTCAAAACTCTGTTCAAGCAAAAAAAATGCTTGATGAAGTTTCTACTAAAATGAGTGCATACAAAAATATGTACATTGGTTTTAGTCAGACATTAAGTAATGAAGATGCTGGTATAAAAGAGGGCGATGAACCACCAATTCGTGGAGAAATAAACTTACAAGGAGAAAAATACAGCTTAAACTACTTAGGAAACCAGTTTATTTTTGATGGTAATAAATTACACATTATCAATAACGATGAAAAAGAGGTTTCTATTACCGAAGGAGATTTAGGAGGCGAAGATGGTTTTATATACCCTTCTAAACTATTAACTTTTTACAAAGAAGGCTACAATTTTAAAATGGGAAAATTAAAAAATATCAAAGGAAGAGATATTCAGTTTATTACATTAAACCCCATAGACAGTAACTCTGAAATAGTAAAAGTAGAATTAGGTATAGATGCTAAAACAAAGCATATTTACAAATTAATCCAAACCGGAGAGAACAATGCTAAAACAACCTTTACTATTGATACTTTTAAAAAAAATGAAAATTTAGATAGCAGTCTATTTTCTTTTAACAAACAAAAGTTTTTAGACAAAGGATATATTATTGATTAACAATTTCAATTAACAGAAAATTAGTAGCTAAATTAATTTTAAGAAACTACTTTTGCGACAATGAAAATTTTAGATAAGTACATCTTAAAAACCTTTCTGGTTCCCTTTGTTGCAACCTTTCTTATAGTACTATTTGTATTGGTAATGCAGGTTTTATGGCAAACCTTCGAAAACATTGCTGGCAAAGGAATAAGTATTTGGTTTATCTTAAAATTTTTGTATTACAGTTCACTTAGTATTGTACCTCAGGCACTTCCTATTGCGGTACTCCTCTCCTCTATTATGGCTTTAGGTAATTTAGGTGAAAATTACGAATTTGCTGCTGCAAAATCTGCAGGTATTTCTCTACAAAGATTAGTAAGACCGCTTATATTCTTAACCTTTATACTAAGCGGAATTAACTTCTTATTTTTAAATAATATTTTTCCTTATGCGACACTAAAGCAACGAAATTTATACTATAATATTAAAATGAAAAAGCCTGCATTAGCTCTAGTAGCAGGTAGTTTTAATAGCGATTTGCCAAATTATCAAATAAAATTTGATGAAAAATATGGTGAAGATGAAAACTTGTTAAAAAACGTTTTGATATACGACCTTAGTGCAAGAAACGGAAATCAAAAAGTGATAACTGCTAAAAGAGGAAAAATTCTTTCAGAAGAAGGAAGCAGATATATGACTTTCATTTTATATGACGGTTACTATTACGAAGACCATACTAAATCTTCTAGATCGCCCTCTAAAAGAGAAAAAATGCCTGCATCTCAAGCAACATTTCAAGAGTACGAATTTAATATCGATATTTCTAATGTTATGGGAGATGGTGCTTTAGAAGAAGAAAGAGTAAAAAACAGCTTTAATATGAGAACATTAGAGCAATTAAATGACACCATACCAGTTTTAAAAGCTACCTATGACGAAATGTTGGCTGCAAGAGCAAAAAGTATTGCTTCAATAACATCTGCAAAAGATTTATACAAATACAAAGACTCTCTAAAACCTAAAGATTTAGACACTGTTAGTACACTTTCTAACTATCATTTACAAGAAAAAATTACCATATTAAACAGCGCTACAAACAAAATGTCGAGTGCTTTAAATAATGTAAAAAATAATATGGATAGTATTAAATGGAAAAGAAAAACACTTAATTTTTTCGATACAGAATATTACAGCAGAATTGCACTGTCTTTTTCTTGTCTTATTCTATTCTTTATAGGTGCACCACTTGGTTCTATTATTCGAAAAGGTGGTTTTGGACTCCCTATGATACTCGCCATTTCTATATATGTTATTTATTTTTTCGGCAATACTTTTGGCAAAAACCTAGCAGAAGAAAGTTCTTTGTCCTCTTTATTGGGGTCTTGGATATCTGCTTTTGTAATGATACCTTTCGGAATCTTATTAACTCGTAGAGCAGCAAGAGATAAAGGAATTTTTAATATTGATGCTATTTTACAACCAATTCAACTATTTTTTAACAAACTTAAGTCTAAAAAAGACCTTAAAATATGACCCAACCTACATCCACACGCAAGTCGCAATTACATACTATTTCAGAAGCCATTGAAGATATTAGAAATGGTAAAATTATTATTGTTGTAGATGATGAAAACAGAGAAAATGAGGGTGACTTTTTAGCTGCTGCAGAAAAAGTAACTCCAGAGATGATAAACTTTATGGCAACACATGGGCGTGGTTTAATTTGTACACCTTTAACCGAAAAACGTTGTAAAGAGTTAGAACTGGGTATGATGGTTCAAAACAATACAGATCCAATGGAAACAGCTTTTACCATTTCTGTAGATTTAAGAGGAAAAGGAGTAACAACAGGTATTTCTGCCTCAGACAGGTCGTTAACTGTACAGTCTTTAATTAGTAAAGAAACAAAGCCATTCGATTTAGCTAGACCAGGCCATATATTTCCTTTAAGAGCTAAAGAGGGCGGCGTATTAAGAAGAACGGGGCATACAGAAGCTGCTATTGATTTTGCAAGGTTGGCAGGCTTAGAACCTGCAGGTGTTATTGTAGAAATTATGAATGAAGACGGTACAATGGCACGTTTACCAGAACTTTTAAAAGTTGCCCAAAAATTCGATATAAAAATTGTTTCAATCGAAGATCTTGTTGCTTACAGAATGGAACACGACTCCTTAATTGAGAAAAAGGAAGATTTTAATATTACCACTCGTTTCGGCGATTTCCGATTAAGGGCTTATGAACAAACTACCAACAATCAAGTTCACATTGCTCTTACAAAAGGTTCTTGGAAAAAAAATGAAAGCGTTTTAACAAGAGTAAACTCCACTTTAGTAAATAATGATATTCTGGGAACACTAACAAATAATGCCGATAAAAAGTTAGATCAAATGTTTAAAGTGATAAACGAAGAAGGAAAAGGAGCTATTATTTTTGTTAATCAAGAGTATCAACCACAAAACCTTTTAAGTAGATTAAAGGGACTTAAAGAAAATCAAAAAAATGGAGATCTAAAGGCTCCTGCTATTAAAATGGATAATCGAGACTTTGGCATTGGGGCGCAAATTTTACATGACATTAATGTAAATAAATTAAAGCTAATTACCAATTCACAACAAACGAAAAGAGTTGGTATGATTGGATACGGATTGGAAATTGTAGATTATGTTGCTTACTAATAGTACTTTTTTGTACTTTTATGAACAAATCAATTAGATAAAATCTCCAATTATTTTGCCACTTGCTATTTCTATGGGAGTGGCATCCTTTTGAAAAAATCTCGCGCTATAATTTCCTTTTAGAGTAACAGTGCTATCCATCACTTCTAACCAACTTCCCTCTCGTAAACCTAAAACAGGAGTGTTATTAAACACATGAAATTCTTTAATTCTAGTTTCTCTTGTTTCGCCCATGTGCTTGGAGCCCACTACAGGATCTAAATAATGAGCATTAATATTAAATGGTATACAAGCTAAAGTATTAAAGCTTGGCGGATACACAATAGGCATATCATTGGTGTTCATCATGCTAACACCACAAATATTACTTCCTGCACTAGTTCCTAAATAAGGAGTACCATTTTCAATGACCTTTTTTAAAGTAGATAAAACATCTTGCTTATAAAGTTGATGAACCAACTCAAAAGTATTTCCGCCGCCCGTAAAAATCGCTTTTGTAGTAGCTAGCGCTTCTTTTGGATTTTTATATTCGTGAATCCCTTTAACATCTATTCCAATATTTGCAAAAGCTTTGCGTGCAATAGCTGTATAATCATTGTAAGAAATTCCTCCAGGTCTGGCAAACGGAATAAAAATCAAATTTTCGATATTTTTAAAATGTTCTCTAAGAGTAGGGAGTAAATATTCTAAATAATCACTACCAAAAACAGTAGAAGTACTTGCAACAATCATTTTTTTCATACCTCAAAAATATAATAATTTTAAGTAAAAACCCTTTAACATCATTTTATAATTCTATTAGTATGATTTTAAGAAAAATAACTAAAAAAAGTTACTAATTATACCAAATGAAACAAAAATTATTATTTGTATTTTCATTTATCTCCTTTTTTTGTTCATCACAAAACATAAAAAAAACATTTTATGGAAAAATTATAGACTCTCTAGGTAGTGTTAAAAATGTGCATATTATAAATGCTAAAACAGAAAAAAGGTACATTTTCTGATGAAAACGCTTTATTCACTATAGTTGCAAATAAGAATGATACTTTTCATATTACTTCTATTGGCTATACATCAAAAATTATTGCTGTAAAATCCAAACATTTAAATAAAACTTCTAAAAATACAATTACTTTATCTAAAAAAGTAAATGTGTTAGCTGAAATTGTTATTGAGCAAAATAAACTTGTCGGTACATTACAAATAGATATCAAAAAAACACCAACTCATTACAAAAATAAAATTGTGAATAAAATTGTTGAAGACTTAAAAAAAATGGACACCTATAAAATTTCTAAAATGGGAACAAATTTAAACGAAACACATTTAACAAAATCTACCAAAATAAGATTACCCAACAACAGATTTGAAGGTTTTGGTATTACTACTTCCACTAGTTCAGGATCAGAAAAGTTAAAATGTTAGAAAAAGAATTATTGGCAAAAAAGGTTTTTCCAGATAAACTTTTACATTTATTAGGTCCCGTATTTTTTTATGAAGAATTAAAAATCCCAAAAGAAAAATACTATCAATTTATAACTTATTGCACTTTTTCAGGAATTTTCGAACAGTACCAAAACGATAAAATTATGCTATTAATTAAAACACTAAAAAAAGAAGCAAACATATTTTTAACCCTTAAAAACTGGATGGTACCTTTAACAGAAAATTAGTTTATAAATGTATTATAAAAGCGTACAATTTCTTAATTTGCTAAAAATTATGAATATATGCCAAAAAAGCTATTTTTATTAGTACTTATATTTAATTCTTTTTTCTTGTGTTCTCAAGAAAGAAGAACGCTTATAAATGGTAAAGTTTCAGACTCACTTAGTACTGTTAAAAATGCAAATATTATCAATTTAAAAACAGCTCAAGGTACATTTTCTTCCGAAAATGGAATTTTTAGAATTTTTGTAAAAGCAGGAGATTCGCTCAGAATATCTTCCATTCAACATAAAACAAGCTTTGTAAAAATTACTAAAGAAATTATTTTAAATAAATTACTTTCTGTTAGATTAAATAACCAAACAATTGTTCTAGATACCTTCGAACTTAAAAGGCATAATTTAATGGGAAGTTTGAGTATCGACTCAAAATCGGTTCCCACAAATAAAAAAGACTCTTTGCTAAATGCAGTAATGGATTTTTCTGAGGTAGATATGAAGGTGGTAGAATTACCAGACGATATGGACAAAGTAAAACCGCCTATTGTAAATACAATGTCTGGGGCAATTGCTATGGCAGGTGCTGGTGCTACTGCAAATATCCCTTTTAAATACTCTGAACGTTTATGGGCGCTTAGAAAAAAATTAGCAAGAAAAAAGGCTTTTCCGTATAAAATATTATCACAACTTGGTGAAAAATTCTTTTTCGAAGAGCTTAAAATACCAGTAGATAATTATTTTCATTTTTTAGAATACTGTAATCCTTTGGGAATAGAAAATTTACATAAAGAAAAAAAGCTATTAGAGGTTATTAAAATTTTTCAAACAGAAAGTAAAAGTTATCTAGAAATTATAAAAAAAGAGTAAATTGGCATCATAATTTAGATTTTAAAATGAACATCAAAAAATATTTACTTTTTTTATTAGCAATACCACTATTATCATTTGCAACCCACAAATATTACCTTAGCTTAACACAAATAAAATACAACGAAGAAGAAAAGTCGGTTCAAATTATAATAAATGTTTTTATGGATGATATTGAATTGGCCTTAAACAATGACTATAATATCGATTTACAACTTACCACAAAAGCTGAATTAAAAAATAACGATATTTATTTTGAAAAATATTTGAAAGATAAACTCTCGTTCAAAATAAATACTATTTCGAAAGATTTTAAATATCTTGGCAAAGAATATGAAGGAGACCTTGTTTTCTTTTACTTAGAAATTGAAAACATTAGCAGCGTTTCTAATATAGATATTACAAACACCATACTTTTAAAACACTTTCCTACACAACAAAATCTAGTAAAATCTAAAGTAGGTAAAAAAAATAAAAGTGTATTGCTAACTAAAGAGACCTTTAAAGAAAAATTAAACTATTAATAAATCAACAAATAAACATTCAAATTATGAAAAAAATAGGTTTACTCCTCCTATCTCTTGTTTTTATTACAAGTGCATTTGCACAAGAAAAAATTACAAAACAAGGACATACAAATGAAAATAAGTTTAGGCAAATGAAAGATCTTTTGCCAACACCAAACTTACAAAGAACTGCTTCTGGTGCACCAGGTATAAAATATACGCAGCAAAAAGTAGATTATGAAATGAATATAATTCTAGATGATGAAAACACTAGAATTTATGGTGATGAGCGTATTACCTATCATAACAACTCCGATGACACTTTGGCTTATTTATGGGTGCAGTTAGACCAAAATATGCGAGCTGCCGACTCAAAAACTCCTGATATTCAGCCAACAAAAATTCCTAATAAAATTGCAAAAAACAGGTTTCAAACGAATTATGTAGATGCTCCTTTTGATGGTGGTTTTAAAATACAAAGTGTTACTAATACAGATGGTAGTAAGTTGTCTTACACCATAAACCAAACCATGATGCGAATTAACCTAGCTAAACCATTAGCTTCAGGAGAAAAATTTCAATTTAATATAAAATGGTGGTATAATATTAATAACCACAGAACGCAAGGTGGTAGATCTGGTTACGAGCATTTTGCAGAAGATAACAATAACAATTATGTAATTGCACAATTTTACCCAAGATTGTGTGTATATGACAACGTAGAAGGATGGCAAAACGACCAATTTTGGGGGCGAAGTGAATTTGCTTTAGAGTTTGGAGATTTTACAGTAAATATTACAACTCCAGACGATCATATGCTAGGAGCTACCGGAGTTTTAAAAAATCCTAAAGAAGTTTTTTCTAAAAAGGAATTAAAAAGGTTAGAAAAAGCTAGAAAAACTTTCGACAATCCGGTAATTATAAGAACACAAAAAGAGGCAGAAGAAAACGAAAAAACCAAATCTAAGAAAACAAAAACTTGGAAATTTTATGCCGAAAACGTAAGAGATTATGCGTTTGCCAGTTCTAGAAAATTTATTTATGATGCAATGGCTGTAGATATAAATGGCAAAACCGTAATGGCAGAATCTTTATATTCTAAAGAAGCTAATCCTTTGTATGGAGACCACTCTACAAGAGCAGTAGCGCAAACATTAAAAACTTATTCTAAATACACGTTCGATTACCCTTACCACAAAGCAATTTCTGTAGATGGTCAAATGGGAATGGAATATCCACAAATTTGCTTTAACCCAGGAAGACCAGACTTACCAGATGGTGGCTATTCAGACAGAGTAAAATACAGAATGATAAAAGTTACCATTCATGAAGTAGGTCACAATTTTTTTCCTATGATTGTTAATTCAGATGAAAGACAATGGACCTGGATGGATGAAGGATTGAATTCATTTATGGAAATGTTGGCAGAAAAAGATTACGATCCAAATTTCCCTATCGTTAGAGGATACCCTAAAAATATTGTTAGATATATGGCTGGAGATCAAGCCACATTAGCTCCTATTATGACAAAAGGAGAAAATGTTTACAGCTTTGGAAACAATGCTTATGGTAAACCAGCCACAGGTTTGTGGATGCTTAGAGAAACTATTATGGGTAAAGAATTATTTGACCATGCATTTAAAACATACGCAAAAAGATGGAAATTTAAGCACCCTACTCCTGCCGACTTTTTTAGAACTATGGAAGATGCCTCTAGTGTAGATTTAGATTGGTTTTGGAGAGGATGGTTTTACACTACAGATGTAACTGATATAGGAATTAAAAATGTGAAAAAATTCTATGCAGAAAGTCAAGATGAAAACACCATTAATTTTATTGAAGACACCTCTGAAGGTTTAAAAATATCTAAATCTAAAAATGCATCTGACCAATATTTTTATGAAATTACATTTAACAAACCAGGAGGCTTGGTAATGCCAATTATTGTAGAGTTTACATACGAGGATGGTACTAAAGATAAAAAAATGTATCCTGCTGAAATATGGAGATATAACGATAAGGAAGTTACCAAAGCAATAAACTCTCGTAAACAAATAACCTCGATAACAGTAGACCCAGATTTAGAAACTGCAGATGTAGACACTAGCAACAACAGCTGGCCTAAAAAAACGACTGATAAGTTTAGTAAATTTAAATCGAATATTAAAAATTAATACTTTGTAATAGTATCAATTTAAGCCTTCAGCAGTAAAGTTGAAGGCTTTTTTTTATTCAATACAAACAATAATAAAGAAGCTATAAAGTTTAAATGCTTAGATATATTAATTAATAAAGGAATGTTAAATTTTAACAAAATTTAAAGTAATCACAGTTATATTCTTAAATTAGTCGGCGTATTATAAAATATATCAACAAATGAAAAAACTTTCTTTATTCGTATTTTCACTTTTCTTTATTAGTTTTTCAGCCATTGCTCAAGAACAAGTAAAAGAAAAAAAGAAAACACAACAAGGTCACACCGATGAAAACAAGTTTAGGCAACTAAAAGATCTTTTCGCAACTCCTAATGATCAACATGCTGCTTCGGGTGCACCAGGTCATCAGTACACACAACAAAAAGTAGATTATGTAATGGACATTCGTTTAGACGAAAGTGCAAACAGAATTTACGGTGATGAAAAAATTACCTATCACAACAATTCTAAAGATCATTTAGAGTACTTGTGGGTACAATTAGACCAAAACATGAGAGCAGATGACTCTAAAACACCTTTGGCACAGTCTAATAGTGCTGCTCCTTTTGTAACACCAGAAAACTTTAAAAGTTCATACATGGGTGAAAAAAAAGGCTTTGGCTACAACATTACTAAAGTAGAAACAGACGGTAAACCTTTATCTCACTTCATCAATAGAACAATGATGCGAATCAATTTACCACAGCCGTTAGCTCCTGGTAAAAAATTCGAATTCAGTATTTCTTGGAACTACCTAATAAACGACATCAACAAAGATGGTGGGCGTTCAGGTTTAGAAACGTTTCCTGATGGAAACAACAACTACACAATTGCACAGTTTTTTCCTAGATTGGCAGTTTATAACAACGTGGAAGGTTGGCAAAATATGCAATTTTGGGGGCGTAGCGAATTTGCTTTAGAATTTGGAGATTACCTAGTTAACTTAACTGTACCTGCAGATCACATAGTAGAAGCTACAGGAACGCTACAAAACGAAAAGGAAGTATTGACAAAAACACAACGTAAACGTTTTGAAAAAGCAAGACAAACTTTCGATAATCCTGTTTTAATTGTAACGCAAGAAGAAGCTGAAAAAGCAGAAAAAGGACGTTCTACAAAAACCAAAACATGGACGTTTAAAGCTGACAAAGTTCGTGACTTTGCGTTTGCAACTTCAAGAAAATATATTTGGGATGCGATGGCTGTAAACATAAACGGTAAAACTGTTATGGCTACGTCTCTTTATCCTAAAGAAGGAAACCCATTATGGGAAGAGCACTCTACAAGAGCAGTCGCTACAACATTAATTGAATATTCTAAATTAACATTTGACTATCCATACTCTAAAGCTGTTTCTGTGCATTCTGAAAGACAAGGAATGGAGTACCCAATGATTTGCTTTAACTTTGGAAGACCAAACCCTGACGGAACATATTCTGATAGAACTAAAAAAGGAATGATTGGTGTAATAGTTCATGAAGTTGGACATAACTTTTTTCCAATGATTGTAAACTCAGATGAAAGACAGTGGACATGGATGGATGAAGGATTAAACTCATTTGTAGAAATTTTAGCTTCATTAGAATATGACCCAGAATTATTTGCTATTAATCCAGCAAAAAACATAACTAGGTATATGGGTGGAGACCAATCTAACCTCTCTCCTATTATGTCTCAAGGAGATTATGTAAAGCAATTCGGCCCGAACGCATACACAAAGCCTGCTGCTGGTTTGTACATTCTAAGAAAAACAATAATGGGTCCAGAGTTATTTGACCATGCATTTAGAACTTACTCTCAAAGATGGATGTTTAAACACCCAACCCCAGAAGACTTTTTCCGTTCTATGGAAGACGCGTCTGGTATGGATTTAGATTGGTTCTGGAGAGGATGGTTTTACACAACTGATGTTACAGATATTGGTATTAAAGAAGTAAAACCCTTATATTTAACCGACAAACCAAGTGAAAGAGTTGCTAAATTGAAAGAGCAGTACAAACAATATTTTGATGGTTTAGGAGACTTGGTTTACATTACAGATAAAAAAGAAGATGCAAACCCAAATGCTATGGATAAATATGCAGATGGTAAAGAAGTACCTTCTTACATTTATTCTGTAGAATTTGAAAAGCCAGGAGGTTTGGTAATGCCTTTAATTGTGGAATTAACCTATGCCGACGGAACTACCAAAAGAGAAACTTTTCCTGCTCAAATTTGGATGAAAGATGATACTTCTGCAAAAAGAGTATTTGCTTCTACAAAAGAAATTAAAAGCATAGTAGTAGATCCAGATTTTGAAACTGCAGATGTTGATACGTCGAACAATAATTGGCCTAAAAAGGAAGGTGATAAATTTAGTGAGTTTAAAAACAAACAGAAAAATTAATTGTACACCAATTAAATGTTAAATAAAAAACCTCGTTTTAACGAGGTTTTTTATTTTTTAAAAACAGTATATATTAAATTTATTCCCCAGAATAAGTAACAAAATTTCTAGGTGTTTCGTACAATGTTACTTTTAAATCGAGATGTTTGGGCAATAAACGTCTAAGTTTATTATAAGTAACTACGCTAATATTTTCTGCTGTAGGATTTAATTCTTTAAACTCTGGAACCTCTAAATTTAAGTTTTTATGGTCGAAAGCCTCCTCTATTTCAGACTTTATAAAGTTTTTAAGGATACCTAAATCATATACATAACCCGTTTCTATATCTATCTCTCCAGTTAAAGAAACAATTAGTTCATAATTATGGCCATGAAAGTTAGGATTACTACACTTATTAAAAACTTCAAAGTTTTTTTGGTCAGACCAATCTTTTCTATACAATCTATGTGCAGCATTAAAATGTGCTTTTCTATGAACGGTAACTTTAGGCATTTTTTAGTTTTTCGTATGATTTGTCAAAAATAATTTTAAACCATTCAGTATAAATTGATGGTTGCATAGCAATATCCTTTTTTACATCTTCTAAAGACATCCATTTGTAGTTCTCTGCTTCGTCTTTGTTAAGAATTGGTTTTCCGTTAAAGTGCCCAACCATTACGTGGTCATACTCATGCTCTGTTAAACCATTATCAAAAGGAGCTTTATAAATAAAAGAAAACACTTCTTTTAGGTCGGTTACAAATCCCATTTCTTCTTGCAACCTTCTTTTTCCTGCGGCTATATTTGTTTCTCCATCTCTTTGATGTGAACAACAAGTATTTGTCCATAACAAAGGAGAATGATATTTAGATGCGGCTCTTTGTTGCAGCATTAACTCACCTTTATCATTAAATATAAATACAGAAAATGCTCTGTGCAAAAGCGCTTTTTCATGCGCCTCGATTTTTTCCATTAAACCGATTGGGGTATCTTTAGTGTCTACTAAAATAACTTGTTCTTTCATTGTTACAAAAATAAGAAATAGAAATAGCAATAAAGCCTAAAAAAATATTAAATCAATTCATTTTTTTTATTCTTTTATTTTGATGATTTATATTTGAAAAATGAAAAAATTTACCACCCTATTTCTACTTATTGTATTGTACACATTTTTTCAATGTAAAAAAGAAGTGGTTGTAAAAGAAAAGTTTATTAATACGGATACTATTTTCACTAAGAAAGAATCTCAAAAAAAAGAAATAAAACAAGTTCAAAAACGTTGGGATAGCTTAAATAAAGAGAATGTCAATAATTTTTTTACTGCTTACGGAAAACAGCATTTAGAAAATAAAGTGATCATAAAAACTAAATTTGGAAATATTAAAATTCGACTTTATGATGATGTTCCCATACACAGAGCTAACTTTATTTTTTTAACTAAAATAAAGTATTTTAATACTACAGAAATATACAGGGTTGCCAAAAACTTTGTAATACAAGGTGGAAATTCAGACGAGACTTATACTCAGAATCAGAGAAGACTCTATGGAAATTACACTTTAGATCCTGAATTTAAAAAACATCGAACTCATAAATATGGTGCGCTTGCAGCCACCAGAGAATGGGAAAATAATCCGTATAAAAAATCTAATCCATTCGAATTTTACATTGTTCACAGTCGTTCTGGCGCTCATCACTTAAACAATGAACATACCGTTTTTGGCGAAGTTATTGCTGGTTTCGACACGATGGATAAAATATCTAAAGTACCTGTTGGAAGAGACGAATGGCCCACAGAAGATATTCGAATGACCATTGAAATAATAGATTAAATATGGTTTTCTTTTTTTACAACATACATTTACATATCCTTTAAAGTTTATAAGTGCCAAAATAATGTAATTCATAAAAATTACTGCTCCTTTTTGAATAGCAAAGCACATTAATTCTCTCTTTAAATTATAGAATAAAACCTATATTTGCAGCTCAAATTTTGTAGATGAGCTTTTTAGAGGAAATAAAACGACGACGAACTTTTGGTATCATTTCGCATCCAGATGCTGGAAAAACAACCCTAACAGAAAAACTGTTACTTTTTGGTGGAGCAATACAAGAGGCTGGTGCTGTTAAAAACAATAAAATAAAGAAAGGAGCTACCTCCGATTTTATGGAAATAGAGCGTCAGCGTGGTATTTCTGTGGCCACTTCTGTACTAGCATTTATTTATAAAGATAAAAAAATAAACATCTTAGATACGCCCGGTCATAAAGACTTTGCAGAGGATACATTTAGAACTTTAACTGCTGTAGACAGTGTAATTGTAGTAATTGATGTAGCTAAAGGTGTAGAACCACAAACAGAAAAATTAGTAGAAGTTTGTAGAATGAGAAGCATACCAATGCTCGTTTTTATAAATAAATTAGATAGAGAAGGTAAAGACGCTTTCGATTTATTAGATGAAGTTGAGCAAAAATTAGGTTTGCACGTTACTCCTATGAGTTTTCCTATTGGAATGGGATACGATTTTAAAGGAATATATAATATTTGGGAAAAGAAACTAAATTTATTTTCTGGTGATAATAAAACTGCAATTTCAGAGGGTATTGAATTTGATGATTTGGCAAACCCCGAATTAGAATCTATTATTGGTAATAAAGCCGCCGAAACACTTCGCGAAGAAATAGAACTGATTGGAGAAGTATACCCAGAGTTTAACAGAGAAGAATATTTAGACGGTTCTTTACAGCCTGTATTTTTCGGATCGGCCTTAAATAATTTTGGTGTTAAAGAATTATTAGATGCCTTTATAGAAATTGCCCCTTCGCCTCAACCAAAAAAAGCAGAAGAGCGTTTGGTAGATTCAAAAGAAAAGAAACTAACCGGTTTTGTGTTTAAAATTCATGCAAACATGGATCCTAAGCATAGAGACAGACTCGCTTTTATTAAAATTGTTTCTGGTATTTTTAAAAGAAACGCACCATACCTTCATGTAAGAAATGGTAAAAAAGTAAAATTTTCTAGTCCGAATGCATTTTTTGCAGAGAAAAAGGAAATTGTAGAAGAATCATACCCTGGTGATATTGTTGGTATTCACGATACCGGAAATTTTAAAATTGGTGATACACTTACAGAAGGCGAGCAATTAAACTTTAAAGGAATTCCAAGTTTTTCGCCAGAACATTTTAGATATGTAAATAATGCAGATCCGATGAAGTCTAAGCAGCTATACAAAGGTTTAGATCAATTAATGGATGAAGGTGTTGCTCAACTATTTACATTAGATATTAATGGTAGAAAAGTAATAGGAACTGTTGGTGCACTTCAGTATGAGGTAATTCAGTATCGTTTAGAACATGAATATGGTGCAAAATGTTCTTACGAAAATTTAAGTGTTTACAAAGCGTGTTGGGTAGAACCTCAAGACCATAAAAACGAGGAGTTTAAAGAATTTAAACGTGTAAAACAACGTTACTTAGCAAAAGACAAACAAGGTCAGCTTGTATTTTTAGCAGACTCTGAATTTACTATACAAATGACAAAAAGTAAATATCCTACTGTAAACCTTCATTTTACAAGCGAATTTAATAAATAATACAATGAAAAAGCAATTCCTAATAGTATTGATTTTTATCAATTTTGCTAGTTTTTCTCAAACTAAAAAATCGTATTCACAATTAAACACCAGAGAGTTAAATAACAGTATTCGATTAAACTACACCACAGTTCATATGCCCGACGAACAAAACATTTATGGAAATGGGTTTCAGTTAAAACCTACCATGGGTTTAGTGGGTATAAACTATAATGTCCCTTTAAACAGTTGGCTATATACAGGTGCCGGAATGCATTTTGCCGTAACCGGAGATCAAGGAGGCTTGTTTACATTAGGAGTTAATTTAGGAGTTAATAAAAAAATATACAAAAACTTATATTTCGATGCAAACGTTCACTTTGGTGGCGGTGGAGGCTACAGAGTTTTGGTTGATGGCGGTGGTATAGTATACTCAAATATAGGCTTGCAATACAAAAAAGAAAATTATTCTTTTGGTGTACAATATGGGAATGTAGACTTTTTTACAGGATTCATTAAAAATGATAATATCTCTTTTTTTGTAGAAATTCCAAGTACTCTTAGAGCTGCGTCTTATGAAGATGCGCAATTAGAGTTTATGATAGACAATATCGCTACAGACAATTTTTGGAAAAAACCTGCTGTAAAAACTGTACAACAAGTAAAATTTGACTATTTCTTTCCTGTAGGAGATTCCAGAACAGATTCCTACCAAGGAAATAAATCCATTAGAAATACATTATATATTATCGGTTTTGAATACCAACGCTATTTAAATGAAAATGCTTTTATATATGCACATGTAGATACTATGTACAGTGGATTAATTTCTGGATTTATGGACTTGTTTATTGGTGCTGGTAAAAACTTTATATCAACAAAATACTTAAATGTATTTGGAAAATTTGGTATTGGTGGTGCAGGAGGAAGAATTTATCAAGAAGGTGGTTTAACCATGTATCCTAGTGCAGGAGCAGATATTCGAATTACAGATAATTTTGGTTTGAGCGTTCATGGTGGATATCATAGAGCTATTGGTGGTACTTTTGAAGCATATACTGCTGGTTTTGGATTAAAATATTACGGTTTAAGTGGTGGAATAAAAGACCCTATTACTTCAGAAAAATTTAGTGAAATTAAAACACAAGGAATGGAAATAAGTGCTCAACACCAAACGTATTTTGATGTGGCAAAATTTGGTATTCCAAGTAGCGATTTGCAACAAATAGCGGTTAAGATAAATTACGATATCACTAAAAGATATTACATTTCTGGAGAAGCATCTTTTGCTTACCAAGGAAAATCTGGTGGATATGCACACGGACTTTTCGGGCTCGGAATTAAAAGCAATCGTTTTATTGATGGAAAATATTCTATTTTTGCAGAAGCTGGTTTAGGTGTTGCAGGTGGTGGACGAGTAGATACTGGAGAAGGAGTTTTAATTAGACCAACTGCAGGAATCAACTTTCATTTAACAGAAGATTTTTCGGCATTCGTTTCTGGAGGTCAAATGTGGTCTCCTTTTGGTAACGTAAACTCAACAAATATAAATATTGGTGTTAGTTATAATTTTTCTATAATAAATATCAAAAAATAAAAATTAATTAAATAATAAAGAATATGAATAACGGAATCTATGCAAAATTTACCACATCTAAAGGTGAAATTTTAGTACAATTAGAAAATGAAAAAGCTCCAGGAACTGTAGGTAATTTTGTTGCATTGGCAGAAGGTAATTTAGAAAATGCTATAAAAGAACAAGGAACTCCTTATTACAACGGATTAAAATTTCATAGAGTAATACCAGACTTTATGATTCAGGGTGGATGTCCTTTAGGAACAGGAACAGGAAATCCTGGGTATAAATTCGACGACGAATTTCATCCTGATTTAAAACACGATGCTCCAGGAAAGCTAGCTATGGCTAACTCCGGACCAGCAACAAATGGTTCTCAATTTTACATTACTCATGTTCCAACACCTTGGCTAGATGGTAAACATACAGTTTTCGGAAATGTTGTTGAAGGGCAAGAAGTTGTAGATACAATTGCTCAAGGAGACGAGTTAACTTCTTTAGAAATTGTAAGAGTTGGTGAAGAGGCCGAACAGTTTAATGCTGTTGAAGCTTTTAGAACTTTTGAAGGCGCTAGAGAAAAAAGAATAGCAGAAGAAAAAGCCAAGCAAAAAGAATTGTTAGATAAAGTTGCAGCTGGCTACGATGAAACCGAAAGCGGTTTACGATACCAAGTTTTACAAAAAGGTAACGGAAAAAAAGCAACAAAAGGAGCTGGTGTTTCTGTTCATTACAAAGGTCAGTTGTTAGATGGTACCGTTTTTGACTCTTCTTATAAAAGAAAACAACCAATCGACTTTAATGTTGGTGTTGGTCAGGTTATTGCAGGTTGGGATGAAGGAATACAACTATTAAATGTTGGAGACAAAGCGCGTTTTGTAATACCAGCAAACTTAGCATATGGTGCAGCAGGAGCTGGTGGTGTTATACCGCCAAATGCTACACTTATTTTTGATGTTGAGTTAATGGATGTAAAATAAAACATCATATTATTTAAATACATAAAAACCTCATAATTTAAATTATGAGGTTTTTTATGTTAAAAAATATTTTAATTGCAATTAACTTTACCGCAAAGAAGATAAACTACTTTTTATAGTAGCAATTTTTGCTAAAGTATCGGCTTCTTTTTTTCTTTCTAATGCTAACACTTGTTCTGGTGCATTAGCCACAAAACGTTCATTAGATAATTTTTTAGAAATTCCTACTAAAAAACCTTGTGCCCTTTTTAGCTCAGCTTCTAACTTTTTAACTTCTGCCTCCACATCTATATTCTCTATAGAAATTGGTACAAAATATTCATTAGACATTACTCTAAAGGAAGCTCCTTCTACTTTTTCAGACACTTTTTGAATGCTAGAGGTGTTTGTTAATTTTTTTATAATGTCATAAAAAATATCGGAATTATCATCATTATCAATTACAAACAATTCAACAGCATCTTTAAATGCTATATTCTTATCTTTTCGAATAGTTCTTATTCCTGAAATAACTTCTGTAGAAAAATCAAAATCTTTTAATAATTGCAAATTATAGGATGTTATTGTAGGATATTCTGCAATAATTAAGGCCTCTGAAGCTTTTCTGTCTGATATGTATTGCCAAATTTCTTCGGTAATAAAAGGCATGAAAGGATGCAGAACTTTTAAGTTGTTTTCTAAAACATTAATAACTGCGTCGAAAGTAACTTTATCAATAGGCTTTTGGTATGCAGGTTTTACAATTTCTAATAACCAAGATGAAAAATCATCATTTATCAACTTATAAATTACCATTAAAGCATCTGAAAGTCGGTACTTCGAAAAATGATCTTCTATTTCTGCTAATGCTTTCTGAAACTTAGATTCATACCATTCTAAACCAAGTTTTGCTGTTTGTGGTTGTGGCAAATTAGTATCTATTTCCCACCCTTTAATTAGACGAAAAGCATTCCAAATTTTGTTTGCAAAACCTTTACCTTGCTGACATAAATCTTCATCAAACATTAAATCGTTTCCTGCTGCAGAACTCAATAATAAGCCAACTCGCACTCCATCTGCACCATAATCTTCAATCAATTTTAATGCATCGGGAGAATTCCCAAGAGACTTAGACATTTTTCGTCGTTGTTTATCTCTAACTAAACCAGTTAAGTAGACATTATTAAAAGGTTTTTGATCTTTATATTCATATCCTGCAACAATCATTCTAGCAACCCAAAAGAATAAAATATCTGGTCCTGTTACTAAATCATTTGTCGGATAATAATAGGTAATCTCTTCATTATCTGGGTTTCTAATACCGTCAAAAACAGACATTGGCCACAACCAAGAGGAGAACCAAGTATCTAAAGCATCTTCATCTTGAGTTAAATTTTCTGTAGTTAATTGGTTATTATTTGTTTTCTCTTTTGCTAACTCGAGTGCTATATCTATGTTTTCGGCAACTACAAAATCTTCTTTCCCATCTCCGTAATAAAAAGCCGGAATTTGTTGTCCCCACCAAAGCTGGCGAGATATATTCCAATCACGAACATTTTCCATCCAGTGACGGTAGGTGTTTTCAAACTTTTTAGGATATAAATTTACATCCGCATTTTCTCCTAGAACAGCTTCTATTGCAGGTTTTGCTAATTCACCCATTTTTAAAAACCACTGATCTGATAATCTTGGTTCAATTACTGCTTTGGTTCTTTCTGAAGTTCCTACTTTGTTAAGATGTACTTCTGTTTTTATTAAATAGCCTTTATCATCAAGCTCTTTTGCTATTTCTTTACGAACCTTAAATCTATCTTTTCCTTCATAATGTAAACCAAAAGAATTTAAAGTAGCGTCGTCATTAAAAATATCAATAATTTCAAGCTGATGTTTATCGCCTAGATTTTTATCATTTTCATCATGCGCTGGCGTAACTTTTAAGCAACCTGTTCCGAACTCAACATCTACATACTCATCTTCAATAATTGGAATAACTCTGTTACACAAAGGAACTATTGCTTTTTGTCCTTTTAAATGACTAAAACGTTCATCCGTAGGGTTAATACAAATTGCAGTATCTCCAAAAATAGTCTCTGGCCTTGTTGTTGCAATGGTTAACACCTCTTTAGAATTGGCAATTTTATAATTTATATAATATAAATTTCCTTGGCGTTCTTCGTGAATTACTTCTTCATCAGAAAGGGTGGTTTTTGCCTCAGGATCCCAATTAACCATTCTATATCCTCTGTAAATATGGCCTTTGTTATACAAGTCTACAAAAACTTTAATTACCGATTCAGACATTTCTGGATCCATTGTAAATGCCGTTCTTTCCCAATCGCAAGAGGCTCCTAATTTTTTTAGTTGATCTAAAATAATGCCTCCATATTCTTCTTTCCAATCAAACGCATGTTGTAAAAACTCTTCTCGAGTTAAATCGGACTTTTTAATGCCTTGTTCTTTTAATTTTGCTACAACTTTTGCTTCTGTAGCAATAGATGCATGATCGGTACCAGGAACCCAACAGGCGTTTTTACCCAACAAACGAGCACGACGAATAAGTACATCTTGAATGGTGTTATTTAGCATGTGCCCCATATGCAAAACTCCTGTAACATTTGGTGGTGGAATTACAATTGTATAAGGCTCTCTGTCATCTGGTGTTGAATGAAAATAATTATTTTTCATCCAGTAATTATACCACTTATCCTCTACTTTGCTTGCATCATATTTAGATGGAATTGTCATACTTTGGATTTATTTTTTAAATATAGTCGACAAAAATACAATTATCTATTTTTAGTAGAAAATTAGTTCGTATTTTTTTAAAAACAAATATGAAACGAAGTTCAGTATTATAAAACTTTAATAATACGTGTAGTAAGAGATTATTCAGAAACATTAAAAAAGCGATAATTACAGCCAAACAAACCATATTAAATTTAAAGATGTGAAAATAATTTCGCAAATTTGCGTTGAATAAATTAAGATTTAAAAAATATGCCAGCAATATCAAAAAAAGGAGTCGCTATGCCAGAATCACCAATCAGAAAATTGGTGCCCTACGCAGAAGATGCAAAAAAAAGAGGAGTAAAAGTGTACCATTTAAATATTGGTCAACCAGATATTAAAACTCCTCAGATTGCCTTAGATGCTGTTAAAAACAACACTATCGAAACGCTTTCTTATGCCAGATCTGAAGGATCGGAAACATATAGAGAAAAGCTTGCAAATTATTATGTAAAAAACAATATTCCTGTAAACGCTAATAACATTATTGCCACTACGGGAGGTTCTGAAGCACTTTTATTTACCATTGGAAGTATTACAGACCCGGGAGATGAAATTATAATTCCAGAACCTTTTTATGCAAACTATAATGGTTTTTCTACAGCTTCGGGAGTAAATGTTGTGCCCGTTATTTCTAAAATAGAAAATAATTTTGCATTGCCTAAAATTGAAGAATTCGAAAAATTAATTACAAAAAATACCAAAGCTATTTTAATTTGCAATCCTGGAAACCCTACTGGATATTTATATTCTGAAGAAGAAATGGATAAATTAAAAGCATTGGTTTTAAAACACGACTTATTTCTAATTGCAGATGAAGTATATCGAGAATTTGCTTATGACGGATTAAAACATACTTCTGTAATGTCTATTAAAGGGTTAGAAAATAATGCAATTGTTATAGATTCTGTTTCTAAACGTTACAGCATGTGTGGCGCAAGAATTGGTTGTATTGTTTCTAAAAATGAAGCTTTTATAAAAACAGCTATAAAATTTGCACAAGCAAGATTAAGTCCGCCAACATATGCATTACTAGCTAGTGAAGCGGCTTTAGACACTCCGCAATCATATTTTGATAACGTAATAGAGGAGTATGTTGAAAGAAGAAATACATTAATTAGCGCATTAGAAAAAATAAATGGTGTAAAAGTAGCGAAACCAAAAGGAGCCTTTTATTGTGTTGCTCAATTGCCTGTTAAAGACTCAGACCATTTTGCACAATGGTTATTAGAAAGTTTTAATTATCAAAACGAAACCGTTATGGTAGCTCCTGCCAGTGGCTTCTACTCTACCGCAGGTGAAGGAAAAAATCAAGTTAGAATTGCGTATGTTTTGAATAAACAAGACTTATTAAATTCAGTAAAAATTCTAGAAGAAGCTTTAAAAAAATACCCAAATTAATTGAATATTCAAAAAAATATATCTCTTAAAAAATACAATACGTTTGGTATTTCTGTAAATGCCAAACGTTTTGTAAAAGTTACTTCTGTTTACGAACTACAACAATTGTTAAAAACAGAAAAAGACTTTTTTTTGATTTCTGGAGGTAGTAATATGTTGCTAACTAAAAACTTAGAACAGTTAGTAATACTTATAGACATTAAAGGGATTTCTATTGATAAAGAAAGTAACAACAGTGTTTTTTTAACTGTGAATGCAGGAGAAAATTGGCATGATTTTGTTTTATGGTGTGTTGGCGAAAATTATGGAGGTTTAGAGAACTTATCTTTAATTCCCGGTAATGTTGGAACTTGCCCAATACAAAATATAGGAGCTTATGGTGTTGAAGTAAAAGACACCATAACAAAAGTAGAAGCTTTAGAAATTGAAACAGGTAAATTAGTTACATTTTCTGGTGAAGAATGTAAATTTGGTTACAGAGATTCTATTTTTAAAAACACCCATAAAAATCTTTTTATAATTACTTCTGTTAGTTTTAAACTCACAAAAAATAAGCATAAAATTAATAGTTCATATGGTGCTATTGAAACAGAATTAGCAACACAAAAAATTACATCTCCTACAATAAAAGATATTTCTAATGCTGTAATTGCCATTAGAAAATCGAAATTACCCGACCCAAACGAAATAGGAAATAGTGGTAGTTTTTTTAAAAACCCAGTTATAAAATTATCACATTATAACGCTCTTAAAAAGGTATATAGTTCAATACCAAGCTACCCAGTTTCCGAAACATTAGTAAAAGTTCCTGCTGGTTGGCTTGTAGAAAATTGCGGATTTAAAGGTAGACGTTTTGGTGATGCCGGAGTTCATAAAAATCAAGCTTTGGTACTAGTTAACTATGGCAATGCCACAGGTATAGAAATTTATAATTTAGCTAAAAAAATTCAAAAATCTGTTATCGAAAAATTTGACATTTCACTCGAAATTGAAGTAAATATCATACAATAACAACTATTTTAAATTCTATTTAATTACTAATTTTTAAAAGCCTATAAGCTTAGGAAGCTTTATGATTAGTACTTAAAAATTTAGTGATCTATTCTTTTTTGATAAAATGTAGATTATGTATCTTTGTATTAGAAATTAAATTTATGAAATTACTACTTCTTACTTTAGGATTATTAGGTTTAGGTGTAGCCGGAATTGCTATTAAAATTTGGGCAAAAAAAGACGGTAAATTTGCTGGAACTTGTGCCAGTCAAAATCCTATGTTAAATAAAGAAGGAGAATCTTGTGGTTTTTGCGGTAAAACGCCAGAAGAATATGCTTCATGCTCTGAGCCACAACACAACTAATTTACATTTTTATAGATGATTATAGCCATTCTTATCTGCATATTTGTGGCTTTTATTGGCATACAAATTCTGTATTATATTTTATTTTCATCATTACTTTTTCACAAAAACACTACTCATAAAAGTAGTGGCATAAATGGTGTTTCAGTATTAGTATGTGCAAAAAATGAAGCTGAAAATCTACGGGAAAACATACCAACAATTCTAAATCAATCTTACCATTCTTTTGAAGTTGTACTTATAAACGATGGTTCTACTGATGAAACTCTTTCTGTTATGAAAGAATTTCAAAAAGAGAACGATAATGTTAAAATTGTTAATGTAGAAAATAACGAAAATTTCTGGGGGAATAAAAAATATGCACTTACCCTAGGTATTAAAGCTGCAAAGTATGAAACCTTATTTTTTTACAGATGCAGATTGTAAACCAGCCTCAAAATTTTGGATTTCTGAAACAGCAAAGTACTTTAACCAAAATAAGACCATTGTTTTAGGATATGGTAAATACAAAAGAAACAAAACTCTAGTAAATTTGTTTGTGCGTTTCGAAACTTTATTAACTGCAATTCAATATTTCAGTTATGCCAAAATAGGAATTCCATATATGGGAGTTGGAAGAAATTTGGCATATCAGAAAAAGGAGTTTTATAAAGTAAAAGGTTTTGCAAGTCACTTGCATATAAAATCTGGAGATGACGATTTATTTATACAAGATGCTGCCAATAAAGAAAACACAACTCTTTGCATACACCCCAAAAGTTTTACTATTTCAAATGCTCCCTCCTCATTTAAAAAATGGTTTCGACAAAAAAGAAGACATATTTCTACAGCTAATTATTATCAAAATAAGCACAAAATACTTCTTGCCAATTTCTTTTTTACTAAAATTATGATATATATAATAGGTATATTTTTGGCGATCTCCTACTCTTTTGAATTTGTTTCTGTAAGTTTTTGCCTCTATTTTGGTGTACAGATTACAGTACTAACTTTAGTGGCAAATAAGTTTAAAGAAAGAGGTATTACATTTTATATACCCTTACTAGAAATTGGCTTATTATTATTTCAATTTAGTATCTTTATAACAAATTTTATATCAAAACCAACTCATTGGAAATAGAACGCACTAATTTATCGGACTATATAAACAAAGCAAAAAATGGTAATCAGGCTGCTTTTCGTTATATACTAGATTTATTTTGGCCTCAAGTATATAATTATCAGCTTAAAAGAACAAAAAGCGAGAATGATGCTGAAGATATTACTATTCAAACATTTTCAAAAGCTTTTGATAAAATTGAAAGTTATAACGATACCTATGTATTTAAAACATGGCTAATAACAATATCTAAAAATATCCATATCGATTTACTTCGAAAAAAAAACAACTCTATTGAAACAACAAAAGAGCAAGAAGACAAGGTTTATTTAGTTATTGATGAAAGTCCAACTCCCGAAGACAAAATAATAGGAGAACAAAACTTAGCAAAACTTTTACAAGACATTAAGCAATTAAAGCCTAAATACCAACAAGTAATTCAATTACGTTATTTTCAAGAATTAAGCTACAAAGAAATCTCTATGCAAATAGAAGAACCAATTAATAATGTTAAGGTTAAACTTTTAAGAGCAAAAAAACTACTTGCTGCCATTATAAACAAAAACTAACTTTTTTATAAAATTGATATTAGCAATGTAACTTAAGTGCTACTATTTTAGCTTAAAACTACTTAAAATAGAACCGATAATGAGAAAAAAAATTCTACAATCTATTGGACCTGGATTACTGTTTGCTGGTGCTGCAATTGGTGTTTCACATTTGGTACAGTCTACAAGAGCTGGTGCAGAATTTGGATTTGGACTTATTTGGGCAGTTTTTTTAGCACATATTTTCAAATATCCGTTTTTTCAGTTTGGACCAAGATATGCAGCAGCAACAGGAGAAACCTTGTTAGATGGTTATAAAAAAATGGGCAAACCATTACTCGCTATTTATTACCTAATTAATTTTGCTACCATGTTTACCATTCAAGCGGCTGTAACTATCGTAACCGCTGGTTTAGCTTCTCAAATATTTGGCATTACCACAAATTTAGTAACGTGGTCTGTTATTATAATGTTAGTGAGTATTTTTATTCTGCTATTTGGAAAATACAGACTCTTAGACAACCTAATGAAGTACATAATAGCTATTCTAACCATTAGCACCATTATTGCACTTTTAGTTGCATTTACAAACACAAAAGAAGCCTTTAATGTTGCCCAAATTTTACCATCTGGTAGTGTAGAAATTACATTTCTTATTGCATTTTTAGGATGGATGCCTGCACCACTAGACATTTCTATTTGGCATTCTATTTGGTCTGTAGAAAAAGACAAAAGTAACTTAAAAAGAGCTTCAAAAAATGCTGCGATATTCGATTTTAATATCGGATATTTAGGAGCCTTATTTTTAGGAATATGTTTTGTTCTTCTAGGGGCCTTAGTGATGTATAAATCTGGAGAAAATTTTTCTGATAAAGGAGGACTTTTTGCACAACAACTCATTAACTTATATACAAAAAACTTAGGAAGCTACTCATATATATTCATAGCAATTGCCGCTTTTACAACAATGTTTAGTACGACAATAACAACTTTAGATGCTTCGCCAAGAGCAATGAATAAAACAACGAATCTTCTTTTTAATACTCGCTTTAAGAAAGGTTACTGGTTTTGGATATTTCTACTATTTATTGGCACTTTTTGTATTCTCAACTATTTTATAAACAATATGGGAATGCTTATTAAAATTGCGACCATATTATCATTTCTAACAGCTCCTTTTTACGCTATTTTAAATTACAAATTAATCACTGGGAAACATACACCAGAAAATTACAGACCTGGTATTTATTTAAAAATAGTAAGCATTATTGGTATTATTTTTCTAATCAGTTTTAGCTTATGGTTTATAATTAGTTTGTAAAAAATTCTTTAGTAAAAAAAATAACTTCATAGAATTTATTATTAAATTATTTTTTCTTAAAAGAATCTAAAGCCCTCACTCTTCGTTAGATTTTAACAACAATTTTAATCTTTCCTTTGTATCTTTGCATTTCAAATTCAATAAAAATGGCAATAGAATCTGTAATAGCTCCAGAAAGACCTAAAAAACCAAAATGGCTTCGTGTAAAACTTCCTGTTGGAAAAAAATATACCGAATTACGTGGTTTGGTAGATAAATACAAACTAAACACCATTTGTACAAGTGGTAGTTGTCCGAATATGGGAGAATGTTGGGGAGAAGGAACGGCTACATTTATGATTTTAGGAAATATTTGTACACGTTCTTGTGGCTTTTGTGGAGTAAAAACAGGAAGACCAGAAACGGTAGAATGGGACGAACCTGAAAAAGTAGCCCGTTCAATAAAAATTATGGGTATTAAACACGCCGTAATAACCTCTGTAGATAGGGATGACTTAAAAGATGGTGGTTCTATAATTTGGGCAGAAACTGTAGAAGCTATACGGAGAGCAAATCCGAATACGACTCTAGAAACCTTAATTCCAGATTTTCAAGGAAATACGAAACAAATGGATAGAATTATAGCAGTTCATCCAGAGGTAGTTTCTCATAATATGGAAACTGTTAGAAGATTAACAAGGGAGGTAAGAATTCAAGCAAAGTACGATAGAAGTTTGGAAGTTTTAAGATATTTAAAACAAAACGGAATGCGAACAAAAACTGGTTTAATGCTGGGACTTGGTGAAACAGAAGAAGAAGTAATACAAACCATGAAAGATTTGCGTGATGTAAATTGTGATATTATTACTATTGGACAGTATTTACAACCAACAAAAATGCACCTACCACTAAAAGAATTTATAACACCAGAACAGTTTAAAAAATACGAAACCATAGGCTTAGAAATGGGCTTTATGTATGTGGAAAGTGGACCATTAGTGCGCTCTTCATACAAAGCTCACAAACATGCTATATAAGCAATAGCTATAAAATATTATAATATTCTTAAAAATAACGATTCTATAATTGGAGTCGTTATTTTTGTTAAAAAATTAAGTTAAAGTTAAAATAATTATATTTTTAATTAGATATTACAGTTTGGCACAATACTTGGTAATTAATTTTTAAGAGAGGCTTTGTAACCCTCTTTTGTGTAATTAATTTGAATTTAATAGCTTTAAAAACCACCTTAAATTACTAAGGTGGTTTTTTGTATAATTGAAGGAAAGAATAATAATAGTATAGAATTAAATAAGTACTTTTTTCATTGTTAAAGATTTAGAAACTGTTTCTTCCCACTCTTTTAGTGGGTCGCTTTCTTTAGTGATACCACCTCCTACATAAATACAAGCATCTTTATCTTTAATATTCATGCATCTTAAATTAACAAAAAGTGCTGTTTTAAGAGTATTATCTTCTTGGCTTTTAAAATTAATTTCACCTAAAAATCCGGTATAAAAAGTTCTGTCATAGGTTTCATTATGAAGTATAAATTCCTTTGCCTTATCTCTTGGCAATCCACAAACCGCCGGTGTTGGATGCAAAGCTCTTATCAAATTTTTTAAAGAAGTCTTAGGCTTTAAAACACCAGTAACCTTGGTTCTTAAATGTAGCAAAGAGCCAGCTTTTACAGTTTCTGTGGTAAACGTTTTTAAATCTGACGAAATATCGCGAAGCTGTTTTTCTATAAAAGTGGTAACCATTTGCTGCTCCTCCAACTCTTTAGCTTGCCAAATAATATTGGCTGTTCCTTTGTCTAATTGTGTTCCTGCCAAAGACATTGTTTTAAAATGAGTATTGGTAGTTTCTAAAAGAGTTTCTGGAGAAGCTCCAAACCATAAACCAACTTTTGGGTGATACCAAACATATACAAAAGCAGTTGCATATGTAGTTAAAAGTTTGTTGTATAGAGAAATAACATCAAAACTATTTAATGATACTAACTCTTTTCTAGAAATGACCACTTTTTTTAAATCTCCTTGACTAATTTTTTCTATAGCATTTTTTACAATCTTTAAATGAGCGTTTTTAATGTCATCAACACTATTTTGTTTAGCTAATACTTGCTTGTTAATTATGTTACTATGAAAACTTTCTGAAATTAAAGTAGCGTTATCAATTGGAAATAAAACAGCTTTTTTATCACTATCAAAAGGAGCAAAAACAAAACCCTCTTCGTTAAAATCTTGGGTAAAGACTAACTTAGAATTGTTCATAAATAAACCATTTATTAAATTTTCGTTTGGCTTTCTATAAACCACAAAAGGAAGTTTCTTAGAAAAAAAATCTGCTATTTTAGAGTTCATAAATATCTTGTAAAAAGTATTATTTTTTAATATCTAAAACAATATTTGTCATTTTTGCTACCGAGATTAAATTACCTTCCTCATCGGTAACTTTCACCTCCCACAAATGAGTCGTTCTACCTTTGTGAATATTTTTTGCTGTGGCAAATACAATTCCCTCTTTCATACTCTTTATATGATTGATAGACAATTGAATTCCGTTTATAAATTGACGCTCGTTGTGTATAAAAAAATTAGAAGCAGCACTACCTACACTTTCTGCTAAAGCCGCAGTGGCTCCTCCATGAAGTTGTCCATAAGGTTGATGCACTTTTGAAGTAACAGGCATTTTAGCTGTTAAAAAATCATCTCCTACATCAATATATTCAATATCAAGAGTTTCCATTAGTGTATTTTTCGACCGTTCATTAAAGGCATTTAAAATAGTAGACTTATCCATATTCATATATTAAATATGTAAAAATACATATAAAAAATTGTATTTTTGTTGCAGAAAAGTTAAAGCATAATATGTACAAAATACGGGTAATTTTAGACAGTAAAGAAGATGTAATTAGAACTATTTTAGTAGGCGATTCTATTAGTTTAGAAAGCTTTCATTTAAGTATTGCCAAGTCATTTGGTTTTGAAGGGCAAGAAATGGCCTCTTTTTACAGAACTGATAACGAATGGAACCAAGGGGAAGAAATACCTTTGTTTAATATGGAGGAAGCAGGAACAGGTATTTGTATGCACAATTGTACTTTAAGTGAAACATTACCTCAAGAGAATGATAAATTAATTTATGTTTACGATTTTTTAAAAATGTGGACTTTTTATGTTGAGGTGATTGAAATATCAACAGAAAATAAAGAAAACTTACCTCAAATTATACTCTCTGTGGGGGAAATTCCAGAAAAAGCTCCCGATAAAGAATTTATTGCCGATAAACTAGAAGATCCTTTTGCAGACGATGATAATGATGATGAATATGGTCATTTCGATGATGATTTTGACTATAATGAGTATTAATATCACATAGATAATCAACATAAAATTTACTTGTCAAACTTTCATCTTGTAACTTTTTGGTTACAATTTTATTTGATATCACCACATTTGGTAACAAAAGTGTAAATTAGTCGTCTTAAATAACATAATCGACTAAATACTTTTTTACTTGGAAACAATCTTATCTCTCAAAAACCTCGATAAAAAATACGGATCAGTTCATGCTGTTAATAACCTTTCTTTTGATATACAAAAAGGAAATGTTTATGGCATACTTGGTCCAAATGGAAGTGGAAAATCTACCACTCTAGGAATTATTTTAAATGTAGTAAACCGAACCTCTGGTTCATTTTCTTGGTTTAACGGAAAGTTATCTACTCACGAGGCTTTAAAAAAAGTGGGTGCTATTATAGAGAGACCCAACTTTTATCCATACATGACTGCTGAGCAAAATTTAAAGTTAATCTGTACAATCAAAGGAATATCATCTGAAAAAATTGATGAAAAACTTAAAACAGTAAATCTTTTTGAAAGAAAAAACAGTAAGTTTAAAACATTTTCTTTGGGTATGAAACAGCGTTTGGCTATTGCATCTGCACTACTAAATGATCCTGAAATACTTATTTTAGATGAGCCTACAAATGGTTTAGACCCTCAAGGAATTCACGAAATTAGAACTATAATTAATAAAATTGCTAGTACAGGAACTACCATATTATTGGCTTCTCACCTACTCGACGAGGTAGAAAAAGTTTGCTCTCATGTAGTAGTTATTAGAAAAGGAATAAAATTGTACAGCGGTAGAGTTGATGAAATGACTGCTTCTAAAGGCTTCTTTGAATTAAAAGTAGCAAAAGATGATACTCTTTTAATAAAAGCGCTTAAAGAGTTAAGTGCAATACACAAAGTGTCTAAAGAACAAGAAACTATTATTGCCACTCTAAACGAAAGTATTTCTGCTGAAGAAATGAATGCTTTTCTCTTTAAGAAAGGTATTGTTTTAAGTCACCTTGTTAAAAGGAAACCAAGTTTAGAACAGCAGTTTTTAGATTTAACAAACAATAATTAAATTGTTTAAAACAGTGCAAACTTTCAAAAAATATCAACTAAAATAAAACATAAATGTTACGCCTTTTAACCATAGAGTTTCATAAATTAAAATACAACACAGCAAGTAAAGTACTATCTCTAATTTATTTCGGACTTCTTACATGTATTGCATTAATTGCTGCTATAAAATTTAATATTGGTCCCATAAAGTTTCATCTTGCCGAAATGGGAATTTTTAACTTTCCTTATATCTGGCACTTTAATACTTACATTGCCGCTATCTTAAAATTCTTTTTATTATTAGTTATAGTTTCAATGATGTCTAATGAATATAGCTATAAAACATTAAAACAAAACCTTATAGATGGCTTAAGTAAAAAAGAGTTTATACTGTCTAAATTTTACGCTGTGCTTGCTTTTGCTTGTATTTCTACCCTATTTGTTTTTGTTGTTTCTTTAATATTAGGTTTTGTGTATTCAGACTATAACGAAATTTCTATTATTGTTACTGATTTAAGCTACTTGTTTGCCTTTTTTATTAAGCTTGTAGGCTTTTTTAGCATGGGTTTATTCTTTGGAATTTTAGTAAAAAGATCTGCCTTCGCTGTAGGAGCTATGGTTGTTTGGTCTATTATTGAAAACCTTTTTCGAGGTTTTTTATTCATTAACCTTAGAGGAGAGGAAAATATTTCTGAGAAAGTTAATGCTATTATGCAGTTTTTACCTTTAGAAGCTCTTTCAAACCTTATTAAAGAACCATTTTCTAGATTAGGAGCTGTAAAATCTGTAGCTTCTCAAATTGGCGAAACTTTTACAAAAAATTATTCGGTAGAATTCTTTAGTGTAAGTATTGTACTAATTTGGACTTTTATATTCATCTATTTGTCTTATGCTTTGTTAAAAAAGAGGGATTTGTAGTAGTTTTTAAATATATTTGAGTTTTAGAATATTAAAAACATCAAATGAAGTACTTATTCCCTATATTATTTTTTTTTACTGTATCTATTTCTTTTGCCCAAAAAGAAGCCAACTTTTGGTACTTTGGTAACAATGCTGCATTAGATTTTAACTCTGGGAAACCAGTACCAGTTAATGGCAGTAGTCTGAGCACTCTAGAGGGGTGCTCTTCTTTTTCTGATGTAAACGGAAACTTATTGTTTTATGTGGGTGCCCCCTCAACAAATTCAAAAAACTTAACCGTTTGGGATAAAAATAATAGCCCGATGCCAAACGGAGTGGGATTACAGGGAGATGCATCTAGCTCACAAGCAGCATTAACAGTACCTGCACCAGGAAAACCGAATATTTATTATTTATTTACAGTAGGTGCTCGTTCTAGTGACAATGCTGGTTTTTGGTATTATACTATAGATATGTCTGCCAATGGCGGTAATGGAGATGTTGTGGCCGGACCTGTTAGTTTAGGAAGCGTAGTAAACCATGTAAATTGGTCTGAAAAAGTTACCGCAGTTAGAGCTAAAGAATGTAATGCCTTTTGGGTAATATCTACTTTTTTTGATACGTTTTATGCCTATAAAGTTGATAATTCTGGGGTAAATATAAACAATCCAACTATCAGCAAAGTTCCAACATACTCCAGCCAAGATCCAAGAGGTTACCTAAAAGTTTCTCCAGACGGAACAACACTCGTTGCTGGTAACATGCCAGAAGGAGCTTTTATTTTCGATTTTGATGACCAAACAGGGAAAGTAACTAATTTTAAAAATTCTACGATTACTAATAGAATAAATATTTTTGATAATGTTTATGGTGTAGAGTTCTCTCCTTCTAGTTCTAGATTGTATTTATCCACCGGAAACTTTAGAGATGCCAATGAATCACTTTATCAAATAGATTTAACCAAACCAACTATCGAAGAAATAAATGAAAGCATTTATTTAATTCATACCTATTTTAATTCTAGAGGCGCACTACAACTAGGTCCTGATGGGAAAATATATTGGACGTCTAACCAATCTAATTTTATTAGTGTAATTAACAGACCAGAACAATTAAAAGATGCTTGCAATTACTCTCACTTATCTGTTAAAGTTGGAGAAGGCGCAGTAACCGCATCGCAAGGCTTACCTCCTTTTCTATCATCTTTGTTATTACCAATAGAAATTAAAGACAAGGAAACCAATGAAGTAATAAACTTTAAAGATTTGCAATTTTGTATTGGAGAAAATAAAACGATTACCCCAGAAAAAGTTACTGGAACAGATATTATATATGAATGGGCGTTTGACAACGGAACCACAAAAACGATATTATCTGCTGCTGCACCAGATTATAAATTAAACTTAAATAATATTAGCACAGCAGATATTGGAGCTTATACATTAAAAATAAACCTTAAAGACGAATGTGGAAATGATATAGAATACAATGGTACTTTTAATGTAGACGTTTTTGAAGCTGCTAAAGCAAACAGTACAAATATACCTCCTGTTTGTGATGAAGATAATGACGGGTTTAATACTTTTGACTTGAGAGCTTTAACAGCATCAGAAATTTTGGGTACTGCCAACCCTGCAAATTTTGAAATTTTATATTTTGATGATCTTGCAAAAGCAACAATAGGAGTTGATACCATACCATCTAATTATAAAAACCTTACTTCGTTTGGCTCACAAACCATTTATGCCAGAGTTCAAAATAAAAAAGCACCAAGTGCCTGCTACGATATTACTGATTTTAACTTAATCGTTACAGAATTACCTATTGCAACACAACCTGAGCCCTACAGAATTTGTGATAATTTAGAAAGTGGCGACGATACAGACGGAATAATCAATACATTTGTATTAAACACCAGAGACTCAGAAATATTAGGAAGTTTACCAAGCTCCCAGTTTAATGTTTCATATCATACTTCTTTGGCTGGTGCAGAAACTAATGATAGTAGCACAATAATAAATAAAGACACCGATTACAGCGTTACAAACAATACAACTGTTTTTATTAGAGTAGAAAACATAAATAATGCCGATTGTTATGACGCTAGCAAAACCATCGAATTAATAGTAGATCCTTTACCTGTAATTAAACCTAATCCTGTTTTTAATCATTGTGTAAGTGACACCGATACTAGTACCACAACCACAGTAAATTTAACACTCGCAGAGACATCAATATCAGAAAGTGCAGGTATTTCATTTGAGTATTTTGAAGATAATTTAGGAACAACAAAAATTACAAATATTACTTCATACGCTATTCCTATTAATACATCTAAAACTGTCTATGCGAAGGTTACCACTTCTTTTGGGTGTACAAGAGATATTGTTAGCTTAACCATTAATGTTGGTGCTACATCAGACAATGCCTACAATACTATTCAAACTCCTGTTTGTGACGATTTTCTTGCGCCAAATGGAGATGATAATCCAAGTTTAAACAACGATACAGACAATATTTCTGCCTTTACTCTAGACAAGACAGCCATTTTATCAGGTATTAATGCTCCTGCTAATACTACCGTTTCTTTCTTTGAAAATAAAGATGATCGAAGCAGTAGCTTAAACGAAATAGATATATCAAACTTTAGAAATGATATTTCGAAAAATGAAGTAACTACCACAACTCAAGGAATTCAATTTCCTATTTATTATAAAATTTTAAGCAATGTAAATAACGATTGCCAAGGTTTAGGACAATTTTATGTTCAAATTAATTCTGTTCCAATTGCCAATGCTGCAGAAAATTTAACCTTGTGTGATGATGCTGTTAGCGGACTCTCTACGGATGGTTTTGTAGATGGTTTTATGCTTACCGACAACGATGCGCGTATTTTAGGCAGCTCTCAATCTCCTTCCGATTTTGAGGTTACCTACCACAAATCGGCAGAAGAAGCCAACTCTGGCAGCAATCCGCTTGCTTCTCCTTTTAAAAACACCACCAAAGACCAGCAAGAAATATTTGTTCGAGTTACCAATAAAATTACCGGTTGTTTTACAGACCACACCTCTTTCTTTGTAATTGTTAATAAAGTTCCTACAGCAAACTTTGTCTCAGATTTAGAAGTCTGTGATGATGCCTTAGATGGTTCGGCTATTAACGGTTACTCTAAAAACATCAATCTAGAATTACAAACAAGTACTATTCTTGGCACTCAAGATCCTACCAAATTTAAGATTACCTATCACAGAGAATTTTTAGAAGCTCAAAACGGAAATAATCCGCTGAGTTCTCCCATAGAAAACACAACACCATACCAAGAAACAATTTATGTACGAATTGTAAATACCGAAACTAATTGTGTAAACTACCTCTCTAATTTTAAAGTAATTATTAATAAAGAACCTGTGTTTACGCCTGTCTCTAATCTCTCCTATTGCGATGATGATGCAGATGGTGATGATACAAACGGAATTATTCAATCCATTGATTTAGACAGTCAAATTCCAAAACTCCTTGGTGCTTCTCAAGACACAGACGATTTTGAGGTAACCTTTCACAAAACACCACAACAAGCAACCAACGGTACAAACGCCGTAGCATCGCCATATACAAACACCAATACCACAGAAACCTTTTTTGTGCGCATACAAAACAAAGCTACTGGATGTGTAAACGATGATGCCTCTTTTCAAGTAATCGTAAACCCTTTACCTAGCTTTGCTATTACGAGTCCGCAAATTATTTGTTTAAATGATACTCCAATGTTTCTTGAAGCTGAAAATCCCGCAGGAATTTACAACTATCTATGGACCGATGCGCTGGGTAATATTGTAGCGAATACACAAACAGCGCCTATTAACAAAGGAGGAAATTACACCGTTACCGCAACCACTACCAACGGAACCAATTGCTCTAGAAGTCAAACCATAACCGTAAACGCTTCTAATCCTGCAACGATAGAAAGAAGCTTTGTAACAATTGTTGATGAAGC
The DNA here is from genome assembly GCF_038024095.1 of Polaribacter tangerinus. Taxonomy (NCBI): domain Bacteria; kingdom Pseudomonadati; phylum Bacteroidota; class Flavobacteriia; order Flavobacteriales; family Flavobacteriaceae; genus Polaribacter; species Polaribacter tangerinus. Next base: position 43,002 of record NZ_CP150668.1, on the reverse strand, counting down.
AAATGCCTTGAATCGAGAAAATAACCTCTCTGTTTCTATTGATACCATATCCAATAATATCGGAATTGGCAACTACCAATTTGCACTGAGAAATGAAGATCTAAATACCACTACTCCTTTTCAAGATGAAACAATCTTTGAAAACTTAGAAGGCGGAATTTATACCCTAATTGTAAATGATAAAAATGGCTGTGCTCCTGATGCTACTTTGCAATTATCTGTATTGCAATTCCCTAAATTTTTTACCCCTAATGGAGATGGTAAAAATGATACTTGGATTATAAAAGGTGCCAACAAAACATTTTATCCTAATGCCAAAATTACCATCTTTAACAGATTCGGTAAACTCGTAGCAGAAATACCAATAGATAGCAACGGATGGAACGGAACATACAACAGCAAACTACTCCCATCAGACGATTATTGGTACAATATTACACTTGTGCCTGCAGATAATAACAAACCAATAATCAACAAAAAAGGAAACTTCTCACTTTTGAGAAGGTAAAATGTTTTATGGCTGATTTTGATAAAATAGCTAGTCTAATTATAAAATTAAAAAATACTGATATAAGAGTTAGAGATGAATTAATTAGGAAAGGTATACTTAATGATGAATATCACCCAGAAATGGAAAAAATTCATATTGAAAATGCTAAAATATTAGAAACAATTATTGATAAACATGGATATCCAACAATTCAAAAAGTTGGAAAAGAAGCACATGAGGCAGCGTGGTTAATAATTCAGCATGCAATTAGCAAACCACAATTTATGAAAAAATGTCAAAAACTTCTAGAAATAGTTGTTAAAGAAAACAATGCTAGTAAAATAAATAATGCGTATTTAAAAGACAGAATTGCAGTATTTGAGAATAAAAAACAATTTTTTGGTACACAATTTGACTGGGATAAAAATGGTAAGTTAGCACCGAATCCTCTTGAATGTATAATAAAAGTTAACAAGAGAAGAAAATCAATTGGATTAAATTCTATAGAGGAACAAACTGAAATTTTAAATAATATCGCAAAAAAAGAAAACCAACATCCTCCTAAAGATGCATTAAAACTTAAGCAAAGCTATGAAGCATGGAGAAAGAAAGTAGGATGGATAAATTAGTGCTAACATTCTTCAAAAAAAACTAAAAATTTTAGTCTTATTAGAAAATAAAAATACAATTAGTATCCGTATTTTTACAGTATGGAATTTAAACTCGTATCAGACTTCTCTCCTACTGGAGATCAGCCACAAGCAATTAAAGAACTTTCTGAAAGCATAAAAGCTGGAGAGAAGTATCAAACATTATTGGGGGTTACAGGGTCTGGAAAAACGTTTACGATAGCCAATGTAGTACAAGAAGTAAAAAAACCTACATTAGTTTTAGCCCATAATAAAACCTTAGCAGCACAACTGTATTCCGAATTTAAGCAGTTTTTTCCAGAAAATGCTGTAGAATATTTTGTTTCTTATTATGACTATTATCAACCAGAGGCTTACATTCCTGTAACTGGTACTTATATAGAAAAAGACTTATCTATAAATGAAGACATTGAGCGCTTAAGGCTAAGCACTTCATCATCCTTACTTTCGGGAAGAAGAGATGTTTTAGTTGTTGCCTCAGTTTCATGTTTGTACGGTATTGGAAATCCTGCTGAATTTAAAAAAAATGTAATTCCGGTTGCTGTTGGTCAACAAATTTCTAGAACAAAATTCTTGCATCAATTGGTGCAAAGCTTGTACTCTAGGACAGAACATGAAATTAAAAGCGGAACCTTTAAAGTAAAAGGAGATGTTGTTACTATTTATCCTTCTTATGGAGATAATGGCTATCGAATTCACTTTTTTGGTGATGAAATAGAAGAAATTGAATTGTTCGATTTAGAAAATAACTCGGTTATCAATACCTTTGATGAATTAAGCATATATCCTGCAAATCTTTTTGTGACTTCACCTGATATTCTACAAAATGCAATTCATCAAATACAAGAAGATATGATGAAGCAAGTCGACTTTTTTAATGAAATTGGTAAACCTTTAGAAGCAAAAAGAATTAAAGAAAGAACAGAATTTGACCTAGAGATGATTAGAGAACTAGGATACTGTTCAGGAATAGAAAATTATTCGAGATATTTAGATGGTAGAGAACCAGGAACAAGACCCTTCTGCTTGTTAGATTATTTTCCTGATGATTATTTAATGATTATTGATGAAAGCCATGTTACAGTTCCTCAAACCCACGCAATGTATGGTGGTGATAGAAGTAGAAAAGAAAACTTGGTTGAATATGGTTTTAGATTACCAGCAGCAATGGATAACAGACCTCTTAAGTTCGAAGAATTCGAGGCTATTCAAAATCAAACAATTTTTGTTTCTGCAACACCTTCAGACTATGAGTTACAAAAAACTGAAGGAGTATTTGTAGAACAAATTATAAGACCAACTGGCCTGCTAGACCCTCCAATAGAAGTAAGACCTAGCTTAAATCAAATAGACGATTTAATTGAAGAAATACAACTTCGAGTAGAAAAAGACGAACGTTCTTTGGTAACCACACTAACCAAAAGAATGGCAGAAGAACTCACCAAGTATTTAACTCGAGTAAATATACGTTGTCGTTATATTCATTCGGATGTTGATACTTTAGAGCGTGTAGAAATTATGCAAGATTTGCGTAAGGGTTTATTTGATGTATTAATTGGCGTAAACCTACTACGTGAGGGACTCGATTTACCTGAAGTTTCTTTAGTAGCAATTTTAGATGCTGACAAAGAAGGCTTTTTAAGAAATGTAAAATCTCTAACTCAAACAGTGGGAAGAGCTGCAAGAAACGTAAATGGTTTGGCTATTTTGTATGCTGATAAAATGACCAAAAGTATGCAAAAGACTATTGATGAAACAGAACGAAGAAGAGAAAAACAAATAGCTTACAATATTAAAAATAACATTACACCTACTCAAATAAATAAAAAAATTGAAGATACCTTAACAAAATCTGCTGTATCGAGTTATCATTATGAAAATGCGAAACAAGTTGCGGCAGAACAAGAGGTTCAATATTTACCCAAAGAAGAGATAGAAAAAAGAATTCGTAACAAAAGAAAAGAAATGGAAACTGCAGCAAAAAATCTAGATTTTATTGTTGCAGCAAAACTGCGTGATGAAATTGCAGCTTTAAAAGAAAAAGTATAACCGATAAAAAAGCATCAAAATAAAGAGAAAACATACTATGATAAATTACCTAAAAGAAGTTTTAAAAAATATGCCTTCAGATTGGTTACATTTAACTACTCACAGATTAGATATTTATAACGAATCTAAAGCAAAAAAGGAATTTACAGTAGAATTAGAAAACCTATACCAAAAAAATATACATTCCATAAAAGAATTAGAAAATTTACCAACTGCTTATGATTATATTCGATTAGGTCATCCGTTATCTTGCTTGTTAGAATGGAGTATCGCTAAATTAAATAATATCGAGTCAGATAATGTTATTAGCTTTGCCTCAAAAACGACACCTATTTTAGCTATTCTAAGAACCAATTTATTAGAAAATAAAAAAACATTAATTGTTACTGATAATAATCATACAGATTTTTTAGATTCAGAAATTTTAAAAAATGTCTATAATTACAATTTTGAAATTACCACTGAAGAACATTTTATGAATACTCCCAAATTCGATGGAAGTGTTGTTCATGTAACTAATCATACTAAAATTTCACCCTTTTCAAAAAAAATAAAAGCTGATTTCCATCTACATATATTTGATTTTTATGGCAGCATACTTATAATAGAACCAATAAAAAACAATCAATATATTTCAAAAATACAACATGTTAGAAGGCGAGAAACTATCGCTATGACTCCGATAAACTGTTTACATCTTTTACAAAGTTTTGTAAACAAATCTACGTTATCGATTCCTACAAATAACTCTGAGCTAGATAAACATAAGGTTATCAATGCTCTAAAAAAAATTACAAAAACATCATCTAATGCAATTGTTGCTTCTAGTGGTTTATCTATACAATATGCAATTATGATGGGATTGATTCATGATGCAATTGATAATCATCCAACAAAGAAAATAAAATTTATTGTTCCACCTAATTGTTATGGCGGAACCAATGACCAAGCTAGGCGTGTTGCAGAATGTATTGATAATGTAGAAATAGTTGACTTACCGGTAGATGGTGAAAATAACATGGTAAAAAGTACCGAGTTGGTGTTAGAGCGTGTAGCTCTTGATAATGCTGTTCCATATATTATAGCAGAAATACCAACAAACCCTAGAGTTGAAGTGCCAAATTTAAACGACTTACAAAAAGTGTTAAATAAAAAAAGATACACAAAAGACAGAGAAATTGCTGTTAGTCCAGTTTTTATATTGGACCAAACTTTCTGTCCGAATGTAAATTTTTTAGGCGATAATGAAATACTCTCTAATGTTAAAGTTATATCCTATGCCAGCGGCTCAAAGTTTCCAAGTGGTGGAAGATGTACAGCAGGATATTGTGTTACCAATAATAAAGCAACAAAATATCAGCATAAAATTGCAACGCATTTAACAATATGCGACAATGAAGCAACACCGCTTCAATACAAAATACTAGCAGAGCAACTTCCTTCTATGATTACAAGAATAGATGAGGCATATAAAAACACTAAAGAATTTGTAAACTACATTAAAAAAATATTACCCAATTCTAAAATAAATTTTGTTTCTGAAGATTTAGCAGAAATGGGATTTAAACCTTCTGTATTTTCTTTAGACCTACCAACAAAGGGAAATTCTGAGGAAGAGAAAGAAACATACAAAAGAGCACTTAACTTACAATTAATTAATTTAATGATAACTAAAATACCAGACGAAAGTAAATTTTGTGTAAGTTATGGTCAATTAAAAGGTTGCTATTGGACTATACCTGCTACATCAACTCAAGGTACTACTAAAGAAGGAGATAAAGATTATATCGTTAGAACATCAGTTTCTGGTAATTTAAATTTAGCATTACATAAAAAAGTGTTTTTGGAATTTGTAAATAGTATTTCATAAAATAAAAAAGTCATAAAAGCATTTAGTTGCTTTTATGACTTTTTATGTAAGAATAGATAATTTGGAATTAAATACTATTTGCCAACCAATCTCCAACTTCTTTAGTTCCAAAAGCTTTATCTCCATTCGATAAATCTTCAGTAACAATTCCCTTTTCAAGTGCATTATTTACTGCATTTCTAATTGCTTTACCCTCATCTAGCAATCCGAAATTTTCAAACATCATCGCTGCAGATAAAATTGTAGCCATCGGATTTGCTATATTTAAACCTGTTGCTTGAGGGTACGAACCATGAATTGGTTCGAACAAACCAATATTAGCTCCTAATGAAGCACTAGGCATTAACCCCATAGAACCAGATATTACCGAGGCCTCATCTGTTAAAATATCTCCAAATAAATTTTCTGTAATCAAAACATCATAACTATTTGGCCATTGAACCAAGCGCATAGCTACAGCATCTACAAACTCATAAGAAACGGTAACTTCTGGATATTCTTTTTCCATAGACTGAACAGTTTCTCGCCAAAGTCTCGAAGTTTCTAGTACATTAGCTTTGTCTACACAACACAACTTTTTATTTCTTGTCATTGCAAGTTCAAATCCCTTTTTTGCCAATCTAACAACTTCTTTTCTTGTATATACACAATTATCGTAAGCTGTTTCTCCTTCATCTCTTCTACCTTTTTCGCCAAAGTAAATTCCGCCTGTTAACTCTCGTAAAAAAACTAAATCTGTACCTTCTATACGTTCTCTTTTTAAAGGCGATTTATCTAGTAGTGAAGGAAATGTAAAAGTAGGTCTTACATTGGCAAAAAGTCCTAGTTTTTTTCGCATTTTAAGTAATCCTTGCTCAGGTCGTACTTTTGCCGATGGATTGTTATCATATTTTGGGTGACCAATCGCACCAAATAAAACAGCATTTGAGCTTTTACAAATTTCATGTGTTTCATCTGGGTAGGGCTCACCTACTTCATCTATGGCTGCTGCTCCTGTTAATGCAGGTTTCCAGTTAATTTCATGTCCGAATTTTTTAGCTACTGCATCCGAAACTTTAACCGCTTGATCAATAACTTCTGGTCCAATTCCGTCTCCTGCCAAAACAGCAATATTTAATTTCATATTTTGTAAATTATAGTTGTTTTTTCGATAATTATCTATATAATATTTAGCATTTTTTCTGTGGCTTTGATAGCTGAAACAGTTTGATCTGAGTCTAAACCACGGGTTGTAAATTCATGTTTTTCCTTTTTCCAAGTAATAATAGTTTCACACAAAGCATCAGAATGACTTCCGGGTGGTATTCTAACAGCATAGTCAATTAAGCTAGGAATTTCTCTTTTGCTATGAGTTTTATATAGTTTTCTTAATGCATTCATAAAAGCATCAAACTGTCCATCTCCTTGTGCATGTGCTTCATAAGAAATACCTTCTACTTTTAACTTTAAAGTAGTAGAGGGTTTCATGCCTTTTGCATGACCGAGCACATAATTTTCTACAATAACTCTTTTTTCTATTGTATCAGAGTCTAACACATCAGAAATAATATAAGGTAAGTCCTCTTGAGATACTACTTCCTTTTTATCTCCTAATTCAATAATACGTTGTGTTACTTTTTTGAGTTCATCATCGTTTAAACGAATTCCTAAGTCTTGTAAGTTTTTTTGAATATTTGCCTTACCAGAAGTTTTTCCTAGAGCATATTTTCGTTTTCTACCAAATCGCTCTGGCAATAAATCATTAAAATATAAATTATTTTTATTGTCTCCATCTGCATGAATACCAGCTGTTTGAGTAAAAACATTTGCACCAACAATTGGTTTATTAACAGGTATTCTAAATCCAGAAAACGTTTCTACCAATTTACTTATTTTATGAAGTGATTTTTCGTTAGTTGTAATGTTTACATCAACTAAAAAATCTTTAATAACAGCCAAAACACTTGCCATCGGTGCGTTTCCTGCTCTTTCTCCCATACCGTTTACCGTTAAGTGTAAACCATTAACTCCTGCTTTTACTGCTTCCATTACATTGGCAACACCTAAATCATAATCATTATGACCGTGAAAATCGATGTGTAATTCAGGATATTTTAATCGTATTTCTTTGAGAAAATCAAAAGTTTCAGTAGGTGTTAAAATACCCAATGTATCTGGTAGTAAAACTCTCTTGATACTTTGTGTGGTTAAAAAGTCTAAGAATTGATATACATAATCTCTAGAGTTTCGCATTCCGTTAGACCAATCCTCTAAATAAACATTTGTTTGAATGTTATTTTTTGCAGCTAATAAAATAGTATTTTTAATATCTTCAAAATGTTCAGTAGGTGTTTTTTTTAATTGATACTTTAAATGATTAAAAGAACCTTTGGTTAATAAATTCTGAACTTTTGCACCAGAGTCTAATAACCATTCTATCGATTTCCCACCATCTACAAATGTTAGCACTTCAATTTTATGAAGATGATTATTTTCTAGTGCCCAGCTAGTTATTTGTTTAACTGCCTTTAGTTCTCCTTCAGAAACTCTTGCAGAGGCAACTTCTATTCTATCTACTTTTAATTCCTCTAACAATAGTTTTGCTATTGTTAATTTTTCTGAAACGGAAAAAGAAACTCCAGAGGTTTGTTCACCATCGCGGAGTGTTGTATCCATTATCTCAACATTTCGAACAATCATCTTTGGAAATAAAAAAGATTAATATTTAAGAGTAATTAAATTTAAAATGGTCTGGTTTGGGCAAATGTTGTTATTTCTTGTTCAATGTTTTTCAGGTAATCTATATCATCAAAACCATTTAACATATTATCTTTTTTGTAGGTGTTAATCTCAAAAAACTCACTTTGCCCTGTAGCTAACAATGTTACTTTCTGGTTTGGTAAATCTACTTCGATAACTGTTTTTGGGTCATTCATAATTGCATCAAACAATGTGTCTGCAAATTTGGGCGAAACTTGAACAGGTAAAACACCAACATTTAAACAGTTCCCTTTAAATATATCTGCAAAAGCTGAAGAAATTACACATCTTAACCCAAAATCATACACAGACCATGCTGCATGTTCTCTTGAAGAACCAGAGCCAAAGTTTCTGCCGGCAACCAAAATTTTAGAACCGCTGTAAATTTCATTATTTAAAGGAAAATCTTTTTTGGGAGTACCATCTGAATTATATCTCCAATCTCTAAAAAAGTTTTTATCAAAATCTACTCTCTCAGTAGCTTTCAAAAACCTAGCAGGAATTATTTGATCTGTATCTACATTTTCAATTGGTAAAGGGTACGCTGTACTTTTTAATACATTAAATTTATCGTAAGCCATTTAATTTTATTTAACTTAAGTTTATTAATTTAAAACACTACTACAATAATGTTCTAGGGTCTGTTACTACTCCTTGAACTGCTGAAGCAGCGGCTACCAACGGAGAGGCTAATAATGTTCTAGAACCTGGTCCTTGTCTTCCTTCAAAGTTTCTATTTGAGGTAGAAACGGATAGTTTTCCAGCAGGAATTTTATCATCATTCATGGCTAAACAAGCAGAACAACCTGGTTCTCTTAACTCGAAACCAGCTTCTGAAATAATAGTATCTAAACCTTCTTCTTTAATTTGTGCCACAACTTTATGGGAACCAGGAACTAACCAAGCAGTTACATTCGATGCTTTTTTTCTTCCTTTAACAATAGAGCAAAAAGCTCTAAAATCTTCAATTCTTCCATTAGTACAGGAGCCTAAAAACACAAAATCTATAGGCTTACCAATCATGGCTTCTCCTTCGTTAAAAGACATATAACCTAGAGATTTTTTGTAAGTTTCTGCACCTCCTTCTGCATCTGCAGCCATTGGTATAGATTTTGAAACTCCTATTCCCATTCCTGGATTAGTACCATAAGTAATCATCGGTTCAATATCTGAGGCATTGTAAGTAAACTCGGCGTCAAAGGTTGCACCCTCATCGGTGTAAAGTGTTTCCCAGTACTCCATAGCTTTGTCCCAATCTTTACCCTTCGGTGTTTTAGAACGACCTTTAATATATTCGAAAGTTTTATTATCTGGCGCTATCATTCCGCCTCTTGCTCCCATTTCTATAGATAAGTTACAAACTGTCATTCTCCCTTCCATAGACATTTCTCGGAAAACATCTCCTGCATATTCTACAAAAAAACCAGTTGCACCAGAAGTTGTTTGCTTAGATATTATATACAAAGCAACATCTTTTGGTGTAACACCAGAACCTAATTTGCCGTTTACACTAATACGCATTTTTTTTGGTTTTGGTTGCATAATGCACTGAGTAGATAATACCATTTCTACTTCTGATGTACCAATACCAAAAGCAATTGCTCCAAAAGCGCCATGGGTAGAAGTATGAGAGTCTCCACAAACTATAGTTGCACCCGGTAATGTAATTCCGTTTTCTGGACCAACAACGTGCACTATTCCATTATTTTCATCTCCAAGTCCCCAGTGAGAAATACCATACTTAGCGGCGTTCTTTTCTAGAGCATCTAATTGATTAGCCGATAGCGAATCTTTTACAGGTAAATGTTGATTAATTGTTGGTGTATTATGGTCTGCAGTTGCAAATGTTTTTTCTGGATACAGAACTGTATTTCCTCTACTTTCTAATCCTAAAAAAGCAACAGGACTTGTAACTTCATGAATAAAATGACGATCTATGAAAAAAACATCAGGTCCGTCTTTTACACTACGAACTACATGAGAATCCCAAACTTTGTCAAATAATGTTTTTGCCATTTTTTATTTTTTTATCTAAAATAATCAATTACCAAAAGTAACAAATAATTAAAGTTTTTATCCTCTTTGTAACTACTGTGCATTATTTCTAACACTTTCTAACTTCTGTAAATACTTAAAAAACAACATTTTAATCATTTTATCCATACGATGTCTAGTGGAAAGTGAAATTTACTTTTTACTTAAATTAATAAATTGAATACATTTTTTTATAAACGCTACAGATTATAATCAAAAAAAACTTTTTTTAATGCTATTTTTTATACATTGTAGGAGCAATTAAAATAACAGTTATCAATGAAAAAAACAGTTGTACTACTTTTAACATTCTTACTATTCTTTTCCTGCTCTCCTCAAAAAAATTCAGAAAATTTTATAAAAGAGTTTTCTGGAAGATATCTTTTTAATGCTAATGAGGTAATAGAAATTTATTTTAAAAATAATGAGCTTTTTATTAAATGGAGAGGTGATGAAAATATTCGACCTTTAAAAGTAAACGATAGTACGTTTTACATGAAAGAATTAAATGAAAAAATCATATTTATTTCAAAGCCCAATGTTCATATTGAACTTGCTGAAAAAGTGGAACATAAAGGAGAGAAGTATTTTTTTAAAAAACTAAAACAAAACGAAAAAACTCCACTAGAATTAGTTGAAAGTGGAGAATTTGACAAAGCGTTACAAGCATATCTAAAAATAAAAAAACAAGATTCTTTAAACCTTAGTATCAGTAGAAGTACAATAAATAAATTAGGGTACAGTTTTCTTAGAAAAAATCAAAACAAAAAGGCAATAGAAATTTTTAAAATAAATTGTATTATACTGATATAGGTTGACTTTTTTTTTACACGTTCAAACAATTTTTTTCAGCCTTTAAAGAGGTAAAAAAATAATTTGAACTAATTAAGTTATTAGATCTTTATTTCAGGTAAATTTACATTATTTTTTCGATATGATTTGTATTTGATATTAGGGTTGAGATGCACTTCTGCCGGATTTCTTAACGCTAGACTATAATGCAACCTTAAATTGTTGTAGATGTGTACAGCTTGTTTAGTCATTTTTTGGGCTAAATGGGTGTTTTTAATGGTTTGTTTTAACCCATATTCATATTTAAGAGTTCTATTGATACGTTCGGCAACTGCATTTTCATACGGATCGTATTGCTCAGTCATACTCATTGTGATTCCGTTACTTTCAGCAAAATCAGTGTATTTAGGATTACAGTACTGAAAACCTCTATCGGAATGATGTACAAGCTTTTTATTGGGATATTTTCTATTTTTAATAGCCATAGCAAGCGCGTCCTTACAAAGCGATGTTTTCATATGATTGTCGATTTTATAGCCCATAATTTGCTTAGAATAAGCATCTGTAACTAAGGCTAAATAGTTGTGCCCGTTTTCGGTTTTAATGTATGTGATATCGCTTACCCAAAGTTGTTCAGGACGATTAGGAACGTGGTCTTTCACTAGGTTTTTATATTTCTTATACATATGGTTAGAGTTTGTTGTGGTGATGTAATTTTTGCGTTTAGGAATCAGTAAGTTATTGCTTCTTAGAAATCGATAGAACTTGTCTCTTCCCATTTTAATATCCGCATTAATGAAGTCTTTTTTGAGGGCATGGTATAGTTTTACACCACCAGTTTTAGATCCTACAGATTTGCGATAATCCTTAACCATTTTGATTAGCTTTTGTTGGTCTATTTGTTGTTTTTGTTGTGTTTTGAGTCTTTTGTAGAAAGCTTGTTTACTAATCCCAAAACACTCATAGAACCACTTTCTTTTAAACGGTTTTTCTTTTTTTGTTCTATCTCTTTTGCTAATGTTTTGGGCAATGACTTTTTTGACATATCGACTCCTGTAATGAGTTCCATATCTGCAATAATATCTTGCTGAAAGTCCTTTACAAACTCTAGTTCTTCAATTTTTTCCTTAAGTTTTTTAATTTGATCGTTTTTGCTCATACCTATGTTTTGTTGCACTAAGGTACTATATTTTCTCAACCAATAAGTAATTGTTGTTCTAGGAATATCATATTTTTTAGAAGCAGCACTTCTAGATAATTGTCCGTTTAAGATTTGGTCAACGACTAAAAGTTTGGTTTCTAGAGTTGCTTTTTGGTAGCTTTTTTTTAGCCAGTGTTCATTTTTTGTTTTCATAAGTGACTGTAATTAATGGTTTAATTTTTAGTCAACCTATTTCAGGAAAGTACCAATACCCAATTATACACAAATAACTCTAATGCTTATAATAGTTTGGCAGAAGCATTTTTAAAAAATAAAGACACTTTAAAGGCCATAGAAAATTACAAGAAATCAACATCTATTAACCCAGAAAATAGAAACTCTACAAGAATGTTAAAAATATTGAATAAATAATAAATGAATATTGAGACTCTAAAATATCCGATTGGTCAGCCAAGTATTCCTGAAAACATCTCAGAAAAAGACATCATTAATTGGATTGCGATTCTAGAGGAATTTCCAAAATCACTTGAAGAATTAGTTAAAAACCTTTCTGAAGAACAGTTAAATACAACCTATAAGCCAAATGGTTGGACAATAAAACAGGTTATTCATCATTGTTATGATAGTCATCATAATTCTTATAATAGATTTAAATGGGCATTAACTGAAAATACACCAACAATAAAACCTTACTACGAAGAAAGATGGGCAGCTTTAAAAGACTCTAAAGAAGCACCAATATCACTTTCCATTAATGCCTTAAGAACGTTACACGCAAAATGGGTATATTTATTAAATACGTTAAACTTCAAAGAATTGGAGAAAAGTTTTTATCACCCAACCGATAAAAAAGAAATTTCTTTAAAAGAAAGCATCGCAATATATGCATGGCACTGTAATCATCATTTTGCACATATTAAAGAACTATTAAAACGTAAAAATTGGCTTTGAAAACTATAAAAGAAAAAATTACAATTAACGATTTTAATAAAATTGATATACGAGTTGGTACAATAATAGAAGTAAAAGATTTTCCTATTGCTAATAAGGCGGCTTTTCAATTAAAAGTCGACTTTGGACAATTAGGAATACGAAAAACAAGTGCACAAATAACAGGTAATTATACGATACAAAACCTAATAAATAGAAAAATAATTGCCATATTAAACTTTAAACCAAAGCAAATTGCAAATTTCATGAGCGAAATACTTGTGCTTGGTGTACATGATGATATAGGAGAAGTAGTTTTGCTAAAAACACTGAATTCAGTGAAAGATGGAACTAGTGTTACATAAACTTTATTTCGTTTCCTTTATTAAAACTTAATATAAATAATTCTAAAATTTTAACCTATTTTAATAAAATAGCTAGATAACCACAATCTTAATATAAATCTGAAGGTATAAGAAATTTTACCACAAAAAGAAACTCATAGCAAACTCTATAAAAATAAATAAATTCCTAAAAAATAGCCTATTATAATTATAATAGGCTATTTTTTTTAAGAATTCTTAGATATTACATTTTATCCCCAAAGAAAATTGCATTCATCAATAATTTATTGGTACCAAACCAAAAACCTCTAAAATTTGTATTATCAGTAAAAATAATTACTTGACCACGTCCTAAGCTTTGAGTTTTAAAGGGTACCGTATTTTTAATTAGTTTTGCATTTTCTTTTGATATATAACCACTTAATAAAGGGCTTGTTGTATATTGAATAGGATTATTATAACTTCTTTTATCAGGTTCAATAAATAAAGTAGAATTTCTAAACAATGCTATTTGATTATTTTTGTATCCAAAATTTATAGGATGCGATCTGTCTATTTTAGCTTCAAAAATTGCGCCGCCTATTACTTGAGCTCCTGACTGTAAAGATCTATTTTCGAAAGTGACATTTTTAATTGTATCAATAGAAGATTTTTTAAAATTAAGGTTTATAAATTTATTATTACTTAACCATCTTGCAGTATTCTTATAACCTATTAAAACGCCTCCTCTTTTTACCCAAGTTTTCAATTTTTCTTCAGTATTTTTTCCCAAACTATAGCTATTCGGAATAATAATGGTGGTATACTTACTAATATCCACACTATTAAAATAACTCATATCTATTCTTGTTAAAGGAATATTAAAGCGTTGGTCTAACAAATGCCATATTTCTCCAGAATCATTACCAGTAATTCCATTACCTACAAGCATAGCTACTTTAGGAACAGTTATTGGTCTAAAATTGTTTGATCCCAAATCTATTCCATTATTTAAACCTGTACTAACTCCATTTATTTGAACTGCAGTATTTGATACCGAAGTATTTAAAAAATTATACAATTCTTCAGATGATAGCTTTTGATTCTGAACAGGAATAAAAATTGTACCATATTCATAAGATATATTACTGTTCGTAAAATTTTTCATAGACACTTTTGCTCTAATTCCTTTTTTAAGAATTGCGTTTAAAACCTTTGGAGTATAAAATTCATTCCACGGCATTAAATAACCATAATCACTTTTCATAGAAATACTTCCTTCCTTAAAAAAAAGCTCATCAATTTCATCACCAGCTTTAGAAAGTGATATGTTTTCCTCATAATCAACACCAAAAGAATGATTAAAAGTCCAAGCAGAAACATCATAAAATAAACTGTCAGCAAACTTTTTACGAACATCAAACATCGCTTTTACTAATCGATGATTTTGCTGATTCATCGGAACAACATAACTATATCCTTTCTTAAATATTTTATTATTTATTACAAAATCTTGATTTACTTCATGAATCTTAACTTGATGTCTCTTTAATACTTCAGCTAAATGATAAGTCTTTGCAGCGTCTTTTTCATCACCAAAAACTATTGCCTTATTTGAATATGTTTTTTTAGAATCCTTAAAAAAATCTTGTTGATATTGTAGAATTTTTACACGCATACTGTTTGCAGCCTCTAAGGTAGATAATGCAGCAGTAAATTGATTTTTAATAGTAAAAGGAAAAGTTAAAATCCCATTTGAAGTTTCTTGAGCGTGTCCTCTAGAACTTGCTTGTTCAAATAAAATTCCAATACTACCATTTATGTCAGGAAAAGTAGATCCTTTCCCATAATAAAAGTCATCAAAACTCTCCTCTGAATAATATAAAGAGCCAATTTTATCAAAAGCTTTTGCATGATATGTTGCTATTTCTTTAGTCAATTCTTGATTTAACTTGGGAGTTAAAGGATTTGTCCTACTTGGAATACCTGGCTGAAAGAAAAAACTAGAATTACTTCCCATTTCATGGTGATCGGTTAAAATATTTGGCATCCATTTATGAAAAGTAGCTATTCTTGCCTTGCTTTCAGGTAATTGAACAGGTAGCCAATCTCTATTCATATCAAATTGATAATGGTTAGTTCTTCCTCTTGGCCATATTTCATTATACTCTCTATCGTTTGGATCTGGATTAATGTTTTTACTTCTATTTGTATTCGCCCAATATGCAAAACGTTGCAATCCATCAGGATTAAAAGATGGATCTAATAAAATAATAGTATTATCAAGCATCTTATTAATTTCTGGTCCTTCTGCCGCTGCTAAATAGTAAGCCAATGCTAATGCTGCATTAGAACCACTAGGCTCATTTCCATGAATGGAAAAACCTTGATATACAATAATTGGACTTTTAGAAACATCTTCAGATGAATTGTTAATTGCTCTCAAATGGGTATTTCTTATTTTTTCTATTTCAGAGTGATTTTTTTGCGATGTTATTGTTAACAATAAAAGTGGCCTATCCTCATATGTAAAACCTCTGTTCTCTATACTTATTCTATCTGATGACGCAGCTAATGATTTCATATACTCAACCAATTTATCATGAGTAATATGCCACTCTCCTACCTCATGACCTATCACTGATTTTGGTGTTGGAATATCAGAATTAAACGTTACGTTTTTAGGAAGATAATAAGATAGATCTACTTTTTGAGAAAAAAGAGAAGCTGTCGTAAATATAAGTAAGAATACTATTTTTTTCATTCTAAAAAATTTTAATGTGATTATCAAATATAACAATTTAGCTTAAGATTTAGGTATTAGTTATTGAGAAGTGTTAACAAAAAAAGCCTTGTATCAAATGATACAAGGCTTTTACATATTCTATGTAAAGAATATAAGAAAGGCAGCGACCTACTCTCCCACAATAATGCAGTACCATCGGCGCTATTAGGCTTAACTTCTCTGTTCGGAATGGGAAGAGGTGAGCCCTAATGCTATAACCACCCTAAAATTTTCAGCTACGTGTTCACATAACTGTATAAAATTAACATATGGTAAAATAAGATCGTAAGCAACAAACTAAAAAAGAGTGGCTCCCGCCTTGCGGCGGGAAACGTACATAAGTCTATGGGTTATTAGTACTACTTGGCTATGACATTACTGCCTTTACACCTATAGCCTATCAACGTGGTCATCTTCCACGACCCTTTAAAGAAATCTCATCTTGTGGTGGGTTTCGCGCTTATATGCTTTCAGCGCTTATCCCTTCCCGACGTAGCTACCCTGCCATGCTTCTGGCGAAACAACAGGTACACTAGAGGTCAGTCCAACTCGGTCCTCTCGTACTAGAGTCAGATCCACGCAAATTTCTAACGCCCACAGCAGATAGAGACCGAACTGTCTCACGACGTTCTGAACCCAGCTCGCGTGCCACTTTAATGGGCGAACAGCCCAACCCTTGGGACCTTCTCCAGCCCCAGGATGTGACGAGCCGACATCGAGGTGCCAAACCCCCCCGTCGATATGAGCTCTTGGGGGAGATCAGCCTGTTATCCCCGGAGTACCTTTTATCCTTTGAGCGATGGCCCTTCCATGCGGAACCACCGGATCACTATGCTCTTGTTTCCAACCTGATCGACCTGTATGTCTCTCAGTCAAGCACCCTTATGCCATTGCACTCTACGCACGGTTACCAAGCGTGCTGAGGGTACCTTTAGAAGCCTCCGTTACTCTTTTGGAGGCGACCACCCCAGTCAAACTACCCACCAAGCACTGTCCTCATCTCTGAGTTAGACTCTAGATAAGCAAAGGGTGGTATTTCAAGGATGACTCCACAACGCCTAGCGACGCCGCTTCATAGTCTCCCACCTATCCTACACATTACTTATCCAAAGCCAATACTAAGCTATAGTAAAGGTTCACGGGGTCTTTTCGTCCCGCTGCGGGTAATCGGCATCTTCACCGATACTACAATTTCACCGAGCTCATGGCTGAGACAGTGTCCAGATCGTTGCACCATTCGTGCAGGTCGGAACTTACCCGACAAGGAATTTCGCTACCTTAGGACCGTTATAGTTACGGCCGCCGTTTACTGGGGCTTCATTTCACTGCTTCGCAAATGCTAACAACTCCACTTAACCTTCCAGCACCGGGCAGGTGTCAGGCCTTATACATCATCTTTCAATTTAGCAAAGCCCTGTGTTTTTGATAAACAGTCGCCTGGACCTTTTCACTGCGGCCACGCCAAAGGCGTGGCGACCCTTCTCCCGAAGTTACGGGTCTATTTTGCCTAGTTCCTTAGCCATGAATCTCTCGAGCACCTTAGAATTCTCATCCCAACTACCTGTGTCGGTTTACGGTACGGGTTCTTATAACCTGAAGCTTAGAGGTTTTTCTTGGAAGCCTTTAGGCACACTATCCACGCAGCCGAAGCCTTATGGTACTATCAACCTTCTCCAAAATCTGCGGATTTGCCTACAGATCCTATAGATACAGCCTTCAACGAACTATTCCGTCAGTTCGCGGTGCTTTCAATACTCCGTCACCCCATCGCAATTATAAGAAGTACGGGAATATTAACCCGTTGGCCATCGACTACTCCCTTCGGATTCGCCTTAGGACCCGACTAACCCTCAGCTGATTAGCATCGCTGAGGAAACCTTAGTCTTTCGGTGGGGGCGTTTCTCACACCCCTTATCGTTACTTATGCCTACATTTTCTTTTGTAAACACTCCAGCATATCTTACAATACACCTTCTACGCAGTTTACAATGCTCCCCTACCACTTGTATTAATACAAATCCATAGCTTCGGTAATATGTTTATGCCCGATTATTATCCATGCTCGTCCGCTCGACTAGTGAGCTGTTACGCACTCTTTAAATGAATGGCTGCTTCCAAGCCAACATCCTAGCTGTCTGGGCAGACAAACCTCGTTTTTTCAACTTAACATATATTTGGGGACCTTAGCTGATGGTCTGGGTTCTTTCCCTCTCGGACATGGACCTTAGCACCCATGCCCTCACTGCTGAGAAACATTTTATAGCATTCGGAGTTTGTCAGGAATTGGTAGGCGGTGAAGCCCCCGCATCCAATCAGTAGCTCTACCTCTATAAAACTTTTACTCAACGCTGCACCTAAATGCATTTCGGGGAGTACGAGCTATTTCCGAGTTTGATTGGCCTTTCACCCCTACCCACAGGTCATCCAAAGACTTTTCAACGTCAACTGGTTCGGTCCTCCACTATGTGTTACCACAGCTTCAACCTGCCCATGGGTAGATCACTCGGTTTCGCGTCTACTACTACTAACTAAAGCGCCCTATTCAGACTCGCTTTCGCTACGGCTCCAATTCTTAAAATCTTAACCTTGCTAGAAACAGTAACTCGTAGGCTCATTATGCAAAAGGCACGCCGTCACCACATAAATGCAGCTCCGACCGCTTGTAGGCGTACGGTTTCAGGTTCTATTTCACTCCCTTACTTAGGGTTCTTTTCACCTTTCCCTCACGGTACTAGTTCACTATCGGTCTCTCAGGAGTATTTAGCCTTACCGGATGGTCCCGGTGGATTCATACAGGATTACTCGTGTCCCGCACTACTCAGGATACCAATATCAATAACTTATCTTACTTATAAGGGACTATCACCCGCTATGGTCTGTCTTTCCAAACAGTTCTAATTCAATAAGCATCAAATGTCTTGGTCCTACAACCCCAATGCTGCCGTAACAACATTGGTTTGGGCTAATCCGCGTTCGCTCGCCACTACTAACGGAATCACTATTGTTTTCTCTTCCTCCGGTTACTTAGATGTTTCAGTTCACCGGGTTCACTTCTCTTGCGAGATGTCATGTCTTCAACATGACGGGTTGCCCCATTCGGAGATCTACGGATCAAAAGGTATGTGCCCCTCCCCGTAGCTTTTCGCAGCTTATCACGTCCTTCATCGCCTCTGAGAGCCTAGGCATCCGCCATACGCCCTTACTTAACTTATTGTACTTTTTGCTATAGTATCTCTACTACAACGAGCTCTTTTATATTTTTATAAAAAATCGCTTAAAATATTGCTATTCTAAACGCTCTATCTTTTTGATTCTTACGATATCATTTTACCAATATGTCAATGAACGTTACAAATCAAAACCGATAATAATATATCAATCTTGATCCTTACAATACCCTTAAGATAATATACATCATCTCTTGGCATTACCTAGTGGAGAATATCGGAGTCGAACCGATGACCTCTTGCGTGCAAGGCAAGCGCTCTAGCCAACTGAGCTAATCCCCCATTAATTGAAATTCAGAATTACGAATTCAGAATTGACAATGTAGAATTCTCTAGCTTCTAGAATTTCCTATAACTAATTACTTTATAAATTGTAGTCCCGGGCAGACTCGAACTGCCGACCTCTACATTATCAGTGTAGCGCTCTAACCAGCTGAGCTACGAGACTAGAATAGCTTGAATTAAGTAACTTGTTGTATAAAATTAACAGCAAAGAGTAAAAATCCCCTTTTGTAACTCACCATCTTTCTCTAGAAAGGAGGTGTTCCAGCCGCACCTTCCGGTACGGCTACCTTGTTACGACTTAGCCCTAGTTACCAGTTTTACCCTAGGCGGCTCCTCTCGGTGACCGACTTCAGGCACTCCCAGCTTCCATGGCTTGACGGGCGGTGTGTACAAGGCCCGGGAACGTATTCACCGGATCATGGCTGATATCCGATTACTAGCGATTCCAGCTTCACGGAGTCGAGTTGCAGACTCCGATCCGAACTGTGATATGGTTTATAGATTTGCTCTCTGTTGCCAGATGGCTGCTCATTGTCCATACCATTGTAGCACGTGTGTGGCCCAGGACGTAAGGGCCGTGATGATTTGACGTCATCCCCACCTTCCTCACGGTTTGCACCGGCAGTCTCGTTAGAGTCCCCATCTTTACATGCTGGCAACTAACGACAGGGGTTGCGCTCGTTATAGGACTTAACCTGACACCTCACGGCACGAGCTGACGACAACCATGCAGCACCTTGTAATATGTCCGAAGAAAAAACTATCTCTAGTCCTGTCATACTACATTTAAGCCCTGGTAAGGTTCCTCGCGTATCATCGAATTAAACCACATGCTCCACCGCTTGTGCGGGCCCCCGTCAATTCCTTTGAGTTTCAGTCTTGCGACCGTACTCCCCAGGTGGGATACTTATCACTTTCGCTTAGTCACTGAGGTAAACCCCAACAACTAGTATCCATCGTTTACGGCGTGGACTACCAGGGTATCTAATCCTGTTCGCTCCCCACGCTTTCGTCCATGAGCGTCAGTACATACGTAGTAGACTGCCTTCGCAATCGGTATTCTGTGTAATATCTATGCATTTCACCGCTACACTACACATTCTATCTACTTCCATATGACTCAAGTCAACCAGTATCAAAGGCAGTTCCATAGTTAAGCTATGGGATTTCACCTCTGACTTAATCGACCGCCTGCGGACCCTTTAAACCCAATGATTCCGGATAACGCTCGGACCCTCCGTATTACCGCGGCTGCTGGCACGGAGTTAGCCGGTCCTTATTCTTACAGTACCGTCAAGCTGGTATACATACCAGTGTTTCTTCCTGTATAAAAGCAGTTTACAACCCATAGGGCAGTCTTCCTGCACGCGGCATGGCTGGATCAGAGTTGCCTCCATTGTCCAATATTCCTCACTGCTGCCTCCCGTAGGAGTCTGGTCCGTGTCTCAGTACCAGTGTGGGGGATCTCCCTCTCAGGACCCCTACCTATCAAAGTCATGGTAAGCCGTTACCTTACCATCTAACTAATAGGACGCATAGCCATCTCTTACCAATAAATCTTTAAATTAATCCCGATGCCGAAACTAAATACTATAGAGCATTAATCTTCATTTCTAAAGGCTATTCTCTAGTAAAAGGTAGGTTCTATACGCGTTACGCACCCGTGCGCCGGTCGTCATCTGTGCAAGCACAATGTTACCCCTCGACTTGCATGTGTTAAGCCTGCCGCTAGCGTTCATCCTGAGCCAGGATCAAACTCTTCATTGTATATCTTTATAATATGAATGAATAAGTTTCAAAAGAATTTACACTATTATATAATAATGCGGTTATTCTACTCTTTGTTTACGCTGTCAATTTCAATATTTTCAATGAACTTATTTAGTATCCTAAAACACTAAAATTGTAGAAATGTTAGACTCGAACTAACTAACTTTACCTAAATAAAATTATTCCAAAATCCCTTAATGAACTATAGCCGTTTTCTTAGCGGGTGCAAACTTAAAACTTATTTCTTAATACCACAAGAAAAATTAAAAACTTTTTTTTTCGCAAAAAAAACAAACTAAGCAATGAACTTCACTAACCAAAATAAATTGCCGTTAGCGGGTGCAAATATACACCCTATTTTAAACCTCACAACTATTTTTAAAGCGTTTTTTACCCTTTTTTGAAAATAAAATGTAAATAGCTGGTAAAAAGGAGGTTAAAGATAGAAAAAAAGCAACACAAACACAAGAAATTGAATCCTATTTTTAAAAAAGTAAAAAACAACTTTAAAAACAAGGGTTAAGGATTGAAATGGCATCCTTTTTTGGAAACTATACACTTAACTATAGATAAAAATAAATACCTCGAAAAAAAATAAATCAGCAAAAAAACAAAACCAAAAAAGATATAATGTAAAGCCTGACCTTTTCTTAAAAAAAGGAAACCCACACAAAAAAAAAAACTAATTGCTGCGCTTGGATTTACTTTTTATCACTTGGTAGGTCTTCACGAAAAGCCGAGGGAAGAATATCTGGAATCAATTTTATTAATAATGGTAATAACAGCGCGCCGCCAGGAAGCATAAATACGGTAAAAGCTGGAATTGCTTTACAAAT
This sequence comes from Polaribacter tangerinus, assembly GCF_038024095.1. Classification (NCBI taxonomy): domain Bacteria; kingdom Pseudomonadati; phylum Bacteroidota; class Flavobacteriia; order Flavobacteriales; family Flavobacteriaceae; genus Polaribacter; species Polaribacter tangerinus. The sequence continues at coordinate 21,060 of NZ_CP150668.1, read as the reverse complement.
GTCTAGCAACTGGATTTTAACTTTTTGCTTTTCTTCTTCAGATAAAGTTGTTTTGGTCGCTTTTTTAATGAGCTGCATTGCCTCTTTGCTTTGCAATAGCTCTTGATGCAAACGCAGCTTATTTCTATGAAGTAGCAGTTTTATTTCATCTATGGACTGCATATTTTACTTTTTTCTTCGCTTTCGCTCTGTTTGCAATAAATTGAGCTCTCTACTTGTTTGCCCAGCAACAGATGTGTTTTCTTCTGCCCTTCTTATTAAGTAAGGCATTACATCTCTAACGGGACCAAAAGGCAAATATTTTGCCACATTATACCCTAGAGAAGACAGGTTAAAGCTAATATTGTCGCTCATGCCATATAATTGACCAAACCACAAACGGTTGTCTTCTTTAGAAATGGCGTGTTTACTTGCCAAATCCATTACCAGATAAGAGCTTAGTTCGTTGTGTGTACCTGCAAATAAAGCCATGTCTTTATATTGCAACATATAAGTAACAGCTGCATCGTAATTTATGTCTGTAGCTAATTTATCTGAACAAATAGGAGACTCGTATCCTTTCTCTTCTGCTCTTTTGCGTTCCTTTTCCATGTATGCACCTCGAACAACTTTCATGCCAATATGAAACCCTTCTTTTTGAGCTTTTTGATGCAAAGTTTTTAAATATGCCAATCTATCGTGACGATACATTTGAAGTGTATTAAAGATAAGTGCACGTTCTTTGTTGTAGCGCATCATCATTTCTTCAATTAGATTGTCTGCTGCATCTTGCATCCAACTTTCTTCTGCATCAATTAATAGTGGTACGTTTTTTTGGTGTGCTGCTTTACATACTGTATCGAAACGTTCTTTTACTCGAAGCCACTCTGATTTTTCATCAGCAGTAAGTTCTTTTTTTTCTGTAATTTTTTGAAATAACGCAAAACGACCAAAGCCTGTTGGTTTAAAAACAGCAAAAGGTACTGCTTTCTTCTCTTGACTAAAGTCAATTATTTTGAGAATTTTTTCTAGCGTGTGGTCAAATTCTTCTTCACTTTCTTTTCCTTCTACAGAATAATCCAATACAGATGATACTCCTTTGGTATACAACCTATCTATACTAGAAATACAGTCGTTTTCTGTTATACCACCACAAAAATGATCGAATACCGTTGCGCGAATTAAGCCTTCTACGGGTAAATGGGCTTTTAAAGCGAAATTTGTTAATGCAGTACCTATTTTAACCAATGGTTGGTTTTGAATCATTTTAAAGAGAAAATAGGCTCTTTCTAACTCAGAGTTTGACTTTAAAGAAAAGGCAACTTCAGTATTATCAAAAAGTTTCATTCAAATAAAATTTTATAGTACAAAGATACTCTAAGAGTACAAATAATTCAATATTTTCTTTTTAAATTGCGATTTCAATAAATACAACATGAAATCTATAAAAGCGGTTAGTTACCCTGTTCATTTTCAGGAGAAAGGATATCAAGAATTGACAAATTTAATTGCTAAAAATAATTACTCAACACTTTTTATATTAGTTGATGAGCATACTTTTAGTGATTGTTACCCAAAATTTATTCCACATTTAGCAACCGACAAGCGCATAGAAGTTATAGAAATTGAATCGGGAGAAATTAATAAAAATTTAGAAACCTGTGTTGGTGTTTGGAATGCAATTACAGAACTGGGTGGTGATAGAAATAGTTTAATGATTACCTTGGGTGGTGGAGTTATAACAGATTTAGGAGGCTTTGTGGCTTCTTGTTTTAAGAGAGGTATAGATTTTGTAAATATACCGACAACACTACTTTCTATGGTTGATGCTTCTGTGGGCGGAAAGACGGGTGTTGATTTGGGTGTTTTAAAGAATCAGATTGGATTGTTTGCAAACCCCCAAATGGTTATAGTTGATACTGATTATTTAACCACTGTATCGGAGCGAGAAATAAAATCTGGCATGGCAGAAATTATTAAATATGGAGTTACCTATGATATTCAACTATTTAATGAAATAAAAATAAATAAAAACTTAAATATTAATGATTTAATTTTTAGATCTATAGAGATTAAAAACGAAGTTGTTTTACAAGATCCTAAGGAAAAAAGTCTTCGTAAAATATTAAATTTTGGACATACAATTGGGCATGCAGTTGAGTCTTACCATTTAGAGTCTGTGGATAAAGAAAACCTAACTCATGGTGAGGCAATTGCTATAGGAATGGTTTGTGAAAGTTATATTTCCAACAAACTTTTAAATTTTCCTGGAGAAAAATTAAATGAAATTAAAGAAGTTGTTTTGTCTATTTACGAAAAAGTAACTCTCTTAAAGGAAGATTTTACTGGAATTATAGATTTACTAAAACACGATAAGAAAAATGTTAATGGGCAAGTAAATTTTGTGCTTTTAGAAGATTATGAAAATTATCAATTAGATTGTAAAGTTCCTGAGGAATTGATTGTGGAAAGTCTAGAGTTTTATAAAAATTTACCTTCATCCAAATAATTTTTTTTTGTGTTTGTGTAAGGTTCGTAAACACTTTGTAATAAGCATATAAAAAACTATTTTAATTTTTTACTTACAATGTGTTGATTACAAGTCACTTGCAAAAAACTCTACATTGTATAAATGTATTCTCTACATGTAAGTCTTTATTTTATTTAGGACTTTACAAAAAAAAATTCTTACCCTCTAAAACTCTCTTTTTCCAAACTCACTTTCGATAAATTTAGATTTATTTTTAGCTGCGTTAAATGTATAAGAAAGGTTCAAAGAAACCATATCTACTTCATATCTATAGTTTGTTGTTGTAAAAAATTGATTCGGTCTGGATGTTGTAATTCTTTGTTCGTTTGTTTTTAAAAAGCCCATATCTATATTTTGCCATTGCAAAGTTGCTGTTAAACGATTGTCCATAAACTTTTTACGAAAAGTTAAGTTTGGCGAATAAAAACGAGAATCTTCTCCCATGGCTGTATTTCTATCGGATAAATAATTAAAGGTAAACTGTAAAGAAGCGTTTTCCCAGAAATTATAGGTCGAATTTATATTGAAAGAATAAACAGTCGTATTTGTATTTATACTATAGTTTCTTTCAATTCCATCTCTATGTTTAAAATTTAAAACACCGTTAATTGCGTAATTGTAAATATTTGCTCCAACAAAATTTGTCCAATTGTTAGTTGGTTTTAGAGTTGCACCAATTTCTAGGCCAATGGAATTACTTTTACCTACGTTAGAATATACTCTGTTTATTATACTATCTAAAACCGCTCCGTTATTTTGATACGCCAATGTGTTTACTCGATTTATTACATTATTTACATGTCTGTAATAAGCGGTTGCATAAATGGAATTTCCTCCTTTTAACTTTTTAGTAATTCCTAATTCCAGTAAATCGATAAATTCTGGCAGTAAGGTATTGTCTCCTTGCTCAAAAACCTCAGAATGTTCACGCTCTGCAAAACTATTCATTTTAAAAGTAGTGGTTCTTTCTACTCTTTTACTATAGGCTGTTTTGATGTTGGTTTTATCATCAACCATATATTGCAGAGACGCTGAAGGGAATAATTTTACAAAATCGTAATCGTACACATTTGTGGTGGTTTCACTTTGTAAAGCTTCAGTATATTTTCTGTCCATCGATTCCAAACGAACTCCAGCTACATATTCCCATTTTTTTTTGGCTCCAGAAAGTTGTGTGTATGCAGCATGAATAGTTCTTTTTAAACTGATATCACTAGAAAACTCAGGAACTATATCTCCATCTCTTTGATAAACAAATTTTCCGGTATGGCTTAAATTTCTATATTGATAACCACTTTCTAATGTACCGAATGAAAAAGGTTTCCATTGATAATCTAAGTTTAAACGATTTCCATTTAAAGGATTATCATTGGTGTTAAACTCTCTTTGATACACAATCGAATTATCTGGAAAGCCCAAATTGTCGTTTTCCGTTGGTCCTCCTAAAAAAGTGTACTCATATAAAATAGAAGTAGAAATTTTAGAATCATTCTCAAATTTATGTGAATAATCGAAACTTGCCAAAGCAAAATCTCCTTTACGAACTCTTAAGTTATGATTAAAATAAGTAAACTGATAAAGATTTTTATTTGTGGTATTATCAATAGCACTATTATTATAAACAATATCTGCCAAACGTTCTTTGGTTCTTTTACCCGCAAAAAAACCAATTGAAAAAACATCATTTTTACTTAGAGTATAATCTACATTAAAACGAGCATTATATGTAATTTCATCAAAACTTCGTTCCCCATCAGAAGGCAAAAAAGTAGTTTTATTTTCTAGGTTATTAACAACAAAAACCTCTCCTTCTCTCCTACCTGTTTTATCATTTCTTTGATAACTAAAACCACTAGAAAAATTCCATTTATCACTTCTATTGTTAAAAACTACATCAAAACCATACCGTTTTGCAGGAATTTTTGTGCTATAATTTTCTATTGATGGAAAGCCTCCACGTACATTTATCTGAGCAAAAAAGCCATCTAAAGTTCCTTTTTTTGTAATAATATTTAGAATTCCTGCTTTACCATCAGGGTCGTATTTTGCAGATGGTGCAGTAATAACTTCTACAGCTTCTATGGCATTTGCAGGTAACTGACTTAAAATTGTAGTTGCATCTCCTTGTGTAGGTTTACCATTTAATAATATTGTAAAACCACTACTGCCTCGTAAATTTATTTCTCCCAAACCATTTACGCTTACAGATGGTAAATTTTGTAAAATATCTACAGCAGTTCCTCCCAATGAATTTTCAAACTTTTTAACATTAAAAATCTGTTTATCTATCTTATGCTTTACACTACTTTTAGAAGATTTTACAATTACTTTATCTAATTGAGTTGAATTTGCTAAAGTTAGCTTTAAAACTCCTAATAACCTTTTTTCACCTTTTTTTAAAAGAGATATATTTTTAATAGTAGTAGTTAAATATCCTAAAAAAGAAACCTCTATATAATAAGTATTTGGCGAAACGTTTGAAATAGAAAAAAAACCATTGCTATCTGTAACAACACCTGTAACTAGCTTTTTAGATTTTGTTTCAAAAACTGCAACACTTGCATATTCAAGAGGAAAACCATTTTCGTTGTCTATAACTTTTCCAGAAATTTGCGCGGCAATAACCTGATAAAACAACATTAAAGCGCACCAAACTAAAAGTTTTGTATTACTTTTCATTAAAATAATAGATTAAAGGAGGTTACAAAGAAAAATAAAAAAGTAAAATGAATTTCTATATATTTGATATTTTAAAATAAAAAAAGCCTTTTCAAAATTTTGAAAAGGCTATACAATATTATGTGAGGCAATTATATTTTAGTAACTTTAACTGCATTCATGCCACGCATACCTTTCTCTAACTCGAAAGATACTTTATCATTTTCTGCAATTTCGTCTACCAAACCACTAACGTGTGTAAAATATTTTTCATTATTTTCTGCATCAATAATAAAACCAAAACCTTTAGATGTGTCAAAGAAAGAAACTTTTCCTTTTCTTACTGGATCTTCTTCTGGCAAATCTTCTTTTTTAGTCACAGAAATTTGAATATCTTCCAATTCATATTCAACCTTTAATTCTGGGTCTGGTGGAGTATCTGTTAAATTTCCATTATGGTCTACATAAGCAAACTGTATACCCGAAGTACCATTTTGTTCTTTCTCGGCTTTTCTAGCCTCCATTTTTTTAATTTTGTCCTGACGCTTTTTTAAACGTTTTTTTTCCTTTTCACTTTTACTAAATGTCTGTTGAGATTTTGCCATTAATAATTTAAGAGTTTATAATTAGTGTTCTGTTTAAGACAAAATACCGAACTGAAATCTTAATCGTAGTAAAGTTGAAGTTATACTTTTTGATGCTAGAAGTGTATTTTTCCTTAATTAATGCAAAGATACAATTTCTATTCTAAATATTACAGTTATTTTATGTATGTTAAAAAATTACAAAAAAAAATAATATGTAAACATTTTTGAAAGTAATACTATTATATTTGCAAACAAATTACCAAATATGAAGAATTTATTATCTGTTTTAAAAATTTCTGTTCCAGATAAAATTTACATCAAAGATCCAGAAACATCAGACCTTGGAAAAAGAATTATTGAACACAGCATTTTACTTATTGATGAAATAGGTTTTGAAAACTTTACTTTTAAAAAATTAGGTACAAGAATAGGTTCTAATGAAAGTTCTTTATACAGATATTTTGAGAGCAAACATAAGCTTCTATTATACCTATCTTCTTGGTTTTGGGCTTGGTTAGAATACCAATTAGTTATAGAAACTTTTAGCATATCCGACAAAGGAGAAAAATTAGACAAAGCAATTAAAGTTATCACTAGAAAGGTAGAAATAGATAGCAATTTTTCTCATGTTAATGAGTCGGTATTGTACCGAATAATTGTAAACGAAAGTTCTAAATCCTTTTTAACAAAAGAGGTAGATAATGAAAATAAAGAAGGTTATTTCGAGGTTTATAAAAGGCTTATAAACAGACTAAATGAGATGATTACAGAAATTAAACCCGATTATAAATATGGACTTAGCTTGGCTAGTATTATTTTAGAAGGAGGTTTACATCAGCATTTTTTAATTGAACATTTCCCCTCTATTACTAACTGCAACAATAATAACTCACCAACAGATTTTATTACACAACTTGTAAGAAATACGATACAATAATATATGAATAACAAACAACTCACACCATGGCAACGATTTTTAGGATTGCTAAAATTAGAAAAAAAGGATATTTTTCAAATCTTTTACTACGCAATTTTTGGTGGTATTGTTTCCTTATCTTTACCATTAGGAATCCAAGCAATTATTAACCTAATTCAGGGTGCTCAAGTATCTACTTCTTGGGTTGTTTTAGTGGTTCTTGTAACTATTGGGGTAACTTTTTCTGGTGCTTTACAATTAATGCAATTAAGAATTATTGAAACGTTACAGCAACGAATTTTTGCAAGAGCATCTTTCGAACTAAGCTATCGTTTTCCAAAAATAAAAATGACCGAATTGCACAATTTTTATCCACCGGAATTGGCAAATCGTTTTTTTGATACATTAACGATACAAAAAGGACTCTCAAAAATTTTAATAGATGTACCAACAGCATTATTACAAATAATTTTTGCTTTGATACTATTATCGTTTTATCACCCATTTTTTATAATTTTTGGAATCCTGTTACTTCTTCTTATATATGTGGTATTTAAATTTACTGCCAAAAAAGGATTAGAAACGAGTTTAATAGAATCTAAAATAAAATATAAAGTTGCACATTGGATTCAAGAAGTTGCCAGAACCTTAGTTAGTTTTAAGCTTTCTGGAAATACCAATTTAGCACTTCAAAAAAATGATGCTTTAGTAGATAAATACTTACAAGCAAGAGAAAATCATTTTAAAGTTTTAATCTTACAGTTTTCTCAAATGGTAGGCTTTAAAGTAGTTGTTACTGCTAGCCTATTGCTTATAGGTGGTGCGCTCGTTTTAAGTCAGGAAATGAATATTGGGCAATTTGTTGCTGCAGAAATAATTATTCTTTTAGTAATACAATCTGTAGAAAAACTAATTGTTGGTTTAGAGTCCTTTTACGATGTATTAACATCTATTGAAAAAATAGGACAAGTTGTAGATAAAAAATTAGAATCTCAAGAAGGAGAAAAACCACTATTTAAAGAAGGTCTAACTATCGAACTAGATGATGTTTCTTACAATGTTAAAGATAGAAAAAAAACAATTTTAAATAACATTTCAATTTTGTTAAAATCTGACAGTAGAATTTTAGTTCATGGAGAGAGTGGGTCTGGAAAATCTAGCTTGTTAAGATTGATTTCTGGTATTATTGAACCCACAGAAGGAAATATTTACATAAATAATTTGTCTTTAAGCAGTTTAAATTTAAATCATTACAGGTCTCAATTAGGACTTTCGCTTTCCGATGAATCTCTTTTTGAAGGAACTATTAAAGACAATTTAATTTTTGGTAATAAATCGGTAAATGACAGACAAATTTTTAATGCCATTGAAGTAGTTGGTTTAAATCAATTTATAAAAGAACAAAGTAATGGTTTAGAAACTATTATTTTTCCTGAAGGAAAACAAATATCATTTACAGTAGCTAAGAAAATTATTTTAGCAAGAGCAATTATAAAAGCTCCGAAAGTAATGATTTTAGAAGATCCGTTAGATCAATTTAATTATGAAGAAAGTCAGCAAATAATAGGCTATTTAACTTCTAAAGAAAGACCTTGGTCTTTAATAGTGGTTAGTAATAGAAAAAGCTGGGAAACAAACTGTACTCAAATAATTACCCTAGAAAAAGGAGAAATTAAAACTACAAACTAAACGCTATGTTAAATATTTCTAACAATCAATTACATACAAAAATAGATTTTTCTGGGTTTAAATCTGGAAAAACCATTTTTGATAAAAAATACTACAAAGCACTCAATAAATTTTTATTGATATTTGGTGTGTTAATGCTAATTTTACTTTTTTTACCTTGGACACAAAACATTTCTGGTAAAGGAATTGTTACTACATTAAAACCAGACCAAAGGCCACAGGATATACAATCTCAAATACCTGGAAGAATTGAAGAATGGTTTGTTAACGAAGGAGATTTTGTTAAAAAAGGGGACACTATTTTAAGAATTTCTGAGGTGAAAAGCGAGTATTTTGATGACAAACTTATAGAAAGAACAAACATGCAAATTAATGCTAAAATGTCTTCTGTAAGTGCTTATCAATCTAAAGTAGCAGCATTAGATAGACAAATTTCAGCTTTAAAAGAAGAACGAGAACTTAAATTAGAGCAAGCAGAAAATAAGTTGTTACAAGCCAAACTAAAAGTAAAAAGCGACAGTATAGAATTTGAAGCAGCTAAAACTAATATTCGAATTGCAGAAAGACAATTTGAAAGAAATACCACTTTAGAGGCTGAGGGCATTTTTTCTAGAAAAGACGTGGAAGAAAAACGCTTAAAACTTCAAGAAACTCAAGCAAAATTAGTTACTCAAGAAAATAAATTATTAGCTTCTAGAAACGAAATTTTAAACGCAAGACTGGAAATTTCTCAAGTAAAAGCCAATTATATGAGTAAAATTTCTAAAGCCGAAAGTGATATGCGAACAGCCCAATCTAACAGTTATGATGCTGAAGTTCAAGTATCTAAATTAGAAAATAATAATAGCAATTATAAAGTAAGAAATAAACTTTTATACATTACAGCTCCTCAGAATGGCTATATAAATAAAGCAATAAAAGGAGGAATTGGTGGCACATTTAAAGAAGGAGAATCATTGGTAGGCATTATGCCTGCAAAATATGATTTGGCTGTAGAAACTTTTGTAAGACCTATAGACCTGCCTCTTTTACATATAGATGAAAAAGTAAGAGTACAGTTTGATGGATGGCCAGCAATTGTTTTTTCTGGGTGGCCCAATGTATCTTACGGAACTTACGGAGCAAAAGTAGTAGCAATAGAAACATTTATTAGCGATAACGGAATGTACAGAATTCTTTTGGCTCCAGATGAAGAAGATCATAAATGGCCTGAGGCAATTCGAGTTGGTTCTGGCGCAAGAACCATAGCTTTACTTGAAGATGTACCAATATGGTTTGAGTTATGGAGACAGTTAAACAGTTTTCCACCAAACTACTACCAGCCGCAAAACAACAAAAAAGGAAAATCTGAAGCTAAATAATAGCACTATGACAAAAAAATTAATGCTACTTTTTTTATTGGTAATTCATTCCTTAAATGCGCAAGATAAAATAGCGTCTGAACTTACATTATCTGAATTTTTAGGATATGTAAAAAGCTATCACCCGATTGTTAAACAAGCCAATTTAATTATAAATAATAGCGAATCTAAATTGCTAAAATCTAGAGGTGCTTTTGATCCTAAAATTGAAGTTGACTTTGATAAAAAACAGTTTAAAGAAAAAGATTATTTTACCAAATTAAACGCAGCATTTAAAATTCCTACTTGGTACGGTGTTGAGTTTAAGGCAAACTTTGAAGAAAATGATGGCTTGTTTCTAAACCCTGAAGCCAACCTACCATTAGACGGTTTGTATAGCGCTGGAGTTTCTGTTTCTATAGCAAAAGGCTTTTTAATGAATGAACGAATGGCTGCTTTAAAACAAGCAAAGTTTTTCGTTGCACAAGCCAAAGAAGACCAACAAATTTTGGTGAATGAAATTTTATACAACGCCTCGTTAGCATACTTTAAATGGTTAAAAAATTACAATGAAAAAAAAATATACGAAGATTTTCTAGAAAATGCTAGAAAGAGATTTCAAGGCACAAAACGTGCATTTGAGCAAGGAGACAAGCCAGCAATTGATACTTTAGAGGCAGGAATAACATTACAAACCAGAAAATTAAACCTAGAAAAAGCCCGAATAAATTTGGTAAAATCATCGTTAGAGTTGGCTACCTTTTTATGGTTAAATAACAATACTCCTATTGAACTACAAGACCATATAATTCCTGATATTAACACCATAAACACTGTTGATACTATTTTTAATATTGCGCTATTTAATAGTGAAGACTTTAATATTGATGAACATCCGAAAATTAAATCGTTAAATTTTAAAAGAGAAAGTTTAGAAGTAGAAAGAAGATTAAAGTTAAATGGGTTATTACCTAAATTAGATTTACAGTATAATTTTTTAACAGAAAACCGAAATCAAATTAATACACTTACTGCCAATAACTTTAAAGGAGGTTTACAATTTAGTATGCCATTATTTTTAAGAAAAGAACGTGGCGATTTAAAATTAGCAAAAATAAAGCTCAAAGATGTAACGTTAGAAAACGAAGCTACAAAAGTAACCATTGCTAATAAATTAAGTGGGTTAAGGCAAGAGCTTTTATCTTATAATATTCAAACAAACTACACAAACAACATTGTTAAAGATTACAATGTTTTACTAAAAGCAGAAGAACGTAAATTTTTCTTGGGAGAAAGCTCACTTTTTTTAGTAAATTCCAGAGAAAGTAAGCTCATTGACTCTAAATTAAAAGCCATAGATTTAGAAAATAAATTTTTTAAAGCAAAAGCAAATTTGTTTAAGGCAGCAGTAATGGCTTTCAACTAAAAAAATTATATAAATATATAGCTAAACATTATTAATATTACAAAAGCCAACAGTTTCCTGTTGGCTTTTTACATTTAACAAAATGTCAAATGAATTTGCACTAAGAGTATTTTAATAATAGGTAAATCTTCTCACTTTTGCTATGTGCTTTGCTAGGCGTATTACTTGATGAGAATATCCGTATTCGTTATCATACCAAACATACACAACAATGGTTTCTTTATCTGTAATAGTTGCCTTACTATCAAAAATTGATGGAGCCGTTGTTCCAATAATATCTGAAGAAACCATTTCATCATCTAAAGAATATTTTATTTGCTCTACTAAATCTCCCTCTAAAGCATATTTTTTTATTAATGAATTAAGCGTTTCTTTAGTTACAGATGTTCGCAACTGCAAGTTTAAAATAGCCAAAGAACCATTAGGAACAGGAACTCTAATAGCATTTGAAGTTAGCTTACCTTCTAAAGCTGGTATAGCTTTTGATACCGCTGCTCCTGCTCCTGTTTCAGTAATAACCATATTTAAGGCTGCGGCACGTCCTCTCCTATTTTTAGTATGCATATTATCCACTAAATTTTGGTCGTTTGTATAAGCATGTATCGTTTCTAAATGCCCTTTTTTAATTCCGTAATTATCTTCTATCACCTTTAAAATTGGAGTTATTGCATTTGTTGTACAAGAAGCTGCAGAAAAAATATCGGTAGTATCTGGATGGTACTCTTTATGGTTTACTCCATGAACAATATTTGGTACGCCTTTACCAGGTGCTGTAAACAAAACTTTGTTTGCTCCCTTAGACTTTAGGTGCCTACTTAGTTGCTCTTTATCCCTAAAGGCACCGGTATTATCAATAATTAGTGCATTGTTTATACCATAGCTTGTGTAATCTATATCCTCTGGCTGCTTTGCCGAAATGAAATATACGGTGGTACCATTTATTAGTAAAGCATTATTTTCTTCATCTACAGTTACTGTTCCTAAAAAGTCTCCGTGTACTGAATCAATTCTTAACAATGACGCCCTTTTTTCTAAAACAGTTCTATTTATTTCTCCTCTGGTTACAACGGCTCTTAATCGTAACTGAGAACCTTTGCCCATTTTAGTCATTAACTCTCTTGCTAGTAACCTGCCAATTCTACCAAAACCATATAAAACAACATCCTTTGGCTCTATATCTTTAACAGCAGTGGCATTTTGTAACTTTTGTTTTACAAAAGCAACTTTGTCATCGCATTTTTTGGCGCTCAAATAGCATTCATATGCCAATTTTCCAATATCTAATTTTGCAGACGGTAATTCAATTTGCTGAATAGCTTTTGCAATTTCTAATGCATCTATTACAGTTATTGGTTTGTTTACAAATTCTTTTGCATAATCTATTAACTTTAAAACTTCACTAGCTCTTTTGTCTACCAAAGGATTTTTAAAAAGAACTAATTCTATAGATTTATCATACCATAAATCGTTAACTATATTTATAAACTCTACAGTTGCTCTTCTGGTCTTTGCTTGCAATAAGACTTCTTTGTTATAATCTATTAATGTTGACATAATACTGATAGTATAATTATATTTTCGGCAAAAGTATTTAAATTTTTACAAATACGAAATCGATTTCGTGAAAAAATTTTTATCATAAAAAAATCCTGATGTTTACATCAGGATTTAAAGTTGAAAATACTTATTTTATTGAAAAATATATCGTTCAATTTCGCCCTCTTCATTCAACATTTCTATAAAAACTCTTTGCCTTGAAGTAGATAGCTTGTCTAATAATTGGGCTGTTTCTCTCGCGTTGCTTACTTTTTTATCATTCACTTTAGTTATAATGTACCCTTTTAAACTATAAAACTCACCATCTCTATCACTATTAATAATTTTTACACCGTTAGAAATAGACATTTTCTTTTTTTCGTCGTTGTTTAAATCTTTCAGTTCCCAGTTAAAACTACTTGCAATGTATCTTTCTACAGATTTAGACAATTGCACATTTTTTACAAAAGTTTCTCCGTCTCTAAGAATAGTAACATCTACAAATTCTCCAGGCCTTTTAGCTGTTAACTGACCTTTTAAATCAGAAAACTTGGTAATTTTTACATTGTTAATTCGGGTAATAATATCACCTTCTTTTAAATCGAATGTTTTAGTTTTCTCTGTGAGTTCAGAAATACCTGCAATTTTAACACCTTCTCCTTTGTAAGTTAAATCGACATTTATTCCTAAAATTGCCTGCTGAACTTTACCAAACTCCAAAATATCGTCGATAATTTTCTTAGCAATATTAGATGGTACAGCAAAAGAATATCCTATAAATGAACCTGTTTTAGAGGATATAGCGGTGTTTATTCCAATCAATTCTCCTCGGGTATTAACCAATGCTCCACCACTATTACCTGGGTTTACTGCTGCATCTGTTTGAATAAAAGACTCTATATTTCTATTTCCTTCTAAATCTCTTCCTTTGGCAGAAACAATACCAGCAGTTACTGTAGATGTTAAATTGTAGGGGTTTCCAACAGCCAAAACCCACTCTCCAATTTTCACAGAATCTGAATTAGCGAAAGGTGTATATGGAAGATCAAAATCTACCTCAATTTTTAACAACGCAATGTCGTTTGTTGGATCTGTACCAATTAATTCCGCTGCATATTTCTTCTGATTATTTAATGTAATTTCAATATCTGTTGCATCTTCAATTACATGATTATTTGTAACAATGTAACCATCTGCAGAAATTATTACACCACTTCCAGTACCAACTTGTTCGTACTTTCTTGTGCCTCTCCCACTTCCATAAAACAACTCTGCCCAAGGATTGGTTTGTGTTCTTACCGCAGTATTTTTTACGTGAACTACAGAATGTATCGTTTTTTCTGCAGCAACTGTAAAATCGGTGTACGTCTCTACAGAATTTACTTTGTTATAAGTAGTTGTGTAATTTGTTGGAATAGTTTCTAAACGATTTTTGGGTAAAGAGTCTGCAGCTTTTACATCTTTATCTAAAAGCAATTGGTAGCCACCTAATGAAATTGCGCCCCCTAAAACTGCCATACCTAAATAACTAAATGCTTTTTTCATTTTAATTTTGATTTAATTTTTACATTCAAATATATAATTTTAACAGAATTAAAAAATGTGTTTAACTTGATTTTAACGCACTTTAACCGGTTTTTAACAAACAAAAGTTTTCCTTATTATAACTATATTTGTCGAATGAAAATTGAATTTATTAAATACCAAGGTACCGGAAATGATTTTGTTATGATTGATAACAGAAATCTATTTTTTCCTGCAAACAACATAGATTTAATTGCTAAAATTTGTAACCGAAATTTCGGTATTGGCGCAGATGGTGTAATTTTAATTGAAAATAATTCTGACTTCGATTTTAGAATGCGCTATTTTAATGCAGACGGAAGCGAAACTTTTTGTGGTAACGGTGCTAGATGTGCTGTTGCTTTTGCAAAAAAATTAGGTATCGTATCTAATCAAACAAATTTTACAGCTGTTGATGGACCCCATTTTGCAAGTATACATAATGAAATTATATCTCTTAAAATGATTGATGTTCAAGATATTAAAGTTACAGAAAATAGTGTTTTTCTTTATACTGGAACTCAACACCATGTAGAAATGGTTTCTGACTTAGAAAATTACCCAGTAGTTAAAAACGGACAAAAAATTAGAAATTCATACCAAGGTGTTGGTAGCAACGTAAATTTTGTAGAAAAAATTAACAACCATACATTTCAAGTAAGAACTTATGAAAAAGGAGTTGAAAATGAAACATTAGCTTGTGGAACAGGTGTAACTGCTGTTGCTATTGCGATGCATAAAACGAACAAAACCTCAGAAAATAAAATTTCATTACCTGTACAAGGCGGTAAGCTAGAGGTTTCTTTTAGCGAAAATAATGGTTTGTATTCTAATATATTTTTAACAGGACCTGCAACATTTGTTTTTTCTGGTTTAATTGAACTATAATTCTACATAAAAAAACTATTATTTTATGCTGTTATCAACTAATAAAACAATCCTTAGGGCTTTAGAGCCAGAAGATTTAGAGTTTTTGTTTGAAATTGAAAACAACGAATTGTTTTGGGAAATTAGCCATACTCAAACACCTTTTTCTAAATACATATTAAAGCAATACATAGAAAATGCACATTTAGATATTTATGAAACCAAACAACTACGATTATTAATTGAAGAGAAAAAGTCGAAAAATAGCATTGGAATGATCGATTTATTTGATTTTGATCCACAACATAAAAGGGCCGGTATTGGTATTTTAATTCACCCAGAATATCAAAATAAAGGTTTTGCCTCAGATGCGTTAAGCATGATTATAAATTATTGTTTTAAACACTTAAATTTGCATCAGTTATATGCAAATATTACCATTGATAATGATAAAAGCTTTTCTTTATTTAATAAGTTTAAATTTGAAAAAATAGGAGTAAAAAAAGACTGGATTTTATCTAATGGAAAATATAAAGACGAATTACTAGTACAACGCATTCAATCAAAATAAAAAAAAATCACTTGAGTAAAAAATTTATCATAGCCGTTATTTCTACCATCTTGTTTGTTGGTATTGTTATTAGTTACAATTATTATCAAAAAATTTTTGGCGAAACAATTACAAAAACTACCCTTCTTTTTGTTTATCCTTCGGACAACTTACAAAATGTAAAAGAAAAAATGAGTCCTTTTTCTTCACATAAAAACACCTTTTTATTTGTTGCCGCTCAAAAAAACTTAAAACAACCAAAACCTGGATGTTACCTTTTAAAAAAAGGAATGTCTAACAATGAAATTGTAAATATGTTGCGTGTTGGCAACCAAACACCAGTAAAAGTTGCTTTTAACAACCAAGACACTCTAGAAAAACTTGCAGGAAGAATTTCTCATCAAATTGCAGCTGACTCCATTTCATTATTAGACTCTTTTTTAGATAAGAAATTTTTAACTGAAAATAACTTTACTGAAAAATCTGTTTTAGGAATGTTTATACCTAATAGTTACGAATTTTACTGGACAATTTCTGCCGACAACTTTAGAAATAGAATGTTAAAGGAGTACAAACGTTTTTGGAATTCTGAGAGAATAGCGAAAGCTAAGGCTATTAATTTAACTATAAATGAAGTTATTACACTTGCCTCTATTGTGCAAAAAGAAACTGCACAAAATTCTGAAAGACCCACTATAGCTGGGTTGTATTTAAACAGATTAAAAAATGGCTGGCCATTACAAGCCGACCCAACAGTTATTTATGCTATTAGAGAAAAAAAAGGACAAGATTATAGTGTGAAAAGAGTATTAACCAAAGATTTAGAACTGCCCTCTAAATACAACACATACAAACACAAAGGATTACCACCAACGCTAATAGCTATGCCAGACGTATCGGCCATAGATGCTGTTTTAAATGCTGAAAAACACGCTTACTTTTATATGTGTGCAAGTATTGAAAAAATTGGTTTTCATGAATTTTCTAAATCACTCTATCAACATAACAGAAACGCAATTAAGTACCAAAGATGGTTAAGTAAAAAAGGAGTTAACAGATAATATTTTAAGTAACCTTAAAACTAAACACTATTTATTTTGAAGCTTCAAAAAAACATTTTTATTGGTATTGTATTACTGGTTACTTTTTGTACGAAAGCCCAAGAAATATCTTTTTTAAAAAAATCGGATACCCTTAACAAGAAAAGAAGAAATACCGTAATAATTACAGAAAGTGTTTTGGCTTCAGGAACACTAATTGCTTTAAATGAACTTTGGTATAAAGACTATGCACGCGGAAGCTTCAGGTTTAAAAATGACAATACAGAATGGCAACAAATGGATAAAGTTGGTCATTTTATGACCTCTTACTATCTCGGTAAAATTGGTATGGAGGTTTTGGATTGGTCTGGTGTTTCAAAGAAAAATCAACTTATTTATGGAGCTACTTTAGGGTTTTCATTTTTAACTGCAGTAGAAATTTTAGATGGCTTTTCTAAAGAATGGGGAGCGTCTACAGGAGATATTCTTGCAAACGCTGCTGGTACGAGTCTTTTAATTGGGCAAGAATTACTTTGGCAGGAACAAAGAATAACTGTAAAATATTCATTTAATAATCAAACTAAATATGCAGCACTAAGACCATCTGCACTTGGTAAAAACTTTTTAGAACAAACATTAAAAGATTACAACGGACAAACTTATTGGTTATCTGCCAATATTTGGTCTTTTTACAAACAAAGCGAAATACCAAAATGGTTAAATATTGCTGTAGGATATGGGGCCGAAGGAATGTTATACGGTAAAAATTCTACTGTAAATTTGTTACAACAAAAGCCTTACAGACAGTTTTACCTTAGTTTAGATGTCGATTTAACGAAAGTTAAAACAAACTCTAAAGTACTAAAATCGATTTTTTCTGTTATTAATTTCATAAAAATTCCATCTCCTACACTTGAAATTAACAATAAAGGACAGTTAAAATTTCATTATTTATATTTTTAATTAAATTTAACAATTTTTAGCTTTTAAGGCATAGATTGTATTGTATTTTTGCACCGCAAAACAGAAAGATAATTTTATCAAACTTAAATATTTATTTTTAAGCATTATAATACTAGTTTTTATAAATGCAACAAAAATTAGCACTTCTAATAAAAAGGAATTAAACTACTCAAAAAATGGTGTTGTTCCTTTAAGTTTTCCTTTAGAAATTAAAAACACTATTTTATATTTACCTAAAAACTTCATTGCTTTTAAAGAAGCTGTTGCTTTTAAAGAGTCTCAAGGAAAATATAATAGTGTAAACACATTAGGGTATTTGGGTAAATACCAATTTGGAATACATACTTTAAAGCGGTTTAAAATTCACAATAAAGAAGCTTTCTTAAAATCTCCTAAAACCCAAGAAAAAGCTTTTGTAGCCTTATGTAAAGTAAACAAATGGATTCTTAGGAAAGATATAAGCCGTTCGGTAGGAAAAACAATAAATGGCATAAAAATTACTGAATCAGGTATTTTAGCAGCTGCACATTTAAGTGGTGCTGGAAATGTAAAAAAATACCTTAGAAGTAATGGTGCTAGAAGATTTTCAGACGCATATGGAGCTAGCATACAACTGTATTTAAAAAGGTTTGCTGGTTACGATTTGTCTACCATCAAAGCAGACAGAAACGCAACAATCTAATAAAATTGGGGTTTCGTTTTTATTACCAAGAATAAAATCTGCTATTTAAATTTTCAAATTACTTATTGGTATTGTAACTATTTATGAATAATAAATATAGCTGGTTTTTTGTGAATATCAACAGGAGTACTTTTCCAATCTAAAATAGTTTGTGTTTTTATAAACTCGGTTGGCAGTGTAATATCTGCAGCAATACATAAATTTGTACTGGTGGATAAAACTGCTTTTAAATCTGCAAACATTTTATCATTTCTGTAGGGAGTTTCTATAAAGATTTGAGATTGATTTTTGTCTTTAGAAAGTTTTTCTAAATCTTTAATAGCTTTCTTTCTCTCAGATTTATCTATCGGTAAATAGCCGTTAAACGCAAAATTTTGCCCATTCATTCCAGCGCTCATCATGGCCATAATTATGGAAGAAGGACCTACAAGTGGTACCACCTTAATATTTTTTTCGTGTGCAAGTTTTACTATAGTAGCACCAGGATCGGCAATGGCAGGAACGCCAGCTTCGGAAAGTAAACCTACATTATTACCTTCGTTACAAACATCTAAATATTTTCTAGTTTCTAGTTCTTCTGCATATTTATCTAAAGACATAATCTGCAAAGAAGGTTGAGACTTTTTAGGACAAATCTTTTTAATAAATTTACGTGCAGACTTTTCGTTTTCTACAATATAATAATCTATTTGCTCTACTACTTTTTTTACTGATAAGGGCATCACTTCTAAAGGTTCTGTTTCTCCTAAAGTAGTGGGAATCAAATAAAGTTTACCTATCATTTTTAATTAATTTATTTATGAGTGTAAAGCCTAAAAAATTTTAAATAAGACTTTTTGCAATCTCATTACAAGCATCATCTAACATAGTGTAAACCTTATCAAAACCTTCATTCCCTCCATAATAAGGATCTGGAACTTCTAGCAAAGTTGATTTTTCTGATGCGTCTAGAATAAGAGAAACTTTGGCAATGTCATTATCATCTCTTGCCAGTGCAACAACGTTGTGATAATTACTTTTATCCATCACAAAAATGCTATCGAAAATATCAAAATCTTTCATTGTAAATTTTCTTGCGCTTTGGTTAGTAATATCAATTTGATGCTTTTTTGCGACTTCGATAGAACGCTCATCAGGTAAATTTCCAACATGATATGCGGCTGTTCCAGCAGAATCTACAAAAACATCTTTTCCATTTACTTTAGATTTTAAAATACCTTCTGCCAAGGGAGATCTACAGATATTTCCCAAGCAAACCATGAGTATTTTTTTCATAAGAAATCATGAATAAAGAAGACGAGAAAAATTAAAATGTTAACTTCTTGGTTAAATCGTCTACGTATTTTCTAAATTGTTTATCAGTTTCTGTTAAATTATCTACAGTTTTACAAGCATGTAAAACAGTGGCATGATCTCGCTGACCAATTTGATTTCCTATGCTTGCTAGAGAAGTTTTGGTAAGTCTTTTAGCAAAATACATAGCCAATTGTCTTGCTTGAACAATATGTCTTTTTCTTGTTTTAGATTGTAAGGTGGCTACATCCATATCAAAATACTTAGACACTTCTTTCTGTATATAATCTATCGAAACCTCTTTCTTGGTATTTTTAACAAACTTATCTACTATTTGCTTTGCTAACTCTAAAGAAAATTCTTTTCTGTTAAAAGAGGCTTGTGCTATCATAGAAATAATAACTCCCTCTAATTCCCTTACATTCGATTTAATATTTTTTGCAATATACTCTACAATCTCTTCTGGCATTTCTACACCATCTCTGTAAAGTTTATTTTGCAAGATAGAAATACGAGTCTCATAATCTGGCGCTTGTAATTCCGCAGAAAGTCCCCATTTAAAACGAGATAGTAAGCGCTGTTCAATATCTTGCATATCTACTGGTGCTTTGTCTGAAGTTAAAATTACTTGTTTGCCATTTTGATGTAAATGGTTAAAAATATGGAAAAAAACATCTTGAGTACCTGCTTTACCAGATAAAAACTGTACATCATCAATTATTAAAACATCTATCATTTGATAAAAATGAATAAAATCATTTCTAGTGTTTGATTTTACAGAATCAATAAATTGTTGAGTAAATTTTTCTGAAGATATATATAGTACCGTTTTGTCTGGATATTTATCTTTAATATCTACACCAATAGCATGTGCTAAATGAGTTTTTCCTAGACCTACTCCACCATAAATTAATAGTGGATTAAAAGAAGTTCCACCAGGTTTGTTTGCAACTGCCATACCAGCAGAACGTGCTAATCTGTTAGAATCTCCTTCTATAAAATTAACAAAATTGTAATTAGGATTTAACTGTGACTCTATTTTTACCTTTTGCAAACCCGGTATTACAAAAGGGTTTCTTAGTTCTCTTTTGTCAGAATCAAATGGTACTGTAACTTTTTGTGGTTTTAAAGGATCTCTATTCGAACTAGGAATTTTAACTATTTGAGGTCTATTACTACTATAGTTATTTTCCATTTTTACATCATACACAAGCTTTGCATCACTTCCTAACTTTCTAACCAATGCAACTCTTAATAATTTAATGTAATGTTCTTCTAACCATTCGTAAAAAAATTTACTAGGTACTTGAATAGTTAACGCTTCTCCTGAAAGTTTTACGGGTTTTATTGGTTCAAACCAAGTTTTGTAAGCCTGTGGTTTAATATTGTCTTTAATGAAAGACAAGCAATCATTCCAAACTGAATCAGCAGTTAATGTCAT